>NZ_CP155449.1:1387906-2775813 GCF_040518285.1 Knoellia sp. S7-12 | reverse complement strand
GGGGGCGACGGCGATGGCCCGTCGAGCCGGGCCCTGCGAGGCCACGAGCACCAGCACCACGCCTGCCAGGGCGATCGCGGTGAGCGCCCCCAGGGGCAGCCCCCAGACGATGCCGGGTGTCTCTGCACCCACGAGCGACTGCGCACCGAGAGTCCCGTAGACGAGACCGAGGACGATCCCGAAGATCATCGCGGACGCAGAGAGCGCGACCGACTCCTTCGTGATCATCGTGCGCACCTGCCGCTTGGTGAAGCCGAGCGATCGGAGCAGGCCGATCTCGCGGTGACGTTGGATGACCGTCAGTGACATCGTGCTGACGAAGCCGACGGCCGCGATGATCGCGGAGATGACGATGATGCAGATGAGGATCGCCGACGTCACGGCGAGGGCCTGATCGGCCTGGGCCCGCTGTCCCGGGTCCATCTCCCAGGAGTTCACCGACGCACGCAGCGCCGACATCCCCGAGGCGAACGTCGTCACGAGGGTGACGCCGATGACGAGGCCCATCGTGGACCGCGTGGTGCGCAGTGGGTCGAGCAGCGCGTTGCGGCGGGCGACGACGCTTGCCGGGTCATTCCCGAGAATGCGGCTGAAGGCGACGACGACCCCAGGGATGACGAACCGGGCACCGATGAGGAGGCCCGTCCCGGACCCGGCAGCACCGAAGAAGGCCAGGACGAAGCCGATACCGGGATTGGACTCCCCGAACACGGCGCCGAGAGCGAGAACGATCAGGCCGCCGACGATTCCGAGACCGGCGATGATGGCGCGGATGACGGAGGATTTGCGTGGGGCGGCTGTGTGGGCGGCGGTTCCGGCCAGGGCTTCCGCGGGCGTCACTCGCAGGACGCCGCGCGACCCCAGCCAGCCGGAGATTGTGGCCGCAAGTGTGATGGCACCGAGGGCCGCGAGCAGCTGAGGATCAACCCATGGGTATGCCGCTTCGGGCAGCGTGTCTCGTGCCACCAGGATCGCTCGCACCACGTGTGTCACGAGGGTTCCGATGATGATGCCGGTGAGTGCCCCGAGCGCTCCGACGGTCGCGGTGCCGCGCATCACCGACGTGCGGAGCTGGCGTCCACGTGATCCGAGCAGGCGGAGCAGGGCGATGTGCCGCAACCGACCGGAGATGACCGTGTCGACGGCGTTGACGATGACGACGGCACCGACATAGAGGGCGATGAGGATGAAGACCCCGGCCACGATGCCGAGCATCAGCGCCATGGAGCCGCCCGATTCGTCGCTCAATGCGGTGAGGATCGACGACGTCATGATGAGCGTGGCGGCATACGCACCGCAGAGGCCGGCCACGAGACCGACGGTGCCGAGTTCACGAAGGCTGCCGAGGGTGAGGTTGCGTCTCATGCGGCACCGACCTCGAAGCCGATGAGCAGGTCCGAGATCTGCTGCGGGGAGAGGGCGCCGTGGTCGCCCACGAGCCGACCGTCGGCGATGACGAGGATGCGGTCCGCGTAGGAGGCGGCCACGGGGTCGTGGCTCACCATGGCGATGGTCTGGCCGTACTCGCGAGCGGCAGTGCGCAGCAGCGTGAGGACCTCGCGCGAGCTGCGCGAGTCGAGGTTCCCCGTCGGCTCGTCGGCGAAGATGACGGACGGACGCGAGGCGAGAGCTCGCGCGATGGCCACTCGCTGTTGCTGCCCACCCGACAGCTCACTCGGGCGATGCTCAATGCGGTCGATCAGCCCGAGGGTGACGACGAGGTGGTCGATCCAGCGTTGCTGCTCCGGTTCCACCTGTCGACCGGCGAGCTCGAACGGCAGGAGGATGTTCTCTCGTGCCGAGAGCGTCGGGACGAGATTGAACGCTTGGAAGACAAAGCCGACTTCATTGCGTCGCAATGTGGTTCGCGCGTCGTCATCCAAGTGAGTGAGCGCCGCACCGGCGAGCATGACCTCACCGCTCGTGGCGTCGTCGAGACCGGCGGCGACGTTCATGAACGTCGACTTGCCCGAGCCCGACGGACCCATGATCGCGGTGAACCCACCGCGGTGGATGTCAACGCTCACCTCGTCGAGGGCGGCCACCCTGCCGGTGCCCTCGCCATAGATCTTCGAGACCCGGCGGAGCGAGACGACGGGCTGAGCTGTGCTGTGCTGCAACGTTTCTGAGTTCATGCCTGCAACGCTATGGATCAGGTGACCGCCGCACATCCGGCGACGGGACCAACGGGCATACATCGGACGGCGTATGCCGTCGTCCAGAACGTAGGCTCGACGTATGAGCCAGACACCGGACACCAGCACCATCGACGCCCTCTCGAATGCCGCTCGGGCCGCAGGCAGCGACGTCGACGCCCAGACCAACCTGTGGCAGGCGATGTTCGAGCTGGAGCAGTGGTACTTCGTCGCTCGCGGCAGCATGCCCGACGTGGCGCCGCTCGTCGGGGTCGTCGACGGTGTGCCCTCCCTCCTCGCCTTCACGACCGGGGCCCGAGCGCGCGAGTTCGCCCTCGGCAACGGGTTCAGCGAGGAGGAGGCCGGCCAGGTCCTCGGCGTCCCGACGGATGGGGTGCTCGACCTGTGTGACCAGTTCACGACCCAGGGCGTCGAGCGCCTCGTCATCGACCAGGGCGTGCTCGGGTTCTTCGCACCGCTCGCTCAGTTGCGACCCATCCACGGGTTCATCAACCGCCCGCGCAGAGTCCGCTAGAGGAGGCCGTGCTCGTAGGCGTAGACGACGAGCTGCACTCGGTCACGCAGGGCGAGCTTGCCGAGGATGCGCGACACGTGCGTCTTGACCGTGGCCTCGGAGAGGAACTCGGCAGCCGCGATCTCGGCGTTGGACAGGCCCTGGGCGGCGCGCATCAGGATCTCGCGCTCGCGTGGGGTGAGGCGCTCGTAGTCCGCGCCCGGGGCGGCGGTTGCCCGCTCACGGAAGCGCTCGAAAACGGCCCTGGTCGCACCGGCCGCGACCACCTGAGTTCCGTCGGCAACGGCTCTGATGGCGGCGAGGAGGAACTCCGGTCGCGTCTCCTTGAGGACGAACCCGGACGCCCCGGCTTCGATGGCGTCGGCGGCAAGCTCATCGAGGTCGAAGGTCGTGAGGACCAGCACGCGGGGGGCGTCCTCGCCGAACCGGGCGAGAATCCGTCGGGTGGCCTCGACACCGTCGACACGCGGCATACGGACGTCCATCAGGACGACGTCGGGCGCAGAGGTCTCGACGAGCGCAACCGCCTCGCCACCGTCGCCTGCCTCACCGACGACGGTGAGGTCGTCCTGGCTGCCCACGACCATCGCGATCCCGGCGCGAAAGAGCGCCTGGTCGTCGACGAGGGCGACGCGGATCGTCATGCGTCGCCGTCCGCGATATGCGCCCTGACGACCCATTGGTCGCCTTCTGGTCCGGCCGAGAAGGTGCCGCCCGCCACCGTTGTCCGCTCGGCCATGCCGATCAGCCCGTGGCCGGAGCGGACACCCGTGTCCGGACGGCTCAGGTGGTTGGTCACGCTCAGACGGTAGCCCTCGCTCCAGTCGACCGCGACGCGAACGGGTGACGAGAGGTCGCCGTGCTTCAGTGCGTTGGTGAGTGACTCACCAAGGAGTCGGTGGGCCGTGAGGGCGATGAGCGGGGACTCGTCGCGGGTGCCGGTCTCGGTGAGTTCGAGGGTCATCCCGGACGAACGCATGCGCTCCTCGAGCTCGGCCTGCTGGGCATAGCCAGGGGTGCTCGGCTGGAGCCCTGGATCTCGGAGTTGGGCGACGATGGTGCGCAGGTCACCGATCGCGGTGCGGGCCGTCTCGCCGATGACTTCGAGTGCCCGCTCGGCGCCAGCAGGGTTCTCCCGCAACGCATATCGGGCACCGTCACTCTGGGCTGCGACGACGGCCCAGGAGTGGGCGACGACGTCGTGCATGTCGGCGGCGATCCGGCGTCGTTCCTGCTCGATGTCATAGAGCTCAGTCACCCGACGCCGCTCGACCGCTTCGAGCTGGGCGTCGATGCGGGCCTGCACGGTCTGACGGCTCTGCCACCGCAGGTAGCCTGCGACCCACCCGCCGAACACGAACAAGGCAGCCGTGGAGCCAAGACCGATGGCTGTGGCGCCACGCCCGAAGTTGCTCATCTCGATGCCGCCGCGTGTTGCTCCGTAGAGCGCGGCACCGAGCACAGCCACCGTGGCGGCGGCCATCCCGAATCGGCGGACGCGCGGGTCTCGATGCGAGCCCAGAGTGAAGAAGAAGACGGCATACGCCCCGTTGGCCAGATAGGCGATGTCTGACCCGAGCACCTGCGACACGGAGCCGACGAAGGCGAAGCCCGACATGACCTGCCACGAGACGCGTCGAAATCCCAGCCCGAAGGCCAGGAGCACTGTGGCGATGGCAGCGCCAGCGCCGAGGCTGACGTGGATCGCGAGCATCCCGAGGCCGAAGAGGACCGCGATCGACCCGTCGAGGATCAGCTGCCGACGTGTCGCGCGCTGGTCGCCCCACACATCGGTCATGTCTCAAGGCTAGGTGGCCGCGAAGGATCACGTCGTCCGTCGCGCGAGGGACCGGCATACCTCTGCAGACGTATGGTCCACTTCATCTGTGGAACACGTGAGGTGGGGGACGGGACCTGTGGTGCTGCTCGCGGGGGCGCTTGTACTTGGCGGCTGTGCTGACGTCGACAAGGGCAAGGCCAAGGGAGCCGACTTCACACGGGCCATGTCGCAACGACATGGCCCGTTGATCGAGGACATCGGCATCGCTGCCGAGAACGCGCTGCCCTGGGTGGGGAGCTTCGACGCAAAAGTCACGCTGCTGCCGACGGCTTCACCAGCCGACCTTGAGGCGGTCGAAAGCACCATTGCCGATCTCGTCAAGGATCCATCGGACTCGGCAGTGGTGTGGGCCAACGGGATCGAGATCTGCCCTGAGGGCGCAGGTCCTCGTGCGCAGCACCTCGGTTTGAGGGCGGGCCTGTTTGCGTCCTCCGCATCCCTCAGGGGTGAGCTCAGTTGCGAAGAGGGGTATGCCGGTGAGCTGGCGGACCTTTCCGCGGACATCGCGGTCGTCCAGCCTGCGATAGCCCAGCTGCCCGACCTCAAGGACCTGCCGATCACTGGGAGCATCTCGGCTCCTGCCGGCGACGTCGGTGGGCTGTGGCGAGAGGTGCCACCTCGCCTTGCCGAGGCGATCACCGCGGTGGATGCGGCGGACCTCAATGACTTCGAGCTCAACGGCACCGCGTTGGCGATCGGAGTTCAACCAGGCCTCGATCTGGACCGAGTGCGTGCGGCGGTTGCGGCGGTTGACCCCAAGGCTGTCCTCACGCTGACGGAGGGCACGGTGCGTGGCAGCGGCGAATCACTGCCTGCTGGGTTTGGCGGGTTGCGGGCCGACCTCATGGCACTCCCGGGGGTCGAGAACGTGCGATTCACCTCGGCCCATGAGGTGGTCGTGCGGGTCGCGACCCCGACCGACGTGGCACCAACAGTCGCGTCTGGTCTGCCACTCGTGGTCGCGGTCGCGCAGGTGAAACTCCACGTCACGACGCAGGCGAGCGACACCCCACGTTGGACCGTCGCGTCCGGCGCGGACTTCGAGATCTATGCGGGCCAGGAACTGGAGCACCTTGAGGACTTCGCGGCCCTCACCGCCGACCGCAACCTCAGCGCCATCGGGTGGCGCGAGGGCGGAGGACGCAACGGTGCCGCCATGGTGACGATCTCGGCTCCAACGGGTGGAGACCTGCGCAAGGTCCTGCCGGCGGTCAAGGAGCACGTGCCCGTCGGTGCCACGCTCAACCTGCATCTGGGCGAGGACGACTACTACTTCGACGTCGCGCCCCGTCTTGAGTCGGAGGGCGACGGATCGCGCGCCCTGCCAAAGAAGTTCGTCGAGATCTGGAACGCTCTGCCCTGACAAGGCGCTGGGCGCGCGGGATTATGCGTAGGCGTTGTAGACCTGCTGGGCGTAGCGCACGCGGGTGGCGTGCTGGCAGTCGCCACAGATCTCGAACTTGGACTCGAACGCCCTCACGGCGGCGTCGATGGTCGTCGCCGCCTTCAGCGTGGACTTCCCGTAGCTGGAGAAGGTGTTCAGCTCGTAGGTGATGAACTTCAGCTGCAGGTTCAGGGACCAGACCGACTGACCCTGCTGGCTGGCGTACCAGACCGCGTTGTCGTTGGCGTAGCGGTCCCACCGGCCGCCCACACTCCACTGCGCGATGCCGCGACCGGCGCCACCGGGCTGGGCGGCCCGCGGGTCGATGCTGCTGCCGGACTCCTGCATCAGGTTGCCCACGATGCCGGCGGACTGCACCTTGGTGTAGCCCGAGCCGACGAAGAAGTTGAACGCCACCTGCTGGTTGTTGAGCGAGAAGTTGTGCGAGGCGTTGTTGTTCTTCAGGGCCGTGATCAGGTTGGCCCGTCCGCCTGCCGGGATGGTCTGAGAAGTGCCCTGGTAGTCGCTGTTGTAGTAGACGGTGACGGGCTTGCTGGTGCGGTTGTGGACGGATGCAGCGTTGTTCTTGACGCAGATGCCCTTGCCGGCACCTGCAGCACGGAACTCGTAGCAGGTCGGCTGGACTGCGCCGTAGTCGCCGATCGATCCGGTGAAGTCGGAGACAGAGCCGGCCTGATTGCTGTTGTAGTAATAGCAGAACTCGCCGTCGTTGCAGATGCCGTCGCGGCTGGCGGCCTGGGCGGTCGACGGCAGGGCCACCCCGGCCAGGAGCATGCCGAACGTGGCAAGGGGTGCGAGTACGAGTGCTGATCGTCGTGCGGGACGGCGGGTGCTCATGGATTCTCTCCTGGGTGCTGATGGCGGGGGGCGGACCCGTGGGGCTAGGCCTGGTTGCGGAGGTACTGCTCCCAGGTGACCTTGGTGACCTGGGGTCCGTCGTCGGGAGCGTTGCCCGCCAGGCCGTTGCGGCCTTGGTAGTAGGCGCCGATCTGCTTCTGCGCGGACAGCGAGAGGTCGGTGTCGTTGGTGGCGACGCCGTGGATGTGCCAGGGCCAGTCGTCCTGGCTCGGGTTGCGCAGCCAGGCCGCGAAGCCGACTCGACGCAGGGCGGTGACAGCTGCGGTGCGCTGCGTGGTGGTCAGGGCCTCGGCGTCGAGGTCCACCGTTCCGCCGCCGTCGTGAGTGCCGCTTGAGGTCGGGTCGACACCGGGCGAGTAGGAGCCCTGCTCGACGACGAACGCCTTGCCGGCCAGGAGCCGCGCCTCGGCGAGCATCGCGACCGTGCGCGTGTTGAAGGGGAAACCCTGGAACGTCGTCCGAGCACCGGGCGTGACCGGTCGACTGACCGAGAACCGTTGCGCACCAAGGGAAGTCAGTGACGCCTTGCCGGGGAGTCCGGTGGCACCCAAACCGGTGTAGCCCAGCGAACGCTGCCAGGCGGCATACGCCGTGCGTGTCACGGTCCCGAAGTGACCGTCGACGTACTGACTGTCCAGGAGGCCGCGCTGAACGAGCGCCTGCTCGACCAAGGTCACGCTCGGTCCTGCGCCCGGGGTGATGGTGGTGCCGGACTTGACCGGGTCCCACTGGGCAGCCAGGAGGACCTTCTCCATGTCGATCGCGGGTAGGGCCGCGCTCGCCGGCCGGGCGCTGACGGTTGCGAGCACTGCGGCACCTGAGCCAGCGAGCAACACTCGCCGGCTCAGTGCGGCTCGTTCGCTGCCAGATCGCGTCGAATCGATCATGCGGACCTCATCCCAGGTGGACTGCGTTGATGATCCGGAGTGTGGGAGGAGGCGCTGCGGTTTCGCTGCGAAAGCGCTGCGGGGAGGTATGCCGCTCAGGCAGTCTCAGTCGCGACGCATGATGAGGAGCTCCCCGGCCGACCGGATCAGGGGAGTGTTGTAGGTGCCGACGACACGCAGACCGCGTCGACCGAACATCTCGGCGATGTCCGCCGAGCGCACCGGGTCGAGTGCGCCCCATGCCCCGGACTGTGCCGCGCGCGGCTTGCCCTCGCGCGAGTTGAGCGACACGGCGTAGTTGATGCCCAAGTCGCACACCTGGCCGATGTAGCGGTCGACGACGTCGGGCTCCATCTCCTGGAACGAGTACGAGTTGACGAAGACGTCGAACGTGCTCTGGAGGTCGCCGAGCCGATAGTTGGGCAGCACGGCCGAACCGGTCGAAGTGATCGGCCCTTCCGAGGGGACGGACGCGTCGTAGGTTGCGATGCGGTCCGCGCCGAAAAGCTCCGTCAGGTAGTAGGACGCGACGGTCAGCAGCGGGGGAATGTCCAGGTCGACGTAGCGGGTGCTGGGGTCCCGCGAGAGCAGGATCTCCCCGAGCACGCCGAAGCCCCCGCCGATCTCGAGGAAGCTGCGCGGCGGCGCATCCACGTGTCTCGACAGGGCGCTCAGGCACAGGAGGTAGTTGAGGTAGGCGCGCCCGAAGGCGACGTTCTGGTTGCCCGGATTGAGCCGATAGGCCTGAGGGGGCTTGCCGACCTTGTTCTCACCGTGGTTGCCGAGGTCGAAGGGCCACCGGGCCTGGTCCCACGCCGCGCCGGCAATGTCATGGTCGCGTCGCGCGTCGAGCGAGCCGTTGAGCCCGCCGGCGAGGAAGGGTTGCGTCGCGTGGGGGTTGACGCGGCTGGCCGTGGCAAAGACTTCTGCGATGGACGCGTTGCTGTAGCCGTTGCCATAGACGGGATAGAACCAGACCCGCGACGTCGGCCACGTCTTGAAGTTCTCGAGCCCGCGTTCCGACATGTCGCCGAGAAGTTGATCGAGACCGGGTCCCCAGAAGTTCGTGGGCCGATAGGTCTCCGGGGCTGTGCGCAGCTCAGCCAATGAACGGTCGGTCAGGTCGCTCCAGATGGACACGCGTCTCCAGTGGGTCGGGTCGGATCGGAATCGTCTCGATGCTAGCGGGAGGCTTCCCGCCCGGAGCGTTCCACGGAATCACGCACCTTCGGCGAGTCGCTGGACGGAAGAGACGTCTGCCCGGCAACGGGCACAATGGCGCATGTGTCGAAACCCGTGACCGGAGTGCGTTCCTCCCTCAGCTGGTTGGCCCCGCTGCTCGTCGCCGTCCTTGTCGCCGGCCTGTGGTGGGTGGCGACCCGTGACGACACGTTGAGCCCCGGGGACTCGCCCGGCGCTCAGGCCACGGCAACAGCGGGACCCAGCGGGACGGCATACCCGTCGAACGAGAACACGCCCGACTCGGGACTGGACACGATCGCGGAGTCGAAGCTGCCCAAGGAGGCCAGGGCGGTGCTCGTGCTCATCCGTGCTGGTGGGCCCTACAAGTACGACCAGGACGACAAGACCTTCCAGAACCGGGAGGGAATTCTGCCGAGTCAGGAGCGGGACTACTACCGCGAATACACCGTTGAGACACCGGGATCGGACGATCGTGGGGCCCGCCGGATCATCGGCGGGCGTGACGGTGACAGGTACTGGACGACCGACCACTACGACAGCTTCCGGCAGATCCAAGAGGGGCAGTGATGCGTGTTCTCAATGATCGTGTCGATCTCGACGGCCTGATCGCCGATGCCGTCGAAGAGGGTCGTCAGGTGCAGGTCGTCCGTGGCGCCGCGACCAAGCAGGCGACCCTTGAGGCCTTCTCACAGGAGCTGAACTTCCCGGAGTGGTTCGGGATGAACCTCGATGCGCTCGCCGACTGCCTCGACACATTGGCCCGCGAGAGCGACGGGAACTGGGAGATCGTCTGGGACGACGCGGCCGCTCTGAGGCGCTTGGACCCGGGCGCTGCCACGGGGATCGAGTCCGTGTTGGCCGATCTCGACGAGACCCACGCGACAGTCCACGTCACGATCATCGACCGCTGAACTTTCCGTCGGCGGTGTGCAACGGTGAGGGGCATGGCCAACCCACCGGATCTGCGTCCTGCCGTCCAGCGGCTCTGCGAGCTCGTGCGCCACGTCCAGGACTCGCAGCTCGACCACCCGACACCGTGCGAGGGGCGCACGGTGTCGCAGCTTCTCGGCCACGTCAGCGGGCTCACCATGGCGTTCCGCGCGGCCGCCGACAAAGAGCTCGGCCCGCTCACTGACACCAGCCCCGACGACAACGGCTGGCCGGAGGCCTCATCGCGATGGCGCGACGAGATCCTCGAACGGACCAACCTTCTCGCCGACGCGTGGAAGCAGCCTGAGGCCTGGACGGGGATGACGAGGGCCGGTGGCTTCGACCTCCCGGCCGAGGTGATAGGCCTCGTGGCCCTCGGTGAGATCACCTTCCACGCCTGGGACCTCGCGCTCGCGACCGAGCAGCGCCTGGACGTCGACGACGACACGGTCGAGGCGCTCAAGGGCTACGCCGAAGGGTTCGACCCGGCCGGCACGCCGGGCATGTTCCTCGCCGCAGTGGATGCGTCTTACACCCTGACGGACTTCGAACGCGTCCTCGCCCGCACCGGCCGCAACCCACGGTGGCAGGCGCGCAAGAAGGGCTGAGCACCGCTGGCAGGATGGAGGGGTGACGACACCCAGCGAGACCAACGTCCAGCTGTCCGAGATCATGCGCGCCACCGAGGCCAACCTGCTCGGCACCGTCCACGGCGGCAACCTCATGAAGGCCGTCGACAGCACTGCCGGGGTCGTCGCCAACCGCTACGCCGGTGGACCCGCCGTCACGGCTGCCCTGGACGAGATGAGCTTCCTGACACCTGTCCGGGTCGGCGACATCCTCCACACGAGCGCGCAGCTCAACTGGGCCGGCCGCTCCTCCATGGAGATCGGCGTCCGGGTCGAGGTCGACCGCTGGGACTCGATCACCGACCGCGTCCACGTCGCCAGCGCCTACCTCGTGTTCGTCGCCGTTGACGCCGATGGCAAGCCAAAACACGTCCCGACTCTCGAACTCGAGACGCCCGAAGAGCGCCGTCGCTTCCGGGAGGCAGAGATCCGCCGCGAGCACCGCCTCGCCATGCGCGCCGCCATCGCCGCGTCGCGCGAGAGCGAGGAGAACGCGTGACAGCTCGCACCGTCTCCCTCCTCGGCTCGACCGGCTCGATCGGCACCCAGGCCCTCGACGTCATCGGCCGCAACCCCGACCGCTTCACCGTCGTCGCCATCTCCGCCGGCAGCAACATCGACCTCATCGCCCGCCAGGCGGTCGACTTCGACGTGCCCCTCGTCGCCGTCGCGTCCGGCTCGCCTGAGGACGTTCGCTCCGCGATCGGTGCGTATGCCGCGAGCCTGGGGCGCGGGTCCCACGCTCTGCGTGGGCCGGCATACGCACCAGAGATCGTGGTCGGCGAAGGCGCAGCCGAAGCAGCCGCAGCGATCGGTGCCGACGTCGTGCTCAACGGCATCACCGGCTCCATCGGGCTGCGACCCACGCTCGCCGCGCTCGCGGCAGGTTCGACCCTGGCACTGGCCAACAAGGAGTCGCTCATCATCGGCGGCGACCTCGTGCGGAGTGCGGCCAAGCCCGACCAGATCGTGCCCGTCGACAGTGAGCACAGCGCCATCGCCCAGTCGCTGCGAGGAGGGCGCGCCGAAGAGGTTCGCCGGCTCGTCGTCACCGCGAGCGGCGGACCGTTTCGGGGGAGGACGAGGGACGAGCTCAAGGACGTCACTCCCGAGCAGGCGCTCGCGCACCCGAACTTCTCGATGGGGCGGGTCATCACGACGAACTCCGCGACCCTCGTGAACAAGGGGCTCGAGGTCATCGAGGCGCACCTGCTCTTTGACATCCCCTACGACCGCATCGCCGTCGTCGTCCACCCGCAGCAGCAGATCCACTCGATGGTGGAGTTTTGCGACGGGTCGACGATCGCCCAGATGGGGCCGCCGCGGATGCTCGTGCCGATCGCGCTGGGGCTGTCCTGGCCGGAGCGGCTCGACGACGTCGATGAGCCCTGCGACTGGACCAGGGTGCAGTCCTGGGACTTCGCGCCCCTGGATGACGAGGCGTTCCCCGCGGTGCGGCTGGCCCGCCGCGTCGGTGAAGCGGGCGAGACGTTCCCTGCGGTCTACAACGCGGCCAACGAGATCGCCGTCGACGCGTTCCATGAGGGCCGCATCGGGTTTGTCGACATCGTGGACTCGGTGGAGCGGGTCGTGGATGCCCACGCGAGCGCGCATACTGGGAGTGATTTCGACGCGTCGTCCGTTGAGGGAGTGCTCGGGGCCGACGCATGGGCCCGGGGGCAGGCTCGCTGCGAACTTGGCCTCTGATCAGATCCGGAAAGCGCTGAGGTTTCACACATGACCGTTGTTGCTTACATCGTGGGCGTGCTCGTCCTCGCCTTCGGCGTGGCTGCGTCCATCGCCCTGCACGAGGTGGGTCACCTCACGCCGGCGAAGCGCTTCGGGGTGCGTGTCACCCAGTACATGGTCGGTTTTGGCCCCACGGTGTGGTCTCGCACGCGCGGTGAGACCGAGTACGGCATCAAGGCGATCCCGCTCGGCGGCTACATCCGGATGATCGGCATGTTCCCGCCGCGCGCGGGGGAGGACCCGACCAAGGTGCGTGTCTCGTCGACCGGCCGCTTCAGCCAACTCGCCGACGAAGCCCGCAAGGCCTCGCTCCAGGAGATGCGCCCCGGCGACGAGAACCGCGTCTTCTACAAGCTGCCGGTGCACCGCAAGGTCATCATCATGCTCGGCGGCCCGTTCATGAACTTCGTCATCGGCACCGTCCTCCTCACTGTGCTCGTCACGGCCCACGGGATCCTGGCACTGCAGGACGGCGCCCGCGTCGCGAGCGTCGCCCAGTGCGTCAAGACGGCTGAGCAGGCGCAGACCGACCCGAACTGTGCAGGCGCACCCGACACCCCCGCGAACGCAGCCGGCATCCTCCCCGATGACGAGATCCGCACGATCAACGGCGTCGCGGTCAAGACGTCGGCGGACGTGGGTCGCCTGGTGCGGCCGCGGGTCGATCAGCCCACCTCGATCGTCGTCCTGCGCGACGGCGTCGAGCAGACGCTCACCGTCACCCCCATCCTCAACACCCTTCCCGCCTATGACGACGCGGGCCAGCCGATCGTCGACGCGGACGGCAAGCAGAAGGTCGTGGAGACCGGCTACCTCGGCATCTCGTCGGCGGGTGTCCTGGACTACGAGACCCAGCCCATCACAGCGGTTCCCGGCATCATCGGTGAGAACCTCTGGCGCACCGCCGGGGCCATCGTCAAGATCCCGCAGAAGATGGTCGGCGTCTGGAACGCCGCCTTCTCCGGCCAGGAACGCGACGTCGAGAGCCCGATGTCGGTCGTCGGTGTCGGCCGGGTCGCAGGCGACGTCTCTGCGGGCAAGCTCGACAGCTTTGTGGGGGAGTCGTGGAGCGACAAGGCGTGGTTCCTCGTCATGCTCATCGCCTCACTGAACTTCATGCTCTTCATCTTCAACCTCATCCCGTTGCTCCCACTCGACGGCGGTCACGTCGCGGGCGCGCTCTGGGAGGGCGTCAAGAAGAGTTGGGCGAAGCTGCGCGGAAATCCCGATCCGGGTCACGTCGACGTCGCCAAAGCACTGCCAGTCGCGTATGCCGTGTCGCTGGGTCTGTTGGTCATGTCGGCTCTGCTGATCTATGCGGACCTGGTCAACCCGATCAACCTCGGCGGCTGATGGGTGCCCAGCTGAGGCACAGAGTGGTGGGGGATACTTGCTGACATGACTGTTGGTCTCGGTATGCCGTCCCTGCCCGCCCCCGTGCTGGCGCCGCGTCGCAAGACCCGCAAGATCAAGGTCGGCAAGGTCGAGGTCGGCGGCGACGCACCCATCTCGGTGCAGTCGATGACGACGACTCCGACGACTGACATCAACGGCACACTGCAGCAGATCGCCGAGCTCACCGCCACCGGTTGCGACATCGTGCGCGTCGCGTGCCCGAGCCAGGACGACGCGGACGCTCTGCCCGCCATCGCGCGCAAGTCGCAGATCCCCGTGATCGCCGACATCCACTTCCAGCCCAAGTACGTCTATGCCGCGATCGACGCCGGCTGCGCCGCGGTGCGCGTCAACCCGGGCAACATCCGCAAGTTCGACGACCAGGTCAAGCAGATCGCCGCAGCCGCCAAGGATGCCGGAGTCTCCATCCGCATCGGCGTCAACGCCGGCTCGCTCGACCCGCGCCTCATGGAGAAGTACGGCAAGGCCACCGCCGAGGCGCTCGTCGAGTCCGCAGTCTGGGAAGCCGGCCTCTTCGAGGAGCACGACTTCCACGACTTCAAGATCTCGGTCAAGCACAACGACCCGGTCGTCATGGTCAGGGCCTACGAGATGCTGTCCGAGCGCGGTGACTGGCCCCTGCACCTCGGGGTCACCGAGGCCGGGCCCGCCTTCCAAGGGACCATCAAGTCGGCGACGGCCTTCGGCGCGCTGCTGTCCAAGGGCATCGGCGACACGATCCGTGTCTCCCTCTCGGCCCCTCCTGTCGAGGAGGTCAAGGTCGGCAACCAGATCCTGCAGTCGCTCAACCTCAAGCCGCGCAAGCTCGAGATCGTGTCGTGCCCCTCGTGCGGCCGCGCCCAGGTCGACGTCTACACCCTGGCCGAGCAGGTCACCGCCGGACTCGAGGGCATGACCGTCCCGCTGCGCGTCGCCGTCATGGGCTGCGTCGTCAACGGTCCGGGTGAGGCCCGCGAGGCCGACCTCGGTGTCGCGTCCGGCAACGGCAAGGGCCAGATCTTTGTCAAGGGTGAGGTCATCAAGACCGTCCCCGAGAGCCAGATCGTCGAGACCCTCATCGAAGAGGCCATGCGCATTGCTGAGGAGATGGGCGAGCCCATGGACGAGGCCTCCGCAGGCGCGCCGAGCGTCACTGTCAGCTGACTCGCGTAGGCGAGCGGGCGGCATACGCCATCGTTGGTGAATTGATGCACGACGGCAGGTGAGACGGCGTCTCGCCGCTTAGGCTGAGCCCGTGCTTCGCACCCGCACCCCGGTGAGGTCGCTCACCAGATCCGACGTCGACGACGCCCTCGAGCTCTGCTCGCGCAATGTCGCGGCGCACGTCTTCGTGGCCGCACGCATCCTCGAGTCGGTCTCGGGCGGGACGCTGTCCGCGGCGATGGGCGTGCGCGAGGACGGCCAGCTCACGTCGCTGTGCTGGGCCAGCGCCAACGTCGTGCCGGTCGAAACCTCCGCCGAGTCACGAATCCTGTATGCCGAGCGCATCCGTCGCTGGCGCGGTCGTGTTGCGTCGTTGCTGGGTCCGCGTGACGAGGTCGCCGACTTGTGGAACGCGGTGGAGCCGCACTGGGGCGCACCCCGGGCCGTGCGTGCCCACCAACCGTTGCTGTCGACGTCCACACCACCGTCAGCCCTGGGGATCGCGCTGGATCCGCGGGTGCGGGTGGCCCGCGCAGATGAGGTCGAGCTGATCCTGCCGGCGGCGGTGCACATGTTCACCGCCGAGATCGGGTATGCGCCGTTCACCGGCAACGCGCGTGGCTATCGCGGCTCGCTCGCTGCCCTTGTCGCACGGGGGCACACCTATGTCGTGGTGGAGGACGGTGAGGTCATCTTCAAGACTGACATCGGGTCCTTGGCCCTGGGGTGTGCGCAGCTGCAAGGGGTCTGGTTGGCGCCTCGACTGCGCGGTCAGGGGCTCGCGGGGCCGATGCTTGCGTCGGTGATGGAGCAGGTCATGGCCGGGCCGGCGCCGATGGTGTCGCTCTATGTCAACGACTTCAACAGGCCGGCGCTCGCGACCTATGAGCGGTTGGGTTTCGCACCGGTCGGGGACTTCACCACCGTCCTCCTGTGACCTCTTCGGCTTCCCTGCCTCGGTCCTCACAAGTGCGTGAAATACCCCGCGTTTGTGAGGACCAAGAGCATCCACAGGACGGCTGGCCGGAGCACGTTGTCCACAGATGTCGGTCGGCTGGTGGCAGCGCATGAGGTGCGCGTCGACGCTGGAGCGGTGAATAAGGAGACGAGACGACGCGTGGCCATCGAGCTCGCCTCTGACCACGGCGGGGTCGCCCACCGGAGGGATCTTCGCGCGGCGGGCATCGACCGCAACGACGTGCGGACAGAGGCCGACAGTGGTCGTTGGCGCCCGGTGGGCTTGCACACCGTCAAGGTTCTCGGGGTGACGCAAGAGCCTGTCGCTGACCTGTGGCGGGCGGTGTGGGAGTCCGGTCCGGGCGCGGTGCTTGATGGCGCGGCGGCGCTCGTGGCTCAGGGGATGACCGGTTTCACGCCCGCCACCATCGATGTCAGTCTGCCCAGGTCGGCGTCAGTGCGGCAGGTCGACGGAGTCAGCCCACACCAACGGCGGAGACTTGAGCGGCGGCTCACCGTCGGTGTGCCGCGGCTGGCTCCCGAGTGGGCGACGATCCATGCCGCTCAATGGGCGGTGAGTGATCGTCAGGCCGCGCTCTTGGTGTGCCTGCCCGTGCAGCAACGTCTGGTGCTGCCCATTCGCCTGCTCGAGACCTGGGGCAAGGTCACCAGGTCGGCACGGCGTGACTTCCTGAGCCAGGTGATCCCCGACGTGTGCGACGGCGCCCACTCGTTGGGTGAGCTCGACTTCAGCGCATGGTGTCGTCGCTATGGTCTGCCCGCTCCGCGGCGGCAGAGCGTGCGCACGGGACCGTCGGGGCGCGTCTATCTCGACGTCGAATGGGAAGGCCTCGTCGTGGAGATTGATGGTGGACACCACCTCCTCGGGCTCAACCCGACGGATGACGCCTCCGGGCCAACGAGGTGGCGCTGGGCTCATCAAGGGTTCTCCGGATCCCCTTGCTGGGCCTTCGTCTGGAACCCGCCGGTTTCATGGGGCAAGTGGCACGGGGACTCGGGCTCCCGGTCCTTGCAAGCGCGTGAAATGCACCGCGTTTGTGAGGACCGGGAGGTCAGCATGGGAGGCTGGCGGGAACACCGCGGGTCGCCCGCGAGTTCATCTGAGCAGTCAACCCCCCATCCTCGAGGAGGACCCCATGGCACGCGCCATCAAGTTCGCAGCCCTGGCCGGCCTGGCCAAGCAGGCCCGGGACTATGCCCGCAAGAACCCCGACGCGGTCTCGTCAAAGATCAGCAAGGCCGAGGACGCAGTGAGTCGCAAGGTCGGCCCCAAGTACTCCGGACACGTCGGCAAGGGCGGGAAGGCCCTCCGCTCTGGCCTGGGCATCTCCTCCACCCCACCCGCTCCTGGTGTGACGCCGCCCCCGAGCGACCGCATCCCCCCGACCACCTGAGTGGAAGCCGTGACAAGGTCATGCCGAACGCCTCAGAGATGACGCGTTCGGCATGACCTTTCTTGTGACCGGACCGGACCGGACCGGCCCGGTCCGGCCAAGAGCAGGGTCAGCAGCCGCCGCAGTTGTAGTAGAGGATGTCCCAGTGGTTGCTCTCCTTGGCGTAGATGTTGCCGGCACCTGACTTGTACATAGGTGCCCCGTCGCCACGGGTGCCGGCGTAGGGGAAGGTGCGGGTGATGTAGCTGCCGACACAGCTGTAGAGCGAGATGTCGATTTTGTAGCCGTTCCAATGGCTGTAGGTCCCCGACGAATGACCGACTTCGGTGCCGCCGGTGGCATTGATGGCACACCCACTCGATCGCTTGAGCGTGATGATGCCGTCGATGGTGGTCGAGTTGATTTGGTCGAAGGAGGTGCACGTCGACACGTTGCGGTTGCTGCAGTTGCCGCTGGACGACCACGTGATGCCGGCGGCCGAGAGTTTGGCCGTGGCCTGGGAGTGCGTGAGCTTGGTGACCGCCGAGGCGGATGGTGCGGCGCTGAGAACTGCTGCGACGGATACAGCGGCGACCGCGACAGCGCGGGCGCTGCGAGTGGCGAGCATGGTCATGAGGTTTCCCCTCCGTGACGAGATGGGACCCCACGGGCGTGGAGTCCGTTCTCGACGCTAGGACCGGGCTGGTCAAGGCCCGGTGAAGCCCCGTTCAGGACTTGGTCAACATCGTCGAGTGGTCGTCATCGCTCTCACCCGTTCTGACACGATGGCCCGTATGCCGCAGACGAACCCGCCGCTCGACAAGGCCACCATCGGACTCGCCGCCATGTTCTTCGGATCGGGTGCGATCCACCTGGCGCGGCCGAAGGTCTATGAGGCGATCGTCCCGCACGCGCTGCCGCGCAAGCGCGAGATCGTCTATGCGAGTGGCGTCGCCGAGATCATCTGTGGCCTGGGCCTGCTTCACCCGCGCACGCGCAAGGTGGCTGGTCTGGCCAGCGCAGTGCTCCTGGTCGCCGTGCTTCCAGCCAATGTCCAGATGAGCGCCGACCACGCGAAGCGGGCTCAGCGCAAGGGCGACACCGGCTCCAAGGCGTTCTTTGCGGGCACCGTGGCGCGGCTGCCCCTGCAGTGGCCACTCATCCGCACGGCTCTGCGCGCCGCCGGCCGCCTCTGACGCCGTCCTCAGAATAGCTCCTGCCTCAGTAAAGGCTTGACGAGTAGGTCTTGCCGTAGTACTTTTCCAGCTCCACGACGCTGTCGAGCGGTCGCTCTGTGACGTGCGCGATGTTGGCCCGTGACGGGACGGCCCCCGGCTGCCACGTCTGCAGGTGCCACAGCTGACTGCGCATGAACGCCTTGGCGCAGTGCCCGAAGATCTCGTCGATCTCGACCACGAGCGCGAGGACCGGCCGGTGCCCCTTGACGACCATCTCGTCGAACCACGGCGCATCCGACACCAGATGCGCGCGCCCGTTGATCCTCAGCGTGTCGCCGCGACCGGGGATGACGAACATCAACCCGACGTGCGGATTGACGAGCACGTTGCGGTAGCCATCAGCCCGACGGTTGCCCGTGCGCTCGGGGATGGCAATGGTGCGGTCGTCGATGACGTGGACGAACCCGGCGGGGTCACCCTTGGGTGAGGCGTCGCACGAGCCGTCGGGGGCTGAGGTCGCCACGACGCAGAACGGGGACGCCGCCAGCCACTGGCGGTCGATCTCCAGGAGCGAGGTCCGCACCTTGTCGCGTGCGGCAGCGGTGGGTTCGCCGAGCAGCGCGCTGAGCTCCTCGTCGGTCGAGATGCGGTGCTGCCGCGTGGTGGGGCGGGCGGTGTCGAGCTCGGTCACAGTTTCCATTCCAGGTCGGTGTCGGTCAGGGCTTCGTCGAGCACCAGGAGCGCCTTGGGTCCCATGCCATGCAGTTCGGCCACGTCGGCCCGGCGCCACTCACTCAGCTCTTCGAGCGTCGTGATCGCCGCGGCGGCAAGCGCCCGGGATGCCGGATTGCTCGTGTGGGGGATTGCGGTGCCCATCGTTGCGAGGGTAGCGGCGATGCGCTTCCGGTATGCCGCCTCCAACGCCTCGAGGTCCGCGCGGTAGTCCGCGATCCGACACCCCAAACCGTTGCGCTTGACGAGGATTCCCTCATCGGTCCAATGCGGGCGTGCCTGCGCGAGCAGCGGCGCAGGCAAGTCGCCAGAAGCGTTCGTGATCCGCCACCACGTCAACCCATCACTGTGATGACGCATGAACGAGCCCACCTGTCGCGGCCCGATCCCCACGATCTTGCCGAGGTCGCCGTAGCTCACGACCCGCCCCCGCGGCACCAACTCGACGAGGGTCAGCACCCGCTCGATCGTCAGCTCGCTCGCCATGACGCTCAGCCTAGGGTGGAGAAGTGACCCAGACCGCGGCGCCAACACTGTGGAGGCATCCCGACTTCCTCCGCTTCTGGGCCTCGCGTGTCGTGACGATCGTCGGCTCGTCGGTCACGTCAGTGGCGCTGCCGGTGCTCGTCTATCACCTCACTGGATCCGCGGCGCAGACCTCCGCCATGTTTGCCGTGAGCACGGTCTCGATGGTGGTCTTCGGCCTCGGGGGTGGGGTGATCGGTGACCGCTTCGACCGCCGTCGCATCATGGTCGCCGCCGATCTCGTCAGCGCCGCAGCCATCGCGTCACTGGTCTTCGCACACCTTGGGGATCGGCTCACCCTCCCTCATCTGTATGCCGCTGCGTTCGCATCTGCGTCGGCGGCCGTGGTCTTCGACGGATCGAGCGTCGGGGCCATGCCTCTCCTCGTCGGCCGAGCGCGCCTGCCCGAGGCGAACGCTCGTGTCTGGGGGAGTCAGGCGCTCCTCGACGTGCTCGTGCCTGCCCTCGTCGGGCTAGCGCTCGCGATCTGGTCGCCGGCGACGCTCCTCATCGTCGATGTCCTGAGCTTCCTCGGCAGTGCGTTGCTCGTGCGGGGAATCCGCTCTGCGTTGTCCCACCCACGTGACGGCGCACCCACGACCAAGGCGGGTCTGCGCACCGACCTTGTCGAAGGCATGACCTATCTGCGGCGCCACCAGACGCTGTGGCCGCTCATGCTCGTGGCAGTCTTCGGTGCCGGGTCCAGTGCGGCCATTCTCGGGCTCATCGTTCCGTGGGCCGACCGGGTCCTTCGAGTGGGGACGAGCGGGTGGCGATTCGGCCTGATCTTCGGCGGTTTCTCTGCCGGCGCCTTCGTGGCCTCGTTGATCATGCCGAGGGTGAGCCGACGGTTCGGGGCGATCCGGATGACCCAGGTGCTGCTGCCCGTCGCCGCGCTCCTGGTCCTCGTTCTCAGCCGCATCGAGTCCTACTGGCCGGCGCTCGCGGTCTATGTCATGGCCTCGACCGTGCACATCCTGCAGTTCTCGGCGATCGTCACCTATCGGATGCAGATCATCCCCGAGCACCTGCTCTCGCGCGTCGGGACCATGAGTCGCGTGGTCTCCTGGGGTGGTGGCGCCACCTTGGGTGTCCTCATCGCCGGGCAGGTGGCGACTCGCTGGGGAGTGCCTGCGGCCATCACCGGTGCAGGCGTCACCCTCACCATTGCCAGCGCCCTCGCGTGGGTTCCCGCTCTGCGCCGCGCGGCACCCACGGCGAGGTACGCGGAATCCGAGTGACCGGCATACGCAAGCGTCGTTATCCTTGGCGAGATCCCACCCCCTGAACGTACGGAGACTCACCGTGGCCATGCGCATGTCGTCGCTGTTCCTGCGAACCCTGCGCGAGGACCCGGCCGACGCCGAGCTGCCGGGCCACCGCCTGCTTGTCCGCGCCGGCTATGTCCGCCGCGCGGCGCCCGGTATCTACACGTGGCTGCCACTCGGGCTGCGGGTGCTGCGCAAGGTCGAGGCGATCGTGCGCGAGGAGATGGAGGCGATCGGTGCGCAGGAGCTGACGTTCCCGTCGTTGCTGCCGCGCGAGCCCTACGAGGCGACGAACCGCTGGACGGAGTACGGCGACAACATCTTCCGGCTCAAGGACCGCAAGGGCGTCGACTACCTGCTCGGGCCGACGCATGAGGAGATGTTCACCCTCGCGGTCAAGGACATGTACGGCTCCTACAAGGACCTGCCGGTCTCGCTCTTCCAGATCGCCAACAAGTACCGCGACGAGGCGCGCCCTCGTGCGGGGCTCCTGCGCGGCCGCGAGTTCATCATGAAGGACTCGTATTCCTTTGATGTGAGTGACGAGGGACTGGAGGCGTCCTACCAGGCGCACCGCGCGGCATACATCAAGATCTTTGACCGGCTCGGGTTCGAGTACGTCATCGTCGCCGCGATGTCCGGTGCCATGGGCGGCTCGGCGAGCGAGGAGTTCCTCGCCGTGAGCGCGATCGGTGAGGACACGTTCGTCCGCAACGACGCCGGCACGTATGCCGCGAACGTCGAGGCCGTCGTCGTGCCCAATGCAGACGCAGTGGCGCCCGACGTTGTGGCTTCGACGCCGGCCGCGCACGTCGAGGACACCCCCGACACCCCGACGATCGAGACGCTCGTGGCCTCGCTCAACGCCAACCACGCGCGGTCCGACGGTCGCTCGTGGACGGCGGCGGACACCCTCAAGAACGTCATCGTCATGCTCGTGCACCCGGACGGCACCCGTGAGCCGCTCGCCATCGGCGTCCCCGGTGACCGCGAGGTCGATGCCAAGCGGCTCGAGGCCCAGGTGTCGCCCGCCGAGGTGGAAGCCTTTGAGGAGAAGGACTTTGCCGCTCACCCCGAGTTGGCCAAGGGCTACATCGGCCCGGGTGTGTTGGGTGCTGAGAAGGCTTCGAAGATCCGCTATGTCCTCGACCCGTCGATCGCTGAGGGGTCTGCCTGGGTGACCGGCGCCGACGAGGCTGGAAAGCATGTTCTCGATCTGGTGCACGGTCGCGACTTCACCGCCGATGGCACCATCCAGGCGGCCGAGGTGCGTGACGGCGACCCGAGCCCTGACGGCAACGGTGTCCTGCACACCGCCCGCGGCATCGAGATGGGCCACATCTTCCAGCTCGGCCGCAAGTTCTCCGAGGCGCTCAACCTCAAGGTGCTCGACGAGAACGGCAAGCTCGTCACCGTGACGATGGGCTCCTACGGCGTTGGTGTCTCGCGCGCCGTCGCGGCGATCGCCGAGGACACCCTCGACGACATCGGCCTGTGCTGGCCGCGCGCCGTCACACCTGCTGACGTCCACGTCGTCGCCACGGGCAAGAACCGTGACCGCGACGGTGAGGTCTTCGCCAAGGCCGACGAGATCACTGCTTCCCTTGAGGCACAGGGAGTTTCGGTCCTCTATGACGACCGCGAGAAGGTCAGCCCCGGCGTGAAGTTCAAGGACTCCGAGCTCATCGGCATCCCCACGATCGTCGTCGTCGGCAAGTCCCTCGAGAACGGTGTCATCGAGATCAAGGACCGCCGCTCCGGTGAGCGGCGCGAGGTCGCTGTCGACTCCGTCATCGACGAGGTGCTGGCCGAGGTGCGCGGGGTTCAGGCGTGAGTGGTACCCGTCCCCTGGAAGCCGTCATCTTCGATTGGGGCGGCACGCTCACGCCCTGGCACACCGTCGACCTGCCGCAGCAGTGGCGGATCTATGCACGAGAGGTCCACGGCGTGCCGATGGACGACAGTGAGATGCCGCCCGAGGACCTTGCGGAGGCCGACTCGCTCGCAATTCGCCTGCACGAGGCCGAGGCTCGGGCGTGGGCGCGGGGACGCACCGACCACAGCAGTGCGTCGCTCGAGGCCATCCTCAAGGGCTCAGGTATCGACGCGACGCACGACCGGCACCACCTTGCCCTCGCGGCATACAGGGGGTTCTGGGAGCCGCACACGCACACCGACGACAACGTGCGGCCGCTGTGGGAAGGCCTGCGGGAGCGGGGCCTTCGCGTGGGAGTGCTCTCCAACACCATTTGGTCGCGTGACTACCACCGTGAGGTCTTCGAGCGCGACGGCGTCCTCGACCTCCTCGACGGTGACGTCTACTCGTCGGAGATCCATGTCGTGAAGCCGCACGCCGACGCGTTCCGTGCCGCGTGCGCAGCAGTGGGCGTGGAGCCCGAGTGCGCGGCCTATGTCGGCGACCGTCCGTTCGAGGATGTCTGGGGCCCTCAGCAGGTCGGGATGCGGGCCATCTGGGTGCCGCACTCCGACATCCCGGTCGACCAGCAGGTCGATGTGGACGTCACCCCCGACGCCGTGGCGCACGAGCTGCTCGACATCCTCGACATCGTCGACGGCTGGCGCGGGTGAACGATCCGGAACTGACGACCCTGGCCCTCATGGGCCTTGCGGGGTTCGTCGCCGGATGGATCGACGCAGTCGTCGGCGGGGGCGGTCTCATCCAGATCCCCGCCCTGCTCCTGGGGTTCCCGGGGGCAACGCCCGCGCAGGTGCTCGCCACGAACAAGATCGGGTCGATCGCCGGGACTGCCGCAAGTGCGACGACCTATTGGCGGCGGGTCAAACCGGATTTGCGCACTGCCATCCCGATGGCCGTCGTCGCCTACTTCGGGGCCATCGGCGGAGCGCTCATCGGCCTGCACATCCCCAAGTCGGCCTTCAACCCGATCATCCTCGTGATGCTTATCGCGGTCGGTGCCTACACGCTGTTCAAACCGTCCCTCGGCACATCGACGGCCCTTCGCTGGGACGGGACGCGGCACACCGTCACCGCGATGCTCGTGGGGTTCGTCATCGGTGTCTATGACGGTGCGCTCGGGCCGGGCACGGGTTCGTTCCTGGTCTTCGCTCTCGTCGGCCTCATGGGCTATGCGTTCCTCGAAGCGAGTGCCAAGGCCAAGATCGCGAACTTCGCCACGAACCTCGGCGCGCTCACCGTCTTCGCGCCGGGCGGCCACGTCATGTGGAAGGTGGGCGCGGTCATGGCCGTCGCCAACCTCCTTGGCGGCTATGTTGGTGCCCGCACCGCCGTCGCCAAGGGCAGCGGGTTCGTTCGAGTGGTCTTTGTCATTGTTGTCGCGGCCTTCACAATCCGGATCGGTGGGCAGGTGTTCGGTGTCTGGTGAACAACGTTCTGTCGAGGACCTGCTCGCGCGTCTCGCCTCTGTGGTCGACCGTGTGGCACCCCGCCGAGCCGTCCTCGGGATCGCGGGACCTCCGGGATCCGGCAAGACGACTTTGGTAACGCGACTGCTCAGTGCTGCCGCGGCATACCCTGCGTTGTCCGGGCGCATCGCGCACGTCCCGATGGACGGCTTCCACCTCACCAACTCGGAGCTCGATTCCCTCGGTCGGCGAGATCGCAAGGGTGCGCCGGACACGTTCAATACCGTGGCGTATGCCGGTGTGCTGGCTTCCGTGCGCGCGTTGCCACGCCTGGTCGTCACGGCGCCGAGCTTCGACCACGTGGTGGGTGACCCGGTGGCAGACACCCTCGTCGTGCCGGCCGAGGCGAATCTGGTTGTGACAGAGGGCAATTACTTGCTGCTCGGTGAGGGTGACTGGGTCGCGGTGCCGGAGCTGCTCGATGAGGTGTGGTGGTGCGCGCTCGACGGCGAGGTTCGGGTGGAACGACTCGTCACGCGCCACGTCGAGACCGGTCGTGAAGTGACGGACGCAACCGAGTGGGTGTTGCGGTCCGACGAGGCCAACGCGCTGCGGGTCGACGGGGGAGCCGAGCTGGCCGACGTCGTGCTCCTCGATGGTGTGGTTGTGAGTGAAGTCGAGCGATGAAGCGGGTGCTGCTACTCGGCGGCACTGCTGAGGCTCGCGAGCTGGCTCTTGCGCTCACGTGTGCTCGTGTCGACGTCGTGTCGTCGCTGGCAGGTCGGGTGTCGAAACCCCGCATGCCCGTTGGTGAGGTGACAGTCGGCGGCTTCGGCGGGGTGGAGGGCTTGGTTGCGGCGATCCGCGACGACGGTTTCACCCACCTCGTGGACGCGACGCATCCCTTTGCCGTGCGCATGACGGCGAACGCTGGTGCTGCGGCCGCGGTGGCTGGCGTGCCGTGTCTGCGCCTGGCCCGACCGGGGTGGAGCCGTCATCCCGACGCGGGTTCGTGGCACTGGGTCGACACCTATGACGAGGCGCGCGAGCGGGCAGAGGAGTTGGGGACGACGCGCCCGTTCATCACGACGGGCCGCCAGACGTTGGATCACTACGGAGGCTGGACCGATCGGGACGTTGTGCTGCGCGTCGTCGAGCCATTGGATGAAGTGGCCCCCGCGCGCTGGATCGTCATCCTTGATCGTGGGCCGTTCGACGTGGCCGGCGAGCGGGCGATCATGCGTGAGCACGGTGTCGACGTGCTGATCACCAAGGACTCCGGTGGCGCTTATACGGCGGCCAAGCTCACGGCCGCAGCTGGGCTCGCAGTGCCCGTCGTAGTCGTCCGCCGCCCGTACGTGCCGGCGGGAGTCGCGGAGGTCGACTCCGTCGAAGGCGTGCTCAACTGGCTCGGCCTTCCAGCCACGTCCTGACGCCTGCCAACGGTGGCCTGTCAGAGGTCTCTGATGGACTTCTGAGGTGGCGGCCAGCAGTGGGGCGGGGCGGCCTTTGCGACCATGTTCGCCGGACGGCGGGACCTGAGCAGTTCAGTTGTGCTGCAACTGAATTCGCGTGTGGATAACCTTTTGAGTGTTACCGAACAGGTGTACGATGAGAGGTATGACGGGGACGCCAACACTTGCAGGGCCTGAGGTTCAGGTCCGCTCCGTCGTGTCCTCGCTCGGGGACGTGAACCCGGAGGGTTTGACGCAGTCGGAGCGGGTTGCGGTGGTGTCTGCGCTGGAGGCGTTGAAGGGTGCGGCGGCTGCTGCGCAGGCCCGGTTGACTGCTGCGGCGGTGGTGGATCGGGAGGCGTTGGGTGAGGACTCGGGCAGTGTGCGCGCCGACCTGGCGTTGGCTCGTCGGTGTTCGCCGGCGTTGGCGGATCAGCACGTTGGGGTGGCCAAGGCCCTTGTGGGTGAGATGCCGTTGACGATGGGTGCGTTGGAGCGGGGCGACATCAGTGAGCGGCGCGCGATGATCGTGGTGCGTGAGACGGCGTGCCTGAGCGTTGAGCACCGGGCCGAGGTCGACCGCCGGCTGGCACCGACGATTGCCAATCTTGGGGACAAGGCGTTGGCTGGGGCTGCGCGTCGTGCAGGTGCGGCGTTGGATGCGGAGTCGTTGGCTGAACGCAACCGTCGCGCGGTCGCGTCACGGCACCTGTCTGTGCGACCAGCTGCGGACGGGATGGCGTGGCTGTCGGTCCTGGGGCCGATGAAGGACATCATCGGAGCGCACGTCGCGCTGCTGGGTGAGGAAGGTCGACGCAATGTCATCGACCCGGATCTGCCCGCCGATGAGTGGGAAGCTGCGGCAGCCGCTGCTCGTGCGGACACGCGAGGCAAGGGTGCGTGGCTGGCTGATCGTGCCCTGGAGTTGCTCTCCGGGCGTGCGAAGGGTCAGCCGCAACAGGTTGAGGTCAGCCTTGTCATGACCGACACGGTCCTGCTCCCCGCAGCCTTCGGGGGCAAAGCCCCGGCTGATGACGTCGCGACCATCCCGGGTTGGGGTCCCATTCCCGGCGCCGAAGCCCGTGCCCACATCGCCGCCTTGCTCGATCACACCGACGACAGCGACCCCCAGAGCGGCCTCTGGCTGCGGCGCCTGTTCACCGACCCCACAGGTCGTGACCTGGTCGCCCTCGACTCCAAGCGTCGCCTGTTCCACGGGGGACTCCGCCGGTTCCTCGAACTGCGCGACCCGACCTGCCGCGTCCCGTGGTGTGACGCCCCCGCAGTCCAGGCAGACCACGTCCATGCCGTCCACGACGGCGGCGCCACGACTGGCGCCAACGCCGGCGGGCTGTGCAAACGCCACAACTTGGTCAAGGAAGAACCCGGGTGGCACATGAACGTCGAATCCACCGGACTCGACGGAACCGGAACCCATCGCATACGCATCCAGACCCCAACCGGTCGGATCCACGACGCCACCGCACCACCAATCCTGGGCGAAGGCTGGCTCGCGCCCGAACCCGAGCCGGACGACTGGTGGAGTGACGCCGAGATCCACGAGATGCCCCTGCCCGAAGATCCGTGGCGCGGCTGGATCCACGATCCACCCGACGACTGGTTCGTGCAGGACGACGCGATGAGGGTCGCCTGAGGCTCGTGCGTCGGGCGCTTGCCGTGAACTATGACGTTCGGCGTCCCCGCACGAGCACCCGAGCGCTGACGAGGGCCACGAGCGCGGCGGTCGAGAGGCGGCTCAGATGCTGGGTGGCCCGGGGGATGTCGGCGACGGTCACCGGTGGGCCGTCGCCAAGGTGTCCACGGTCTTCGTCAACGCCGTCGTAGTGGTTCGTCCCTCCCAGCCGCACTCCCAGGGCTGCGGCCCAGGAGGCCTCGACGGGCCCGGCGTTGGGGCTCGGGTGTGCGGGGGCGTCGCGGCGCACGACTCGGACGACCTGCACCCCGCCACCCAGCCCGGCGGTGGTGCCACTTACGAGCGCCGCGTTGAGGGCAACCGTCAGCCTGGCCGGGAGCCAGTTGGCGACATCGTCGAGTCGTGCTGCTGCCCACCCGAACTCGCGGTAGCGCTCGTTGCGGTGACCCCACATCGCGTCGAGCGTGTTGATGGCGCGGTAGCCGAGGAGTCCAGGCACTCCGGCGACAGCCCCCAAGAAGAGGGGAGCGACGACGGCGTCGGCGGAGTTCTCGGCGATGCTCTCGACGCAGGCGCGGGCGATGCCGTTGGCGTCAAGGCTGCCGGGGTCACGCCCGACCAGGTTGCGGATGCGCAGGCGCGCCCCGGCGACGTCGTCACCCTCGAGGAGCGCGGAGATGGCTTCGCCCTCGCGGGCCAGCGAGCGGCCCCCGAGGACGGCCCACGTGGTGGCTGCGGCGAGGACAGCCCGGGCGGGGGTGGGGAGGCGACGCTCCAGGAGGCCGAGTCCGGCCGTGCTCGTCACGAGCGCGACCACGGCGACGGCGCCACGGGTCCGGCTCGGCGCATGAAGCTGCTTCTCGGCAAGGGAGGCGAGTTGGCCGAATCCTGCAACAGGGTGGCCGCGTCGCGGATCGCCGAAGGTCTGATCGGCGAGGAACCCGAGGACCAGCCCGAGAGTCACCGGATCCAGTCGAACCCCCGCGTGTCGCGCACGAACTGCGGTGTGCGTCGTGCTTGGGAACGTCATGGTTCTCGGAGCGGGAGGATACGGCCGGCAACGACCAGCAGGACGCTGTCGCTCTTCCGGGCAATGTCCTGGTTGAGGAGGCCGAGTTCGTCGGCGAAGATGCGGCCCGATCGGTGCTCGGACACCACACCCCAGCCGACCTCGTTCGTCACGGCGACCATGTCGTGCGGGCACCGAGACCACGCGGCAACGACGGCTGCCGTGCGTGCATGAAGAGCCGGCCGCCAGTCGTCACGGGGCACTTCCCAGACGTCGAGTTCGTCGAGCACTGCGGTGAGCCAGGTGCCGAGGCAGTCGATCAGGCCCGGACCGGTGAGGGAATCGAGAGCTGAGGCAAGGTCTGTCGTCTCGACCGTCCTCCATGAGTCGGGTCGACGGCCCCTGTGCGTCGCAATCCGATCGGCCCAGTCGGGGTCATCGGCCGATGGTCCCGTCGCGACATAGGTGACCGGCGCATCGCCCGCGAGCAGCGCCGCAGCCTCTGTCACGAGGTTCTCCGCGATCGTGGACTTGCCTGATCGCACGCCACCGGTCACAAGGGTCCGCATGTCACCACCTCCCAGAACTGAGCACGAGGAGCAGTACAACCAGTGCGACCTCGATGGCGGCACCCATGACGTCACCCGTCACCCCACCGAAGACCCTGCGGCAGGTGCGCAGCAGGAGCATGACCGCAAAGGCCGCCACGGCCACGGCCACGACACCAGCCCACGGCGAGAGTCCCGCAGAGCCGGCGACCAGTCCCATGAGAGCCGCCATGAGAACCCCACCGACCGCGACCGCCGCGTTCGGAACCGAGCCAGCGACAACGGCGCCAAGGCCGGTCGGGCGAGCGGACGGCATACCCCGTCGGCAGGTGAGCAGGGTGGACGCGCGCGAAGCGACCACGGCGGCGCCGGCGAGCAGCCACCCCTGGGGGCGGTCGACGATCGCGGTGAGGGCAGCCATCTGGGTGACGAGCACCAGGACGAGTGCGGCCACACCCATGGGCCCGACGTCGCCCTTGCGCATGACCTCGAGGGCGCGCTCACGGGTCCAGCCAGCACCGAAACCATCGACCGTGTCGGCGAGGCCATCGAGGTGCATGGCGCGTGTTGCTGCGGCGATGACAGCTACCGCGAGGGTGGCGGTGAGCAGGGCTGGGAGAGTGGCCAGGTGTCCAAGGGCCACGACCGCCGAGACCGCAACTGCGACCGGCAACGCGGCCACGGGACTCAGCACCATGGCCCAGCGCGCGTGTCCCCGGGTGGGTGCAGCGATCACACCGACCGGGACGATGGTGAGCGTCCCGACAGCCAACCTGAGTCCAGCAACGATGTCCTGCAAAGGAACTCAGACCTCGAGGGCGGACACGACGGGCCCGATCACGGTGATTGCCGGGGGAGTGAGGTCCTGCGCGTCAGCGACTGCGGCGATGTCCGCGAGCGTCGCCCGCGCCGACCGCTGGCTCGGCATGGCGCCGTCGGCGATGCAGGCGGCCGGAGTCGCCGGGTCCATGCCGTGTTCGATGAGGGTCTCGGAGATCTCGGCGAGTGCTGCGACTCCCATGAGGACGACGATCGTGAGGCCACTGCGGGCGAGCGCACCCCAGTCGGCCTCGTTGCGCTCGTCCTTGGGGCCGACGTGACCCGAGACGACGACGAAGCCCTGCGTCAGGCCGCGGTGGGTGAGCGGGATCCCGGCGAGGGCCGGGACTGCGACGGCCGACGAGACTCCCGGGACAACTTCGACGGGTATGCCGTGTGCGACGCAGGCGTTCCACTCCTCGCCTCCGCGACCGAAGACGAAGCTGTCGCCGCCCTTGAGGCGTACGACGTGTTTGCCGGCCAGGGCGTGTTCGACGAGGAGGGCGTTGATGGACTCCTGCGGAGTGAAGGCACCGCGCGGGATCTTGCCGACATGGATGACCTCGACGTCGCAGCGCGCTTCCGAGAGCACGGACAGCGGGGCGAGCCGGTCGCAGACAATGACGTCGGCCTCGCGGACTGCCCGCAGGCCGCCCACGGTGAGCAGGTCGACCGACCCGGGTCCGCCTCCCACGAGCGTCACGCGTCCCGCGCCCGAAGCTGGTGTCGGTGACGCCTCCGTCGCGGTGCTGGGCAGAGGGTCGCGCAGGACGATGTCGAAGTCACCCATGCGCGGTGCAGCCGCCATGCTGATCAGCCGACGGCCAGCGAGGTCGTCGAGCGCGGCCCGGGTGGCAGCGTCGGTCGTCTCCGTGGCAGCCACGGTGACGACAGCGCCCTGGTCGGTGAGCGCGTGCACGGTCTCTGCGATGCGGGGGCCAGGAGCGGTGATGAGGACCAAGGGTGACGCTGCTGTGGGCATCATCAGGTTCATGCGGTGCGCTCCTGCGAGGTCAGGACAGTGGCGAGCTCACGGAGCATGCCGTCGATGGTCTGGGGATCGCGCACGGCGATGCGAACCCATTGCGGCCCGAGCCCCGGGAAGGTGTCCCCCCGGCGCAACGCATAACCGCGTGCTCGCATCTCCTCCCTCACGCCGGCACCGGCCTCGACGAGGACGAACGAGGTCCGTGACTCGACAGGGCTCAGACCGAGAGCGCGGAGTCCGGCGAGCAGGTGCTCCCGCCAGCGGGTCGTGTCGGCGACGGCGCCCTTGGCCTCAGTGAGCGCTGCTGCAGTGACAGTCGCCTCCATGACGGTGGCTGCGAGGGTGCTCACCGACCAGTGCGGCTGGTGGCGCGAGAGGTCGGCGATCACCGAAGGCGAGCTGACGGCATACCCGGCTCGTAGGCCTGCAAGGCCCCAGGTCTTGGTGAGCGAGCGGAGAATGAGCACACCCTCCATGTCGGCGGAGATGAGTGAGTCACGCTCTCCTGCAACGGTGTCCATGAACGCTTCATCGATCACGAGCAACCGCCCGGGCCGACGCAACTCCTCGAGGGTGGCACGCGAATGGAGCACGCCGGTGGGGTTGGTCGGGTTGCCGATGACGACGAGGTCGGCGTCGTCGGGCACGGCGTCCGGGGTGAGAGTGAAGCCGTCGCTGGCGTCGAGAACGACACGTTCGGGGGAGATCCCGGCCCGACGCAGCGCGGCCTCCGGCTCGGTGAACTGTGGGTGCACGATGACCGGCCGCTTCGCTCGCGTCATCTGGGCGAGGAGGACGAAGGCCTCGGCGGCACCACTCGTCGGCAGAACCATGTCCGGTTCGACTCCGTGCCGGCGGGCGATCGCGCTTTGGGCGCCGCGAACATCGGGGTATGCCGCGAGGTCGCCGATCGTGTCGCGCAGGCGCTGTGCCAGCCAGGCGGGCGGTGTGGAGAGGCGGACGTTGACAGCGAGGTCGACGAGCGCCGGGTCGGTCTCGGAGTCTCCGTGGTGCTCGAGCGGGTCCATGACCTCGGGCTCGGCGAGTGCCGGCGGCGCAGGCTCGATGCTGGAAAGGGCTGCACCAGATCGGGATTGGCCGGCGTGCACAGCCTCGGCGAAGCTCAGCGCCAGCTCCGGGTGACCTGCCCAGTGGGTGTGGAGATATGACGCGTGCACCGTCGGTGCACCCGTCGCGGCGGGGTCGAGCGACCAACCCTCCGGGGCACCGTCGAGCAGCCACGCGGCGTTGTCGCCGCGGCTCGGTGTGGTCTGCGTGCGGTGGAACTCGTGGCCGCGCACGCGGGTGCCGGCTGGTCCGAGCAGGGTGTCCTCGGGAGCGATGGCGGTGACATAGCGAAGGGTCAGTCGCGGGTGCATCGCGGCGGTCGCGGGGACGGCGCCGACGAGACCATGACCGTCGACGGCCTGCGAGAGATAGAGCAGGCCCGCGCACTCGGCGACTGTTGGCACACCGGAGAGAACGGCGTTGCGGACATCGGCCAGCAGGCGCCCGTTGGTGGAGAGCGCGGCGGCGTGGACCTCGGGGAAGCCGCCACCGAGATAGATGCCCTCTGCCCCCGCGGGGAGAGTCGTGTCGAGTGCCGGGTCGAAGGTCACCGGTTCGCACCCGAGCGCCCGGAGCTGCTCCTCGGTCTCGGCGTAGCGGAATGTGAACGCCCGACCACCTGCAACAGCCACGCGCCGCGGGATCTTCGTCGAGAGTGCATCCGACGTGACGGGGGACCACGCTGGAGTGTCGAGATCCGGTGCGGCAGCGGCGATCTCGACGAGAGCGTCGAGATCGACGTATTCCGCGGTCTGCTCAGCCAGCCGGTCGAGCGCGGCTGCGGCCTCCGGGCGCTCGGCGGCGGGAACGAGACCGAGGTGCCGGGACGGCGCACTCACCCCCGCGTCGCGCGGCAACACGCCCAGCACCGGTGTGCCGAGCTGCTCGACGCTGCGCCGGACCTCGTCGGCGTGACGCGAAGACCCGGCCTTGTTGAGAATCACGCCGACTACGTGGACATGGGGATCAAAGCCCCTCAGGCCGTGCACGACTGCCGCGACCGTGCGCGCAGCCGACGAGATGTCGATGACGACCACGACCGGGCTGCTGGTCAGCGTTGCGAGGTGTGCCGTGGAGGCCCACCCGTCACTGCCGAGCCGACCGTCGAAGAGCCCCATGACACCTTCGATGACGGTGAGGTCGGAGGGTGCGGGGTTCTGAGCGCCGTGGACGAGCAACGGGAGGACGCGGTCCTCGCCCTGCAACCAGGGGTCGAGGTTGCGGCCGAGGCGGCCGGTCGCCAACGCGTGATAGCCCGGATCGATGAAGTCCGGCCCGACCTTGGCGCCGGCAACGACCCGGCCGGCGCGCGTCAGAGCTGCCATGACACCGACGGCGACCGTCGTCTTGCCCTGACCCGAGGCAGCAGCGGCGATGACGAGCCGCGGGACCTTCACCACTCGATGCCCTTCTGTCCCTTCTGGCCCTGTTCGAAGGGGTGCTTGATCTGGGTCATCTCGGTGACGACGTCCGCGATCTCGATGAGGCTGGGGTGCGGATCGCGCCCGGTGATGACGACGTGCTGGAAGCCGGTCCGGGAGCTCAGCACCGACACGACCTCGTCGACGTCGACCCAACCCCACTTGAGGACGTAGGTGAACTCGTCGAGGACATAGAGCCCGTGCGTCTCGGCCTCGATGCGCCGACGGATCTCGGCCCACCCCTCTTGAGCGGCAGCAGCGTGATCCTCCTCCGACCCGGCCTTGCGCGACCAGGACCAGCCGGAGCCCATCTTGTGCCACTCGATGGGGCCGCCGTCACCGGTCTCGTCGTGGATGCGGTTCAGTGCTTCGAGGGCCGTCTGCTCACCGATGCGCCACTTCGCCGACTTCACGAACTGGAAAACACCGATCGACCACCCCTGGCTCCACCCGCGCAGCGCGAGCCCGAACGCCGCCGTCGACTTGCCCTTGCCCTTGCCGCCGTGGATCAGGAGCAGAGGGCGGTTGCGGCGCTGCCGCGTGGTGAGCCCATCGGCAGCTTCGACGGGGACCTGTCCCTGCGCCATCAGGCAGCCCTCCCGCCGCGACCGGCACGCCACTCGTCGCGCGCCGTCGCCACGGTGTCGACGATGGCGCCGGCGGCCACTTCGGCGAGCGGGACATGGGTGGCGCCCATACGGGCGGCCAGATCGGCAGCGAGCCCGAGGCGGAATCGGCCGGTCTCGCAGTCGATGACGACCGACTGGTGTCCGGTCCGTCCCCACGCGTCGGCGACGGTGCGCGAACGCTCAAGAGCATCGGGTCCAGCAGTCGCTCGACCGTCCGTGACGACGACGAGCAGGGGGCGACGCTTGGGGTCGCGCAGCTTCTCGGTCGCGAGCACCTTGGAGGCCTTGAGCAGCCCTTCGGCGAGAGGCGTTCGGCCCCCGTGCGCGAGCGTGGTGAGGGAGCGTGCAGCCGCGTCGACGGACGACGTCGGGTGCAGTGCCACCTCGGCGCCCTGCCCCCGGAAGGTCACGAGCCCCACCCGGTCCCGCCGTTGGTAGGCGTCGAGCAGCAGCGACAGCACCGCCGTCTTGACCTCTTCCATCCGGCGACGCGCACCCATCGATCCGGACGCATCGACCGCGAGGAGAACAAGATTGGACTCCTGGCCCTGCGTGACCGCCGTGCGGAGATCACCGGGCAGCAGGACAAGCCGTCCGTATGCCGTCCCGCGCGTTCCGCGGTGACGGGCGGCTTCGGTGATGGTCGCCGGAAGGTGGAGTCGTCCGCGTCCGCTGGTGGTCGAACCGATGGTGCGTCCCGTAGCCGTCACAGCCCGGCTGCGGCGACCCGACTCACCCGTTCCGAGCCCGGTGAGAGTGAAGGCCCGCGCCCGGAACGGCGTCCCTGCCGCGGCAACCCCCGCGGCGACGACCGCCGGAGCGTCGCTGTCCGGTGCGGGCTCGGGCTCGGGCTCGTCGGCCGCGCCCTCCGGCGACTGATCCGGCGTGCCTTCCGGGGGAGCGCCCGGGTTGGGCACGGAGTCTGAGCCGGCGGGGGAGTCGGAGTTGCCCGCGGGGCTGTCGTCCTGGGTGCCGTCCGAGTCCTTGCGGTCCTCCGGCTGGTCATCGTCCGGGCCGGGGTCGTCCGGTTCGTCACCGAGCAGGCGGTCGAGCAGGTCCTCATCGAGCCCGGGTGCATCGAACGGGTTGCGGCGGCGACGGTGCGGCAGCGCGAAGATTGCCGCAGCCCTGATGTCCTCGCGGGTCACGGACAGACGCTCGTGCCAGGCGGCATGGGCCATCGCGGCCCGGGCGGTGACGATGTCGGCGCGCATCCCGTCGACCTCGAAGCCGGCGCAGACGCGGGCGATCGTCGCCAGCGACCGGTCGCTCAGCTCCACGTTCTCGACGGCGATCCGCGCAGCGGTGACACGGTCCGCGAGGTCGCGCTGCGCGGCGGCATACCCAGCGGCAAAGGCGACTGGATCGGAATCGAAGGCGAGGCGGCGACGGACGACCTCGGCGCGCAACAGTGGGTCGCGGCTCGCCGCGACCTCCACCGTCAGACCAAAGCGGTCCAGCAGCTGCGGGCGGAGTTCGCCCTCCTCGGGGTTCATCGTGCCGACGAGGACGAGGCGGGCAGCGTGGCTGACCGAGACACCGTCGCGCTCGACCGTGTTGCGGCCCATGGCGGCGGCGTCGAGGAGCAGGTCGACGAGGTGGTCGTGGAGAAGGTTGACTTCGTCGACATAGAGGATCCCGCGGTGCGCGTCGGCGAGCAGGCCCGGCTGGAACGCCGCCTCACCGGATCCGAGCGCCTTGCCCAGGTCGAGCGATCCGATGACGCGATCCTCGGTGGCGCCGACGGGCAGCTCCACGAGGCGGGCCGGACGAGACGTCGTCGCGATCGCCGCGTCGTGCGGGCCATCGGGGCAGGTGGGGTCGGGGCGCTCCGGGTCGCAGGCGAAGCGGCAGCCCTCGACGACGTCGTGCGGCGGGAGGAGGTCGACGAGCCCGCGCACGATCGTCGACTTCGCGGTGCCCTTCTCGCCGCGCACGAGCACGCCGCCGATGGCAGGGGAAACGGTCGTGAGGATGAGGGCGAGGGAGAGATCGTCGGCCCCGACGACCGCGGTGTAGGGGTAGTGCGTCACGCGAGGAATCTCCTTGAGGCGAGTGACCACGCTCGCCTGAGTGCCGGCTCGCGGCGGGATACCGACACGAGAGTCCCCGACGACGTCCTGGCTCTCCCGACGGGTCGGGATCACAGTGGCGGGACCGCTCCGGATTCGCACCGGTATTCCTCGCGGGGGACCGGCGCCATCATGGCACGACGGCGCCGCCGGGCGACCGTATGTCTACAGTGAGCGCCGTGATCGACGTCGTCGGGGTGCCCGCCGAAGGGCTTGAGGCCCTACCTCCCGCCCAACAGCAACGCCTTGCCGCTGCTCACACACTTGTCGGGTCACCTCGCCTGCTGGAACTGGTGCCTGCGCGTGACGGGCAAGGCCGCCACCCGTGGCCGTCGCCGATGCTGCCCACGCTCGAGGAATTCCTCGACAATCTCGGCTCGGATGGTGTCGTCGTGCTCGCCACCGGGGACCCGCTGGTCTCGGGTGTGGGGTCGACGCTCATTCGCGTGTTGGGGACGGATGCGGTGCGCGTCCACCCGGCGGTGTCATCGGTCGCTCTGGCCCGGGCCCGGATGGGTTGGCCGAGCGAGTCCACCGACATCGTGTCTCTCGTTTCACGATCGGCGTATGCCGTCCGCCGTCACCTTGCGCCGGGCGCTCGGGTGGTGGCCCTGTCGGCGGGTGCGGCAACTCCGGGCGACTTGGCTCGAGTGCTCGTCGATCTCGGCCTGGGGGAGACGTCGATGACAGTGCTCGGCGAGCTCGGCACCGCTGATGAGAGTCGATTCAACTGCACCGCAGCGGAATTCACGACTGAGCGCCTTCCCGCTCTCAACGTCGTGGCGCTGGAGGTGCCTGCAACCGCAGCACTCTGGGGTTCGAGCCCAGGCCTGCCCGATGACGTCTTCGCCCACGACGGGCAGATCACCAAGCGCGAGATCCGGGCGCTGGCCATTGCAGCGTTGCGGCCGATGTCTGGTCAGAGGCTGTGGGATCTTGGCGCAGGGTCCGGGTCGGTGTCGGTCGAGTGGTGCCTTGCGGCGCCGCGCACGACCGCGGTCGCCGTGGAGCGGGATGCCACGCGGGCCGAGCGGGTGGGCGAGAACGCGGCAACCTTCGGGGTGCCCATCGCGGTCACCACCGGCGACTCCATTGACGTCATCCGCGAACTGCCCACTCCCGACGCTGTGTTCATCGGGGGAGGGGCCACCGAGGTCGTGATCGAGGCCGCTTGGGATGCGCTCGCTCCGGGCGGGCGACTCGTCGTCCACTGCGTCACCCTCGACACCGAAGCCCTCGTCGTCGCCGCCCACTCGCGCCATGGCGGGGAGCTGCGCCGCGTGACCGTCGAACGCGCTGAGCCTCTCGGCCGCCATCTCTCGTGGCAGCCGGCGCGCCCCATCGTGCAGTGGACCGCCACCAAGGGAATCTCATGACCGTTCACTTCATCGGCGCCGGACCGGGCGCCGCAGACCTGCTCACCCTGCGCGCCGTGCGGCTGCTCAGTGCGTCCCTCGTGTGCCTCTATGCGGGGACCTATCTCGACGCCGAGGTGCTTGGCCACTGCCCCACGGGTGCCGAGCTCATCGACACCCAGCGGCTCGACCTCGACACCATCACTGCGCACATGGTGGCGGCACACGAAGCCGGCCAGGACGTGGCGCGGTTGTGCTCGGGCGATCCCTCGATCTATTCGGCGATAGCCGAGCAGACCCGTCGTCTCGACCGTGCGGGTGTCCCGTGGGACATCACGCCTGGAGTGCCGGCGTATGCCGCGACTGCCGCCGCCATCGGACGCGAACTGACCGTCCCCGAAGTTGCGCAGACGGTGGTGCTGACCCGGGCCCAGAAGGACTCGACGTCACTGCCGCCGGGCGAGCAGCTCGCGACCTACGCCGCGACCAGGGCGACCCTGGTCCTGCACCTGGCCATCCGGCATACCCGTCGTCTTTCGGAAGAGCTGGCCGAGCACTACGGCACGAACTGCCCTGTCGTCGTGGGCTCGCAGGTCACTCAGCCGGACGAACTCATCCTGCGCGGGACCTTGGCGGACATCGCCGACCAGGTGGAGGCGGCCGGGCTGCGCCAGGCGGCCGTCATCATCGTCGGCTGGGCACTCGAGGCCGAGGACTTCGTCGAGAGCCACCTCTACGGAACTCGGATCAATCGACCCAGCGAGGGGTCCACACCCGGCCCGTCGGTGTGACCTTGGTGCTTGAGGCGCCGATGACGACGAGGCAGCTCATGTCGACCGACTCTGGGTCGAGCTCGCCGAGAGTCGTCACCGTGAGGTCCTCACCGTCCCGACCGACATTGCGGGCGACGACGACGACGCGCTCGGGTGGGGCCACCTGACGCACCGCGTCGAGGGCCTCGCCGAGCTGGTGCGGGCGGGTGCGTGAGCGAGGGTTGTAGAGCGCGACGGCAAGGTCGGACCGCACCGCTGAGGTGAGGCGGTTGAGGAGGACGTCCCACGGCTTGAGCCGGTCCGAGAGCGAGATCAGGGCGTGGTCGGCGCCGAGGAGTGCGCCTGCCAGAGCGCTCGCCGCATGGGCGGCGGTGATGCCGGGGACGACGTGGACCGGCACGTGCGCATAGCGGTCATCGTCCGCCAGGGCAGCCTCACTCGCTTCGAAGACAGCTGCGGCCATCCCGAAGACACCGGCATCCCCACCCGAGACCACGGCGACGTCGTCGCCCTTGAGGGCGAGGTCCAGAGCGTGACGCCCACGATCGACCTCCACGGTGTTGCCACTGGCGTGACGGGTCAGTCCAGGGCGTTGGGGCACTCGAGCGACGTAGGGCGCGTAGCCGATCACGTGCTGCACGCGCCCGAGGAGCTCGCTCGCCTCGGGGCTGAGCCACTTGTCCGGACCGGGTCCAAGGCCGACGACATGGACCGTTCCGACTTCGGGTTCTGCTGTGGCAGCGGCAAATTCACGTATGCCGCCCGCTGTGGCTCGTCCGGCAGCGTCGGCTCGCAGGTCCTCACCCGGCACGATGACGATCGACATGTAGGGCACCGTCGACGGATCGACGTCGCGCACCGGGATGACCCGCTGACCGGACCGGCTGGCGTGCTCGACATAGACGGCGCGGTCGAGGAGTCCGGCTTGGTGGAGCGCTTCGCGCACCCCCTCGAAGGTGCGGCCAAGCTTCATGATCACGGCCGCATCGGTGTCGGCGAGGCGGCGGGCCAGCTCGGGCACTGGGAGAGTGCCCGGCAGCACGGTGACCGTGTCCTCATGTCGCGACAAGCCGGAGCCGACGGCCGCCGTGGCCGAGGCCATTGCAGTGATCCCGGGGACGACCTCGGTGGGGAACTCGTTGCGCAGAAGGTCATGGACATACATGAACGACCCGTAGAAGAGCGGGTCCCCCTCGGCGAGGCAGACGATGCTGCGTCCAGCGGCCAAGTGCGCCCGGAATCGCTCGGCGCACTCGTCATAGAAGTCGGCGAGGGCGCCGTAGTAGCCGCCCGGGTGGTCGGTGGTCCCTGTCGTCACGGGATAGACGAGGGCTTCCTCGATGACACCGTCGCGGAGGTGATCGGCCGCGATCGTGCGAGCGGTCGACTCCCGGTGGGCAGCACGGTGATAGGCGACGACGTCCGCGGTGGCGATGAGGGCGGCAGCGCGCAGGGTGATCAGGCCGGGGTCGCCGGGACCGACACCAACGCCGTAGAGGTGGCCGGGACTCGCGGCGCCTGACGTGGTCCCGCTCATGCGAGCTCGTCCTCGGTGGAGAGGGCATTGAGGGCAGCCGCGGCCATGGCGGATCCGCCGCGTCGGCCGTGGGCGACGAGCCACGGCACCTGGCTGCCGTCGGGCAGCACGTGCTCGGCGAGGGCGACCTTGGACTCCGCCGAGCCCACGAAGCCGACCGGCAGGCCGACGATGGCGGCGGGGCGCGGCCCGCCGTCGAGGATCACTTCGAGCAGGTGGAACAACGCGGTGGGGGCATTGCCGATCGCGACGACCGCACCCTCGAGTCGGTCACCCCAGAGAGAGACCGCCGCGGCGGCCCGCGTCGTGTCCCAGGCAGCAGCCAGCCCGGGCACCTGCTCGTCGCGCAGTGTGCAGATGACCTCGTTGTCGGCGGGGAGGCGGCGACGGGTCACGCCCGAGGCGAGCATCTGCGAGTCGGTGATGATCGGGGCGCCGGCCGTGAGCGCGGTGCGAGCGGCGCGGACGACATCGGCGTGAGCGGCAATCTGGCTCGTGATCTCGACATCGCCCGACGCGTGGATGATCCGCGTCGCCACGGCGTGGAGGTCGCTCGACAGTGACGACAGGTCGCTCTCGGCGCGGATCATCGCGAACGAGCGTCGATAGATCTCCTGGCCGTCGGTGACGTAGTCGTAGCGACGGGTGGGCGCTGCGGGCTCGCTCACTGCTCTCCTCGAATGGCTGCGGTGGTTGTGCTGGTCAAAGCGGAGACCACATCGTCGACGGTTAGCGGTGCAACGAGAACCCTGTCGGATACTCCTGTGCCACACCGCCGTTCGCACCCGACAACGTGCACGTCCTGTGTGGCCGTCAATCGTCGGGATGCCACCGACTCGGCTGCGGATCGCGCGAGGTCGAGGGTGGGGACCGCCGTGCGTCGGCACGACGGGGCGCCGACACAGGCAGAGAGTCTGGCCCACGGCCCATCCGGCTCAGTCACCAGCCCCGCCCGCAGCAACATGTCCAGGTGGGCCGCGCCGCCCGGAACGACGACCGAACGCCACGGCGTGAGCACGACCTCGTCAGCGACCGAAGCCAGCGCGGCGACCTGCTCCGCGGTGAGCATTCCCAGCGGCACCCCAGCCACCACGTCGGCTCCAACAACGCCCGGCAGCAGGGGCGGAGCGACCACGGGCAACAGGTCGGGGGTGTGCCCGTCGAACACGGGCGAGGTGACAGGCAGGTCGCGCACGTTCCAGGCACCGTCCGGTGCCGTCTCGACGAAACGCAGCGCGACGCCGATCATCGCCGTCACGGCGTCATCGGGATGCACCTCCCGTCCCGACTGCCCCACGAGCAGGGTGCCGGAGGTCGGCGATTCCCGTTGATACGCCACGTCCCACCGCTCCGAGAGCACTGAGCCGCTGGCGTCCGAGAACGCGAAGAGGAAGCGCCCCGGCAGGTGAGCAAGTCGCGGTTCGGCGCACAACGCCTGGTCGAACGCTGCGACGAGCCCGTCGAGGTCGGACGCCAACGGGGCGGCGAGGATGTTGCGCACTCGCTCGTGTGAAGCCGACGGCAGCAGCCCGGTGGCCTCCACCGCCTCGATGAGCTGGAGCGGCAGGGGATCCGGCAGTGCCCTCACCTGCAGGTTGCCACGCGAGGTCAGTTGCATCACGGGTGCGCCGTGCGCGCCTGCGATCTCGACCACGTCGTGCAGCACCGAGGTCGCAACGCGACCACCCGGCATACGCAGTCGCACGAGCGCACCGTCGTCCGCGACGAACGGGCGCAGCAGCCCCGGGCAGCGGTCGAGGGGTGAGCGATCGGACACGGCGGTCAGAGTACGCGGCGCAACCGACTGAGCAATCCACCTTTCCTGTCTCACCTACCCGGGTGAACAACCTGAGGCTTCCGGGCAGTTACGCTGCCTCACGGCTGCGAGTCGACGGAACCCGGTGCAACTCCGGGACGGTCCCGCCACTGTGAACCCCCACCTCAGGGTGTGGGCGAGTCAGGAACGTCGTCGCAGCTGGCCCGACGGAACCGTCGGGTCCAGCCGTCACGGGGCGAGGAAACCCCGGAAGGAGCCTCACGGCCCATGCCCCGCATCGCCCTGCTGTCGACGTCCGACACCGACCTCGTCTGCGCCCGATCGAGTGGCGCGGACTACGTCTGGGCCAACCCCAGCCGCCCGACCCACACTGATATGGCCGCCGCGATCGAGGGTGCCGACATCGTCGTGGCCCGCATCCTCGGCTCGCCCCAAGACCTCTGCTCGGGTTTTGCCCGGATCCGCGACACCGGCGTCCCACTCGTCGTCCTCGGCGGGGAGCAGGCACCCAACGCGGCCCTCATGGCCGAGTCGAACGCCCCCGCGGGCGTCGTCCACGAAGCCCACCGCTATCTCGCGCAGGGTGGCGCGGACAACCTCCGCGAACTCCACGCGTTCCTCTCGGACACCCTGCTGCTCAGCGGCGACACCTTCGACGCGCCGATCGAGCTGCCCAAGTGGGGGACCCTCGAGCGCCCCGCCAACACCGATGGTCCGCGCGTCGCGATCCTCTTCTACCGCGCCCAGCAGGCGGCCGGGAACACCGACTTCGCCCACGCCCTGGCCGACGCCGTCGACGCCGCCGGGGGAGTGGGCGTCCCGGTCTTTGCCACGTCGTTGCGTGACGCCCCCGATGACCTTCTCGAGCACCTCGGCACCTACGACGCGATCGTCACCACGGTCCTGGCGGCAGGTGGCACCCGCCCCGCCACCGCATCCGCTGGTGAGGACGACGACTCCTGGAACGTCAAGGCTCTGGCCGCTCTAGACGTCCCGATCCTCCAGGGCCTGTGCCTCACGTGGAGTCGCGAGGAGTGGGCCCAGTCCGACGAGGGCATGACTCCTCTCGACGTCGCGACGCAGGTCGCGGTGCCCGAGTTCGATGGCCGGATCATCACGGTGGCGTTCTCGTTCAAGGAGACCGACAGCGACGGTCTGCCGCACTACGTCGCAGACCCCGAACGTTGCGCCCGCGTCGCCGGCATCGCCGTGGGTCATGCGCGTCTGCGCCACACCCCGCCGGCCGAGCGCAAGATCGCCATCCTGCTGTCGGCCTACCCGACCAAGCACTCCCGCATTGGCAACGCAGTCGGCCTCGACACCCCCGTCTCGACGATCCGGCTGCTGCGCGCGATGCGCGACGCGGGCTACGACCTGGGCGAGCGAGGCGGCATACCCGGCCTTGACGACGTGGAGGCGCGTGACGGCGAGGCCCTCGACACCACGGCAGGCAACGCCCTCGTCCACGCCCTCATCGCGGCAGGCGGCCAGGACCCCGAATGGCTGACCGACGGTCAGCTCACCGAGCACCACGTGCGCATTCCAAGCAGCCGGTATGCCGGGTGGTTCGCTTCGCTTCCGGCTGACCTTCGCGACGGGATGACGCAGGCGTGGGGCGAGGCTCCGGGTGAGCTCTTCGTCGACCACTCGGGTGATGGCGGGCCCGAAATCGTTTCTGCCGCACTGCAATCCGGCAATATCGTGCTGCTTGTGCAACCGCCACGCGGCTTCGGGGAGAACCCCATCGCGATCTATCACGACCCCGATCTCGCGCCGACCCACCACTACATCGCGACCTACCGGTGGATCGAGGAGGAGTTCGGCGCGCACGCCGTCGTCCACATGGGCAAGCACGGCAACCTCGAGTGGCTGCCGGGCAAGAACCTCGCTCTGTCGGCAGGATGCGGGAGCGACGCGGCGCTGGGTTCGGTGCCGCTCATCTATCCGTTCCTCGTCAATGACCCGGGGGAGGGCACGCAGGCCAAGCGCCGGGCGCACGCCACGATCGTTGACCACCTCGTGCCGCCGATGGCGCGAGCCGAGTCCTATGGCGACATCGCCCGGCTCGAGCAGCTCCTCGACGAGTACGGCAACGTCGCCGCGATGGACCCCGCCAAGGCACCGGCCCTCCAGGGTGAGATCTGGACCCTGCTCCAGGCCGCGAAGCTCGACCAGGACCTCGGCCTGACCGAGCGCCCCGACGAGACCGGCTTCGACAAGCTGGTCGGCGAGATCGACTACTGGCTCTGTGCCGTCAAGGACGTCCAGATCCGCGACGGGCTCCACGTCCTCGGCGAGGCACCGTCGGGGGACGGGCTGGACAACCTTGTCCTCGCGATCCTGCGTGCCGGTCAGGTCTTCGGTGGGCAGCAGGACGGAATCCCGGGTCTGCGAACGGCCCTGGGGCTCAGCGACACCGACGCGTCGATGAGCGACACGGATGCTGCGGAAGAGACAGCGCGCAACCTCGTGACCGCCCTGTCCAAGCGTGGCTGGGACAGGGCCGCGGTGCCCGAGGTCGTCATGGCCGAGCTCGGCCGGGCCCACCCGGGTGTCCAGGCCTCGCTGACCTTCGCGTGCGACGAGGTCGTCCCGCGGCTGGCCGGCACGACCGGTGAGATCCCGATGGTGTTGCACGCCCTCGACGGTGGCTACGTCCCGGCGGGTCCTTCGGGCTCGCCCCTGCGCGGCTTGGTCAACGTGCTGCCAACTGGCCGCAACTTCTACTCGGTCGACCCCAAGGCGATCCCGTCGCGGCTCGCCTACGAGACCGGTGTGGCGATGGCCGACTCGCTGCTGCAGCGCTACCGGGACGAGGAGGGTGAACTGCCTCGTTCCGTCGGGCTCTCGGCCTGGGGCACCTCGGCGATGCGCACCTCCGGTGACGACATCGGCGAGATCCTCGCCTTCCTCGGTGTGAGCCCGGTGTGGGATGAGCAGTCCCGCCGCGTCACCGGCCTCGAGGTCATCTCGCTGGCCGAGCTGGGACGACCGCGCATCGACGTCACCGTGCGGATCTCCGGCTTCTTCCGCGACGCGTTCCCACACGTCATCAACCTCATCGATGACGCCGTTGCTCTGGTCGTCGGACTCGACGAGCCGCTCGACCAGAACTACCCCAAGGCGCACGCCGCGGCGGACATCGAGTCGCATGGTGACGAACGTCGTTCTCGCACACGGGTCTTCGGTTCCAAACCCGGATCCTATGGCGCCGGCATACTCCAGGTCGTCGAGTCCGGCACCTGGCGCGACGACAAGGACCTCGCCGAGGTCTACACCGCCTGGGGCGGGTTCGCTTATGGCCGTGACCTCGATGGCGCGCCGGCCCGTGACGACATGGAGCGCAACTACACGCGCATCCAGGTCGCGGCCAAGAACATCGACAACACCGAGTCCGACATCCTCGACTCCGACGACTACTTCCAGTACCACGGCGGCATGGTCGCGACGGTCCGTGCCTTGACGGGCACGGATCCGAAGGCCTACGTCGGTGACTCCACGACTCCGTCGAGCATTCGCACCCGCACCCTGCAGGAAGAGACGAACCGGATCTTCCGCGCCCGCGTGGTCAACCCGCGATGGATGGCTGCCATGCAGCGTCACGGCTACAAGGGTGCGTTCGAGCTCGCCGCTACGGTCGACTACCTCTTCGGGTTCGACGCGACCGCAGGCGTCGTCCCCGACTGGATGTATGACCGGATTGCACACGACTATGTCCTCGACAAGACCAATCAGGACTTCATGCGCCACGCCAACCCGTGGGCCCTGCGCGGCATCGTCGAGAAGCTGTCCGAGGCCGCCGATCGCGGACTCTGGGAGGAGCCGGACCCGGAAGTCATGGACCAGATGCGTCAGGTCTATCTCGACGTCGAAGGTGATCTCGAGGAGTGAGCGAGCACGAGCAGGACCACGACAGCGCGTCGTGGCCACGTCCGACGCCACTCATCGGTGACGCCTCGAGCGCACAGGAGCGCGGCGCCGACCCGTCGGGCTGGGCCTTCGCGCCTGAGGTCGTCGTAAGCCTCGACAGCGTCATCGCCGGTCGACGCGACATCCGACGCTTCCGGTCGGACCCTGTCGCACAAGAACTCCTCATTGAGGTGCTCAGCGCCGGTCATCAGGCGCCGTCGGTGGGCCACTCTCAACCGTGGCGGTTCATCGTGGTGCGTGACCCGGCGATCCGCGACCGGGCGGCCCATCTCGCCGACCGGGCCCGCCTCGACCAGGCCGCTCTGCTCACCAACGACCGGGCCGCCAGAATGCTCGACCTCAAGCTCGAGGGTCTGCGGGAGGCGCCCGTTGGCGTCGTCGTCGTCTGCGACCGGCGCACCCCCGCGAGTGGCGTCCTCGGTCGTGCGACCTTCCCCGACGCCGACATGTGGTCGTGCGCCTGCGCGATCGAGAACATGTGGCTCGCTGCCCGTGCGCGCGGGCTCGGCATGGGCTGGGTGACGCTCTTCGACCCCGCCGAGCTGGCCGACCTGCTCGAGTTGCCCGAGGCCGTCGTCCCCATGGGTTGGATGTGTCTCGGATGGCCCGACGAACGCCCACCCAAGCCGGGCCTGGAGCGGGCAGCGTGGTCGAAGCGGATGCCCCTCGACGACATCGTCATGCAGGACCGGTGGGAGCACGACGACGTCGAGGCGCCGACCTCCCACCTCGACCGCCTGCCTCAGCAGTCACTCGTGTCGGCGACCGATGAGGCAGACGGCCTTCTTGCGCCCCCTGAGTCGCTGGGGGTGCTCGACCGCGCCGTGAGTCGGGTCGAGGCTCTCGGTCGAGGCGAGACGCCACTCGGCGGAACCCTCGTCCTCGCTGGCGCGAGCCACCCGGTGAGCGCCCTTCGCGTGAGCGCCTATCCGGACCGAGTCACCCGCGATGTCCTCGAGGCTGCCGTCGCTGGAGTCGCCATGGGTGCCGTGAGCGCGCGGTCGGCGGGACTCGAACTCGTCGTCGTCGATGCCGGCGCAGCGGGCTGTGGTCCCGTGCCGGGTGCCATCGACGCCCGCCCCGCCGAGCCACGAGGAGACCTCGTGAGCTCGGACGCGCTGCATCGCACCGACGTCGACCGACTGCTCGATCTCGGACGGCGGCTGGGCCAGGGCGCTGCCCGATCTGGAATCGTGGCCCTCGGGGAGGTCGGCATCGGCAACACCACGGTGGCCGCTGCCCTCGCCTGTGTCGTGACGGGGTTGTCGCCGCGCGATGCCGTCGGTGTCGGTGCAGGGGCCGACACCGACATCGTCGACCGCAAGCGGGCGGTCGTCGAGTCGGCCCTCGAGCGCTTCAGCTCGAGGGCCGACACCTGGCGAGACGACCCGGTCGACCTCCTCGCCGGACTCGGCGGGCCCGAGATCGCGGTCCTCACGGGCGTTGTGCTCGGTGCTGCCAATGCGGGCGCGCCCGTGGTGCTCGACGGCCTCGCCGGCTCGCTGCCGGGCGTCCTCGCGGCGGCCATCGACCCGAGCGTGCAGGCGCACCTCATCGCCGGTCAGCGCAGCCGCGAACGCGCCCACGGCGAGGTCCTCACACTGCTTGGCCTCGAGCCACTCCTGTCGCTCCGACTGCGTTCGGGCGAGGGCGTGGGTGCCGCCCTGGCGGCCTCGCTCGTGCTCCAAGGACTGCGCATCAGGCGTGAGGTGGCGCGGACGGCACCGTGAGCGCAGGGGCGCCGGCGAAGCGTTGAACCCGAGCGCCGCGTCTGCATCACCGATAGGTTCCCAGTCATGGACATGCTGATGGGGGAACAGATCGCCGAGGCCACGTTGACTGACTGGCGCAAGCTGGCTCAGGGGCTGCATGCCCGCTACGTCGTCAACGACTTCGGCGCCGGCGCACGGTTGGTCGCCGCGGTGGGCGAGGCGGGTGACGCGCTCGGTCACCACCCGATCGTGTCGATCGGCAAGGGATACGTCGATCTCAAACTGGTCAGCGACGACGCCATCTACCGCGACGACGAGGGCACTGAACACGTCCTTCAGTGGGTCACCCAGCAGGACGTCGATCTCGCGCGACGGATCACCGAGATTGCGGCGGAGCACAAGGTCGAGGCCGACCCGGGCTCGGTCAGCATGATCGAGCTCGGTCTCGACACAGCGAACTCCGCGACCATCGCCCCGGTGTGGGCCGCGCTGCTGACCGGGAACCCCGAGGCCCAGGGCCATGGGTCGCCCAGCGACGAGATCCGTGACGCCACCGGACGGGTGCCGAACCTGTGGTTCGGGGACGCCAGCGATGGTGACACTCCTCGTCAGCGGTTCCACGTCGAGGTCTACCTGCCGCGCGAGGTGGCCGAGCAGCGCATCGCCGCCGCCCTGGCTGCGGGTGGGGTCGTCGTCGATGACAGCAACTCGCCCTCGCTCACCGTGATCGCCGACCAGGACGGCAACACGGGAGTCCTATGCGTCGCCGGGTGACGGGGGAGTGAGGGCATAGGTGTCCATCACCCAGCCTTGTTCCTGGCGCAGCGCAGCACGCACCGCGACGATCTCGTCGATGACGTCCGCGAGGCGCCCCTGACGCAGAACCTGTTGTGGCAGACCGAGATACGCGCCCCAGTAAATCGTCAGATCCGGCGCCTGCTCGACCAGCTCTCGGCACCGCAAGGACCCGTCGAGCATGACGACGACGGTCCCGAGGTCGACTGACCACTCGTCCAGGAGACGTCGCCCGGTGGTGATGTGGACCGGCTGACCGATGCCGTTGAGGACGATGCCGTGCTCGGCGGCGAGGACCTGGATCGCGGAGAGGCCGGCAATGACCTGCGTCCGCAGGGGCAGTCGTCGTGCCACGGCGTCGACGATGCGGATCGTGCTGTCATAGAACGCCGGATCTCCCCACACGAGGAAGCCCACGGTCTCTCCTGCCGGCAGACTCTCGATGATCTCGCCATAGCGGTCCGCGCGCGCTGCGTGCCATGCATCCACACCCACGGTGTATGCCGCCTTGTCCCGTTCCGCGTCCGGTCCACGTTCCGGATCGGTCACCGTGACGATGCGATAGGTCCTGTCGTCGAGGAACTGCTCGCAGATGGCGCGACGAACAGCGACAAGTTCGTCCTTGGCCTCGCCCTTGTCGGCGACGAGGAAGACGTCACACTCGCGCAGGGCCGCGATGGCCTGCCCGGTGACATGGGCGGGGGAACCGGTGCCGATGCCGATGACTCGGACTTCTCGTGGGCTCGTCATCGGGTCAGCTCCAGAAGTGCTTCGTGGTCAAGATGCTCGTCGACGGCATCGGCGAGGGCGTCGATCATGGCCTCACGTCGATCGGCGAAGCCGGGCGCGGTGGGGTCGGGACGCCAGGCGGAGCCAGCACACACTGCCGCCTCGATGAGCCAGGCCCGACGGAAGTCGTCGCACTCGAGGGTGCCGTGCCAGATCGTGCCCCACACCGTGCCCGAAGCGGTGCCGCCGGGGAAGGCTCCGTCGTCGGACACGACCCCGTGGTGGATCTCGTAGCCCTCGACCACGTGCCCACGCCACTCACCGGTGGGTCGGGCCAACACCTTGTCGGGCTGGAAGGTCACCGTGGTGGGGAGCAGGCCCAGCCCGGTGACGCGGTCAGCGCGCTCATCCTCAACCGGATCGTCTATCCACTCGGCGAGCATCTCGTAGCCACCACAGATCCCGAGGACGGGCCGCTCATGCCCGGCCCTCCATGCCACGACATCGGCCAACCCTGTGGCGTGCAGCCACTCCAGGTCGCTCACCGTGGCGCGTGAGCCCGGCAGGACGAGAAGGTCGGCTTCACGGCATACATCGGGGTCTGTCGTCACCCGCACGTCGACACCCGGCTCGGCGGCCAGGGCGTCGACGTCGGTGGCGTTGGATGTCCGCGGGAAGCGCACGACAGCGACCGAGAGCCGATCGCCGCGAGTGTCTGACGACGGACGCCACCGGCCGATCGACAGAGCGTCCTCGGAGTCGAGCCAGACGTCCTCGAGCCACGGGAGAACCCCGGCACACGGCATACCCGTCCGTTCGGTGACAACGTCGAGCCCGGGCATGAGCACCGATGGGTCACCGCGGAACTTGTTGATGACATAGGACCGCAACAGCGCCCGGTCGGAGTCATCGACGAGCCCCCACGTGCCGAACAAGGCGGCCAGCGCCCCGCCACGATCGATGTCGGCAACAATCAAAGCAGGAAGTGAAAAGCGTTGCGCCAGACCGAGGTTGACATAGTCCCCAGCGCGCAGGTTCACCTCGGCCGGAGATCCCGCACCCTCCGCCACGACGAGGTCCACCGACGCCGACAGCTCCTCGAACGCCTCGAATGCTGCCTGCGCCAGATGCCGTCGACCCGTGGCGTACTCCCCGGCGACGAGCTGGCCCGCAGGCTTGCCACGCACCACCACGAACGCGCGCCGGTCACTCCCCGGCTTGAGCAGCACGGGGTTGTGAACCGACGTCGGCTCGACCCGAGCGGCCTGGGCCTGGAGGTACTGAGCGCGGCCGATCTCGGAGCCATCCCGGCAGACCATCGAGTTGTTCGACATGTTCTGCGCCTTGAACGGCGCGACCCGGATGCCCTGGCGGGCCCACAGACGGCACAGGGCCGTGACGACGAGAGACTTCCCCGCATCGGAGCTCGTCCCCGTCACCAACAGTCCCGACACCCTGCGGAGTTTACGCAGCCCTAGAGTTGCCGCGTGCCCCCGTTCCATCTCCACCTCGTCCGCCACGGGCAGTCCACGTGGAACGTCGAGGGGCGGCTCCAGGGGCAGGCCCACCACCCGGACCTCACCGACCTCGGGCTCAGCCAGGCCCACGACGCTGCGGCGCTCCTCGCCGAGCGAGTCACAGGGTCCGTCACCATCGTGTCGAGTGATCTCGTGCGCGCCCGTCGGACAGCCGACGCCATCGCCGCAGTCCTCGGCGTCGAGGTCGTGTTCGACCCCGACCTGCGCGAGCAGTCCCTCGGTGAGCTCGAAGGACGGCTCACGAGCGACCTGACCGCCGAGCCGACCCCGCAGGGCACCCACATCAGCGAGGTGAGGTGGGGCGGCGGCGAGAGCCTCGAGGACGTCCACGGCCGACTGGCCGCTCCGATCGATCGAGCGACGACGTCAGACCACGAGCACGTCGTCTGGGTCACCCATGGCGACACGATGCGGGTTGCCCTCGCCCGGCTCGCCGGCCGCTCGCACCGTGAGGTCGAGTGGGACCCGATCGCCAACGGCGCCGTCGTCTCGGTGACGGTTCCTCGCGACTGACCGGCAGTCAGCTGTGCTGGGATGGTGCACATGCTGCCCTTCCGTCAGGTCGATGTCTTCAGCGCCGTGCCGTGGCTCGGCAATCCGCTCGCCGTGGTCCACGACACCGACGGACTGAGCGACCAGCAGATGGCGGACTTCGCGCGCTGGACCAACCTCTCCGAGACGACGTTCCTCAGCGCGCCGACCGACCCGAAGGCTGACTACCGCGTCCGCATCTGGACCACCAGCGGCGAGCTGCCCTTTGCGGGCCACCCGACCATCGGCAGCGCTCACGCCTGGCTCGAGGCCGGAGGAACCCCGCAGGGGGAGGCCGTCATCCAGGAGTGTGGCGCCGGGCTCGTCACCGTCCGTCGATCACCGCGACTCGGGTTCGCCGCGCCACCACTGACCCGCTCGGGCGAGGTTGACGCTGACCTGCGGGCCCGCATCGTCACAGCCCTGGCCGTCGATGAGTGCGCGATCGTCGACCTGGCCTGGGCGGACAACGGGCCCGGTTGGGTGGGTGTGGACCTCGGGACGGCACAGGCAGTGATCGACGTCGTGCCCGACATCGCCGCCTTCGCCGATCTCAAGGTGGCCGTTCTCGGCCGCTGGGACAACGCCCACGTGGCTGAGTTCGGCGCCGACGTCGAGGTGCGCGCCTTCTATGCCGACGGCCGCAACTTCGGCGAGGACCCGGTCACCGGCAGCGCCAACGCCGCCCTGGCCCAGTGGCTGATCGGCACCGGCGCCCTGCCCGACACCTATGTTGCGCGACAGGGGTCGGTGATCGGCCGTGATGGCCGCGTCCACATCGAGGCCGCCGACGGCGAGGTCTGGGTCTCCGGCGATGCCGTCACCCGCATCAAGGGATCCGTCGATCACTAGGAGCGCATGAGCGCGCCCGGGCGTGCCGCGAGGGCCGCCTCGACGGCCGACTCCACCCCGCTATCCGGAGCGCGGCCGAGAAGCCCCGCCAGATCTGGGCCGTGGTCGGCCAGGAAGCCGTGCCGGATGGTCGAGGCGATGCTGGCGAGCATCGGCGCCTGGAAGGGCAGGAGTCCGGATGCCGCGAGCAGCCCTTCACGATATTTGCCCAGGGGCAGCTCTCGGACCGGTGCCTCGAGGCGGTGCGCGACCTCGGCGACGGTGAACGCAGGGCCGGTCAGCTCATAGGTGACGGCGTCATGGCCCGCCGGATCGACGGCGACCCGGGCAGTGGCTTTGGCCAGGTCGTCCCGAGTGGGCGCGGCCACCCGACCCTGCGCGAAGGGCGACTCGAGAAGACCTCCGTCCCAGGTCAACAGCGCGCCCACGAGCTCGGCATACAGGCCGTTGCGCATCACTGTCCGGCCCAGTCCGCTCCGGTGCAGGAGCTCCTCGGTGGCGCGGTGCGCCAGGGCGAATCCCAGGTGGTCGCCGGCACCGACCAGGCTCGTGTAGACCACGTGACCGACCCCGTCACGGCGGGCGGCGTCGAGGACGGCCGAGTGCCGTCGAACGACGACATCGTCCTCGGCATACCCGGCAGAGACGAGGACGAGCGTGTCGACGCCGCGCATGTCGATGGTCGCCGGGGCATCGAAGTCCATGGCCCGTCCACCGGTCGCCGGGCTCCGGCTGCCCTCGACGACGTCGGCTCCCGCTGTGCGCAGGTGGGTGATGATCCGACTAGCGAGTTGGCCACTGGCGCCGGTGACAAGGATCATGAGTTCTCCAGACATGGTTCTCTTCGGCAACCGCTCTGGTCACCGACCCGATCCTCAGCCCGATCCGTGGGCGCCACAAGGAGGCACTTTCATGTCAGCGACGAACACCGATGTGACCCTGCAGGTCACGCAGGCGGCCGCCCCGTTGGAGCCCTGTGGACTGGATGAGCACCCGGACTGCGGGATCCGCGACGTCCTGGATCGCGTGGGGGACAAATGGTCGGTTCTCGTCGTCGTCGAGCTCGCGTCCGGACCGAGACGCTTCCGCGAGCTGCAGCGCGCGATCGACGGGATCTCTCAGCGCATGCTCACGCTCACCGTGCGGCGGCTCGAACGCGATGGCCTCGTCCTTCGGACCGTCTATCCCACCGTTCCGGCCCAGGTGGACTACCGACTCACGGCGACCGGGACGAGCCTGACCCACCTCGTCAAGGCCCTGGCCGACTGGTCCTTGGCTCACCGAGGCAGCATCGCGTCGGCTCGCGCCGAGTATGACGCCCGGCCTCTGACTCAGGCCTGACGCTCGAGCCCCAGCGCCGCCGCCAGACCGTCCAGGTCCGTCACCGGCGCGTCACAGACAAAACCACGGCACACGTATGCCGTCGACTCACCTCCCACGAGCGGCCTCGCCTCGAGCAGCGGCTGGCCGGGGGAGTCTGGGGCGCCGCGGGCGATGACGAGTCCGGGTGACGTGCTGGCCCGGGCGGTCGCGAGCATCGCCTCGGCGACGGGCCCATCTCCGACGATCGCCACCTGGAGCGGACCGGTCACCGCGGCCTCGGCCACAGCGAGGGCCCAACCGGCAAAACGCGGATCGCGTGAGGCGAGGGCACCAACGCTCGCCAGTGAAGTGTCCGCCGCCTCGCGGTGATGGGTCGAACCGGTGAGGGCGGCATACGTGAGCCAGGCTCCGGCGAGCGACGAGACACCGGACGGCTCCGCGTTGTCGGCTTGGCTCCGAGGTCGGGTGAAGAGCTGCTCGGCGTCGTCAGCGGTGTCGTGAACCACCCCGTCTGCGTCGCGGAAGTGCTCGAGCGCGACGTCGAGGATTGAACCGGCCTCTGCCAGCCACCGGGGGTCTCCGGTCGCCTGGTGAAGCGCGAGCAGGCCCTCAGCAAGATTGCCGTGGTCGTCGGCGACGCCGGCCGCCGCCCCGACGACGCTGTCGCGCGATGCCCGACGAAGCCGCCCGTCGACGACGTGACGTGCGACGACGAACTCGGCACACCGCACCGCCGCATCGACGTAGTCAGGTCGCTCGAGGAGGATGCCGACGTCCGCGAGCCCGGCGATGGCCAGGCCGTTCCACGAGGTGACCACCTTGTCGTCGCGAGCAGGTTGGGGCCGCGCCATCCGAGCCGAGAGCAACTGGGCACGCGTCTGCGCCCACCACGCCGAGTCGTCGGGGTCGGTGCGCAGTTGGAGCGTCGATGAGCCGTGTTCGAAGGTGCCGTTGTCCGTCACGGACAGGAGCTCCGCAGCCCGGGCACCGGCATCGGCTCCGAGGATCTCAACGAGCTGGGCAGGCGTCCACACGTAGGTCGCGCCCTCGACGCTCGCGCCGTCAACCACAGTGTCGGCGTCGAGGGCGGATGCGAAACCTCCCTCGGCGGTGCCGAGGTCGCGGACGATGAAATCGGCTGTCTCACAGGCGATTCGGCGCGCCCAGGGATCGCCCGTGGCTCGCCACAGGTGGGCGTAGACACGCAGGAGCTGGGTGTTGTCGTAGAGCATCTTCTCGAAGTGAGGGACCACCCAGTCCGCGTCCACGGCATACCTGGCGAAGCCGCCTGCGAGCTGGTCGTAGATGCCTCCGCGGGCCATTGCCTCGCAGGTGCGTCGCGCCATGGCCAGGGCATCGGCATCACCGGTCCGGGCATGGTGACGCACGAGGAACGCGAGCACCATGGAGGGCGGGAACTTCGGTGCTCCACCGAAGCCGCCGCGGGCCAGGTCATAGTGCTGTCGCAGCGTCGTCACCGCACCCGCCAGCGCCTCGGGAGTGATCGCGGCCGACACACCCGGCGAGGTCATCTCGCGCAGCTGCTCGGCGATGTGCGCCCCCGACGCCACCACGTCGGCGCGTTGCTCGGTCCACACCGTGGTGACGTTCGCGAGCAGCGCGAGGAACTGCTGGCGTGGGAAGTAGGTGCCCGCAAAGAACGGGTCACCGTCGGGCGTGAGGACGCAGGTCATCGGCCAACCCCCGTGTCCGGTGAGCGCAGTCGTGGCATTCATGTAGACGGCGTCGACGTCGGGCCGTTCCTCCCGATCGACCTTCACCGCAACGAAATTGGCGTTGACCACCTCCGCAACCTCGGCGTCCTCGAACGACTCATGGGCCATGACGTGGCACCAGTGGCACGCGGCATAGCCGACGGACAACAGGACGGGCACGTCACGGCGACGGGCCTCCGCGAAGGCGTCAGCGCCCCACTCCCGCCAGTCGACCGGGTTGTCGGCGTGCTGGAGGAGGTAGGGAGACGTGGACTGCGCGAGGCGATTGGCCATGACTTCACCCTAGGCGGGGTGAAAGGGACCTTCTCGCACCAGGGCGCGCACCGCGTCGAGCCGCAGCGTCTCCGGGTCGAGGTCGGTGAGAACCCAGGTGGCGCCTGCAGCGACCCACGGCGCAGGATCCGTGCCGGGCGCCAGGTCGATGGCGACGTCGAAAGGTCGAGTCGGATCCTCGCGCAGGCTCTCGACGCGAGCCACCGCCTCGGCCAGCTGGTCCGGGAACGTGAGGTTGACCGGGAAGAAGCCGTCGTGACGGGCCGCCCTGCGCAGGGGACGAAGGTTCCCCGGGAAGCCCGCCACCCAGATCGGGATCGTGCCGCCCACCGGGGTCGGAGCGAAGGTGAGGCCGTCGACGAGGTGGTGGGTGCCGTGGTGGTGGACGGGCTGCCCCGTCCACGCGGCGCGCAGGATCTCTACGCTCTCGTCGAGCACCTCGGCGCGAGTGCGGTCCTCGACGTGCTCGCCCGTGCGCGAGTACTCCTGGGCGAAGCGGTCACTGCCGATGCCCACTCCGAGGATGAGGCGACCGTTGCTCAGCCGGTCGAGCGAGACCGTCTCCCTCGCCACCTTGGTGGGGCGACGTCGCGCCAGCGGACTGACCATGGGCCCGAGGGCGATCCGCGAGGTGAGCGTGGCCGCGGCGGCGAGGCTCACCCAGGGGTCGGCGACCGCCACAACCGGTGCGCGCCAAGCGATCTGGTCCCAGACGAAGAACCCATCCCACCCGGCCTCCTCCGCCTCGACGGCGAGCTCCGCAACGGCGCGCGGGTCGGCCAGCTCGTCGAAGAGAGGCAGCCAGATCGCAGCCTTCACCGCCGAGCCCGACCCGTTTGTGCCACGAGGGCTTCAACAAACTCCCCCCATCGTTCCACCGGCAGCTCGTGCCCAGTCTGTTCCAGGACGACCAGCTCCGCCGCGGGCAGTGCATCGCGAAGCGCGAAGGCATGGGGGAGTGGGAAGACAGGGTCGATGTCGCCGTGGACGACGAGCGCCGGCATGCTCACGTCGCCGAAGCCTCCACCCACCGGACCGGGGGTGTCGATGGCGAAGTGGTTGTCGGTGCTGGCGAGCTCGCGGGTTCGACTCGCGTCGAGTTCGGCGAGTGCCCGCACGTGGCCTTCGTCGAAGAACGGAGAGCCACCCCAGTAGGTCCGGATCACCCTGACGATGTAGTCGACCCAGGCATCATGGTCGGCGGGGTCGGGAGCGGTCCCGTTGGCCGCTGACATGAACTCTGGGGTCGGCGGCGGCAGGTTGGGGTCGCCGGTGGTGGTCGCCATGAAGGTCACCGTCTCGACGCGGTCGGGGTGGTCGACGGCGAGGATGAGCGCCGTCCCGCCGGACATGGATCGCCCCACCACATGGGCCCGCTCGAGACCCAGCACGTCGAGGATTCCGATGGCGTCACCCGCCAGATCCTTCATGTCGTATGCCGGGTGTCCGGCTGGGTCGTTCGTCGAACGTCCCGTGTCGCGCTGGTCGTAGCGGATGACGTAGCGGCCGGCAGCGCCGAGCCGTTCGCAGAGTTCGTCCTCCCACCAGATCATTGACGCGGCGGCGCCGTGGATGAGCAGGATGGCCGGGTCGCGGGGGTCGCCGACAGTCTGGACGCAGAGCTCGACGTCGCCGACCGCCATCATCGTTTCGGGGTTCATGGGATCGACGGTAGAGCGGGATCAGAGTCGATAAAAGCGATGGTTCTTGATGCTGATGATCGTCTGTGGCGATACTGAGGAGATGTTGGATCTTCGCCTTCTCTCCGCCCTCGATGCGGTTGCTCGCACCGGAACCTTCGGCCGAGCCGCCGCCGAACTCGGATACACCCAGTCGACCCTGAGCCAACAGATCGCCACCCTCGAGCGCAGGGTCGGCGGCGCCGTCTTCGACCGGCCGGGTGGGGCGCGACGCCCGGTGATCACGCCCTTGGGGCGACTCGTGCTGGCGCAGGCAGGCCCCCTGCTCGCGGGTGAGGTGGCCGCGCGCGACGCCATCGACCGCTTCCACGCCGGGGGTGGGCGAGTCGATGTGGGCACCTTCCAGACGGTCACCAACGTGCTCCTCCCCGACGTCGTCGAGCGGTTGCGGTCAGAGCATCCCGAGTCGGACATCCGGCTCTTCGAGGATGAGCCCGAGGAGCCGCCTCTCGATCTGCTCGACCTCGTGTTCCTCGACAGCCCTGGTCCACCCGATGCCGATCGCGTCGAGGTCTGTAGGGACGAGCACGTCGTCCTCGCGCCTCGCGGTCTGCTCGCGGCAGGCCCGGTCACGCTCGCCGCTCTCGACGGGCGGCCGATGGTGGCACTGCCACGGATCTGCGACCAAGCGGAGGTCGAAGCGGCGTATGCCGCCTCCGGAATCCAGCCGGACATCGTCTTCCGGACTGCCGACAACCAGGGCATCACCTCGATGGTCCGGGCAGGTCTGGGTCTTGCGGTCATGCCGGTGCTTTCCGTGTGGTTTCAGCGAGACGACCCCGCGCTCACGTTCCACCGTCTCGAGCCGGCGCTGCCGGACCGAGTGGTGCACCTGCTCTCACGCGGCACGCTCTCACCGCTCGCCCTCCGGCTTCGCGAGCTCGCAGTGGAGGTGGGTCAGCAACTCGTCGCCGAATTCAAGCTCTCCCTGCTCGCTGCTCCGCCTCGGTCTTGAGCGCGGACAGCCGGTCGTCCCAGGAGTCTGCGCGTGCCGACAACCAGGACGCCGTATGCCGCAGGGGTTCGGGCCGCACGCGGAAGCGCACCTCGCGGCCCATGCGGACGGACTCGACGAGTCCCGCGTCCGCCAGCACGGTGAGGTGCTTGAGGACGGCTTGGCGAGTGATCGTCAGTCCTAGCGCAAGCACCGTCGCTGTCGCCATCTCGCGGTGGGCCAACGCCTCCAGAACGGTGCGACGGGTGGGGTCGGCCAGCGCAGCGAAGACCTTCGTCGCAGCGTCCTCGAGCTGCGGCGCTCGGCTCATCGGGCCTCGAGGTGTGTCCTGAGGGCACCCAGCTCGGTCTCCCAACCGGACTCGTTCTCCTGGTAGTTGTCGGCGACCTTGTCGGTGGCGAGGTCGATCGAGGCGAAGCCGCTCTCGACCACTCGCACGGTGACAGGGCCGTCGCCGGGTCCTGCGAGGAAGAACTCGACGAGGGTGTTGCCCGCCTCGACGGTCCGCTCGTCCCACGGTGCCCAGCGGAATGCGACGTAGCTCGGCTCGCGGGAGTCAGCAAGAAGGAGGGGGAAGGTGCCGTGAGTGGAGTTGGTGACGTGCCAGGCACCGTCCTTCTCCTCGATGGTGTTGTCGACGATCGCGCCGTCGTTGATCCACCAGCCGGGTTGGGAGACGAGCTCCCAGACGAGGGCGAGCGGCGCGTCGATCTCGATCTCGCGGGTGATGGTGTCCTGGATCTGGTCGGTGCTCATGGGGTCCTCCGGTCGATGACTTGATGTGCAACAACAGAGTTGCACGAGTTCCGGCCGAGCGCAACCCTGTGGTTGCACATGAGTGTGACGGATCCTTCCTCCGGATGCTGGCGCGACCGGAGGCGCCTAGGGTTACCGAGAGGCTAGTTGTCCGTTCTGCGACCCCCCGGACTCCTCCGCGGCAACGAAGCTGCGGGTCATTTGTTAGGAGCTGTTCATGGCCGATCACTCTGAGCCCGTCACAGGTTCAGCCACCGCGATGAGCGACAACTCCCCGAAGCGCGGGTTGAGCCGACGGCACTTCGGCCATGTCGTCGCCGGGTCGACCTTGATGGTCGCCGTCGAGCTGGCACGTGCCGAGACGAGCGAGGCCGCGATCCCGTCGCCGCCCCAGATCGCCTCGCTGTTCGACCTCCTCGATGCCCAGAACCTCGCCGCCGCTCCGACATCCGGACTCATCGCGATCGTCGTGAAGGAGGACGGCACGGCGACGTTCGCCCTCCCGCGCACCGAGGTCGGACAGGGCATCACGACCTCGACGGCCATGATCATCGCCGAGGAGCTCGACCTGCCCGTCGAGCGCGTCCACGTGACCCTCGCCCCGGCTCGTCAGGAGCTGGTCTTCAACCAGCTCACCGGTGGCTCGAGCACGACCTTCACGACGTTCACGCCAATCCGAGTGGCGGCGGCAACCGCACGCACGCGCCTCGTCAACACGGCTGCGGCCCTGTGGAAGGTCAGCCCCTCCACGTTGACGACCAAGGATGGCGTCATCACCGCCGCCGACGGTCGCACCGTCACCTATGGCGCCATCGCGAAGGCAGCCGCCAGCGCGATCACCATCACGATCCCGGTCAGACTCAAGGCTCGCAGCTCCTTCGGCGTCATCGGCAAGGGCCGTGGCCGCACCGACGCGCGGGACATCGTCACCGGCGCCAAGGACTTCGCCCTCGACCTCAGCGTGCCGAACGCCCTGCCGACGATGGTCGCGCGGCCTCCGACCCACAAGGGAGTGCCGGTGTCGGTTGCCAACCTCGCCGCGCTTCGAGCGATGCCCGGAGTGACCGATGTCGTCATGATCTCCACCGGTGTCGCGATCCGCGCCAAGACGTTCGGACAGTGCATTGATGCTGTCCGTGCGGTCGATGCGCAGTGGTCTGGAGGGGCTGTGGCGGGAGCCAACGACGCCAGCGTTCTGGCCGGCATACGCAAGGCCGAGCTCCCCATGGTCGTGCCCAAGGTGCCGATCCTCACCAGGACCGTGGACGCGAACTTCACCTTCATGTTCCGCAGCAGTGCAGCGCTCGAGCCCAACGCCGCCATCGCCGACGTGCGGGCCACGTCCGCGACGGTCTGGGCGGGCGTCAAGGCCCCGATCGTCGCTCAGGCCGAGATCGCGCAGGCCGTGGGCCTCCCGATCTCAGCTGTCAAGGTCAAGGTGATCACCGGTGGAGGCTCGTTCGGCCACAAGCTCTTCGCGGATGCCGCAGTCGAGTCCGCCAGGATCTCCAAGGCGATGGGCAAGCCGGTCAAGCTGCTCTGGCACCGCGCTGACGAGCCGCGTCAGGGCCGACTCCACCCCATGTGCACGTCGCGCGTGCGCCACCGTCCTCGCGGGGCAGGTGCTGAGTTTCGAGCAGCGCCACACCAGCGTCAAGACCGACTTCGGTCATGGCTTCGGTGACCTGTTCAGCTCCATCGCAGCCAAGCTCCCGACCGGTCTGGGCAACCTCACGTTGGCCCAGATGGTCTTCCAGCTCACCCAGGAGATCCCCTACAACTTCGGTGCCGTCACCCAACTGCTCAACGAGACCGATCAACGGTTCTCGACAGGGGCGATGCGCAACATCTACTCCCCCGACGTGCGCACTGCCACTGAGCTGGTCATCGACAAGCTGGCCGCGATGTCCGGCAAGGACCCCCTCGCGTTCCGCCTTGCCCACCTCAAGGACGAAAAGGTCAAGGTGGTGCTGCGCAAGGTCGCCGCCGAGGGGCAATGGGGCCGCAGGATACCGGCCGGCATGGCCCAGGGCATCGCCATCCACAAGGAGTACCACGGCGCCACCGCGGTGCTCGTCGAGATCGACTGTCGCCCCGAGACGGTGAACCGGCGCATTCGCGACGGTGTCGGTGGGCCGCGCGTCACCAAGGCAGTCGTCGGCATCGACGCTGGACTCGTCGTCAACCCGACCGGTGTCGAGGCGCAGATGATCGGCGGATTCAACGACGGCCTTGCGATGGCGCTCACGGCGAGCTGCCACCTCAAGGATGGCCACTTCCTTGAGGCGAGCTGGGACAACTACTTCTACACACGCCAGTGGAACGTCCCCCAGGACCTGCGCGTCGTGGTCATGGACTCCACGTCGGACACGCCGGGTGGGGTCGGCGAGGCCGGCGTCGCGGCCTCGTTCGCGGCCGTGGCCTGTGCCTACGCCCGGGCGACAGGTCGCATGCCCACGTCCTTCCCGATCAACCACGCGGACCCGATCACCTTCGACATCAAGAGCTTCATCCCCTCCGTCCCCGAGTCGCCGACTGACGGCCTCTCCCGTACCTACTGAGGTTCGACATGCCTGAACAGACCTTCATCCTCAATGGAGAACGCGTCACCGTCGACATCGAGGACGACGTCCGACTTCTCTGGGTCCTGCGCGACGTGCTTGGGGTCACCGGTCCCAAGTACGGCTGTGGCATCAACGTGTGCAAAGCCTGCACGAGCCACATCAACGGCAAGGCCTTCAACCCGTGCTCGGTGCGCGTGTCCGACATCAAGGACACCGACGAGGTGACGACGATCGAGGGACTTGCCGACACGGTGCCCGGTGATGAGCTGCATCCGATGCAGGAGGCCTGGCTCGAGCGCGACGTGTCCCAGTGCGGCTATTGCCAGCCGGGCCAGATCATGGCTGCCGTCGCCCTTGTGAAAAAGGTTGCGGCAGAGGGCCGTTCGGTGACCGAGGCCGACCTCGACGGGATCCGCAACATCTGTCGTTGTGGCACCTACTCGCGCATTCGTGAAGCCATCAAGGATGGTGCCACACGGATGTGAGGCGCGTGGTCCGCGACCGTCAGTCGTCGAGGGCCTTGAGCAGGGTGAGGTTCTTGGACAGCTCCGCCTCGTCCCCGTCGACCGCGGCCCAGAGGATCTCGACACTACAGCGGACGATGCACCAGAGCCGACCGATCTCCTCGTCGAGGCCGGCGGCCTCGCACGTCACTTCGAGCCGTCGGCGCACTGACCAGCGCATCGCGGCACCGGTGCCATGCTCGTCAAAGCGGTTGCGCAACAACGGGTGCAACTCGTAGCCAGCTGCCCCCGCCAAGGGCTTGGGGTCGATGGCGAGCCACGGTGCGCGGTCGGCCGCGAGGACGTTTTGGAAGTGCAGATCCGTGTGGAGCAGGACTCTGGGCCCCGGCTCGGCGAGCAGGTCCCGGGCCAGCCCCGTCACCCGGGTGACCACCCGTCGGGGCACGTCCGTGCGCTGGCGCAGCTTGGTGAGATACGGATCGAGGTATGCCGCGAGCGTGCGGATCGTCGGTGGTGCCGGCACGTGGAGATCGCGATAGAGACTGCCGATGGTGGCGCAGGCCTCGTCGATGTCGAGGGTGTTGAGGTCCCGGGTCGAGTCGAGACGCTCCAGCAACAACGCCCCTCGCGACGGGTCGGCGGCGACCAGCCGCACCGCGCCTCGTCCGTCCCACGCCCTCAGCGCGAGATGCTCCTGCGCGGATTCGACGTGCGGCCAGCCGACCTTGAGGACGAGCGGATCGCTGTCTGGATCGGCACGTCGAACCACGGGATGGACGACCGCGGTCCACCCAGTCATGGGCTCCCCGGCAAGGGCGACATCCCACTCGTCAAGGCACTCGCGGGTGAGCCGGTCGACGTCACGAACCCAGTCCGCCCCCGTCGGTCCGCCTTCCGCCGGGAGGCGACTCATCCAGGTGAGCCACTGCTGTGGCGCCTGTGGGCCGGACCGGCGTTCTTCACTCACGCGAGTCCAGGGAAGGCAGTGAGGGGTATGCCGTGTCGATGTGCCTGCGCTGCAACGGTGCCCATCCATCGGGGAACCATGGCAAAGGTGGCGTCGGCATCGGCGTCGGTGTCGCTGAGCCCCCGGAGGTTGGACCCGAAGCTGCTCAGCAGCATCGTCATCGCCTGCGTTGCGAGTGCCTTGGCCTCGGCAGGAGTCGTCACCGGATGGGGGAGTGGCTGGCCGAGTTCCGGCACAGGGGCCGCGTCACCGGCAGCCGCGACGAGCTCGGCGGTGAGCCTGTCCAGGCTGGCGATGCTCTCGAGCGCCGCCTTGCGGGCGGCCTGGGGGGAGCGCGCGGCCGCGACCTCGAGGAAGTAGCCGGCTGCGCGCGCGGTGGCGATGAGGGGCGCCAGCGCCTGGGGTGCCGACCACGTTGGCGCCGGAGCAGGTGCCGCCGAAGGCTTCCCCGTCGCGAGCTCCAGTGCGGCATGGGCCTGCCCGAGCACTGCGAGGAGCGTCGGACGCAGTTCCTTCTCCGCCGCGGACGTTCCCGCTCCTGCCGTGATGATCGAGCCCTCGACCGTGGCCACTGTCCCTGGCGCAACCGGAACGGCGGATGAGGAGGGCGCTGGGGACGGTGTGCCTGACGTGGACGGCACCGGCGTCGGTGAAGTGGAGGTGGAGGGGGACGGGGTCGCCGACGGCAGTTCGTCCTGCGGCACACCACGCTGGCGCAGCGCGTCGTGGAGGACCGTTGCCTGCCGCTGGTGCAGGGGAGCGAGCAGCGCCGAGATCGGCGCCTTGGGGTCCACCGTTGCCAGGCCCGCCGCCTGTAGGGCGGCCAGGAGCCGGAGCAGGGCGCCCTCGCCCTCGATCGGCGACCGGGTTGGCACGAGAGGCACGCGCGGAGCGTCGTCCTCGAGCCGGATGCCGCACCCCGTGAGGACGGCGATGGCTGCTCCGATGGCCCCCGCCGTCACGAGGCGCCGGGACGGGGTCGGGCCCGTCGAGGTGACGTCACGCATGGCGGCATCCTCGCACGCGTGGAAGAGGGCGGCCGCGCACGGCTAGAGTGGGCGTTGCTGCAGCAGCAACGCGGTTCGAGAACTACAGAGAGGGAGACCGATGACCCGGGACACCGGAGTGCAAGAGCTGATCGACGGTGCACTGCACGGTTCAGGAGTCGTCCTCGAAGAGGTCGTCGTGACCCCTGCCGGACGCCGTCGCGTCGTCAGGGTTGTCGTGGACCGAGCCCTCGAGGTCTCGGGTGACGTCACCGAAACCCTCCCTTCCCTCTCACTCGACGACATCGCCGCGGCCACCCGGACCGTGAGCGACGCGCTCGATGAGTCGGATCTGCTTGGCGAGCAGCCCTACACGCTCGAAGTCACCTCGCCCGGTGTCTCGCGCCCACTCACGACGGCCAAGCACTTCCGACGCAACGTCGGCCGCCTCGTGGTGGTGACTCTTCGTGACGCCGAATCGGTCACCGGCCGCATCGTCCGCGCCGGCGTCGACGATCTCACCCTGGTGATCCCGGCCGTCAAGAAGTCGCCGGGGCGTGACGAGACCCTTGCGTATGCCGCGATCGACCGTGCCGATGTGCAGGTCGAGTTCTCGCGCGTCGAGACCACCGCCGACCCCGCCGACACCGGCATCAATGACGACGACACCACCGCACCTGATCAGGACGCAGAGGCAGACACTGACGCCGACACTGTCGACCTGGCGTCCGACAAGGAGAGCTGACCCATGGATATCGACCTCGCCGTCCTTCGGGGTGTTGAGCGTGAGCGCGACATCTCGCTCGACGTGCTCATCCCCGCGATCGAGCAGGCCCTTCTCCTCGCCTACCAGCGCTCCGATGGCGCCTACCGCACCTCGCGGGCAGAGCTCGACCGCAAGACCGGGCACGTGACGATCTGGGCCCGTGAGGAGTTCGAGGTTCCGGTCGAGGAGGAGCCCGCCGAGCCTGCTACCACCCCAGCGTCTGCGGATGTGGCTGCTCCAGTCACCGAATCCGCAGACGCAGCGGGGGTGAGCGGCGCTGATGCCGAGTCCGAGAAGGTCGCAGCGGAGCCCGTCGAGCGGCCGGCGCCGCGCATGCGTCGTGAGCACGGCCCCGAGTTCGACGACACCCCCACCGACTTCGGTCGGGTCGCCGCCGCCACCGCTCGCCAGGTCATCGTCCAGCGCCTGCGCGACATCGAGGACGACGCGATCATGGGTGACTTCAAGGGACGCGAGGGCGACATCGTCGCCGGCGTCATCCAGCAGAGCCCTGACCCGCGCCACGTCACCGTCGACTTCGGCTCGGTCGAGGGCATCCTGCCGCTCGCCGAGCAGGTCCCTGGTGAGAAGTACGTCCACGGACAGCGCCTGCGCGTCTACGTCGTGAGCGTCAAGCGCGGCCTGCGCGGACCCCAGATCGGTCTGTCGCGCACCCACCCCAACCTCGTCCGCAAGCTCTTCGCGCTCGAGGTCCCCGAAATCGCCGACGGCAGCGTCGAGATCGCCGCCCTGGCCCGTGAGTCCGGACACCGCAGCAAGATCGCGGTGCACACCAAGGTCGCCGGGCTCAACGCCAAGGGGGCCTGCATCGGCCCGATGGGTGCCCGCGTGCGCGCCGTCATGGCCGAGCTCCACGGCGAGAAGATCGACATCGTCGACTTCAGCGAGGACCCGGCCACCTTCATCGCGTCGGCGCTCAGCCCGTCGCGGGTGCAGTCGGTCGAGATCGTCGACTGGCAGCTGCGTGCGGCCCGGGTCATCGTCCCCGACTACCAGCTCTCGCTTGCCATCGGTCGCGAGGGGCAGAACGCCCGCCTCGCCGCCAAGCTCACCGGCTGGCGCATCGACATCCGCTCCGACAACCCCGACGCAGCCACCGGTCAGGGGGGCGCTCAGAGCCCCGCTGAGCCGTCCGGTGACGCGCCCGACGCTCGCTAGGCGCTAGAGTGGAGGGGACCGATCGGACTGGACTCCGGGCTCGGGCGTCTCACGCTGAGGCAAGCACACGGCATACATCGTCTTTGGTGGGGCCCGTGCGCACCTGCGTGGGGTGTCGAGCAACGGATAGCCGGTCGGCACTCCTGCGAGTGGTCGTTGGAGGTCATGGGGCTCTCGTTCCCGATCTTCGACGGTGTCTTCCGGGGCGCGGCGCATGGCTGCACCCCACCGGAGACTGTTTCGACCTCGCCGTCCGACGTCGGGCGTTCGGGCGTGCGCTGCGAGTCAGCGCACCTCTTGACACCGCAGCCGTGGCGGAGTGGATCGCCACCCACGAGCAGACAACCCACCAACCCGCCCCAGGGAACCGACCGTAGCTCTGAACAGAGAGTGGTTTGACGCTGATGAGCACCCGATGAGAACTCAGTAATGAGCTCCCCCCCAAGTTAGCGGTCCGCGATTTCTGCTTCGTCAGGTCGCTTGGACCAGAAGAAGGAGAAAACGTGGCAAAGGTTCGAGTCAGTGCACTCGCCAAAGAACAAGGAGTGACCAGCAAGGTCCTCCTCGAACGCCTCAATGAGATGGGCGAATACGTCAAGTCGGCGTCCTCGACCGTCGAGGCACCAGTCGTGCGTCGTTATACGGAGAAGTTCCCGTCTGCTGCGCCCGCTGCAGCCCCCGACGCGGCCAAGCCGGCCGCGCAGAAGGCACCAGCCCCGGCAGCGCCTGCCCAGGCCGCCCCCGCCGGGTCCGGCACCGCGCCGGGCACCCCCGGCCCCAAGGCACCGTCGGCGACTCCCGCCCCGGCCGAGTCCAGCAAGCCCACCCCCGGCCCGGCGGCTCCCGCCCCGGCCGCCCCCGCTCCCGCAGCTGCGGCGACCCCGGCTCCGGCCGCTCCCGCCCCAGCCGCACCTGCTCCCGCAGCGCCTGCTGCGGCCACGCCTGCCCCGGCAGCGCCGGCTCCCGCAGCACCCGCCCCCTCGGCTCCGGCCGCGAAGGCGACCCCTGCCCCCGGCGCACGCCCGGCTCCTCGCCCCGGCGCAGGTTCCCCGCGCCCCGGCAACAACCCGTTCGCTCCCAGTCAGGGCATGCGTCAGGGCCGCGATGGCGGTCGTGACGCTGGTCGTGATGCTCCTCGTGACGTTCCCCGTGAGGGCGCTCGCGAGGGAGGCCGTGAAGGATCCCGCGAGGGTGGTCGCGAAGGCGGCGGCTCCGCCCGTCCCGGCAACAACCCGTTCGCACCGAGCCAGGGCATGCCGCGTCCGCGCAGCGCACCCCGTCCCGGTGGCGCCCCCGGTGCAGGAGCCGGCGCAGCCGGTCCGCGCCCCGGTGGTGCCCGTCCCAGCCCCGGCATGATGCCGTCCTCGAGTGCGGTCGCCCGTCCGGGCGAGCGTCCCGGTGGCGCTGCTCGCGGTGGCCGACCGGGCGCCGGTGGCGCTGGTCGTCCCGGCGGCGGTGGCCCCGGTGCAGGTGGCGGCGGTTTCGCTGGTCGTCCCGGCGGCGGTGGCTTCCGTGGTGGAGCCGGTCGCGGTTCGACTGCCGGTGCCTTCGGTCGTGGTGGTGGCCGTCCCGGTCGCGCCCGCAAGTCCAAGCGCGCCAAGCGCGCTGAGTTCGAGGAGATGCAGGGACCCTCGATCGGTGGCGTGAGCGTTCCCCGTGGTGACGGCAAGACCATCATCCAGGTGCGCCAGGGTGCATCCCTCACGGACTTCGCCGACAAGATCAACGCCAGCCCGGGCTCGCTCGTCACGGTCATGTTCCACCTCGGTGAGATGGCGACCGCGACCCAGAGCCTCGACGAGGACACGTTCCGTCTGCTCGGTGCCGAGCTCGGCTACGACATCCGCATGGTCTCGCCCGAGGAGGAGGAGAAGGAGCTGTTCGACGCCTTCGACATCAACCTCGAGATCGGTGTTGCCTCCGAGGATGAGGACGACCTCGCGGCACGCCCGCCGGTCGTGACCGTCATGGGTCACGTCGACCACGGAAAGACGCGCCTTCTCGACGCGATCCGCAACGAGAACGTCGCTGGTGGCGAGTCCGGTGGCATCACCCAGCACATCGGTGCCTACCAGATTCACAAGGAGCACGAGGGCGTCGACCGTCCGATCACCTTCATCGACACCCCGGGTCACGAGGCGTTCACCGCCATGCGTGCTCGTGGTGCGAAGGTCACGGACATCGCGATCCTCGTTGTCGCAGCCGACGACGGCGTCATGCCGCAGACCATCGAGGCGCTCAACCACGCCCAGGCAGCGGACGTCCCGATCGTCGTCGCGGTCAACAAGATCGACGTCGAGGGCGCCAACCCGTCCAAGATCCGTCAGCAGCTCACCGAATACAACCTCGTGGCTGAGGAGTACGGCGGCGAGACGATGTTCGTCGACGTCTCGGCCAAGCAGGGCGAGAACATCGATGCGCTGCTCGAGGCCGTCCTCCTGACCGCGGACGCCGCTCTGGACCTGCGGGCCAACCCCGACCGTGACGCCCGTGGTGTCGCGATCGAGGCCAACCTCGACAAGGGCCGTGGTGCGACCGCGACGGTGCTCATCCAGTCCGGAACGCTCCACGTCGGTGACGCCATCGTCACGGGCAGCTCCTACGGCCGCGTTCGCGCCATGCTCGACGAGCACGGTGAGAACGTCAGCGAGGCGACCCCGTCGCGTCCGGTCCAGGTGCTCGGTCTGTCCTCGGTCCCGCGTGCAGGCGACACGTTCGTCGTCGCGCCCGATGACCGCACCGCACGCCAGATCGCGGAGCGTCGCGAGTCGGCCGACCGTCAGGCCAGCCTGGCCAAGGCCCGCAAGCGCATCTCGCTCGAGGACCTCAACGAGGCGATCGCGCAGGGCAAGGTCGACACCCTCAACCTCATCCTCAAGGGTGACGTGTCCGGTTCTGTCGAAGCCCTCGAGGACGCGCTCCTCCAGATCGATGTGGGTGAAGACGTCGACCTGCGGATCATTGACCGCGGCGTCGGTGCCATCACGATGAACAACATCAACCTGGCCGTGGCCTCCAACGCCATCATCATCGGCTTCAACGTCCGGGCCGAGGGCCTGAACGCTGACTACGCCGAGCGTGAGGGCGTCGAGATCCGCTACTACTCGGTGATCTACCAGGCGATCGAGGAGATCGAGCAGTCCCTCAAGGGCATGCTCAAGCCCGAGTACGAAGAGGTGGAGCTCGGCACCGCCGAGATCCGCGAGATCTTCCGCTCGAGCAAGTTCGGCAACATCGCCGGATCGATCGTCCGCAGCGGCGAGATCAAGCGCGGCACCAAGTCACGCATCACCCGTGACGGTGTCGTCGTGTCCGAGAACGTCGAGATCGCCGGCCTGCGCCGGTTCAAGGATGACGTCACCGAGGTCCGCGACGGCTTCGAGTGCGGTATCAACCTGGGGTCCTACAACGACCTGCAGATCGGCGACCTCATCGCCACTTACGAGATGCGAGAGAAGCCCAGGTCGTGATGCGTCGGGTCCCACGCTCTGCGTGGGCAAAGCCCCGGGCCTGATCGCCTGAGGCTGCACGCCTGACGTGACCGGCCGGCATACCGACATTTCGGTATGCCGGCCGCTCGCGTCAGGAACATCACCGCCCCACACGTTTCCCGCACCTAGGGTGTCGGGGAGAGATCACCAGCACAAAGGAGTTGTCGTGGCTGACGCCGCACGCGCCCGCAAGGTCGCCGACCGCATCAAGACCCTCATCGCGCAAGGGCTCGGCTCGATCATCAAGGATCCCGACCTCGGGTTCGTGACGATCACCGATGTCCGCGTGACCAACGATCTCCAGCACGCGTCGGTGTTCTACACCGTCTTCGGTGACGAGGCCCAGCGCGCCAAGACCACCTACCTGCTCGAGGAGAACCGCGGCAAACTGCGCAGCCACGTCGGCAAGAACCTCGGCATCCGGCTCACCCCGTCACTCGAGTTCATCGCCGACGCGATCCCCGAGACGGCGGCCCACCTCGAGGACCTCCTGCGCGAGGCTCGTGAGCGCGACGCCGCCGTGGCGGCGGCTGCGGCCGGAGCGACGCACGCCGGCGACGCCGACCCCTACCGTCACGATGACGACGACAGCGGCGAGGCTGACGACATCGAGGTCGAGGCCGACGACGCAGAGTCTGACGCTGCGCCCGCACGCGCCGAGACCAGCGGCACCGACCGCGCGTGAGCGACACGGTCGACGGGCTCCTCGTCGTCGACAAGCCGAGCGACTGGACGAGTCACGACGTCGTCGCGCGTGCCCGTCGGCTGTGCAACACCCGCAAGGTGGGGCACGCCGGCACCCTCGATCCGATGGCTACGGGTGTGCTCGTCCTCGGAGTGGGCCGGGCGACCAAGCTGCTCACCTTCCTCGTCGGCTGCGACAAGGACTACACCGCGACGATCCGTCTCGGGCAGGCCACCCTCACCGACGACGCAGAGGGTGAAGTGACCAGCGCTCCCGGGGCCACAGACGTGACCGATGCCGCCATCGCCGCTGCGGTCGTCACCCTCACCGGTGCCATCGAGCAGGTCCCCAGCTCCGTGAGCGCGATCAAGGTCAAGGGGCAGCGGTCCTATCACCGTGCCCGTGCGGGGGAGTCCGTCGACCTCCCCGCTCGGCCAGTGACGGTGTCCCGCTTCGAGATGGGTGAGGTGCGCCGGTCCACGGTCGTCGGCGATGACGGTGATGAAGGCACAGGCCTCGTGGTCGTCGATGTGGATGTCGAGGTCACGGTGTCGTCCGGCACCTATGTCCGGGCCCTCGCGCGCGACCTCGGAACAGCGGTCGGGTCAGCAGGGCACCTCACCGCCCTGCGACGCACACGCGTCGGGGGATTCGGTCTCGACACGGCATACCCGCTTGCAGATCTGGAGACGCGCCAGGGTGAGGCGATGCCGGTCATCCCGCTCGCCGACGCCGCGCGGGCCGGGTTCCTTGCCCGCGAACTCACCGACGACGAGGCCCGCACCATCGGCTACGGGCAGCGCCTCCCGTCCGCCGAGCCAGGGCGCGTCGAGCCGGTCGCGGCGTTCGCTCCCGACGGTTCTCTCATCGCGATGCTCGACGAGTCCGAGGCCACAGCGCGGAGCCACGTCGTGTTCGCCCCGGCGAGTTCGTAGAGTGTCCACCGTGCACCGCTTCACCGACCCCGCCGAGACGCCCGACGAGCTGGCGCCCTGTGTCGTCACGCTCGGCAACTTCGACGGCGTCCACCGCGGGCACAAGGCGGTGCTGTCGCGCCTCATCGAGATCGGACGCGAGCGCGGACTTCCGGCCGTCGCGGTGACCTTCGACCCGCACCCCCTCGCAGTCCTGCACCCCGACCGGGCGCCCGAGATCATCACGCCCAGCTCGGTGCGTGACGACCTGCTCGAGACGACTGGTCTGAGTGGCCTGCTCGTCCTCGAGTTCACCAAGGACTTCGCCCAGCAGTCGCCCGAGGAGTTCGTCAAGAGCACCTTCGTCGATGGTCTCCAGGCCAAGGTCGTGGTGGTCGGCGTCGACACCCGGTTCGGTTACAAGAACTCCGGCGACGTCGCGACCCTGCTCGAGCTCGGCCGGGCTCACGGCTTCGATGTCATCGCCCTCGAGGACGTGGGCGAGGGTGAGCGGTGGTCATCGACCTCGGTCCGCAACGCCCTCGCGGAGGGAGATGTCGCCGCCGCCGCCCGCGTGCTCGGGCGTCCCCACCGGGTCGTTGGCACTGTTGTCCACGGTCACCACCGCGGTCGGGAGATGGGCTACCCCACCGCCAACCTCTCACCGGACTCAGCTGGCCTCGTCCCCGCCGAGGGCGTCTATGCCGGCTGGCTGACCCGCCTCGACCTCGAGGCCGGTGAGCCCGACCGCACGATGCCGTCCGCGATCTCCATCGGCACGAATCCGACGTTCGACACCATGGACCGACGCACCGTGGAGGCCTACGTCCTCGACCGTGACGACCTCGACCTCTATGACGAGCGCGTCGTCGTCGAGTTCGTCGAGCACATCCGCCCGACCCTGCGATTCGACAGCATCGACGACCTCCTCGTCGCCATGTCCAAGGATGTCGAGCAGTGCCGCGCGGTGCTCACCCAGATCGTGCACTCCTGAGCGTTCGGGGCAGCTGGCTCCGCCAGGACCTCGGCCTCCTCGTCGGGGCCGCCGGGACGTCCCTCATCGGCGCCCTGCTCGTGTGGTCCGCCACCCACGAAACGGCCGGCACGGCATACCTCGTCCGTCATCTCCTCAACACGGCCATCGGCATCGGGCTCGCCGTCGGCGTGACCCGGCTCGGGCACCATGGGCTGCGGCTCGTCGCCCCGTGGCTCTATGGCATCTCCCTGCTGGGGCTCATCGCGGTCCTCACGCCGCTCGGGTTGACGATCAACGGGTCCCGTTCCTGGATCCCCGTCGTCGCCGGGTTCACGGTGCAGCCTTCCGAGTTCGCGAAGGTCGGCCTGGCCCTCGTGCTCGCGTTCGTCCTTGCTGATCGGTGGGAGCGCCGCGTCGCGCCGAGCAACCGTGATGTCGCGCTCGCCTGGGTGCTCGCGGCCGTTCCGGTTGGGCTGATCATGCTGCAGCCGGACCTCGGGTCTGCCGTCGTCCTCGGGGCCCTGGCCTTCGTCGTCATCGCCATCGCGGGTGCCCCTCGTCGCTGGGTCGTGGGGGTCGGGCTCGCGGCCGTGGGCCTGGTCGTTGCCGCCCTGACCACGCCACTGCTCAGCGACTACCAGCGAGACCGCCTGCTCGCGTTCGCGAACCCGAGCGCCGATCCGCAGGGCATCGGCTACCAGACCCGCCAGGTGCGGCTCGCGATCGGATCGGGTGGCTGGTCCGGCCAGGGCTTCATGGAGGGCAGGCAGACCCAAGGCGGGTTCATCCCCTATCAGCTCAACGACTTCATCTTCTCGGTCGCGGGGGAGGAGCTCGGCTTCATCGGTGCGGCCGGACTGCTCGTGCTGCTCTCCTTCATCGTCATCCGGGTCTTCGTCGTCGCCGGGCGCTCGGGCGACGCGTTTGGTCGTTTCGTCGGTGTCGGGGTCGGCACCTGGCTTGCGTTCCAGGTGTTCCAGAACGTCGGGATGAACCTCGGGGTCATGCCCGTCACCGGTCTGCCGCTGCCGTTCGTGTCCTACGGCGGCTCGTCGATGTTCGCGTCCTGGCTCGCCGTCGGCGTCGTCAATGCGGCGTATGCCGCGGGGCACCGCGACCGCGTCTAGCCTTCCGACTCGTCGTGGTGGGCGAGGAGGGCCTCGACGACGGCGAGGAACGACGCCTCCGCCCGCTCGGGTGGGCCGAGGAGTCCGGCGAGCTCGAGGCTGACGAACCCGTGGGCGATCGCCCACATGCGGCGCGTGTGCTCCCACGGGTGGGTCTCCTCGGGGAGGAGGCCAGCCGCCACGGCTCGCTGCGCCGCCGCCTGGAGTTTGGTGAGGGAGTTCTCGCCGACGCGACGGTCTGCTGGCGTCAGGGGAGAGGTGCCGCCGGCAATCCCGCCGAACATCACGGCATACAACTGCGGGTTCTTGAGTCCGTTGGCGCGGTAGGCGCGGGCGACGGCTACGAGGTCGGCGCCCGGGTCGTCACTGACGGGGAGGTCCTCGAGGTGGAGGTCGAGCTGGTGGAAGCCCTCGGCCACGACCGCCCGGACGAGGTCGGTCATGCTGCCGAAGTGCGTGTAGACGGTCATCGTCGACGTGCCGAGCTCGGTCGCGAGTCGGCGTGCGCTGAGAGCCGACGGGCCCTGGGTGGCGAGGAGCGTGGCGGCGGCCCGCACGACCTCGTCGGCGGCGACCTTGGGCTGGCGCATGGGTCTCGACCTCTCGTCATCACAGTGTTATGCTCCGTCGTATAACACTGTGATGTTAACGCAGCATCGGGTCGAGTGCCCGGTGGGCGACACGAAAGGACCGAGATGGTTCAGCTCCCCACCTGGAAGAGCATGGGCGGCAACGCCACGTTCGCCCGCCGAGGCCTCAGCGTGTGGCCACCGTTCCTCTTCGCCGGTATTCGTGTGTCGGAGCTGAGCCCGGACTTCCGCCGGGCCAGGGTCGAGCTGGCGGATCGCGGGCTCACCCGCAACTACGTCGGAACCCAGTTCGGCGGCTCCATCTTCGCGATGACCGACCCGTTCTGGATGTTCCTCACACTGCGTGCGCTCGGAGACGACTACATCGTCTGGGACCAGGCCGCCGAGGTGCGCTTCGTCAAACCGGGGAAGGGGCGACTCCACGCCCAGTTCGCGGTCACTGACGAACTGCTCGACGAGCTGCGTGAGGCAGCCAGCGGGGGAGACAAGGTGCTCCGATGGTGCGAGACCGACGTCCTCGACGAGTCCGGTGAGGTCGTGGCCCACGTGCGCAAGCAGCTCTACGTCCGGCTCAAGAAGCGCGCCACGAAGCAGGAACCCGTCACCGTCTGACACTGCGGTGCGGTCCGCATCGGGTCGCTGGTCATTACCCGTGGGTCACATTTGCCCCGACAGGCTTCGCGAGACGCCTTCTCTGTGGGAGCATCCGGCAACGAGTTTCCCCAATGACGAGGACACCCCGATGCTGACAGCGCGTCCCCAGATCCACTCGCCGGCTGACGAGCCGATCGACCAGAGCCTGCTCGACGGGCGCTCGCAGAGCGTCGGTCACCTTTTCCGTGAACGAGTCGCAGCCACTCCCGATCGGACGGCGTTCATGTACGCCAAGGTCGGCGCCGGCGCCGACGGTGCCGACGAGTGGGTGAACGTCAGCTGGGCTGCGGTCAAGGAACGCGTCTATGCGCTCGGCGCGGGGCTCGTGGCCCTGGGCGTCGGTCCCGAGGAGCGGGTCGCCGTGGCATCAGGCACCTGCTACGAGTGGGCGCTCGCCGACCTCTCGGTCATGGTGAGTGGCGGTGTCACCACGACGATCTACCCGACGACCATCGACGACGACGTCCAGTTCATCCTCAGTGACTCGCAGAGCAAGGTCGTCTTCGCCCAGGACGCAGAGCAGGTCGCGAAGCTTCGGCGGATCCGCGACGGCCTTCCCGGGCTGACCAAGGTCGTCACCTTCGATGCAGAGGCCGCCACGGGTGAGGACGACTGGGTCATCTCCCTCGACGGGCTCGAGCAGCTGGGCAGGTCCGGCCTCCAGCGCGACCCGGGGCTGGTCGACGCCCGCATCGACAGCATTACCCCAGACCGCCTCGCCACGATCATCTACACGTCGGGCACGACGGGTCGACCCAAGGGCGTGCGCCTGCTGCACGACACCTGGACCTACCAGGGCGCGGCGATCCAGGCGATGAACATCCTCGACGAGACCGACCTGCAGTACCTCTGGCTCCCGCTGGCCCACGTCTTCGGCAAGGTCTTGCTGACCTTCCCGCTGCAGCTCGGCTTCGCCACCGCGATCGATGGTCGGATCGACAAGATCGTCGACAACCTGGCCGTGGTCCAGCCGACGTTCATGGGTGCCGCTCCGCGCATCTTCGAGAAGGCCTACGGCCGGATCACGATGATGATGGAGGAGGAGGGCGGGCTCAAGCTCAAGCTCTTCAACTGGGCCAGCGGGGTGGGCCGTGAGGTCAGCGAGCTGCGTGAGCAGGGCAAGGAGCCGAGCGGCATGCTCGCTCGCAAGTACGCCATCGCCGACAAGATCATCATGAGCAAGATCCGCGAGCGGTTCGGTGGGCGCGTTCGCTTCTTCATTTCCGGCTCGGCGGCCCTCAACGTCGATGTGGCGCGCTGGTTCGACGCGATGGGAATGCAGGTCGCCGAGGGATACGGCCTCACCGAGTCCAGCGCGGCCGCCTTCGTGGCCAGGCCCAATGCCTACCGCTACGGCACCGTCGGCTGGGCCATTCCTGGTCTCGAGTGCCGCATCGCCGAAGACGGTGAGGTGATGCTCAAGGGTCCCGGGATCATGAACGGCTACCACAACAACCCCGAGGCCACAGCCGAGGTGCTCGGCGCCGACGGGTGGTTCCACACGGGCGACATCGGTGAGCTGGACGAGCGCGGGTTCCTCAAGATCACCGACCGCAAGAAGGACCTCTTCAAGACGTCCAACGGCAAGTACGTCGCCCCGTCCATCATCGAGTCGACGTTCAAGGGCATGTGCCCCTATCTCAGCCAGTTCATCGTCCATGGGGCCGATCGCAACTTCGTATCCGCGCTCATCACCCTCGACCCGGACGCCATCCAGGGCTGGGCCGCCGCCAACGGGCTGGGCGACAAGACCTACGCCGAGATCGTCACGTCCGACAAGGCGCACGCGATGGTGCAGGGCTACGTCGACGAGCTCAACGCCGGGCTCAACCGCTGGGAGCAGATCAAGAAGTTCACGATCCTCGACTCCGACCTCACGGTGGACAGCGGTGAGCTCACCCCGAGCCTGAAGCTCAAGCGCAAGGTCGTCACGGAGCGTTACCGCGACTCCTTGGACGCCCACTACGCCGGCAGCTGACCCAGGGCTCCAGGCCGACCCAGCGCCACCTTCGTCCCCCTCTTCAGTCCTCGATGAGGGGGACGAAGCGGTAGGCGCCGTGGATCTCGACCTGCGCATCCCCGTCGGCGACCCCGTCGCGGTCGAAGCTCGGGTCGCGCGTCACCCGGTGCATCCAGCCCAGCACCGGGATGACCATGACGCCACGGGGCACAAGTTGGTCGACGAGAGCCCGGGGGAGCGTGCGCGCCTCCGCCGACACGAGGATCCGGTTGAACGGCCCGTCGCTTGGTGACCCGAGCACCCCGGGAGTGGCGAGCGTCACGCGAGCCCACGGCATACCCGTGCGTTGAAGGTTGGCGGCGCCCACGTCCCGCAGCGCGGGCACTCGCTCGACGCCGATCACCGATCCGGATGGACCGGTGAGGTGCGCGAGCAGCGCTGTCGTCCAACCGGACCCGGCACCGACGTCGAGGACGCGATCGCCCGCTTGAACGCCGAGGAGCTCGAGCATCGCGGCAACGGTGCGTGGTTGGGAGTTCGTCTGGCCGTGCCCGATCGGCAGCGGCCCGTCCCGACCGGCGTGCCGGCGCTCGCGAAGGGGCAGGAAGTCCTGACGCGGCCACGCCGCCATCGCCTCCGCCACCCGCTTCACATCGTCCATCACCCCAGTGTGCGCGCGGCTTTGGGCCCGACCCGCAGCGAACGTACCCTTGGCCCATGCACCCCCGTACTCCTGGCGACTCCCTGTTCCCCGCGCTCGAGCCACTGCTCGAGCAGGTGAGCAAGCCGATCCAGTACGTCGGCGGCGAGCTCAACTCCACGGTCAAGGACTGGAACGTCGGAGGAGAGCACACCATCAGATGGGCGCTCATGTACCCCGACGCCTACGAGGTCGGTGTCCCCAACCAGGGCTCGATGATCCTCTATGAAGTCCTCAACGAGCGCCCTGACGTGTTGTGCGAGCGCACGTATGCCGTGTGGCCCGACATGGAGGCCCTCATGCGTTCGCAGGGGGTTCCGCAGTTCACCGTCGACGCGCACCGCGCGATCGGTGACTTCGACGTCCTCGGGGTGTCCTTCTCGACCGAGCTCGGCTACACCAACCTCCTCACGGCGCTCGACCTCGGCGGCATCCCGCTGCACGCCCGCGACCGCGTCGACGGCGACCCGCTCGTCATCGCCGGTGGCCACGCGGCGTTCAACCCCGAGACGCTCGCCGACTTCATCGACGCCGCGATCATCGGCGACGGCGAGGAGGCCGTCCTCATGGTCACCGCGCTCGTGGCCGCTTGGAAACGCGAGGGTATGCCGGGTGGTCGCCGTGAGCTGCTCCTGCGCCTTGCGCGCACCGGCGGGGTCTACGTGCCCGCGTTCTACGACGTGTCCTACCTGCCCGACGGACGCATCCAGCGCATCGCCCCGACCGAGCCCGGTGTCCCGTGGCGGGTCTCGAAGCACACGGTCATGGACCTGGACGCGTGGCCCTACCCGAAGCAACCGCTCGTGCCGCTCGCCGAGTCCGTGCACGAGCGCATGTCGGTCGAGATCTTCCGCGGCTGCACGCGGGGTTGCCGGTTCTGCCAGGCTGGAATGATCACCCGCCCGGTGCGCGAGCGCTCCATCACCGGCATCGGCGAGATGGTCGAGAAGGGCCTCGCCGCAACGGGATTCGAGGAGGTGGGCCTCCTCTCACTGTCGAGCGCCGACCACTCCGAGATCGCCGACCTCACCAAGGGCCTGGCCGACCGCTACGAAGGCACGCAGACCGGGTTGTCCCTGCCGTCGACCCGGGTCGACGCGTTCAACATCGACCTCGCCAACGAGCTCACCCGCAACGGTCGTCGCTCCGGGCTGACGTTCGCGCCCGAGGGTGGCAGCGAGCGGATCCGCAAGGTCATCAACAAGATGGTCACCGAGGAGGACCTCATCAAGACCGTGTCGGCCGCCTATGGCGCGGGCTGGCGCAACGTCAAGCTCTACTTCATGTGCGGGCTGCCGACCGAGACCGACGAGGACGTCCTCCAGATCGCCGAGCTCGCCAAGCAGGTCATCGAGACCGGGCGCCAGGTCAGCGGCCGCAAGGACATCCGGTGCACCGTGTCGATCGGTGGGTTCGTGCCCAAGCCGCACACGCCGTTCCAATGGGTCGGGCAGCTCTCCTCGGACGAGACGGACGCGCGGCTCGCAAAGCTTCGCGACGCCATTCGCGCCGATCGCCGCTTCGGCTCCTCCATCGGCTTCCGCTACCACGACGGCAAGCCCGGCATCGTCGAAGGACTCCTCTCGCGCGGTGACCGACGCGTCGGCGCCGTCATCGAGCAGGTGTGGCGCGACGGCGGCCGCTTCGACGGCTGGAGCGAGCACTTCTCCTACGAGACGTGGATGACCGCCGCCGATAAGGCGTTCACCGCGAGTGAGTGGCCGATCGACGTCGACTGGTACACCACTCGCGAGCGTGAGGAGTCCGAGTTCCTGCCCTGGGACGTCGTGGACTCCGGCCTCGACAAGGAATGGCTCTGGCAGGACTGGCTCGACTCGCTCGACGAGACCGAGGTCGACGACTGCCGCTGGACGCCGTGCTTCGACTGTGGCGTCTGCCCGCAGCTCGGCACCGAGATCGAGGTCGGCCCCACCGGCAAGGTCCTCCTGCCGCTCACTGTCCTTGGTGCCGGCAAGGCCGCCATGGCCGAGCACACCCACGCCTGACCGAAAGCCTGTGGGTATGCCGTTATGTCGCGTCGCAGACGAACATGCCGTTCGCCGCTGTCCCATCCGCGCTGCGCGCGTAGACCGCGCTCCGCGCTCCCGCCAGGCCCAGCCGGCGGCGAACGGCACGTTCAACTGCTCGCAGGCACGGCACCTTCCAGCGTCCTCGGCAAGGCCTCGGCCGGTGCGGATGTCATCGGAAGGGGAGTGCGGGTCCCACGCTCTGCGTGGGCCGGCATACCCGTCGGCATGGCCAACGCGGCCATCTTCGAACGCATGCCGGTCCCGGGAACGGGATCAGGGCGCTGGATCTATGTCGCCAACGTCTTCGTCCTGCCCGAGCACCGTCGACAGGGCATCGCGGCAGACCTCATGTCAGCCATCACGCAGTGGGCTCGAGCCGAGGGCATGGTGCGCATCGTCCTCGCTCCGAGTGAGATGTCGATCCCGATCGGCTTCCGGCCCGCCCACGCCCTCATGCGCCTCGACCTCGTCTGACGCGTTGTCGGTGGGCAGTGCCACTCTGAGGGCATGAGCCGCACGATCCAGGTCACCTTCGACGCCCACGACCCCCGCGCGCAGTCGACCTTCTGGGCTGCTGTGCTGGGTTACGTCATTCCGGGGCCGCCCGGTGTCGAGCTGCCCGACGGTGCCGATCCGCTCGCTGCGTGGACCGAGTTCCTCAGCAAGGTCGGTGTGCCGGAGTCCCAGCACAACTCTCGCTCGGCGATCGAGGACCCAGACGGGGACGGTCCGCGCGTGTTCTTCCAGCAGGTGCCCGAGGACAAGGCCGCCAAGAACAGGGTGCACCTCGACGTCCGGGCGGCACCCGGGCTCGATGGCGACGAGCGCATGGCCGCGCTGGAGGCCGAGTGCGACCGCTTGGTGGCGCTCGGTGCGCAGCGGACCCGCAGGTTCGAGCCGCAACCGCCGATGGAGGCCGGCTTCATCGTCATGGCCGATCCTGAGGGCAACGAGTTCTGCTTGGACTGAGGGTCAGATCAGGGGTGGCTCGGGGGCGGCCCCGATGTCGGTGCGGCACGGGGTTCGCGAGGCTGGCTCCATGACTTGGTTCGCCGCTCTCGCCGTGGTGTGGCTCCTCATGGCAGCGCTCGCCTGGCAGGCGCACAAGCGGGGGAGCGCACGGATCGCGCGTCGGTGGACAACCCGCCTGTATGCCGTGACACTCGTCCCGCTCACCGCCCTCGTCGTGGGTGTGGCCCTGATCGGCGTGCAGCTCGCCTTCGACCAGGCGGGCAGCGAAGTGGCCGTTGCGGCAACCACGCCCTACGCCCAATGGCTCGCTCTGGCCATCAACCTCGTCGCCGTCGACATCGTCATCCGCCGCCGCGACGTCCCCGCTCGCACTCGGCCCGGGGTGACGAGCACGGGACCGGCCGGCACACAGATTCATGAGGCATTCACCTTCGGAGCGGCATCCAGTCCTCGCCCGTGACTAGGTTGAGTGGACCCTGGATCCCCGACGAAGGAACACCCATGAACTTCACCCGTGCCGCCGTGATCGGCGCTGCGACCCTGCTCGCGCTCGCACCCCTGGCCGTCTCTGCGACCGGTGCCAACGCTGCGCCCGCCACACCCACGGCCGCTGCTGGCCGGGGCGAGGCCCTGCGCGTGGCGACCTACAACCTCTCGCTCAACCGCAACACCGAGGGACAGCTCGTCACCGACCTGTCGACGCCCGACAACACGCAGGCCAAGGCCGTCGCCGAGGTCATCCAGCGCACCAACCCGGACGTCGTCCTCCTCAACGAGTTCGACTACGTCGAGGGTGGCGCCGCTGTCGACCTGTTCCGTGACAACTACCTCGAGGTCGGACACAACGGAGCGGCTGCGGTGGAGTACCCCTACGCCTTCGTCGCGCCATCCAACACCGGCATTCCGAGCGGCTTCGACCTCAACAACAACGGCACCATCGGCGGTGGTGACGATGCGTTCGGCTTCGGGCTCTTCCCGGGCCAGTACGGCATGGTCGTCCTGTCCAAGTACCCGATCCAGACAGAGTCCGTCCGCACGTTCCAGAACTTCCTCTGGAAGGACATGCCCGGCAACGTCATGCCGACGGAGTTCTACTCGCCGCAGGAGCAGGACATCCTCCGGCTCTCGAGCAAGTCGCACTGGGACGTCCCTGTCACGGTCGGCAAGCGGACGGTCCACGTCCTCGCCGCGCACCCGACGCCGCCGACCTTCGATGGTCCCGAGGACCGCAACGGTCGTCGCAACCATGACGAGATCCGCTTCTGGGCCGACTACGTCACGCCCGGCAAGGGTGGCTACATCTACGACGACGAGGGCGCTCGCGGTGGGCTCAACCCGAGCTCGAGCTTCGTCATCCTCGGTGACTACAACGCTGACCCGTTCGACGGTGACTCCTACGACGGTGCGATTCACCAGCTGCTCGACAACAAGCGAATCGTCGACCCGAAGGCCACGTCCGCGGGTGCCGTCGAGGCAGCAAGGCTCCAGGGTGGCGCGAACCTCACCCACAAGGGCGACCCGAAGTACGACACGGCCGACTTCGCCGACGGTGCGCCCGGCAACCTGCGCGTCGACTACACGCTGTTGTCGCGCAGCTTCACCGTCAAGGACGCTGGCGTCTTCTGGCCGGTCAAGGCCGACCCGCTGTCGCGCCTCACCGGCGAGTTCCCGTTCCCGACGAGCGACCACCGCCTCGTGTGGGCAGACGTCACCTTGCGCTGATCGTCCCTGATCACCAGCGTTCGGTATGCCGTGGCACCCGCCGGTGCCACGGCATACGTCGTCGCGGGCCAGCGTCTCGGACGTCCGCGGTTGACACAGCCGTGAAATAGGCTGGGCCGACCATGGCACGACGCACCCCTGAAGGCCCTCCGCCGCCACTCGCGGTCCAGAAGCTCCGCATTCGCTACGCCAAGCGTGGTCGTCTGCGTTTTTCCTCGACGCGAGACTTCGCGCGTGCCCTGGAGCGAGCGCTCCGGCGCTCCGGCGTGCCGATGGCGTTCTCGGCCGGCTTCCACCCGCACCCCAAGATCAGCTATGCCAACGCGGCGCCGACCGGCACGGCCAGCGAGGCCGAGTACTTCGAGATCTCGGTGACCGAACGCGTCAACCCCGAGGCTGTGCGCCTCGCACTCGACGAGGCGTTGCCGCCCGATCTCGACGTCATCGAGGTCGTCGAAGCCGGTCCCGGCAGCCTCGCCGAACGCCTCGAGGCGAGCGTCTGGCGTCTCGAGATGCGTGGGGTCACCTTCGAGACCCTCGCGTATGCCGTGGAGCGCTTCCTCGCGGTCGAGCTCGCCGAGGTGACCCGCACGTTCAAGACGGGACCCAAGACGTTCGACGTCCGCGCGGCCGTCGTGTCGATGGTCGCCACCGAGAGCGATGACGGCTCGTGTGCGATACTGCAGATGGTCGTTCGGCACACCACACCGTCCGTTCGCCCCGATGACATCCTGACCGCACTGCGCGCAGTGACTGAGCTCAGGCCACCGGTCCCACCTCTGGTGACCCGACTGGCCCAGGGCCCACTGCTCACCGCGGCTGCCGGGGTGGCTGATCCACTGGCCGCCGACAAGGACGCCGTCGGTTCCTGATCGGTTGCCGCAGCGGAGTTCAAGCCGCGCGAAACCCCTGGGGAACAGCACACGACTTCCGTGTCGGGCAATCTCACCCGCCACGATCACGATACGAGCCCCACGGGGTCGGCAGGTCCGGGCAAAAACCCAGACGGTGTGGCTGACGGCCACGTGGCGCCGAGAGGGTCACAGCCCATGGCTACCCAGGACGAACCCACCACCCAGAACGACGGGGCCGCACAGGACAACACGGCTGGCGAGGCCGCCGAGTCAGCGCCCGCCAAGGCTCCCCGTCGTCGCCGCGCGACCAAGAAGGCCGCCGCCCCCGTGACCACCGAGGTCACGGCCGACGCTGCGGCCGAGCCCGCCGCGCAGCCGGCAGAAGTGCCCGCAGCAGACGAGGCCATGGAGGCCACTGAGGCCGCGCCGAAGAAGCGGGCGGCCAAGAAGACCGTCAAGAAGGCAGCGAAGAAGACGACCCGCGCCAAGAAGACCGTCGTCGCCGAGCCGGAAGCTCCCGTCGAGGAGCCCGTCCTCTTCGGCGAGCCCGCCCTGGTCGAGGAGCCCGTCGAGGACGAGGACGCCACCGCACCGGTCGAGGCCGAGAAGGACACCGCTCCCGCAAGCGTTCCGTCGTTCGGTCTGCTCTTCCAGGCTCCGGACGTTGCCGCCGCGCCCCGCCGACGCCGTGCGACGGCTCCGGCGCAGGCACCCAGCGAAGGCACCATCGACCCGGCGCGGGAGGCTGAAGCCCCCGCTCCGACGCAGGACACGCCCGCCAAGGCTGAGGTGACTGCCAAGGCCGACAAGCCGGTCCGGTCCCGCCGTGGCGCCAAGGCTGCCAAGGTCGTCGAAGCGGCTGAGCCGGTCGAGGACGACCTGGCGACTGACGACGAGACGAACGACGAGGACAGCCGCGAGGACTCCGGCGACGAGCCCCAGGACGGTGGCCGTCGCCGCCGTCGCGGTGGCCGTGGCCGTCGAGGACGCGGTGGCAACGACCGCTCCGACGACAACGCCGCCGACGACGCCACCTCCTCCGACCGTGCGGACTCCTCCGACGAGTCCGATGACGAGGACGGCGACGACACCGACACCAACGACCGCGCGGATGACAGCGCCGACGGCGAGACCGGTGATGGCGGCACGAACCGTCGCCGCCGTCGTCGCCGCCGTTCCGGCTCCTCCGCCGAGGGCGACGACCCGCCCGGCACCGTCACCAAGGTGCGCGAGCCCCGCGAACCCCGTGAGTCCCGTGAGTCCCGCAAGGAGCGCGAGCGCAGCGACGAGCCGACCGCAGTCAAGGGTTCGACCCGCCTCGAGGCCAAGAAGCAGCGTCGCCGCGAGGGCCGCGAAGCCGGTCGCCGCCGCACGATCATCACCGAGGCCGAGTTCCTCGCCCGCCGTGAGTCGGTCGAGCGCGTCATGACTGTGCGCGGCAAGGGCGACAAGACCCAGATCGGTGTCCTCGAGGACGGTGTCCTCGTCGAGCACTACGTCTCGCGCGAGACCAACGCCTCGATGGCCGGCAACGTCTATCTCGGCCGCGTCCAGAACGTCCTGCCCTCGATGGAGGCCGCCTTCGTCGACATCGGCAAGGGCCGCAACGCCGTCCTCTATGCCGGTGAGGTCAACTGGGACGCCGCCGGTCTCGAGCAGAACCGCGCCAAGCGCATCGAGAACGCCATGGGCTCCGGTGACACGGTCCTCGTCCAGGTGACGAAGGACCCGATCGGGCACAAGGGTGCACGCCTCACGAGCCAGATCTCGCTCCCGGGCCGCTACCTCGTCTATGTCCCCGAAGGGTCGATGACGGGCATCTCCCGCAAGCTTCCCGACACCGAGCGCGCTCGCCTCAAGGCCATCCTCAAGGAGGTCGTGCCGGACCACGCAGGGGTCATCGTGCGCACGGCCGCCGAGGGCGCCTCGGAGGAGGAGCTTCGCGCCGACGTCGAGCGCCTCACCAAGGCCTGGGACAAGATCCAGCAGAAGGTCGCCTCCGCGGCGTCCAAGAAGGCTGGCAGCGGCGGCGCCCCCGTCCTGCTCCACGGTGAGGCTGATCTCACGGTCCGCGTCATCCGTGACGTCTTCACCGAGGACTTCAGCGAGCTCATCGTCTCGGGTGACCAGGCGTGGTCCGAGGTCAGCGGCTACGTCGAGGACGTCGCCCCCGACCTCGCCAAGCGCCTCACCCACTGGACCTCAGAAGAAGACCTGTTCGCCCACCACCGTGTCGACGAGCAGATCTCCAAGGCGATGGACCGCAAGGTGTGGCTCCCCTCCGGTGGCTCACTCGTCATCGACCGCACCGAGGCCATGACGGTCGTCGACGTCAACACCGGCAAGTTCGTCGGCTCCGGCGGCAACCTCGAAGAGACTGTCACCAAGAACAACATCGAGGCCGCCGAAGAGATCGTCCGCCAGCTCCGGCTGCGCGACATCGGCGGGATCATCGTCATCGACTTCATCGACATGGTCCTCGAGTCCAACCGTGACCTCGTGGTCCGGCGCCTGCTTGAGTGCCTGGGGCGCGACCGCACCAAGCACCAGGTCGCCGAAGTCACCTCGCTGGGACTCGTCCAGATGACCCGCAAGCGCGTCGGTTCGGGCCTCATCGAGGTCTTCTCCGAGCAGTGCGCGCACTGCGACGGCCGCGGCATCCTCGTCCAGAGCGAGCCGGTCGACCGGTCCGGCACCCAGAACGAGCACGGCCACTCCAACGGAGCGGTCAGCGGTCCCGGCAACGACAAGGCCAGCGGCTCGTCCGGTCGTGGCCGCAGCCGTCGCGGCAAGGGCGGCGAGTCGAGTCAGGCTTCTGCGCCCAGGGACACCCCTGCCGAGGAGTCCGCACCGGCCCACAGCGGCCCGACCGCGGCCCAGATCGCGGCCGCAGCCCACGCCGCAGCGATCAAGTCGATGTCTGGCGAGCCCACTGAAGATGGCGTCGCCGACCTCGCCAGCCCGCCCGCTGGCGCGTCGAGCGAGTCCAGCGAGTCCAGCGAGTCGACCACTACCGAGCCCGGCAAAGCCCCCACGCGCGCCGAGAACGCGCCCGCGACGGTCATCGCCGAGGTCGGTCGGCCGGACGAGGCCGGCGACGCCGAACCCACCCGTCCGGTCGTGGCCGAACCCGCCCCGATCGACGAACCTGTCGTCCGCCCGCGTCGCAAGCGTGGCCGGGTCGTCGCCCCAGCCGGTCCGCCGAAGGCCGCGGATTTGGAGCAGGGCGAGAACGACCGCTAATCTTGTCCGTCGGTGCGCCCACCGAGCCGATGTCCTGTGTCTTTGGTGTTCTCACGAACACACGAGCCACGGGGTAGCTATCAGCCGGTCATCCAGAGCGAGTGCATCCTGATTCGAAAGTGAGCTCCACTGTGTACGCGATTGTTCGCGCAGGTGGTCGGCAGGAAAAGGTCTCCGTCGGAGACGTCCTGCTGATCGACAAGGTCGGCCGTGCCGGCGACAGCATCGACCTGACCCCGCTTCTGGTTGTGGACGGCTCGACCGTCACCTCCGACGCCACGAAGCTGGCCAAGGTCTCCGTGAAGGCCGAGGTCGTCAAGGCGGCCAAGGGTCCCAAGATCGTGATCATGAAGTACAAGAACAAGACCGGTTACCGCAAGCGTCAGGGTCACCGTCAGCACCTGACCCAGATCAAGATCACCTCGATCGACGCCTGAGCGTCCGTCCACAGACTCACGAAGGTAGAGAGACATGGCACATAAGAAGGGTGCAGCCTCGACCCGTAACGGTCGCGACTCCAACTCCCAGCGACTCGGCGTGAAGCGCTTCGGCGGCCAGCTCGTCGGCGCGGGCGAGATCATCGTCCGTCAGCGCGGCACGCACTTCCACCCCGGTGAGGGCATCGGCCGTGGCGGAGACGACACGCTGTTCGCGCTCATCGCGGGCAACGTGCAGTTCGGCACCAAGCGTCGTCGCAAGGTCGTCAACATCGTTCCCCTGGAGACCGCAGCTGCGGAGTGACTCCATCGGTGAGAGCGGGTATGCCGTGAGCTGAGCTCCGGCACACCACCTCACCACCGCGAAGGGCGGGCTGGATTCCGATCCGGCCCGCCTTCTCGTTTCCCCCATGACTTGCGCTTGCGTCTGCGCCGACGGTTGCCAGAGCAGCCACATCCGCAGACGCAAGAGGGACTTGGGCGCGCCCGTAGACTGGGCCCCCAGATCATCTCCGTGCACATCAGCCCCACGCACTCCGCACCACCACCGGAAGCAGGAATCACCCATGGCCGTCAACTTCGTGGACCGCGTCGTCCTGAACGTCGCGGCCGGTGACGGTGGGCACGGCGTGGCCTCGGTGAAGAAGGAGAAGTTCAAGCCGCTCGGTGGGCCCGACGGCGGCAACGGTGGTCGGGGTGGCTCGGTCATCCTCGCGGTCGACCCGCAGTCGACGACTCTGCTCGACTACCACCACACGCCGCACCGTCGCGCCCCCAACGGCAAGCCCGGTGGCGGTGACGAGCGCAACGGCGGCGATGGTGCCGACCTCGTCCTGCCCGTCCCCGAGGGCACGGTCGTCAAGAACGCCGCCGGTGACATCCTCGCCGACCTCGTGGGACACGACGCCACCTTCGTCGTCGCCTCGGGTGGTCGCGGCGGCCTGGGCAACAAGTCGCTCGCGTCCGCGCGACGCGTCGCTCCTGGCTTTGCCCTCCTCGGCGAGCCCGGCGGTTCCCTCGAGATCGTGCTCGAGCTCAAGTCGCTCGCCGACGTCGCCCTCATCGGCTTCCCGAGTGCCGGCAAGTCCTCGCTCGTGTCGGTCGTCAGTGCGGCCAAGCCCAAGATCGCCGACTACCCCTTCACGACGCTCATCCCCAACCTTGGTGTGGTCACCGCGGGCAGCATGCGCTACACGATCGCCGATGTCCCCGGCCTCATCCCCGGCGCGAGCGAGGGCAAGGGCCTCGGCCTTGAGTTCCTGCGCCATGTGGAGCGCTGCTCGGTCCTCGTCCACGTCGTGGACTGTGCGACGCTCGAGTCCAACCGCGACCCGATGAGTGACCTCGACGTCATCGAGGCCGAGCTCGCTGCCTATGTCCCCGATGACAGCCTCGGTGGTCGCCCGCTCTCCGAGCGCACTCGCATCGTCGTGCTCAACAAGGCCGACGTTCCCGACGCCCTCGACCTGGCCGAGATGGTCAAGCCGGACCTCGAGGCTCGCGGCCTCGAGGTCCACATCGTCAGCGCAGTCGCCCACACCGGACTCAAGGAACTGACGTTCTCCCTCGCCAGGCACGTCACCGAGGCCCGCAAGGAGATGGAGGCCCTGATCGTCGAGCGTCCGCGCACCATCGTGCGGCCCAAGGCCGTCGACGACGCCGGCTTCACGGTGCGCAAGGAGAACACCCCGGATGGCGAGGTCTTCCGTGTGCTCGGCGACCGGCCCACCCGCTGGATCCACCAGACCGACTTCTCCAACGACGAGGCCGTCGGCTACCTCGCTGACCGCCTCAGCCGCCTCGGTGTCGAGGAGCAGCTCTATCGGGCCGGGGCCGTGGCTGGCTCGACCGTCGTCATCGGTCCCGAGGACAACTCGGTCGTCTTCGACTGGGAGCCCACGATGGCTGCTGGCGCCGAGCTGCTCACTGGCCCCCGTGGCACCGACCTGCGCCTCGGCGAGAACGACCGCAAGAGCCGCGGCGAGAAGCGCGAGGAGTTCCACGGTCGCAAGGACGCACAGACGGCGGCTCGCGAGACGCTTGCAGCCGAGCGCAAGGCCGGCCACTGGGCCACCGCGCTCGACGACGACGAGTGAGCGCGGGCCGTGGGCACTGAGGCGGTCCTGCGCGCCGCGATCGGCGGTGCGCACCGTGTCGTCGTCAAGGTTGGCTCGTCCTCACTCACCGGCCCGGGCGGCGGCGCCATCGACGATGCGCGTCTCGTCGCGCTCGTCGCCCACCTCAGTGCCGTCCGCGCCCGCGGGGGAGAGGTCGTCCTCGTCTCGTCCGGAGCCATCGCCGCCGGCCTGGGCCCGCTCGGCCTGACATCCCGGCCCCGTGACCTCGCGACCCAGCAGGCCGCAGCCAGCGTGGGGCAGGGAGCGCTCGTCGCGGCATACGCCCGAGCGTTTGCCCACCACCACCTCACTGTCGGCCAGGTGCTCCTCACCGCCGACGACGTCACCCGACGCACCCACTACACGAACGCCCGACGGACCCTGACGCGACTGCTCGACCTCGGCATCGTGCCGATCGTCAACGAGAACGACACCGTCGCCACCCACGAGATCCGCTTCGGCGACAACGACCGGCTGGCCGCCCTCGTCTCTCACCTCGTCGGCGCCGATGCCCTTGTCCTGCTCACCGATGTCGACGCCCTCTATGACGGGCCGCCCTCGCGGGCAGGCTCGCAGCGGATCTCTGCGGTCCTGTCGGGCGAGGACCTCGCCGGAGTCGAGATCGGAGGCACCGGGAGCTCGGTCGGCAGTGGTGGCATGGCCACCAAGGTGGAGTCGGCAGGCATCGCCGGTGCGGCCGGCATACCCACCGTTCTGTCGCGTCTCGCGGATGCCGGACACGCCCTCGCAGGTGACGACGTCGGCACCGTCTTTGCGCCGCAGTCGCGTTCGCGGGCATCGCGCCAGCTCTGGATCGCCCACGCCACCACCCCTCGCGGCCGGCTCATCGTCGACGAGGGGGCGGTGACGGCACTGACCAAGCGGCGCACGTCGCTCCTGCCGGCCGGAATCGTCGAGGTGCAGGGCACGTTCACCGGCGGGGACCCGGTTGACGTGTGTGGCCCCGACGGGCGGGCCATCGCTCGCGGTCTCGTCAACTACTCCTCGGGCGAGCTGCCGCCCATGCTCGGACGCAGCACGCACGACCTGGCGCGCGACCTCGGAGCGGCCTACGAACGTGAGGTCATCCACCGCGACGACCTCGTCATGCTCTGACCGGCCCTCTCTGGCAAGGGTTCTCGGGCACGCACTGAGACATGGGCGGCGAGGACTGCGGCTGTCGCCGCGCCCGGAGGGTCAGTGGAGCTGCTGGACCTCGAACTGCATCCGCGGCTCGGCGATCGCGTCCTGCGACTGGACGAGCTGCAGTTCGCGTCTCCCCGAGTCGAGCGTGACCTGCAGCAGGTCGAAGACACTGGACACCGTGCGCCCCAATGCCACTCCGGCGTCACCGGACTCGAGCAGGTGTGCGGTGAAGAGGGCAGCGGTCACGTCCCCCGACCCGTTGGCCTTCATCGGCAGCTGCGGCGTCTGGACGATCCACGCACCGTCACCGTGGACAGCGAGCATCTCGATCGTGCCCTCGGGCCGGTCCGGGCGCAGCACCGAGGTCACGAGCACCGTCGACGGGCCCATCGCGCGTGCCTTCTCGACGGAGGCGAAGGTGTCTTCGAGCGTCTCGGGCTCGGTCTCGGTGAGGTAGCCGAGCTCGAACTGGTTGGGCGTGATGAGGTCGGCCTGGGGCACGACGCGCTCGCGCAGCAGCACGGGGATGGCGGGGTGGACGAAGCAGCCCGACTTCGCGTTGCCCATCACCGGGTCGCACGCATAGATGGCCTGGGGGTTGGCGTTCTTGACCCGGGCGACGGCGTCGAGGATGACGTCCCCGATCTCCTCGCCGCCCTGGTAGCCAGACAGCACCGCGTCGATCTCGGGCAACGCCTCACGCTCCTCGATCCCGGTGATGACCTCACGCACATCGTCGGCTGCGAGCAGTGGGCCGCGCCACGCGCCGTAGCCGGTGTGGTTGCTGAAGTGCACCGTGTTGACCGGCCACACCTCGACACCGAGGCGCTGCAGCGGGAAGACAGCGGCACTGTTGCCGACGTGGCCGTAGGCCACCGAGGACTGGATGGAGAGGATCGTCGTCACGCCCGCCATCCTCCCACCTCGCCCTCACGTCCCTGAGATGCCTGTATGCCGTCGGCTCGCCTCCGCTGCGGGCCGCCGGACATGCAGTGCTCGCCCCAGAGGGTGGGGCGACGTGCGCGTCGTGGTGCGGGCCGGAGTCCGGGCGGTGGGCATTGCATGTCCGTGGGTTCGCAGCGGACCTACGCTGGGTGCATGTCTTCAGAGCTCAACCCGGCGGACATCGTCCGCGTCGCCGATCTCGCAGGCAAGGCCCGCGAGGCCTCGAGGCGGCTGGCCCTGCTCAGTCGGGCCGACAAGGACCAAGCCCTCCGCGCGCTCGCCGACGCCCTCGATGGAGCGACCGAGCAGATCGTTGTGGCCAACGTCGAGGACGTCGAGCGCGGTCGGGCGAGTGGCATGGACGACGGCCTCATCGACCGCCTGACGCTGACGCCCGAGCGGGTCGCCGCAGTGGCCGACGCCGTGCGTGACATCGCCGCGCTGCCTGACCCGGTCGGCGAAGTCGTGCGCGGTTCCACGCTCGCCAATGGCCTCCAGATCCGCCAGGTCCGGGTCCCCATGGGGGTCATCGGCATGATCTATGAGGCCCGACCCAACGTCACCGTTGACGCGGCCGGGCTCGGGCTCAAGTCCGGCAACGCCGTCATCCTTCGTGGCGGGTCGGCAGCGGAGTCGACCAACAGGGCACTGGTGGCCGTGATGCGCGACGCCCTGGAGGCACAGGGTCTGCCGGCCGATGCCATCGGACTGCTTGACGGTGGCCGCGACGCTGTGCGGGCACTGCTCACCGCCCGCGGCCAGGTCGACCTCATCATTCCGCGCGGGGGAGCGGGGCTCATCCAGACCGTCGTCACCGAGTCGACCGTCCCCGTGATCGAGACCGGCGTGGGCAACTGCCATGTCTATGTCGACGCGGCCGCCGATCTCGACAAGGCGCTCGCGATCACGGTCAACGCCAAGACGCAGCGCCCGAGCGTCTGCAACTCGGCTGAGTCGCTGCTCGTCCACGAGTCCTTGCGCGAGCAGTTCCTGCCCAAGGTCCTCGCGGAGCTGGCGGGTGCAGGAGTGGTGCTCCACACGGATCCGGGCGCCGGCAGTGCGGCGGAAGCGGCCGGCATACCCCACGTCCCGGCGACGGACGAGGACTGGGACACCGAATATCTGGCGCTCGAGATGGCGGTGGCCGTCGTCCCCGACCTCGACGCCGCGCTCGCCCACATCCGCGCGCATTCGAGCGGGCACACGGAGGCCATCGTCACCGAGGACCGTGCGGCCGCACGCCGCTTCACGACCGAGGTCGACGCGGCCGCGGTCATGGTCAACGCGTCCACGCGGTTCACCGACGGTGGTGAGTTCGGCTTCGGCGCCGAGATCGGCATCTCCACCCAGAAGCTCCACGCCCGCGGCCCGATGGCGCTGCCCGAGCTGACGACGACGAAGTGGATCGTCGAGGGAGACGGCCAGATCCGCTGACGGGTGCGGCTCAGCGCAGTCCGAGCCGCTGGACGGCATCGCTGACGACGAGGAACCCGACGATGCCCAGGACCCAGCCGAGCATCTCGTCCTTGTTGCGCTGCAGCCACGTGTGCACGCGCTCGAGCAGGGGCCCGACCTGGCGATGGGCGGCAAAGCGCAGTCCGAGCAGGGCCAGCGCGGGCACCACCATGACGACGACGTATGCCGCGAGCAGACCTGCGTTGCCGACGAACCCCACTCCGGCGGTGGTGAGCAGACCGATGGCGGCCAGATAGGGAAGCATCGACGCGGCCTCGATGACCCCGGCGCCGAGTGCGACGGTGGTGACGGTGCGCAGCGACGCGTCCGGGCCCATCGCCCGCGAGGTCCAGCGCTCCATCCGGGTGGGCCGACCCATGCGTCGGGCTCGACGTGCTTCACCGCGTTTGCGGGTGAACGCGAAGCTGCCCAGGAACAGCCCGGCCCCGACGACGAGCTGCGCCCAGAGGAAGGGGCGGGACTCCGTGACGTCGGCGACCGAGTCCGAGACTCCCTTGAGCGCCTCGGCGCCACCGAGGAGGGCTAGGCCGAGCAGCCAGTAGAACGCCGCGATCACCGCGAGATAGGCGAGGACGGCGGCGGCGCGAACGCGCGGTTGGACGAGCATCCACACCGGCACTCCCAGGGTGCCGAAGCTCGTGCTGTCGATGAGCGCGAGCACGGCCAGACCGCCGAGTGCTGTGAGCTCCATGAACTACCCCTCCTGCTTTCCGCACAACTGCATCAGAACGTGTGGTGTCAGTGAAGCACAATCTGGCACGTCTGTGCGAAAATAGCCTCGTGCCCAAGATCGTCGACCACGAGCAGCGCCGAGCCGAGCTCGGTGCCGCCGTCCGTCGGGTCGTGGCCCGCAGTGGGGTCGGAGGAGCGACGGTGCGCGCGGTGGCTACCGAGTCGGGCTGGTCCATGGGGGCGTTGCGCTACTACTTCGCGACCCAGTCCGAGATGCTCGACTTCGCCGTGAGCGCCATGCTCGACGACATCCCCGCGCGCATGCAGATCGTGCTCGAGACCCAGGAGCCCGGGATCGAGCGGGCGCAGGCCGTCCTCGAGGAGATGCTGCCCCTTGACGAGGACCGGCTGGCCGAGGTACGGGTCTACCTCGCCTTCATGGCGCGGGTCCGCACCGAGGACGGCCGACCGGGGTTGGCGCAGCAGACGTGGCACGGCGAACGGCACGTCTGCGGGCTCGCGATCGCCGACGTCACCGGGCTCGATCACCCGACCCAGGTCGGTGTCATCCCCGCAGCGCTGGTCTCAGCTGTCGACGAGCTCCAGGTCTTCGTGGACGGCCTGAGCTTCCTGGGGGCCACCCTTCCGGCCCAGCTCACCCCCTCGAAGTCACGCGCCCTGCTGCGAGCCCGGCTCGACTCGCTCGCCCGTTGAGGTCTGGGCCGACTCGAGCGAGTCGTGGGCGATGAAGTAGGTCGGCCGAGCCTGCATCGCGGCATACATCCGCCCGACGTACTCGCCCAGGATGCCGAGCGCCAGCAGTTGGACGGCGCCCACCGCCGCCACGATGACCACAGTCGAGGTCCAACCGGGGAGGGCGTGGCCGAGAACGCGGGCGAACACGGCATACACCAGAACGCCGAAGGCGGCGAGGCCGCCGAGGAGCCCCAGCCAGGTGGCGAAGCGCAGGGGAGCGAGCGAGAAGCCGGTCACCGAGTCGACGGACAGGCGGATCATCTTGGCGAGGGGGTATTTCGACGTCCCGGCCGCGCGCACCTCCCGTGTGTAGCCCACGGAGCCGGACGGGAAACCCAGCGCCGGCACGACAAAACGCAGGACGCGGTTGTGCTCGGGGAGGGAGTTGACGGCGTCCACGGTGGCGCGGGACATGAGGCGGTAGTCGCCGGCGTCCACGGGGGCATCGATGTCGGCGAGCCGGCGGATGGACTTGTAGAACAGTCGCGCCGAGACGCGCTTGAACGCCGTGTCCGTCGACCGGTCCTCGCGCACGCCATAGACGACGTCGACGCCGTCCTCGCGGGCGATCCGCAGCATCTCGGGGATGACCTCGGGCGGGTCCTGCAGGTCGGCGTCGAGCGTGACGACGTAGGCGCCTCGGGCGCGCTGCAGCCCTGCCGAGATCGCGGCCTGGTGGCCAGCGTTCGCACGCAGACGCACGATCCGCAGCTGCGGCCACTCGCGCCGCAGGCGCTCGAGGAGGACCGGTGTCGCGTCGCTGCTGCCGTCGTCGACGGCGACCACTTCGTATGCCGTGCCGATCCCGTCCGCGAGCCGGCGCAGCCGTGCGACCAGCAATGGAAGGACGGCCTCCTCGTTGAACATCGGGATGACGATGCTCAAGGTGATGGCTGGAGCAGGTGCAGGCATGGGGTTCAGCGTAAGGGGCTGGTGCGCCCGGCACGTCCGGACCTGCCACGTGCGAGTGCCCCATGAGTCACCGAAGGCCCCCGACGTATGAGATCGGGGGCCTTCAGCGCCGGGGCTAGCCCTTATTCATGTGAGTCGGTCGTTCCCGACGGGCGGACCCGTCGAGGGGGCCACACGACAGTGGCGTCGTCCCGGCTGGACCGGGACGAACTTCGACTCTGGCCGACGGCCGCGGTGTGCCCCGCGATGTCGCTCGCGGTGTGGGTTGCCCCCCACCCGGTCCCGGTTCACCGGGGCCGGTGGCACGTCCGTTCTCCTTCGACCCGACTTCCACCCGTGCCCGAAGGCCAGAGCGGTTGTTCGTGGGGTCTTGTTTATCGGTCAAACCCCTTGTGGCGCAAGATGATCGGCGAGTTTCTCGCCAAGCGGTGACGCCCGCGCGTGTCGTCCACAGGCTGGAGGCCCTCGCCACGCTCCCATGCACAGGCCTGTGGACGGCGCCGGTGGACAACGGTGACGGTAGGCTGCCACCCATGACGTCGCACGCCGCCCGAGTTCTCGCCGAGGAAGCCGCCTCGCACGATCTGCCGATGCCCGCATGGGGCTTCGCTGTCCTCGCCCTCGCGGCCTTTGCCCTGCTGCTCGCCCTGACGTGGGCCTTCCGCGGCAACGCGCAGAAGCACACGCCCGACAGCGAGCACAACGACCACCACTCGACTGACCTGGCGCACGCGCACGGCGGCACGATGCACGATCAGAGCGAGCACTGAGCGCACCGCGACGTCGCCTGGGCGTGATGGGTGGGACCTTTGATCCCATCCACCACGGCCACCTCGTGGCTGCCTCCGAGGTGCAGTCCCAGCTCGATCTCGACGAGGTCATCTTCGTGCCCACGGGCCAGCCGTGGCAGAAGGCCGAGCGCGTGGTCAGTGAGCCCGAGCACCGCTACCTCATGACCGTCATCGCGACCGCGTCGAACCCTCGCTTCCAGGTGAGTCGCGTCGACGTCGACCGCGAGGGCCCGACCTACACGATCGACACCCTGCGCGACCTGCGGGCCCAGCACCCCGATGACGAGCTGTTCTTCATCACCGGCGCCGACGCCCTGGCCCAGATCCTGTCGTGGAAGGACATCGACGAGCTCTGGGACCTCGCCCACTTCATCGGGGTCACGCGCCCCGGCTACGAATTGTCCGAGTCCGGGTTGCCGGAGGACCGTGTCACCCTTCAAGAGGTGCCGGCCATGGCCATCAGCTCCACCGACTGCCGAGAGCGGGTCGCCGACGGCGAGCCGGTCTGGTACCTCGTGCCGGACGGCGTCGTCCAGTACATCAACAAACACCATCTGTATGCCGCGGCGCAGGCTGCGTCGTCCGACGCACCGTCCGCAGCACCCAAGGAGTCTCGTGCCCGCCACTGACCGTTCCCTCGAGCTCGCTCGCGCCGCCGCCCACGCGGCCGCCGAGAAGCTCGCCACCACCATCGTCGGCATCGACGTGAGCGAGCAGCTCGCGATCACCGACATCTTCGTCATCGCCTCGGCCGAGTCCGAGCGCCAGGTCGGCGCCATCGTCGACGAGGTCGAGGACTCCCTGCGCGCCATGGGCTCCAAGCCCGTGCGCCGTGAGGGGCAGCGCGACGGTCGCTGGGTGCTCATCGACTTCGGCGACATCGTCGTCCACGTCCAGCACGACGACGAGCGTGAGTTCTATGAGCTCGAGCGTCTCTGGAAGGACTGCCCCGAGGTCGACCTCGGGACAGTGGGCACGGAGCAGCAGGGCTGACGGTGGCTCTGGGCCCCAACGCTCGCGTCATGGCTGTGGACTCCCCGCGCCGGCTCATCGTGCTGCGACACGGCGAGACGAGCCACAACGCCGCCGGCATCTGGCAGGGGCAGATCGACTCGCCGCTGTCCGAGAAGGGGCTGGCCCAGGCCGCTGCTGCGGCCGCGGCCCTGGTCGCGTTCTCCCCGGTTCGCGTCATTGCCTCGGACCTGGTTCGAGCGGCAGTGACGGGCGAGACGGTCGCGCGCGTGGACGGCATACCCTTCTCGACCGACGAACGCTTCCGTGAGATCCACGCCGGCTCGTGGCAGGGGCTCACCGGCGCCGAGGTGCGCGAGGGATATCCCGAGGACATGGACAAGTTGCTGCGCGGTGAGGACTTCAAGCGGGGTGGCCACGGTGAGTCGGTTGCAGATGTGGCGATCCGCTGCCGGGCCGGCGTCGATGCCCTGCTCTCGGAACTCGAGTCGGGGGAGTGCGCCGTCATCGCGACCCATGGTGTCGCGGGTCGCGCGCTCGCGGCCGACCTCGTCGGCATCGACCAGCGCACCTCGTGGATTGCACTCGGTGGACTCGGCAACTGCCACTGGGCCGAGCTCGTCGAAGGTCGCGCGGGGTGGCGGATCCAGGCGTGGAACCAGTCGGCGGCGACCGCTGCGGCGCGCGATTCCGGGGTTGCCTGACCCCGATTTGGTTGCACGGCAACGCCCGTCGTAGACTTCCGCAGTCCCCGCAAGGGGGCGTCCCACCGGGGCAACTCGGGGCTGTGGCGCAGTTGGTAGCGCACTTCCATGGCATGGAAGGGGTCAGGGGTTCGAATCCCCTCAGCTCCACAACGCAAGAAGAGATCGGACACGCTTTTCGTCTGGTCTCTTCTTGCGTTTCTGGATGTGTATGGGGGGATTCGGCGGGTCCTGTGTTCACACGGGAGGAGCCGCTCCGCGCGAAGCGCGTCGACGCGACGGCTCCCCTCAGCTCCCGGTTGGGCTACGCGCCGTTCTGCATGTCCGACGGACCGGTCGGGAGGACACTCGATGGCGAGAACCTTGGCCACCGAAAGGAGTCGGGCATGAGTGATCCGGAGCCCCCACGGCCGCGACCCGAACTGGCGACCATGCTTGCCACCGAACACTGGAGCCTGCTCGGAACACGCTCGATGACGTGGAGCGAGATCATGAGCCGGATCTCGATCCTGCTCACGGTGATGTCGGCGTTCCTCGTCGTGTTGGCCCTTGTGGCACAGGGCGTTGGCTTCGACCGCTCGCTTCTGGGGCTGGGGATCGGCTTCGCCGCGGCGTCCCTCGTCGTCGGCAGCCTCACTGCCCTCCGGGTGGCCCTGGCCAGCCAGGAGGACGCGGAGTTGATCCGGGGCATGAACCGGTTGCGGGCGGCCTACGTCGAGCTCGCTCCGGAGATCGCGCCCTACCTCACAGCGTCGACCAAGGATGACCAAGCGGGGCTCATGGCGACCTACACGCTCGGCAACCGGCGCCACATGCTGGTGCACATCATCGGCAGCACGACGTTCTTCGTCATCGTCATCAACACCATCGTCGCCGGAACGCTCGGCGCCCTGGTCGGTGCGCTCGCCCAGGGGTCCGCGTGGCTCACCGCGCTCTGCGGAGTCGGGGCCGGGCTGGTGTGGTTCGGGCTGCAGGTCGAGGTGACGCGGCGCCTGTTCGGTGCGCCGCTGGTGGACGTCCGCTTCCCCTCCGACACCTGACCGTCACGGGACTGACGATGCGACGCAGGCCAACACCGGACAGGCTCACTCCCCGCCGCGACCCGTGTGCTCGGCGACGACGAGCACCCGGGCCATCGGCTCTCCCGCGAGCGCGGGACTCGCGGACGGGCGACTCCAGACACGTGTCCGAAGCACCTCCCGGAACGAGGCAGCGGCCGCCGCAGTATCGAAGTCGAGGTCCACGACGATGTGGTGGTCATCGTCCACGGGGTGGGCCACTCGGTGGGAGCGCACCCCTGCGTCGGCCCGCATCTGCGCGAACCCGTCGAAAGCGCGCTTCCAGGTGGGGTAGTCAGTGATCGGGTGCTCGATGTGAAGTGTGTGCATGGAGCCAGCGTCCCGCGCCGCCTGCCGCTTGGACATCCCAGAAGTATGGGGTTCCTCGATCCCGTGCTCCTACGCTTGGAGCTGTGCCCACACTCGCGCGCGAGATGGTTGAGCGGATGGCCCGCGGCGCCGACGACTCGCGCTCGCTGCGCGCCGAGCTTCTTGCGCAGCTGCGCCGAATGGTCCCGTTCGACTGGTATGCGTGGGTACTCACCGACCCGACCACGTGCGTCGGCGTCGACCCGCTTGCCGACATCCCTGATCCTGGCGCCATTGCCTCGACGATCCGGCTGAAGTACCTCACGGACCTCAATCGATGGACTTCGCTCGACACGTGCGCAGCCCTCGGTCGGGGCGCCGAGAGGAGCCTGCTCTGGCGAGAGGGCCAGCACCCGCACGGGGTCGTCGACGTCGCCTCGGTCGTGCTCCGCGATCGTCACGGCTGCTGGGGCTTCCTCGACCTGTGGTCCTCGAGACCGTATGCCGTCGCCGACATGGCGCTCCTGCGCGATCTTGCCGGCCCGCTCACCGTGGCCATGCGGAACGTCAGAGCGCGCAGCTTCCGTGCGTCGCCTCCCGACTCGGTGTCGTCGAGTGGCCCGGTTGTGCTCCTCCTCGACGACGACCTCTCGATCCGTGGACGGGCGAAGGGGTCGGACGAGTGGCTGCGTCTGCTCCTGCCGGGGCCCAAGGGTGTGCCGCCGATCCCTGCCTGCGCGTTCAATGTCGCGGCCCAGATGCTCGCTCGGGAGGCCGGTGTGGACGACCACCCGGCCATGGCCCGGATGCCCCTGCCGTCAGGGGCGTGGGTGACCCTTCGGGCATCGCGCCTCGAGCCGGACGGAAGCATCGCCGTGACGATTGAGGAGACCGGTCCTACCGATCGCCTGGACGTCTTCGTGAGGAGCCACGCGCTCTCGCCCCGCGAGGTGGAGCTCGTCGAGGTCCTCGCGACCGGTGCGGACACGGCGGCTGCCTCGGCCCGGCTCCATCTGTCAGCACACACCGTCCAGGACCACCTCAAATCGGTCTTCGCGAAGACCAACGTGCGCAGCCGCAGAGAGCTCCTCGCGCGGGCAATGGGTCAGGGCTGACACCAACCCGGTGTGGCTCAGGCGGGCCAGACGCCTGACGTGCCACGGCGGTGCGACTCGAGCAGATGCGTGTCGACGATGCCGATCGCCTCCATGAGCGCAAACATCGTCGTCGGCCCGACGAATCCAAAACCCTTGCGCTTCAATCCCTTTGACAGGGCGAGCGACTCGGCCGACGTGGTCGGCACGTCGGCGAACGTCCGCGGCCGTGGCGTGTCCGGGGGTTGGAACGACCACACGTATGCCGCGAGGTCACCTTCCGGGTCATTGCGCAGTCTCAGGGTGGCCCGGGCGTTCTGGATCGTGGCGAGGACCTTGGCGCGGTTGCGCACGATGCCGGCGTCGGCCATGAGCCGCTCGATGTCGCCCTCGCCGAACTCGGCGACAGCCTCGGGGGAGAAGTCTGCGAACGCCTCGCGGAAGGCCGCCCGCTTGCGCAGGATCGTCGCCCACGACAACCCCGACTGGAACGCCTCGAGCGAGAGCCGCTCGAAGACACCCCGCTCGTCTCGCACCGGCATACCCCATTCGGTGTCGTAGTAGTCGCGCAACATCGGGTCGACGGACGCCCACACCGGACGCGAGAGACCGTCGTCACCGACGACGATCTGGCTCATGCGACGTCCTGGCGGGCGGCGACGACGGCTTCGACGAACTCGTGCGGGTCCTGCACCGACACACCGAGCCGGCCGGTGCGGTGCACGACTGTCGCCATCGGCCCGCCCACGCGGTAGGCCCACTTGCCCTTGCCCTCCCAGCGCACACCCCAGCCGTGGCCGAAGCCGTTGACATGATCACCGGCTCCGACGTCGGTGACGTCGACCATGCGGATTCGGCGAGGCGCGAGGGGATAGCCCACGGTGACTGCCGCATCGGTGACGGTGACGGTCACGGGGCCGCGCGCGATGAGCCAGCCGAGGCCGACGAACGCGAGGACGAGGACGACGCCGAGCGCGATGGCCCATCCGCCGAGGGACGCGATGGCGAGGCCGCCGATGACCCCGACGCCCGCGACGATCGCTCCGACGACGACCAGAGGCGTGGTCGGCTGAGCGACGGACCGGTAGCGCGCAGCGCCGAGCGCGGTCGGGTCGGGCATGTCAGGCCCTCCTCAGGGTGATGAGCGGAATCTCGGGTGCGGCGGCCACGCGGACCGGCGGACCCCACGTGCCGGCGCCGCGACTCGTGATGACGGGGACGCCATCGATCACGGCGAACCCCTCAACCATGGGTTGCTGCAACGGCACGATCAGCTCGCCGGGCCAAACCTGGCCGCCGTGGGTGTGCCCCGAGAGCTGCAGATCGATGCCTGCGTCGCTCGACTCCTGCGCCATGAGCGGTTGGTGTGCCACATACAGGGTGAACGCGTCAGAGGTCCCTGCAAGTGCCCGTGCCGGGTCGGGGGCGAACTCGCCGGTGCCCTCGTGGTCGTGCACGCCGGCAATCCGGATGCTCTCGCCGTCGCGGGTGACCAGCTCGGAGGCGTTGGCGAGGACGGTGATGCCAAGACGTTTCCACTCAGCCACCCACTCGGCCGTGGACCCGGTGTAGATCTCGTGGTTGCCGGTCACCGCAAAGACCCCGAGCGGGGCCTCGAGGTCGGCGAGCGGGGCGATCTCGGCCCGGTGCCGGTCGAACGGCGCGTCGACGACGTCACCGGACAGGACGACGAGGTCAGGCTTTGCCGCGTTGACCCTGTCGACGACCTCTCGGGCGAAGTCGGAGCCGTGGACGACGCCGGCGTGGAGGTCGGTGACGAGGGCGACGGTTGTGCCGTTGAAGGCCTGCGGCAGGGACGCCGACGTGTGCGTCGTCCGGGTGATCGTGGGGTTGGCTGCCGCCGCGGCGCCGTATGCCGTCGTGCCGACTGCCGCTGTGAGTACCACGGCTGCTGTGGCTCGGTTGAAGCGGCGCAGGACGGTGGCACGGTGCTCGCCAGGAGTGACGAGCCACGCGATGACGGCCAGCAACTGAGCCGCCGCCACACCGAGGACGAGATACAAGGCGACGACGAGCCACGTCAGCGCCAGCCAGGCCACGGGCCTGGTGTCCTCGGCGGTTCCCCACCGCAGGCCGCCTGCAACGGCGACCACTGAGAGAGCTGTCAGGGCCGCGAGAAGGGCGGTCCCGGCATACCTCCACGGCGTCCGCCAACCCGGCGCGACGACAAGGCGACGGTTCAACCAGAAGGTGAGCAGGCCGACGACAGCCAGGGCAACGAGGGCAAAAAGGAGCACGCAGGGGTCCTGATGATTGGCGGTGGTCGTGACTGAGGCCTCATGCTCCCACGGTGCGACGACACGTCTTTTCGTGGTCTCATGGTGGCCTGCGTTTCGCCGCCCACACGGGAGTTCCCTCGATGAAGAGCCTCCATGTCGACGTCCTCATCGTCGGCGCGGGTCTGTCCGGCGTGGGCGCAGCCTGCCGCCTCACCCAACTCAATCCCGACCGGTCCTTCGCGATCCTCGAGTCGCGCCAGTCCAGCGGTGGGACCTGGGATCTGTTCAGGTATCCCGGGATCCGGTCTGACTCGGACGTCTTCACCTTCAGTTACCCCTTCCGACCGTGGACCGGGACCGACGTGCTCGCTTCTGGTGAGTCGATCCGGGACTACATCCGCGACACCGCCGGCGAATTCGGGGTCGAGGAGCGGATCCACTACGGGCAGCGGGTCATCGCGGCGGGGTGGTCCTCGGGCACCGGACGCTGGACGGTGAAGTCCGAGACGGTTGACGGGCTGATCGAGCACACCGCATCGTTCCTCTACATCTGCACCGGCTACTTCTCCTACGACACCGGTCACGTCGTCGACTTCCCGGGACGGGCCGAGTTCGACGGGCCGATCATCCATCCGCAGTTCTGGCCCGAGGCGTTCAAGGCCAAGGGCAAACGCATCGTCGTCATCGGCTCCGGTGCGACTGCGGTGACGCTCGTGCCCGCGCTCGCGGACCAGGGCGCGGCCCACGTGACGATGCTCCAGCGCAGCCCCACCTATGTCCTTCCGTTGCCCGGCACGGATGTTGTCGGCAACGGGCTGCGGCGGGTCCTGCCCGCGCGGGCGGCCCATCGAGCGATCCGGGCCAAGAACGTCGTGCAGAACGTCGGTCTCTATGAAGCGGCTCAGCGTTTCCCCGGGCCCGTCCGCAGGGGGATTGCTTCCCTGAATGCCCGCTTCGTCGGGTCCGCGGCCGTGCGCGATCACTTCACCCCGACCTATGACCCCTGGGACCAGCGGTTGTGCGTGGTCCCCGATGGCGACTTCCTCGCGGCCGTGCGTGACGAGAGGGCATCCGTCGTCACCGACACGGTCGCGCAGTTCACGCGCACCGGCATCCGGCTCTCGAGCGGTGAGGAGCTCGAGGCCGACGCGATCATCACGGCGACGGGGCTGCGGATCGAGGTGGCTGGTGGCATCACCTTCACCATGGACGGTGCGACGTTCGCGCCGAACGAGCGCTACTTCTACAAGGGCGCGATGTTCGGGGGAGTGCCCAACCTCGCGGTCTGCCTGGGCTACACCAACAACTCTTGGACGTTGCGGGCCGACCTCACGTCCCGCTACGTGTGCGCGGTGCTCGCGCGCATGGCGCAGACGGGTGCCGCCACGGCGACACCGCGGCTCGACGGCGAGATCGAGGACGGCGAGCCGCCCTTCGAGCTCTCGTCGGGCTATGTCGAGCGCTCCCGCCACCTCTTCCCGAAGCAGGGCACGACGAAGCCGTGGACGGTGCGCCAGAACTACTTCCATGACCTCCGGCTCATGTCCCGGCGTCGTGTCGATGACGGCACGCTCGAGTTTGCGCCCCTCATGGTCCGACCCTTCGTGATGGTGGGGACTGACACCGGTCGTTCCTAGACTGGTGCTCATGAGTCTCAGCATCGGTGCCCACGTCGACCAGACCGACCCCCTCGCCGAAGCCGCTGCTCGCGGCACGACGCTGGTCCAGTTCTTCCTCGGTGACCCTCAGGGATACAAAGGACCAGAGATCCGGTATGCCGGGGGAGCAGCCGCTCTGCGTGCGGACGCCGAGGCCGCTGGGGTTGCGTTGTACGTCCATGCGCCCTACATCATCAACGTCGCGACGACGAACAATCGGATCCGCATCCCGTCCCGCAAGCTGCTCCAGCAGCACGTCGACGCCGCTGCCGAGATCGGCGCCAAGGGCCTGATCGTCCATGGCGGACACGTGGGCAAGACCGACGACGCGGCGGTCGGATTCGACAACTGGCGCAAGGCCATCGAGGCGACCGACCTCAAGCTTCCGCTCCTCCTTGAGAACACCGCGGGAGGTGACAACGCGATGGCCCGCTACCTCGAGCGCATCGCCGGGGTGTGGGACGCCATCGGTTCGGCGTCGCAGTCCGACCGGGTCGGCTTCTGCCTCGACACCTGCCACGCCCACGCCGGTGGCAACAAGCTCGACACGGTCGTCGACGACATCCTCGCGATCACGGGCCGCATCGACCTCGTCCACTGCAACGACAGCCGTGACTCGTTCGACTCGGGCGCCGACCGGCACGCCAACTTCGGCGCGGGTCAGATCGACGCCGACCTGCTGGCGGGTGTGGTCCGATCGGCCGGCGCGCCGGTGGTGTGCGAGACGCCCGGTGGCGCCGACGAGCACCAGGCCGACTTCGCCTGGCTGCGCGAGCGCCTCTGAGCGGGCAGGTCGGCCAGCGGCGTCACAGCCAGCGGCGTACCCGCCGGGCGTAGTTGTCGTACGCGCTGCCGAACTCGTGGGAGAGGAACTTCTCCTCGGGGAGGATGGCGCCCCAGAGCACCAGTAGGGCCGCCGCCGGGGTCGCCAGCAGCGCCCACGCTGACGGGATGAGCAGTGCCAGCCCGACGTACAGCGCGAGCATGCCGACGTACAACGGGTTGCGTGACACGGCGAACGGGCCAGAGCTCATGATGACTCGGGTCTCCTGGCCCGGTAGGAGGCCGGTGCGGTGACGCTGGAACATCACGAGTGCCCAGCCGTTCCACAGCACGAACACCACGACCAGCAGCCAGCCGAGCGGAACGCGCCAGCCACCCAACTGAAACGGGTCGCCGGCCAGCCCGGTGAGCAGTGCACCCACCAGCAGGGGAGCGCCCATGGCGACCGGGGGCCACAGGCGAAAGGGGACAACTCCGCCTTGGCCGGGACTAGCGCCGTCCGAACCCGTCATGGAGCGAGCATAGGACGCGTCGTGCGAGGTTGAGCGGGTCCTGATGCCCGCGACCCGCGACCCGCGTCGCTGCCGCCCTGCGAATCCGTCTGCTGCGATGCTTGCCGCAGACCCGTCAAGAGGAGATCCGGTGACCCCAAGTGGCGCATCCGTCCGCCCGACAGCCCCGACGCCCGTTCGGGAGCTGACGCGTCCTGCGCGACTCGTGGCCGGCGACCGCGTCGTGGTTGTCTCGCCGAGTGGTTCGTCACCTCGGGACCGGATCGCGGCCGGGGTGGCAATGCTTCGGGACTGGGGGCTGGAGGTGGATGTCGCACCCAGCGCAGGTGCCCGCTCCGACCGGTTCACCTATCTCGCCGACGACGACGAGGCTCGGGCACGGGATCTGCAGGAGGCCTGGTGCGACCCGTCGGTGGCTGCGGTGCTCTGCGCACGCGGTGGCTATGGCGTGCAGCGGATTCTGGAGCACCTCGACTGGGAGGAGATGCGCGCCGCCGGGCCCAAGGTGCTGGCTGGCTACAGCGACATCACCGCGCTGCACTCCGCTGTCGCGACCCACCTTGGCCTCGTCACCCTGCACGCTCCGATGGTGGCGACCGAGGTCTTCGTCAATGACGCGAGCAGCGCCGAACACCTGCGCCTCACCCTCTTCGAGCCCGACGCGACGCAGAGTCTGACCTCCGACAAGGCGCGTTCGCTGCTCCCCGGGCGAGCGCGCGGTGTGACCGTCGGAGGCTGCCTCAGCCTGCTGGCCGCTGAGATCGGCACTCCGACCGGCCACCCCTCAGCGGCTGGGGGAATCCTGTTGTTGGAGGACGTCGACGAGAAGGCCTACCGAATCGACGGCTACCTGACCCACCTGCTGCGTTCGGGCTGGCTCGAGGGGGTGGCCGGGGTGGCGGTCGGTTCCTGGCAGGGGTGCGAACCAGTGGAAGACCTGGTGCGCGACCGCTTGGGCGGGCTCGGCGTGCCGATCCTCTGGGACCTGGGTTTCGGTCACTGCGGGAGCACCCTGACCGTGCCGCTCGGCGTCACTGCAACTCTCGACGCCGACACGGGCACGCTAGTGCTGGACGACCCCGCCCTCGCCTGACCGCACTCCTGGCTCCACGCCTGCCCTCTCGTCTGGTCGTGGTGTCGCGTCCGCACCGCGCCGCTCGAGGGCGACATGGCAGGCCACCTGGGTGCCGATTCCACCTGCCAGCACCTCGGGGTCCACGGTTCGGCACTGCGTGGACACGCCCACGGCGTCGGCCTCGCCCGAGGCCAGCACCTGGCAACGCACGTGGAATCGGCATCCTCCGGGGATGCGCGTCGGGTCCGGTGGCTCGCCCGTCAGGACGACCGGCGCCCCGCCCTCTGGCAGCACGGACAGGAGCGCCTGGGTGTAGGGGTGCTCCGGTGCGGTGAGGATCTTCTCGACCGGGCCGGACTCGACGATCCGGCCGAGATACATGACGGCGACGCGGTCGGCGATGTTCCACGCGAGGCCCAGGTCGTGGGTGACCACGAGTGCCGCCAGCCCCAGGTCATCGCGCAGCGCGAGCATCAGCGACAGGATCTCGCCGCGCACTGACGCGTCGAGTGAGGCCACCGGCTCGTCGGCGATGATCACGGCCGGGTCGAGCACCAGGGCGCCGGCGATGACGACGCGCTGCCGCTGGCCACCCGACAACTCGTGCGGATAGCGCAGGAAGAAGCGCTCAGGCGGTCGCAGCCCGGCTCGCGAGAGCGCGTCGGCTACTCGTTCGCGCTCATGGGCGCCTTCGCCGTGGATGCGCAGGCCTTCGGCGACCGCCTCATAGACGGTGTGCCGTGGGTTGAGCGAGCCGCTGGGATCCTGCAGCACCAACTGCGCCTCGCGCCGGTAGGCCTTGAGCGCCTTGCCCTTGTAGGACAGAGGTGCGCCGCGATAGGCCACCTGCCCCGCGGTCGGTCGTTGCAGGCCCAGGAGCGCGCGTGCCAGCGTGGTTTTGCCGCACCCGGACTCGCCGACCAGGGCGACGATCTCGCCCGCGTGGACGTCGAGGTTCACGCCGTCGACGGCGCGGGCAGGACGCCCACCCCGGCGGCCGGGGAACTCGACACTGAGCTCTTTGGCCGACAGGAGCGGCTCGAGTTCGCTGGTCATCCCATCACGCTGCCTTCGGTCTGTATGCCGTGTTCCGCGTTGTCGTGTTCGTCGCCGCGGGCGAGCGACGCCCCTTCGTCGGGAAGGACGAGCACGCAGGCCGCATCGTGGTTCTCGCTCGCCGGCCAGAGCTGCGGGTCGACGACGTCGCACACCTCACGACGCGACGGGCAGCGCGGGTGGAACGTGCACCCGGTGGGCAGGGATGCCGGGTCCGGCGGGTCTCCGGCGAGCCCACGCGGGCGCAGCCGCGAGGCGGGGTCGCCGACGGTCGGGAACGCTGCTGCCAGCGCCGAGCTGTAGGGGTGCTTCGCACGCTGGTGGACCGCGTCCGCAGGGCCCACCTCGACAACCCGGCCGGCATACATGATCGCGAGTCGGTCGCAGACGTCGGAGAGCACGGACAGGTCATGGCTGATCATCAACAGACTGATCCCCGTTCTGGCGACGAGGTCGTCGATCAGGCCCAGGATCTGGGCCTGGATCATCACGTCGAGAGCCGTGGTCGGCTCATCAGCGATGATCAACTCGGGGCGGCAGGCGAGCGCCATCGCGATCATCACCCGCTGCCGCTGCCCACCCGAGAGCTCATGGGGATAGGCACCCGCGCGAGCGGGCGGCATACCGACTTCGTCCAGCAGTTGCGCCACCCGACGGGAGGCCTCGGCCTCGCCGACCTTCTCGTGGAGCAGGATCGGCTCGGCGATCTGATCGCCGATCGTGTGGACCGGGTTGAGGGAGTGCATCGCCCCCTGGAAGACGATCGAGGCGCCGGCCCAGCGCACCGCGCGCAATCGACCCCAGTTCATGGCAAGGAGATCCTCACCATCGAGGAGGACGCGCCCGGTGACGGTCGCCGTGGGTGGCAGGAGGCGCAGGAGCGCGAGGGCGAGGGTGGACTTGCCCGAACCGGACTCGCCGGCGACGCCGAGTTTCTCGCCGCGTGCCAACTCGAGATCGACACCGCGCACGGCCGGCACATCACCTCCTTGGCTGCGGTAGGTGACCGTGAGGCCCTCGAAGGAGAGCAGGGGCTCGGTCATGAGCGGTTCCTCAATCGGGGGTTGAGTACGCCCTCGATCGCGCGACCGCAGAGGGTGAAGGCCAGAGCCACGAGGGCGATCGCGATACCGGGCGGGAGGATGTACCACCACATGCCGGAGCTCACCGCCCCGACGTCGCGGGCGGCCTGGATGGTGCTGCCCCACGACGGGATCGTCGGGTCGCCCAGCCCGAGGAAGGCGACGGTCGACTCGGTGAGGATCGCGCCGGCGACCATCAGCGTGGTCTGCGCCAGGACGATCGGCATGACGTTGGGCAGGACGTGTCGGGACATGACGTGCCAGTGGCCACCGCCCAGCGCGCGAGCCCGCTCAATGTAGGGACGCGCCTCAACCGCGAGGGTCTGCGCGCGGACGAGTCGCGCGGTCGTCGGCCACGAGGTGACGCCGATCGCGATGATGATCGTCGACATGCTGCGACCCAGGACAGCGGCCAGCGCCACGGCCAGCACGAGGGTGGGCATGACGAGGAACCAGTCGGTGATGCGCAGGAGCACCGCCGAGGCCCAGCCGTGGAAGTGGCCGGCAAGGATGCCGATGACGCCGCCCAGCGCAATGGAGATGAACGTCGCGGCGAAGCCCACGGTCAGCGACACCCGGGAGCCCCAGAGCACGAGGTCCAGCACGGAGCGACCCGACCGGTCGGTGCCGAGGAGGAACTCGCCACTCGGCGGCTGGAGCGGCTCGCCGGGCGGGCGGGTGACGCTGAGTGCGTCCTCACCCACGAGCCACGGGACAAGCAGGGCCGACAACACGAAGAGCCCCAGCACTGCCAGCCCGAACAGCCCGGCGCGGTTGCGGCGGTACTCGTTCCAGAAGGTGGCCACCGCGCGGCGCCGGCGGGCCCAGGTGAGCTGGCGCGGGCTGGCGGTCGCGGCCGCTGCGTCGGTGCTCACGGCCGCACCCGCGGGTCGATGACGGGATAGAGCAGGTCGGAGATGAGGTTCATCAGGATCACGGTCGCCGAGAAGATGACGAACAGGCCCTGGACGAGCGGGAGGTCCGGCACGCTGAGCCCTTCATAGAACAGTTTGCCCAGCCCGGGCCACGAGAAGACCGTCTCGACGAGGACGGCCCCGAAGAGCACGAAGCCGACATTGATGAAGATCAGGGTCATGGTCGGCAGCAACGCGTTCGGCACGGCATGCCGGCGTTTGACCTCGCTGTCGCGCAGACCCTTCGCACGCGCGGTCACGAGGTAGTCGGACCCCATTTCGTCGAGGAGCGAGGACCTCATCACCATGAGGTATTGGGCATAGACCACGGCGACGAGCGTCACGAGGGGCAGCACCAAGTGGTGCGCGATATCGACGACGGCCGCAAAACCCTCCACCCCGGGCGTTTTCATCCCTGAGGTCGGGAACCATCCGAGCCCTGAGCCGAAGACGACGATGAGGATGAGGCCCAGCCAGAAGCTCGGCACCGACCACAGCGTCAGCGCAACCCCGGTGTTGACCCGGTCGGCCGTGCTGCCGTGCTTCCAGGCACCCTGCACTCCCAGCCAGAAGCCGAGCAGGGTGGACACGATGAGGCTGGCGCCGACGAGCAGAAGGGTGGGTCCGAGCCGTTCGCCAACCATGCTCAGGACGGGCCGGTTGTACTGGAACGACTCGCCGAAGTCGAAGCGGAGCACCCCCAGCAGGTAGCTCACGAACTGCTCGAGCAGCGGTTTGTCGAGCCCGAACTCGCGTGCGAGAGCTTCCTTCTGCTCGATGGTCACGGGTCGCCCGTGGGTCATGACCCGCACGGGGTCGCCCGGCACGATCCGGAACAGGAAGAAGCTGGTGAAGATCACCGCGAGCAGCGAGACCGCTGCACCAAGCAACCTTTGACCGACGTATGCCGCGGTACGGCGCAAGCCGTCACGGTCCCGTTTGCGGGGTCCATCCGCCATGCCGACGGGCTGGTCCCGCACCTCCTGTTCGAGGTGCGGGGCCAGGCCGCTCGGGACGATTTCCGCCATGCGGGCCTATTCCCGCTCGTCCGCAGCGGCACCGCCGCGTCGGCGGACGAGCAGGAGCGCTCCGCCGAGCGCCACGAGCACGCCCGCGCCGACTCCGAGGATCAGACCGCTGTTGCCGCTGGTGCCGCCCGAGTCCGCCGCCGACTTGGTACCGGCAGGGAGCGCCGACCACCAGCTCCAGTAGCCGTCCTGGCTGTCGTAGTTGCCACCCGGGTCCGGCTGCGGGGTCATCTTCTCGATGACGTCGCCGCGGAAGGCCTCCAGCGCGTCCGCGTAGCCCCAGACCACAAAGATGTTGTCCTTGTAGAGGACCTTCTGCATCTCCTTGACGATCTCGGCGCGCTTGGTGGTGTCGAGCTCGGCGAGCTGCTGGGCATAGAGCTTGTCGTACTCGGCATTGCAGTAGTAGGCGTCCGACAGGTAGGGCCCGCCGATCTTCGCCGGCAGTCCGGAGCACCGGTTGATCCCGAGGATGTAGTCGGGGTCCGGGTTGACGCTCCAGCCGGTCGTGAGGATGTCGTAGGTCCCGGCGTCGAGCAGGGCACCGACCTCGGAGACCGGCTCGACCTTGAGCTCCATCCCCGCCTCCTTGGCCCACTCGCGCATCATCTCGGCGGCCTGGACGTACTGCGGGGTGTCGTTGTGCACGTTGAAGCGGAAGGACAGCTTCTGACCGCCCTTGGCGCGTATGCCGTCGGAGCCCTTTGCGTATCCGGCGCCGTCGAGCAGCTGGTTGGCCTTGGCGATGTCGAAGCCGATGCGCTCGGCGTCGGTGGGCTCCCAGTGGTAGTCCTTGTAGCGGGACGGGATGTAGCCACCGTTGGCCTCACCGAAGCCGCCGTAAGCGGTCTTGTAGATCGCCTCGCGGTCGATGGTGTGCACCAGGGCCTCGCGGACGACAGGGTCCTCGAGCGCCTTGTTGCCGTCACCGAACTCGGTGCCGTCCTGGAGCTTGGCGCCCGGGTTGATGGTGATGGCCTGGAAGCGCTTGCCCGAGGCCTTGTTGACGGTGATGTTGTCGACGCTCTCCAGGGAGGTTGCCTGGGCCGACGTCAGGCCCGAGACGAAGGAGACCTCGCCGGCCTTGAGCGCCTCGACCTGCGCGTCCTGATCATCGATGTGCCGGAAGACGAGCTTGTCGAACTTGGGAGCACCTCGCCAGAACTTCTTGTTCGGGACGAGGGTGATCGAGCTGTTGACCTCGTAGGCGCTGATGATCCAAGGCCCGTTCCCGACGATGGGGAACTCCTGGTCATTGTTGAACTTCGAGTAGTCGCCGACACTCTCCCATTTGTGCTTGGGCAGGATCGGCACGTCGAGCGCGAGCATCGTCGCCTGAGGTGCCTTGAGCTTGACGACGAGGGTCCGCGGGTCGGGTGCGGCGACGCTCTCGAAGTTCTCGACGAAGTTCCCGTTCGCTGTGGCGGCGGCCTCGTCCTTCATCATCGTGTCGAAGGTCCAGCGAGCGTCTTCGGCGGTCACGGGCTTGCCGTCAGTCCAGTTGGTCTCACGGATCTTGTAGGTCCAGGTGAGGCCATCGGGCGAGGTCTTCCACGACTCGGCGAGCGCCGGGATGGTCTTGCCGGTCTTCGGGTCGTAGTTGGTGAGGAAGTCGTAGGTGAGGCGACCGAGGGCAGTGGTGATCCGGCGCACCGCCAGGAACGGGCTGAGTGAGTCGACCTCCTGCGACACCGCGACGGTGAGCGTCGTCTCCTCCTTCGGTGTGTCGGCCCGGGCACCCGTGCCTCCGACAAGGAGGGCCGCCAGCAACCCGAGGATGCTCAGGACACCGACAAGCACTCGGTGCCGGTGGCGCCCGGCTCGTGGGTCCGTGGGCGTGCCCACCTGACTGTGCCTCGATGTGACCATCGCTGTTCCCCTCGCTCGGTTGGACGACGCCGTCCTTGGTGCTAGTCGCACACGGTAGGGCAAATAGTTGCTTTTGGAGGCCAAGACGTGTCACTTTCCCCCGACTGAGCGGCTGGGCCCCTCACGGCAGGCGCGGGAGCCAGGCGGAATATACCCCCGTGGGGTATAGCTCGACGAGTCATGACAGAGCACTCAGGACACCCGGACCGGGTCATCGACAACGCGATCATGCTCGTGGTGCCGGGAGCCATGGATGCGGGCCTCACGTCCTGGCTCTTCTGGGGCGCCCTGGCGGTCGCCTTTGCGGTGGCCTTCGTCGTCACCGTGCCCGTCAACCGATGGCTCATCGCGCGGGGCAAGGGTCACGCTGTGGTTCACAAGTTCCACCACTGAGCGAGTTCCGCTGTCCTGCAAGGCTTTTCGGTATGCCGTGCCGTCCAGTCGCACGTGTGAGTCACCCGATTTGTGTTCTGGCCAAGGCGTCCTCTAATGTTCTGCACGTCAGCCCGACAGGGAGGAACGGACACCACGGTGTGAGGCCTTGTGCCAAACACGACGTAGGCCGGTCCCGGGGCAGACCCCAACAGTTCGACACGACGGAAACGTCGCGAACGGTGTGGCACCTTCGGGAGCCGCGGTTGGGAAGTTTCATCCAGCCCAGCTCGCCGGGAACGGCAGGTTTGGGAAGCGGCCGAGAGGCTGCTAAGGTGAACACCCCGCGAAGATCCAAGCGTGATCAGATCCGGGCCGCTCGCCAGCGGCCAACGGATTTGACTCCCAAGTGTGGCCGCGGGTAAGTTTGGAGAGTTGCCCCTGAGTCTGGCCCTGATGGGCTGGGTGGTGGTGTGCGTCCGATCCTTGAGAACTCAACAGCGTGTCAAAAATCGATGCCAATTAACCTCGTCTGAGGGTGGCTGCGATTCGCCTTTGTGGGTGATGAGTGGTTGTTCTTTTTCGATTATCCTTTGGTTGACAATGATCAAACAGTGTTTTTTGCTGGTTGTTCTTGCTCAGCTGGGTAGACAACCCTTTATTGGGTTCAGTTTTATCCAACCTCTTTTGGGGGTTGGGTTTGTGAACATCAACGGAGAGTTTGATCCTGGCTCAGGACGAACGCTGGCGGCGTGCTTAACACATGCAAGTCGAACGGTGATCTTGGAGCTTGCTCCGGGTGAGCAGTGGCGAACGGGTGAGTAACACGTGAGTAACCTGCCCCAGACTCTGGAATAAGCGCTGGAAACGGCGTCTAATACCGGATATGACATCAAACCGCATGGTTATGGTGTGGAAAGTTTTTCGGTCTGGGATGGACTCGCGGCCTATCAGCTTGTTGGTGAGGTAATGGCTCACCAAGGCGATGACGGGTAGCCGGCCTGAGAGGGCGATCGGCCACACTGGGACTGAGACACGGCCCAGACTCCTACGGGAGGCAGCAGTGGGGAATATTGCACAATGGGCGCAAGCCTGATGCAGCGACGCCGCGTGAGGGATGACGGCCTTCGGGTTGTAAACCTCTTTCAGCAGGGAAGAAGCGAAAGTGACGGTACCTGCAGAAGAAGCACCGGCTAACTACGTGCCAGCAGCCGCGGTAATACGTAGGGTGCGAGCGTTGTCCGGAATTATTGGGCGTAAAGAGCTTGTAGGCGGTTTGTCGCGTCTGCTGTGAAAATCCGGGGCTCAACCCCGGACTTGCAGTGGGTACGGGCAGACTAGAGTGTGGTAGGGGAGACTGGAATTCCTGGTGTAGCGGTGAAATGCGCAGATATCAGGAGGAACACCGATGGCGAAGGCAGGTCTCTGGGCCACTACTGACGCTGAGAAGCGAAAGCATGGGGAGCGAACAGGATTAGATACCCTGGTAGTCCATGCCGTAAACGTTGGGAACTAGGTGTGGGCCTCATTCCACGAGGTCCGTGCCGCAGCTAACGCATTAAGTTCCCCGCCTGGGGAGTACGGCCGCAAGGCTAAAACTCAAAGGAATTGACGGGGGCCCGCACAAGCGGCGGAGCATGTGGATTAATTCGATGCAACGCGAAGAACCTTACCAAGGCTTGACATATACCGGAAACATTCAGAGATGGGTGCCCCGCAAGGTCGGTATACAGGTGGTGCATGGTTGTCGTCAGCTCGTGTCGTGAGATGTTGGGTTAAGTCCCGCAACGAGCGCAACCCTCGTTCTATGTTGCCAGCACGTTATGGTGGGGACTCATAGGAGACTGCCGGGGTCAACTCGGAGGAAGGTGGGGATGAGGTCAAATCATCATGCCCCTTATGTCTTGGGCTTCACACATGCTACAATGGCCGGTACAAAGGGCTGCGATACCGCAAGGTGGAGCGAATCCCAAAAAACCGGTCTCAGTTCGGATTGGGGTCTGCAACTCGACCCCATGAAGTTGGAGTCGCTAGTAATCGCAGATCAGCAACGCTGCGGTGAATACGTTCCCGGGCCTTGTACACACCGCCCGTCAAGTCACGAAAGTCGGTAACACCCGAAGCCGGTGGCCCAACCCTTGTGGAGGGAGCCGTCGAAGGTGGGACTGGCGATTGGGACTAAGTCGTAACAAGGTAGCCGTACCGGAAGGTGCGGCTGGATCACCTCCTTTCTAAGGAGCACTGGCCCGCAAGGGTCCAGAGCCTGGTCTGCCACCGAACGCGTGTGCAGCAGGTGCTCAAGGGTGGAACATCGATTATTTGACGCCGCTACTGTCGGCACACAAGTACACCTCCTCATTCGTGTGGGGGACGGAAAGTGTGGCGGGGGGAGTCGGCGTTTGACACGTTGTTGGGTCCTGAGGGCTCGGGCGAAAGCTCGTTCCTGAAGGCCGGTATCCGGTCAGGACCCCTGCCATCACGAACCATCATGTGCCTTTGGGCGTGTGGGAGGCGTGAAGTGTGGTGTGGGGGCCGCCCGTATGTTGAGAACTACACAGTGGACGCGAGCATCTTTGTGGCTCAAGTTTTTAAGGGCGCACGGTGGATGCCTTGGCACCAGGAACCGAAGAAGGACGTAGGAATCTGCGATAAGCCACGGGGAGTCGATAACCAGACTGTGATCCGTGGATTTCCGAATGGGGAAACCCGGCTGGAGGCAAGTCCAGTCACTCCTGCCTGAATATATAGGGCAGGTAGAGGGAACGTGGGGAAGTGAAACATCTCAGTACCCACAGGAAGAGAAAGCAACCGCGATTCCGTGAGTATTGGCGAGAGAAAGCGGATGAGGCTAAACCGTATCTGTGTGATAGCTGTCAGGCGTTGCAGGTACGGGGTCGTGGGACCTCTCAGTTGGGACTGACATTCCGGCATGGAGTCAAAAATTCGCGTTATAGTCGAAGGGCATTGAAAGGCCCGGCATAGAGGGTGCGACCCCCGTAGACGAAATGACGTGAACTCCAGAGAGTTATCCCAAGTAATACGGGGCCCGAGAAATCCCGTATGAATCTGGCGGGACCACCCGCTAAGCCTAAATATTCCCTGGTGACCGATAGCGGACAAGTACCGTGAGGGAAAGGTGAAAAGTACCCCGGGAGGGGAGTGAAATAGATCCTGAAACCGTGTGCCTACAATCCGTTGGAGCCCTCATTGTGGGGTGACAGCGTGCCTTTTGAAGAATGAGCCTGCGAGTTAGTGCTCAGTGGCGAGGTTAACCCGTGTGGGGAAGCCGTAGCGAAAGCGAGTCCGAATAGGGCGAATGAGTCGCTGGGTCTAGACCCGAAGCGGAGTGATCTACCCATGGCCAGGTTGAAGCGACGGTAAGACGTCGTGGAGGACCGAACCCACTTAGGTTGAAAACTGAGGGGATGAGCTGTGGGTAGGGGTGAAAGGCCAATCAAACTCCGTGATAGCTGGTTCTCCCCGAAATGCATTTAGGTGCAGCGTCACGTGTTTCTTACCGGAGGTAGAGCTACTGGATAGCCGATGGGCCTCAACAGGTTACTGACGTTAGCCAAACTCCGAATGCCGGTAAGTGAGAGCGTGGCAGTGAGACTGCGGGGGATAAGCTCCGTAGTCGAGAGGGAAACAGCCCAGACCACCAGCTAAGGTCCCAAAGCGTGTGCTAAGTGGAAAAGGATGTGGAGTTGCATTGACAACCAGGAGGTTGGCTTAGAAGCAGCCACCCTTTAAAGAGTGCGTAATAGCTCACTGGTCAAGTGATTCCGCGCCGACAATGTAGCGGGGCTCAAGCACACCACCGAAGCTGTGGCATTGACATATTGCCCGGCCACCACACCTGCGGGTTGGTGGTCCAAGCGTGTTGATGGGTAGGGGAGCGTCGTGTGGCCAGGGAAGCGGCGGTGTGAACCAGCCGTGGAGGCCACACGAGTGAGAATGCAGGCATGAGTAGCGAATGACGGGCGAGAAACCCGTCCGCCGAATAACCAAGGGTTCCAGGGTCAAGCTAATCTGCCCTGGGTAAGTCGGGACCTAAGGCGAGGCCGACAGGCGTAGTCGATGGACATCCGGTTGATATTCCGGAACCGGCGAAGAACCGCCCATGACGAACCTTTTGATGCTAAACGCCTGAAACTTGCGTTGTGAAGCCTTCGGGTGGATCTTGTAAGTGGAGCGCGTGACCCGATCTGGTAGTAGTCAAGCGATGGAGAGACGCAGGAAGGTAGCCTCCGCGTGGCGATGGTAGTCCACGTCCAAGGGTGTAGGGAGTGAGATAGGCAAATCCGTCTCACACATATCCTGAGACCTGATAGTGACCGCGAATGCGGGAAGCAGGGTGATCCTATGCTGCCAAGAAAATCTTCTAGCGAGGTTCGAGCCGCCCGTACCCCAAACCGACTCAGGTGGTTAGGTAGAGAATACCAAGGCGATCGAGTGAATCATGGTTAAGGAACTCGGCAAAATACCCCCGTAACTTCGGGAGAAGGGGGGCCCAGACCCTGAAGACACTTGCTGTCTAGGGGAAACGGCCGCAGAGACCAGGGAGAAGCGACTGTTTACTAAAAACACAGGTCCGTGCTAAGTCGCAAGACGATGTATACGGACTGACGCCTGCCCGGTGCTGGAAGGTTAAGAGGACGGGTTAGATCCTTCGGGGTCGAAGCTCAGAATTTAAGCCCCAGTAAACGGCGGTGGTAACTATAACCATCCTAAGGTAGCGAAATTCCTTGTCGGGTAAGTTCCGACCTGCACGAATGGCGTAACGACTTCTCCACTGTCTCAACCATGAACTCGGCGAAATTGCACTACGAGTAAAGATGCTCGTTACGCGCAGCAGGACGGAAAGACCCCGGGACCTTTACTATAGCTTGGTATTGGTGTTCGGTACGGCTTGTGTAGGATAGGTGGGAGACTTTGAAGCGGGCACGCCAGTGTTCGTGGAGTCAACGTTGAAATACCACTCTGGTCGTTCTGGATATCTAACCTAGGTCCGTGATCCGGATCAGGGACATTGCCTGGTGGGTAGTTTAACTGGGGCGGTTGCCTCCTAAAAGGTAACGGAGGCGCTCAAAGGTTCCCTCAGCCTGGTTGGTAATCAGGTTTCGAGTGTAAGTGCACAAGGGAGCTTGACTGCGAGACCGGCAGGTCGAGCAGGGACGAAAGTCGGAACTAGTGACCCGGCGCTGGCTTGTGGAAGCGGCGTCGCTCAACGGATAAAAGGTACCCCGGGGATAACAGGCTGATCTTGCCCAAGAGTCCATATCGACGGCATGGTTTGGCACCTCGATGTCGGCTCGTCGCATCCTGGGGGTGGAGTCTCTCCCAAGGGTTGGGCTGTTCGCCCATTAAAGCGGTACGCGAGCTGGGTTTAGAACGTCGTGAGACAGTTCGGTCCCTATCCGCTGTGCGCGTAGGAAATTTGAGAAGGGCTGTCCCTAGTACGAGAGGACCGGGATGGACGAACCTCTGGTGTGTCAGTTGTTCTGCCAAGAGCACCGCTGATTAGCTACGTTCGGAAGTGATAACCGCTGAAAGCATCTAAGCGGGAAGCACGCTTCAAGATGAGATTTCCATGGAGTTAAATCTCCGAGAGGCTCCCAGCTAGACTACTGGGTTGATAGGCCAGACGTGGAAGTGCAGTAATGCATGTAGCTGACTGGTACTAATAAGCCGATAACTTGATACACACTAAAAAGTTGCGTTCGCGTCCACTGTGCAGTTCCCGAGATACGGTCGGGAACCCCCCACACACACCACCACCCCCACAAAGGGTGAAACCCGGTGCGTGACAAACGGGGGGAAGAACAACCACATCTCCATAGAGTTTCGGCTGTCATAGCGAAGGGGAAACGCCCGGCTCCATTCCGAACCCGGAAGCTAAGCCCTTCAGCGCCGATGGTACTGCACTGGTGACGGTGTGGGAGAGTAGGACGCAGCCGGACAAACATTCAAGGAATGGCCCGCCACTATGGCGGGCCATTTCTCATTTGGGGCCATCTGTAGCCCTGCGATAGTCTGTCCTCATGGCCAGGCTGCAACAGCTTCTTCCGCAGCCGCGCTGACGATCCACCCGGACGTCACCGCGGCGAACCCCTCCTGTGTGAGGGGCTTTTTTGTGGGCATCCACCCGTGCAGGGCAGAGTCATCGAACAGGCAGGAATGACATGAGCGAGACGGCGCACCGCTACACGGCGCAGCTGGCCGACCGGATCGAGTTGGCATGGCAGGACCGTTGGGAGGCCAGCGGCACGTTCAACGCGCCCAACCCCGACGGCCCGTTCGCCGACCCCGATGCGGTCGCGACTCGTGCCGGGGGACGCCTGCTCGTCCTCGACATGTTCCCCTACCCCAGCGGTGCCGGCCTGCACGTCGGTCACCCACTTGGTTACATCGCGACGGATGTCTTCTCGCGCTATCACCGGATGCTGGGCAAGAACGTCCTGCACTGCTTGGGTTACGACGCCTTCGGTCTGCCGGCGGAGCAGTATGCCGTCCAGACCGGTCAGCACCCGCGCATCACCACCGAGGCCAACATCGTGATCATGGCGCGCCAGCTGCGCCGGCTCGGACTCGGGCTGGACCAGCGTCGGTCGATCCAGACCATGGACCCCGACTACTACCGCTGGACGCAGTGGATCTTCCTGCAGATCTTCAATTCCTGGTACGACCGCGACGCCCAGCGCCCGGACGGGAGCCGAGGCCGGGCCCGCCCCATCGCCGAGCTCGTGGCGCAGTTCGAGTCCGGAACTCGCGACCTGCCCGACGGCCGCACTTGGGCCGATCTCGAGGCTGGCGAGCGTGAGGGCGTGCTGAGCGAGTTCCGCCTGGCCTACGCCTCCGAGGCGCCGGTCAACTGGTGTCCCGGGCTGGGCACGGTGCTCTCCAATGAAGAGGTCACCAACGACGGTCGCTCCGAGCGCGGCAACTTCCCCGTCTTCAAGCGCAACCTGCGTCAGTGGATGATGCGCATCACCGACTACTCGGACCGTCTGGCCGATGATCTGGACCGCGTGGAGTGGCCGGACAAGGTCAAGGCCATGCAGCGCAACTGGATCGGCCGCAGTCACGGCGCGCGCGTCGCGTTCCCGGTCGTGGGCGCGCCCGAGGGCACCAGTCCGATCGAGGTGTTCACGACGCGCCCCGACACGTTGTTCGGTGCGACCTTCATGGTCCTCGCGCCGGAGCACCCGATCGTCGACACCCTGATCGAGCATGGGGAGTGGGCCGACGGGACGAACTCGACCTGGACCGGTGGCGAGTCGACCCCGGAAGCTGCAGTGACGGCATACCGGCGTGCGGCTTCTCGCAAGAGCGACGTCGAGCGTCAGATCGAAGGCAAGGACAAGACCGGTGTCTTCACCGGCGCCTATGCCACGAACCCGGCCACGGGTGCACAGCTCCCGATCTTTGTCGCGGACTACGTCCTCATGGGCTACGGCACCGGTGCGATCATGGCCGTGCCGGGCCAGGACGAGCGCGACTGGCACTTCGCCGATGTCTTCGACCTGCCCCGGATCCGCACCGTGCAGCCGACGCAGGGTCACCCCGAGGACGAGGCGTTCACCGGTGAGGGGCCGGCGATCAACTCCGCGAACGACACCATCGACCTCAACGGCAAGCCGATCACCGTGGCCAAGGCCGCGATGATCGACTGGCTCGTGGAGCACGGTCATGGTGGTCGAGAGGTCAGCTACAAGTTGCGCGACTGGCTGTTTTCGCGTCAGCGCTATTGGGGTGAGCCGTTCCCCATCGTGTTCGACGCGGACGGCACCGCCCATGGTGTGCCCGAGTCCATGCTGCCGATCGAGCTGCCGGAGGTTCCTGACTACAGCCCGCGGACCTTCGACCCCGAGGACGCGCAGAGCTCCCCGGAGCCTCCGCTGGGCCGGGTCGCCGAGTGGGTCAACGTCGAGCTGGACCTCGGCGACGGTCGCGGCGTGCAGAGCTATCGCCGTGAGACCAACACGATGCCCAACTGGGCCGGATCGTGCTGGTACTACCTGCGCTACCTCGACCCCGAGAACCGTGAAGAGCTGGTCTCGGCCGCGACGGAGGAGTACTGGATCGGGCCGCGCGACACCGCCGTTGACGGCGCACCCGCAGGCACCCGTGACCCCGGTGGTGTCGACCTCTACATCGGCGGTGTCGAGCACGCCGTGCTGCACCTGCTCTATGCGCGCTTCTGGCACAAGGTCCTCTTTGACCTCGGCCATGTGTCGAGCGAGGAGCCGTTCCGGAAGTACTTTGCCCAGGGCTACATCCAGGCTGCGGCCTTCCGTGACGATCGTGGCCAGCCGGTCGAGGCGACCGAGGTCGAGGAGGTCATCGGCGACGACGGCCACCCGAGCTTCATGTGGGAGGGCCAGGCGGTGACACGTGAGTTCGGCAAGATCGGCAAGTCACTCAAGAACATGGTGTCGCCCGACGACATGTATGCCGCCTATGGTGCCGACACGCTGCGGCTCTACGAGATGGGTCTCGGCCCGCTCGACCAGAGCAAACCGTGGGACACCCGGGCCATCGTCGGGTCGCAGCGATTCCTGCAGCGGCTCTGGCGCAACGTCGTCGACGAAGAGAGCGGCGAGGTGCGGGTCAGTGACGGCCCGATCGATGACGCGACGGCACGGGTGCTGCACCGGACGATCGATGCGGTGCGGCGTGACTACGACGAGCTCGGCTTCAACACGGCCATCGCCCGCCTCATCGAGTTCAACAACGCATTGACCAAGCTCGACGCCGTCCCGCGAGAGGCCGCCGAGCAGATCGTCCTCATGGTGGCGCCACTCGCTCCGCACATCGCGGAGGAGCTGTGGTCGCGCCTGGGCCATGAGGAGTCGCTGACCCACGAGGACTTCCCCGTCGCGGACCCGGCGCTGCTCGTCGACGACTCCGTCACCTGCGTCATCCAGATCAAGGGCAAGGTGCGTGATCGCATCGAGGTCGCGTCCGACATCAGCGAGGACGAGCTGCGCGCGCTGGCGCTCGCCCTGCCCAAGGTCATCGAGGCCACCGCCGGGGGAGTGCGCACTGTCATCGTGCGAGCCCCCAAGCTCGTCAACGTCGTCCCGCTCTGACAGATCCAATCTCCGACTTATTGCGCAATCCGTCGGACTTTCAGGCTGGGTGGCGGGTGCGGGCGCGCACGTTCTTTCGGTATGCCGTCGGGCTGGCTGAGTAGCGTCGGCTGAATGCCGCGCTCAGCGCGAACGGGCCGCCGTAGCCCACGTCGCGCGCGACCGCGGCGATGGTGGAATCGGTGTCCCGCAGCAGATCGGCGGCGAGCGAGAGCCGCCACTGGGTGAGGAATGTCATCGGCGGCGTCCCCACGAGTTCGTGGAAGCGCCGGGCGAACGCCGCCCGTGACATGCCGGTGTGCCGGGCCAAAGCGTCGACCGTCCAGCCGCGCGCCGGATCGGTCTGCATGGCCCTGATTGCCGGACCGACGAGATCGTCCTCCGCGGCCAGCCACCACGTCGGAGCATCGTCGGCGCGGGTGGTGAACCAGTGCCGCAGCGCCTCGATGAGCACGAGGTCGAGGAGCCGGTCGAGGACGACGCCCTGGCCGGCGGCGTCGCGTCCGACCTCAGCCACCAACAGGTCGCGCACCGGCGAGGTCCAGTCGCCGCCACGGATGACGGCCGTGCGGGGGAGGAGCCCGACGAGCAGCGGAGTGATCTGGCTGGTCAGGTCGTAGGCACCGACGAGCGAGACCGTCGCATCGGCGGCAGCGAGGTCGGTGTTGCCCCAGGTCCGCACTCCGAGGCTCATCTCGTCGGCAAGGCTGCGGCCGCCCTCGATCGACCAGCAGTGCTGGTCCGTGTCAACGCGCACCTGGGGCGCAGTGTCCGGGGAGTCCGCGAAGAGGTAGGGCCGTGGACCGCGGATGAGGGCGACGTCGCCAGCGCGAAGGCGCAGTCGCTCACCGTCGTCGTCAAGGACCCAGGCGCTGCCGGTGACGATGGTGATGACCGTGAGCGGAGCCTCGTCCTCGATCCGCACACCCCACGGCGCCGCCAGCACGATGCGCAACAGGAAGGCGCCTCGAGCCCGGGGGCCGTCGAGCACAGCACTGAACGCGTCCATGGCCCCACTGTAGACGCTGGCGTATGGATTGGAGGCGTCCAGCCATGGATCGTCCACGCCAAAGACGCTGAACTGAACCCATGACCACAACACAGTCCCAACAGAGCCCGCAGAGTTCTTCACCCATCGTCATCGTCGGCGGGGCCGGCAAGACCGGACACCGCGTCGCCGAACGGCTCGCGGCCCACGGCATCGCGACCCGCTTCGCCTCACGCTCGACCAGCCCGTCCTTCGACTGGGAGGACGCCTCGACCTGGACCGGCGCGCTGGAAGGTGCGCGGGCGGCATACATCGCCTATCAGCCCGACCTCGCAGCGCCCGGTGCGTCGGAGCGCATCGGCGAACTCGCAGGACTCGCGTCCACGCTCGGTGTCGAGCGGCTCGTCCTCCTGTCGGGGCGCGGCGAGGACGGCGCTCTGGCGTCAGAGGATGCCGCCTTCGCGGCGCACAAGAACGTCACCGTATGCCGGGTGGCCTGGTTCGCGCAGAACTTCACCGAGGGTGCCCTGGCCGGTGCCGTGCCGGGCGGCGCCTTCGCCCTGCCGGCACCGGGAGACGTGCCCGAGCCGTTCATCGACCTCGACGACGTGGCCGACGTCGCGGTGCTCGCCCTGACGCAGGACGGTCACGCTGGTGTCGTCCACGAGCTCACCGGTCCCGAGTCCATCACTCTGACCGAGGCGGCCCGGCAGCTGTCCGACGCGAGCGGCGCGCCGGTCGAGTTCGTCTCGGTGACGCAGGAGAAGTTCGTCGAGGAAGCCGTGGGTGCTGGCCTCGACGAGCCCACGGCAACCTTCCTCGCAGGGCTCTTCAGCGACATCTTCGACGGCCGCAACGTCACGACGACGACCGGCGTTCGAGACGCGCTCGGGCGTGAGCCTCGTGCCTTCGGGGACTGGGCGAAAGATGTTGCGGCACAGGGTGTTTGGGATGCCGTTCGATGACTGCGATGGCGTGGGTCCTCACCATCACGGCGGCGGCGGCAGCAGTCTTCGGCGGCGCGATGTTTGCGTTCTCGTCGTTCGTCATGCCAGCCCTGCGAGAGCTCGCGCCTCGTGACGGCATCGTGGCGATGCAGTCGATCAACCGGTGGGCACCCAAGAGCCTGCTCGCGCTTCCGATGGGCGTGCTCGGGATCGGTGGTGTCGCGGTGCTCGTCCTCGCTCTGGCCGGACAGGGGGACGATCGGGCGCTTCCGATCCTGGGTGCCCTCCTGGGGGTGGCCTCGCTCGTGGTCACGGGTGTGGCCAACGTTCCGATCAACAACAAGGTCGACGCACTACCCGCCGGGCCGGAAGCGGAAGGCGAGTGGGCGGCATACGCCGCGGTGTGGTGTCGGTGGAACCACGTCCGCACATTGGCAGCGCTCGGCTCAGCGATCCTTCTCGCCGTCGCCGCCGCGCGCGTCTGACCCTCCGGTCCTAGCATTCGGGGAGAAGGACGTCACGAGCTGTTGGGGAGTGGAACGTGCGAGCAGTCATCGCGGTGGTGCTGCTGTTGGCCTTGTCGGGCTGCGGGGAGGGCGAGGATCAGAAGCGACTCAGCGTTGACGTGATGTCGGACGTCTGTGTGGGGGACGCGTGTCAGGGTGTTCCGGTCGAGGGCGTCGAGCTGAAGCTTCTGGTCTCAGGCAAGGAACTGCAGGCGTCCGTCACCGACGACGCAGGGAATACCACATTCGCGCTGCCGGAGGGGACGACCCACGGTGAAGTGCAGGTCGCTCGGACGCCGTGGCCCGAATATCCGACACAACCCATCGACGGGGAATTCACGCTGTCCGAGGGCAGCAACGGGAGTGTTTCCTGCGTTTGCCCCGGCTGGAGGCCGCGCAGAACGGTTGAGCGTGCCTGGCGTCGGCTCGTCGAGTCTCACCCGCTGGACAGGGGGTCCCGAGGCCTGACACGGGCGGCATACACTCTTGTCCACGGTCACGAGTACCAGCGTTCAGCCCCGGCTTGCTGGTCGGCAACCCTCCTCCGCGGTGGGGTGCTCCGGGTGACGACCTGGTCGGCTGCAGCAACGCAGTCGGCAAGCGCGGACTCGCGAGCACCTTCGAGAGTCCATTGACTCTCCAGGGAGCAGCAGATGTCCATTGCCAGCTCAATTCCGCACACGTTCACCCGCGAGCGTCGTCAGCCGTGGTTGCGTTCCGTGCCCGCGCCAGCCGCACCCGCGCCGATCGCCGCGAACTCCGCGGCCATTGTGACGCCGATCGAGGCGCCAGCCAGGCAGGTGCCGGCGGTCGTCGCCTCACCCCAGGTCCCGACCTGCCACGGCACGTTCGTCGAGTACGCGAACTTCGACCACGGCGCCTCCACCCCGGCCCTGGCCAGCGTCAAGGCGGCCGTCGACAAGGCCACCCAGACCTACTCGAGTGTCCACCGCGGTCAGGGGTGGGCCAGTCAGGTGTCGAGCCACTACTACGAGGCCGCGCGTGACGAGGTCGCCCGCTTCGTCGGTGCCCGAGAGGGCGACGAGGTCGTCTTCACCCGCAACACGACGGACTCGTTCAACCTGCTCGCCCGGTCGCTGCCGCGCCGCACCCAGGTGATCGTCTTCGCGAGCGAGCACCACGCGACGCTCCTGCCGTGGGAAGGCCGCAAGACCACGCGTCTGCCCGTGCCGCTGACGCACAAGGACGCCGAGGCTCTGCTCACCGACGCCCTCAAGCGCGCCACCTCCTCCAGCACCCTCGTGGTCCTGAGCGGTGCGTCCAACGTCACGGGCGAGTACTGGCCGATCGAGCGTCTCGCCGCCATCGCCCGCAAGCGCGGAGCCCGGGTCGCGCTCGACGCTGCCCAGCTCGCCGGTCACCGCCGGATCGACCTCGACACGCTCGGCGTCGACTACGTCGCGTTCAGCGGCCACAAGATCTATGCGCCCTACGGGGCAGGAGTGCTCGTCGGACGGTCCGACTGGCTCGACGCGGCCGCGCCCTACCTCGCGGGCGGCGGCGCGACTGCTGCCGTCAGCCCACTCAGCACGACCTGGCAGACCGGCCCGGCACGCCACGAGGGCGGCAGCCCCAACGTCCTCGGAGCGGTCGCCGTCGCCGCGGCCTGTGCCGCCATCCGCGAGAACCGGGGCGCCGTCGAGGCCCACGAGTCGCGCCTGACCACCCGCCTCGTCGACGGGCTGCGCGCCATCGGCGGTGTCGAGACCTTCAGCATCTTCGGCGACGACGCGGACCGGGCCCCCGTCGTGACGTTCACCGTGGAGGACGTCGAGTCCTCACTCGTCTCGGCCGCCCTCTCGGCCGAACACGGCATCGGCGTGCGCGATGGCAAGTTCTGCGCGCACCTGCTCGTCGACACCCTCCTCGCCGACGAGGACGCCGACATCACCACGGCCGTCCGCGTGAGCGCCGGGTTGGCCACGACGGACGAGCACGTCGACCGCCTCCTCGCCGCGGTGGCTTCACTCGCTGCCACGGGCCCGGGCGTCGAGTACCAGAAGGTCGAAGGGCGCGGCTGGGTCCCCGTCGACGACCAGCGCGAAACGCTCGTCGACCTGCCCTGGTGACCACGCGGCATACCCGCGCATTCCACGAGCGAACTGAACCAGTGCGCGAATGGTGACCACGGCGCGCCCGCCTGAGCACTAACCTCAGACCGTGCCCACCGCTCTCGTCACCGACTCCACCGCCTACCTGCCCGCTGACCTCATCGAGGAGCACGGCATCGGTGTCGTCCCGCTCCATGTCGTCGTTGGCGGACAGGAGCGCCGCGAAGGCGTCGACATCGCGGCCGGCGAGGTGGCCGAGGCGCTGCGCGGGTTCCGTCCCGTGTCGACCTCGCGACCCGCGCCCCAGGCCTTCCTCGACGTCTATCGCGACCTCGCCGCCAAGGGTGCGGACTCGATCGTCTCGGTCCACATCTCCGCCGACATGTCGAGCACGCTCGGCTCCGCGCAGCTCGCCGCGCAGCACTCGCCAGTCCCCGTGACCGTCATCGACAGTCGTTCGATGGGCATGGCGATGGGGTATGCCGTCCTCGCCGGTGCCGCTCTCGCCGCCCGTGGCGCTCTGGCGGAGGAAGTTGCGGCCGCCGTGCGTGCCCGCTGCGACCGGACGACCGTCGTGTTCTATGTCGACACCCTCGAGCACCTGCGTCGAGGCGGTCGGATCGGCCGGGCCAACGCGCTCGTTGGATCAGCCCTCGCGATCAAGCCGATTCTCGGCCTCGAGGACGGGGCGATCGTCCCGCTCGAACGGGTGCGCACCTCCTCGCGCGCCATCGCGCGGCTCGAGGAACTCGCGGTGGAGGCGGCCGGCTCGCTGGCTGTCGACGTCGCTGTGCACCACCTCGACTCGGCCGAACGCGCCGAGAAGCTCGCCGAACGACTGCAGTCCCGCATCGAGGGGCTCGAGGACTTGATGGTCGTCGAGCTGGGTGCCGTCGTGGGCGCGCACGTCGGTCCGGGCACCTTGGCCATCGCGGTCAGTCCGCGGGTCTGACGCCAGGTCGCGCCGTGAGTTTCTCGACCTCCGGCGCGGTCCTCGCGACGCTGGTGGTCGTCACGGTCTGCTACGCAATCGGGGGGATCAACCCGGCCACGATCATCGGCCATGCACGCGGAGTGGATGTCGCGGCGGTGGGTTCGGGCAACCCGGGCGCGACGAACCTCGGGCGCGCAGTCGGCAGGAAGTGGGGGATCCTCGTCGGAGTCCTCGACGTGCTCAAGGGGTTCGTGCCGACGTTCGTCGTCCTGCGCACGATGGGCACGTGGGTCGCGCTCTTTGCGGGGGTGGCGTGCGTGCTCGGCCACATCTACAGCCCCTACCTCGGCGGTCGCGGCGGCAAGGGTGTGGCGACCTCGCTCGGCGCGATGCTGGCGGTGGTGCCGTGGGTGGCCCTCGCCGGGCTGGTCGTGTTCGGGGTGTGCCTGCCCTTCGTCCATCGGCTCGGCAACGCGTCGGTCGTCGCGTCGACGTTCCTCCTCAGTGCCGGCGTCGTCCTCGTCGTGCGTGCGGACACATCGGTCGATCTCGGGGTGGGGATCTGGGTCGTGCTCGTATCGCTCATCGTGCTCGCCCGGCACCGTGGCAACATCGCGGCCTGGAAGGGGCGCCTGAGCGGCTGAATTTGTCCACAGGCGACGGCTCGTGGCGTGGTCGTCCACAGATGGCCGATCTGGGGTTGGGTGTCGCGCCCGTCGTTCCTAACGTCGGCGTATGCCGTTCCGTCGAGAACCCGACACCGTGTCAGCTCGCGCCCTGGCCAGGGTGCGTGGCGGCGGCAATGGTCTTGAGGGTGGTGGTGTTGGCGGCAGTGGCGACCGCGCTGGTGGTGGGGGCGGAGATGGCGCTGGTGGGTCTGGTGCGGGCGTGGGAGAGCGGGCTGGTCAGGAGGATCGTGGGCGGCACCGACCGCTCGAGGTGCCGCGCGGGCCGGTCTTCGAGCTCCCCACGAGTCTGCGGGGAGCGAGGTGGGTGCCGAGCCGATCGGCTGCCATGGCGCTGCTGGCGGTGGTCGTGGTCGTCGCCGTGGTCTTCGGAGTGCGTGTCTGGCTCGCGGGTGCCGGGGAGGGTGCGGCAGTGGGTCATCGCGCTGCCGCCGGGGCAGAACCGACGGGCGTGAGCCGGGGGACGTCGACCCTCTCGCGGGCATCGCCAAGTGCATCGGCATCTGGTGGTTCGGGTCCGGGTGCATCGTCGGGGGGTGGAGCGTCGGTGGGTGGAGCGGGGGCAGGGCAGGGGACCGGGGCGGCCGGAGTGGCTGGTCCGGTGGTCGTGCACGTCGTCGGTCAGGTCGTGAAGCCCGGCGTCTATCGCATGGCTGCTGGCGCGCGGGTCGGTGACGCCGTGAGTGCCGCGGGCGGGGCCTCTCGGGCGGCAGACCTGACAGCCGTGAATCTTGCCCGGGTCCTCGTGGACGGCGAGCAGATCGTCGTGCCCAAACCGGGCGACGTCCTGGCCGGGCCCGGAGCGCCGGGAACAGGGTCGGGAACTGGCGCGGGTGCTGTGGGCGGAAGCGGAGGAGCTGGTGGCGGAGGTGCAGGGTCCGGATCCACGGGTGGCACCGTCTCGCTGAACTCGGCCGACCTGTCTGCGCTCGACACCCTGCCCGGCGTGGGTCCCGTTCTCGCACAGCGCATTCTCGACTGGCGCACCGAGCACGGGCGTTTCACGAGCGTCGAGGAGCTTGGTGAGGTGAGCGGCATCGGCGAGAAGCTTCTCGCCCAGCTCACCCCCAAGGTCACGTTGTGACGGTTGCAGACCCTCCCGAACTGCGCGCTCGTCGCGATGAGTGGACGCGGGAGACCGTGCGGTTCAGTGACATCAGGTTGCTCGTGCCGGCCCTCGCAGCGTGGGCGCTGCTCGCGCTCACCCTGACCTGGACGGCGGGACCGCGCTGGATCGTCACGAGCCTGGTGGTCATTGCGCTCGTGGTGCTTCACCTCGTGGGGCGTGGTCGTCGACTGATGCTCGTGCTCGGGGTGGCCCTGCTCGTGCAGGTCGCCGGCAACGGACAGCACGCACTGCGCGGCGTCGGGGACCTCGACGACCTCACCGCGGCCCGGGCCGTCGTGACGATCGAGGCGACCGTGACCTCGGACCCGGTGGCCCTCGCGGCCCGGGGCAGCGGTGAGCCCGTCGTCATGGCCAAGGCCAAGGCGCACCGGGTCGATGGTCGCGGACGGAGCACCCCGGCATACGCACCGATCTCACTGCGCGGAGACGACGGGATGCTGCAACTGAAGTGGCACGAGACAGTTCGGCTGCGTGGTCGGCTGACACCGCCGTTGCCGGGCTACCCGGAGGTTGCTGTGCTCCGGGTGTCGGGGCACGAGGTCACCAAGTCGGCTGGTGCCATCGGTGGTGTCGCTGAGCATCTGCGCGCCGGGCTCAGGATGGCCGTGGATCCGACACCGGACGATGCGCGAGGGCTCCTGCCCGGACTCGTCATCGGTGACACGAGCCGGACTCCGCCCGACCTCACCGAGGCGATGCAGGCGACGGGGATGACTCACCTGACTGCCGTCAGCGGCTCGAACATCGCGGTGGTGGGCGGCATGATGCTCGGGCTCTGCATCCTTGTCGGAGTGCCGAGACGATGGCGACCACTCATCGTCGCGCTCGCGATCCTCGGGTTCGTCGTGCTCGCGCGTCCTGAGCCGAGCGTCGTCCGGGCCGCCGCCATGGGTCTCATCGGGCTCATCGGGATGAGCCGCTCACGCCGCGCGGCTGGCCTCCCGGTCCTGTCCGGAGCGATCGTCGTCGTGCTGGTCATGGACCCGTGGATGGCGCGGTCGTTCGGGTTCGCACTGTCCGCGCTGGCCACGCTCGGGCTGTTGCTCTTCACCCGGCCGTGGGGTGACGCGATTGCCCGGCACCTGCCTTCGCGGTTGGCGTTCATGGGACCGGCAGTCGCCATACCCGTTGCGGCACAGGCGATGTGCGCACCACTGATCGTCCTGCTCCAGGGCTCGGTGAGCATCGTCGGTGTGGTGGCCAACCTCGTCGCGGCGCCACTCGTCGCCCCGGCCACGATCGCCGGAGTGGTCGCGGCGCTGGTGTCGGTCGTCGCCGACGGTCCGGCCCAGCTCGTCGGGTGGCTCGGCGCTGTGCCCACCCTCGTCATCGCCAGGACGGCGCGCGTGATGGCGGACGTCCCAGGCGGCACCATGCCGTGGCCGGACGGCGCCCCCGGTGCACTCCTGCTCGCGGGTCTCACCGTCCTGCTGCTTGTGATGGGTCGCTGGCTGGGGCGATACGCGGTCCTCAAGCCTCTCGTGGCACTGCTCCTCGTCGCCCTCACCGCAGCGATGACGCTGCCGACGCGTGTCGTGACCTGGCCACCCGACGGCTGGCGCATCGCCTTCTGCGACGTGGGTCAGGGCGATGCGGCCGTCGTGCGCACCGGACCGGGTCGGGCCCTCGTCATCGACGCCGGCCCCGAGCCGTCAGCCGTCGACGGCTGTCTCGACTCGCTTGGTGTCCAGGTCGTCGATGCCGTCGTCCTCACGCATTTCCACGCCGACCACGTCGAGGGGCTCCCCGGCGTCATCGGCGGTCGGACGGTCGGGCAGGTGTTCGTCTCACCGATTGCGGAGCCGGACCATCAGGTGGGTGAGGTGACGCGATGGACTGGAGCACACGGCATACCCGTGTCTGCTCTGGCGGCAGGGGACCGGCTCGAGTTCGGTGACGTGACCGCGGAGGTGTGGGCGCCGGTGCGCCGCATCGCGGCCGGTTCGGTGCCCAACAACGCGAGCATCGTGGTGGCGGTCCACGTCGGTGAGGTCGATGCGCTGCTGCTTGGTGACGTGGAGCGTGAGGCCGCGCACGACCTCGTGCTCAGGATGCGGCGAGATCCCCAGATGGCCACTGCTGCAACGGAGTTCGACGTCGTCAAGACACCCCACCACGGAAGCGCGAACCTCGACCCTGCGCTCATGTCGGCCGTGCGGGCACCGGTCGCGGTGATCAGCGTGGGCCAGGACAACGACTACGGACACCCGACAGCGGCGCACCTGACGATGCTGCAACGCAATGGGTATGCCGCCTATCGCACCGACCAGCGCGGGCACATTGCCGTGGTCGAACGGGACGGTCGGCTCGAGGTCGTCACCGCCAAATGACCCACAGCGTCTGGATCTGCGGGAGCTATGCCGTCGGCTGACCCGACGCAGGCGGTGGAGGTGCGGCGCGTTTGCGCGGTCGGACTCGGACCGGGACGGGGCCGGCTGCGGTCATCGTGAATGGCAGGGCGACCTCGAACGTGTCGTCCTGGCTCTCGAACTCGACCTCGCGGACGAGGGTGGCCAGCGCGATGGCGGCCTCGGTCATCGCGAAGTGGTCGCCGATGCAGGAGCGCATCCCGCCACCGAAGGGAAGGTAGGCCCACCGATCGCGGTTCTTGGACGGTTCCGGCAAGAACCTGTCCGGGTCGAACTCGTCCGCGTCCGCGCCCCAGATCGCAGGATCCCGGTGCAGTGCCCAGATCGAGACGATGATGTCCTGGCCGGCCTCGACTCGGTACCCATCGATGGCCAAGTCTCTCTCGACGCTGCGGCTGACCGCCGCAGCTGGCGGGCAGAGCCGGAGGGCTTCGTGGAGGACGCGGATCGTCAGGGCGAGGTCCGGGATGTCGGCCATGGTCAGGTCGCGCTCACCCAGCGCCAGGGCCTCCGCAGCGACCGACGTCTGCAGGTCGGCGTTGCGGCCGAGCTGCCACAGCGCGTAGGACAGGGTGGTCGCCGTGGTGTCGTGTCCCGCCGTGAGGAACGTCGTCAGCTCGCTGCGGATCTCCTCGTGGGTGAGGCCCAGACCCGTGTCTGGATCCTTGGCCTGGAAGAGGAGATCGAGCAGCTCGGCGTGACCGGGGTGGGTGTGGGCATTCGCGATCGCGGCGTCGACGATGGACCAGATGACCGCCCGCGCCTCACTCCAGCGGCGTTGTCCGGGCGTGGGTACCCACACGGGCAAGCGAACGGGTGCGATGGCTCGCGCCGTCGTGTAGTTGAGGACCTCGCGGATCGGCGGACCCAACCGCTCGGCGTCCGCGTCCAGGTCGAGGCCGAACAGCGATCTGCCCAGAACCCGCAGAGTGAGGTGGCGGCTCTCGGCGTCGATGTCGATGACCGAGTAGGCCGGCCACGCGCTGGCGAGGTGTCGGGCAGCGCCGGCCATGTGGCCGGTGAAGTGCTCGACGTGCTGTTTGGTGAAGAGAGGCTGCAGAGTCCGTCGGCGCGGCTTCCATGACTCGTTCCCGAGACTGAACACGGACTCTCCACCGAGCAGGCGCAGCTGCCTGACCAAAGTTGTGTGCTTGTCGATCGAGCCGTCATGGTTGGCCAAGACGTCGTGGGCGCCCTGCGTCGAGGAGACCCAGACCAGCTTCGGGACGAAGGGGCCCAGGTTCGTCGTGGTCACTGGTCCCACGGTGTCGCGGAACGTCGCCCCCGCGGTGTGGAAGTCCCGGATGGTCCGCAGCAGGGTCAGGAAGGGCATGCCCACTGTGGGTGGTCTGGGCAAGGCGCTGAGCTCTGCGACTGTCGTCATGGCGCACTGATGCTTCCCGGCTGCGAGGTGGGAGGTGCGGGCGGCACCTGTTGCCACGGTACGCGCGCTGCCGCGGCCGAACATGACCCAGAAGCAAGCCTGGCTCATGGTCACGCGGAGGGGTGTCCGCTGGCCCATGTGTCCGCAGCCGTCCTTGCCCGGTCGTCTCGATGCCGGACGTCAGGGGAGGGTCAGCGCGTGGGGGCCCTGCGCGCCTTGGCCGTTGAGGCCTTGGCGCTCTCGACGAGGGCGTCGAGAGTGGCCTTGACCGCCGGGACGCGCTGGAGGTCGGGCGTCGTCACGGCGACGATGTGGCGGCGTGAGGCCGGCGTCATGGGGAGTGCGACGACGTCCTCGTGGTGGACGGTCTTGAGGATGAGGTCGGGGATGACGGCGACCCCGAGGCCTTCGGCGATGAGGCCCATGACCGCGACGTAGTCCTCGGTCTCGTAGGCGATGTCCGGCACATAGCCGGCCGTGCTCGCGAGCTGGAGGAGGTGACCGCGGCAGCGCGGACAGCCGGCGATCCAGGTCTCACCCTTGAGCGCAGCCATGTCGACGTTCTTGGCGTGGGCGAGCTCATGGGTGCGGGGAACTGCGAGCAGCACCTCGTCATCGAGGAGAGGAGTGGTGACGAAGGCTTCGAGGTCCTCCTCGCCGCGTCCGAGGTCGGTGCCCTCATAGACGAAGGCCACCGCGAGGTCGCACTCACCGGCGCGCAGGGCGGCGAGTGACTCGCGCGGCTCGCCCTCGCTGAAGGTGATCGAGACGCCCGGGTGGTCGGCCTTGACCTTGGCCAGGGCCTTGGGGACGAGGGTCGCCGAGGCGCTGGGGAAGGCCATGAGGCGAACGCGCCCGGAGCGAAGGCCCGCGATGGCGGCCACCTCTTCCTCGGCGGCGTCGAGAGCGGAGAGGACGGGGCCGGCATGGCGGGCGAGGACGGCGCCGGCCTCAGTGAGGCGCACACTGCGACCGATGCGCTCGACGAGCGTCGTGCCGGTGCGGGTCTCGAGGCGGCGGACCATCTGCGAGATGGCGGGCTGGGAGTAGCCGAGCGAGAGCGCCGCAGCAGTGAAGCTGCCTTCATCGGCGATGGCGCGCATGACGCGGAGGCCGGCTGCATCAATCATGGATGAATTCTATAACGCTCAGTTATCAAAGTGCCAGTCCTCGTCACAAGAGGTGATGCAAGAGTCGGGTGCGAGGTTGCGTGTATCTGTGGCGGGCCCTCACGCTCCTCTCGTACATGAAGACCAGCATCCGACGGCGGACAGCCCGCCGCAGCCACCACCCGGACGTCACCTGTGACGCGCTCGGGCGCTGGCACTGGAAGTGCCAGTGCGGCGCCGGGGCCCACGCGGGCAGTTCGACCGTGGACTGGCGCTGGATGGTGACCGGAGCGCTGGTCCATCAGAACAGCTGCCCCGGCGAGTGAGGCTGTCTCTTCCCTTGCGTCTGCGTGGATGGTGGCTAGAACCACCACATCCGCAGACGCAACGGATGAGAGGGGTGACGAAGGGGGAGTCGAGGTGGCGGCTGCCGCCATCGTGACCTCTTGGACAAAAACGGTCGTGCGGGGAGTCCTACGATGGTGGGGTGAGTTCCGAGGTCAACGCCAGCGTCGCCGAGGTGGCGGAGCTGCTGCGTGAGCGTGGCCCTGCGCTCGTCCTCACCGGTGCCGGCATCTCCACCGAGAGCGGGATCCCGGACTATCGCGGCCCGGACGGCAACCGGCGAGTCACCCCGATGTCGCATCAGGAGTTCACCGCGACGAGTGCAGCGCGACAACGCTATTGGGCGCGCAGCTTCATCGGTTGGCAGCGCTTCACGGTCGCCGAACCCAACGCCGGGCACCACGCCGTCGCCGAGCTGCAGCAAGCCGGCATCTTCGCCACGGTCATCACCCAGAACGTCGACGGTCTGCATCAGGACGCAGGTGCCCGCGACGTCATCGAGCTTCACGGGACCCTGTCGGAGGTCGTCTGCCTCACCTGCCAGGAGCGCGTCGACCGCGACCTCGTCCAAGCATTCATGGATGACGCGAACCCCGGATTCGCCTCTCTCGCAATGGGACTCGTCGGCGACGGCTCGCAGGTGAGCAGCCAGATCCGACCGGACGGAGACATCGTGCTCGCCGATGCAGCGGTGCAGACATTCACTGCGCCGCGATGTCTCGGCTGTGGTGCCGACACCCTCAAGCCGGACGTCGTCTTCTTCGGCGGTGCCGTCCCGAAGCCGCGGGTCGAGCAATGCTTCGCGCTGACCGATGCCGCGCCCGTCCTGGTCGTGCTCGGGTCGTCGCTCAAGGTGATGAGCGGATATCGGTTCGTGCGACGGGCGGCGGCACACGGCATACCCGTCGTCGTCGTCACGAAAGGCCCCACCCGCGGTGACGCCGAGACAACGCATCGGATCGATGCGCCGCTCGGCGTCACGTTGTCCGCGTTGGCCCGCACGATCAGCGAACGGGTCGCCTGAGCCGACCTGCGAGGGTCTAGATCCGGCGGAGGACCGCGGTGACCTTGCCGAGGATCGTGGCGTGGTCGCCGTCGATCGGGTCGAAGGCTGCGTTGTGCGGCATGAGCCAGACCTTGCCGTCCTTGCGCTTGAACGTCTTGACCGTCGCTTCGTTGTCGAGCATTGCGGCCACGATGTCACCGTTGTCGGCGTTGGGCTGCTGGCGCACGACGACCCAGTCACCGTCACAGATCGCGGCGTCGATCATCGAGTCGCCGACGACCTTGAGCAGGAACAGCGAGCCCTCGCCGACGATCTGCTTGGGCAGGGGGAAGACCTCCTCGACGGACTCCTCGGCCAAGATCGGCACACCGGCGGCGATCTGCCCCAGGACGGGGACGTAGCTCGCCTCGGGCCGCAGGTCTCCCGAACCGGTCGGGTCGAGGTCGGCGTCGATGTCGTCGGCGGTGGCGCCGCCGCGGTAGCCGCGGATGTCGGTCGGTGTGTCGGGGGAGATGACCTCCATGGCACGCGGCCGGTTGGGGTCGCGGCGGAGGTAGCCCTTCTTCTCGAGGGCATGCAACTGGTGCGAGACCGAGCTGGGAGAGGTGAGACCCACGGCCTGGCCGATCTCACGCATGCTTGGCGGGTAGCCGCGACGGTCGACCGCGTTGCGGATGACTTCGAGGACCTTGCGCTGGCGCTGCGTGAGCGTGCCGTCGCCGGGGTCACGGTCGGGAAGCTGGTGGACGTGTGCGTCGTCCGTGCCGCGCTTGTCGCTCATCGGTGCTCTCCTCGGTCGTGCCTGGATCGGCGGTGATCTGGGCTGTCTGCTGCGCGTCCGGCCAGTGTGGTGCTGGTGGGACACGCGTTGTCAGTGGTGCCTGATTGGCTTCCTGACATGACGACAGCGTACGGAGTTCGTGCTCACGGATCAAACATCTGTTCGAGGCGTGTCTTGAACTCATCGAACATCCGTGCTAGAAATCGTACAAGCGTTCGTTCGAACATCATTTCGATTGTGACCGCAGCGAATGAGACATCGACCCAGGAGGACACCATGAGTGCAGTTGCAGTGCTGGACGGCACGACCAATGGGTATGCCGCACCGCGTCCGGTTGCGCCGTGGCGGCCGCAGTCGCGTCGTCGGCCGCAGCCGCGTCTCGTGCTCGTTCCCACGGGCGAGTCGGTGCCCGAGGTGGTGCAGCCGTCTCTGCGGTTGACCCGCGCGGGTCGCCTGGTTCTCACGAGCGCCGTCGTGCTCGTTGCGCTCGTGGTCGCCTTTGTCGGACTGACTGGCGGAGCAGCCGCGTCGGCGCCGGCTGAGACGGTGACCGTCCAGCAGGGACAGACGCTCTCCGAGATTGCCGCCGAGCACCTCAGCGGCGTGTCCATAGCCACAGGTGTCGCCGAGCTCCAGGCCGCGAACGACCTGTCGTCCGCCCAGGTTCAGGCCGGTCAGACCATCGTCATCCCGCAGGACTGATTGCGCGCTGACGAGCCACACACTCCGAGCCGCTTCGACCCCGGTTCGGGCCTGAGTCTTTGGCCGAGCTTCGACCCCTCGCCGACTCAGCACGGAGGGCGCCCCGCGACTATTCGCGCGGGGCGCCCTTTGCTGTGCCCGCAGTGGGCCGACTCGTTGCCCCAGAACCACCAAAGAGGCTTCCAGATTCGGGCCCGATCGATGGTCTTCAGGCAATAAGTCGGGGCGTTGAGGGCTTGGACCTGACATGAGCGATGAGGCGAGTGGGCGAGTGCAGAAGGTCAAGCAGCTGCGGGTGGTCGTCGAGGCCGACGACTACGACGACGCGGTCCGGTTCTATCGCGACGTCCTCGGCATGGACGAGATCGCGGCGTTCTCCGAGGGCGGCGAGGACCGCGTCGCGATCCTCGAGGCCGGGCGGGCGACGTTCGAGATCGCCAGCCCCGCCCACAAGGTCGCGATCGACAACGTTGAGGCTGGCGGCACACCGAGCCCGAAGATCCGGATCGCCTTCGAGGTCGACGACGCCGAGTCTGCGACCCGGGAGGCCGAAGCGGTGGGCGCGAAGGTCGTCGCGGAGCCGGTCCTCACTCCGTGGATGTCCCTCAACTCGCGACTCGAGGCGCCGGCCGGTCTGACGATCACCTTCTTCCAGGAGACCGAGGACTCGCACGAGCGGGCCGAGCGCGAGGGTTTCGGCACCAGCCGCAGCGCATCCGCAGTGGATCCGCAGTGAATCCGCAGGGCCCTTCGGAACATTGGGCGCCACCTCCCACCCGGGAGGGGTAGCACGACAGAGGGAGATTCGCGATGAAGAAGTTCGTCCTCGTGGCCACCGCCGTGGCCGCTCTGGCTGCACCGGTGGTCGCCGCACCGCAGGCATTCGCCACCGACGGCAAGGCTCAGGCCCACGTCACCACCCCTGGCAAGACCGACAACTCCGGAGGCACCGCGTCGGCCGTCCTGGACTTCACTGGGGACCGCACCGTCTACTACAAAGACTGGTACGTCAACGACACCTGCGACTCGAACGGCGACGGCGACGGGCTCGGGACGTGGGCCCGGGCCATTGCCAAGTACCGCGACGGAAGCTACGGCTATGGCAGTTGGCACAAGGACACCCGCGGCTGTGGCCCCGCGGGCCTGGGCTTCGCGGACGGTCAGTTCACCGCGAGCAAGGACATCATGTCGGCGGGCGTTCAGGTCTGCCTCTACGACAGCAGCACCCAGATCCGTTGCGCCAGCGACATGCGCGACAACGGCAATACCTGAGCGCCGCTCCTGACGTGATCGCCTGAGTCCGTTCCCCAGCGGACTCAGGCGATCACCAGGTTCAGGGGCAGCTCGTGGAAGGCGGCGAGGAACTCTGCCGCTTCGGCGATGCCCTCGCGTTCGGCGGACGTGATGTCGGCTTCGGGCCGGACCGTCACCGTGACCCGTTTGGTCTCGGTCTTGCGCTTGAACGTGCCGAGGTCACGCCCGTCGACCACGACGATCCCGCCGGCAGCCTCGGAGATGAGCCGGGTGCGGTCGACGTCGGAGTTCCGGCGTGGGAAGCCCGTCGTCGGATAGGTCAGGGCCGCTTCGTCGAACGTCGACAGCAGGTATGCCGTGTGCTTGCGTGACGCGCGTGCCGTCACCGTGGGGTCGTGCCAGAGAGTCTCGCCCTGGCACTCGACCGACTCCATGGGGTGAGTCGTCTGGAGGGAGGCCGTGGTGGTGAGTTCGGCTGTGGCAGAGCGGATCTCGGTCAGGGTGAGTCCACTCCACCGCTGGAGATCGCGTTCGGACGCAGGCCCGTGCCCGGCGTAGAAGCGGTGGGTGAGTTCGACGAGCGACTGCTCACGCGGCCACGTGTCCGACCGTGCAGGGGGGATGATCTCGTCCACGACGGCATAGGTGTGCTCGGTTCCGCGCGGCGGACCGGAGCAGATGACCGCACGAACTTCGGCACACATCAGTTGGTGCGCCATCGTCTCGCCGGGCCCGGGCAACCCGGCCGCTGCGAACCGCGGCCCGAGCTCTCTGCGCGTCAGGGCCTGCCCGTCGGCGAGGAGTTCACGCAGCAGCTCGATGCCCCGGTCGATGATCTCTGGAGTGAGGCCGAGCTGGCGGTGTCGGGCCGGCATGGAGGACTCGACCTTGGCACCAGTGAGGGCCTGGATCCAGCGGAGATCCTCCGGCGCGACGTGGTGCCATGTGGGTCGCAAGATGTGGGTGCGCACCCAACCGCCAGCCGACTGCTCAGCGAGCACACCGGCATACGAAATGTTGCGTGAGCGCATCGCGAGGGAGTGCGCTGCAAGAGGTGCGTCCTGCGATTGGACGCAGGTGAGCAGGCGCACCGCGTCGGCGGCCTGGGGGAGTGGCGCGGACGAGAGGCGTTGGGTTGCAAGGCGTCGGCGGATGACCCACTCGCGGGTGACGGTTCGCGTCATGACTGCATCCTCCCGCGCCATGATGGGCACATGGAGCGACACATCACCGTGGATATTGACGCCGCACCCGAGCAGGTCTGGGATGTCCTGGTCGACGTTGCCCGTTGGCCCGACTGGGCGGACACCGTGACGTCGGTGACCCGGCTCGACGACGGGCCGTTCACGATCGGCGCGAAGGCGCGGGTGGAGCAGCCGAAGCTGCCGCCGACGGAGTACGTCGTGACGGAGCTCGAGCCGGGGCGCTCGTTCACGTGGGTCGCGACGGGCCCGGGTGTGCGGACGACGGCGCGGCATCTGCTCGAGCCGGCGGGAACGAGCACGCGAGTGCGACTGTCGGTCGAGCAGGCGGGTCCACTCGGAGTCGTCATGGGGCGGCTCTTCTTCAAAGGGCTCACCGACCGCTACCTTGCCGCCGAGGCCGTGGGTCTGAAGGCCCACGTCGAAGGCGCGGCCTGAAGATCATCCTGTTCGGCGGCGCAGGGAAGCTCGGGGAGCACCGCAGCACGTCCGTTGTCAGGTCTGCACCGAGCGACGCATCGTGAGTCGAGGCAGCTGGCTCGCCATCGCGGTGGTGGTGTCGACGACCTTGAAGCCGGAGCGCTCGAACATCGCCCTGGTCCCGACGAACGCCATCGTGAGGTCCATGCGGCCCGGTGGGTCGACGGGGTGGGCCTCGACAGCCGGCGCACCGTTGGCAACGGCGTAGTCAACCGCGCCATCGATGAGGTGCTGCGTCACGCCGCGCTTGCGGAAGCCGCTGCGGACGACGACGCAGACGATGCTCCATACGGGCAGGTCGTCGGTGGGCAGCATGAGCTTGGACCGGTGGAGGCGGGCGATCTGCGAGCGAGGGCCGATGTTGCACCAGCCGACCGGCTCCCCGTCGAGGTAGGTGACGACGCCTGGCGGGTGCTCGCGCTCGCACAGGGAGCGCATCGCCTGCTCGCGCTGATCGTCACCCGTGCCGCCGAGCTCGGTGACCTCGGCCGCGGTGAGCCGGTGCGACAGACACCAGCAGTGCGTCTGCCGCCGGTTCTTGTTGATGATGTCGGCGAGGTCCTCGAACCGGTCAGGTGTGACCGGATGCGTCTCCCACACGGTTTCGGAGGTCATGGTGCGCGGAAGTAACCGCAGGGGGGCACCTCAGCCTTGTCACGGTCCGAGCGGATGAAGAGGACCCGGTTCCAGCCAGACGGGACGCCCTCTCGGGAGTCGTCGTAGTCCATCGCGACGATGTTCTTGCCCGTGATCATCACTGGGGCCGCAGGGTCGGGCCAGGCGCGGGGTCCATTTTTGCCGAAATCGGATCCGGGGAAGTTGAGTCCGCGGCCGCCGACGTGGGGGCAGCCGAGTGCAGTGACCGTCGGTGCCGTTTGCCACGCGAAGCCGCCCTTGACCTTGATTGTCAGCTTGGCGACCTTCGTGGGTCTGGTCGCGCAGTTCTCGTCCACGCGCATCAGCCGCGTCACCGTGAACGTGTTGGTCTTGCTGAACTTCACGCTTCGAGTGACGTTCCCGCACCTCTCGTCGAGGCTGATCGCGGGGATCACCTGCTTCGGGCGCGCTGAGTCCGGATCCCACACCCAGGCCGTGGTGGAGTCCTGGTAGCCGTTGCCTTCATTGGCCATGAGTTTGACGATCGCGTCCTCGTGTCCGTCGCCGTTCACGTCCAGGTACTCGGGTGGAGCATCGTCCAGGGCGTAGGTGGCGCCCCCGTTGTGCCGTGCCGTCCCACCTTTGAGGGTGACCCGCTCGCTCGGGTTCCCCGGATCCGTCCATCGCCAGCTGCCGAAGTCGACCGATCTGATGCCCGGTTCCTCGCTCGACATCGACGATTCCGGTGTCGGCGAGTCCGAGGGTGTCGGTGGCGGTGAGGCCGGTGGCGGGCTGGTCCCCGAGGGCTGCCCGCTGCCCTGTGTTGAATCAGCAGTCACGGAGGCTGTGGGCTCACCCTTGCCACCCGGCTCCGCCTGACCGCACGCTGCAAGCGCCATGATCGCAGCGACGCCCATCCCTGACAGTGCACCTCGCATGGTCCCCCTCCCGCTGACATGTGGGCTCAGCGTAGGGGAGTGGTGCTGTTGAGGTGCCGGGTTTGCGCTGTGCACTGCTGCGCCACAGCGCAGCAGTGCACAGCGCCCTCGGGAATGATTGTGATGCATGTGTAGTTGTGTAATCATGTAAGCACTGCAAGAAGATGCAGGCACCACAGGAAGGGAGACCCACATGCGGTCCCACCACAAGAACTTCAGCTCAGACAGTTCAGAGAACTCACCTCGCCCCACCGGCCGCGGCACCCGCCACGGCATGCGCGGCGACATCCCCGGTCGCGGACCGGGTGGCCACGGAGGACATGGCGAGCGCGGCGGAGCCAGCGAAGGTCGCGAACGCGGCGAACGCGGCGAACGTCGTGGTGGCCGGGGCGGTCGCGGACCCGGCATGGGCCGGCCCGGCGGCTGGCAGCAGGCCGACATCCCCAGCGCCGACGACGCGCAGGACTGGTTCACCGGGCGCCTGCCCGCCGACTGGTTCAGCGAGGTCGAGGTCAACATCGACCGCGACGAGATCACCGTCATCGGCACCCTGCCGGCCGAAGAGCTCGACGGCGCCGAAGGCAGTGCTGTGACGGAAGGGCGGATCAGCCGTTGGCGCAGCGACACCAAGGAGCAGCGCATCGAGATCGCTCTCGAGGCGCAGAGCCGCTATGAGCGCAAGGTGTCGTGGGGGGTGCGGCTCGGCGAGACCGAGGCGCTGTTCACCCACCTCGCCGCGCCGGTCATGACGCGCCTGCGTCAGCCCGAGCGACAGGTCCTCGACACCCTCGTCGACGCCGGCGTCGCCCGCTCCCGCAGCGACGCGCTCGCCTGGTCGGTCCGACTCGTCGGTCAGCACGCGGACGAGTGGCTCGGCCAGCTCCGTGAGGCCATGAGTGAGGTCGACAAGCTCCGCTCCCAGGGGCCGTCGGCCTGACCTGATGTGACCTCAACGATCAGGTATGCCGGCCGCTCACCTTGAGCGGCCGGCATACCTGCGTCGTGGCTTGGTTCTCTGCTCAGGCTTCGGGCTGTGCAGCAATGCAGAAGTCGTTGCCCTGCGGGTCGGCCAACGTGGTCCACCGGAAGTTCTCGTCACCGCGGCGCTCCACGAGTGTTGCCCCGGCTGCGAGGAGTCGGTCGGTCGCTCCCTCGAGGTCCTCAGTGATGAGGTCGAGGTGGAGGCGGTTCTTGCCCGGAGTGACCTCGTCGACCTTCTGGAAGGCGAGCGTGACCGGCAGCTCGCCGCCCTTGACGATGACGAACCATCCGTCGTTGGTCTCGGCGATCTCGGCGCCCGTCACGTGCGCCCACCACGAGCCCAGTGCTTCTGCGTCGGTGGTGTCGGCAGTGATCATTGCCAGTTTCAGAGTCATGCCCGAACGCTATGACCGGGCTGTGACAGTACCCAGCAGGGAGATGTGGGGGCTCTCGGGCGAGCGACACGCCGATGGTGAACTCGCCACGCGGATGGGCTTGCGGCCTGTGTCACAGCGGCGCATACTGGCTACTACATCTAGTGGTTACACCGATGTAGTTCATCCACATATGGTTCACAGGGGCGGGGCACTTCTCCACACGTTGTCCCCAGTTCATCCCCAGAGTTGTCCCCACACTCGGTCCATCCACGCGAAAAGGAGCCGGTTTCATGCACTGTCCGTACTGCCGCCACACCGACTCCCGCGTCATGGATTCGCGCGCCACCGACGACGGCTCCAGCATTCGCCGCCGTCGTCAGTGCCCCGAGTGCGGCAAGCGCTTCACGACCGTCGAGACCGCGGCACTGTCCGTCGTCAAGCGGTCCGGAGCGGCCGAACCGTTCAGCCGCGCCAAGGTCCTTGTCGGCGTCCGCAAGGCCTGCCAGGGCCGCCCGGTCACCGAGGACCAGCTCGCTCTCCTCGCCCATCAGGTCGAGGACAGCATCCGCGGCGCCGGACAGGCTGAGATCGACGCCCACGAGGTCGGTCTTGCCGTCCTCGAACCGCTGCGCTGCCTCGACGAGGTCGCCTACCTGCGGTTTGCCAGCGTCTACCAGGCCTTCGACAACGTCGAGGACTTCGAGGACGCGATCACGCTGCTGCGGGTCGAGCGCGATGCGCTGGGACAAGAACCTGAACGTATGCCGGCCAGCGGCCCAGGTTCTTCGGTCGCCCCGCCGGACTGACCGGCTTCACGCCAAACCGCAGCACACGGCATACCCGAACAACCCGAAGAACACAGCACCTCTGTCGCTCAAAGCGACACCCCCGACCACTGTCAGTGGTCACCGCAATTATTGATGTCAGGTCACACGAAACGCCCGGGTTGAGCCGGGCAAGAAAAGGGAGTCAGGCAATGACGGAGACCGCCGGCGCACGCACAGGGGCACGCAAGGCCAAAGGCAAGGGTGTGCTGGTCGAGCGCATCTTCACGACACCCGGTGTGCACCCCTATGACGAGGTGACCTGGGAGAAGCGCGACGTCGTCCAGCAGAACTGGAAGACCGGCGTCACGATCTTCGAGCAGCGCGGAGTCGAGTTCCCCGACTTCTGGAGTGTCAACGCCTCCACGATCGTCACGACGAAGTACTTCCGTGGGGCCGTCGGCACCGAGGCTCGCGAGACCGGGCTCAAGCAGCTGATCGACCGCGTCGTCCTCACCTACGTCAAGGCGGGCAAGGAGCACGGCTACTTCTCCTCCGACGAGGACGCCGAGCTCTTCGAGCACGAGCTGACCTGGGCCCTGCTGCACCAGGTGTTCAGCTTCAACTCCCCGGTCTGGTTCAACGTGGGCACGGCCTCGCCGCAGCAGGTTTCGGCCTGCTTCATCCTCGCCGTCGACGACTCGATGGACTCCATCCTCAACTGGTACAAGGAGGAGGGCTTCATCTTCAAGGGCGGCTCGGGCGCGGGTCTCAACCTGTCGCGCATCCGCTCCTCCAAGGAGCTCCTCTCCTCCGGTGGCACGGCCTCGGGACCGGTGTCGTTCATGCGTGGCGCCGACGCGTCCGCGGGCACCATCAAGTCCGGTGGCGCGACCCGTCGTGCAGCCAAGATGGTCGTCCTCGACGTGGACCACCCCGACATCGTCGAGTTCGTCGAGACCAAGGCGCGTGAGGAAGACAAGATCCGCGCGCTGCGTGACGCCGGCTTCGACATGGACCTGGGCGGCAAGGACATCGTGTCCGTGCAGTACCAGAACGCCAACAACTCGGTGCGCGTCAACGACGAGTTCATGCGCGCCGTCGAGGAGGGCACCGAGTTCGGCCTGAAGTCGCGTGGCGACGGGTCGGTCATCGAGACCATCGACGCACGCGCGCTCATGGGCAAGATCGCCAAGGCCGCATGGGAGTGCGCCGACCCGGGCATCCAGTACGACGACACGATCAACGACTGGCACACCAACCCGGAGACCGGCCGCATCACCGCGTCCAACCCCTGCTCCGAATACATGTCGCTCGACAACTCCTCGTGCAACCTCGCTTCGCTCAACCTGCTGAAGTTCCTCAAGGACGACGACACGTTCGACGTCGTGAAGTTCCAGCAGGTCGCCGAGCTCGTCATCACGGCGATGGACATCTCGATCTGCTTCGCGGACTTCCCGACCGAGCCGATCGCCAAGACGACTCGTGACTACCGCCAGCTCGGCATCGGCTACGCGAACCTGGGCGCGCTGCTCATGGCGACAGGTCACGGCTACGACTCCGATGGTGGCCGCGCGCTCGCCGCGTCGATCACCTCGCTCCTCACCGGTGCCGCCTACAAGCGCTCCGCCGAGATGGCTGGTGTCGTCGGTGCGTATGCCGGGTACGCCCGCAACGCTGACGCGCACAAGCGGGTCATGCGCAAGCACGCCTCGGCCAACGACTCGATCCGCACCATGCAGACGATGGACAAGGACATCCACCGCGCCGCGACGAAGGCGTGGGACGCCGTCGTCAAGGTCGGGGAGAAGAACGGCTACCGCAACGCCCAGGCGTCGGTGCTCGCTCCGACCGGGACCATCGGCTTCATGATGGACTGCGACACGACCGGCATCGAGCCGGACTTCTCCCTCGTCAAGTTCAAGAAGCTCGTCGGTGGCGGCTCGATGCAGATCGTCAACCTCACCATCCCGCGTGCCCTGCGCAAGCTCGGCTACACGGAGGAGACGGTCGAGGCGATCGTCGAGTTCATCGCCGACAAGGGTCACGTCATCGACGCGCCCGGCCTCAAGACCGAGCACTACGAGATCTTCGACACCGCCATGGGTGCGCGATCCATCTCCGCGATGGGTCACGTGCGGATGATGGCGGCCACGCAGCCGTTCCTCTCCGGTGCCATCTCCAAGACGGTCAACCTGCCCGAGGACGCCTCGGTGGAGGAGATCCAGGACGTCTACATGCAGGGCTGGAAGATGGGCCTCAAGGCGCTCGCGGTCTACCGCGACTCCTGCAAGGTCGGTCAGCCGCTCTCCGATGGTGGCTCCACCGCCAAGGACGCTGAGGCTGGCAAGGCTGCTGGTGTCGCTGCTGCGGCCGCCGGTGCTGCTGCTGCGGCGGCTGGTCCGGCGCAGGTCGTCGAGAAGGTTGTCTACCGCCCGACGCGTGAGCGTCTGCCAAAGCGTCGTTCCTCGCAGACGACGTCGTTCGCCATCGGTGGCGCCGAGGGTTACCTCACGGCTGGCACCTATGAGGACGGTCGCCTCGGTGAGGTCTTCCTCAAGTTCGGCAAGCAGGGTTCGACGCTCGCCGGTGTCATGGACGCGTTCTCCATCGCTGTGTCGGTTGGCCTGCAGTACGGCGTGCCGCTCGAGACGTTTGTCGAGAAGTACTCGAACATGCGCTTCGAGCCGGCCGGCATGACCGACGACCAGGACATCCGGATGGGTCAGTCGCTCGTCGACTACGTCTTCCGTCGCCTGGCCCTGGACCACATGGACTTCGAGACCCGCTCGTTCATGGGCATCCACACCGCCGAAGAGCGTCAGCGTCAGCTGGAGACGGGCTCTTACGCCCCGTCGACGGTCGAGGGTGACGACTCCGAGGCACTTGAGGACGAGATCGAGTCGTACTCGCAGGGTGTCGGTGCCACCTCGCCGAAGAAGACGGCAGAGGCGGCCCCGGCTGCCGACACGTCTGACTCGGGAGCGGGTGCTGGCGCGGGGGATGACCTCACGTCGGCAGGACACGCGAGCGAGCTGAAGTCCGGTGCCGGTGCGGCCTCAGCACGCGAGGTCTCCTCCGACGTGCACTCCTCGGCTGAGCTGCTCGAGAAGTTCCAGGGCGTCTCCGCCGACGCGCCGATGTGCATGACCTGCGGGACGAAGATGCGCCCCGCTGGGTCCTGCTACGTGTGCGAAGGCTGCGGAAGCACCAGCGGCTGCAGCTGATCCAGCAATAGCTAGATGAACGGCCCCGAGGAGTTTCCTCGGGGCCGTTCTTCTTGCCCTCACGCCGCCGCGGCGTTCGACGCTGGGAGCCGGCGGCAGGCTGGGAGGAGAAGTGTGGGGGGACGGGCCTGGGGCAGGCGGAGACTTAAGGTGAAGGGGTGCACCCATCCGCTGAAACTGCATTAGACCTCATGTCCACCCCGCGATCCCCGGCTCAGTTGCTCAAGGCCAGTCAGGGGGCGTGGGACGAGCACGGCTACCCGCTGACGTATGCGTGCTTCATGGCTCTCGTGGCGTTCGCCGACCATTTTGGCGGCCAAGGGACCGATGACGAGGCCGGGCAGGACGTGATCCCTCGCCCGCCATCCGACGTCATCATCTTGGCTGGGAGACGCCGCGGCGAGGAGGCGCTGGACATGCTCAACAGCCTGTTCACGCGCGTACGGGAGGCAGACCTCGCGCAAACCCAGGAATTGGCACCGGGCCCGACGTTGGCGGACCTGGACAAGAACTACAAGGGGAAGGCTGCCTACCTGATGGCCTACATCGTGGGGTCAGGAGTGGCGACCCTGGTGGAGGAAGGCCAGGACGGTGAGCGAGTCCTAGATTCAGTCGGGCAGTTCCTAGAGGAGCTTTCGGGCTAGCGGTGCCCTCCGTCGGCTGATGCGCGACACCTGTCCCCAGTTGACGTGCGACACGTGACCTAACGGATCGCGGCAACTCGTCGATCCGGCAACCGTTCTCGACCGCGCGCTTGAGCCCCCATCGCGCAGGTGGATTCCAAGCCTGCGGGTTCACTCTGGGGGCCAGGTGCCGGGAGTACGGGCCTGGTCCCTTCGCGGCGCAGTGACGCACGTCGGCGGTGCCGTCAGTCTGGGTGCGCGCAGCTGGCTGCGGAATATCTGACCTGGACCCAACACTCATCGCAGCTCCGCTACTTGGGGACTCGCAGAGGCAACACTGACGGCATGGACAATCGCGAAGTGGTAACCGTCCTCTACGTTTTGGGGGCGCTGGTCACGATCGCTGGCGTCGTGACGGCGTACTTGCAGACGGTCGGACAGAAGCGGCGTTTCGATGACATCGCTGTTTTAATCGGCTCGGACGATGAGCCCGATCTCGTGGACATCTACGAGAAAGCCAAGGCAGGAGAAACTGCCGACCTTGCCGCGCAGGCTGCGACGAGGTCGGCCAGAGAGGCTGAACTGGAGAAGGCACTGCTTGCCGTAGGCATTCAGGACCCATCGCCCACGTGGAACGACATGCGCCTGCCGGTCGCCTACTGGAGCAAGCGCAATGCGCTCGGCGGACACGCTCGCAACATTCAAGACGGGCGGACTGGTGGCCCTTTCTGGGCTGGGGCTCACTACGATCGCGAGCATCTGGAGCCTCTATCTGTAATCGCACGTGCCATATCAGCGTCATCTCCGCGCGGTTCTGGGCCAACCGGAGCTCGGCGGTCGCGTGGGCGTACGCGGCGGTAAGACGCACTCGACCAGCCCTCGGTGTCCGAAGACGCGCCATCCTTCAGCGCGGCTTAGTCGGCATTGAGCGAGCGGTCGCAGTGCATCGATGGCAGAGCGGTAGCAGTCCACCCCGTACCCGAGCGGTCGCAGTGTTTCTCGAATGCCGAGGCAAACGCGAAAGGCGTTCGGCTCGCCCAGGATGTCTGCACGCTCGAACAAGGCGCTTAATTCATTGTGCACATCGGAGTAACTTCATGAGCTCGCGCGGCGAAAATGGCGGGCTCCTCGAACACCGACGATCGACTCCCGGGGGGCGACCGCTCGTGGCACTGACCGGGGTCGCGCTGAACGGGTAGCCGGCCCCAATCACTCTTCCGGACGCGAGCGCTGCGGCGATGCGCCGCGGGTCGAGTTCGGTTGTCTCCCGAGCAGCGGGTGGTGCAGTAGGCGCTCGCGAAGGAGCGATGGGGGTCAGTTCAGGGAGTGCCCCCGCTAGTACTCTCACGGCGGACGGTCGGTTCGAAAAACGCGAGAATCGCCACCTCGACCCCGAACCCGATCAGGCTGCCGTGGGGAAAGTAGGTAAAGAGCACAGTGCTGATCGTCAGGACGCCGATCGTTGCTGCGAGCAGAGATGACCACCACAGTGGAAGTCGATGGGTCACGTACGCGGCCACGCCGGCGACAACGCCACAGATGCCCATCGCGACCAGCAGGAGGGCTTCCAAACCCCACATCGCGTGCCACGGTGACGGCAACGAGGACGCCACATAGCTAAGTGTGACGATCGGGGCGCCCAGCAGTGTGAGCCAGGCCAGCACGGCAGTCCACCGCCCTGCAATCCGTGCCCTTGGTAGCAGTGACACACCGATCAAGAGAAATGCGGGGGCGACCAAAACACCGAACAACACATAGTCGCCGGGCACGCCCAGATCATTGCCGATGGGACGCATCCACGAATACGGTCGCCCATCCGCAAGACGCTGCGCCCACGCCGGGGCGTTGCCACCATCCCAGGCAACGACCGCGGGAGGCAGCAAGACCGCTGACCACATGGCACCCGCAGCGGCCACAAGTGCGTCACGGTGTCTGCCGCCTGTCCCCTTCCTAGGCCTCACGTCACCAGCATGCTCCTCGGACTGACTGGCCGCACCGACTCAGCGTCCGGGGCGGCAACACCAACCACCTCGTCCACGGTCGTCCGTGCCGCCGTCAGGAAGGTCGTCTGGCGGCGCAGAGACGCACCGCGTTCCGCGGCGCACACTGGTGTCGTGAAGACCTACACGTTGCTGGATAAGGACAGACGGCCCTACCATTCACCCACCCCCGGCACGTTGGGCGGATACCGACGCAGCAAGATCTATGGACGCCTCGATTGCCCGTCAGCCTTGCGCTCGATCGCCAAGGGCCAGTACGTCCAGCACCGGGTGTTCTTCGCCGATGAGGAACACGCCATCGCTGCCGGATACCGACCCTGCGGGTCATGCTTGCGGCCGAAGTACCGCCAATGGCTGGCGGACTCCGAGCCCCAAAAGGCCACATCAGATACCGAGCGTGAGCTGCACAACGACGGTTGACACGCCGTCCAGGTCGTGAGGAAACCGGCGGGCGAGGCGAGGGCCGACTGGCGGCGGAGAGACGCAGGTCCCACGCGAGCATCTTTCTTCAGCGTCGCTCTTCTCTGATCCACCGACGGTGATTTGTTCTGGGCTCAGTCCTCCACCCGGCCGTCGACGAACATCTCCAGCCGCCGCCGGGTGCTCGCCTGGTCGACGGAGAGATGCCCGTTGACAGCTCTGGCCGCCCAGCCAAGCCGGGTCGCGAGGCGCGCGGCCTCCACCAGGTCGGCGTGCGACAGGTTCGGGTAGGCGGCCGCGTAGGGCGCGAGGAACGTGTCGCGGAACGGTCCGGTGTCGACGGAGTTCTCGACGTCGTCCAGGCCCCAGGCGATCTGACCCTCCAGTGCGACGGCGAGTGCGAAGAACGGGTGGGAGACGCAGGCGTCCCCCCAGTCGACGACCCAGTGGCGACCATCGCGCACGAAGACCTGCCCGTCGTGAAGGTCGTCGTGCTGCAGGGACTCCCTGATGCCGTAGACCGCGAGCTGCTCACACAGCTCGGCCACCCAGCCGGTCGCGGCCCGGAAGCGAGGCGCGACGTCGATCTCCTCCAAGAGCGCGGCGTAGCTCGCCGGGAGGATGGCCAGCCGCACGTCGGGGACGCCGATCGCGAGGAGGGCGTCGACGTCGTCCTCCATCGCGACGCTGATCCGCGCCACCGAGTCCAAGACGGGGTGCCAACGCACCAGGCTCGCCTCGACGACCACCAGCTCACGCATCCGCGTCCCCGCATCACGCATCAACATCCAGCCGCGGTCGAGGTCTGCGGCCAGAAGTGGCTCGACCCGGTCCGGGACGCGCTCGGCGAGCAGCGTGACCAGTGCCGCCTCGTGCTGTAGACGGCCATGGTTGGCCTTGAACCACACCGATCCGGCGGTCGTCGGGACCTTGAGCACGGTCGACCAGACCGTGATGTGCGGCTGCTCTGCGTCGCCGGTGCGCTCCAGCCCGAGCGCGTCGGTCTGCTCGTCGACCCACGCGTGGGCACCGGCAAGCCACTGGGGGTCGGTCCAGAGCTCGGTCATGGTCCCGTTGTAGCGGCTGGCGCTCCGTCCCGCACCCGGTTTTGAGGTCGCCTAGTTCTCGCCGGGCGGCTGCCCGCATCTATCTGGGCTACTAGACGATTGCTGGTAGGGCCGGCGTCTGGCCAGACTCGGTCCAGGTGCTCGGCGGGACGCTCTCTATTGGGCTGCCCACCGCTTTGTCGGTGTGGCTCACTATCGGACTGCTGCCCGCCGGGCGCCGTGACGAGGCGTGGCTCAAGAAGGGACTGCCCTGCTCGTAGTAGCACTGCCCACCTCGCCGTCCACATCGGGTACGAGCAAGGTAGGAGCGGCACATGGAACGTGTTGTCATCGGGGTCGATCCCCACAAGCTGTCGGCGACGATCGAGGTCGTTAACGATCATGAACGGCGTCTCGGTTCGGGCCGGTTCACCACCGACCGGGCCGGCTACACCGCGATGCGAACCTACGCCAAGGCGTGGCCGGACCGGGTGTGGGCGGTCGAGGGCGCCAACGGTGTCGGACGCCCCCTGGCGCAGCGGCTCCTGGAATCAGGGGAGCATGTCGTGGACGTCCCGGCCAAGCTCGCCGCCCGGGTCCGGCTCTTCGACACCGGCCACAACCGCAAGACCGATGCCCACGACGCACACTCGATCGCGATGGTCGCGGTGCGCACTTCGGGCCTTCGGGTGCTGCAGGTCGACGGTGAGCTGGAGGCGCTCAGGTTGCTCGTGGACCGCCGTGAGGCGTTGACCCGGCGACGGGTCCAGAGCGTCGATCGGCTCCAAGCCCTGCTCGCGGAATTGCTTCCCGGGCAGGCGAAGAAGGACATCACCACCGGTCAGGCCAAGCGCATGCTCGCCTCAGTTCGCCCGCGTGACGTCGCCGGCAAGACCCGCCGCCGGATAGCAGCAGAGGAGCTCGCCGAACTGGTCGCGGTCGAGGCCAAGATGAAGAAGGCCACCGCCGAGCTGAAGGCGATCATCCAGGCCCGCGGCTCACACCTGACGGACATCCCCGGCATCGGACCTGTGGTCGCCGCCCGTGTCCTGGCTGACGTCGGCGACATCGCCCGGTTCGCTGACCGCAACCGGTTCGCGTCCTGGACCGGCACCGCACCGCTGGACGCCTCCTCCGGGGAGAACAACCGGCACCGTCTCTCCCGAGCGGGTAACCGCCGGGTCAACCACATGATCCACATCGCCGCGATCACCCAGCTCCGGCTCGACACCGACGGGCGGACCTACTACCGGCGCAAGCGCGCCGAGGGCAAGAAACCCCTCGAGGCACTGCGCTGCCTCAAGCGAAGGATCTCCGACGTCATCTATCGACAGCTGGTCGCCGATGCCTCACCCGCCCAAGCCACGGGCAAAGAGGCGGGCCCGGGAGGGCAACGCGGGGCGTCTCATACATCCAGCGCGACCGGCTCGCACCCGCACACCGGCACTTCGGATCAGCCACTTCCCGGACCCGCACCAAGGACGCTACGCGCGACAGCCGCGCTGCGAAAGACCGAGCCCACTAAGCACCTAGAACCGGCCGGTTGACAACAGAAGGGAGCCGAAGTGACGCGACTAACCGACCAGGACGCATCAGTTGGCCGACATGTGTCGCGCATCTGGTTCTGATCAATTGTCGGGCTAGTGGCGACCACCCCAGCCAGATGTGGCCGGAAATGGCACCGACCCCTTGTCCCCGAACGGTTGCCGCTCATGTTCTTCTGCGAGTGGGTAGGGCGTGGCCACCTCATGCGACTACCTTCGCTGCTGTGAAATCGACGGTGGGCATTGGGGTTCGTAGGCGCCATGTGATGGCGATAGGGCGCTCGCCGCGGTGCTCGACGTAGTCGGCCTCGCCGAGGAACAGGTAAGGAGCGCCGGTACCGAATTCCGTGACCTTCTGCTGGCGAGCAAAGAGCAGGATGTGGCTTCCTCGTGCGCGGTGGTTGAGATACCGCTGCCCAGTTGGTGATGCAACGGCCGTGACTGACTGCGACTCCCAGTGGAAGAGCTCCTGGCTGATCGCGTAGTCCTGGTACATCGTGGTCGGAGAGTACTCAGCCTCTGATTTGTTGAGAGTCACCAGGAAGGCGTCCGCGTTTGCTGCTGGGGAGAACAGGACACCCTCGCGGAAGCTGTTGGCCTTACGACCGTTGATCGAGACGTAGTCCAGCGCCGCGACGATTTCCTCGCGTGTGTACCGCCCATGTACTCGTAACGGGCGAAGTGCCAGGTCGTCGCCGAGCGGCGCGCTGACTCGTTCTGCTGTATCTAGCCCAAGTTGGATGACCGCTCTCAGATCGCTCCGTGCGGCTGACTCGCTTCGGAGCGCACTCAGGCCAGCGGCATACGAATCGAATCCGCCACCGTCGGGCCACAGGGAGAAGAACAGCATGCGACCAAACGCTTGGAGCGCCGGGTTTGCCGATTCGTATGAGGGGGCGTCGTCGCTCAACCACTGCAGATAGGCCACGGCACGATCGGGATCGTCCACGTGGACCAACGCGCGCACCCGCTTTAGGATTGCTTCCTCGCGGGTGCCAGGCGCGGCCATATCGAGACCCGCTTCCCGCCGGAGACGCGACCAGGAACGGTCGCCGCGTACGACGTCCGAAAGTTCGACGCCGGAGTCGTGCAGGAACTGCCCGAGGTTCGCGGTGGGGTGAGCGCGCAACTCACCAGTGATGTTGGCCCAGCGCTTGATGACCTGAGCACGGACGTTCTGGAGAACGAGCTCCTGACTCTGTCGATCGAGGACAATCTGCGTGCCTGCAGGCAGGAACGGGAAGCCGCGCTCAATGTCCCGCTCAAGCTGAGTGCGACTGCTTCCCGTCATCGCCCGGAACCGCTGATCGAATCGGAACTCTGTGCGGTGGTGGCCAACGAAGTCCAGGGCAGTGAGGACGGCCTTGTCTTGCGCCCGACGCAACCCTCGGCCGAGTTGCTGGAGGAAGACGGTTGCGCTCTCCGTCGGGCGGAGGAAGAGCACCGTGTTGATGGCAGGGACGTCCACACCTTCGTTGAACACGTCGACTGTGAAGAGGGCTTGGACCGCGCCACTTCGGAGATTGGCGATTGCGGCGTCGCGGTCGTTGGCACGTGTGTCACCGAGCACGGTTGCAGCGCTGATGCCCGCTTCGTTGAAGACCTGAGCCATGTAGCGGGCGTGATCCTGAGACACGCAAAAGGCGACAGCCTTCATGGTGCTCAAGTCGGCCACCTTGTCGCGCAGGGCCTTGAGAACGATCCGAGCTCTGGTGTCGTTGCCGGTCACGAGACTGGAGAGTTCCGTTGGGTCGTACGACCCGGCCTTCCAATCAACGCCTCTCATGTCCAGCCCATCCGCGATGGCGAAGTAGTGGAAGGGCGTCAAGAGGTCGGCTTTGAGCGCATCCCACAAGCGCAACTCTGCGGCCGTACGTCCATCGAAGAACTGTCGGACGTCGACGCCATCGCCCCGCTCGGGAGTCGCTGTTAGGCCCACGAGCTCGCGAGGATTTAGGCGCTCCAGGATCCGCCTATACGTCTTCGCCTCCGCATGGTGGAATTCGTCGATCACGACAATGCGGAAAGCGCCAGGTGGGATGTTGTCGATGCCGTATGCCGTCAGGGATTGCACGGAGGCGAAGACGTGCTCCCATCGCTCGGGTCGCGCGCCGCCGACGTACAGCTCGCCGAAGTTGGGGTCGGCGAGTACTTCGCGATAGGTCCGCAGCGACTGTTCCAGAATCTCGCGTCGATGGGCGACGAACAGCAAGGTCGGGCGCATTGGAGCAGCAGCTGCCAGGCGTCGGTAGTCGAGCCCGGCAATGACGGTCTTGCCTGTTCCGGTTGCGGCGACGACGAGGTTGCGGTGACGACCGTGCACGACCCGCTCGACTTCAAGTTGGTCGAGCATCTCCTGCTGGTACGCGTACGGCCGGACTTCCAGGCCAGACAGAGTGAGCGTGACGCGGTCATGAGTCTTGCTTCCGCCTGCCTCAGCCAGCGCGTCGTCGAGCCGATCCCGGTCAGTGTCGGGGTCATAGCTCTCGAATGTGGGGTCATTCCAATAGCTGTCGAACGTTGCGCTGAACTTCTGGATGAGCGTCGGCGTTGCGACCGACGACAGGCGGACGTTCCACTCGACGCCGTCCAGCATCGCTGCCCGAGACAGGTTGCTTGAGCCCACGTATGCCGTGTCGAAACCTGTGTTTCGTCGGAAGAGCCAGGCCTTGGCGTGGAGGCGAGTGCGCTGTGAGTCGTATTGGATCTTGACCTCGGCCCCGAAGTCCCGGACGAGGCGGTCCAGCGCGGCGCGTTCGGTCGCGCCCATGTAGGTGGTCGTGATCAGCCTCAAGGGGATACCGCGACTCTTGATCTCGCGAAGGCGGTCCTCCAGAAGGCGCAGGCCGTACCACTTGACGAACGCCATGATTACGTCGACACGGTCGGCGCTCGCGAGCTCGGCAATGATCTCGTGGCCGACGGACGGTTCGCCCTGGGCGTTGGTCAAGAGCGCCGCATCTGACAGGGGAGTGGCGGGGCGATCGCGGAAGTTGCGCGGATAGCCACCCGGAGCCGTTGGCAATCCCACTGAGAGAAGTTGGCTTGACGACGCGGCAAGTGTCAGATCGGGCGCCCCCAGATGATCGACAAGGCGGTTAACGAGAGCGAGTCGGGCGTCTCGGTTGCGCTCACCCCGGAGCGCGCGCAGAGCGGCGTCTCGAATGTGGCGGGCAAGGATCTCGGGTTCGTCGCCCTCGTCGACAGGACCTCGCCCCACAAGGTGGAGCCCGTCAGCCGCGAGCCGAGCTTCGAGCTCTGCGGTGATCAGACTCTCGTAGAGCCCTTCCAGCAGGCTGTCATTCGGATCCCCGGTCACGTGGTGCAGCTTGCCAGGACTCACTGATGGGGGCCGGCTTATTCGAGGTATCTGCGTGGCATGTGTGGGTTCGTTGTCGACCCGGCGATCAATGCGATGTGGAGGGAGCATCGGAACGGCAGCCTCGTGGAAGTCAGCGAGAATGCGAGGACACGTTTCAGGCAGAGGGAAGGGCTTGTGCGAGGTTGCGGTGGTGCGTCTCGACGTCACAAGTCAGCGACCCCTCCGCCTCGAGGCGGGAGTAGAGGCGCTTGGGCCAGGTGACCCTCACTCCTCGAGTGGTGAAATCGCCTCCGATGAGTGGCCAGTCGGACTCGATGAAGCACAGCACGCCTGTCACCGGGATCGCCTGGCCTATGACCCCGCGCACCACCTCGAGCTGCTTGAGCATTCCGTCGACGAGCCTGTTCTGTTTGCGCCCGCCCACCATCAACGTCTCCGTGCGAGGCCGAAAGAGCCCGCCTTCGACCCGAAGCGTTGGACGCTTGCCCACATAGCGCTTTGCGTCGATGACCCAGATACCACTGGGCGTCGCCGCGATGTGGTCGATGTTCGCTCGTGTTCCGGGGATGCGACGGTCGTGAAGAACGCGGAGGCTGGGGGAGGAGCGCTTGTTGAGGCCGTTGGCAAGGCGCTCCTCGCCAAGGGCGCCTTTGTCCCAGGCCGTGGTGGATTGAGGGTCATCGCTCAGGGCGAGCATGAGTCCGCCTACTTTTCGGTGCTTCGTGCGGATGCGCTGTTCGCGATTGGCATGACGTCGCTCAAACTCCCGCCTGGCCGAAAGGCCAGCGCTCCCAACCTCAACCTGCTGAACTTCGTCGGCGCCTTCGGCCTGTTCGACGACGACGATCGGTTCGGCTGAGGCTTCGACACTCGTGGCTTCAGGCAAAGGCTCAGGGCTGCAGTCAACGCATCGCACGGTCTTGGTCGTGCGGTCGTAGATGGCCTCGGCTCGGGCCGGGAGCTCTCGCGCGCACAGGTGACATTGACCCGCATAGCGGAGCTTCATCTGCTTGTCGGCGGACACCTCGGCCACAGCCAGACAGGAGCCATGCCCAGTCATCTTTGGGCCCAAACCACACGATTACGGACGCAATCATCCCGGAACGGAAACCACTGCTCCCAAGCCCAGCGAGGCGGGCATACCCGATGGGGTTTGTCCTCTTCTTCGACAGGTGAGTGACTGGAACGTGCAACGAAGGGTTGCGTATGCGATCGTCCTCGCCTATGTTGATGTGCAACAACAGGTTGCATATCAGGAGGTTGGTCATGGAGTTCGGAACGCTGGAGCGACAGGTACACGTCGAGGCCTCGCCGGAGGTGGTCTTCGATGTGGTGAGTCGTCCGGAACACATCCGCGAGTGGTGGTCCGACGACGCCAGCCTCGACGACGTGGTCCCGGGCGCCGTCGGTGAGGTGGTCTGGGGCGAGCGCGCACAGGTCGAGTCCTTCACTGTCGTCGAGGTGGACCGACCGCATCGGTTCTCCTTCCGCTGGGTCATCTCTGAGGGAGAAGCGGCCACGCAGGGCAACTCGCTCCTGGTGACCTTCGATCTCGAGCCCTCCGCGACCGGCACGACGCTGCGGCTCACCGAGACCGGCTTCCGGGAGAGGGGTTGGGAGGTCGCCCTCCTCGAGGAGGCCTACCGCGACCACGAGAACGGGTGGGACACCTTCCTGCCTCGGCTGGCCGCCTACGCAGGGGCCTTGGCGGGGTCGTCAGCGTCGTCATGAGGACCGTCGCAAGTGCCACGTTCGGCGACCGCAGGTCGACAGTCAGTGATCCCAATCGGCGGCGAAGGCTCGACGCCCTCGTCGCTCAGCTGTCCGCCGTCGGCAGCGCCTGGGGCGCCCGACTGCGGCGCATCAAGCGGCTCGCCGAAACCATCGAACGCACCAAGAACAGCAGTCCGGCGACATCAGCGAACGCGACATCACAGAAACCCACATCACAGAAGGGAAAGAACAATGGTTGACATCCTGCACCAGGTGGGGGTCCACGCGACTCCCGACAAGGTCTACGACGCCATCGCCACCATCGAGGGACTCAGAGGATGGTGGACCGAAGAGACAACCGGCTCCACGGACATCGGCGGCGTGATCCAATTCCGTTTCCCCGCAGGCGGATTCGACATGCTGGTGCGCGAGAGCGTCCCCGGCGAACGCGTGGCCTGGGAGGTTGTCGACGGTCCCGAGGAGTGGATCGGGACGACCATCGACTGGTCCCTGACCCATGAGGACGGCTGGACGACCGTGAACTTCGGGCACCGCGACTGGCGGGAGCCGGTCCTGTTCATGCACCACTGCAGCACCAAGTGGGCGACCTATCTGATGAGTCTCAAGCAGCTCCTCGAGGTGGGCGCCGGTGCGCCGAGTCCGCGCGACCTCAAGATCATCAACTGGGAGATCGAGGCCGCTGCGAGCTGACGCGCAGCCGGACCTGCGGCGAAGCCTGCTAGGTCGACGGCTGAAGCGTCCGAGCACCGCGCGGATTGTTGGTGCTTCACGAAGCCTCGAGCCAGGACCCATCGAGCTACCCGGCATACCCACGTTGGATCGGGCGAAGCCCGTTTTCGCCGCGGCGTCGGACCGAGCCGTTGGGCGGTCAGCCGCCTGGTGCGTCGCTCGTGAACTGGGCGATGCGGAAGATGATGAACTCCGCCGGGCGGACGGGTGCGACTCCGATCTCGCAGAGGAGCCGGCCGTTGTCCAGGTCGTTCTGGGTCATGGTGGTGCGGTCGCAGCGCACGAAGAACGCCTCCTCAGGCTTGGTGCCCATCAGTGCGCCGGAGCGCCAGATCGAGATGAGGAAGGCTTCGATCAAGCTCCGGATCGTCACCCAGAGGCGTTCGTCGTTGGGCTCGAAGACTGCCCATTGCGTCGACTTCTCGATCGAGTGCTCAAGGTAGATGAGCAGACGCCGGACGTTGACGTACTTCCACTCGGGGTCCGAGGAGATCGTGCGGGCGCCCCAGACCAGGTTGCCCCGCCCCTTGAAGTAGCGCAGTGCATTCACGCCCTCGGGGTTGAGCATCTCCTGTTCACGGGCGGAGACTGGGGCGACGAACTCGGTGATGCCGCGCACCACCTGGTTGGCAGGTGCCTTGTGCACGCCGCGCTCGGTGTCCGAGCGGGCGAAGATCCCGGCCATCGCGCCCGACGGCGGGACGTCAACCGGCGTGGGCGCCAACTCGGGATCAGCACCCGGAGTGAGATCGCTGACGCGCAGCCATGGGTGGTAGAGGGCGCCGTACGAGCTGTCGAACCTCGAGCGGAACGCACGGACCTCGGAGAAGGCGGCGTTCTCGGGAGGATCGATGAGCGCGAACCGGAAGCGAGCCCGTTCGCAGTGCGTGATCAGGGCGTCCACCGCCTCCGCGGTGCTCTCCTCGTCCCGGAAGTACGTGCTGTCGGGCATGGCGACAATGGCGATGTCGTCGACCTCGCCCAGGGCGGCGAGCCCGGTGGCCGGAGATGACGAATCAGAGTCGGCGCCTTGGCCCTGTAGGGCGCTGGGCGTCAGCTCGCCCCCGTCGGACCCACCAGCAAGGTGGACGCCCTCCTCTCCAAGCGACACCAAAGCAGCCAGAAGCGTGGCCGCGGTCGGCACAGATGGAGCGGGCCCTGCGACTGCTGGTTTCGCGCCGACAAGCTTCACAAGGCAACTCTGGTCGGCTGGTTCGGTGGCGTGCAGCACCGTCGTGATGAAGCGCGGGTGCTCGGCTCCTAGCTCCAATCCCTCGTAGAGGTCGACGCGGTCGCCGAAGTGCACCTCGACGTCGAGGGTGACGTGGAAGGCGGCTTGGCCCGGGACCGGGGCGGTGAGCCCACCAACGCCGTCGCGCAAGCGGAGCATCCCCTCGACCTGGGTCACCACTTGGAGGTTCGCCGGCGCTGCGACGTCTGCCAGGACCGGCGGTTGCCCCGCGACCAGTGCCGCTGTCTCGACCGCGGCACCCGGCTGCAGGCCTCGCAGTTGCGTCCCCACCTGGATGTTCTCGCTGCGTCGGAAGCGGGTGACCACCCGAACACGCGACCCCGCAGCGCCGGGCCACCTGGCTTCCCACCTCGCCACGGGGTCATTGGCGCCCACCGGGAGGTCGATTCGCGCGATGTCGTCCTCAGGACCGGTGCCCGCACTGACGGGGGTCGGAACGAAGACCCGCTGGACGTAGAGGCGCTGCCCTCCGTTCGTGAAGAACGCGCGGGCGGCCAGAGCGAGTCGGCAGGGCATTGCCCGATTCGAGAAGCCGCCGTAGACGCGCTCGTACTCCGCCGTACTCGCGACCAGCACCGGACCGTGAACCCAGTTCCCGTCAGTCGATGGGTGCGGCACCGGGCCAAACTCGGTCACGCCGACCATCCCCAGCGTGCTCGTCGGCACACCTTCGATCGAGCGAGAGCGAAGGGTTGTCTCCTCGACATATGTACCCGGAGTCCGGTACTCAGGCACCATGCACCTCCTTGCCGGAACTCAGCCACCGCGCGACAGGCAAGGCACTGACGCAGCCACCCACCCAGCGTGACAGGCCAGGGACAACGGCGCACGCGTATGCACCACACCACCCCGGGCTACCGCAATTCCGGTCATCGCTAAAGCCGGCAACCGGTGCGCCACCCCGGGGTCGCACTCCTATGCTTGGTGAGTGGTGGTGTTGGGAACGAAGATCCACAGGCCGGTCCCGCGTCGAGATCTTGTCCTGAGGCCGCGACTCACCGACGCCTTGGTGTCGACGCGACGTCCGCGGTTGGTGCTGATCGCCGCACCCGCCGGGTTCGGCAAGACCACGCTTCTCAGCCAGTGGCTCGCCGATGACGCCGTCAACAACCCGGACACCGGCGTCGCGTGGCTCTCGCTCGACGCCGAAGACAACGACCCCAGCCGCTTCCTCGAACACCTCGTTGCCGCGTTGACGACTATCGACGAGTTTGCCGAGGCCGGCGAGCTCGTGGCGGCGGGACAGCTCTCCGCAGAGGCGGTCCTAACCAGCGTCGTCAACGACCTCGACCTCCGTCCCGGCAACACAGTCATCGCTCTCGACGACTACCACGTCATCGACAACCCGGACGTTCAGCGTGCAGTGGCCTTCCTCCTCGAGCACCTGCCGCAACATGTCACTATCGCCATCGCCACGCGTGCCGACCCTCCGCTCCCGCTGCCGCGGCTGCGCGCTCGCGGAGAGCTGGTCGAGCTGCGCGCGGCGGACCTGCGCTTCACCCCTGACGAGGCGTCCGCCTTCCTCGCGGACGTTATGGGCCTCGACCTCACCGACACCCAGGCCGCGGCGCTGGCCGCGCGCACCGAAGGGTGGCCCGCAGGTCTGCAGCTTGCAGGCCTGTCGCTGCGTGGGACCGATGACGCCGACGCCTTCGTCGACGCGTTCACTGGCAGCCACCGGTTTGTCCTCGACTACCTCGTCGAGGAGGTGCTGCGCCACCAACCCAAGACCGTGCGCAGCTTCCTCCTCGACACCGCCGTCCTGAGCCAGCTGACCGGACCGCTCTGCGACGCGCTCACCGGGCGCGACGACGGCGCCTCGATGATCGAGTCGCTCGACCGAGCCAACCTCTTCATCATTCCGCTCGACGACCAGAGGCACTGGTATCGCTACCACCACCTCTTCGCCGACGCCCTCCGTGCGCGCCTCACCGCCCAGGCGCCCGACCGGGTCCCAGCACTGCACCGCGCTGCAAGCGACTGGTATGCCGTGCACGGACTTCCCGAGGACGCCGTGCGTCACGCACTGGCCGGCGACGATCCAGAGCAGGCGGCGCACCTTGTCGAGCGAGCGCTGCCCGACATTCGCCGCGCCCGCCGCGACGGACTGCTCCGTGACTGGCTGATCGCCCTGCCGGACACCGTGATTCGGACGAGTGCGCTGCTCTCGACGTACCGCGCCCATACCCGTCTCATCGAGTCGGATCTGGAAGGCGTTGAGGCATGGCTCCGCCACGCTGAAGTCGCGCTCGAGAGCAACCCGCCGACCCCAGCGTCGGACGCCTCGGCCGCCACTCATGAGGAGCTACGCACGCTGCCGGCGACGATAGCGATCTTCCGAGCCTCGGCGGCCCAGGCACGCGGGGACACGGACGCGTCGCGGGAGTACGCCCGCGAGGCGTTGGCACACTGCGGGCCGGACGATCACATGGCGCGCGGTGGAGCGCTCGGCTTCCTCGGGCTCGGTGCCTTTGCCCGCGGTGACCTTGAGGAGGCGGTGGCAACGTTCTCCGAGGCGCTGCAGTCCCTCGCCGCGGCCGGTGACGTCTCCGACGCGCTCGGTGGGACCGTCGTCCTCGGGTTGATGTGGCTGGCCCGCGGCCGACCCGACGAAGCACGCCGAATCTTCGAGCGCGCGCTCGCAACCGCGGAGCAGCATCGGGGTGCCGCCATCGCCACCGTCGGGGACCTCCACGTCGGCCTCGCTGGTGTGCTGATCGAGCAGGGCGACCTCGATGCAGCCGCCGACCACCTCGCCACGGCGGCGACGCTGGGGATGTCAGCATCGTTGCCGGAGAACAGGTTTCGCTGGTTCGTCGCCTCGTCCGACCTGCACCGGGCTCAGGGCGACCTCGCCGTGGCCATCGACCTGATGGACCAGGCAGAGCAAGCCTATCTGCCCGGCTTCTTCCCGGACGTGCGACCCATCCCGGCAGCCCGGGCACGACTGCACATCACGCAAGGACGACTCGACGACGGTCGTGCATGGGCCAAGGACCATAGGGTGCGTGATGTCGAGAACCCCGGGTATCTCGACGGGTACGCCCAACTCACTCTCGTCCGACTCCTCCTTGCCGAGCACTGCCAGCACCCCTCCTCGACCGATGACACACAGCTCGACGAGGCGCTCCGCCGACTGGATGCCCTTGAGCCGGAGGCGATCGTCGGTGGCAGGGACGGAAGCGTCAAGGAGATCCGCGCCCTTCGCGCCCTGGTCGACACCGCAGTCAGTGGCGGGGTCCCGTCTGCGAACTGGCTGCCCACGGAAGGTGAGGGATCCCGGGGACGGGAGCGGGCGGCATACCCCATGTCGTTGGGGGAGGGGGCGCCCACGGTGAGCGAAGGGCTCAGCGAACGGGAGGTCGAGGTGCTCCGGCTGCTCGCGACCGCGCTGAGCGGACCGGACATCGCGCGCGAGCTGTTCGTGTCTGTCAACACGCTGCGCACGCACACGAAGCACATCTTCAGCAAGCTCGGCGTCAACACCCGACGGGGTGCGGTGGACCGCGGGCGCGAGCTCGAACTCCTCTGAAGCGCACTGCTTCGAGGCAGGCGAATCACCACGTCGGTCACATCGGTTGGTGATGCGCGCTCACCACAGCAGTTCCTACGTTCGGGCTGTCCCCGGAAACCAGCGGGACGCAGCCGCACCAGGAACGCAAAGGAACCCGCCATGACCGTCCCCACCACTCGCCTCGGACAGGCAGCCGGCATCGCCGCCGCCGTCGCCGGTGCGATCTTCGTCCTCGTCCAGATCAACCACCCACCCATGGAACTCGCCAGCATCACGACGACCGACTGGATGCTCCGCAGCACCGCCAAGACCGTCATGTCGGCTCTGGCCCTCGCCGGCATCACCGGCATCTATCTCCGCCAGCGCAGTCGTGTGGGTGGGCTGGGGCTCGCGGGGTACGTCGCCCTCGCGGTCGGCTACCTCTTGATGTTCGGGACCGAGTTCCTCGCCGCGTTCGTCCTCCCCACGGTGGCGAAGACGTCGCCGACCTATGCAGTCGACGTGATCGTCACGGCGTTCGGAGGGTCGCCGGTCGGGGACATCGGCGCGATGTCGGTCGTGCTCCAGGCCACGGGTGCCTTCTACATCCTGGGTGGGCTGATGTTCGGCATCACGACCTTCCGGGCCGGCGTGCTCGCGCGGTGGGCGGCGGCTCTGCTGGCCATCGGCAACACCGCCACCATCGCGCTGGCGGTACTGCCCGACGCGTACAACCGGCCGTTCGCCGTGCCGACCGGGATCGCCCTCATGGGTCTCGGCGTCTCGTTGTGGCGCGACCAGCGACGCGTGGCGCAGCGCGAACAGATCGGATCTGTCGGCGAGGACTCGGTAGCCGCCCCCGCCAACCGCCTGCAGGTGTCGGCGTCATGAGCACGCGGCAGCGGGGGTGGCGTGCTCCGACAGGGCTGGTGGCGCTCAGCGTCATCCCCGTGCTCGCCGGAACGGCACGACTCGTCGAGCTCGGCGGGGGACCGGCCGTCCTTCCCAGTGACGCCCGGTTCACCGCCTCCCCGCTGCCCGTGGTGGTCCACATCATCTGCGCCGCGGTCTATGCGCTGCTCGGCTCGCTCCAGTTCGTGCCCGGGATCCGCCGGCGGCGGCCGGGATGGCATCGCGGGGCCGGTCGTGTCCTCGTCGTTGCCGGGCTCGGCGTGGCGCTGTCGGCGCTGTGGCTGACGCTGTTCTTCCCGCCGCAGCCGGACTCCGGGCCGTTGCTGTTCGTCCTGCGCGTCGGGTTCGGCTCGGCGATGGTCGCCAGCCTCGGGTTGGGGCTGGCAGCGATTCGGCGAGGTGACGTGGCGACGCACCGGGTCTGGATGACCCGGGCCTATGCGATCGCGCTCGCCGCCGGAACGCAGGCGTTCACCGAGGGGATCGGGGGAGCCGTGCTCGGTGGCAGTCCGCTGGCCCTCGACGCCGCACGTGGTGCGGCTTGGGTCATCAACCTGGCGGTCGCCGAGTGGGTCATCCGGCGTCGGCCGCTGGGCCGGGCGCGGGGACGCGCGGCAGTCGTGCTCGTGGGGGAGCGGGGATGACAGCGACGTTTGAGTTCCACGTCGACAGCCACCTCGACGACCACTGGTCGGCCTACCTCGGCGGCCTTGTTCTGAGGCACGTCGGGGACGGGACGTCGATGCTGACGGGAGTCGTGGCCGACCAGTCGCAGCTGCACGGGGTCCTCGCGGGGTTGCGCGATGTCGGAGCGCCGCTGTTGGCTGTGCGCATGGTCGAGGAGGAGTCGAACCCGCTCGCCGGACTGGCGTGGCCGAAGCGCACCGAGCGCCTCGCCCTGCGCCCCGCCCGTGCCGAGGATGCCGAGGCGACATGGCAGTTCCGTCGCCTGGACTCCGTGGGCAGCTGGCAAACCTATGGGCCCATGGAGCTCGAGGCCTACCAATCGCGCTTCTGTGAGCCAGATCGTCTCGGCGTGACCCTGGTGATCGAACTCGAAGGGGAGGTCATCGGCGACCTCATGCTGCGGGTGGAGGACGGCTGGGCCCAGAAAGAGGTGGTGGACGAGGCGAGGGGCACCCAGGCTGAGCTCGCATGGACTCTGGACCCGGCATACGAGGGGCATGGTTACGCAACGGAAGCCGTGCGTGAGCTCATCCGAATCTGTTTCGCCGAGTTGGGCGTTCGCCGCATCGTCGCGACGTGCTTCGCCGACAACGAAGCTTCGTGGCGCCTCATGGAGCGGGTCGGGATGAGGCGTGAGCTGCACGCCGTGCGGGACGCCCTTCACCGTTCGGGTGAGTGGCTGGACACCTACGGCTACGCCCTGCTGGGAGGCGCCGCTCCGAACGGCGAATGAGAAGCCGAGCGGGCGGCATACGCGAGTTTGCAGTGTTGCATTGACGGCGTTGAATCTCATTCGGCGCCGAACGTGCCCTCAGCGAACGCCGCGGCGAGTTCGGCACGAGAGCGAAGTCCACGTTTGCGATAGACGCTGCTCAGGTGCCGTTCCACGGTCTTCGGGCTGAGGAACAGGGCAGCGGCAATCTCCTTGTTTGTCAGTCCGCGGGCTGCGTGCAGCGCAGCACGGACTTCCTGCGAGGTGAGTGGTTCGGTTGCGGTCAGCTCGCGTTTGCGTGCCCGCACGCCGGAGGCCGCGAGTTCGTCTGACGCCCGCGACGCCCAAGCCGTCAGATCCATTGCCACGAAGGCCTCCCGGGCCTGCTCGAGTTGGATGCGGGCCAGTACGCGCTGGCCGCCGCGCCGCAGTCTCACGCCGTAGGCGAGCCTCGTCCTGGCCGTCTCGAAGGGGGCAATCGCCTCGGCGTGCGCGCGCAACGCATCCTCGAACGCCTGAGCCGACTCGGCGTCGTCCTGAGCGGCCAGACCACGGGTTCGTGCGACAAGTGCATGGGCAAGGCTCGGTGCTTCCGGTGGGGTCGCGTCGGCGAACTGCTCAGCGAGGGCGACCGCTCGGTCCCGTTGTCCGGTGGCGACATACGCCTCGACCAGGTCGGGAGCGACGCCAAGTGGTTCTCCTGAGCTGCCGATGCCTCCGTCGGCGGCGAGGCGCCCTTCGAGCACGGCGATGGCTCGCTCTGCGTCGCCGCGGCTCAGGGCACAGAAAGCCTCAGTGATCGCGAGGTGCGCCGCGCTTGCGGTGGTGCCTGCCCGGTCGGTCAGTGTCCGGCCGAGGTCAATGGCTTCGACGGCTTCCTGGTGGAGACCCCGCGCCGCAGACTGCCAGGCCACGGTCCCGCACGCGCTGGCCACGTCCACGGCATACCCGAGTTGCATGCCCAGCTCCACCGCTTCGCCGGCATCGGCGAAGGCGCCAGCGTTGTCGCCCACCCACGCGCGACCGGCTGCTGTCAACGCCAAGGACGGCACCAGCACACCGAATGCTCCCCGCTCCCGGGCGAGGGCGAGGAGGTGCTCACCCAAGGCGAAGATCGGGGCAACGTCGCCAGCGAAGCCGGCGGCGAGGGCGAGGTACACCAGCGATCGCGGATCGTCGCGCAACGGCGGATCGGCTATTCGGGCGATCACCTGCTCGACCCGGAGCCGGGACGTCGTCAGGTCGCCGACCGCAGCCGCCGCGATGCTGCCGATGAAGTCGGTCAGCATCTGCTGTTCCGGGTCTTCACTGTCCGCGGCCGCAGCCATCCGCTCGGCCGTGACGACGATGGCGTCGAACTCGCTGAGCCGGAACTGTGCCATCCCCAAGTCGGCCAGCGTCCGGATCAGCGCAGTTCCGCTCAACCCGTCGGCCGCAGAGGTCAACATCTCCGCGGCAAGTGGCACCGAGCCTGTCACCAGTTCGAGGGTTCCCAACGTGCTCAGCGCGCGGCCTCGGACCTCTGGGTCCTGCGCCCGATCCAGGAGCGAACGCGCGACGCGACGGGTGCGTTCGAGGTCTCCGGCGACGAAGGCGTCCTCGGCGGCGGCGGCCAGCAGTGCTGCCGCCTCGGTAGCGTCCGAGGTCAGGGATGAGGCCCGTTCCAGTGCTGCGGAGGCTGCTGCGTAGCCCTTGCGCCGCCGGTCCTCGGACGCGATCGCGGTCAGGTCCGCAGCGAGTGCCGGATCGGGACCGAGCGAGGCTTCGGCGCGGTGCCACGCGGCGCTGCGCGGATCACCCCTTTCTGCTCGCGACTGCGCAAGTGTGAGATGGGCCTTCCGTGTCTGGGACGAGGTCGCCATGGCCAGGACTGCGGTGCGGAGCAACGGATGCCGGAACCGGACGTCGGTGGTGTCCTGGACCAGGATGCCGCGATCCACCAGGCCGTCGAGATTGGTCGCCCACCCGTCCGTGGTGGCGAGAGTCGACCTCATCGACCCCACCGACCCGGAGTTGTCCAGGGCACACAGGAGCAGCACGAACTTGCTGGGTTGAGTCAGTCCCGCGATCAGACGGGCGTACTCGGTGCGCAGCCGATCCCCCACGGGAAGTCGTTCGGGAAGCGGGGCCGAACCAAGAAGCTGAGCATCGGTCAACCGGGTGGCCACCTCAAGGATGCCCAGTGGATTTCCCCCAGTGTCTGCCGCGAGCTGCTGGGCGACCCGCGGCTCGACGCGACCCGTGACGCGCTCGGCCACCAGATCCGCGGCTGCCTCGCCCGTCAGCCCCGCCAGGGCAACCGTGGGCAGCCCGCTCAGGAGATCGGCGGCAGTTGGTTCGTTCCGGGTTGCCCACACAAAACAGATCGGATCCTCACCCATCCGGCGAGCCGCGAAGGAGAGCGCGGTTGCGGATTCGCGGTCCACCAAATGCGCGTCGTCGACAAGCACTGCAACCGGCTGATGCTCTGCCTCTGCAGCGAGAAGGGACAAAGTGGCTGCAGCGATCAGGAACGGTTCGGAGTCGACAACCTGAGGGCTCCACCCGAGGGCGAAGGCAAGCGCGTCGGCCTGGCGCTTTGGCACTTGGGCCAAGCGACCCTGGAGGGGACCGAGTGCCTGGAGGAGTCCGGCATACGAAAAGGCCCTGTCGGATTCGCTGCCGCGCACCCTGACGATCCGGAATCCCGTGGCCCTGCGTTCGGCCTCGTCCAGGAGAGCCGTCTTCCCTTGGCCCGGATCGCCCGTGATCACGAGCGACCGCGTCATTCCAGCGAGAGCACCATCCAGTGCTTCCTGCATGGCGGCGATCTCGTCGTCGCGACCGACGAGGTTGAGGGATTTCCCCCACGCGAAGTGAGGCCCCTCGGCGCGACGCTGGCGAGGAACCCGATCCGCAGAAGGAGGCTCCAATGAAGTCATTGATCCGCATCCTAGAGGCGCTGGGGCGCTCGCGGCAGGCGTCCGGACTCCACCGGATCTGCCCTTGGCCCTACATGCCCATGACCCCGCCGCGATCCGAGGAGCGCCGATGACACTCGACAGTCCCGAACTGCGGGAGGCCGTCCAGCCAGATCCGCAGAACGCCTCTGCGCGACCTGCCTTCGCCGGCATCGACCACGTGGCACTCACCGTCACCGATCTCGATGTGAGCCAACGCTTCTACACCGAGGTCCTGGACTTCGTGGTCGTCATGGACGTCGGCACAGGACGCATCTGCATGCACCCCGGGACCGGATTTGTCCTCGCACTCTTGACGCACGAGGGAAGTCGCCACGAGCCGTTCTCCGAGCTGCACGTCGGGGCGGACCACCTCGGGCTGACGGCGGCCTCACGAGAGGACCTGGAGGCGTGGGAGGCCCACTTCGCTGCCCACGACGTCCCCTACACGCCGATTCGCGACGAGACGTTCGGATCCCACCTGAACTTCCGCGACCCCGACAACATCGCGCTCGAGTTCACGTCGTCGAACGAACTCATGGTCGCGGCCCAGACCGCCATGAAGGCAGCACCGATGACGGCCGACGACATCGCGGCCTTCGTTGCCGAGAACGTCAGCCCGGACTTCGTGGCAGGTCAGGTGGCGCGGATGGTGACGCCGGACTCGTAGGCGAAAATCACGGCCTGCACCCGGTCGCGCACGCCGATCTTCATCAGCACCCGTCCCACGTGGGTCTTCACCGTCGTCTCCGACACGAACAGCTCGCCAGCGATTTCAGCGTTGGACAATCCACGCGCCACCAGCGCTAGCACCTCTCGCTCCCGTGCGGTGAGCGACGAAAGGCGCTGTGCCGCAGCCGAATCCACCGCGACGCTAGGTCCTCGATCGATGAACGACTCGATCATGCGCCGCGTCACTGTCGGCGCGAGCAGTGACTCGCCAGCGTGCACCGCCCGGATCCCCGCGACGAGCAACTCCGGCTGCACGTCCTTGAGGAGGAACCCGCTCGCGCCCGCCTGCAGCGCGGCATACACGTATTTGTCCATGTCGAACGTCGTCAGCATGACGACGCGTGGACCACCGTCCTGAGCGCCACCCACCAACCGACGCGTCGCCTCGATCCCGTCGACACCCGGCATACGCACGTCCATCAGCACGACGTCCGGTGAGACCTCGGCGGCCATCGCGACCGCAGCCTCACCATCCGCCGCTTCGCCGACGACGTCGAGGTCGGGCTCGATCTCGAGGATCATCCGGAAGCCTGCGCGCACCAGCGCCTGGTCGTCGACGACGAGCACCCGGATGGGCTGTCCCACAACCGGATCCGCACTCATGCCGACTCCAGGGGAAGGGTCGCGACGAGCTCGAACCCGCCCTCACTCCGAGGCCGCGCGACGAGCGAACCGCCATACACCGCAACGCGTTCACGCATCCCCGTGAGCCCGTTGCCGACACCGTTCGGCGTCGCGGCATCCACACCGTCGTCGCGCACGGCGAGCTCGATCACCCTGTGGCCATATGAGATGGACACCTCGGCCCGCTGCGGTGAACGCGCGTGTCGGAGCGTGTTCGTCAGTCCCTCCTGGACGAGCCGGTATGCCGTGAGGTCCAGACCCGGCGCCAGCTCACGTCCCGCTCCATTCACCGTCACAGACACCGGCAACCCGGCCGAACGGAACGACTCGGCGAGCCGGCCGACCTGGGCCAGCCCGGCAGGTGGCTCGAGATCCGGCGCGTCATCAGAACCGCCGGATCCCTCCCGCAGCACCCCGACCATCCGCCGCATCTCAGCCAGCGCTTGACGTCCCGTCGCCTCGACCGTCTCGAGGGCCTGTCGCTCGACGGCCTGATCGGGCTGCAACCGCCGACGCACCGCCGAGGCCTGGACGGTCATCACCGAGACGCTGTGACCGATGACGTCGTGGAGCTCGCGCGCGATCCGGTTGCGTTCCTCGGCGACGGCACGGGAGGCCCTCTGCTTGGCCATGGTCCGGCGCTGGTCCCGATTGAGGCTCGTGACGCGTGCGACGGTTCCAAGCAGCCACGCGATGATCGTCGGCGCGAGCCACGCCATGGCCGAGAGTCGGTCGGTCCAGTTGTGGTTCATCGGGTCGAACGTCGTCCATCCGGCCACCAAAAGCGTGCCGAGACCCAGCCCGACGAGCGCCTGCTTCCGCTCGAGGTAGCGAGCAGCCGTGTACGTCGCGATCACCGGGGCCAACGCCACGGCATTCCCCTCGGGAGAGCCGAATACGGCGAATTCAACGACCGACGCCACAGCCATCGTCGCGAGAACCGCGAGCGGACGCACTCGGCGGGCGACGAGCAGAACGGCCGTCACGGCATACAACAGGGCTTGTGCCCAGAGCGGGCCCTGCCGGTGGGTCTCCCCGAAACCCAGCCACGCCTCGAGCTGGCCGAGGACGCCGACACACAGCGCCACAGCGATATCGAAGGCCCAGTTGCGGCGGCTCACGATTCGACGGTACGCCCGGCCGACGACGCACACGTCCTCCTTGGGGAGGACGCGAAGATCGTCCTGAGGTCCACACCCGCTGCCCGCCGGCCCGACGACCGCGGTGGTGCCGGATTCCTACGTTCGAGGCGTGGAAACCACACGCACCGACATCACGCCGACCACGGCGCGCCGCATCACGATCACCGCCTGGGCCATGGCGGCCTTTGGCACCGTCGCGGGGGAGTTGCACGCCCTCGCCCGCTTCAACAGCCACCCCGGGGACCTCACGGAGGGACTGGGCGCGAAGTGGGCGCCAGACGCCATCGACGCGCTCCGACCGCTGCTCGACTGGAGCGATCCCTTCTTCGTCTACTACACCTACGGCAAGATCTGGCTCCCGATCTGCCTCGCCTTCGTCGCGGCCGCCTGGCTGGTGTATCGACGACGGCAACCGCACGGCGCCGAGCGATGGGCGTGGCGGGTGCAACTCGCCGCCTACGTGTTGCTCACCATCTCGGTGACCGGCGACTACTACACCCCGTGGATGGAGTACTTCTTCATCGTCGGGATCGTCGCCCTGCCAGTCATGGGATTTGGCGGCATCTGGCTCGGAATCCTGCTGTTGCGCAACGGTTTCCGTCCCCGGATCACGCCGTGGTTGCTCATCGCCTTCCTGCCGCTGTTCTTCGCGATCACCACGGTGACGTCGATGGGCAACGCGCTCCTGCCGCTGATGTGGGGCTGGGCCATCGCGGCCCACCGCGTCGCGCAGCCGACATCGCCGCAGTTGGTCTCCCAGCAGGCCGCCGCAGCTGCCGATTTCTACAATCGCGATGCAGTGACGCGGATCTAACCTGCGGTCATGAACGTGGACGCTGCGACGCAGACGATGATCGACAACCTTCCTCCCAAGACTGGCAGGTCCCTCGAGCAGTGGTTCACGGTGCTCGACGACGCAGGCTTGGCGAAACACGGCGAGGCGATGGCCCTGCTCAAGACCGAGCACGGCGTCTCCCACGGCTTTGCCAACCTCGTCGTGTTATTGCACCGCGACCGGGCAGCGGGTGCCCCATCGTCCGATGAGCTCGTCGACGCGCAGTATGCCGGCACGAAGCGCGCCCTGCGCCCGATCCTCGACCGGCTGGTGGAGGCATCGAAGACGTTCGGCGACGACGTCGAGATCGCACCGAAGAAGACAAGTGTGTCGCTGCGGCGCTCGAAGCAGTTCGCACTCGTGGAGGCGCCCAGCGCCAAGCGCGTCCGACTCGGCCTCAACCTGCGTGATGCAGAGCCCACCGACCGGCTCGTGGCGGCCGGTGGCATGTGCACCCACCGTGTCGACATCGCCGACCAGTCCGAGGTGGACGCCGAGCTGCTCGACTGGATGCGCCGGGCCTACGAGGGAGCCTGAGGTCAGGGCACGCCCCGGGTCGTCGCCTTCGTCGTCGCGTCACTGTCGCGCGGGACCTCGTCGAGTGGGACGAACAGCGCTGCGTCAGGGCCGAACTCATCAACCCGACGGATGTACTCGGTCGGTGTCCAGCCACAGAACCGACGGAACGCGCGGATGACGTGCGGCTGGTCGTAGTAGCCGGACCCGGTCGCCACGTCGGCCCACCCAAACTCCATGCCGGTCCCAGGGACGCTCGCGGCATGGCCCATCCTGCCTCCGACACTCGAGGAGGTGGCAAGAGCTGTCACGAGCCGGTGGAACCTGAGCACCTGCGCGTAGGTCTTGGGTGACATGCCGGTGGCCGCGCGGAATCGAGCCAGCAGGGTTCGCTGCGACACCCCGACGGCCAAGGCGTTGATCGGACGACTCGGGTTCTCCTCCAGCGACGCGAGAGCCGAAGCGACCAGCGGGTCGGGAAGGGGTGATCCGCTCGACCGCGCCGCATGCCGCGACAGCAGGAGGGTCGTCATCCGGTCCAGCGCCAGGTCCGATGTGCGGCATTTGTCGAGCTCACTGAACCCAACCACGAGGTCGTCGATGAGCTCGCTGAGACCGGGCACGAGCAGCCGCGCGTCCTGCACCCGCCCGGCAATCTGCGGCCCGCCGACGTCGGTGACCGCACCCAGCCCGGCCGGCAGGAGCTCCACGCCGAGGTGGCGGATGAGCGGCGGTTGCTCGATGACGAGGTACTCCGTCTGAATACCGGAGATGAAGGCGCCGCCGACCTGGGTCGCAGTCCCCGATCGGTCGACGACGGCATACGGATCGGACAGATTGATGATGAGGTGGACGAACGGCAGGGGCAGGATCTTCTCGAACCGGCGGACTCGTGGCACTTCGAGGAACCACATCCGCGAGACGAGCCGCTCCAGCCCGGGCGGAGCGGGCCACTCCTCGTACTCCACAGACCTGACGATAGCCGCGGCTCGTGCCCACGACTACGGCCGAACCGCTGGTGTAGCAACTCCCATGCTCGATGAGTGGCGGTGCTGGGCACGAAGATCCGCCCGCCGGTTCCGCGCCGAGACCTGGCCGTTCGACCGCACCTCTCCGACCCGCGATCACGGGCAACTTGATCCGGGAGAGGACCTTGGGTGGCTGCGCCCCTGCACGCAGCCACCCAAGCCAGCCACACGGCATACCCAGAGATTGATCGGGCGAAGCCCGTCTCAGAAGGTGTCGTTGATCGTGATCCGGTCGTGGCCCGTCGGCTTCGGCTCAGTCCCGAAGCAGCTCAGCGTGACGGTCTGGCCGGGCAGGATCTGGTCCGAGTTGCAGTCGACGGTGGCCAGGACCTCGGTCGCCTTCATGAACTTGATCTGCACGAAGGCCCCGTCGCGCTCACCTCGGTTGTTCGTCAGCTTGAGGTTCTTGAGTTCCATGCCGAAGTCGCTCGAGGTGATCTTCCAGCCAGCGGCGTACGAGAACTTGCGCACGTCGAACGCCTTGCCCTCGACGATCGTCACCGGGTTGGCCTCGTTGCCGAGATCGTCCGCGTCGACCTTGGGCTCCTCGGGTGCGGCCGCTTTGGCAGCGGGGGAGGAGGCTGTCGTCGGCCCGGCCGTGGCTTCGCTCGGCGTGTCCCCTCCACCGCCGAGTGCGCCCGCCAGGCCCCCGATGACGACGAGGGCGAGCATGCCGGTGAGGATCTTGTGCCGCATGAACCAGTTCTGCTGCTTGACGGGCGGCGCGGGCGGGTTGGTCGGCTGCCACTGACCGGGCTGCGGGGCGTAGTTGGGGTGCTCGCTCATGTCGTTCTCCTTGGCTGGCGGCCGCTGTTCGGCCGGGTTGGCGTGATGAGCCGAGTTCATCGCGTATGCCGGGTTCCGTTCTGCCACAGGGCGGCTCACCCTCGTTGGCCGTTTGGGGGAGATCCGATGTGCCGTGTCCAGCCATTCGGGGGACGTGCCTGTCGGTGTGAGGCTTTACTTTGACGACATGACCGCGATCCCAGCACCAGCACCCTCGCGCCCCGCCGGGGTCGAGCGGCTGCTTGGGATCCTGAGGCGGCCGCAAGTGCGAACGTGGGTCGTCTATCTCCCGTTGTGCACCATGAGCAGTTCACTTGCGGTGGGGGCTTGGGAGACCCAGCGCGGCGGGTATGACGCCACCGGCGCCATGTCCGGCGCCGCGGTGCTCTTGTTCCTCATCGCGATGACCGCAGCCGTGGGCCTTGCCTGTCGCCGACACTTCCCCGAACTGGTCGCGTTTGCCACAGGTGTGCTGACTCTGGTCCTGCCCATCGACCCGGTGTCCGCCCTCATTGCTTTTGGTTCGCTCATGGTCCGACGTCTCGACCGGACGACCGTGGCGCTGGGTGGGCTGCTCACGGTGGCAACGTTCGTGACGACGTGGCGGGACTCTCGCGGGACGTCGTCACCCGCATCGTTCTGGCAGTCCTTCCGGACCAACAACCAGGCTGAGCAGTTGTCCCCGATGCCCTGGTGGGTCGTGCTTCTCATCACGGTAGGGCTTGTGGGCGCCACCGTCGGGCTGGGCCTGTTCATCCGCGCACGCACCTCGCTCTCTCGGGCTGAGCTCGTCGTCGAGGAACAGCGCGTTGTCGTGGACTCGCTGAGTGACGAGGTGGCGCGGCAGTCGGACCGCGAGCGGATTGCCCAGGAGGTGCATGACGCTCTGGGACACCGGCTTTCGCTGCTGTCCCTGCACGCCGGCGCACTCGAGGTCACGTCAGGAGACAACCCGAAGGTCGCGGAGTCTGCGGCGTTAGTGCGAGCGAATGCTCAGCAGTCGATGGCGGATCTACGTTCGTTGCTCGCGATGCTGCGCCAGCCCGACTCGCCGGACGTCGCAGCCGCGGTGCCGACGCTGAGAGACGTGCCGGCCCTGATTGACGAGACCGTCGCAACAGGAGTGAATCTCGTGTCCACCTCGCAGCTCGAAGGGATCGGCCGCCTCGACGGGACGACGAGTCGCAGCGCGTTCCGCATCACTCAGGAGCTGCTCACGAACGCGCGCCGTCACGCACCCGGCATCGGGGTGCGAGTGTTGGTTCGCGCCACGCCGGAGTCGGGCGTCGAGATCGAGGTGGCCAACCATCTACCGGCCGAGACGGCCGTGGAGTTCCGCCCGGGAAGCGGGCTGGACGGCATACGCCATCGTGTTCTGACCCTCGGCGGCGACTTCCGGTGCTTCGTCGATGACCGACGGGTTTTCCGAGTCGCTGCTCGACTCCCGTGGGTGTGGGCGGCCGACATCGGCTCGACTTGGACACCCAGCGAAGGAGAGACACGATGACACGAGTTCTGCTCGTGGACGACGACCCGCTGGTGTGCGGTGCCCTGCAGACGATGCTCGGCGCGACCGAGGACCTCGATGTCGTCGGCAGCGTCAATGACGGCGACCAGGTGATCGAGGCGATCCACCGTCACCGTCCCGACCTCGTCCTGATGGATGTGCGGATGGCGCGGCAGGACGGCATCACGACGACGGCTGCGTTGTCTGCGCTGGCTTCCCCGCCGAAGGTCATCATGTTGACGACGTTCGACCACGACGACGTGATGTTGCGGGCGGTGCACGCAGGCGCGGCAGGGTTCCTGCTCAAGACCGCGAGCCCGCTCGACATCATCGCCGCCGTGCGCTCGGTGGCGGCGGGGGAGGGTGCACTCTCGGCGCGCAGTGCTCGGCAGGTCGTCGAGCACCTCCAGTCCGACCCGGCGGGTGAGCTGCGACGGACAGCGGCCGGGTTGGTCGCGACGCTCACACCACGCGAACTCGACGTCGTGCGGTGTGTGGGGCGGGGGATGACGACGGCGCAGATCGCGGCGGAACTGTTCCTTGGGGAGGCGACGGTGAAGTCTCACCTTGCGCGGTCACAGGACAAACTCGGTGTCGCTAGCCGGGTCGAGGTCGGCATCATCGCCGACCGTGCGGGCCTGCTCTGAAACTGGCGCGGTGCCCGTCGCCTGCGGTGAGTGCAATTGTCAGGAACGCCGGATCGTGGTCAGGAAGAGCGTGGGGAGTACATGATCACGGCCACGCCCACGAGGCACAGCAGCGCGCCCATGACGTCATAGCGGTCGGGTCGGAACCCATCCAGGGCCATGCCCCACAGAAGTGATCCGGCGACGAACACCCCACCGTAGGCAGCCAGGATTCGCCCGAAGTTGGCGTCCGGCTGGAGGGTTGCGACGAACCCGTAGATGCCCAAGGCGACGCCACCGGCGCCGATCCACGCCCAGCCGCGATGCTCTCGGACGCCCTGCCAGATCAACCAAGCCCCGCCGATCTCGGCGATGGCTGCCGCGACGAACAGGGCGATTGATCTAAGCGTGTCCACGCGCAGCATCCTGCCGCAGGCTCGGGTCGAGATCTCTCGGGTGCGGGCTTCGAAGGCGTCGACGCTGCCCGGGTGGGCTTGTTGCAACTGGCAGGGATCGCCTGCTGGGTCACGACCGAGGTCCGATCAGGATCTCGGGAGGCGCTGTCGAAGACCGACGCGCCGAGGAAGAACGATGCCACGACGACGACGCACCCGAGGATCCACCACCGACCCGGTCTCCCGCCACCCGCCACGTGGAGAACCACCAGCACCGCGATGATCGCTGCCGTGATGAGGGGCAGGAAGACCATGATGATGCCCCCCAATTCGATGCGGGACGAGTCACAGGAGTGGCTGCAGGTTGTTCCCGAAACGAGGACCCACCCGGCAGCCGACACACAGAACGTGGCCAGGGACAGGACGAGGAGCCCGTTCAGCGACGACAGGATTCGTCGGGACGTGCTCGCGGGCTGTGCCTCGTCGGGATTCTCCGGGCGGTCGGGGAAGTAGGCGTTGCGCAGCCACCGGCCCGCCACAGCCAACCGTCTACCAACGTCGGTCGAGGAAGGACTCACACCAACGATCCTTGCGGGTTTGGCGAGATCGGCCGCGGAGTTCTCCACAGGTCGGAGGTTTGTGGTTTCAAGGTTCTCGACATGGACGACGACCGCGCCACAACCGCATCGACGCGCTCGGCGTGGGGTTGGGGAAACATCGGGGTCGGGGTATCCGCCGACGAGGGTGCAGGGCTCGTGTCACGGGTGGCCGCGGTCCTGCCCGCCGTGGACCTGACCGAGCACGTGCCACCCGATGCCCACAGTTGTTATAGAGCCAGGCCTTCGCCTCGGTAACGGGGAGGTTCAACGCAGTCTCCGACCAGCGAAGCAGTAGCGATTGTCAGGACGTAGGCGATGCCAACCCAGCCATGAGCCATTGGTTCCCCTTCCTGGCCACAAGCGCGACTCGCTCAACGCTGTCAGCTTTTTGGGTATCGACGACCTTGCCGGAACGATCGACCACGTCGGCGTCGCCTTGGCTGAGAGTGAAGGCGATACGGGTGCCATCGGTTGAAAGGCCCAACGACTTCACGTTCGTCAGCGGGCGAAATGGGGCTGGCTGGACTCGGTATCCTTTGGCGGCGAAACCCACCGGGTGTTCGGCCAAGCTGGCACAACTCTTGCAACTCGATGCGGAAAGCGTCGGAATAAGGTCGGGGTTAGGTCTGGTGAAGGCCACGTTGACTTGCTCGAACCAGAACCTCACAAACGCAACGGCACCGTCCTCCGTGTTCACCTTCGCGGCTGCCGGGATGTCGATCAAGGCTGAAGCGCTTGTCGTCGGACTGGACGATCCGGTCGGACTGGTGGACCCACTTGAACTCGCCGAACCCGGTGACGCGGTCGGCGTGGTCGTGGCGCCGCCGCAGCCCGCCAGAGCGAGCGTAGCAGCGGTTGCGGAATACGTGATCGAGCTGGTGATAGCCAATGTCGAGACTCGAAAAGGCAACGAGGAGAACATGTGTGAGTTCTCAGCCGCCCTCGTTGTAGAGCCGCGCCTTGGCCTCAGCCACGGTGAGGTTCACAGGAGTGCCCTCGATCGTCACAGTGGAGGGGATCGTGATCCATGCACCGCCGTCGACGCGGAACCGGCCTGAGTAGTTGGCGTTGATTTGGACTGGCGCCACCATCTTTTTGCGGTAGGTGTGTATCACGTCGCCATCGGGGTACGGCCCACCGAAGGTTTTGACTGGCCCACTGGCACCACCATCGCCGTAGATGTAGGTCGCGCTCATGAAGACCGGCTCGATCTCGACCCGTCGACCGACAAGGGTCGTCGTGTCCGCCTCGCCGGGCTCGAAGCCCTGCGTTGGCCACGTCAACTCGTAGAAGGTCGGCAGGTTCACCAAAGTTTTAAGCCCGACTGGCTGAATCGTCGGAGACGGCCTTGCGAAGGTCGTTTTGTGGAACTCATCAAGGATCATCTGCATCGTCAATGTGTTGTTGGCGCCCGGAACCAAGCCTCCGAGGCAGGTGAATCCCAAGGACTCCCAAGTGGCGGCAGTCACGGGCTGACCCGTACGGTCGACCTCCATTCGCCACACACGGACTGCTGGGCCGTCTGTAGGTCCGTTGGCTCCCGTTGGGTTGCACACCGCGTACTCAGCAGTGCAACTTGGGTCGAACCCATCAGCCGCGCCAGGTGGGCGAGTACTGCAAAACGAGGTCGATTCGTACTTGTACCAAGGCGGTTTTGGTGGCGAATCGACAGAGCCTGGTAGGTGCTTTCCGAAAGCGGCGAGTTCTGCCCTTCCGAGGCCCTTAAAATGCAGCGAATCTGAGCCAGTCGTGCCGTTCACATCGGGCGGTAATGCCCATGCGGGAGTGGCGGAAAACAGGAAGAAAGCAATAGAAGCGCCTAGGACTGATTTGCGATGCCGTGTATTTTCCATTGATCCCCCTCCCAAACCACCGCCACGATCTTGGCAACTGAGCTGGCTTTCTGGCCTTCAAGCTCCTTGCCGGACTTGTCAATGACCGGCACGGTCATTTGCGACAGTGTGAACCTGACCCATGTCTCGCCAGCTGGCGCCTCGGTAGCGATCGTCGCCGATGGGATTGGAGCTACGAGATTGGACTTCATTCGCTGGCCCGCGGCCGCGATATCCACGACGCCCTTCTGGAGCCCAGAGCAACTTTGGCAAGCGTTAGTAACCAGCGGTGGGAGCAAATTCACATCCGGCTTGGTGTAGGCCAGATTCACCTGATCGAAGTAGAAGCGTACGAAAGCCAGAGCGCCGTCGTTCGTTTTGGCGCGCGCTGCGGGAGGGGTGTCTCCTGCTGTCGATTTGCTCGGGCTCGCAGAAGCAGTTGGCGATGGTGACTTGCTACCGCTCGGGCTGGCCGTACTCGTCGACGAACTCGACGCCGTCGGGGTGGGCGTTGGGTCTTTGTCGCCGCCGTTGCAGCCCGCTAAGGCGAGCGTGGCAGCGGTCGCTGCGGCAACGGCATACGTCATCGTCCTGCGCTTGTTCATCGTGCGGAACCCCTCCGTCGTGCGGTGCCAGGCAGCCGTTCAGAGGCGCGCGAAGCATCGTGTCTTGTCATCCAGAGTAGAGAAATCGGCGAATTTCGCCACTTGAGCGCCCCCGTGAGCGTGCTCACGAACCCGTCACCACCTTGAGTCGCGTGGCTATGGCCTCAGCCCTCTCGGGGGCCGTCGAGCTGAGCTGGATCACGTAGGGCCCGACGCTGAAGATCGACTCCTGACCGATCCCAGGAGCAGTTCTCCCCGCGAATTCCAACGTGCGTGTGATGGTGAAGCCACCATCGCCGAATGATGCATCGGACACCCCCGTGACCGCGCCATGCTGCTGAGCATCTCCAGCCCCTCGCGAATACCTCCCGGAGCACGTCGAGTACTTGGCGCGGGCCTGTGCCACCTTCGCGCGCGCGGCAGCGGGGTCGGTCTGTCGTTCTGCGGCAAGCAGGGCCATGAGCTCGCCCGTTTCCAACGCCTCAGGATCCTCGTCGGTGGCTGGTTCATCGGTCTGGATCAACGCCCCGATCGTTCCGTCAGGGAGAAATTTTGCCCGCGAGGTCTCACAGGGCAGCGTTGCGCTGCGTCGGCTGACGGTGGCTCGCAGGTCTTTGCCGGCCACCTGCGCGAGCAACATCTTCGTAGCCACGTCCCTGTTGGCGTCCGTGATCGCAACTGGCTGCTCGGCCGCCAGGGGTACGGCGTAAGCCATCTCCGTCAGGCATGACGTGACGCTGCTCAAAGCCATCGGGCGCGTTCGTGCGTCAGCAAAGCAGAACAAGAGGGCATTCTCGACTCGCGCCGCACCCATCGCCGAGTGCGCCTCCCATCCCACGGCATGCGGGTTTGATCTCGTACGCACCAATGAGGTTGATGCTCCCGGGACTGTGACTTTTTGCGTGGTGAGGGGGGTGCCGTCGTAGTCCGGGCACGCAGAACCCTTCTCAAACTTCTGCTCGGCCCACTTCATGGTTTCCGGGGAGGAGCCGAGCACAACGACTTGGGCGATGGTGAAGCCGAGCTGCGCCGAGTCGCTCTCAGTCGGACCACTCGGGTCATTCGCGCTTGGTGATGGGAGCCTGCTCCCGGTGGACCACGGTTCAATTTCAGCCATCGTCATTTCACCGGCCCCATGACAGAAGTCGATCGCGTAGAACTCGTCCGTGATCGGCTCCGACGTCCTCCCGTCCGCGAGCCGCTGACCCACGGCGGCGATGGCTTTGGCCTGCTCGTGGTTCACCTTGTAGGCAGGCTGCGGGTATGCCGTTCTGCTGGCCTTCGGCTTCGCCTCACCTTCGGTGGAGTCGGCTTGCGAGCAGGCGCCCAGCGGAAGGGAAACGGAAAGGGCAAGTGCGGCAACGGCATACAGATGCTTCGAGGTCATGCACGGAGTCTCACGAAAATCGCAAAACCCGCCGCAGAGTTATCCCCAGCCCGGCCGACTGCTCGCATAGAAGCGGAAGAGCAGCCACGCGGCCACCGCATCGAGCACGTGCCACACGGCGTGCGGCTGCAGCAGCGAATACGGTTCGCAGAGCGGGCCGCCGTCCTTGCCGGTGTTCCAGATGACGAACGCCGCAACGAGGACAGCGGCCGACGCCAGTCCCCAACGCAGGTCGAGACGACTCGCGCCACGCGATCGCACGACCACCTCCATGACGAGCCCAGCGAGCAGCAGGACCGCAAACACCGCGTTCCCCGTCGTCATGACCACCGGCACATCCGCTGACGTGAACTCGGCGATGGTGCACACCCCGAGCACCACCACGAAGAGCCCGGCGAAACCGGCGAACAGGAGCGCAAGGAGCCGAGCGGCGGCATACGAGAACACAAAGCTCGCGAGCAGATACATGCTGTAGACGTCGAGGCGCCCGCCCAGCGCACTCTGCGACGCGTGCATCGCCGCGCTTCCCGGTCCGAGCAGCACGACCAAGACGGCGTATGCCGTCCCAAGACTCGCGCTCAACGCGCCGGTTCCGCGGCGGGAGACGTGCCAGGCGATGGCGAGCCCGGCGACGACGAAGCCCAGGTTGCTCAAGGTGTTCGCGGGTTGCTTGATGAACGCGTCGCGGGCGGCCTCGCAGAAGCTCCCGCCGCGGCCGACGTCGGGACCCAGCCAGCCGAAGACGAGGGCCGCACCGAGCAGGCTGACGGACCCAACAGCGGTCAACGCTGTGACGATCAGCGGTCGGTTGCGGGACCGTGCGGTCCCGGGTGAGTCAGCGTCTGGCATGCGTACCAACGTGGCACAGGTCGATCGATCGCGTCGTGAGTTGGCTGTCAGTGGCCGCGTCTAGGTTGGTTGGTGAGCGTTCTTCAGTGGCTCTGGCCGGATGTTGTTGGTCGTCAGTTCCGCTGGGGGACTGCGGGATTCGCTCTGTGGTCGGCGCTGTCAGTGGCTGCCGATAGGTTGGGATCAGTCGTTGGAGGAGGGATCGATGGACGAGCAGCAGCCGGCTACCGCCACGTCATTGCGTGGGGTGCTCAACGCTGCTCGCGACGGGCTGGCAGGCATCGGCGACGTGATGTCCTCCCTCAGCGCCACCGACCTCGCCGAGGTCATGACGCTCGCCGATGAGGTGAAGTCGCAGGCGGCGGCCGCGCAGGTGCGCGTCACCGCGGAGGCCGCCCACCGTGGCGAGTTCGCGTCCGCACGTCGAGGTGTCGGATCCGTGCACTCCTGGGTGCGCGAGCACGCGCCGTCGCTGCGACAGGGTGGCGCTGGGCAGGTGGCTCAGCTCGCGCAGGAAGCGGCAGCGTCGACACCGGGTGGCATGTGGTCGCGGGGTGGTCCCGAAGCGGGTGCTTTCGGTGACGCGAGTCGACCCGAGGGGATCGTGTGGGGGCGCGTGATCACCGGTGAAGTGGGGGCAGGGTTGGCTCTGACCGCGCTGCGTGAAGTCGCTCGGATGAAGGACCTGCTGGTCGAGGATGCCGTGCCAACGGTGGCGGGAGCCATCCTCGACCACGGTGTCGAGTGGGGCCAGGCCGAGGCTCGCAAGATCCGGCCGCGACTGCTGGCGAAGTACGGCATCGAGGGAGAGTTCGACGACAAGCAGAAGCGGCTGCGTGCCGGAGCCTTCTTGTCCAGCCCTGTCGTGGCGGACGGCGACCTGACGGAATACCGGATGGCGATGACTCCCGCGCAGGCCTCGAGGCTCGAAGCCGCGATCGGGCCACTGTCGAAGCCTGCGCCGAACCCCGACACGGGCGAGGCCGACCTGCGCTGTTCGGGCCAGCGGCGGGTGGAGGCCCTTGACGCTGTGTTGACGGGCGCAGCCTCAGCCGAGGCCGCACACAGGGACCCCGGTGGGGCTGCCACTGTCGTGCACGTGAGTGTGACGTTGGCCGATCTGTTGGCGGGACTCGCAGGCGTTGACGGAGGACAGGGGAGTGGCGCTGTGCTGGGATCGCGGGCGCGGCAGACCATGCTCGCCCCGTCAGTCGTGCGTCAGCTGGCCTGCGACGCCGACGTGATCCCCGTTGTCCTCGGAGCCGATGGCGAGATCGCCGACCTCGGACGGGTCACTCGACTCTTCACCTTGGGTCAACGTAGGTTCCTCTGGCACCGCGATGGTCAGTGCACCTTCCCGGGGTGCACCGCCCCCGCAGCGTGGACCCAAGCCCACCATGTCGTCCACTGGGTTGACGGCGGCCCGTCAGACCTTGAGAACGCGGCGCTGCTCTGCCAGCGCCACCACACGCAGGTCCACGACCAGCGCCTCATCGCGACTGTCCATCTGCCCGACGGTCACGGACGATCCGTCACGTGGGACCTGAGCCCGGGGAGCTATGACCGACATCTGCCCGAACGGCTGGCCGAGTTCGCACGCGATCGAAGGCGATCTGCCGTGGGCCGTCGTCGACGGCAACTCGACACTGGTCCGCCGGAAGGATGGGAGTCCGCGATGCCCGAGTGGTTGGTGCTGGAGATCGCTGACGAACTGGAAACTGAGCACCTGGCTCTGTGGGAAGAAGAGGACGACCGTTGGCGGGATGTGGCGTGAGTCCTGCCGGCGCGACCCGTTGCTGATCGGACCTCGACCCGACCTTGGCTGGATGTGAGCCGAGCCAGGTCTACGCAACCCGGGGCGGCACGCAGGTCGAGCCCCGCTGAGGTCTTGGCGGAGGTTTCAGCGTGGGTCCCAGCGGGTTGCGTTGCGTCGGTTCAGGCCGTCCGAGACTCCGACGCGACGATCCGCACGTCCTGCGGATCCGTCATCGCCCATCGAACTGTGGCTGTGGCCGCATCACCCAGGGGACGAGCCAGCACCCTCTCGGTGAACGGCAACCACGGCAACCGCAGCGGGCGGCGTGCCCAGCGGGGGAGAAGCGCCACGGCACCAGCGGCGAGTGCGGCATACCCGGGCTTCGCGGCGAGGGGGAGCGGCGGGTGCACGAGCAGGAATCGGGCGGCTTCGCGTGCGGCGGGCGTGGACTGCAGCTCCGGCCGATACGCCTCAATCGCCGTGGCCAGGGCGGCCGTTGTCAGCGGTGGGTCCACGACTCCGAGGCGTTGCGCCACGACTGCGGTCTGCTCGACATAGCGGTCGGCCTCCGCGTCGGTCAGCGGCTTCGCGGCATACCGCTGGAAGGCGACGAGGAAGCTGTCCACCTCGGTGACGTGGACCCACCGGAGCAGGTGGGGGTCGCTCGCCGCGTAGGGACGTCCGTCGGCTGCCTTGCCGCGCACCCGCTCATGGATCGAGCGCACGCGCTCGATGATCTTCTCAGCGTGCTCGATCGTGCCGAAGGTCGTGGTCGCGAGGAACTCGCTGGTGCGCTGGAGCCGCCCCCACGGGTCACCCTTGAAGCCCGAGTGCCCCGCAACACCAGCCATGGCGAGGGGATGCAACGACTGGAGGAGCAACGCCCGGATGCCCCCGGGGAACATCGCCGCGTCCGCGTGCACTCGCCAGATCGGGTCCTCGGGCGTAAACCAGCGCTCACCCTCGGCGCCCCAGATGACGGCCGCCTTGGCAGCGGCGTCGTCACCCGCCACGCGTGACCGCAGGGCGTGAGCGAGTTGAGTCCGGGCGCGGGCATCCCAGCGGGTGGAGTTGGTGCTGATGTCGTCGGGTCTTGCCATGACGGACTCCTGGTTGGCGAGGTTGGACAAACCCTATACGGCCCACCTGTGAGTGACTTGGTCCAGCGCGGGCGGGCAGTGTCAGTGGCTCCTGACAGCATCGTGGTCATGGAGATCTCACCGGCACTCGCACTCGGGCGCCGCCTGTTGCGTGAGCACGGGCTGGAGCACTGGACGATCACGACCGATCGGGCCAAGACCAGAGCAGGCGTATGCCGCTTTGCTGGCCGCACGATCTCTCTCAGCGCTCCCTTGACTCGCCTTCACGACGAGGCCGAGGTGCGCGACACGATCCTGCACGAGATCGCCCACGCCCTCGTCGGGCCCGGTCACGGTCACGACGGCGTGTGGCGGGCCAAGGCCATGGCCATCGGCTGCTCCGGTGAGCGCACGGTGCCCACGAACGCGCCGACCGTCGACGGTCCGTGGCGTGGTGAGTGCCCCAACGGTCACGTCTCGACGCGTCACCGTCGACCCACGCGGGTCCAGAGCTGCGTGCGCTGCCGTCACGGGTTCGACTCCGAGTTCGTCATCGCCTGGACCTTCCACGGGCGACGCGTGGAGATGGGTCAGGCCTATCGCGCGGAGCTCGAGTCACTGACGCTCGGTCGCGGGGAGCGTGTGAGTTCCGCTGTCACAGTGGGCCATTCGCCCTTTGTGGTCGGAGCCATGGTGCGCATCGTCGTGGACGGGGCCTTGCACGGTGCCGTCGGCGAGGTCGAGGCCGCCTTCGCCACGCGCAGCCAGGTCAGGGTCGGCGACGAGCTCTATGCCGTGCCCAACGAGGCGCTCGCCAGCGCCGAGCTCGTGGCGAGCTGACTGGCACACTGGGCGGGACGGCATACGCCGTCGTTGGTCGTGTGTCGGGACTGCTTGCTCAGGGCGTCGGGACGATGCCGCGACGACCCTCCCACTCACCGTGTTCCGACAGCGGCCGGAAGCGCAGCGTCGTGAACTCGTAGTGGAAGTCCTCACGCTCGCGTTCGGCCATCGCTGTGGCGTGACGCTCCGGCGCTGGGCTGGTGTTGTGGCCCTCGACCATGGCGCGCATCTCGCGCATCGAATTCCACACCGAGAACGTGGAGAACGTCCGTGGTGGTCGGATGGCGGCCAGGGCCAGGGTGGTGCCGGGGGAGTCGCGCACTAGTCGCTCGACCGGCCGACCCCACTGAAAGAAGCGGCGGACGTGGAGGAGCTTGAGGTGCGCCAGGGTCACGGCGACGACCGGCTCCTCGGGATCCATGGTGCTCGCGTTGAGCGGCAGCCGGTGGAGGCCGGTGACGGCGCCCCAGCGACGCACGAACTCGAGCCGCACGTGCCAGCCGGTGGCGAGGTGCTGACCGAGCGGGTGGGCGCCGAGGTAGTCGTCCAGAGCCTGCTCGGAGTCCCACTGGGCGAAGACCGCGAGGCGCCGCAACTGGAGGCGCTCGAGAGAGAGCGCTGGCGCGCCGAGCGTCATGAGCGAGAGGTGCTCGATGTGGCTGAGCCCCGCGACGCCGTGGTCAACCTGGGCCTTCGGCGACCTGAAGAGAGCGCGGGCGGCTGTGGTCGGCGGCACGGTCGCGAGGTGGAAGCTGTGGATCGGCATGGTGTCGGCGACGCTACCGCCCGATCGGGGGCGACTGGACGGCGCGGGGATCGGCGTTGCCGACGCGACGACGCTGTCGGTGACGATCTGTAGCGTCGGAACGGCCAGCCAATCGTCCACGGAAGGTTCGCCATGAACTCCCAGCCCGACGCCAACCTGCTCACGCGCGCACTCGACCAGACGGCCGGCCTGCTCGACGAGGTCACGCCAGAGCAATACGACTCGCCTTCCACGTGCGAGGACTGGAAGGTCGGGCACCTCGTGCGCCACGTCGTCGCATCACCGCAGAACTTCATCTCGATGTTTGCCGGCAAAGACGTCGACTGGGCCAACCCGCCCGAGCTCGGTGAGGACCCCGCCGCGGACTTTCGCTCCGGTGCGGCGGCTTTGCTCGAGCAGGTGAAGGCGGATGAGTCCGGTGGTTCGTCGAACGCGGCGATCCCGGAGTTCGCCGTGCACAGCTGGGATCTCGCGCGGTCGACGGGCAGTCAGACCTCGCTCGACGATGAGGTGGCCGAGCACGCCTACGCGTTCATGAGTGCAAACCTCACGCCCGAGAACCGGAAGGGTGCCTTCGAGCCCGAGGTGGACGCGGCGGCCGATGCGTCGGTCCACGACCGCCTCGCAGCCTTCGCCGGACGGAGTCCCAGCACAGGAGGCTGACCGCTTCCCCCGAAGTCGCCCATCGCCCGAGCGCGGGGCCAGCCTCGGGTCGTCCTTCCTCAGCGACCCCTGTGCAGCTCGGGGCTTCGGGGCCGGGTCAGGGGGACCACGCGGCGGTCCCCGAAGGTGACCATCGAGTGCACAGGTGTGCTGGTGGCGCGCAGCAGCGCGGCGAGGCCACGGCGGCCCTGTTGGCGAGCGAGTTTTGGGCCCAGCGTGATCATCAGCGCGGTCAGGGCCGGCATCGGACGTCCGTAGAGGGAGATCTCCGATATCTGTGCGTCGTCGTCGAACCGCAACATTTGAACTTCCTCGAACGGCTGGGTGCCTATCCGCGCCCGGTAGGCCAGCGCGTATGCGTCGACCTGGCCGATCTCGGTGTGGAAGCGGATGTCCTCGATCGCGGTGAACGCCGAGGCGAGGAAGTCGCCCACCTCCTCGGGTCCTTCGAGGCGGAACTGCTCGGTGAGCGGCGAGCTGAGGACGATGTCCGGGCTCAGGCAGGCAACGGCGGCTTGGGCGTCAGCGCCTTCCGCGGCGGCGCGCCAGCGCGCGACGGTGGCGGCAGTGGACTGTGTGGCTGGTGGCATGGGCTCACTCCCGGTCTGAGGGGAGCGATGGGTTCTCGGTAGGAGTGCGTCAGTCGGTCAGCTGGTTGAGCTTGCGGATCTGACGGTCGAAGATTCGGGCAGGGGCGAAGCGGCGCAGCATGCTGGCGCGTCCGGCCAAAGGTCCGGCGGTGTAGTGCAGCTTCGGATTGGGGTCTGTCGCCGCGCTGACGATGACCTTGGCGACCACGGCGGGATCGTCGCCGTCCTTGATCGCCGCCGTCATGACGCGGCCGAAGGTTTGCCGCTGCTGTGCGTACACCTGCAGGGGCGCGTCGGGTTGCGTGCTGTTGGCCTCGAATCCGGTCCTGGTGTAGGCCGGCTCGACGAGAAGTGACCGGATGCCGTACTCCCGGACCTCGTGGTCCAGGGACTGGGAGTAGCCCTCGATCGCGTGCTTGGAGGCGCCATAGACGGCCATGTACGGAGCGGGGAGGAATCCCTGCACGGACGAGAGGTTGATGATGCGACCGCTTCCTTGCGCTCGCATGTGTGGAAGCACCTGGTTGACCATGCGCATGACTCCGAAAACGTTGATGTCGAAGACTGCCTGGGATTGCGCCATGGTGGTTTCCTCCGCTGCGCCGATCGCGCCGACGCCGGCGTTGTTCACCAGGACGTCGATCCGTCCGAACCGCTCGATCACCTGCTGGACCGCAGCGGTGGCCGAGGTGTCACTGGCCACGTCGAGGTCGATGAACGCCACGCCTTCCAGCGGGGTGGCCCGCGAGGTGTCGCGGCTCGTTCCGATCACGTCGAAACCCGCTGTGACCAGCGCGAGCGCGGCTTCCTTCCCGATGCCGGAGGATGCACCTGTGACGAGTGCTACCGGGCGAGTTGTCTTCATCATGAGCTCCTGGACGCAGTGTGTTGTGATCTCCTACTGAGTCGCCAACCGTAGTCGAGTGAGTTGGAAATGACAACACACGTGGCTAGGGTGAGGTGATGACAGATCCCGACGCGCGCCCCGGCATCCGCATGGACGAGCAGCCCCTGGCAGTCCGACCGTGCTCACTCGCGGGCGCTCTGGACATTCTTGGCGAGCGGTGGTCGCTCCTGGCGCTGCGCGAGATCGGCTACGGCGTGCACCGCTTTGCCCGTATCGCGGGCTACACCGGCGTTTCCCGCGACATCCTCGCCGACCGACTCCGCAAGCTTGAGGCTGCCGGCGTCATCGAACGCCGGCCGTACAGCGAACACCCGCCCCGCCACGAATACCACTTCACCGAGGCCGGCCAGGAACTGTTCCCGGTCATGCTCGCTCTCTCCCAGTGGGGCGAGAGGTGGGCAGTGGACAGACCGGCCATCACCCGCCGGCACTCCTGCGGCCAGCCGGTCCAGGTCGATCTGCTCTGCCACCACTGTGGCCAGCCGGTCACCCGCGACACCATCCACACCGAACTCGCCGAACCCGCCGAACCCGCCGAACCCGCCGACACCTGACCTCGGATCCAGGGGCTGAAGGGTGGTGCAGGCCGCAACTGACGCGCCTCTAAGGTCGATGACATGAACGACGTGACGCGCATCGACTACACCGGCACTGGACTGTCCGAGGACGAGGTCGCCGCGACGCCGTGGCTCCAGGCGCAGCGCTGGGTCAATGAGGCGGTCGAGCGCTCCACCGCTCAGGTCGATGTCCCCGAGCCACACGCGCTGTCGGTTGCCACCGTGGACGCTGACGGTGTCCCCAACGTGCGCACCGTCCTGATGCGGTTCTTCGACGATCGCGGCCCGGGCTTCCTCACGAACACGTTGTCCGCCAAGGGAATTGAGCTCGCTGGCAACCCGTCGATCGCGGCCTCCCTCACCTGGCCGTCGATGTATCGCGCCATCCGGTTCCGCGGCCGGGCCGTGATGCTCCACCGCGATGAGGTCACCGAGTACTTCGGCTCACGGCCGTGGGGATCACGCATCTCGGCGTGGGCATCGAGGCAGTCGGAGCCAGCCACATCGAGAGCCGAGCTCGAGACGGCATACGCAAGGTGTGCGGCGCAGTGGCCCGACAAGGGTCGCCCGGACGACGTCCCCGTCCCAGACTTCTGGGGCGGCTATCGGATCAATTGCGACGAGGTCGAGTTTTGGGGCGGGCGGTCCAACCGGCTGCACGATCGCCTCGTCTTCACCCGTGTCGCAGACGGCTCTCTCGACGAGGCCACGGCGTGGACGCTGGGCCGTCGTCAGCCCTGACTGGGCGCAGTTACGCTGATCGCGACCACACGACGAAGGAGTGAGCCCGCCATGACGTTCGAGCAGACCGGCACCAGCCCGGCAGTGAGCACCGAGCAGCACATCGAGACGACCGAGCGCTATGCGGCGCACAACTATCACCCCCTCCCGGTGGTCATCGCAAGTGGTGAGGGCGCGTGGGTGACGGACGTCGACGGCAAGCGCTACCTCGACTGCCTCGCTGGCTACTCCGCCCTGAACTTCGGCCACTCCCACCCCGTCCTCGTCGAGCGTGCCCGCCAACAGCTGGGCACCCTGACGCTCACGAGCCGCGCCTTCTTCAACGACCAGCTCGGACCGTTTTCGCAGGCCCTCGCCGAGCTCACCGGCAAGGACATGGTGCTGCCGATGAACTCCGGTGCCGAGGCCGTCGAGACTGCGCTCAAGGTCAGCCGCAAGTGGGGCTACGAGGTCAAGAACGTCCCCGAGGACCAGGCCAACATCATCGTCATGGAGGGCAACTTCCACGGCCGCACGACCACGATCATCAGCTTCTCCGACGACAAGGTCGCGCACGACAACTACGGTCCCTACACGCCCGGCTTCCGGGCCGTCCGTTATGGCGACATCGAATCGGTGCGCGCCGCCATGGACGACTTCACCGTCGCTGTGCTCTTCGAGCCGATCCAGGGTGAGGGTGGCGTCGTCGTCCCGCCCGAGGGCTTCCTGCGCGACCTGCGTGCACTGTGCACCGAGCAGAACGTCCTCATGGTCGCCGACGAGATCCAGTCGGGTCTGGCCCGCACCGGCACGACGTTCGCGTGCGACCTCGAGGAGGTCGTGCCCGACATGTACATCCTGGGCAAGGCCCTCGGCGGAGGCCTCTATCCCGTCTCCGCCGTCGCCGCCGACAAGGACGTCCTCGGCGTCATCTCGCCCGGGTCCCACGGCTCGACCTTCGGTGGCAACCCGCTCGCTGCCGCGATCGGACATGAGGTATGCCGTCTGCTCGCCACCGGTGAGTACCAGGAGCGTGCGCGTCGGCTGGGTGAGCGACTGCTGGCCGGGCTCGAGCCGCTCGTCGGCAACGGGCTCGACGCCGTGCGCGTGCGCGGACTGTGGGCCGGCCTCGATGTCACGCCCGGTGGGCCGACCGGACGCGAGATGTGTGAGCACCTCATGGAGCGCGGCATCCTCGCCAAGGACACCCATGGCATGACGATCCGTCTCGCGCCGCCCCTTGTCATCACCGAGGACGAGATCGACCAGCTCGTCGCGGCGGTCAAGGACTCCCTCACCGCCTAAGCCGTTTCACCCTCATTTTGACGAGACAAGGTCCCGCAGAACGCGTGCTGTATGCCGCGTTGCGCGGGACCTTGTCCGTTGCGTCGGCGGGAGGGTCAGCGTTGGAGAGGGAACATCCGCGTCGGGCCAAGCGAGGGAACTCCCCTGTGGGAGAACGCTGTTGGTGGTGTCGCATCCGTGAAGCAGGGATTCGTGATGGCGCCTGGCGTCTTGGGGCTGTAGCCCGGCGTCGACACGACCACCTTTGCCTCGACCGGTGAGGCGTCCGTCGTCGCTGCGACCTGTGACAGGCGAAGGACCGCGGTGCGCTTGCCGGCCGGACGGGCCAGCTCGGCGATGTTCGGTGCACCGGGACCGATGCACCCGGCATACGTCAAGGTCCACCCCTCCGCGGTCAGTGAACTGACAGAGTCCGCCAGACCACCGGACGCAGCGACGTCCGTCGCCGAAGCCATCGCAGCGTCACGTGCTTCCGAATCCTCGCTCGCGGCCGGCATCGCCAAGGACAGCCCGAGTGACTTCAACCCCGAGTCGTCGGCGAGGGTGTCAACTGCTGCTCGCAGGTCACCCTCGGCGCCGTCCGACCAGGTCGGCGGGTCGACGCGCTCTCCCTCCAGGCGCCCGATGGTGGGCTCGACCAACGGCGTGGACGAGGGGCCCGGAGTCGACGACGTCGTGGTCGGGCCATCAACCAGACAACTTGCCTCCAGTTCGATCGTTGGGGGGTCGGGCCATGCCGTGTCAAGGTGATGGGGAACCGAGGCCCCAACCGTGACCTGCGTGTAGTCATCGATTGCCGGGATGCCTGCCGTGGGAGTTGGCGCGACGTTGGCGCTTCGTCTGGAGCTCGCAACATTCGCGAGGCTCCAGTCGTCCAGCCGGGAGCCTCGAGCCAGCTGGGCGCTCGCCGAACCGGGGTCGCCCGGTGTATCCGCGCCGCACTGGGCTCCAAGAAGCCGCCATCCAGCTGCGATGGCTGCCCGCACTTCGGTGATGGCGACTGCGCGCGGGGGGACCTGTGTTTGGTAGGCGCGTCCGGTGATGGAGCGCTCGACGTTGGGTGCTGAGCCGTCCGGTCCGGCCACCGTTGCCCCGGCGGTCGCCAGCCAGGGATCTGCCCACACCTGCTGGGCTCGCGTCACGTCCGAGGCGTTCGGGTAGGTGCGGCCGTCCTTGGGGGTGCAGCCGCTGAGGAGTCCGACGCCAAGGCCCCCGATCGCGATCGTCGTCAACCATCGGCGTGCGCGCATGGTGTCAGCCTGCCACGTCGTCATTCGGGCGGCAGGATGGCGACGAGGGGCTTGTCCCAACCCATTGACTCGCTGAGCTGACGCGAGTCGAACTCCTCGCGGGTCGTGGTCCTGGTTTCGCCCGACTCGGGGTCGTAGACGCGGAGGTTGCCGTCCTCGGTGCCGGTGACAAGGACGACGTGAGCCCCTGCGTTGTCTGTCCCCTGGATGTCGTAGGTGTAGACGGGCACGGCCTGGCCGTTGTCGGCGGCTCGGGCGATGCGGTCGTAGGCGTCGCCGGGATTGTCGGGGTCGACGTAGCGCGTCTCGTAGCCGCCGCCCGTCCCCGAACCGCCATCGCCCGACATGTGACGCGCGGCCGAACCCGGACTCGTGCCAGCTGCCTCCGGCCACCAACCGTTGAACTTGCCGTCGTGGGTGGTGAACCCATTGGTCTGCTCATGCACGTCGATGGCCGCGTGCTGGAAGCGGTTGTGCATGGCGATCTGCTCGGGAGTGGCGCCTGGGGGCAGCGGGTTGCGATCGTCGGAGACGGCGCCCGGATCGCCGACCTGCTGGCCAGTTCGCGGGTCGTATCCCGTCATGATCTGCATGCCATAGAGCGGGTCGTTCAGCATCTTGGACAGCAGCAGGCTCGAGGAACCGCAGGTCGTGGCGTCCGGCTGGGTGAACACGCCGGGGTGCGACGTCGGATCGAGGGCCTCACGCTGGGCGGGAGTCAGCTGGCCGAGCTTCCTTGAGTAGTTGAGCAGCGTGGTGCCAGTCGCACCGGCGGCGATGGCCGCGAGCAGCCACCCTCGGGCCGTGTCGTCCGGGGCGTCGGCGAGCAGGCGCTGGGCGGCTGCCCGCTCCTCGGGTGTCATCCCCACCATGGCGTCGTTGGCCCGCTCGACAACGTTGCCGCGCAACGGCCCTGAGTCATTGCCGTCACCGCCACCGACGAAGAGATTCACTGCGCTCACAGGACTCACACCGTCGGGAAGCTCGTGCGGCAGCTCGAGCTCATCCACCGCATTGCGGATGTCGCGCGCCGCCGTCGTGATGGCAGAGTTGGCGTCCTGGTAGGAGCCAAGGAGTTCACCGGCAGCGTGGACCACGGCTTCAAGGATGCCGGCGATGTAGTCCTTGAGCTCCCACGGCCACATGTCGCCCCACGAGATCGACTTGTTCTTGTCGAGCTCGTCCCAGGCGTCACCGTGACGCTTGCGCGCGTCGGTCATCCCGGTGCTCAGCGTGCCCAGCGCGCTGTCGATCTTGGAGCTGGCTGGCTTGACCGAGTCCATCCTGTTCTCGAGTGCCGACAGGGAGGAGCGGTAGCTGTTGCCGGCGTCACCCTCCCAGATGGCGACCGTCGTCTTGGTGTGCGTGCGCCCCACATCGGTGCAGGCAGCGCTCCAGGTCCGGCCGAGGCGGCGCCATGCTGCGGCGGCGTCATCGACGTCGGTCGGCGCGGGGTCGGGGGCCTCCGTGGCGATCTCGACCATGGTGCCGATGAGATCGACGATCGTCTGGGCTGCGTCCCACGGGGGCCACAGGTCGACCTCCTGCAGCTTGGCAAGGACACCCTGCAGCTCGTCGATGATGTCGGTGATGGTGCTCATGTCTGCGGTGGGGTGAGCTGGACGAAGGCGCCCGCGGACGCCTGGTCAGTGGTCGTGTAGGTCGTGATGCACGACTCCACGTTGGTCTTGAAGGAATCGATGACCCGACTCGTCGTCGTCGTGACCCCGCGAACCCGCCCCACGGCATACGTCAGGTCGTCCGCGAGGTCGCCCATGGACGTGCCCTCGGCATCAGCGAGGTCGGTGCTCGTGTTCCCCAGGTCGGTGCGCGCTTCCTTGGCCCCAAGTTCCCAAGCGGAGCGCACTTCACCGGCGATGATCCGGATCGTCATGCGTCCACGCTAGGCCAGCTCTCGCTCTCTCGGAATGGGGAGAACTCCCCGCGGTGGCAGGCTGAGGCCATGACCACGGACCGCACTCGTCAACTCGGCGTGACTCTCGCCGAGCTCTTCTGCATCGTTGGCACCCTCGTCGGCGTCGGGGTCATCGGCACCCGGGTCGCGGAGTCGTCCGGCGGCGCACTCGCTGCGGACGCGACCTTGCTCGCCCCCGCCGGCCCGGCCTTCTCGATCTGGTCGGTCATCTACCTCGGGCTGGCCGCCTACACGGTGTGGCAATGGCTCCCGCAGGCAGGGAGGAGTGAACTGGCCCAGCGCACTGGGTGGTGGGTGGCGGCGTCGATGGTGCTCAATGCGACCTGGTTGCTCGTGACCCAGCAGGGGTGGGTCTGGCTCAGCGTGATCGTGATCCTCACCCTCTTGTTGGTGCTCGCGCGACTGGCTCTGGAAGTCGTGAGCGCGGGCGACGACTCAGCCAGCACCCTCGGCCTCTGGCTCGTGCGCGCCACCGTCGGCCTCTATCTCGGCTGGGTCGCCGTCGCCGCGTTCGCGAACCTGGCTGCGGCACTCGTCGGGTCCGGGGTTCCGGCGACCGGTGGCCTGGCCACGGGCTGGGGCGTCCTCGCGTTGGTCGTGGCAGCCGCACTGGCCGGGCTGCTCGTGCGGATGCCGGGCACGCGGTGGTTCGTCGCGGCCGCAGTGGTGTGGGGTGTCGGTTGGCTCGGGTGGGGCCGGCTGACTGACGATCCTCGGTCCAACGTCATCGCTGTGGCAGCCGCCGCCGTGGCGGTCGCCGTCATCGCTGCTGCAGCGACGGCTACCCGGAGTGACGCGCGTTCTGGCTGATCGCCTCAACGATCTCGGCGCGGCGACCGCGGGGGAGGTCATGCCCCATCTCGGGGAACATCAGCAGCCGCGACCCGGGGATGGCTCGCGCAGTGGCGACTCCGCCACTGGGGAGGACCAGGCGGTCCCGCAGCCCATGGATGACCAGCGTCGGCACGGTGATCGTCCGCAGTCGAGCCGTGCGGTCGGGGGAGGCGTTGATGGCGTTGAGCTGCCGGTCGCGGCTCGTCGGTGTGTTGACCCTGCGCGCGACGTGCGCCTCCGCGAGCCCACGCATCTCGTCCTCGTCGAAGTCCCGGCCGGCGATGACCCGGAACGCCTCGACTCCGACCTCGATGGCCTCCTCGCGCGTCGTCGGCGGTGTGGCACGCACCTGACGGACCAGCGCTGGGAGCAGACGCGGCGACGAACGGCCGTGGCGACGGTGCCCGGTGTTCGACATGATCGAGCAGAGAGAGCGCACTCGGTCGGGGTGCCGCAGCGTGAGTTCCTGCGCGATCATCCCGCCCATCGATGCCCCCACGACGTGCGCCGAGTCGATGCCGAGGTGCTCGAGCAGCCCCGCGGCATCGTCAGCGAGGTCCGCCAGTGTGTAGTCCGCCACGGCCCACCGCCTGGCGGCGAGCCCCCGGACCACATGGCCACGCGTCGGCGGCGGCGCATCCGTGAACGACGACAGCCCCTGATCGCGGTTGTCATAGCGGATGACCCGGAATCCCTGTGCCACGAGCAGGTCCACGAGATCAGTGGGCCAGGCCACGAGCTGCGCACCCATCCCCATGATGAGCAGGATCGGCTCGGCATCGTCGGGGCCGTCGATGACGTACTCGATCCGCACGTCACCGATCTCCGCAGAAGTCATGCCCGCATCCAATCAAACGTTGCTGACCGTGACACGGAGAGGTGATGCGTGCGACGTAGGCTGTCCGCCGTGCTCCTCCCGCTCACCCAAGTGCTCGTCGCCACCGCGATCCTGCTCACCGTCGTCGCCGGCGGCTACGCGCTGTTCGACAGGCTCATCGGCAACGTCGTCCTCGGGTTGGCGGCCCTTGTCGAGCTCGGCGTCGTGATCCAGCTCGTGCGCGGCCTGGCCGGCATCTCGTCCTTGGACGGCACGGAGCCGAAGGCGACGTTCACGGCATACCTCGTCACTTTGCCTTTTGTCCTTGCCATCACCGTGTGGAGTGCGATCAAGGACAAGACGCGGTGGGCCATGGCGTCGATCGCGGTGGGCTCCTTCGCCGTGGCGGTCATGACTCTCCGCCTCCAGCAGATCTGGGACCTCCATGCCTGACACGACTTCAGACACAGCACCCGAGTCGCCCGTGGAGACGCACTCGGCGCGTGGGCCGGGCCGCATCCTCGTCGCGGTCTACGGCATCCTCGCGCTCGCCGCGACCGGTCGCTCGATCCTGCAGATCGCGGAGTACTTCGACCGGGCACCGCTGGCCTATGTCCTGTCGGCGCTCGCGGCCGTCATCTACATCATCGCCACGGTCGGGATGGCTCGCGGCGACCGCAAGAGCACGCGGATCGCGCTTCTCGCGTGCACCGTCGAGCTTGTCGGCGTCCTTGTCGTCGGAGCATTGTCGTATGCCGTGCCCGACGCCTTCCCGGACAAGACCGTCTGGTCGCACTTCGGTTCCGGCTACGGCTACGTGCCCCTGTTCCTGCCGATGCTGGGCATCTGGTGGCTGAACCGCGCGCGCAGCTCAGCCACCTGACTCAGAACCGGCGTGACGTCAGCCGCGTGAGGACGACGCCCAGAGGTTGATGCCCGCCTCGACGGCGTGCTTGTCGATGGCCTTGAGCTCGGCGTCACTGAACTTCAGGTTCTTGACCGCGAGCAGGTTGTCATCAAGCTGTTCCACGCTTGAGGCGCCGACGAGGACCGACGTCACTCGGTCGTCCTTGAGGAGCCAGGCCAAGGCCATCTGGGCGAGGGTCTGACCGCGCTTCTTGGCCATCGCGTTGAGCGCGCGCACGTGCTTGAGCGACTCCTGCGTGAGGAGGTCCGGGCTGAGGCTCTTGCCCTGGCTTGCCCGCGAGCCCTCAGGGATTCCCTTGAGGTACTTGCTCGTGAGCATCCCCTGGGCGAGCGGCGAGAAGGCGATGCAGCCGACACCGCTCTCGCCAAGGACATCGAGCAGGTCCTCTTCGACCCAGCGGTTGAGCATCGAGTAGGACGGCTGGTGGATGAGCAGGGGAGTGCCGAGCTCGCGCAGGATCTCGACGGCCTCGCGAGTGCGCGGGCCGGAGTAGGACGAGATCCCGACATAGAGCGCCTTGCCCTGTCGCACCAGCGAATCGAGCGCCCCCATCGTCTCCTCGAGCGGCGTCGTCTCGTCGAACCGGTGGCTGTAGAAGATGTCGACGTAGTCCAGACCCATGCGCTTCAGCGACTGGTCGGCGCTGGCGAGGATGTACTTGCGTCCGCCGCCACCCTGGCCGTAGGGGCCGGGCCACATGTCGTAGCCCGCCTTGCTGCTGATGATGAGCTCGTCGCGGTAGGGCTTGAAGTCGCGGGCAAAGAGCGTGCCGAAGTTGCGCTCGGCGCTGCCGTAGGGCGGGCCGTAGTTGTTGGCCAGGTCGAAGTGGGTGATGCCCTTGTCGAAGGCGCGGCGCAGGATCGCCTGCTGACGCTCGAGGGGCACGTCGTCACCGAAGTTGTGCCACAGGCCGAGAGAGATCGCGGGCAGGTCGAGACCCGATCGCCCGACCCGGCGATACGGCATGCCTGCGCGGTAGCGGCCAGCGGCCGCCTTGTACTCATCGGCGTGAAAGGTCATGAGACCCATCATGCCTGCCTATCGCGGTCCACGATCAGAGACGCGGCTGCCGCGACCGGGGTGCACGGCGTTAACGTTTCAACTTCAGGTCATGAGTGCCAGTGACAAGCCCCGGCTCGCTGGCCGGCAACCCTCCAACCGCGGTGGGGTGCCCCGGGTGAAGACCAGGCGGAGCGTCGACCGGCGCCCGCAAGCACGGCATACAAGGAGCTTTTGCGATGGCTGACGACGCCACTTCAGAAACGCCCAACTGGTCTTTCGAGACCCGGCAGATCCACGCCGGCCAGGAGCCGGACCCCACAACGGGCGCTCGCGCGCTGCCGATCTACCAGACGACTTCTTATGTCTTCAAGGACACCGAACAGGCGGCAAACCTGTTCGCGCTCAAGGAGTTCGGCAACATCTACACGCGCATCATGAATCCGACGCAGGACGCTGTCGAACAGCGCATCGCCTCGCTCGAAGGTGGTGTCGGCGCACTGCTCGTCGCGTCCGGTCAGGCCGCCGAGACCATCGCGATCCTCAACATCGCCGAGGCCGGCGACCACATCGTCGCGTCCCCGTCGCTCTATGGCGGCACGTTCAACCTGCTCAAGCACACGCTGCCGAAGTTCGGCATCGAGGTGACGTTCGTGGAGGACTCGACCGACCCCGAGTCGTGGCGAGCAGCGGTGCGCCCCAATACCAAGCTCTTCTTCGGCGAGACGATCTCCAACCCCAAGATCGAGATCCTCGACGTGGAAGCAGTGGCTGCCGTGGCCCATGAGGCCGGCGTGCCGCTCGTCGTCGACAACACGGTGGCCACGCCCTATGTGCTGCGGCCGCTCGAGTACGGCGCCGACATCGTCGTGCACTCGGCGACGAAGTACCTCGGTGGGCATGGCACGACGATCGCCGGCGTCATCGTCGACGGTGGGAAGTTCGACTTCGCTGCCGATCCCGAGAAGTTCCCGAACTTCAACACGCCCGAGGAGAGCTATCACGGTCTCGTGTTCGCGCGGGACCTCGGCGTCGGCTCGCCACTGGGTGCCAACCTCGCCTACATCCTCAAGGCGCGGGTGCAGCTGCTGCGCGACCTCGGACCGGCCGTCGCACCGTTCAACGCGTTCCTGATCGCGCAAGGTGTCGAGACCTTGAGCCTGCGGATCGACCGCCACCTCGAGAACGCCAAGGCGGTCGCTGAGTTCCTGCAGGGGCACGACCAGGTGGAGTCGGTGCGTTGGGCGTCTTTGCCCGGCGACGACTTCTATGAGCTGGCGCAGAAGTACACGCCGAAGGGGTCGGGCGCGGTCCTCGCGTTCGAGATCGCGGGAGGGGCGGAGTCCGGGCGCCGGTTCGTCGAGGCCCTGCTGCTGCACTCCCACGTCGCGAACCTCGGTGACGTGCGGTCCCTGGTCATCCACCCGGCGTCAACGACGCACTCGCAGGGTCCGGACTCCGACCGGCTTGCCGCGGGTGTGACACCCGGGTTGGTGCGGCTCGCGGTCGGGATCGAGCACATCGACGACATCCTCGCGGACCTAGAGCTCGGCTTCGTTGCCGCCAAGAGCGCCTAGAGACATCACTTATTGCGCAATCCGTCGCTCTTCCGACGGATTGCGCAATAGGTCGTCCGGAGGTTGTGTGGATAACTCGGCGGCGGTTCTCGCGGATCGATCTAGCGTCTGAGGCATGACACGCATGCAGATCGGCGCCGAGGTCATTGCAGCGCTCGGGGTTTCTTTGGGTGAAGTGGCAGACGGGTTGGAGTCCACCGCCGACGGGTCGGTTGATCGGTGGGCGCTTGGCGCCGGCCAGAGCTCTGAGGCGTTCGATGACCTCCTTGCAGGCTGGCAGCGCAACCGACTTCTGCTCGCCAAGACCCTGCGTGACCTCGGTGACAAGGCTCAAGGCGCGGGGGCGGGTTATGTGGAGACCGAGTCTGCGGTACGGCGGATGACCGGAGGTCCCACCAGATGATGATTGATGCGATCCTCCGGCCCGTCGAGGGCAACACCGAGTCAATCAACAGCCTGGCGGCATCCCTGACGTCAGGTGCCGCCAAGCTCTCGTCGATCAACGCTGTCCTGGTCAACATCAAGGCGGGTGCTTCGTGGGACAGCCCGGCGGGCGAGGTCTTCGAGCAACGTGTCCGCGAGTCACCACCACTCCTCGACGCGTTGGTCCATCGCTATGCCGGCGCTGCGGCCGCCCTACGGGTCTTCGCCACCGAGCATGGCAAGGCGCAAGACGTGGCGCAGCAGGCGATTGCCTCCAACCGACTGGAGCGCGCGGCATACGCGACATTGGATGTCCAGATGACGGCACGAATGGACGCCGGGCAAACGTGGGACGACCTTTTGAGTGAGCAGAACAAGGTCTTGGAGCGGATGGGTACCGCTCAGCGGCAGCACGCCCACGCCTGGGAGCGCTTTGAGCGCGCGGACCGGCTCCTGGCCCGGCAACTGCGGGCGCTCGCCGACGACATCCTCGACGACTCCTGGCACTACACCGCGCTGACCGAGGTGCAGGGCTTCTCGCAGGGTCTGTCGAGTCTCCCCGCTCCCGTGAAAAAGATGCCAGTGCTCGGACAGGTCCTCTTGGTCAGCGATGCGGTCAACACCCTCAGTCAGGTCGCGATCCGGGTGTTCTATGACGAGGGGAGCTGGAAGGACATCGGCATCAACACCGCTGCCAACGTGACCGTCCTCGGTGCTGCGAGTCTCAAGAGCGGGGCGCTCGCGGCGTCCCGGCCTCTGTCTGGACTCGCCGATGGCAAGCGTGCCTACCTCGGCGAAAGCCTGGCCACGAAGGATCGGTTCCTCATCGGTACCCGCGCAGAGCTGCACAAGAAGTACACGAAACTGGGCCAGCTCATCGACCCGAAAGCTCCCCTGAGCCGGATGGTCGTCCCCGTGGACAAGGTGCCGAGGATGGCCCCGACCGACGGCCTCAAGCTCAAGGAGAAGGTGCAGGTCTGGCGCGCCCACGGCACGGCTGTGGCCCGACGGCAGGCAGACAAGTCGTTCTTCGACGACTGGAGGGCAGTCTCTGCCGGGGGTGCGAACGCCAAGAAGATGTTTGTCGCCGGATCGACATTGGAGAAGGCCGTGCCCAAGGTCAAGGACGCCGCGAACAATCAGGTCGCCGGAAAGCCGGAGGAGAAGGTCTCGGCGCCGACCTATCCTTGAGCGCGTGCCGCAGCCAGAACGACAACGAGGGGTGACGGACTCCATTCCCACCGACCGCGGCCCCATAGACCCCGCGCAGCTGCACTATCCGGCGCAGCTCCCTGTCGTCGAGCGCCGTGATGACATCCTCGCGGCCCTTCGGGACCACCAGGTTGTCGTCATCGCGGGGGAGACCGGCTCCGGCAAGACGACCCAGCTCCCCAAGATGTGCCTCGAACTGGGGCTCGGCGGCACCGGGCAGATCGGTCACACGCAGCCGCGCCGCATCGCCGCCCGCTCCGTCGCCGAACGCATCGCCGAGGAGATGGAGGTCGAGCTCGGTGACCTCGTCGGCTACCAGGTGCGCTTCACCGACCACAGCAGCGACCGCACCCGCGTCAAGGTCATGACCGACGGCATCCTCCTCGCCGAGATGCAGCGCGACCGCGACCTGCGCCGCTACGACACGATCATCATCGACGAGGCCCACGAGCGGTCGCTCAACATCGACTTCATCCTGGGCTACCTCAAGTCCCTCCTCCCGCGCAGACCCGACCTCAAGGTCGTCATCACCTCGGCGACGATCGACCCGGCCCGATTCGCCGAGCATTTCTCCACCGATGCCCGCGGCAACATCGTCCGCGAGGTCCCGGTCATCGAGGTCTCTGGACGCACCTACCCCGTTGAGATCCGCTACCGCCCTCTCGTCGAGCGAGGCGCGGGCGGAGAGATCACGCAGGAACGCGACCAGGTCGCCGCCGTCTGCGATGCCGTCACCGAGCTCTGGACCGAGACACCACCGGGGCACACTGCGACCGACATCCTCGTGTTCTTCTCGGGGGAGCGAGAGATCCGCGACGCCGCCGACGCCCTGAACGGCCTCAAGCTGCCGAGCACCGAGGTCCTCCCGCTCTATGCCCGGCTCTCGGCCAACGAGCAACACCGCGTCTTCACCCGGGGCAAGGGTCGCCGGATCATCCTCGCCACCAACGTCGCCGAGACGTCGCTGACCGTCCCCGGCATCGGCTACGTCATCGACACCGGCACGGCCCGCATCTCGCGCTACTCCCAGCGCACCAAGGTCCAGCGTCTCCCCATCGAGCCGATCTCCCAGGCGAGTGCCTCGCAGCGGTCCGGACGATGCGGTCGAGTCGCGGATGGCATTGCGGTCAGGCTCTATTCGCAAGAAGAGTTCGAGTCGCGCGCAGAGTTCACCGAGCCCGAGATCCAGCGCACCTCGCTCGCCGCCGTCATCCTCCAGATGACCGCCCTCGGGCTCGGCGACATCGCGCGCTTCCCGTTCGTCGACGCCCCCGACCCCAAGCAGATCGCCGACGGCGTACGCCTCCTCGACGAACTCAATGCCCTCCAGGACGCCAAGGGCAGGCGCGGCGAGAGGCGACTCACGGCATACGGCAAGACCCTGGCAAGACTGCCGCTCGACCCCCGCATGGGCCGGATGATCATCGAGGCCAACCGGCTCGGTTGCACCCGCGAGGTGCTCGTCATCGTGGCGGCCCTCACCATCCAGGACCCGCGAGAGCGGCCCGTCGACAAGGAGGCGCTCGCTCAGCAGCAGCACGCCCGCTTCAAGAGCGAGACTTCCGACTTCGCCGGCTTCCACGCCCTGTGGCGCTATCTCAAGGAGCAGCAGAAAGCGTTGTCCAGCAGCGCTTTTCGCCGTATGTGCAAGGCCGAGTTCCTGCACTACCTGCGCATCCGCGAGTGGCAGGACCTCCACCAGCAGCTCCGCAGTGCCTGCAAGTCGGCCCGCATCGACCCCGACCAGAGCACCGCAGCCCCCGACGGCGAACCGGACTGGGACATCGTCCACAAGGCTCTGCTCGCCGGCCTCCTGTCACACATCGGGGTCCGAGACGAACAAAAGCGTGAGTATGCCGGCGCGCGGGGTTCGCGTTTCGGCATCAATCCCGGGTCCGGCCTGTTCAAGAAGCAGCCCGACGTCGTCATGGCCGCCGAGCTGGTCGAGACGACGCGCCTGTGGGCCCGGGTCAACGCCGCAATCGACCCCGAGTGGGCCGAAGAGGTCGGCGCCCACGTCATCAAGCGCACCTACAGCGAGCCGCGATGGAGCAAGTCCGCGGGCAGTGTCGTCGCCTCCGAGCGAGTGACGCTCTATGGCGTCCCGCTCGTCGTCGACCGCACCGTGCAGTACGGCCGGATCAACGCAGAGGAAGCGCGCGACCTCTTCATCCGCAACGCCCTTGTCGAGGGTGACTGGGACACCCATCACAAGTTCTGGAAGGCCAACACCGAACTCCTGCAGCGTCTTTCGGAGCTCGAGGAGCGCGCCCGGCGACGTGACCTCATCGTTGACGACGAAGTTGTCTTCTCGTTCTACGACGCGCGGATCCCGCACGACATCACGTCGGTGCGGCACTTCGACCGGTGGTGGAAGGGTGAGCAGCGCAGCAGGCCGGACTTGCTGACCTTCAGCGAAGCACTGCTGACACGGGAGGACGTCGACGCCGTGTCGGCGAACGACTACCCGCGCAGGTGGCGGCAGGGTGACCTCGAGCTGGACGTGACCTATCAGTTCTCGCCGGGGGCAGCCGCCGATGGTGTCACCGTCCACGTCCCCACGGCGATCCTCAACCAGGTGACACCGGATGGCTTCGACTGGCAGGTGCCGGGGCTGCGCGAGGACCTCGCCATCGCCCTCCTCAAGTCACTGCCCAAGGCGACGCGACGCCACTTCGTCCCCACGCCCGACCACGCTCGTGCCGCCCTCGCTGGCGCCGAGTCGTCCACGGGTGCAGCCTTCACGGACGAGCTGGCCCGGGTCCTGCGCGGCCGCACCGGCGTGAACATCCCTGCGGGAGAGTGGGACTGGGAGCGGGTGCCCGATCATTTGCGCATCACCTTCTCGGTCGAAGCTCCCGGCGGACGTCTCATTGCGCGCGGCAAGGACCTCGACGAGCTGCGCCCGAAGTCGCAGGGCGCCGTCCGTCAGGGCATGGCCAAGGCCGGCGCGTCGATCGAGCGCAGTGGCCTCACGGACTGGAGCGTCGATGACGTGCCGCGCACGTTCGAGGGTCGCGCGGGCGGGCACACGATCCAGGGACACCCCGCCCTCGTCGACGAGGGCGCAAGCGTCTCGCTCCGAGTCCTCGACCACGCGGGCTCGGCCGAGGCGGCTCATCGCTCCGGGGTTCGACGGCTCCTGCTGCTCAACACCACGGCTCCGTGGAAGCGCGTTCTCGCCCGACTCAGCAACGCCCAGAAGCTCGCGCTCGGCCAGAATCCGCACGGGTCCGTCCCGGCTCTCCTCGAGGACTGCCTCGCTGCGGCAGTCGACTCGATCGTTGCGGACCTGGGGACTGGGCCCGGAGCTGGGGGAGCGGTCAGGACCAAGGCCGACTTCGAGACCGCCCACACCGCAGTCCGCACACACGTCGTCACCCGGGTCCTGCAGGTCATCGAGGCGGTCGAGCCGGTGCTGGCTCTCGCGACCGACGTCCGACGGCGGCTCGACTCCCTGGAGACGAGCGCCGTCAGGAACAGCCTGGCCGCAACGATCGCCGACGTCCGGGCCCAGCTCGATGGCCTCATCCGCCCCGGGTTCGTGGCCGACAGCGGTCTCGAGCGACTCCCACACCTCCAGCGCTATCTTCGCGCGATGCTCCAGCGACTCGAGAGGGCCGCAACCAACCCTCGGGAAGCGCAACTGCAGACACAGATCGACGCGATCGAGACGGCATACGCCGATCTGCTCGACGCGCTGCCGGCGACCGGGAGGCGGGCGCCTGCGGTGACCGACATCGCCTGGACGATTGAGGAACTACGAGTCAGCCTGTTTGCGCAAGCCCTCGGCACGGCCCACCCGGTGAGCGAGAAGCGGGTCCGCGCGGCCATCGCGGCCGTGGCACCCTGACAGCACCAGCCAGTCGCAGGAGGACAGATGGACGAGCCGCCCACCCCGCCGACCCAGGCCCCGACCCCGCGGCCTGCCTTCGTGTCGCGAGCCCTCGACGGCGTGCCGGAGCCCGACTTTGCCGACGTCCAGCTCGTGGCCCTGCGCGGTGCCACCGGCATCAGCGCGGAGGATTGGGTCCGGGCCATCTTTGACCCGCGCAGCCTCCCGGTCTGGGTCAGGGCGCTCTTCGGCCTGCGTGCGGTGCTGGTGCCGTTCATCGGCCTGAACCAGTCACGTGAACGGGCCGCCAGCCCCTTTGAGGTCCGCGATGTCGTCGACGGCGAGGCGCTCGTCCCCCATGACGAGTCGCACCTGCTCTTCCGGCTCGGCGTCGCCGTCGACGATGACGCAGGGCTGCTTCGCGCCACCACCGTCGTGGTCCACCACAACTGGCGTGGCCGGCTTTATTTCGTCCCAGTCGGTGTGCTGCACGGCCCGGTGCTGCGCTCGATGATGATTCGTGCGGTGAATCGGAGCCGCTGAGGGAATCTCAGCGCGGCCCGGCACGTTCTTCCAACACGTGACCCCCCTGAGAGGCTGTTCCCGTGCAAAACCCGTCTGATCTGTATCGCTTCGAGCTCGATGGCCCCGCGCCTGTGCGCGAGCCGGGCGCCCTCATCGTGCTCCTCGGCGCCTTCATCGATGCCGGCAACATCCAGCGCATCCTCGGCACGCATCTCGTCGATACGAGCGAGGCCGAGGTCGTGGCGACGTTCGACGTCGACGCGCTCCTCGACTACCGCGGTCGTCGACCGGCGATGGTGTTCGACACCAACCGGTGGGAGAGCTACGCCGACCCGTCGATGGTGCTCTACCGCATGAGCGACCGGGACGGGCAGACCTACTACCTCCTCACGGGCCCCGAGCCGGACTTCCAGTGGGAGCGCGCGATCGAGGCGATCCGCCAGCTCATCCAGATCCTCGGCATCTCGCTCGTCGTCACCAGCCATGGCATCCCCATGGGCGTTCCGCACACGCGTCCAGTCGGCATGACGGCGCACGCGACGGACGCACGTCTCGTCGGTGGCAAGGAGTCGCCGTTCGGCACGGTTCAGGTGCCGGCGTCCTTCCCCGCGCTGCTCGAGCTGCGCCTGGGTGAGGCCGGTCGTGACGCCCTGGGCTTTGCCATCCACGTGCCGCAATACCTCGCGCAGGCCGAGTGGGCCGAGGGTGCGCTCGCCGCGCTCAACGCCATCACCGATGCGACCGGGCTCAACCTGCCCAACGATGACCTCATCGCCAAGGCTGGCGTCAACAACCGCGAGATCGCGTCCGAGTTGAACGACAACGCCGATGCCGGCCAGATCGTCAGCGCTCTTGAGCAGCAGTACGACGCCTTCATGGAGGGTCAGGAGCGGCCGAGCCTGCTCGCGACCGAGGCCGAGGATCTCCCGTCGGCCGAGGAGCTCGGCGCGGACATCGAGGAGTTTCTCCGCAACGTCAGCGACGACTGACGGACCGACTGATTGCCCGTTCGGCCAGTTCGTCGTTGCACTCCTCACTGGCCGAACGGGCAATCAGTCGTGAGTTCGGGGCTGTCAGTCCTTGGCGTCGGACCAGCGGGCGATGACCGACGTGTCGGCCACGAACCGCACCGGCGCGCCGGCCGCCCACCGCCGGGACGCGTCAGCCAGCGACTGATCCACCAGGGCCGCCACCTCCGCAGCGCGTGACTCCGGCGCCTGGACCAGCAGCTCGTCATGCAGACAGAGCACGATCTGCGCGCCCATCGGCTCGCCCAGCGCTCGCACCGTCGCCGCCCACGCCTTGAAGAGCTCGGCCGCCGCACCCTGGATGATCGCGTTGCGCGCGAACCGTCCCCGCGCCGCATCCAGAGCGGGATTGGTCCCCACGGGCGACTGTGCGAGGAAGCGCCCGGTCGGGATGAGCCGCCCGCCAAAGGTCCGAAGCGGCTCACCGCGCACCCCTGTGTCGTAGGCCCGGTCGAGCAGCCCCATTGCCACCGGATAGGCCCGCTCCAACCCCTTGAGGGCCTCACCGGCGGCACCGCTGCGCTGGCCGTACATGGCAGCGAGCACCGCGATCTTGGCGACCGGGCGCTCCACCCCGAGCCGCTCGGCAACGGGCGCATACAAGTCGTCGGCCCGCGTCGCCGCGGCGAATGCCGGGTCGCCCGAGACCACGGCCAGCACGCGGGGCTCGATCTGCCCGAGGTCGGCGCGCACGAAGACAAAACCTGGATGCGCAGCGACACCTGAACGCAGGGCCGCCGGCAGGTTGTGCAGCCCGTTCTCGGCCGTCATCCGCCCTGCGGCCCCGTCAGAAGCCGTCCACCCGCCCCGCAGCCGGTCGTCGGGGCCGACGCACTGGTCGAGCCACCGGTAGCCATAGGTCGTCGCGATGCGTTCGGCCTTGCGCCAGGCCAGGAGTGCGTCCACGACCGGGTGCACGTGCCGATAGGCGTCGAGCACCCATTTGCGCGTGTTGGGCACGTCGACCCCGACACCCGCGAGCATGTCGCGCACATGCACCGGGTTGCGCAGATCCGTCGACTCGCGTCCCGGGACGTGCCGCAGCACCTCGGCGTCGCGCTCGCGCCGCGCCACGGCCGCAGCCTCCTCCGACGCTGCTCGCGGCCCCGCGAACTCGCCGATGAGCCGCTCCATCACAACCCGATCGACCGGCAACCCACCAGCCTTCAGCTCGAGACACATCAAGCCCGCGGCGGACTCCGAGTGGATCGTCCCCACGATCCGCGCGCCCAACGTCTCGGCCCGATCTCGCTGTCGCACAGCGCATTCGAGCGCAGCCTCGGCCCAGCGCAGCAGCCGCTCATCGCTCTCGAGCCACCCGGAGGCGGCGTCAGCGCGCAGGTGTCCGTCACCGCGGACGAGTTCCTCCGGACCGATGCCGTCGGCACCGGTGAAGTCGAAGAGGTCACCACCCGACGGTGCCGGCATCGTCGCAACGGGTATCCCGTGTGCTCCAGCCCAGACGCGGCCGGGCTCGGCCTTCCACCCGCCGTGCAGGATCCGGTGAGCCTCCGCTAGGTCCCATATCCGAGCGAGAGGCGAGCCGGCAGCGGCAACGAGCTCACCGGCATACGCAGCGGACCACCAGACCCACCGCGGTCGGGACGTAGCCTCAGAGGCGACCATCGCGGCAGCGACCTCGGCGACCGGACCGACGACCCGCACGTTCGTGCCCACGAGGGCGGCACGCCCACGATGGACGACGACGGCGACGAGGTCGACGCCTGTCCCGGGGGTTGCCATGAGCGGCAGCCTAGGTGAGTTCGGTGACACCACCGCGCCGACCTGCAAACCCCCTCTGACGTGGCAGGATCGGTGCAGACATCACTTCGCGACAGCGAATGGACATGCAACTTCGCTACGGCGGCCCGGTCGGACCGGGCGGCCACAGGAGGCCACGATGGGACTGTTCGGATTCGGCAAGGACGACGCCAAGGACGCCAGGGATCAGGTCGCCCAGACCAAGTCGGCGCTCGAGCAGGCCAAGGACGCGCCCAAGGACCAGGGCTTCGTCGGCAACAACGCCGCAAAACTGGTCGAGAACCTGCTCGACACGGGCATCGATGGCAAGGGTCCGTTCGACTCGGCCGCCAAGGTGGCAGCCTCCGCGCTGAAGAAGCACAACGGCAACGTCGAGGAGGCCGTGAGCGGTGTCGTCAAGAGCCACATCAAGCTGGCCGCGGCCGGTGGCTTCGTCACGGGCCTCGGCGGGTTCATCACGCTGCCGGTCTCGCTGCCCGCCAACGTCCTCGGCTTCTATCTGCTGGCCACCCGCATGACGGGCGCCGTCGCCTCGTTGCGTGGCCACGACATCAGCCAGCAGCAGATCCGCACCGCAGTGCTCCTCACACTGGTCGGCGCGGACGCTGACGACCTCCTCGCCAAGGCCGGCATGGTTGCGCCCACGGGTCGCCTCACCAACCTCGCGGCCCAGCGCCTCCCCGGCCCGGCCCTCATGGTCGTCAACAAGGCGGTCGGCTTCCGGCTCCTGTCGACGGCTGGCAAGAAGACGTTCAGCCGCTTCGGTCGCAACGTCCCGCTCATCGGCGGGGTCATGGGCGCCGGGCTCGACGGGTGGTTGCTCAACCGGATCGCTGACAACGCACGCCGCGAGTTCCCGGCTGCGACGGCGCAGATCGCGAAGGCCTGATCATGGCGCTGCACTCCAAGGTGTCGACCTTCAAGAGCCTCGCGACGGCGGTCAAGATCGCCACTCGTCCCGGCGGGCCGTCCATGGTCGAGCGGGCACAGGCCGTGCCACGGCTCGTCAAGGCCGTGCGTTCGGGTGAATACAAGGGGACGTCCGTCGGGCGACTGCTCATGATCCTCGGCGCGGCGGGCTATCTCGTGTCTCCCGTCGACCTTTTGCCCGAGGGGATCCTCGGTGCGCTCGGCCTCGCAGACGACGCGATGGTCGGCTCCTGGCTGGCGGCGCAGCTCGTCACCGAGACCGAGGAGTTCCTCTCGTGGGAGCGCTCGACGGGTCGCGGTTCGGGCCACGGAGCGTCGGTGCCGGGCGAAGTCGTCAACGACGGGCGTGACGATTCCTCGTCACCTCGTGCGTGAGCGCTGTCCACAAGCCTTCGGCGTATGCCGTGTTGTCCACAAAAGCCTGAACTGAGGCTTCCGGAGGTCGCGGGGTTTCCCGACGCTGAGGTCATGACCTCAATGAAGATCTCCACCACCGAAGAGCTGCTTGCCGTCCTGCCGCACCAGCTCGGATACCAACTCACCGACTCGGTCGCCATCTTGATGGTGACCGACAAGATCGTCGGACCCGTCGCACGCACCGACATTCCGGACGAACGTGATGTCGAGGATGCGGCCGCCGACGTCCTCGCGAGCCTGCTGCGGGTCCAGCCACAGAGCGCCCTGCTCGTGGGCTACGAGTCGGTGCCCGGGGAGTCGCGCTCGCTGATGCACGCGCTCCATGCGGGACTGCGGCGCGCCGATGTCGGCATCATCGACCACGTCACGGTTCGCGATGGCCGGTGGTGGGGCTGGTGCTGCCGACCCGGGGACTCACTCAACGGTGTCCTTCGGGAGCACCTCAACGGTCACCCCATGGCCGACGATGCTGCTGTGCCGGCCGTGGCCGAATTCATCGCCCGGGGGAGCGCACCTCTGCCCGGGCGCGGTGCGTTGCACGACCTCGTCACCGAGGACCCCTTGGTGAGTGGAGGCGTCGGCGATTCCCTCGAGAACCTGTGGGACGACGTCGTCGCCCGGATCGACCCCGAAGGCGTGATGGAGGTCCCCACGGACGACGTCGAAAAGCTGGGCCTCGCCGACGACCTTGCCGACGCCAGAGCCCGCGCGGCCGACTGGATCGGCCAGGTGGACAGGGCCGCGCGACTGTGGGCCCGGGTGCTCGCTCCCGAGGGGGAGCGCGGCGACACGTTCGAGGTCTCCGACGGTGACGTGGCACTCATGGTCCGCTCGCTCGTCAACAAGGCGTGGCGCGACTCCCTCATCGCCTGGCTGTGTCCGGTCATGTTCCCGCTCGACATGGTCGACGAGGCCTCGCAGGAGCTCCTCATGGCCGCGGCACCCGAGGGACCAGCGACGTCGCGCGAACGGTCCGAGACCGTCCTGCGCCGGTTGCTGCAGCTGGCCCGTCGTGTGCCCGACGAGTGGTCGCACGAGACAGCAGCGATCTGCACGGTCTGTGCGTGCGTGGCATGGGGCATCGGCAACGGATCGACGGCTGGAGACGCCGTGACCCGAGCGCTCCGTGCGGAGCCCGGATACATCTTGGCCGGCTACGTCGCGCGGATGGTCGAGTACCAGCTGCGCCCCCAGCACCAGTGGAGCGACGTCGAGTCCTGGCCGCAGGCGTCCTGACGGGCGCGGGCCCGAGACGTCCCTGAGATGTCCCTGAGACGTCCCTGCGAGCGCGGGTTGTGCCGACGCTCTCACGCTGCGGACACACTGCCACTGGAGGGGGCGCCGGTTCTAGACTCGTGCTCAGGTCACGAGTCCCAGCGACAAGCCCCGGCTTGCTGGGCGGCAACCCTCCTCGCGGTGGGGTGCCCCGGGTGAAGACACGGCCCTGCCGACATCCGGCGGGCAAGCGCGAACCGAGGAGCCCGCCACATGACCATCACCGACCTCCCGTCAGCGTCGTTCTGGCGCCACGGTGACCCTCCGGGCGACCGCACATTCGTGGACATCGGGTCCGTCGCTCTCGAACGCGGTGGCTCGCTGCCCGAGGTCACCGTCGCCTACGAGACCTGGGGAACGCTCAACGCTGCGCGAGACAACGCGGTGCTCGTCGAACACGCCCTCACCGGTGATGCCCACGTCGAAGGGCCAGCTGGCCCCGGACAGGCGACGCCGGGGTGGTGGGACGGACTGGTGGGGCCCGGGCGTCCGCTCGACACCGACCGCTTCTTCGTCGTCTCGAGCAATGTCCTCGGCGGGTGCCAGGGCACGACGGGTCCCTCGAGCGAAGCACCCGATGGACACCCGTGGGGTGGTCGCTTTCCGGCCATCACGATTCGCGACCAGATCACTGTCGAGGCCCGGCTCGCTGACCACCTCGGCATCGATCGCTGGGTCGGAGTCCTCGGCGGGTCCATGGGTGGGATGCGGGCCATCGAGTGGGCCACAACTCATCCGGATCGGGTGGAGACGTGCATCGTGCTCGCCTCCACGGCATACGCGACAGCTGACCAGATCGCGTGGTGCCAGCCGCAGCTGCTCGCCATTCGCGGTGACGCCCATTTCCACGCCGGCGACTATTACGAGCACGGCGTCGCGCCGCTCGACGGGCTGGGCATCGCCCGTCGGATCGCTCACGTCACCTATCGCCACGAGGGCGAGCTCTCCGAGCGTTTCGGCCGTGACGCGCAGCCCGGCGAGGAACCGCTCGGTCGAGGTGGGCGGTTTGCTGTCGAGTCCTACCTTGATCACCACGCAGGCAAGCTCGGCGCCAGGTTTGACGCGAACTCCTACCTTGTCCTCAGTGAGGCGATGAACAGCCACGACATCGGGCGTGACCGCGGGGGAGTCGCGGCTGCGCTCGCAGCCTTCACGGGTCGCCTCGTCGTCGCGGGGGTGGACACGGACCGGCTCTACCCGGCGCGCCTCTCCGACGAGATCGCTGCTCTGCGCCCGGGCACGACGCTCCGACACATCTCGTCGCGCTTTGGCCACGACGGCTTCCTGATCGAGATCGGCCGGGTCGGCGAGATCATCCGCGAGGCGATCGAAGGCGGCGCTGGGGACCACTGACCGGGTCAGGGTGCGCAGCCGGCTCGAAGGCGCGCCGCGGCCTCCCGTGTCAAGCGTCACAATCTCCGGTACGGTCCCAGCAAGAGCCCCAGCGGGCTGACCTGCTGCCAAGGAGGAACTCGTGGCCATCGTCGTGGGATACATCCCGACCAAGGAAGGTGCGGCCGCGCTGGCGCGGGCCGGCGAGGAAGCCCTCCTGCGCAAGACCGACCTCGTCATCATCAACTCCGACCGCGACGGGTCTGGCGATGGCAGCGAGCTCGCCGCACTCGGCAAGGACCTGAAGAGCAAGGGTGTCGACGTCCAGGTGCGTCAGCTCGTGCGTGGCAACGAACCTGCGGAGGACCTCCTCGCAGTCGCTGACGAGACCGGTGCCGAACTCATCGTCATCGGACTGCGTCGCCGCACCCCGGTGGGCAAGCTGATTCTCGGCTCCAACGCCCAGCGGATCCTGCTCGACGCTCCCTGCCCGGTGCTCGCCGTCAAGAGCTGACCGACCCCTCACCCACGCTCTTCGAGTGGCCACCGGTGCTCGCCGGTGGCCCTCGAAGGCGGGTGAACGAATCGCCGCGGCACCCCCCTGGAATAGGGAAGAGGGCCGCGGCGATTTATAATGTAAACGCACCCTCCAAGCAACGGCCGATCCTCACCCCTGCGGATCACGTCAGAGAGTGCACAAACAAGACCAGCTGGTCAGTGCTCCGCCCCAAGCGTGAACGTGACCGTGCGCTCCCCGTGACGAAAGGTTGCCGGTGTCGCCTGTGCCCACAAACGCCTCCGAGATGCCCCTCCCCGCCGAGTTCAACCATCCCGCCCTTCAGGACCTCGTCCGCACCGGACACACCACGGGTCAGGTGTCTGGTGAGCAGGTGGCCCAGGCCATCCTCGCGGCCGGCGTGCGCGCCAACCGTGGTCGCATCGTCCTGACGGCGCTGGCCACTCAGGGCATCGAGGTCAGCATGACCCTGCCGGATCGTGCAGTGGCGGCGACCAAGGCCACGGCCAAGAAGACGACCTCCGCAACGACCAAGAAGGCTGCTGCCGCCAAGAAGGAGGCGCCGGCCAAGGCCACCGCGGCCAAGGCTCCGGCCACCAAGGCTGCTGCCGCCAAGACCGCGACCGCCAAGAAGGCTGCGCCGGCCAACGCCGCAGAGGTCGAGGACGAGGCTCCCGCCAAGAAGGCCGCCCCGGCCAAGAAGGCTGCCGCAACCAAGGCCGCCAGCGCCGCTCCTGCCAAGAAGGCAGCACCGGCCGCAACGACTAAGCAGGCTGCAGCTGCCGCAACTCCGGCCGCCAAGGCTGCGGCCAAGAAGACCGCAGCCAAGAAGGCCGCCGCTGCCAAGGCCGACGCCGACGTCGCTGCCGTCGCTGCCGGACCCGAGGACGAGTCCGACGAGGCCGACGACAAGAAGGACGAGCCCGTGAAGTCCGCGGTCGCGGCCGGTGGCTTCGTCCTGCGTGACGATGACGAAGAGGACGCACCCGTCCAGCAGGTCGTCACCGCCGGCGCAACGGCTGACCCGGTCAAGGACTACCTCAAGCAGATCGGCAAGGTCGCCCTCCTCAACGCCGAGCAGGAGGTCGAGCTCGCCAAGCGCATCGAGGCCGGCCTCTTCGGCGAGGAGCGACTCAACTCCGGCGACAAGATCGACATGAAGCTCAAGCGCGAGCTGTGGTGGATCGCCCAGGACGGCAAGAACGCCAAGAACCACCTCCTCGAGGCCAACCTGCGTCTCGTCGTCTCGCTCGCAAAGCGCTACACCGGTCGCGGCATGCTCTTCCTCGACCTCATCCAGGAGGGCAACCTCGGCCTCATCCGTGCGGTCGAGAAGTTCGACTACACCAAGGGCTACAAGTTCTCGACCTATGCGACGTGGTGGATCCGTCAGGCCATCACCCGCGCCATGGCCGACCAGGCACGCACGATCCGCATCCCGGTCCACATGGTCGAAGTCATCAACAAGCTTGCCCGTGTCCAGCGGCAGATGCTGCAGGACCTCGGTCGCGAGCCAACTCCAGAAGAACTCGCCATTGAACTTGATATGACACCCGAGAAGGTCGTCGAGGTGCAGAAGTACGGCCGTGAGCCGATCTCGCTGCACACCCCCCTCGGCGAGGACGGCGACAGCGAGTTCGGGGACCTCATCGAGGACTCCGAGGCCGTTGTCCCGGCTGACGCGGTGAGCTTCACGCTCCTACAGGAGCAGCTGCACTCGGTCCTCGACACGCTCTCGGAGCGCGAGGCAGGTGTCGTCTCGATGCGCTTCGGACTCACCGACGGTCAGCCCAAGACCCTCGACGAGATCGGCAAGGTCTACGGCGTGACCCGCGAGCGGATCCGTCAGATCGAGTCCAAGACGATGAGCAAGCTCCGCCACCCGAGCCGTTCGCAGGCCCTGCGGGACTACCTCGACTGAGTCAGCGACTCAACGAAACAACGCAACGTATGCCGTGTGCCCGTTGGGGCGCACGGCATACGTGCGTCTGGGGCCAAGTCGCGACCTACTGCACCGTGAGTGGGGTGATCACCCCACTCACGGTGCAGTAGGGGGCTGCACACGTCAGCAGGTGAGCCCAGCGTCGGGTCAGCGGCGGCGGAGACGGCGCCAGGCCGCGCGCGGCCAGTCGAGCAGTGCGTCCTTGGCGTCGCTCCATTGGCGCAGGCCATCGCCGGGGACGAGGTAGGCCCGAACCTGGTCGCTGCGCTGACGAGCGGAGACTGCGGCCTTCCAGACGGTCCTGGCGTCGCCGCTGACGTCGGCGATCTCGGCCTGTGGCGGGGCATAACGGGCGCGCTCGACTGTCGCGACGAGGCGGCCCATGGCCTCCTTGGACTCACCCGACAGGGTGGCGTCGTGGGTGAGTTGCGCACCGGCCTGGCGGGGAGTGCTGCCGTCAGGGGGAGCGATGCCGATGTCGCCGAGTCGGGAGATGAGCGAGGCCCAGTCGGCCTCGACCCGTTCAGCGTCGTCGCGGGCAGCGGTCCGCAGTTGTCGACGACGCAACCATGCTGCGACCGGCAGCAGGAGCAGGGACAGCACGATCGCGAGGACGACGGCGAGGGCCAGCAGGTGGTCGCCGAGCCACCCGAGTGGTCCGCCGGTCACTGACGTCGTGTCGTCGGTGACGTTGCTCTCGCCGTCGCGGGGCGCACTGGCCGACGGGGTCGGGGTGGCACCCGTCGCCGTCGGGGTGGCCGTCACGGAAGGGGCAGCCTCGGTGGGGACGAGACTGTAGATCGGGGCGCCTCCGGTGCGCACGCCCGGTGTGGGCTCGAAGCGGGTCCAGCCCAGGTCGGGGAACCAGACCTCGGGCCAGGCGTGCGCATCGGCTGCCCGCACGGTGTAGGAACCATTGCCAAAGGTGCCGGGGAGGAAGCCGATCGCCATCCGAGCGGGAATGCCCTTGAGTCGCGCCGCCATGATGAACGCCGACGCGAACTGGACGCAGTAGCCGGTGCGCGAGACGAGGAAGTTCGACAGGGGGTCGGACATCATGTTGCGGCCGGAGGTCGGGTCGGTCGGGGTCGGGAGCTGCAGGCTGTAGGTGTATTGGCTGCTGCGGAAATGGGCCTGCAACAGGCGAGCCGTCTCGAGGGGCGAGGAGCCCTCTGGCACAACGGTGTCCACGAGTTCGCTGAGCCGGGCCAGGCTGTCTTCGTCGATGTCGCTGTAGACGCCTTCCTCCGCCCCGCGCGGGCGTGGCCCGTCGTCAGAGAAGTTGCCTTCCTTGGGTGCGAGCTGGACGTAGGTCGCGGTGTAGTCCTCGACGGTCTGGTCGACCTCATAGCCACCGACGAAGTTGGACCGCAGCGGAACGTCTCCGAGCTCGACCCCGATCAGCGGTGTGGGCAGCGCGATCTGGGGTGCCTGCAAACGGTTCTCGCCGACCTTGATCTCGACGGTGGTTCGCTCGATCGCGGGGTCGCCGTCGAGAGCCGGCGGTCCACCGTTGAGGACCTCGTTGGCATCGAAACGGGTCCTCCACTCACCGCGTCGGTAGTCGGTGAGGATCCCGACACGCAGCGGGTCGGGAGTGCTCGTCGACGTGGTGTAGTTGATGACGGGCGACTGGGACTGGTCCTCCAGCGACCGGCGCAGATCAACGGTCGTGTTGAGGCTGACCGCTCCGCCGCCACGGGCGTTGTCGGATCGACCGAGCCCATCGGCGATGAAGGTTGTGGGCAGGTGGGGGACGACGGTCGGGAGGAGGATGGCGAGACCCAGAGCGCCTGCACCGAGAAGGCGAGCGGTCCCGGCGACCCCGAGCACCGGGTCGTGCTCCCCGCCGTCGACGCCTCGGGGCACGGCCGTGCTCCAGCGCTGCACGGTGCCGATGCCCTGAATCGCGAGGAGCGAGAGCCAGAACCCCACGGGCAGGACGAAATACCTCCACGAGAGTCCGTCACCGGAGTTCGTGGCAGAGACGAGGTATGCCGTGAGCAGTGCGAGACCTGCAAGTGCTGGCGAGCGCAGGGTCACCGCGATCGCGTCGACGACGAGCGCGGTGAGGCCGACGAGGATCGTGATGGCCACGATGACACCACGCTCGGTGGGGGCCGGCGCGGAATAGGCCATGACGGTCTCACCCGCCTGGGTGAGGAGGATGCCGAGTGTGGTGACGGTGTCAGGGCCGGGGACGAAGCCGAAGTAGAGGTGGCCCTGGCCGTGCATCCACGAGACGGCAAGGAACCCGGCGAGGGTCTGCCCGAGAATCACGGGCCATGCGGCCGCGACCAGGGATCGCAGGCCCAGCCCGACGAAGGCGATCGTCGCGACGATGACGATGCTGGGACGCACCCAGGTGTTGGCGTCGAAGAGGGTGAGCAGCGGGAGGGCCACCGTGAAGCTGGCCAGCGCCGCGAGCAGGGTCTCGATCGGGCGGACGCGGTTCATCGCGCACCGACCAGGCTGCGGGAGCCGGCGACCGTCGCCCACGCGTCAGCAACGCCGAGTCCGGGCTCAACGGCCAGCACGGACCATCCGGCGCCCGACAGGGCGGCGGTCGTGGCTCGGGGGTCGAGGTCTTCGGGTCCGTGGTTCCGGCCCGGGCCGGTGAACGCGCCGGCATCTACGACGAAGGCCAGTCCCGGTCCACCGGGCTGACGCAGGGACGACAGGGCACGCGCGGCGTCGTCATCGACCGCCCCCACGAGCGCGACGATGAGTCCCCCCTGTGCTGTCGCGGTGCTCGCAGCGTGGAGCAGGCCGCCGATTCCGGTCTCGTCGGTTGGCACTGCGCGAGCCAGGGTCTCAAGGGCGCGGTCGGCCTCGGAGTCCTCGCGCACTCCCGACTCCTGACCGGCGTCAGGGGTGAGCAGGTGGACGGCAAAGCCTTGGTCAAGGAGGTGGGTCACCGCGGAGGCGGCCATCGTCACGGCCCACTCGAGCGAGCCGGTGGGGCCCTTGCCGCCGTGGGCCCGAGACCGGGTGTCGAGGAGGACGACGGCGCGGCGCTTGGCCGGCCGGTCCTCCTGGCGCACCATGAGTTCGCCGGTGCGCGCGGTCGCCGGCCAGTGGATCCGGCGCAGGTCGTCGCCGTCGCGGTACTCGCGAATGGACTGGTCGTCCTCGCCGTGCAGGGCGACGCGGTGGGGGACCGAGCCCTCGGCGCCGAGGCCACGTCCGAGAGCGCGCCCGTCCGAGAGGCCAATGATCCGAGGGAGGACGAGCAACTCGTCGTGGGTGCTGAGCGAGGCATTGCGCATCGTCAGGCCGAAGGGGTCCTGGACGCGGACGCCGAGCGGACCGAGACGGTGAGCGCCGCGCGCGTGGGCGCGGACGGCATACTCCACGTGCGTTGCAACGCCAGCGGGCAGCGCACTGATGACGAACCGCGGTCGGTCACCCAGTGAGTAGTCGAGGTGCTCCTCGGCGAAGAGGACGGGTGAGCGGGTCGCGGAGGGGTTGGTGATCGTCATCTGCACGACCGCCGGCTCGTCGATGGTGAGGCGTGACGGATGCGCTTCGCGTTCGACGACGAGGGTGAGGTCGTGACGGCGACCGAGGAATCCGGCGAGGATCGGCAGCGCACAGAGTGCCGTGCCGATGCGACTGAGGTCGTGCTGACCCAGGGCGAGGCCGGCGAGGACGAGCACGATCCCCGAGGCGAGGAAGGCGGCACCTCGCGTCGTGAGGGAGTCGCGGAACCGGCGCATGTCGCCCAGCTCAGCGCGTCGGGGCAGGCACGCGGACCCGCTGGAGCAGGTCCGTGAGCACGTCGGCCGCGGTCCGGTGCGCGAGCTGGCTCTCACCGGTGAGCATGAGGCGGTGGGCGAGAACGGGGATCGTCATCGACTGCACGTCATCGGGGAGCACGTGGTCGCGACCGGCGAGGGCGGCGTGAGCACGGCTGGCGCGCAACAGGTGCAGGCTCGCACGAGGTGACGCGCCAAGGCGCAGCGCCGAGCTCGAGCGGGTGGCCTGGGTGACGTCGACGACGTATTGCTTGAGGGCCTGGGAGGCGTGCACCCCACGGACTGCGTCGATCATCTGCGTCACGGTGGCCGCATCGGTGACCGGACTCAGCTCCTCGAGCGGGGACCGTGAGCCGTGCTGGTCGAGCATGTCGACCTCGCTGCGCGCCGAGGGGTAGCCCATCGAGATGCGCGCCATGAAGCGGTCACGCTGTGCCTCGGGCAGCGGGTAGGTGCCTTCCATCTCGATCGGGTTCTGCGTCGCGAGAACCATGAACGGCCGGGGGAGCGCATAGGTCGTGCCGTCGACGGTGACCTGTGCCTCCTCCATCGACTCGAGCAGCGCCGACTGCGTCTTGGGCGAGGCGCGGTTGATCTCGTCACCGACGACGACGTTGGCAAAGATCGCTCCCGGACGGAACTCGAAGTCGCGCACGTCCTGGTTGTAGACGCTCACACCCGTGATGTCGCTGGGCAGGAGGTCCGGTGTGAACTGCACGCGTCGCACGGAGGCGTCGATGCATCGGGCGAGGGTCTTGGCGAGCATCGTCTTGCCGACGCCGGGAACGTCCTCGATGAGCAGGTGCCCCTCGGCGAGCAGTGCCGTCACCGCGGTGCGCACGGCTGCTGGCTTGCCCTCGATGACGGTGTTCATCGCGGTCTGCAAGGAGCTCGCGACCTGGAGCACCTGGTCCAGCGCAGCCCCCGAACGTGGCCCGGCCGCGTCGACGCGTCGTTGCTCTGGATCGTGGCGGACCTGGTGGACCTCGTCGTGTGCCGACACCGATGGCTCCTGTGATGAGTGCTCCCGCGGCCGTGCGCAGCGGGGTTTCGATCTTCCCCCACATTCCACCACCGGGGTAGCGCTCAGGGCACAAATGCGCCTCTTCACAGCCTGCGTGCAGGTTCAGCGAAAGACGCGCGAAAGGCATACACGGGTATGCCGGGGGCTTTGGTGCGTGTGAATCTCTCGGCGCGCTCAAAGCGCTCCACTTTGCACCACCGGCTCTGACCTGCGAAAAAAGGTGCTTCTGAGGTTGGTAACGACTTGATTTCGCTTGAAGGTGGAGTAAAGTGGGGAAAACCGGAGAGAAATGTCGCCCCGGGGTCGAGACGAAGTTGGGGAGGTGAGCGCGGTGTTCCTCGGTACTCACACGCCGCGCCTCGACGACAAGGGCCGCCTGTTCCTTCCCGCCAAGTTCCGCGAGCGCCTGTCGACCGGCCTCGTCGTCACCCGCGGGCAGGAGCGCTGCCTCTATGTCTTCCCGATGGACGAGTTCGTCAAGGTGACCGCGCAGATGCAGGAGGCGCCGACGACCAGCCGCGCCGTCCGTGACTACATCCGCGTCTTCCTCTCCGGCGCCAGCGACGAGATCCCCGACAAGCAGGGGCGCGTCTCGGTTCCGGCCCACCTGCGCCAGTACGCCGGACTCACCCGGGAGTGCACGGTCATCGGCACCGGCTCGCGCGTCGAGATCTGGGACACGGACGCCTGGAACGAGTACCTCGCCAGCACCGAGCAGGCCTACTCCGAGCAGTCCGAGGAGGTCATCCCCGGACTCATGTGATCCACCCCGGCTCCCGGCCTCCAGCCGACTGGGCTCCCGACACGACTTCCCCCGTGCCGGGCCCCGGACGGATGGGGACCAGGAGCCGGGGAACGGACCACCACCACACAGGGATCAACCAGCACCACAGCACGAAGCAGCAGTCAGCAGTCAGCAGTCAGCAGTCACAGCGAGCACGACCACGGACGTCAAGGAGTCGGAGATGGAATCACGAGGAGCAGCCGCCGAGCGGCACGTTCCCGTGCTCCGCGACCGCATCGTCGAGCTCCTGGCCCCGGCCCTCTCCGAGCCGGGGTCAATTCTTGTTGACGGCACGCTCGGGATGGGCGGTCACGCCGAGGCCTTCCTCGAGGCGTGCCCCGAGGCGACCGTCATCGGCATCGACCGCGACGAGGAAGCTCTGGCGCTCGCGAGCGAGCGGTTGGCCCGCTTTGGCGAACGGTTCCGTGGCGTGCACGCCGTCTATGACGAGATCGCCGAGGTCGTGGCCGAGCTCGGGCTGCGCGACGCCCAGGCCATCCTGTTCGACCTTGGCGTCTCCTCGCTCCAGCTCGACGAGGCCGACCGCGGATTCGCCTACGCCCAGGACGCGCCGCTCGACATGCGCATGGACCAGGGGAGTGGCATCACCGCCGCCGAGGTCCTCAACACCTATGCGCCCGCCGACCTCCTGAGGATCCTGCGGGACTACGGCGAGGAGCGCTTTGCCAAGCGCATCGTCTCGGCCGTGGTGCGCGAGCGCGAGAGCGAGCCCTTCACGAGATCGGCGCGTCTCGTCGAGCTGCTGCGTGGCGCCGTGCCCGCGGCGTCGCAGCGCACGGGTGGTCACCCGGCCAAACGGACCTTCCAGGCGCTCCGCATCGAGGTCAACGACGAGCTCGGTGCCTGGCAACGAGCCGTGCTGGGCTCCATCGACGTGCTCGCAGTCGGCGGTCGGATCGCCGTCCTCTCCTACCACTCGCTCGAGGACCGGATCACCAAGCGCGCGTTGGTTGCCGGTGCCACCTCGAGCACCCCTCCCGGTATCCCCGTCGAGCTCCCCGAGCACGCGGCATACCTCCGTCTGCTCACCCGAGGCGCCGAAGAGCCCTCGGCGTCCGAGCAGTCCACGAACCCCCGATCCGCGTCAGCTCGACTGCGGGTTGCAGAACGCACTCGTCCCACGAAGGGAGGCCGGCGATGACCCAGACCGCCGTCCGTCCGCTCAGCCGCTCCGCTCCACGAACCACCCCACGGACCGCGCGGCCCCGGCCGCTCCGGGTCGTGCGCGAGCAACCGCAGCACGGTCAGCCGGCGTTCGTCGCCGCCTGCCTCGCGCTGCTCGTCGCCGGACTGGTCGGCGTGCTCATGCTCAACACGGCCATGGCCAAGGGGTCCTTCGTCCTCGGCGACCTCCAGGACACGTCCAACGAGCTGGCCGACTCCGAGGAGGCGCTCAGCCACGCGATCAACGCGCAGAGCGCTCCGGCCGAGCTGGCCAAGCGAGCCATCGACATGGGCATGGTCCCGTCAAACACCGCCGCCTTCCTCCGTCTCGATGATGGCAAGGTCCTCGGCGTGGCGGAGCCGGCTGACGCGAAGAGGGAATTTACTGTTGCCACACAAGGCAACTCGGCTGCCGCGGCTGCCCGCCCCGCCACCACGCCCCAAACGACGGTCAAGACGGTGGGCACCGTGACGACGACGACAGTGACGACGGTGAAGGGAGCCAACATCGAGGTCACGACCACGAGCGTCGACTCGCGCACAGGAGTGACGAGCACGACGACCTCGACCAAGAAGTCCGTGCCCGCGCGGTCGGCCAACGCGACGAGCAATCCCACAGCATCAGCGACTTCGTCCGCGAGCGGTTCGGGACAGGGCGCCACGGACAAGCCCAACGAGTCGGCCAACCCGAACGCCTCGACGAAGCCCAATGCCTCGACCAAACCCAGGACGTCGACCACACCGAGCCAGGCGGCTCGCCCGACCGCCACCACGACACCGTGACCCCGCGCACTCCACCCCCCCGCGGTCGTGACCCTCACCGCTCCGAAGGACCTCCTTCAGGGCGCACACCGTCCGGTCGTCCTGCCAAGGAGCGTCAGCCTCCGGCCACCGGCGCCGCTCGCACGCAGAGGCCTGCGGCGCCCAAGCGGCCCACCCCCGCCAAGCGCGCGGCTCCGGCGCGGGTCGCTGCGTCGGCCAAGGCTCAGGGAGCATCACGTCCCTCGGCTGCGAGGAAGGCGCGCCAGGCCGCACCTCCGCGCCGCCCCGCGTCGCGCCGCCCGGCGGCCCGACGCGGCGCCGCCAAGCCCGCGGGCAACCCTCGCCGCCGCATGCGCGGACTGACGGTCGCCACGATCTTCGTGTTCAGCATCTTCGCGGCGCAGTTGCTCCGCATCCAGGGATTCGACTCGTCTGCGGTCGCCGCCGAGGCGCAGGAGCAGCGGACCGAGAAGGTCTCCATCCCGGCTCTGCGCGGCAAGATCACCTCCTCCGACGGTGTCGTGCTCGCCTCCAGCCGAGCTCGCGAGACCGTGGTCGCGGACCCCACGGCGGTGTGCACCTTCAAGCAGAAGAAGGTCGCGACGCCCAAGGGTGAAGTCGCGAAGGCGTGTGACATTCGGACGAGCACCGGCGCCGACCTTGCCGCCACAGCCCTGTCGCCCCTGCTCGGTCGCAGCGTCGACGACCTCCGGCCCAAGCTCAGCGGCAAGGGCCAGTACCAAGTCCTCGACCGCAAGGTGAGCCCCCTGACCTGGCGCAAGATCGCGAAACTCGGCATCCCCGGGATCTACACGGACACCGCTGAGGCCGTCCCTGAGCGCGTCTATCCGCAGGGCCCCAACTCCGCCTCGCTCGTCGGCTTCGTGACCGACGACGGTGCCGCCGGTGGTGGCCTCGAGTCGATGATGGACGAGGCTCTCAAGGGCACAGCCGGCAGGGCGATCTTCGAGAAGGCACCGGATGGTTCCAAGATCCCCGGTGGCCGTCAGGGTGGGACCGCAGCCGTCGACGGCAAGGACGTCACCCTCACGGTGAACTCCAACATCCAGTGGTACGCGCAGAACGCGATCGCCCAGCAGATGGCCAAGATGGGCGGACAGTCCGGCACCGCCGTCGTCACCAACGCCAAGACGGGCAAGGTCCTCGCGCTGGCGTCCTACCCGACCTACGACCCCAACGACATCGGCAACGCCAAGGGAAGCCTCGTCAACAAGGCCCTCAACGACGTCTTCGAGCCCGGCTCCACCGCCAAGGTGATGACCGTGGCCGCGGCGCTGGAGGACAAGAAGGTCACGCCGAACCAGCCCGTCATCATCCCCAATCGGATGAAGCGCTTCGACGCGTCGTTCAAGGACAGCCACGACCACCCGACGCTCACCCGCACCGTGGCCGGAACGCTCGCCGAGTCGAGCAACATCGGGACGATCCTCATCGGCGAGACCCTCGAGTCCAAGCGCCTCGAGGAGTACTACCGCAAGTTCGGGCTGGGCTCGAAGTCCGGCATGGGCTTCCCCGGCGAGTCCGCTGGCCTCCTCGCTCCGGCTGAGAAGTGGAACGGCACCCAGCGCTCGACAGTGATGTTCGGTCAGGGTCTGTCGGTCACGGCGATCCAGGCCGCGTCGGTCTTCCAGACCATCGCCAACGGTGGGATCCGCATGACGCCAAGCCTCATCGAGGGCACGACCTCTGCCAACGGCACGTTCACCAAGGCTGCGACCAAGCCCGGAACTCGGGTCATCTCCAAGGACACGGCAACGCAGGTCAACGCGATGCTTGAGGGAGTGGTCTCCAAGGAGGGCACGGCTCCCCAGGCCCAGATCCCCGGCTACCGCGTCGCCGGCAAGACGGGGACGGCCGACTTCTACGACGAGAAACTCAAGAAGTACTCCGGCAAGACGGCCAGCTTCATCGGCTACGCGCCAGCGGACGATCCCGAGATCGTCGTGGCGGTGATCATCCAGCGCCCCAGCGCCAGCATCTATGGCGGTTTCGTGGCCGGCCCGGTCTTCCACGACGTCATGACCTACGCCCTGCAGGAGCTCAAGGTCCCGCCGACCGGCACGACCAAGGCGCCGATCAAGATCGAGGTCACGCCGCAGGAGGCCGCGTCGGATCCCACCACACTGCAGGACAAGCCACGCGGCAGCGGCAAGTAGTCTGACTGGTCGTGTCTGCACCCCGACCCGCTTCCCTGACCAGTTCGAGTGTTCGTGAGCTCGCGCTGCTCGTCACCGCATCTCTTGACGGCGGTGCATCACCAGACGATGCAGCCGGTGACGTCGTCGTCACCGGGGTGACTCTCGACTCGCGCGCCGTCAGACCCGGTGACCTGTATGCCGCGTTGCCCGGTTCCCGGGCCCACGGCGCCGACTTCGCGGCGCAGGTGGCGCAGGCCGGCGCCGTTGCCGTGCTCACCGATGCTGACGGTGTCCTGAGACTGCGTGACGCCGGCGTCGACCTGCCGGTCATCACGGTCGAGGCACCGCGCTCGGTCCTCGGCGCCCTCGCAGCCCAGATCTATGGCACCACCGACCTGAACCTCACGATGGTCGGGATCACCGGCACCAACGGCAAGACGACCACGGCATACCTCGTTGCCAGCGCTCTCGACGTCCTCGGACAGCGGACCGGGCTCATCGGCACGGTCGAGACGCGCATCGGGGACGAGCGCATCAAGAGCGTGCGCACGACCCCCGAGTCGACCGACCTCCACGCGATCCTCGCCGTCATGGACGAGCGCGACACCGACACCTGCGTCATGGAGGTCTCGAGTCACGCGCTCAGCCAGCACCGTGTCGACGGCGTCGTCTTTGACCTCGCCCTCTTCACGAACCTGTCGCAGGACCACCTCGACTTCCACGCCGACATGGAGGACTACTTCTCCGCCAAGGCTCAGCTCTTCACGCCCGAGCGGTCGACCCGTGGACTCATCTGTGTCGACGACATCTGGGGCCGTCGTCTCGCGGAGCAGTCCGGGGTGCCGGTGACGACGTTGACGACGCAGGCGGACCAGGCGGCGGACTGGGTGGTCACGGTCGACCCGACCGAGCCGGCGCGATTCACGTTGCGCGGCAGCGGAATCGAGCTCGACCTGCGCTCTGCCCTCCCGGGCGACTTCAACGTGGCCAACACCGCGATGGCCGCCGTCGCCCTGCTGCTCCTCGGCGAGGACACCGACGCCGTCGGACGCGCGATCCTCACCGACCCTCACGTTCCCGGCCGCATGGAGAAGGTCACGCCCACGCAGGTGAGTGACGTGGACAGCGGGCTCCTTGCCGTCGTCGACTACGCCCACACACCCGACGCGGTCGAGGCCGCTCTGGCAGCCCTGCGGCCCACGACGTCGGGCCGCCTCGTCGTCGTCCTCGGAGCCGGTGGAGACCGGGACCGAGGCAAGCGCCACGGCATGGGTCGGGCCGCTGCTGGTCTGGCCGACGTCGTCGTCGTCACGGATGACAACCCGCGCAGCGAGGACCCGGCGCAGATCCGTGCCGCCGTCGTCGAGGGTGCGCAGTCCATCGACACCACGGCGGTGCTCGTCGAGGTCGGCGGTCGGCGCGACGCCATCCGCGAAGCGGTTCGGCTGGCCCGTGAGGGCGGTCCGGGCTCCGTCATCGCAGTGGTCGGCAAGGGCCACGAGACCGGGCAGGAGATCGCCGGAGTCGTCGAACCGTTCGACGACCGTCTCGAACTGCAGGCCGCGCTGGACGGAACCACTCAGGACGGAACCACTCAGGATGGCGCCACTTCGGACGGCGAGGTCACGACGTGATCGCCCTGTCCTTGGCGCAGATCGCTGCTGCGACCGGTGGCACCGTGCATGGCGCCCCGGCCTCGGGCGAGCTGCCCGTCGTCACCGGCTCCGTCGTCACCGACTCACGTGAAGCCGAGCCCGGCAGCCTCTATGTCGCTCGCATCGGTGAGTCGATGGACGGGCACCGGTTCGTTGCCGCGGCCCGCGACAACGGAGCTGTCGCGGCGTTGACGAGCCGCACGGTCGAGGAACTTCCGTGTGTCGTCGTCGACGATGTGCAGGCCGCCTTCGTTGCCATCTCGCGAGCCGTCCTCGACCGCGCCACCGACCTCACCGTCATCGGCATCACCGGCTCCTCGGGCAAGACGAGCACCAAGGACCTCCTCGGCAGCGTTCTCGGAGCTGCGGCACCGACGATCGCGCCGGTCGGCTCCTACAACTCCGAGGTCGGGGTGCCGCTCACCGTCACCCGCGTCACCGAAGCCACCAGGTTCCTCGTCGTCGAGATGGGGGCGCGAGGCGTCGGCCACATCGACTACCTCACCAAGATCGCCCCCCCGCAGATCGGCGTCGTGCTCAACGTCGGCACGGCCCACGTCGGCGAGTTCGGCTCTCGTGAGGCCATTGCCCGGGCCAAGGCCGAACTGGTCGAGGCACTACCGAGTGATGGTGTGGCCATCCTCAACGCCGATGACCCGGTCGTGCGCGCCATGAGCGATCGCACCGATGCACGCGTCGTCCTCGTCGGCGAGGCCGCCGACGCAAGCATCCGCGCCGAGGACATCACCGTCGGCAGCGACGGTCGGGCGACCTTCCGTGCCATCACCCCTGACGGCGAGACAACGATCGCGCTCCGGCTCGTCGGTCGACACCACGTCGGCAACGCACTGGCCGTTCTCGCGGTGGCTCTCGAGTGCGGCATACCCCTCGAGGCGGCGACCACATCGATCGCCGAAGCCGGCATCGTCAGCCGCTGGCGCATGGACGTCACCGATCGGCCCGACGGCGTGACCATCGTCAACGACGCCTACAACGCCAATCCCGACTCGATGCGCGCCGCCCTCGCGGCGCTCGAGTCGATGGGGGAGGGGCGACGCACCTGGGCCGTCCTGGGCTCGATGCTCGAGCTCGGCGACGAGTCCGACAGCGACCACGCCGAGGTCGGCGCGGAGGCGCAACGGCGAGGGGTCGGCGAGCTCGTCGTCGTCGGTGAGACCGCGCGCCCCATGGCCGACATCACACCCGTCGGCGGCACCCGGATCCGCTGGGTCGCCGATGCCGATGCCGCCGAAGCGCTGCTCCGTGCCGAAGTCGCCCCACCCGACGTCGTGTTGTTCAAGTCGAGCCGGGATGCGGGTCTACGGTGGCTCGGAGACAAACTCAGCACGGTTGACCAGACCAGGCCTGACCGGACACCAGACCGCACCACCCAGGAGGATTCCCAGTGAAGGCCGTGCTCGTCGCTGCGGTGGTCAGTTTGATCGTCGCGCTGTTCGGCACCCCCATGTTCATCAAGTGGCTCGTGAAGCAGGGCTACGGCCAGTTCATCCGCGACGACGGTCCGACCTCGCACCACACCAAGCGCGGCACCCCGACCATGGGTGGAGCAGTCATCGTCGGGGCCACCCTCGCGGCCTACGCCATGGCGCACCTCGTGTTCTGGACCTCCCCGAGCTGGAGCGGCGTCCTCGTCCTCTTCCTCATGGCCGGTCTCGGGCTCGTGGGGTTCCTCGACGACTACATCAAGATCAGCAAGCAGCGCAGTCTCGGGCTCCGATCGAAGCAGAAGCTCGCCGGCCAGACGGCTGTCGCGGTGATCTTCGCGATCCTCGCGCTGCAGTTCCCCAACGACTCCGGCCGCACTCCTGCGTCGACGAAGATCTCGTTCGTCCGCGACACCAACTTCGACCTGGCCTTTGCGGGCACGATCGTCGGAGTCCTGCTCTTCATCCTGTTCGCCAACGTCATCATCGCGGGCACGAGCAATGGCGTGAACCTCACCGACGGGCTCGACGGACTGGCCACCGGCGCCTCGGTGATGACGTTCGCGGCCTACGTCCTCATCGGGATCTGGCAGTTCAACCAGAACTGCCAGACCAACCCCGGCATCAAGTGCTACGAGGTGCGCGACCCGCTCGACATCGCCATCGTCAGTGCCGCAGCGATGGGTGCCTGTTTCGGGTTCCTCTGGTGGAACGGCTCACCGGCCAAGATCTTCATGGGCGACACCGGCTCCCTGGCGCTCGGTGGATTGCTCGCCGGTCTGGCCATCGTCACGCGCACCGAGTTCCTCGTCGTCATTCTCGGGGGACTCTTCGTCACCATCACGCTGTCGGTCATCATCCAGGTCGCGTCCTTCAAGTCGACCGGCAAACGCGTGTTTCGAATGGCACCACTGCAACACCACTTCGAGCTTCTCGGCTGGCAAGAGGTCACCATCGTGATCCGGTTCTGGATCATCGCCGGCCTCTTCGTGGCTCTCGGCCTCGGCATCTTCTATGCCGAATGGGTTGTAGGCGCGGCATGACCGCGGGATCCACCGATCGGCTCGAGCGGCTCACCCACCGCGAGGCCGACTGGGCAGGGCTGCGCGTCCTCGTCGCCGGACTGGGTGTGAGTGGCTTCGCGGCAGCAGATGCGCTGCTGGAGAGGGGCGCTCACGTCGTCGTCGTCGACGGTTCGTCGTCCGACTCCACTCCGGAGATGGCCGAGCGCGCGCGCATCCTCGAGATCCTTGACGCCGAGCTGCGCTTCGGTCCCGAACACGTGGCCGGTATGCCGTCCGACCCGGTCGATCTCGTCGTCACCTCTCCGGGATGGGCGCCGACGCAACCGCTGCTCGCGGCAGCGGCGCAGGCCGGCGTCGCGATCTGGGGAGAGGTCGAGCTCGCCTGGCGGATGCGTCCCCTCGAGGGTGCCGCCCCGTGGCTCACCGTGACTGGCACCAACGGCAAGACGACAACGGTCCAGATGCTCACGTCGATCCTGCGCGCCGCGGGCAAGCGGGCCATCAGCGCCGGCAACGTCGGCACACCGATCCTTGAAGCGATCATGGACCCGGAACCGTTCGACGCCATCGCGGTGGAACTGTCGAGCTTCCAGCTCCACTGGTCGGACTCGATCCGTCCACAGGCTTCGGTCTGCCTCAACGTGGCTCCCGACCACGTCGATTGGCACGGCAGCTACGACGACTACCTCGCGGCCAAGGGCAAGGTCTACAACAACACGCAAGTCGCCTGCATCTACAACGTCGACGACCCCCAGACCGAACGCCTCGTCGAGGAGGCCGACGTCCAGGAAGGTTGCCGCGCCGTCGGTTTCACCCTCGGCACCCCTGCACCGTCGATGCTCGGCATCGTGGGCGAGGTCCTCGCCGACCGGGCATTCGTCGAGCAGCGCCGCCACGCCGCTGCCGAGCTCGCGTCCATCGAGGACCTGCGCGGTGATGCGCCTGACGTCGCACCCCACTTGGTCGCCAACGCGCTGGCCGCCGCAGCGCTTGCCCGGGCCCATGGAGTCGAGGCCGGTGCCGTGCGCGAGGGACTGCGTGCGTTCCGACCCGAGGCCCATCGGATCGCCTACGTCGCAACGCTCGACGAGGTGCGCTACATCGACGACTCGAAGGCCACGAACCCCCACGCAGCGGCAGCCTCGCTCACGGCATACGAGCACGTCGTCTGGATCGCCGGAGGTCTCCTCAAGGGGGCCGACGTCGACGACCTCGTGCGCTCCGCAGCCCCTTCGCTGCGTGGCGTCGTGCTCATCGGTCGCGACCGCGCAACCCTGGCCGAGGCGCTTGCCCGACACGCCCCCGATGTCCCCGTCGTCGACGTTGCCGAGACGGACACTGGGACCATGGATCGCGTCGTCTCGCAGGCTTCCTCGCTCGCTCAGCCGGGCGATGTCGTGCTGCTCGCCCCGGCGGCCGCGTCCATGGACATGTTCGTCAACTACGGCGCACGCGGAGATGCCTTCGCCGAGGCGGTGCTCCGCCGCGTTGCTTCGGGGGAGTGAGCCAGTGACCAGCACCACAGGTTCCGTCAAGAGTCCTGCCAAGGGCTCCGCCAAGGGCGACCGCAGCATCGGATTCATCCCCGAGTGGCTCGAACGCCTCGACCGACCCGTGACGACCTACTACGTGCTCGTCGGTGTGACGACGGTGCTCGTCGGCTTCGGACTCATCATGGTGCTGTCCGCGTCGGCGGTCACCTCGCTCAGCGAGACCGATTCCGGGTCCGCCTACTCCATCTTCTTCAGCCAGTTGATCTTCGCTGTCGTGGGGATGGTCGCGCTCCTCATCGCGTCACGCATGTCTGTGTCGATGTGGAAGAAGTTGGCGCTGCCCGTGCTCCTGGTCGGTCTGGTCCTTCAGGCCCTGGTGTTCACACCGCTCGGCATCGGGGTCAAGGGCAACCGCAACTGGCTCAATTTCGGCGTCATGACCATGCAACCGTCCGAGTTGCTCAAGGTCGGGCTGGCCCTCAGCGGAGGCCTGATCCTGTCCACCAAGCGCAAGCAGCTCGGCCGCGTCGGCCATGCGCTCGTGCCCTATGTCTTCCCTGTCGGCATGCTGTCCCTCGGCCTCGTCCTCCTGGGTCACGACCTCGGAACCGTGCTCATCATGGCGGCCATCGTTGGCGGCGTCCTGTTCACGGCCGGCGTGCCCGGACGATTCTTCGCCATGTCGGCTGCGTCATTCGCGGTCATCGCAGTCATCTTCGTCGTCACCAGTCCCAACCGACTGGGCCGCTTCGATGTGTGGCTCGGAAGGGACAGGGACCAGTTCGGTGCGGCACGACAGACCATTCATGGCCGCTACGCCCTCGCCGACGGAGGGTGGTTCGGGCTCGGGCTGGGCGGCTCCCGTGAGAAGTGGGCGTGGCTGTCGGAGCCGCACAATGACTTCATCTTCGCCATCATCGGCGAGGAGCTCGGGCTGCCCGGGACGATCATGGTGCTCGTCCTGTTCGTGGTCCTCGCCCTGGCCTGCTATCGCCTTGTGATGCGCAGCTCCGACTTCTTCGTGCGCATCGCCACCGCCGGCATCATGAGCTGGATCGTCGTCCAGGCGATGATCAACGTCGGCGCGGTGATCGGGTTGCTCCCCGTCATCGGAGTGCCGCTCCCGTTCGTCTCCTCAGGTGGATCCTCTCTCGTGACAACCATGCTCGCCCTGGGCATCCTGCTCTCCTTCGCCCGCGCCGAGCCCGGGTGTGCCAAGGCCCTTGCCGCGCGCCCGTCGCTCATCAAGCGCTCCTTCGCGGTCCTGCCGAAGCGGCGGTCACGCCCATGACCGATGACTCCGTGAACCTTCGTTCGGTCGTCCTCGCAGGTGGCGGCACAGCCGGACACGTCTCTCCTCTCCTCGCTCTGGCCGACTGTCTGCGCCGACGCGAGCCCGAAGTCCGGATCACGGCCCTCGGCACGGCCGAAGGCCTCGAGGCTCGACTCGTGCCGGCCCGCGGCTACGACCTCGAGGTCGTCCCCAAGGTCCCGATGCCGCGCAGGCCCTCGGTTGGTCTGCTTCGTCTGCCGGGCTCGCTCCGACGCGCCGTCGAGGCCGCTGACACCGTGATCCGCGAGACCGACGCCCGGGTGGTGGTCGGTTTCGGCGGCTACGTCTCGACGCCCGCCTACCTCGCAGCCCGGCGACGCGGCATACCCGTCGTCGTCCACGAGCAGAATGCTCGTCCGGGCCTCGCCAACAAACTCGGTTCCCGGTTTGCTAAGCATGTCGCGGTCACCTTCCCGGACACACCGCTGCGCGGCGCAACCGTGACGGGTATGCCGCTGCGGCGCGAGATCGCCCTTCTTGACCGCAAGGCGCGCCGCGACGAGGCCCTGGCTCACTTCGGTCTCGACCCGCAGTGGCCGACCGTGCTCGTCACGGGTGGCTCGCTGGGTGCGCAGCGCATCAACGAAGCCTTCCGGGGCGCGGCGACATCGCTCGGTTCGGCGGGTGTCCAGGTGCTGCACGTCACCGGCCTCGGCAAGGAGTTCGCTGTCCCGCCCGGTGGAGCCGGCGCGCCCTACGTGGTCGTGCCCTTTGCCGACCGCATGGAGCTGGCCTATGCGGCAGCCGACATCGTCGTCGCCCGTTCCGGTGCCAACACGGTGTGTGAGCTGACCGCGGTCGGTCTCCCGGCGGCATACGTGCCCTTGCCCATCGGCAACGGCGAGCAGAGCCTCAACGCGCGCGCCGTTGTGGCCGCCGGTGGCGGCCTCGTCGTCGAGGACGCCGACCTCACCACGACCTGGGTCGAAGCCACCCTCGTCCCGCTCCTGCGCGATGCGTCCGCCCTTGCCGAGATGGCGGTCGCAGCGGCGTCGGTGGGGGAGCGCGACGGTGACGAGCTGCTCGCCGACCTTGTCATCGATGCGGCTGCAGGTCGGAACGGCTGATGGTGCAGGCAGGCACCCCCCGGTTCGACTTCACGCAGGCCGTCCCCGGGCTCGACACCCTGGGCCGCGTCCACTTCATCGCGATCGGCGGGTCCGGCATGTCCGCGGTTGCCCGCGTCATGCTCGCCCGCGGAGTCGCGGTGAGCGGCTCCGACGCCAAGGACAGCCCGGTCCTCTCCTCTTTGCGTCAGCAGGGTGCCCAGGTCGTCGTCGGGCACGACGCGGCTCACGTCACTGATGCCGACACCATCGTCATCTCCTCGGCCATCCCCGAGTCCAACGTTGAGCTGGCAGCAGCTCGGGCGGCCGGTTCGCTTGTCCTGCACCGGTCCCAGGGGCTCGCGGCGACGATGCACGACTCCCGTCGGGTTGCGGTTGCCGGCGCCAACGGCAAGACGACGACCACGTCGATGCTCACCGTCGCGCTGCAGGCGGCTGGCCTCGACCCGTCGTTCGCCTCCGGCGGGGAGCTCACCGGCCAGGGCACCAACGCGGCGTGGACCGGCGGCGAGATCTTCGTCGTCGAGGCGGACGAGAGCGACGGTTCGTTCCTCGTCTATGGGCCCGAGGTCGCGATCGTCACCAACGTCCAGCCCGACCACCTCGACTTCTATGGAACCTTCGACAACGTCGAGAAGGCCTACGCCACGTTCGCCGAGTCAATCCAGGGCGGCGGACTCCTGGTCGCCTGCGCGGACGACGCCGGATCGGCGCGACTTGCAGCCCGGGCCGCAGCTGCGGGGACACGCGTCCTCACCTATGGCTTCGACGCGTCTGCGGACCTCACGCTGACCGATCACCGCGCCGACGACGAGGGCATCGCGACAACGACGACGCTGCAGCTTCGCGACGGCGCCAGCGCGACGATGCGGCTCGCGACCCCGGGCGCGCACAACGCCCTCAACGCCGCCGCGGCCTACCTGGCGGCGACCGAGGGCTTCGGCGCCGACGGTCAGCTCATCCTCGAGGGCCTCGCAGGCTTCGATGGCGCCAGGCGTCGGTTCGAGGTCCGGGGGGAGGTCGCTGGTGTCACGGTCGTCGACGACTACGCCCACAACCCCGGCAAGGTCGCCGCGGTCGTCCGCACCGCCGCCGAGATCGCTGCCCGCCGTGGTGGTCGGCTCCACGTCGCGTTCCAACCCCATCTCTTCTCGCGCACCCGCGATTTCGCGCAGGGCTTTGCGGCCGGTCTGGCTCCGGCTGACACCGTCGTCCTCCTTGATGTCTATGGCGCGCGCGAGCAGCCGATGGATGGCATCACCAGTGAGCTCATCGCCGCGCCTCTGCGTGACCTGCCGGGCGAGCGGTCAGTCGTTGTGGGCGGGACCTTTGACGACGTGGCCATCGCCCTGGTGGCATCCGCCTCGGCCAAGGACCTCGTGCTCACCGTCGGCGCCGGTGACGTCACCGAGCTCGCCGGACACGTTCTTCGCGCTCTCGAGGAGCGGTGAGCGGCGTGGGTGTCTCCTCGCGCGGTCTCGCGTCGGCCGACTCTCGCTTTCGTGAGAGGGCGCTCGAACGGCGCCGCCGACCTTGGCGACGGGTGCTGTGGATCGTCGTCGCCGCGGGGGTGGCCCTGGCCCTCGTGTGGCTCGCTTTCTGGAGCCCGCTGCTTGCCGTGCGCTCAGTCCAGGTGTCGGGAGTGACGGGGGCGGACAGGACAGCAGTTGCCGGGCTCGTCGACGTCGCCAAGGGCACGCCGCTCGCGAGGGTCGATCTGGCAGAGGTGGAGGAGCGGGTTCGCTCTCGTCGCAGCATTGCCGAGGTCTCCGCCGAGCGCGGCTGGCCCAGCACCTTGCGCGTGCGAGTAGTCCCACGCCAGCCCGCACTCGTGCTCAAGAACCCTGAGGGTCAACTTGAGGTTGTGGATGCGACAGGCGTGTCTTACGGCACCGTGACCACTGCGCCCGCCGGGGTCCCGGTCGTCACCGCGGCCTCCACCAAGGGAACGACCAAGGAGGCGCTCGAGGCGGCTCTGTCCATGATCCGCACCCTGCCCGTCGACCTGGCCGACCAGGTGAGTGCCATCGCGGTGAGCACTGCCAACCTCGTCTCGTTCACCCTGGGTGGAGTGCAGGTGGTCTGGGGCGGCGCCGATGCAGCTGACCGCAAGCTGGAGATCCTGCGGGCGCTCCTGCCCACCAAGCCCGCGGTCATCGACGTCAGCGCACCCGACACCCCCGTCACGCGTGGTGGCCCGTCCCCATCGCCCTCCAGCGACTGACCAACCGGTCGAACGTCTGACCATCGGGCCGAGCGACTGATCGACCGGCCGACTGCTCCATCAGAAGGCTCACGCACTCTTTGCGCGGTGCACCGGCGTCCACGACGTCTGCGCGGGCCTTGGCCAAACCCTCAGATGCGCACAAGCATGGTGAAGCGCACGTGGGCTCAGCCATGGGGGAGACGGGGCCAATGTGACGGATGTGGCACGGGTGAGGAAGAATCATCGGACTGGGCCACGACACGCCCATCCGCTCGTTGCATGACGCCGCGCCGACGCCTAGCGTCAGGTCAACGGTTCGTGATCAAACTGTGACCCTTGACTTGAGGTCGAGACTCTCTCTCCGGAGTCACACACGATTCGCGCATCAGATCGCACGTCGAAGCACCAGTTCGAGCACTCAGCAATCTCAGGAGAGGCCCCCACCGTGGCAACACCCCAGAACTACTTGGCCGTCATCAAGGTCGTCGGCATCGGTGGAGGTGGTGTCAACGCCATCAACCGGATGATCGAGGTCGGCCTCAAGGGCGTCGAGTTCATCGCGATCAACACCGACGCCCAGGCGCTCCTCATGAGCGACGCCGACGTCAAGCTCGACGTCGGTCGCGAGCTCACCCGTGGCCTCGGTGCCGGCGCTGACCCCGAGGTGGGCAAGAGGGCCGCCGAGGATCACGCCGAAGAGATCGAAGAGGTCCTCAAGGGGGCCGACATGGTCTTCGTGACTGCCGGTGAAGGCGGTGGCACCGGCACCGGTGGCGCGCCTGTCGTCGCCCGGATCGCCAGGGGCCTCGGCGCTCTGACGATCGGTGTGGTGACCCGCCCGTTCACGTTCGAGGGGCGCCGCCGCGCCAACCAGGCCGAGACCGGCATCGCTCAACTGCGCGAAGAGGTCGACACCCTCATCGTCATCCCCAATGACCGCCTGCTCTCCATCAGCGATCGCGCTGTGTCGATGCTCGACGCTTTCCGCAGCGCTGACCAGGTGCTCCTCTCGGGCGTCCAGGGCATCACCGATCTCATCACGACCCCGGGTCTGATCAACCTCGACTTCGCCGACGTCAAGTCGGTCATGCAGGGTGCCGGTTCTGCCCTCATGGGCATCGGCTCGGCCCGCGGCGAGGACCGCGCGGTCCAGGCTGCCGAGCTCGCCATCTCGAGCCCGTTGCTCGAAGCGAGCATCGATGGCGCTCACGGCGTGCTGCTCTCGATCCAGGGTGGCAGCGACCTCGGCCTGTTCGAGATCAACGAAGCCGCTCGCCTTGTCCAGGAGGCAGCCCACCCCGAGGCCAACATCATCTTCGGTGCGGTCATCGACGACGCTCTCGGCGACGAGGTGCGGGTCACCGTCATCGCGGCTGGCTTCGATGGCGGCACGCCGGCCAAGCGGCCCGACGAGCGCCACATCGGCAGCATCCAGGGGCCGAGCAAGACCCAGCAGGCAGCCGCCCAGCACCAGGGTCAGTCATCCCCGGCTGGTCAGCAGGGTCAGCAGGGTCAGCCCGCGCAGCGTCCGGTCCAGCAGGGTGACCCGCAGCGTCAGCCTGCCCAGGCACCTGCCGTTTCGCCGGCGACCCCGACGGCTGAGCCGGTCCGGCAGCCGGCCGAGGCCGCTCCCGCCCAGCGCAGCCAGGAATCCGAGCAGCGCCCGACTCCGCCGCGCACCGTCACCTTTGACGACGGCGACGACCTGGACGTGCCCGACTTCCTCAAATGAGGCATGGCCTCACCTGAGCCATGGACTCACGTGAGGCGCTGAGCAGCACTCTCGACAAGGGCGACCGGTCACACCGGTCGCCCTTGTCGCGTCTACGGTGGTCCCGTGTTCTTCTGGCGTGACGACGTGAGCGGCATCCGCCGCGCCTTCACCGACCGCTCGGGCGGGGTGAGTGCCGGCGTGTATGCCGGCCTCAACCTGGGTGGTCATGTCGGCGATTCGTCAGATGCGGTGCGAGAGAACAGAATCCGCGTCGCCGGCGAGGTGGGTGTCGATGTTGATCGCCTGATCTTCATGGATCAGTGCCATGGAGCCGACATCGCTGTCGTCACTGAGAAGCCCGACGGCCCGCTCGTCGTCGATGGGGTCGTCACGGCCGAGCAAGGTCTTGCGCTGGCCGTGCTGGTCGCCGACTGCACCCCCGTCCTGCTGTCCGATGTGCGAGCCGGTGTGGTCGGTGCGGTTCACGCGGGGCGCCCGGGCATGACCAAAGGCGTTGTCCTGCAGGCGATTTCGGCGATGCGTGACCTTGGCGCGACGCAGATCTCGGCTGCGGTGGGACCGAGTGTGTGCGGGCGCTGCTACGAGGTGCCTCTGGAGATGCGCGAGGAAGCCGCCGAGGTGCGTCCTGAGTCGCGAGCCGTGACATGGACAGGAACGCCGGCCATCGATGTCGCCGCCGGAGTCGTCGCTCAGCTGCGCTCCGTGGGTGTCGACGACATCACCTGGGTCCCGGGGTGCGCCCGTGAGGACGAGTCGCTCTTCTCCTATCGCCGCGATGGCACGACCGGCCGGTTTGCCGGGGTCATTGTGCGGGGGGCGTCGTGACCGCCCGCCGGGACGAGCTGGCGACCAACCTCGCAGGCGTCCGTGAACGCATCGAGCGGGCAGCCAGGGCTGCTGATCGCCCCGCGTCAGACATCGAGCTCATCGTCGTGACGAAGTACTTCCCGGCGAGTGACGTCGACCTGCTCGCGGGCCTGGGGGTCCGACACATCGGGGAGAACAAGGACCAAGAGGCCAGCGCCAAGATGGCCGACCTGACCCGTCGTGACGACGTCACGGTCCACTTCATCGGTCAGCTCCAGTCCAACAAGGTCGCGCACGTCACGTCCTATGCGGACGTCGTGCAGTCCGTCGACCGGCCCAAGATCGCGAACGCCATGGACCGAGCCGCCGAGCGCGCTGGTCGACGGCTCGAGGTCCTCCTGCAAGTGGCCCTCGACGACAGTGGTGGGCGCGGGGGAGTCGCACCGGAGGACGCCGACGCTCTTGCCGATCTGTTGGTCGGATCCGGATCTCTCACCCTGCGAGGCGTCATGGCCGTGGCCCCGCGAGAAGGTGACCCACGAGCGGCCTTCGCGCGACTGCGCGAGGTGGCACACGGCATACGGGCAAATCATCCGGACGCCACGTGGATCTCTGCCGGGATGAGTGGTGACCTGGAGGACGCCGTTCTCGAGGGCGCGACACACCTGCGTGTCGGGACCGCAATACTCGGTTCTCGCCCGTCACTTGGGTAACTTCTTTATCGAAGCACCGACCACTCTGGTCACCGATTCGTACTAGGAGTTCTCATGGCTGGCGCGCTGCGCAAGACAATGGTCTACCTCGGCCTGGCCGAGGACGAAGGCCGTTACTACGACGAGGCCTACGACGAGTACGACACGGACCAGGAGCTCGACGCAGAGGAGTCCAGGGAGACCAGGGAGCCGCGCGAGCGTGGCGCCGAGGTCACCCCACTCGCCAACCGTCGCACCGTCGCTCAGGTGGTGCGCAGCCCGGAGGCTTCCGGCATGTCCCGGATCACGACGATTCATCCGCGCACCTACAACGAGGCCAAGACGATCGGTGAGAACTTCCGTGAGGGCACTCCCGTCATCATGAACCTCACCGACATGGACGATGCCGACGCCAAGCGTCTCGTCGACTTTGCCGCTGGTCTCGTCTTCGGTCTCCACGGCGCCATCGAGCGAGTCACGGCCAAGGTCTTCCTTCTCTCGCCGTCGACCGTCGAGGTCCACGCCGAGGAGTCCGCGGCCGTCCCCGGGCGCACGCTCTTCAACCAGAGCTGACCCCGCCGCGTGGCAGTCACAGCCCGGTCACGCACACTGGTCGCATGAACACCGTGCGTGGACTGCTCGAACTCATCGTCTGGCTCTACCTGATGGTGGTTTTCGGCCGGCTCATCTTGGACTGGATCCGTGTTTTCGCCCGTGATTGGCGACCGCGTGGAGTGATGCTTGTCATCGCCGAAGCCGTGTACACCCTCACCGATCCGCCACTCAACGCTCTGCGCAAGGTGATCCCACCGCTGCGTCTCGGCGGCGCCTCCATTGATCTCGGCTTCCTCGTTCTGGTCCTGGCGCTCTATCTCGTTCTCTACATCCTCTAGGCTGGATGGCTGAAGCCCGGTGTCCACGTGACACGCGGCATCCCTGAACCGATCGATACAGAGGAGTTGACATGGCGTTGTCGCCCGAGGACGTCCTCAACAAGACGTTCACGACCACCCAGTTCCGACGCGGCTACGACGAGCGCGAGGTGGATGACTTCCTCGATGACATCGTCGCCGAGATGCGTCGCATGACCAAGACGGACGACGAGGTGCGCAAGCAGCTCAACGACTGCCGTCAGGGACGCGGTCTGGAGCCCGTCACGGCAGCACTGCCCGTTGCGGCTGCTGTCACGCCCGACCGTTCCGGCGAGATCAGCAAGCTCGAGGGTCGCAACTCCGAGCTCGAGGCGCGTGTGCGCGAGCTCGAGGAGCTTGAGGGCAAGAGCCAGCAGAGCCAGAACGAGGGCCAGGCTGATGGCCAGTCCAAGGGCAGCAACGAACTCGAGAAGCGCGTCAAGGACCTCGAGCGTCAGCTGGCGGACTCCGAGCGTCAGGTCGCTCAGCTGCGTGACGAGCACAAGAGCGTTCTGGGCGAGCGCGACTCTCTCGCGGGTGAGCGTGACTCCCTCGTGGGTGAGCGCGACTCTCTGCGTGATGAGCGCGACTCGATCGCCTCCGAGCGTGACCGCGAGCGGACCCAGCAGGAGGCAGCATCTGCCAAGAACGAGCAAGAGCGTGAGGCGGTCTACAGCAAGGCCAACAGCAACGCTGACGAGCAGCTCTCCATCCTGAAAGCTCGCGTCGAAGAGGCCGAGGCCGACGCCCAGCGACGCATCAAGAAGGCACAGGCAGCGGCCGAGCAGTCCGAGGCCGAGTCGCAGGAGCGGCTCGCCAAGGCGCAGGCACCGGCCCAGGAGTCCGGAAATTCCGACACTGCGGCCCTCGCCGGAGCTGGCGCCGTGGGTGCTGGTTCAGCAGCCGGTGTCCTCGCTCTCGCGCAGCGTCTCCACGACGAGCACGTCTCCGCTGGCGAGTCCCGGCGCGACGAGCTGCTCCGCGAGGCGCAAGCACGTCATGACGAGCTCCTCTCCACCGGCGAGACCAAGCACCACGACCTGGTCAACACGGGTCAGTCGCAGCACGACGAGCTCATTGGCAAGGGTCAGTCGAAGTACGACGAGTTGATCAGCACGGGTCAGTCGCAGCACGACGAGCTCGTGACGACGGCGCAGGCGCAGCACGACGAGCTCGTGACGACGGCGCAGTCGCAGCACGACACGATGCTCGCCGAGGCCAACAGCAAGCGCGAAGAGCTCATCACCGAGGCCCGCGAGCGTTCCACGGGCATGGTCCACGAGGCGCAGCAGCGCAAGGCGGCCATCCTGCAGGAGCTCAACGAGCAGCGCACGGTGCTCGAGCGCAAGATCGAGCAGCTGCGTGGCTTCGAGCGTGACTACCGCGGTCGACTCAAGACCTACATCCAGGGTCAGCTCAAGGAGCTCGACCACACGGCCGTTGACGCCGAAGTCGAGGAAGCCGCAAAGCAGGACAAGTGATCCGTCGCTGACTCCAGCTTCGTCCACAGGGCACCCGGTTTCCGGGTGCCCTGTGGCATGTCTGCCACCTGTATGCCGCCTGTGAACTTCGCAGGTCGTGTGGCGTTTTGCATTGTGATGGGGATCATGAGGGCTTATCCTCTCGGCACGTGGTCGAGCCCTCATGGGCCCGACCTTTGTTGACGAGTGAGGACAGGCATGGCTGCCAAGCGCGGTCCCGCAGGGGCCACCAAAGCTGGATCCGGCAAGGCGTCATCCGCGAAGGCGGTGGCAAAGAAGGCCGGAGCAAAGGCCACCGCGGCGTTGAAGTCGGCGGCCTCCAAGGCTTCTGCACCAACGTCCTCGGTCGGCAAGGCGACCGCGAAGAAGGCCTCCACCCCGAAGGCTCCGGCCAGCAAGGCCCCAGCCAAGCCCGCCAAGCAGTCCGCGGCCAAGACGGCGACGAAGGCCGCGCCCGCGGCCAAGAAGGCGCCGGCAAAGACGGCGCCAGCCAAGAAGTCGGCGACAAAGGCCGCACCGGCAGCCAAGAAGGCGCCGGCAAAGACGGCGCCAGCCACGAAGGCGCCCTCCAAGACTGCGCCCGTCAAGACGGCCGCCGCCAAGAAGGCGCCTGCGGCGAAGGTTTCGGCAGTGGCTCCGGCGAAGAAGGCATCGGCCACCAGGTCACCCGCTCCGAGGTCCACCAAGAAGGCCTCGCTCGTCGTGCGCGAGGACGAGTCGCCGTGGACCCCGAAGGAGCTCAAGGAGGTGCGGGCCGAGATCAAGGCCGACATCGCGCAGCTCTCCTCAGAGCTCGAGGTGGCGCAGGCTGAGTTGTCGGACCTGCTGCGCGACTCCGGTGACGGTGCCGGCGACGACCAGGCCGATGCCGGTGCCAAGACCTACGACCGTGAGCAGGAGATCGCACTGGCCGACAACGCCCGCGAGATGCTGCGCCAGAACGAGCACGCATTGGAGCGTCTCGATGACGGCACCTACGGCGTGTGCGAGTCGTGCGGACAGCCGATCGGCAAACTTCGTCTCCAGGCGGCACCTCGTGCGACCCTATGCATGCGATGCAAGACGAAACAGGAACGCCGCTGACGCCCAGCCCACCGTCCACCACTGCACCGGCCCCGGATCATGCCCTGGGCCGGTCGCGGCTGTTGGCCCTCATTGTGGGAGTCGGCCTGCTCACCCTTGCCCTCGACCAGGGGTCGAAGGTGTGGGCCCTGTCTGCCCTGACGCCGGGGGAACCGCGCGACCTGATCGGGTCAATGCTGCGCCTCAACCTCATCCGCAACGCCGGGGCGGCCTTCTCGCTCGGTGACAGTGTGACGTGGCTCCTGACGCTCGTGGCGCTCGGCATCGTCGTGTGGGTCGGGCGGGCTGCTCTCCACGTCGGCCATCGTGCGTGGGCGATCACTCTGGGCATGCTGCTCGGTGGTGCGATCGGCAACCTCGTCGATCGGGTCTTTCGCGCACCGGGCTTCGGCCGCGGTCACGTCGTCGACTTCATCGACTACTTCGGACTCTTCATCGGCAACATCGCCGACATCGCCATCGTTGTTGCGGCGGTCCTCGGCGCGCTCCTGGCCCTGCGCGGCATACCGCTGGACGGGGTGACTCACGGCCGCCACGAAGCCGATAGCGCCCACGCGGCAGACGACACCAACCGCAAAACCTCCACTGCGCACAACACCGAGACTGCGCACAACACCGACACGACGAACGGCGACCATGTCTGACAGCCGCACCATGCTCGTCCCCGAAGGTCTGCAGGGTGAGCGCGTCGACGCGGCCATCTCGCGGCTCTTCGGTCTGTCCCGCACCCGTGCGGCAGACCTCGCCGCCGATGGTGGCGTGGCCGTCAACGGCGCGAGCGTCAGCAAGTCCCACCGCGTGCACGGCGGGGACATGCTCGAACTGACCCTGCCGAGCGCCGACGCGAGCCCGACGCTCGAGGTCATCGCCGAGCCGGTCCCGGGCATGGGGATCATCCACGACGATGACGACATCGTGGTCGTCGACAAACCCGTCGGCGTCGCCGCGCATCCCAGCGTCGGCTGGACCGGGCCGACTGTCCTCGGTGGCCTGGCCGCCGCGGGCTATCGCATCTCGACAAGTGGGGCGAGCGAGCGACAGGGCATCGTCTCCCGGCTCGACGTCGGCACGTCCGGCCTCATGGTCGTCTGCAAGAGCGAGCGAGGCTACTCACTGCTCAAGCGGGCCTTCAAGGAGCGCACGGTCGAGAAGACTTATCACACGCTCGTCCAGGGCCTGCCGGATCCATTGGTCGGCACGATTGACGCGCCGATCGCGCGCCACCCCGGCCACGACTACAAGTTCGCCGTCATGGAGTCGGGCAAGAACGCAGTCACGCACTACGAGCTCATCGAGGCCTTCCGGCATGCGAGCCTGCTCGACATTCGCCTCGAGACGGGTCGCACCCACCAGATCCGAGTCCACTTCTCGGCGCTGCGCCACCCCTGCGTCGGCGACCTGACCTATGGCGCCGACCCGACCCTGGCCAAGAAGCTGGGGCTCGAGCGCCAGTGGCTGCACGCCGTCGGGCTGGGTTTCGAGCACCCCGGGACCGGCAACTGGGTCACCTTCGAGAGCCAGTACCCCGCTGACCTGCAGACGGCTCTCGACCGGCTCTGATCGGTGTGTGAGGGGGCAGCACTGTAGTCCCAAGCACCTCATTCGTCACACGCAGGCGCGGCGCTCAAGGGTGTCACCGGGGCGACTTAGGATGGTCCACGATGTCGTCGCCCTCCTCTTCCCCAGTCCCGGACCGCAAGGACAATTTCGTCCACCTGCACGTCCACACCGAGTACTCCATGCTCGACGGGGCTGCCCGCATCGGAGACCTGTTCACACGGGCCAGCGAGTTGGGTATGCCGGCGCTCGCCATGACGGACCACGGTTACCTCTACGGTGCACACGAGTTCTGGCGCAAGGCGCAGGGGACCGGCGTCAAGCCGATCATCGGTCTCGAGGCCTACATCACGCCGGGCACCCACCGCACCGACAAGACCCGCGTCAAGTGGGGCGACGAGCGCACCCGACAAGGTGATGACGTCTCCGGTTCGGGCGCCTACACACACATGACGCTGCTGGCCAAGGACAACGACGGCCTGCGCAACCTGTTCAAGATGGACAGCCAGGCCTCGCTCGATCAGGTCTATGCCAAGTGGCCGCGCATCGACCGCGAGCTGCTTGACCAGCACGGGAAGGGGCTCATCGCGACGACCGGTTGCCCCTCGAGCGAGATCCAGACCCGGCTGCGCCTGGGCCAGTACGACCTGGCCAAACAGGCGGCGAGCGACTACCGCGACCTGTTCGGTGCCGAGAACTACTTCTGTGAGGTCATGGACCACCAGAACGAGATCGAGCGGCGGACGATCAAGGACCTGCTGCGCCTCGCCAAGGAGCTCGACCTCCCACTGCTCGCGACCAACGACAGCCACTACACCTACCCCGAGGACTCCACGGCGCACGGTGCCCTGCTCTGCGTCCAGTCCGGCTCGACCCTCATGGACCCCAACCGGTTCAAGTTCGACGGTGACGGTTACTACCTCAAGTCCGCGGCCGAGATGCGCCACACCTGGCGTGAGTTCCCCGAGGCGTGTGACAACACCCTGCTCGTTGCCGACATGTGCGAGGTCTCCTTCACCGAGGGTGAGGGTCGCTACATGCCGAAGTTCCAGTGTCCCCCTGGCGAGAGCGAGGAGTCCTGGTTCGTCAAGGAGGTCCAGGCGGGTCTGCGCGAGAGGTTCCCGGACGGCATACCGGAATATGCGCAGAAGCAGGCCGAGTACGAAACCGAGGTGATCGTCTCCAAGGGCTACCCCGGCTACTTCCTCGTCGTCGCCGACTTCATCACCTGGGCCAAGAAGAACGGCATCCGGGTCGGCCCGGGTCGTGGCTCGGGCGCCGGATCCATGTGCGCCTACGTCATGAAGATCACCGACCTCGACCCGATCCCTCACGGTCTGATCTTCGAGCGGTTCCTCAACCCCGAACGCATGTCGATGCCCGACTTCGACATCGACTTCGACGAGCGCCGACGCGCTGAGGTCATCCGCTACGTCACCGAGAAGTACGGCTCGGAGCGGGTTGCGCAGATCGTCACCTACGGCACGATCAAGGCCAAGCAGGCGGTCAAGGACTCGGCCCGTGTCATGGGCCACCCGTTCAATGTCGGCGACCAGCTCACCAAGGCGATGCCGGCCGACGTGATGGGCAAGGGCGTGCCGCTCTCGGGCATCTACGACCCTGAGCACCCGCGCTACGCCGAGGGCAACGAGTTCCGAGCCCTCGTCGAGAGCGAGCCGCACTTCAAGGAGGTCGTCGAGACCGCCAAGGGCCTCGAGGGACTGAAGCGACAGTGGGGCGTGCACGCTGCCGGCGTCATCATGTCGAGCGAACCGCTCATCGACGTCATCCCGATCATGAAGCGGTTGCAGGACGGCCAGATCCTCACCCAGTTCGACTACCCCACGTGCGAGACCCTCGGGCTCGTCAAGATGGACTTCCTCGGCCTGCGCAACCTCACGATCCTCGACGACGCCATCGAGAACGTGAAGGCCAACCGGGGCGAGGACCTCGACCTCGACGCCCTGTCCAAGGACATGACCGACAAGGCGACCTACCGCCTGCTCGCGAGCGGTGACACGCTGGGCGTCTTCCAGCTCGATGGCGGCGGCATGCGCACGCTGCTCAAGCTGATGCAGCCCGACAACTTCGAGGACATCTCGGCGGCTCTCGCTCTCTATCGGCCCGGGCCGATGGGTGTCAACGCGCACACGAACTTCGCGCTGCGCAAGAACGGCAAGCAGGAGCTCACGCCGCTCGACCCTCAGCTCAAGGGCAAGCTCCAGCAGGAGATGATCGACGCTCTGCTGCCGCTCCTCGGCACGACCTACGGCCTGGTGATCTACCAGGAGCAGGTCATGGAGATCGCGCAGAAGCTCGCCGGCTACACCCTCGGCAACGCCGACCTCCTCCGCCGCGCCATGGGCAAGAAGAAGAAGGAGGTGCTCGACGCCGAGTACGTCCCCTTCTCCAACGGGATGAAGGCCAAGGGCTTCAACGAAGCCTCCATCGCGGCCCTCTGGGGCGTCCTCGTCCCCTTCTCGGACTACGCGTTCAACAAGGCCCACACCGCGGCATACGGGCTCGTGTCGTATTGGACGGCGTACCTCAAGGCCAACTACCCGGCCGAATACATGGCCGGTCTGCTCACGAGCGTCGGTGACGACAAGGACAAGTCGGCGCTCTATCTCGGCGAGTGCCGTCGCATGGGCATCAAGGTGCTCCCGCCCGACGTCAACGATTCCGTGGCCCGGTTCGCGGCTGTCGGCACCGACATTCGCTTCGGGATGGCGGCGATCCGCAACGTGGGCCACAACGTCGTCGAAGCGATCATCGGCGCACGCGAGAGCAAGGGCGCCTTCACCTCGTTCCGCGACTTCCTGTCCAAATGTTCCGCAGTGGTCTGCAACAAGCGAACCGTCGAGTCGCTCATCAAGGGAGGCGCCTTCGACGGGCTGGGGGAGTCGCGCGCCGGGCTCCTTCGCATCCATGAGGAATACGTCGACGCGTTCGTCTCGATCAAGCGCCAGGAGGCGATCGGTCAGGATTCGCTCTTTGGTGCCTTCGGTGACGACGGTGGCGACGGCGCCGGTGGGGACGCGACGATGATGGGCCTCACGTCCGTCCCCACGGTCGAGTGGGACAAGTCGACGCTGCTGACGTTCGAGCGCGAGATGCTCGGCCTCTATGTCTCCGACCACCCTCTCTTCGGCGTCGAGCACGTCCTGCAGCAGCATGCCGACACCGCCATCGCGACGCTGAGCTCCGAGGAGGGCAAGCCCGAGGGCTCGATGGTCACCGTGGCCGGTCTCATCACAGGCCTGCAGATCAAGCGGACCAAGAAGGGCGACCTCTGGGCGATCGCCACCGTCGAGGACCTCGAGGGAGCGATCGAGTGCCTGTTCTTCCCCAGCTCCTACCTGACCGTGTCGACGATGCTCCAGCAGGACGTCGTCGCCGTGGTGCGCGGCAAGCTCAACCGGCGTGACGACTCGGTGTCGATCTATGCCCAGGAACTGACCTTGCCCGAGATCACCGAAGGCCCTCGTGGGCCGGTGGTCGTCACACTCGACACGGTCCGAGCAACGACCGGTCGGATGGAGGAGCTCAAGGGGGTCCTCGCCAACCACCCGGGGACGACCGAAGTGCATCTCAAGCTGACCAAGCCCGGTAGGGCGACCCTGATCAAGCTCGATGATGCCCTCCGCGTCAACGCGAGCGAGTCGCTCTTCGGCGACCTCAAAGTGCTCTTGGGACCGAGGTGTCTCACCGGTGGCTGACCTGACTGCGCCCCTGACCCCGCCGCTCGCCGCGACCCGCGATCACATCCGCGAGCACCACGGCGACCGTGTCGTCGACCCCTACGAGTGGCTGCGTGACGCCGAGGACCCCGAGGTCCGTGCCTATCTCGACGACGAGAACGCCTACGCCGACGCCCGCACGTTAGGGCTGCAACCGTTGCGGGACAGCATCTTTGGCGAGATCAAGTCTCGGACCCTCGAGACCGACCTCTCCGTCCCGGTGCGTTCTGGCCCGTGGTGGTATTACTCGCGCACGGTCGAGGGGCAGCAGTACGCCATCCATGCCCGTGTGCCGGTGACCGACCCACCAACGCGTCCCGTTGTCGCGTCCGACGAAACCCCCGATGGCGAGCAGGTCCTGCTCGACGGCAACGTCGAGGCGGGTGACTCCGAGTTCTTCTCGATCGGCGCCCTGTCGGTGAGTCCAGACCACACACGACTTGCCTTCGCGACCGACACCAGTGGTGATGAGCGCTTCGATCTCGTCGTCCGCGACCCCGCGACGGGCGAGACGCTCGACGAGGCCATCACCGGGATCGGCTACGGCGTCGAGTTCTCGCACGACGGCGAGACCCTGTTCTACACGCGGGTCGATGACGCCTGGCGGCCTCATCAGTTGTGGCGCCACATCGTCGGTTCCGACCCGAGCACGGATGTCCTCGTCCACGAGGAGCTCGATGAGCGCTTCTGGATGGGCGTCGGCTCGAGTCGTGATGACCGCTGGATCATCCTCGCGCTCGGGTCCAAGACGACGTCGGAGGTGCGGCTCCTCGACGCGACGACGCCCGAGGCCGACTTCCGGGTTGTCGCCCCTCGGCGCGATGGCGTCGAATATGACGTCGAGCCCGCAGCCGACCGGCTCCTCATCGTCCACAACACCGACAACCCTGACTCCGACCTGGCGTGGGCACCGCTCGACTCCACGAGTCACGAGCAGTGGCAGCCGCTCCTCGCGGCCGGAGAGGGCGAGCGGTTCCTCGGCGTCGACGCCTTCGACGCGGTGGCGGTGCTGTCGCTGCGTCGCGGGGGAGTCGCGTCCCTGTCGTTGCTCGCCATCGATCCTGCAAGCGAATCCGGGTATGCCGCACCGGTTCCGGTCTCTTTCGACGAACCGATCTATTCCGCCGGGTTGGGTGACAACCCCGAGGCCGGGCAGTCGGTGTTGCAGGTGGTGTTCGAGTCGTTCGTCACTCCGCGCACGGTCCTCGACGTCGATCTGGCGACGGGGGAGCGCACCGTCCTCAAGCAGCAGCCCGTGTTGGGGGACGTCAACCTGTCCGACTACGTGCAGCGGCGGGAGTGGGCCACGGCCTCCGATGGCACCCTCGTGCCGATCTCTGTCGTCCACCGGGTCGACCTCGGACCTGACGGAAGCAACCCTGGTCTCCTCACGGCATACGGTGCCTATGAGCATTCGAGCGATCCCTATTTCTCGGTGGCGCGGCTGTCCCTGCTCGACCGGGGTGTCGTCCATGCGACGGCGCACGTGCGCGGTGGTGGTGAGATGGGGCGGCACTGGTACGACCAGGGCAAACTGCTGGCCAAGCCCAATACCTTCAGCGACACCGTCTCTTGTGCCGACCGGCTCATCGAGCTCGGCTGGGTGGCACCGGACCGGCTCGGTCTCGAGGGTGGTTCGGCAGGTGGGTTGCTCGTGGGCGCCGTCGTCAACCTTGCGCCCGATCGCTTCCGTGTCGCGCATGGCGCCGTGCCGTTCGTCGATGCCCTGACGACGATCCTGCGACCTGACCTGCCGTTGACGGTGGGCGAGTGGGAGGAGTGGGGCAACCCGCTCGAGGACCCCGAGGTCTATGCAGTGATGAAGGCCTACAGTCCCTACGAAAACGTTGCGGCACAGGCATATCCAGCCATTCTGGCGACGACGAGCCTCAACGACACTCGGGTCTTCTTCACGGAGGCGGCGAAGTGGGTCGCGCGCCTGCGGGCCACTGTGACCAACGACGCCGCGACCCGACCGATCCTGTTGCGCACCGAGATGGCGGCCGGGCACGGTGGCCGAAGCGGACGCTATGCCGCGTGGGAGCAGGTCGCGTGGGAGTGGGCCTTCGTGCTCGACCAGCTTGCTGCAACATCACGACTGCCTGCGACCTCACACCTCCCGCGAGTGCACGATGACGAGCGGGCAGTCGGTGCGGCCCAGGAGCCGTCCCGAGACTGAGCCGAGGTGGAGCCCGGCGAAGCCTCCGGTGCCACGGGCGCCGACGACGACGAGGTCGGCCGTGTCCGCCGCCTGGATGAGGGCCGCGACGGGAGAACTGCGCACGACGTCGTGATGGACCTTGACCGCCGGGTGCTCCGCGCTGCTTGACGCGATCTCGCGGGTGACCGCCTGCTCGAGGTGGCTCTCGTATGCTGGCCAGCTCGAGTCGGTCTCCAGGGTCGGGTCCTTGATTCCCTTGGCTTCCCAGGCGTGCACGACGACGAGCTCGGATTCGCGGGTTGCTGCGTAGTCAAAAGCGGTGTGCAGGGCCGCATTCGACGACGAAGAGCCGTCGACGCCCACGACGACGCGACGGTGGTTGCGCTCGCTTCGGCCCTCGTGCCCGACGATGACCACGGGGCAGGTGGCATGTGCGGCGACCTGTTGGGCAACGGCTCCGATGGTCGCCCGGCTCAGCAGTCCATGGCCGACTGCCCCGAGCACCACCATGGTGGCGGAGTGTGACGCGCCGACCAATGCCCGCGAGGCGTAGCCCGGCGGCAGTGACGTGGTCACTGTCAGGGCGGGATTGGTGGCATGGGCCCTGGCGGTCGCGGTGGCGAGGAGTCGCCTTCCCTCGGCCAGGATGGAGCTCTGGTCTGTGGTGCCGAACCCGAGCATCGGGATGTCCGGTGCGAAGGCATGCACGAGGTGGAGGGGAATCTTCAGCTCGCTGGCCCGCTCGGCGGCCCATGCGAGAGCAGCCCAGCCGTGTGCGGACCCGTCGATGCCCGCGACGATGCGTGCGGTGGGGGTGGGTGAGGTGGTGCCGCTCATGATTCCTCCCGTGGATGGTGGATCAGGCGGCGGGAACCTCGCAGGCCCGGGACCGGTGGGCCCCGTCGTCACGGGCCGCGGTGGGTCCGTGACTCCATGATGGCCCCGTTGCGCAGTGTCCGCAGGCAAGACGCGCAGGCTGATCTGACCCCCAGCAGAAGTTCATCGATGAACTTCATTGGAAAGAAGTGAAGGAATTCTCTTGATCTGTCCAATATGAAGGTATGGTCTGGATATGGTCGAAGTTCAGCCCTCACCTGTCGTCCTCATCGGCGACGTCGTCGCGTCCCGCCAGAGCAAGGATCGGCGCGAACTCCATCGTGCCCTTGAGCAGGCCCTCGCCGACACCAACGATCGGGTTGTCCACATCGAACCCCTGGAAATCACCGTAGGCGATGAGTTCCAGGGGGTCTATCCCCATCTGGGCGCGGCCCTGGACGCCGCTCTGCGGACCCGACTCGCGCTCCGCCCGGCTGCGGAGAGTCGCTATGGGCTGGGGCGCGGAGCCACCACGACTCTCGACAAGGCTCGCGGGATCAAGGACGGGCCGGCCTGGTGGGCCGCGCGCGAGGCCATCGTCGACGTGGAGAAAGTGGCAGCGCGAGCAGCCCTGGAACATGTGCACACGGCATACCGGCTTGCCGACGGTGAGGTGGACGATGCAGGCACAGCCCTCGCGGTGGATGCGGCGCTGCACTGTCAGGACCACATGGTTGGCTCATTGTCAGAGCGGTCAGGGCGGCTGCTGAAGGGACTTCTGGACGGCATGACACAACGCGAGCTGGCCGTGGCCGAGGGCATCACCCCGTCGGCGGTCTCACAGCGCGTGCGGGCCGATGGGCTCGCCGTCATCGTGCGCTGCCACGACCTGCTCAAGGAGCTCCGATGACCTGGCTGGCCGTCTGGCTGTTCGGCGTGGGGGTGAGCGACCTTCTCCGCGCGGTCGATCACGGCCTGGTGAGGCGGTTGGCCGTCCCTGCTGGCGCCCTGACAGTGATCCTGGTCGGGTTGCTGGCAGGCCTCACCGGCCCTGCCGACATCGTCGCTCTTTTCGTTTCGATCGCGCCCTTGGCCGGCTGGGTGCTCCTGTCGGAGAGGTCGCTCAGCCGGGGCGGCGGTCATGTCGAGGCCCTGCTCCTGCTCGCCGGGACTGCGGTCGCCTTGCTCGCTTTCTCTGGCCTGGCCTCCACACCAGGTGGGCTCCTCGGCGACTGGATCGCGTGGGCCGACCTGCCCTTCTCCGATGATCTGGGCGTCGACCGGCTCCTGGTCGTGGTCGGCTTCTTCATTGCCAACCTCGCGACGGGAAACGTCATCGTGCGACTGGTCCTGGTGAGTGTCGGAGCACTGCGACCCTCGGCAAAGTCTGGTGGTTCGAACAAGACCCAGCCATCCGACAAGCTCAAGGGAGGTCGCCTTCTTGGCCCCATGGAGCGCGTGTTCATCCTCGGACTGGGTCTCGCCGGGCAGCTCACCGCCGCGAGCATCGTCATCGCCGCCAAAGGACTCATCAGATTCCCCGAGCTGCAGTCCGCCAAGGACGACACGACGAGCGTCAAGGGTGACGGGATCGACGAGGTGACTGAGTACTTCCTGGTGGGCAGCTTCGTCAGCTGGCTCGTCGCACTGGGGTCGCTCGCACTCACCCGCTGACAGCGAGGTGGGGCATGCTGGGTTGAGGTCGCGGCATCGGCCCGGCCAGACCTGAGGAGGACCCGTGGGATTTCTCGACAAACTGCTCGGCCGTGAGCCGCGTCAACAGGCACCGACCCCCGGCGCAGGTGGTGGATCCTGGTCAGCTCCGAGCCAGCCAGGACAGGGGAGTGGGCAGCGATTCAGTCGGAACGCGCCACAGGGCGGTGTCGGGACCGAGGACGATCGCGCCGTGGCCCGCTATCGCTACCTCCTGCGCACGGCGCCCCCCGAAAAGCTCGAACAGGTGCACGCCGAGGCTTTCTCGAAGCTGACCCCCGAACAGCGCGAGCAGTTGCTCGCCGAGCTGTCGCAGTCGGCGCCCGAAGGCGAAGCCCCTCGCAGCGCCGAGCCCCAGGACCTCGCCCAGGCCGCTACTCGCGCCGAGATGCGCCAGCCGGGCACGCTCGAGCGCACGTTCGGTCGAGGATCGTTCGGCGGCGGCGGCGGGGGCGGTATGGGCATGGGTGGCATGGTCATGGGCTCGATGATGGGCACCATCGCCGGTGTCGTCATTGGGTCGGCCATCGCCAACACGCTCTTCGACGACTACGGCTCCTCGCCGGAGGCTGCCGAGGCCGGTGACTCGGGCGCAGAGGGTGGATCAGGGGCGGAGGGTGGATCCGATGGAGGAGGCGCCGACTCGGGCGGGTCAGGCGACTCCGCTGGTGGCGACACCGGCGGTGACTATGGCGGTGGCAGCGACTTCGCCGGGGGTAGTGACTTCGGAGGAGGCAGTGACTTCGGTGGAGGCGGCGGTGACTTCGGCGGCGGAGGCTTCTGACCGACCGATACGGAAGGGGCCTGTCGTGAAGTCAGGAATCGGAGCATGACCCTGCGATGGTCTAGATTCCGTCCGTGAGCGCTCAGGCCCCTTCCGCAGTCATTCTGATCCGTGCCGAACGGTTCATGCCCAACCCCGCCACCGCGGCCGACAACGCGTTCCAGCGTGACGTCCCATCGGGGCAGGCTGGCGACTCCGTCTCCGCGACGGCACTGGCCGAGATGGATGCGCTCGCCGACGCCCTGCGCGGCGCAGGAGTGAGGGTCCACGTCTTCGCCGACGAGGACCACACCCGACCAGACAGCGTGTTTCCCAACAACTGGCTGTCCACGCACGCTGGCGGCTACGTCGCCGTCTATCCCATGTATGCATCAAACAGGCGCCATGAGCGCCGCGCCGACGTCCTTGAGATGCTCAAGTCCGACTACCGCGTCCAGTCGATCGTCGACTATTCGGGCCTCGAGTCCGACGGGGTCTTCCTCGAGGGCACCGGAGCCATGGTTCTCGACCACGTGTCGCGCGTCGCCTACACGGCACGCAGCCACCGGGCCGACATCGCCGTCCTTGAACGCTTCTGCACCGACTTCGGCTACGAGCCGATGGCGTTCGATGCCGTGGACTCGGGCGGCGTGCCGGTCTATCACACCAACGTCATCGCCTGCATCGGCACTGATGTCGCCATGATCGCCCTCGAGATGATCCCCGACGAGCAGCGTCGCGAGCAGGTTCGTGAGCGCCTGTCCGTCACCGGCCGCTCCATCGTCGAGCTCACCGAGGTGCAGATCCGTGAGTTCGCCGGCAACGCCGTCGAGCTGTGTGGGCGAACCACGGACGGCAGACGCCGCTACGTCATGGCCATGTCGGCGCGCGCCCGCCGCAGCCTGCGCCCCGAGCAGATCGCCGTCATCGAGGAGTCCTGCCAGATCGTCGCCGTCGACATCCCCACGATCGAGCTCGCCGGCGGGTCCGTGCGCTGCATGATCGCCGGCGTCCACCTTGACCACCGTCCGGTCGCCGATGTCGAGCCCACGGCCGCCGTCGAAGGCATCGACGAGAACGCCACCTCCGCTGACGGCCAGAACATCCTCACCGCCAACTGACGCGCCAGAGCGCGGATCGTGATCAGGTGGTGGCGAGCGCTGGACTGGTGGCTGGCGGCCCGTACTCGTTGGCGACCCGCTGACCCACCTGGGCGCACATGACGATGGCCATGATCCAACCCACAACGGGGATCAACCAGATCAGGGTCCACCACCCCGACCGGCCCGTGTCGTGGAAACGTCGCGCACTGACGGCGAGGGTCGGGATGAGGGTCGCCAGCCCGAAGATGGCTGAGAGCGGACCACCACTGACAGCGAATCCGCTCCCCGGGTCCGACACCAGGGACGGGAACATGCTCGAGTCGAGAGCGCCTGTCGCTACCGACAACACCGCTGAGAAGAGAAAGAACCACCAGTACTCGGGGCGACCGGCTCGACCAGAGAACACGGCGTACTGGCGGAAGACCGAAGCGATCGCGGTCCAAAAATTCATGATGCTCCCCCACGTCAATGACAGTGGACGTCACCCTTGCACGCGGACATGACGAAGGGGTGCCAGACGCGCGGTATGTCGCGCGTCTGGCACCCCTTATGTGTGCTGATCCGGTGCGGATCAGATGTCACGGTGTCTTCGTTCGACATCTGACTCCGCAAGCTCCGTCAGATATCGAAATACATCTCGAACTCGTGCGGGTGCGGGCGGAAGCGGATCGGGTCGACCTCGTTCTTGGTCTTCCACTCGATCCAGGTGTCGATCAGGTCCTGCGTGAAGACGTCGCCCTCGAGCAGGAACTCGTGGTCGGCCTGCAGTGCCTCGAGCACGGCCGGGAGTGAACCCGGAACCTGCTCGATGGCGTCGTGCTCCTCGGGCGGGAGCTCGTAGAGGTCCTTGTCCACCGGCTCCGGGGGCTCGATGCGGTTCTTGATCCCGTCAAGGCCGGCCATGAGCTGCGCCGCGAACGCGAGGTACGGGTTCGAGGACGGGTCGGGGATGCGGAACTCGATGCGCTTGGCCTTCGGCGAGTCACCGGCGATCGGGATACGCACACACGCGGAGCGGTTGCGAGCCGAGTAGACCAGGTTGACCGGAGCCTCGTAGCCGGGAACGAGACGGTGGTAGGAGTTCACCGTCGGGTTCGTGAATGCGAGCACCGCGGGAGCGTGCTTGAGCAGGCCACCGATGTACCAACGCGCGAGGTCCGACAGGCCGCCGTAGCCGCGCTCGTCATAGAAGAGCGGCTCGCCGTCCTTCCAGAGCGACTGGTGCGTGTGCATGCCCGAGCCGTTGTCACCGAAGAGCGGCTTCGGCATGAACGTTGCGGTCTTGCCGATCTGCCAGACCGTGTTCTTGACGACGTACTTGAACTTCATCATGTCGTCGCCCGAAGCGAGCAGCGTGTCGAAGCGGTAGTTGATCTCCTGCTGACCAGCGGTGCCGACCTCGTGGTGGCTGCGCTCGACGTTGATGCCGACCTTGTCGAGGTTGAGGCAGATGTCGTCGCGCACGTCAGCGAAGTGGTCCACGGGAGGGACGGGGAAGTAGCCACCCTTGTAGCGCGTCTTGTAGCCCTGGTTGCCACCCTCCTCCTCGCGACCGGTGTTCCACGCGGCCTCGACGGAGTCGACGTAGTAGTAGGAAGCGTTGGCCTTGGTCTCGAAGCGCACGTCGTCGAAGACGTAGAACTCGGCCTCGGCACCGAAGTAGGCGGTGTCGGCGATCCCGGTCGACTTGAGGTAGGCCTCGGCCTTGGCCGCGATGTTGCGCGGGTCGCGGCTGTAGGGCTCGTCGGTGAACGGGTCGACGATCGAGAAGTTCATGATGAGCGTCTTGTGCTCACGGAACGGGTCGAGGTACGCCGACTTCACGTCGGGGATGAGCTTCATGTCGGACTCGTGGATGGCCTGGAACCCGCGGATCGAGGATCCGTCGAACGCCTGGCCGTTCTTGAAGAATTCTTCGTCGACCGTCTGGGCGGGCACGTTGAAGTGCTGCATCACGCCGGGCAGGTCGCAGAAACGGATGTCGACGAACTTGACGTCCTCGTCCTTGATGAACGACAGAACCTCGTCAGCAGAGCTGAACAAGTGGGGCCTCCTAGGCAAAAGGGAAGGTCGGGCGGCGCCCGGGCATGATCGAAACCCTATGTGCGGGGGGTTTCTCGACCATGACCCGAATGTTTCACCGGTGTTACACCCTGCCAGAGGCGGCGGCCACCCGTCAGGAGCGTCCGTCGTGTGACGGCATACAGTCCTGCTGTGAGCACGGAACAAACGCAGGAGTATGCCGGTCAGCAGCTCGGCATGCCGGCTTCCGGTCCCGGATCGATGGCTCCGCTGTGGCGACGGGCACTGGGGCTGCTCGTCGACTGGTTCCTCGCCCAGCTCATCTCGATCCTCGCGTTCGGAGCCGAACTCGGGGCTGGGGGAGCGCAGTCCTTCGTGCCGCTCGGCGTCCTTGCGGTGATCAACATCCTCAGCATCACGGCCTTCGCCGCGACTCCCGGTCAGGCGCTCCTGCGGATGCAGGTCCTTCAGGTGCGCCCGGGTTCGTTCCCGCTCCAGGTCCTCATCCGGTCAGCCCTGCTGTGCCTCTTCGTGCCGGCCGTGCTCTCGGACCGCAACGGTCGCGGCTTCCACGACGCGGCCGCTGGAACGGTCATCGTCCGCCGCTGAAACCTGCCTCGTGTGCCTGAGGGAACGCTCTGGCGTCCGCTGAGGCACACAAGGCGTGGTGTTCAGAGCGTGCGTGACCCGGTGGCCGCGGTGAAGCCGCCGAGCCCGATGTAGGTCAGGCCGATTGCGATCTTGCCCTTGGTTGAACTCCGGCCCCGGCGAGCGCTGAGGCGGGACGCAATCGTGCCGGCAAGCGCGCCATAGCTCGCGTCGAAGACGAGACCTATCGCGACGAACACTGCGCCCAGGACGAGGATCTGGCCGGTCATCGAGCCTCGCGCCGGGTCGAGGAACTGGGGGAAGAACGCCAGGAAGAACAACGCCACCTTGGGGTTGGCGATGCCGACGAGGTAGCCCTGCCGCCAGCTCGTCCAGTCGCTCGGCGGCGCCGGGACGACCGGTGCGTCGACGGTGGTGGTGGCGCCACGACTTCGCAGGACACCGATGCCGAGCCAGACGAGATATGCCGCTCCGACGTATCTCACGACGGAGAGGGCCAGCGCCGACGTGGCCAGGACGGCGGTGAGCCCGAGCGCGGTGGCGACGACGTAGGTGGCGGTCGCGGAATCGACACCGAGCGCTGACATCACCCCTGCTCGACGACCACCAGAGACGCCTCGCGCCACGAGGAAGAGCATGGCCGGGCCGGGCAGGAGGATGAGCAGGAGGGACGCGCCAGCGAACGCGGCAACGGTGGTGGCGGACGGCATACATCGCACGTTAGACCCGACCGCCCACGGACGGCGAGCGAGAACTCAGCACGTGGACGCCTGCAGCCGCAGGGCGCGCAAAGGGGCGCCGCCGAGCTGGGCTCGGCGACGCCCCGCAGCGTCTGTGTCAGCGATCAGTTGACGTCGTCGTCGACCCAGTCCAGCGTCTTGGTGACGGCCTTCTTCCAGTTGCGATAGAGGCGCTCGCGCTCCTCCTCGTCCATCTGCGGACTCCAGCGCTTGTCCTCGACCCAGTTCTCGACGATGTCGTCCTCGGTCTCCCAATAGCCGACGGCGAGACCCGCGGCATAGGCGGCACCAAGGGCTGTCGTCTCCGCGACCTTGGGGCGCACGACGTCGACACCGAGGAGGTCGGCCTGGAACTGCATGAGCGTCTCGTTGACGACCATGCCGCCGTCGACCTTGAGCTCGGTGAGCGGGACGCCGGAATCAGCGTTCATCGCATCCAGAACCTCACGGGTCTGGAAAGCCGTGGCCTCCAGGACCGCTCGGGCGATGTGTCCCTTGTTGACGAAGCGGGTCAGACCCACGAGAGCGCCGCGAGCATCACTGCGCCAGTGAGGTGCGAACAGGCCCGAGAACGCGGGCACGAAGTAGCACCCACCGTTGTCCTCGACGCTCATCGCGAGCTTCTCGATCTCCGGTGCGCTGCCGATGAGCCCGAGGTTGTCACGGACCCACTGCACGAGCGAGCCGGTGACCGCGATCGAACCCTCGAGGGCATAGATGGGTGCGTTGTCACCGATCTTGTAGCAGACCGTCGTGAGCAGGCCGTTCTCGCTGGGCACCTTCTCCTCACCGGTGTTGAGGAGCATGAAGTTGCCCGTGCCGTAGGTATTCTTGGCCATGCCCTTCTCGAGGCAGGCCTGGCCGAACGTCGCGGCCTGCTGGTCACCCAGGATGCCAGCGACCGGGGTGCCGTTGAGGACACCCGGCTTGGCTTCGCCATAGACCTCGGAGGAGGAACGGATCTCGGGAAGCATCGACATGGGGATGCCCATGTCGGAGGCGATCCCCTCATCCCACGTCAACGTCTCGAGGTCCATGAGCAGGGTGCGGCTGGCGTTGGTCACATCGGTGATGTGCACACCGTCGTTCTCGGCGCCGCCGGTGAGGTTCCACAGGACCCAGGTGTCGGTGTTGCCGAAGAGCAGCTCGCCCTTCTCGGCGCGCTCGCGCGCGCCCTCGACGTTGTCGAGGATCCAGCGGACCTTGGGGCCTGAGAAGTAGGTCGCGAGGGGGAGGCCGACCTTGGCCTTGTACTTGTCGACGCCCTCGTCACCCGCGAGCTCGTCGACGATCTTCTGGGTCCGGGTGTCCTGCCACACGATGGCGTTGTAGACCGGCTGACCGTTGGACTTGTCCCAGACGACTGCCGTCTCACGCTGGTTGGTGATGCCGATGGCCTCGATGTGCTTGCTGTTGAGGTTGGCCTTGGCGAGCGCACCGCCGATGACCTTGCGTGTGTTCTCCCAGATCTCGAGCGGGTCGTGCTCGACCCACCCGGCCTTGGGGAAGATCTGCTCGTGCTCGACCTGGTCGGCCGAGACGACGGCCCCACCATGGTCGAAGACCATCGCGCGCGTGCTGGTCGTTCCTTGGTCGATCGACAGGATGTAGGTCTGCTTCTCTGCCATGCGGGTTCAGCTCCTTGAGGCTCGGTTGGGTCAGACGTAGTTGAGTGCGTTTGCGGCGAGGCCTGCGAGAACGCCGCCGATGATCGGCCCGACGACAGGCACCCACGAATATCCCCAGTTGCTGGAGCCCTTGCCCTTGATCGGCAGTAGGGCGTGGGCGATGCGGGGGCCAAGGTCTCGGGCCGGGTTGATGGCGTAGCCGGTGGGGCCTCCGAGGCTGGCGCCGATGCCGACGACGAGCAGGGCGACGGCCAGCGGGCCGAGCTGTGAGGGCGTCTTGCCGAAGGCGATGATGACGAAGACCAGGACGAAGGTGCCGATCACCTCGGTGACGACGTTCCACACCGGGCTGGAGATGGCGGGACCGGTCGAGAAGACCGCCAGCTTGGCGTCCGGGTCGCTGTCCGGGTCGTCGAAGTGCAGCCGATAGGCCAACCAGCAGAGGACGGCTCCGAGGAAGGCCCCGAGGAACTGCCCGATGAAGTAGCCCGCGACCTGCGTCGCCCCGATGTCGGCGCCCGACGAGAGCAGGCCCAGCGTGACGGCGGGGTTGAGGTGCGCCCCGGACTTGTAAGCGGCATACACACCGGCAAAGACGCCGATGCCCCAGCCGAAGTTGACGAGGAGGAAACCCCCGTTGAAGCCTTTGGTCTTGGTGAGCGCCACATTGGCGACCACACCACAACCCAGCAGGATCAACAGACCCGTGCCGATGGTTTCGTAGAGGACGATGTCCCCGAATCCCAAATTCTCCACGTGAAACCTTTCGCGTCGCGGCAGCAGCCGGACGAATCCCATCGCGGCGGCGTCTTTGCCGATGTTCGGTGTTGTCGACCCTAGTCGTAGAGTCGACAGGAAGCGGGGTTATGCGAATGGCTTGGCCCCATTCCGACGCAGGGAGATCCTGATGCCGAGCTCACCAAGGTTGGACAACACCTATCGCGCTGCGGCGTGGAAACGGCTGTCTGAGAAGGACTTCGACGTCCTTGTCATCGGTGGCGGGGTGACCGGTGCCGGGGTCGCCCTCGATGCGGCGACGCGGGGGCTAAGTGTCGCCCTGGTCGAACAGCGCGACTTCGCCTCGGGCACGTCTTCGCGCTCCTCGAAACTCTTCCACGGCGGGTTGCGCTACCTCGAGCAGCTGAACTTCGGACTCGTGCGTGAGGCCCTGCACGAGCGCGAGCTGATGCTCACCTCGATCGCACCGCACCTCGTGAAGCCGGTGTCCTTCCTCTACCCGCTGACCCATCGCATCTGGGAGCGGCCGTATGTCACAGCCGGATTGACGCTCTACGACAGCATGGGCGGGGCGCGCTCAGTGCCTCGACACAAGCAGCTCTCCCGCACCCGGGCCCTGAGCATGGCCCCGGGCCTCAAGCGTTCGGCCCTCACGGGTGCCCTCATGTACTACGACGCGCAAGCCGATGACGCGCGGCACACCCTCACCGTCGCGCGCACCGCCGGGTCCTATGGCGCCACACTCCTCAACTCGGCGCGGGTCACGGCGCTCACCCACGCGGGCGAGCGGATCGTCGGAGCCACGGTCGAGGACGTCGAGACGGGGGACACGGTCGATGTGCGCGCCAACGTCGTCATCAACTGCACTGGTGTCTGGACCGATGACATCCAGACGCTCGCCGGCGGCCGCGGCCGCTTCAACGTCCGCGCCTCGAAGGGCGTGCACATCGTCGTCCCCCGCGATCGGATCAACTCCGAGACCGGTCTCATCCTGCGCACCGAGAAGTCCGTGCTCTTCGTCATCCCGTGGGGGACGCACTGGATCATCGGGACGACGGACACCGACTGGGAGCTCGACAAGGCCCACCCGGCCGCCAGCGAGGCCGACCTCGACTACATCCTCGAACACGTCAACAAGGTGCTCGCCGTGCCTCTCACCCACGACGACATCCAAGGTGTGTATGCCGGTCTGCGGCCTTTGCTCTCTGGCGAGAGTGAGTCGACCAGTCAGTTGTCCCGCGAGCATGCGGTGGCCCGGCCCCAACCAGGGCTGTACTCGGTCGCTGGTGGCAAGTACACGACCTATCGGGTCATGGCCAAGGACGCCGTCGACGCCATCCGCGCCGACGTCGTGGGGAGCCTGCCCGACAGCGTCACCGAGAACATCCCGCTCGTGGGTGCGCAGGGCTATCACGCGCTCATCAACCAAGTTGACCGGATCGCGCGGGCCCGGGCGCTTCCCGGCTGGCGGATCACCCACCTGCTTGATCGCTACGGCTCCGCAGTCGAGGAGATCTTCGCGCTGGCCGATGAGGACCCGAGCCTGCTTGAGCCGATCCCGGGCGCGGAGGAGTACCTCAAGGTCGAGGCGGTCTACGCCGTGACCCACGAAGGTGCGCTCCACCTCGATGACGTCCTCACCCGGCGCACTCGGATCTCGATCGAGACCCCGGACCGGGGTGTCGACTGTGCCGAGTCGGTGGCGCGTCTGGTCGCACCTGCCCTCGCATGGGACGAAGGACGCATCGAGACCGAGGTCGCGGCATACACGGCTCGGGTTGAGGCGGAGCGAGAGTCGCAGAAGGAGCAGAACGACCAGGAAGCCAACGCCGAGCGCACTGCTGCGCCCGACACGCGCAGCCTCGCCGTCGGGCGCGCCCTGAACTGAGCCGGGCTCTCAGCCCATCGAGATAGACCGGCACGCCGCGCCAAGAGATTCGGCGCGGCGTGTCGGTCTATCTCGATGTCAGCAGGTCAGTGCCTGCGGATCATTCGCCTACTTGCCCTTCATCGCCTTGCGGTCGACGCGAGCGCGGGTCGGGTCCATCCCCGCCGGAATTCCGGTGCGCAGCCCGCCGAGGGACTTGAGGCGCTTGTTGACGACCGAAGCCTCGTCCTTGGTGAGCACGGGGCGCATGCGGGTGAGTTTGGAGCTGATCTTGCTGACCTTGACCTCGTCATCTCCGTCGCCGATGACCCAGAGGTGGACCGGCACTCCCGGAGCGATCCGATTGACCTTCTTCTCCTCGGCCTTGAGGAGCTTGAGGGCGCGCTGCTTGGGGCCCTCACCGATGAGCACGATTCCAGGGCGTCCGAGGGCGCGAAACACCATGGCAGCGCCCGCCATGTCGCTGGGCTTGGAAGCGCGGTTGGCGTCGACGGCCACCGGCTCTGTCGAGGCATACCAGCCACGCTTGCCGATGCTCTGCAGGGCGGCACCAGCAGCGCCGGCCTGTCCCTCGAGCGCGCCGTACATGGCCTTGTTGCCGCGGCGGTTCATGATGAAGACTGCGGCCAGCAGAGCGGTGGGGATCGCGATGAGGATGAGGTACCAGCGCCACAGGCCACCGAGGAGGAAGCCGATGCCGACGATCACCGCGAAGGCGATGAGGGCGGCCAACAGCATGGCCCACCCGATCTTGGCGTCGAGCGTCTTGATGGCCCTGTAGGCCTGGCGGATCTCGGCGAAACGGCCGGGCTTCTTTGCTTCGGTGGTCTCGTTGGCCACGAGGTGCGTGCTCCTGCGTCGTTGGGTGGCGTCGTGAGACGCCCTGATGCTCAGATCAGGATACGGCTCGCTGAGAGCGCGCCACCAACGACGCGGCTTCCTGGCGGGCGGGGTCGCTGGCAGCCTGGGCGAGGTGGGACAGGTGCTCGGGGATCGGGCGGCCCCACTTCTTCATCGCCGTGGCCCACAGTCGGCCGGCGCGGTAGGACGAACGCACGAGCGGCCCGGCCATGACGCCCTTGAAACCCAGGTCCTCGGCGACGGTGCTCCAGTGGACGAACTCCTCGGGCTTGACCCACCGGTCGATCGGGTGGTGCAGCTTCGAGGGGCGGAGGTACTGGGTGATCGTGAGGATGTCGCACCCCGCGTCGTGGAGGTCCGCGATCGCCTGTTCGACCTCGTGGTCCTCCTCGCCCATCCCGAGGATGAGGTTGGACTTTGTCACGAGCTCGGCCTCGCGAGCCATCGAGAGGACTTTGAGGGACTTCTCGTAGGTGAAGGCCGGACGGATCTGCCGGAAGATGCGCGGCACCGTCTCGAGGTTGTGGGCGAACACCTCGGGGCGGGCATCGAAGACCATGCCGACAAGCTCGGGCTTGGCGCCGAAGTCGGGCGGAAGGATCTCGACGCCGGTGTTGGGACTGAGGGTGTGGATCTGACGGATCGTCTCGGCGTAGATGCCGGCGGCACCATCAGGCTGGTCGTCGCGGGCGACGCCGGTGACAGTGGAGTAACGCAGACCCATCTGCTGCACGGACTCCGCGACGCGACGCGGCTCGTCCAGGTCGAGAGAGGTGGGACGACCCGTGGCGATGTCGCAGAAGTCGCAGCGGCGGGTGCAGACGTCACCGCCGATGAGGAAGGTCGCCTCCTTGTCTTCCCAGCACTCAAAGATGTTGGGACAGCTGGCTTCCTGACAGACGGTGTGGAGACCCTCCTTTTTCACCATGGAGTGGAGCTGGGTGTACTCCGGGCCCATCTTGGCGGTGGTGCGGATCCACTCGGGCTTGCGCTCGATGGGGGTCTCGGCATTGCGGGCCTCGACGCGCAGAAGACGACGTCCTTCGGGTGCGACAGTCACACGAACCAGCGTACGCCCGGGTGTGCCACACCACACATTCGCCCTCGCCGCCCTCGAGACGTGCCGGCCGACTATCAGCTCGGCTCGGAACAGGGCTGCCTCGTGCTCAGCGCCATCAGGGGTGATCGGAGCCGATAGTCCGCCGGACGAGGAACCGCGTGGCTCGCGGTTGCGTCAGAGACGCATGAAGGGACTCGTGTGCGCGGGGCTGGTTGCGCTCGTGTCGGCGTGCGGCTCAGCCGCCGGGTCCCCACCAGCCTCGACGCCGTCGGTCTCGACACCGTCCCACACTGCGGCGAACACTCCCGCGGCCGAATTCAGCTGCGGCGAGGTCGTGCTGAAGCAGGGGGAGGAGCCGGCCGAGGCCGGGGCCAAGGAGCTGGCCTGCCTCGGACGCGCCCTGAAGGAGGGCCGCCGTGCAACGCTCGATGTCACCGCCCCCAGTGTCGAGGGTCACCTGTCAGTGTCCCATTGGCAGCTCTCCTCCGACGGAACGCTCAGCGCCGACATCGACTCCAGCAGGGACCCATTCAGTAGTGAGGACCACACACATCAGTCGTGCGGACGGATCACGGAACTGCCGGACCCGCTGAGCTGCGCCCCGCGCGGGTGACGAGCGGACGGCATACGCCGTCGTTGTCGGAAAGTCAGCCGAGGACGTCGGTGAGGTGCTTCTCGGCGTAGGGGAGGACGTCCTGGACCGTGACGGTCCGGCCAGCCTCGCGGCTGATCGACGAGACGCCGGCGTCGTCGATGCCACAGGCGACGATGTTGTCCGCCCACGACAGGTCGGCGTCGCAGTTGAGGGCGAACCCATGCATGGTCGTGCGCTTGCTCACCCGCACGCCGATGGCGCCCAGCTTGCGGTCGGGACCGCGTTCGTCGGCGAGGACCCACACGCCACTGCGGCCTTTGACGCGGACCGTCTCGACCCCGAACTCGCGCGTCATCCGCATCATGGCGTCCTCGAGGCGGCGCACGTGGGCGACGACGTCGATCGGCACCTCCTGGAGCGCCACGATCGGGTAGCCGACGAGCTGGCCCGGTCCGTGCCAGGTGATCAGCCCGCCGCGATCGACGTCGACGACCGGCGTCCCGTCGAAGGGCCGCTGGTCCGGCTGGGTGCGCTTGCCAGCGGTGTAGACGGCCGTGTGCTCGAGCAACAACGTCGTGTCTGGTTCGCGCCCCTGCGCCACCGCGGCGTGCACCTCCCGCTGACGCTCCCAACCGTCGAGGTAGTCAACGAGGTCAGGAGCGAAACCCAAGTGCACAAAACGCATGACAACACCGTATGCCGTCGAGTCACCTCCCGTCCCACGGCCCGGGACCTAGGGTGGCTGGGTGAGTCTGCGCAACGCGAGCCCGGGGACGGGTCGCCCTCGAATCGTGCTGATCGGTGCCCTGGTCGTCATCCTCTGCTGGCTCGCGGTCGGTGCAGTGGGTGGGCCGGCCACGGGGCGGCTGTCCGAGGTGCAGAAGAACGACAACGCCTCGTTCCTGCCTGCCGACGCCGAGTCGACCGCCGTTCTCAACGCCGTGGCCAGGTTCAGCGACGAGGACCAGATCCCGCTCATCGTCATCGCCGAGCAGCGCGACGGTGCCGAACTCGACGCCGAGGACGGGCTTGCGCTGGTCCAGCTCACCCGTGAGCTTCCGGCCCTGCCGTTTCCGGGGACGGAACGGACGCTCGGTGACTACGTGGTCGAGGGCGCCCAGCTCTCCCCGATCCCCAGTGAGGACAGGCGGGCCGCGCTCATCGTCATCCCCCTCAAGGAGACAGCTGCGTCTGAGGTCGTCGACGGCGAGGCGCCGATCATCCTCGCCGCAGAGGAGGTGCGGGTGAAGGCGCGGGTCGCGCTCACCGGCACCGGACTGACGACCCACGTGGGAGGGCCAGGCGGCCTCGTCGCCGACTTCTCCGCCGCGTTCGCGGGCATTGACGGAGTGCTGCTCCTCGTGGCCCTCGCGGTCGTGCTCATCATCCTGCTCGTTGTCTATCGCAGCCCGATCCTGCCCATCACCGTGCTGCTCAGCGCGGTCTTCGGCCTCAGCCTCGCAGTGCTCGTCATCCGACCGCTCGCGGAGAGCGGAACGATCGAGCTTTCCGGCCAGTCGCAAGGGATCATGTTCATCCTCGTCGTCGGTGCCGCGACCGACTACGCGCTCCTGCTCGTGAGCCGCTTCCGCGAGGAGCTGCACGTGGAAGCGAGCACGTGGGTGGCCCTCAAGAAGGCGTGGCGGGGTGCGGTCGAACCCATCGTGGCGTCCGCAGCGACCGTCGTCCTCGGGCTCCTGTGTCTGCTCCTGGCGTCGCTGCGCAACACGGCGGGGCTCGGGCCCGTGGGCGCCCTGGGCATCGCGGGCGCCGTGCTCTCTGCTCTGACCTTCCTGCCCGCCGTGCTTCTCGTCTTTGGACGAAAGGCGTTCTGGCCGTTTGCTCCTCGCGTCGACCAAGCCCATGCCGAGGATGCCGTCGGGACGCGTTCCCTTTGGGGACGCGTGGCCGGGCTCATCGAGCGACACCCGCGCCGAACCTGGGTGTTGACCCTCGTGGCCCTGCTCGCGGCGGCAAGCTTCGCTCCGACGTTCCGGGCCGAGGGCGTGAGCATCAAGGACACGTTCCTCACGGCCACCGACTCCGTGGAGGCCCAGGAGGCCATCGAGCGGCACTTCGCTGCCGGGTCGGGCAGCCCCGTCCAGGTCATCGTGCCCGCAGACCGGGCCGACGCCACCCGGAACGCCCTCGCTGCAGACCCGGGCATCGACGACGCCTACATCGGTCTCGCGCCGGCCATCCCCGGACAGGACATGCCGACGCCGGAGCCCGTCGACGGACTCCAACTGGTGCAGGGGACGGCGACCTCCTCGGCCGACAGCCCGGCGGCCGAGGAGACGGTGCGACGTCTGCGCGCCTCACTCGATGACATCAGCCCCGACGCCCTCGTCGGTGGGCAGGCCGCGATCAACCTCGATGTCCTCGACGCGAGCGGACGCGACCTACGCGTCATCGTGCCGGCGATCCTCATCGTGATCTTCCTCGTGCTGTGCCTGTTGCTGCGGTCGGTGCTCGCCCCGCTGCTTCTCGTTGTCGCCAACGTCATCTCCTTCGCGGCGACGATCGGAGTCGCCGCGCTCGTGTTCGAGCACCTCCTCGGCTTCCCCGACAGCGATCCGGCGATCCCGCTCTATGGCTTCGTCTTCCTCGTGGCCCTGGGCATCGACTACTCGATCTTCCTCATGACCCGGGTGCGCGAGGAGTCGGTCCGTCGGGGCACCCGACCGGGGGTCCTCGTGGGTCTCGCCGTCACCGGTGGCGTCATCACGAGTGCCGGGATCGTCCTCGCCGCAACCTTTTCCGCCCTGAGCATCCTGCCGCTGGTCTTCCTCGTGCAGGTGGCGTTCATCGTCGCCTTCGGCGTCATCCTCGACACCTTCGTCGTCCGCAGCCTCCTCGTGCCCGCGCTGGCCTACGACATCGGCCCGCGGGTGTGGTGGCCAGCCCGGCTGGACGGGGGGCGCGGCGACCGTCATGGGAGGCACCGAGTGCGAGAGGGTGTCGAGCACTAGGGTTCTCGACATGGTGAGAGTCGGACTTGCAGGGTATGCATCGGCCGGGCGGGGGATCCACGCGCCGCTCATCCGCGACGCGGGGCTCGAGCTCGCTGCCGTGGCCACATCGAACCCAGATCGTCGGGCTGAGGTCGCCGAGGACTTCCCCGATGCGTTGGTGGTCGACGACCTCGACGCGCTCCTGGCTGTGGAGGGCCTCGACGTCATCGTGTTGGCGACGCCGAGCGGGAGTCATCTGGAGCATGCCCTGAAGGTCGTCGAGGCGGGCATCGCCTGCGTCGTCGACAAGCCCCTCGCCGTCAATGCCGACGACTGCCTGACGGTCGTCGACGCGGCTGAGCAGGCCGAAGTGCCGCTCACGGTGTTCCACAACCGACGTTACGACCCGTCGCACACCACTCTGGCCACCGTCGTAGCGGATCGGCTTGCAGGCGAGCCGTTCCGGTGCGAGTTGCGGTGGGAGCGGTGGCGTCCAGTGCCCAAGGACCGCTGGCGCGAGAATGCTTCGGCGGCAGAGGGTGGCGGCATCCTGCTCGACCTGCACGCGCACCTCATCGACTCGGCTGTTCAGCTCTTCGGGCCGATCCTCACCGTGTTCGCCACGGTCGAGTCGCACACCACCCCGGCCGAGGACGATGCCTTCCTCGTATGCCGTCACGAGTCCGGCGTCGTCAGTCACCTCGGTGCCACGTCCGTCTCCGGCGCGGCAGGGCCTCGCGTTCGACTGCTCGGCCGCGACGGGGCTTATGTCCAGAACGAGTTCGAGGGCGAGCCCAACGTCTTCCCCGACATCGCGGATGCCGATGCCGATCACTGCGGTTGGCTCCATCGCTCGACGGATCGAGAGGCGGTGCCCACCACGCCCGCGAGTCAGGTCGACTTCTATCGCGCTGTCGGTGCTGCTCTGGGAGCTCCGGACCGACAGGCCGCCATGCCGGTCGACCCCCGCGACGCCATCCACACGCTCGCAGTCATCGACGCGGCCCGCGTCAGCGCCGAGGGCGAGCGAGTCGTCGAGGTCATCACCCCGGGGCTTCGCCCCGGGCACACCCACGAGGAGTCCTGACATGACCGACGCACACAAGGCCGTCCTGCAGCGCTATCTGAGCAGGACTCGTGATGAGGTGCTTTGGAAGCTCGAGGGACTGTCGGAATACGACGTCCGTCGGCCGCTCACGCCGACGGGCACCAACCTTCTCGGTGTGGTCAAGCATCTGGCCGGGGTCGAGGCAGGCTACTTCGGTGACTGCATGGGACGCCCGGTGCCGGACATGCCCGGCTGGTTCGCTGAGATGATGGACGACACCCTCGAGGACAACGCGGACATGTGGGCGAGCGCCGAGGAGTCGCGGGACTCGATCATCGAGCTCTATCGACGGGTGGCTGCCCACTGCGACGCCGTCATCGACGAGCTGGGCCTCGAGGCCACTGGTGCCGTCCCATGGTGGGGGGACGCCGGCACCTCCGTGTCGGTGCAGTGGTTCCTCGTCCACATGATCGCCGAGACCAACCGGCACGCCGGTCATCTGGACATCGTCCGCGAACTCATCGACGGTGCTGCGGGGATGAGACCCGACTCGAGCAACCTGCCTGATGGTGACGCGGCCTATTGGGAAACGTATCGAAATCGGTTGCAGGACAGCGCAGACAGCTTCCGCTGAGGTCCGTCACGGGTTGGTGAGACGACGAGGTTCGATCCGCTCCTCGACGGCCGAGTCGCCGTCACGCGTGACCATGTAGGCGCCCTTGCCGTCACGCTCCGAGACGGCCTCGACGAGCTCGGTGCCGTGATAGACGAGCCCCACGCCGTCGTCGGTGCAGTGCGTCGTGGGCAGAGTGCCGGCGGCCACGAGCTCGTGGACCAGCGGCCGTCGGCGGGCCTCGGAGTCGTAGTGCACACCGTTGCCGTAGGGGAGGAGCGCGAGGCCGTTGGTGACGGCCCGCAGCTCCGGTCCGAACGAGTCGGTCGTGCCGCCGATGTACCAACAGATGGACCCTGCAGAGACGCCAGAGAGAACGACGCCCGCTTCCCACGCGGCGCGCATCGCCGGACCGAGGTCGTGGACGGCCCACACCGCCAGGAGGTTCGCCACCGAGCCGCCATTGACCCAGATGACGTCCTGGTCGAGGAGCAGCCCGGGCACGTCGTCGTGGTTCGGCATCGGGAAGAGGTCAAGGGTCGAGATCTCGAAGCCCGCGACCCGTCCCGCCTGGTGGAGGTGGTCGTTGAAGAACCGCTGGTCGCCACTCGCCGTGCCGAGGACGGTGATCCTGGGGCGCCGTCCCGTGACCCCGGAGAGCTCGACGGCGTGGTGCACCAAGGCGTCGAACTCGAGGTAGGTCCGGCTGGAAGGGCGGTAGCCACCCGAGGTGGCAAGGATCGTGGGCTGGTCGGCAGGCATGGATCCGACCCTAGTGCTGGCCCGGGGAACGACCGGCGGCGGCCGCGCGTTGAGTACCCGTCGCCGAAGCAGAGGGAGAGCGCATGTCATTTGAGGACCAGGTCAACAGGCTCATGGAACTGGGGTACCCGGCGCTGGCGGGCTTGAGCGAGAGGACCTTTCACGCCACGCTCGCTCCGTTGGCCGAACAGGCCCGCCGTCTCGATGAGGTGAAGTCGAAGGACGAACCGGGACGGACGGCATACGTCGTCGTCGTGACGCGCGCACTCGTGGACCCGACCACGACGGTGCCGCTCCTCCGCCTCGTCGGCGGGCGCAAGCCCGGCGTCGTCGACCGCAACCACGCGCCCGGAGACCTCGCGACCTATGACCCGTTGCCCGAACTCGAGGTGCCCAACGCCCATGCCTACCTGCTCGTGGACGTCGACCGCGGCGAGGAGTTCTGTGGGGTCCGGCCGGAGGAGGCGCTGCCGGTCATCCGGGACCGGGGACGAACTCCGCTCACGATCGATGAGGGGATCGCCGTCGTCACCCAGGCGCCGCAGCTTCTCGAGAAGAACAAGTGCTTCATGCTCTCTGGTTCGCGTCGGTCCGACCGCCGCGTCCCGGCCATGTGGATCAGCGAGCGCGCGCCAAAACTGGGCTGGTGCTGGGACGGCAACCCGCACACGTGGCTCGGCGTCGCCTCGGCGGGGGAGCGCATCGTCTGACCCTGTGGAAAAGCTCGCGGTGGCTTGGGCCATCTCGGCAACCATGGCGTCATGGAGACCATGGGCAAGGCCCTCGACAGCCGGTATGCCGGCCGTCACCGGATCGTGGACCACCGCGCTCCCAGCGTGCCCGGCTACGACGTGCTCGAGCCGATCGGACAGGGCGGCTCCGGTGCCGTGTGGTCAGCGACCAACACGGCCGGTGACATGGTCGCGATCAAGGTGGTCCCGGCCATCGACGCCGAGGATGCGCTGGTCGAGCTGGCCGTCCTTGGTCGGATCGCCGAGCCGCACCTTGTCCGGCTGCGTGAGGCGATGGCGCTCCCGAGCGGTGACATCGCCCTCGTGCTCGACCACTTGGCCGGCGGCACCTTGGGGGCGGCAGTGCGGGCTCGCGGACACCTCGCCCCGGGCGAGGTGGTCACCGTGCTCAGCCCCATCGCGTCGACCTTGGGCCGGCTCCACGGCATGGGTGTCGTCCACGGTGACGTCTCGCCCGACAATGTGCTGCTCGATCTCGAGGGTCGTCCCTTCCTGGCCGACCTGGGGGTGGCGCGAATCGTGGGCGAGCGTCCCGGCGAGCTCCGTGGGACGGAGGGGTTCGTCGCACCGGAGGTCGCGATCGGCGCGGTGCCGACGACTACGTCCGACACCTACGCTCTCGGCGCGCTGGCCTGGTTCGCGCTGACGGGCGAGGCGCCCGGCCCGGCCGTCCTGCGTGGACGTCTTGGCGAGCGGGCACCCGGGCTTCCTGATGAGCTGGTGAGCGCCATCGAGGGTGCCCTGCGGTCGCGCCCCGAAGACCGGCCCGACGCCGACGCCCTGGCAGTGGCGATCTTCGAGAGCGCCCCTGCGGAGCCCCTGGTCCTCGTGAGGGGCGGCGACGACGTCAGTCTGCTCACTCGACGCATCCGCGCGGCTGCTCGGTCGTCGGCCGACGGTGCCGAGACGGCGAGGCCGCCCAGGCGCCGCAGTGCTGGGGACGTCGTTCGTCGTCGCATGCCCTCCACCTCCGCGGCGAGGAGCGCGGCCAGCTCGGTCCTTCGGGGTGTGCGGGCTCTTGCGCCATTCGTCCTGGTCCTCGCGACCGTGGCAGCGGTGGCCCTTGGGGTGGTGGCGTGGAGCGGGGGCCGCGACGATGCCCGGGCCTCGACCGCGGCGCCGTCGACGGACAGCGGTGCCGGGGTGCAGCCCGACGCGGAGACGTTGACTGGCTCTGGCGACCCCGCGCTCACGACGGGGTCGGCTTCCTCGGACCCGAGGGTGCCGAAGGACGCCCCGCGTGAGGACCCCCTCGGGCTCGTTCGCGCGCTGGCGCAGGCGCGGGCTGCCGCGTGGTCGAGCGGGATCGCGGCCAGACTCGTTGAGGTCGATGCAGCCCGCTCACCGGCGCTGGCGCGAGACACGGAAGTCCTTGCCGGGGTGCAGCAGGCCAAGCAGCGATATGTCGGACTGACCTTCACGGTGCGTGAGGCCACGTTCGTGGGGGAGTCCGAGGGAGTCACCACCGTCCGAGCACGCATCGATACCGGTGCCCATGTGGTGAGGGGTCCCGGCGGCGACGTGCGTCGACCCGCCGTGACTGCGGCCCCGGTGCTCCTCGACCTCGTGCGCACTGATTCGGGTTGGCGCGTCCACGACGTGCGTGCCGTCCCGGTGTGATCCTCCGGCGGTGTGATCCTCAGCCAGGGGTGGCCAGCAGCCAGCGAATCGCGTTGGTCAGCGTCGCCTGCTCGTGGCTGAATCCAGTGTCCAGCAGTCGTTTCGGCAACGCACGTTGGCTCGCGACGATGTCGCCAGCCATCTCGCCCACGACCAGACGCAGGGCGAATGTGGGTGCCGGCAGGAGCGTCGGGCGATGGAGCTGACGCCCCATCTCGGCGACGATGTCGCGCTGGCGGGCAGGCTCGGGGCCGGTGAGGTTCACCGGGCCCTCGAGCTTCTGGTCGAGCACGTGCTGGATCGCCCGCACGTGGTCGGCGAGCGTGATCCAGGGCCAGTAGTGCTTCCCGTTGCCGAGGGGACCGCCGAGCCCGAGTTTCGTGAGGCGGAGCAGAGTCTTGATCGCGTCCCCCTCTGGGGCCAGGACGATGCCGGTGCGCAGTCGGGCCACGGGCGCTCCCGATGCCCGAGCCGGCTCGGTGGCCCCTTCCCACGCGTGGACGAGGTCGACGAGGAACCCCGAGCCAGCGGTGCTTTCTTCGGTGAGCACCTCCTCGCCCCGGTCGCCGTAGTAGCCCACAGCAGACCCGTTGACGAGGTGGATGGGCCTCCCGGTGGCGGCAATCGCGGCGGCCAGCGCCGTGGTGCCATCTGTGCGAGACGCGATCAGCTCGGCCTTGAACGTGGGGCTCCAGCGCTGGGCGCCCAGGCTCACACCAGCAAGGTTGACGACCGCGTCGACGCCGTCGAGGACCTCGGGGTCCAGGTGTCGGCTCGAGGGATCCCACTGGACCTGCGACGGGTGCTCGGGTGGCCGCCGCACGAGGCGGATGACGTCGTCGCCGCGCTCACGCAGGGAACGACACAGCGCACCGCCAATCAGTCCGGACGAGCCGGCGACGGCGATGCGCTGTGACGTGTGAGTCATCTGCGTCAGAGTCTCTAGAGACCCAGGTCCGCTTCGAAGGCGCCTTCCTCGAGGCGCTCCTTGACCGTGGTGAGGAAGCGGGCGGCATCCGCGCCGTCGACGATCCGGTGGTCGTAGGAGAGCGCGAGGTAGACCATCGAGCGGATCGCGATCGTCTCGCCACCATCGGCGTCCTTGACGACGACCGGTCGCTTGACGACGGCCCCGGTGCCCAGGATGGCAACCTGAGGCTGGTTGATGATCGGCGTGTCGAACAGGGCTCCACGCGAACCGGTGTTGGTGATCGTGAACGTCCCGCCGGCGAGGTCGTCGGGCATGATCTTGTTGGTGCGCGTGCGCTCCGCGAGATCGGCGATGTTGCGCGACAGCCCGGCGATGTTGAGGTCGCCGGCATTCTTGACGACCGGCACGAGGAGGCCCTTGGCGGTGTCGACCGCCATGCCGACGTTCTCGGTGCCGTGATAGGTCACGTTGTCGCCGTCGATGCTGGCATTCACCGTCGGGTGGGCCTTGAGAGCCTCGATCGCGGCGAGCGTGAAGAACGGCAGGAAGCTGAGCTTGCTGCCCTCGCGCCGAACGAAGTCAGCCTTGGCGCGGTCACGCAGACGCGCGATCTTGGTGACGTCGACTTCGACCACCGTCGTGAGCTGAGCCGAGGTCTGCAAGGACTCGACCATGCGCTTGGCGATCATCTTGCGCAGACGCGTCATGGGCTGGGTCGTGCCGCGAAGGCTGGTGTCGACTGCAGCGCCCTTGCTCGGGGCTGCCGAGGTGGCGGCACCGTCCGGAGCGGGAGCAGCAGCAGGGGCCTCGGCCGGAGCCTTGGCCGCCTCGGCGGCCGCGAGGACATCCTGCTTGCGGATGCGGCCACCGACGCCGGTGCCCGTGATGGACCCGAGGTCGATGCCGTTCTCGTTCGCGATCTTGCGCACGAGCGGAGTGACGTAGGCCGACGCGTCCTGCGACTCGGTGTTCGCGGCCGCAGGCTCTGCCGGTGCAGGAGCAGCGGGAGCAGCGGGCTGTGGCTTGGCCGCCGGGGCGGGCTCGTCAGGAGCAACCGCCTGCTCGACGGCCTGTGCCTGCTCCGGAGCCTTGCTCTCGGCGGCAGGCTCTTCCTTCGGAGCCTCCGCCTTTGGGGCCTCTTCCTTCGGAGCTTCCGCCTCCGGAGCGGCTGCCGGCTCCTCAACAGGGGCCGGTGCAGCCTCAGCGGCCGGAGCGGACTCGGCTCCAGCTGCGTCTCCACCGATGACGGCGAGGTCGGCGCCCACGGGGACTGTCTCGTCCTCCTGGACGAGGATCTTGCTCAGGGTGCCTGCGACAGGGGAGGGGATCTCGGTGTCGACCTTGTCGGTCGAGACCTCGAGCAACGGCTCGTCGACGGCGATCTCGTCACCCTCGGCCTTGAGCCAACGGGTGATCGTGCCTTCGGTCACGGACTCGCCGAGGGCCGGCATCGTCACGGTCGTGCCACCGCCACCGCCACCGCCACCGCCACCGCCGCCGCCACCACTGGCCGGGGACGCGGCAGGTGCCGCCTCAGCCGGGGCGGACTCTGCCGGTGCAGCTTCGGCGGGTGCGTCGGTGTGAGGGGCGGCAGGCTCTTGGCCACCCTCGTCACCAGCTGCGGCGACCTCGTCCCGGTCGGCCGGGGAGTCGAGAGCGTCGCCGTCGCCGGTCTCGCCGGAGTTGTCCTCGGCATCGGCGGTGGGTTCGGCCGGCGCGTCCTGGGCCGGAGCCTCGGCGGGCTGCTCGGCGGGCGCGGCATCGTCGCCGCCCTCGGCGGGTCCGTCGCCGATGACGGCGAGGTCGGCGCCCACGGCGACCGTCTCGTCCTCCTCGGCGAGGATCTCCTGGAGCGTGCCAGAGACGGGGGAGGGGATCTCGGTGTCGACCTTGTCGGTCGAGACCTCGAGCAGCGGTTCGTCCACCTCGACCTGGTCACCGACGTTCTTGAGCCACCGGGTGACGGTGCCCTCGGTCACGGACTCGCCGAGGGCGGGCATGGTCACACGTTCGGACATGGTGTCTGTTCTCCTATCGACGGTGGCTTCTCGTCAACTCTAGTTGTGAGCATGCAGCGGTTTGCCAGCAAGCGCCAGGTGGGCCTCGCCGAGTGCTTCGTTCTGGGTGGGGTGGGCGTGGATGAGCGGGGCGACATCGTCGGGGTGGGCTTCCCAACCGACGATGAGCTGGGCCTCGCCGATCTGTTCACCCATCCTTGCGCCGATCATGTGGACGCCGACGACTGGTCCATCCTTGGAGCGCACGAGCTTGACGAAGCCCGCTGTCTGGAGGATCTGGGACTTGCCGTTGCCGCCAAGGTTGTATTCGTAGGTCTCGATCTCCCCGTGCACCTCGCGGGCCTGGGCCTCGGTGAGTCCGACCGACGCGATCTCGGGGTTGCAGTAGGTGACGCGAGGGATCGTGGACTCGACGATCGGCGCCGGCGAGAGCCCGGCGATCTCCTCCGCGACGAAGATGCCCTGCTGGAAGCCGCGGTGCGCGAGCTGGAGGCCGGGAACGATGTCGCCCACGGCATACACGCCGTCGACACCTGTGCGAAGGCGATCGTCGGTCGTGACGAAGCCACGGTCGATGCTCACCCCGGCCTCGGCGAAGCCGAGCCCGTCGGTGACCGGGCCACGACCCACCGCGACGAGCAACAGGTCGGCGTCGATGCTTGTGCCGTCCTCGAGGGAGACTGTCACCACGTCGCCGTCCTGCGTCGCACCGGCGAACTTCACACCAGCCTTGACCGTGATCTTGCGCTTGCGGAAGGCGCGCTCAAGGACCTTGGACACGGCCTCGTCCTCCGCGGCGACCAGTCGGGGGAGCGCCTCGACGATGGTGACCTCGGAGCCGAACGACCGGAACACCGACGCGAACTCGACTCCGATGACGCCGCCACCGAGGACGACGACGCGGTCGGGGACGTGGTCGAGCTGCAACGCCTGCTCACTTGTCATGATCCGACCGGTGATCTCGAGGCCGGGCAGGGACTTGGGGTAGGAGCCGGTCGCGAGGACGACGTTGCGCCCGGTGACCCGGCGTCCGTCGACCTCGACAGTGGTGCGGTCGACGAGCCGACCGGTGCCTTCGATGATGTCCACCTTGTGGGACTTCGCGAGGCCCTGGAGTCCCTTGTAGAGGCGGCCGACGACGCCGTCCTTGTAGGCGTTGACGCCAGCCATGTCGATTGACTCGAACGTGGTCCGCACCCCGAACTGCTCGCCCTCACGGGCGGTGTCGGCGACTTCGGCGGCGTGGAGCAGGGCCTTGGTGGGGATGCAACCAACGTGCAGGCAAGTCCCACCCAGCTTGGCCTTCTCGATGAGAGCGACGCGGAGCCCCAGCTCCGCCGAGCGGAAGGCGCAGGCATAGCCGCCGCTTCCGCCTCCCAGGATGACAACGTCGTAGGTGTCCTCGGCGGTGGCCGGCATCGCGAACTGCTCCCTTGGGTTGTGTCCGAGGGCGCGTGCCAGCGGGTCTCGCCGACGCCGCGCCAGTTGGCGCCCATCCTGTCATTGCACCGTGTCCGCCGTCACACGAGGTCCGGCTCTGGTTGTCATGGATCCGGTATGCCGTTCGACTACCCAGCGAACTCACACCCACCTTCCAGCGCTCTTCCGTATCGTGGCGCCATGGCGTGGTTCAGGCGGCGAAAGGGCGGGGTGCCCGCGACGGGTGCTGCGGCGCCCTCCAAGGACGACGTCCGCAGGGCGCGCTCGCACTTCGAGGAGTTCGCGCGAAGCCGTCGCGGCGTGGAGGCCTTCGTCGAGCCGGCCACCCACGTCACGGCTACGACCGTCATCCTCATCGCGCACGACGGCGAGTGGACGCGGCGCGCGGTTCCCTCGCGCGCGGACGCCTTCAAGCTCGCGACCGATCTGCACCTGCCGACCTACGACGTCAACCAGACGGGCTATCCACAACGGATGCGCGACTGGAACGCTCGCCAGCGCGGCCGCTGATCACGCGAACGGAGCGGGCTCAGAGTTCGCGAGTGCAGGGCGTGTCCGGGAGGGAGGCGAGCCCTCGACGGTCGCCGTGCAAGACGGGAATCCGCGCCCGGCGTCTGGCCGATGGCCAGTTCCGGCTGGCGCAAAGCCTGTGGCCGTCGTGCGGCGCGGCGTGCGAGAGTGAGGGCGACCGCACCACCGATCCAGGAGGACCCGTGTCCGAGTCAAAGAGTTCCCGTCCGACGCCGAGCGAGGACATGAAGAAGAAGTTCCGCGAGGCCCTGGACAAGAAGCACGCCCACGGCGGCGCTGACGTCTCCGAACGCACGACGGATCAGGGGAAGGTCGACCACGGTCACGGCCCCGAGACCTCCGGGCGTGACCAGATGTTCCGCCGCAAGTCCGGCTGACCCGCGGCCCCTTTCCCGCCGCCCCCGGAAAACGGGTCCGGAGCAAGAGAACAGTTCTCTTGCTCCGGACCCGTTTTCCGGGTGACCCGGGAAAGGTGTGGGGGTTGGGGTGATCGGTCAGGCGGTGCGGCTCTCGATGAGACGCACGAGGGTCGCGACGCCGTAGCCGGTGCCGCCCTTGGGGATGGCGCCGTCGGCGGCCTTCTCGTTGAAGGAAGGGCCGGCGATGTCGACGTGGGCCCACGGGATGTCCTCGCCGACAAACTCCTGGAGGAAGAGTCCGGCCGTGAGCATGCCGCCCCAACGGTCGGCCTTGTGCTGGAGGTCCGCCACGACGGAGTCGAGACCGGTCCGCAGTTCGCGCGGCAGCGGCATCGCCCACGAGTCCTCGCCCTCGGCGCCACCGGCGTCGACCACCTGGGAGCGGAACGTGTCGTCGTTGCCCATGACGCCGGCGACGCGGCTGCCGAGGGCGACCATCTGCGCACCGGTGAGGGTGGCAATGTCGACGATGACATCCGGCTTGGCCTCGCTGGCCAGGCAGAGTCCGTCGCCGAGGACCATGCGGCCTTCGGCGTCGGTGTCGATGATCTCGACGGTCGTGCCGTTGCGCATCGTCACGACATCGCCGGGGCGCTGGGCCGTGCCGCTCGGCATGTTCTCGGCGAGGCAGAGGTAGCCCGTGACGGACACGGGGCCACCGAGCTCGGCCGCGGCGATGACGGTGGCTGCCACAGCAGCAGCGCCCGCCATGTCGGACTTCATCGTGAGCATGCTGCCGGCCGGCTTGATGCACAGGCCGCCCGAGTCGAAGGTGATGCCCTTGCCGACGAGAGCCACCGACGGGCTCTTGCCCGTGCGAGATGCGCTGGGGGAGTAGCTCATCGTGACGATGCGTGGCGGGTTGACCGACCCCTGTCCGACGCCGACGATGCCCCCGAAGCCACCCTTGGCGAGAGCCTTCTCGTCGAGGACCGAGATCGTGACCTTGCCGGACGACGCCGCGACGACAGCCTTGACGTGATCGACGAAGGTCTGCGGGGTGAGCAGGTTCGGCGGCATGTTGACGAGGTCGCGGGCGAGGTCGCGGGCGGAGCCGATGACGGCCGCGCGCTCCACAGCCGACTTCACGGCCTTGCCCTGGCCGAGCGTCGACACGACGGTGATCTTGGGTCCCGAGCTTGCCTTCTTGGACGGAGCCTTCTTTGTCTGTGCCCCGGTCGACGCCTTGGTGGAGGCGGCATCGAAGGTGTAGCACCCGGCATACGCACCGTCGGCGACAGCCGCGAGCGCACCCTCGTTGGCTGTGGGCAGCGCAATGGCGACCGACGACTTGGTCGCGACCGAACGCAGGGCTGAGCCGGCAGCGGAACGGAGCACGTCAGGTGTGACGTCGTCAGCGGCACCGAGTCCGGCGACGACGACCGCGGTGGCGGCAACGTCGGGCACGGCCACGACGCGAACGGTCTCGCTCGGCTTGCCCTTGGCCTCGAGGTCAGCGAGCACGGACGCAAGGTGCTTGGCGGCGGCGGCCGGCAGACCGTGACCCGCGGCGAGCGCGGCCCCTGAATCGGTCGAGACGGAGCCGACGACGAGAGCGTCGACCTTGAGGGTCGCGGCGTCGCGCGTGGTGAGGTTCAGGTTGGGCACTGCGGTTTCTCCTGGGATCGGTCCGGACAGGCGAGATCGTCGCCCCTTTGCCACGCACCCTAGCCGCGACCGTGATCCGGGCCACGCGATAGCGTGCCGTCATGACCGATCTGTTGCACTCACCCGTCCATGACCGGCACGTCGCGCTCGGCGCCAAAATGGCCGACTTCGGCGGGTGGGAGATGCCGATCGAGTACCCCGGTGGTGGCGTCGTCGCCGAGCACACAGCCGTGCGCGAGCGCGTCGGACTCTTCGACGTGAGTCACCTCGGCAAGGCTCGCGTCAGCGGCCGTTCGGGTGATGTCACGGCCTTCGACTTCGTCAACAGCTGCCTCACCAACGACCTGCGCCGCATCGGTCCGGGTCAGGCTCAATACACCCTGTGCTGCCAGGACGACGGTGGTGTCGTGGACGACCTCATCGCCTATGTCCGCAGCGAGGACGACGTCTTCCTCATCCCCAATGCCGCCAACACGACCGCCGTCGTCGAATTGTTGCGCGCCGCCGCCCCCGTGGGCATCACGGTCGAGAACCTCCATGACGCGTATGCCGTGTTCGCCGTCCAGGGTCCCAAGAGCGACGAGGTGCTCACCTCACTCGGCCTGCCCGTCGACCACGACTACATGTCGTTCGTCGAGACGGAGTGGCAAGGGCTGCCGGTCATCGTGTGCCGCACCGGCTACACGGGGGAGCGCGGCTACGAGCTGGTCCCCGCATGGGACGCGGCCGGCTCGCTCTGGGACGCGTTGGCTTCCGCGGTTGCCGACCAGTCGGGTATGCCGGCCGGTCTCGGCGCGCGCGACACGCTCCGCACCGAGATGGGCTATCCGCTGCACGGCAACGACCTCAGCACCGAGATCACCCCGGTCATGGCCGGTGCCGCGTGGGCCGTCGGTTGGGACAAGGACGCGTTCTGGGGCAAGGACGCGCTGGCCGAGCAGCGTGCCGCGAAGACGTCCCGGCTGAACCGCGGTCTCGTCGTCACCGGTCGCGGCATCCCGCGCGCCCACTGCTCCGTTCTCAAGGATGGCGAGGTCGTCGGTGAGGTGACGTCTGGAACCTTCAGTCCGACCCGCAAGGAGGGCATCGCGCTGGCTCAGCTCGATCGCTCCGTCGTGATCGGCGACGAGGTCGTCGTCGACGTGCGTGGTCGCGAGGTCCCGGCGACGGTGACCAAGCCGCCGTTCGTCGAGGTCGGCGTCCGCGAGAACTGACGAAGACTGTCGAGAGGCCAGGACTGACGCATGGGTGACCACGCCTACCGGGCCACGATCGCGTGGGAGGGCTCCACAGGTGGTGGCTACACGGCATACACGCGCGATCACGACGGCAGCGTCCCGCCGGCGACGGAACCCCTTGCCCTGAGCGCCGACCCGCACTTCCGCGGCGACGCGTCCCGGGCCAACCCGGAGCAGCTCCTCGTCCTGGCGGCCAGCTCGTGCCAGCTCCTGGCCTTTCTTCATGTCGCGGCGACCGCGAAGCTGGACGTGCTCGACTACACCGACGACGCCGAGGGTGTCATGCCGGCCGACTCACAGCCGATGCGGCTCACGCGAATCACGCTGCGCCCCAAGGTGTTGGTCGCCCCTGGGAGCGACGTGAGCCGCTTCAAGGAGCTCATGCACGAGGCCCATGAAGGATGCTTCATCGCCAACTCGCTCAGGACCGAGATCGTCGTCGAGCCGACGATTGAAATCGCAGAGACCGCAGAGACCGCAGAGACCACGGAGACCGCTGTGGTCGCACCGCACGAGGAGAACCTGACATGACCGAAGCCTGGACCTGGACCTACGAGGACGCCGCTGGAGCAGCCGTGACGGGCGAGCCCACGACCGAGACGGCGTTCCCGACGCAGTCCGACGCCGAGAACTGGTTCGGCGAGGTGTGGCGTGAGTTGGCCGAGGCGGGGATCGCCGCAGTGACGTTGCACCGGGACGGCGAGAAGATCTACGGCCCGATGCCCCTCGACGCTTCTGTCTAGCTGGGGTAGGCGCCGCGCTTGACGATCGGACGCGGCATACGGGTGCGGCGCATCTGGAACGAGCGCATCGCGGCATAGAAGCCGTCGCCGCGCTGGACCGCGTTCTCGCCAAACTTCGCGGCGAGCTTCTTCTTGATCCGACGCCAGGCCAGGAACGTGTCGATGACAGCAGCGGCGATGAGTCCATAGACGAGCGCGAAGACGATGAGCATTGCCCACGACTGACGCACGAACGACAACGCCAGCACGATGAGCATGACGGGCAGCATGAACTCGGCGACACCCCAACGGGCGTCGATGTAGTCGCGGATGAAGCGCTTGCCCGGTCCCTTGTCGCGCGCCGGCAGGTGCGTCTCGTCGCCGGTGAGCATTGCCTGCCGCTGCTTCGCGAGCTGCTCGCGACGCTTGGTGCGGTCGGCGCCCTTGGCGGCCTTGCGGTCCTTGACGACGAGGGGCTGCCTGCGGGCTGCTTCCTGGTCGCGCCGCTTGGGCGTGGGGCGGTTCTTGGCGCCCTCGCGGGCAGCAATGGTTGCCTGCTCAGTGAGCTTTTCGTTGGTGGTCTTGCTGCGTCCGAACACCGGCTGAGTGTATGCCGCCGGGCTGGGTCCTTCGTCCGACCGGTTCCTACATGTCTCTGGGTGGTCGGTGAGGTCATGCGGGCTGACATCGTCGGTCGGCCCTGAGTAGGGTCGACCGAGTGACTGACTCAAGCATCCCGACCGCCCTGACTGAGCTCTCTGCGCTGCGCGAGACCGTGACCCGCCTCATGCCCCAGCTGCGCACCGACCTCGAAGCGCTGACCCGCATCCCGAGTGTCTCGCTGCCGGCGTTCGACCAGAGCCACGTCGACGCGTCGGCGGAGGCGACCGCCGAGCTGCTGCGGGCCGAGGGGCTCGAGGTCGAGATCGTGCGAGAGGGCGGGGCTCCCGCCGTCATCGGTCACATCGACGGTCCCGAGGGCGCGCCGACGGTGATGCTCTATGCGCACCATGACGTGCAGCCGCCCGGCGACGACGCCGACTGGGACAGTGCCCCGTTCGAGCCGACCGAGCGCGACGGGCGCCTCTATGGCCGCGGCGCCGCAGATGACAAGGCCGGGATCATGGCCCACATCGCTGCCCTGCGCGCCCACTCGGGCAACCTGCCGGTCGGCGTCACGGTCTTCGTCGAGGGTGAGGAAGAGGTCGGCTCCGACTCGCTCATGACGATCCTCGAGCGCCACGGTGACAAGCTGAAGGCCGACGCCATCGTGCTCGCCGACTCGACGAACTGGGACATCGGGACCCCGGCCCTCACGACGACCCTGCGCGGGCTCGTCAGAGTCGTCGTCACCGTGTCGACGCTCGACCACGGCATCCACTCGGGCATGTTCGGTGGCGCCGTCCCCGACGCGATCACGGCCCTCATCCGGCTCATCGCCACGCTCCACGACGACGAGGGCAATGTCGCGGTTCCCGGACTCAAGTCTGGTGAGGCTGCCGACCTCGAGTTCTCCGAGGATCGGCTGCGTGAGGAATCGGGCCTGCTCGAGGGGGTGTCGACCATTGGCTCCGGTTCGCTGCTCTCACGGATGTGGACCAAGCCCTCGCTGACGACGATCGGCATCAACGCGCCGTCGGTCGAGAAGGCCTCCAACACTCTCGCCCCCACCGCTTCGGCCAAGCTCTCCATGCGCATCGCCGCCGACGAGGTGCCGACCGACGCGTTCGCGGCACTCGAGAAGCACCTGCGTGACAACGCTCCGTGGGGAGCCAAGGTCGAGGTCACCCTTGACGACCAGGGTTCAGGTTTCTCCGCCGACGCGAGCGGCCCTGTCTATGACCAGGCGAGGGCGGCGTTCGCCGACGCGTGGGGCAAGGAACCGGTCGACATCGGCGTTGGCGGCTCGATCCCGTTCGTTGCGGCCTTCGCCGAGCGCTTCCCCGACGCCGCCATCCTCGTGACCGGCGTGGAGGACCCAGACACCCGCGCCCACGGCGCCAATGAGTCACTTCACCTGGGTGAGTTCGAGAAGGTGTGCGTCGCGGAAGCCGCGCTCTTCGCCCGCCTCGGCGCGATGCCGAGGGCCTGACGATGTCGAATCCCAACGCTGGTTCCGAGAAGGCGAACGCCGACAACACCAGGGGCGCAGGGTCCTCGCAGGGCTCCTACGTCGAGCCGTCCTTCGAGCGAGACACGGCCTACATCGAGGACCGCATCACCCGCCGCGGTGAGCAGTGGCCGGTCGAGGCAGGCCGCTACCGCCTCGTCGTCGCGCGTGCCTGCCCGTGGGCCAACCGGGCGATCATCGTCCGGCGACTCCTCGGTCTCGAGGAGGCGATCTCCATGGGCATCTGCGGACCGACGCACGACGCCAACTCCTGGACCTTCGACCTCGACCCCGGTGGCCTCGACCCGGTGTTGCAGATCCCGCGCGTTAAGGACGCCTACCTCGCGCGGTTCCCCGACTACCCCAAGGGCATCACCGTCCCGGCCATGGTCGACGTACCGACCGGGGGAGTCGTCACCAACGACTTCCCGCAGATGACGCTGGACTTCTCGGGTGAGTGGACCGAGTTCCACCGCCCTGGCGCGCCGCAGCTCTATCCCGAGCACCTGCGTGCTGAGATCGACGAGGTCAACAAGCGCGTCTACACCGAGGTCAACAACGGCGTCTATCGCTGCGGTTTTGCTGGGACACAAGAGGCCTACGACGCGGCATACGACCGGTTGTTCACCGCTCTCGACTGGCTCGAGGAGCGTCTCGCCTCACAGCGCCATCTCGTCGGTGACACGATCACCGAGGCCGACGTCCGGCTCTTCACGACGCTCGCGCGCTTCGACGCGGTCTATCACGGTCACTTCAAGTGCAACCGCACCAAGCTCGCCGAGATGCCGACGCTGTGGGCCTATGCGCGCGACCTGTTCCAGACGCCGGGGTTCGGCGACACGACCGACTTCGTCCAGATCAAGAGCCACTACTACGAGGTCCACCGCGACATCAACCCCACCGGCGTCGTGCCGCTCGGACCCGACCTGTCGGAATGGGCCACGCCGCACGGGCGTGAGTCGCTCGGGGGTCGCCCGTTCGGTGACGGCACCCCGCCCGGTCCGCCGCCCGAGGCCGAACGCGTCGCGCCGGGCAACAACCCGCACGTTGGCGTCGAGGGCCTCATCACCCTCTGAGCACGTCAGCACTTCTGCCAGTAGTTGGGACTCGTCTCGCGCACCGTTGACGTGTAGAAGGTGTTGTACAGGCCCAGGTTGTCATTCGAACCGAGGGCGAGCGCGTAACCGCCCTGGTGTCTTGCGCGCCCCGCTTGGACGTGGGCGTAGTTCGTGGCCGTGACACACGTCGGTGTGCTCGTGGCGGTCGGTGTGGGAGTCGGCGTCGGAGTCGTGGACGTGGTGGGTGTTGGGGTGGGAGTCGGCGACGGCGACGCACCGATGATCCCGAAGAACTGCGCGTCGTAGTAGGCGCCGCACACCGTGTCGATGAAGTAGGCGCCTGCCGTGCCGCACTGGGTCGGACCGGCGCCGGGGTCGACGGGCGTGCCATGGCTCATCCCGGCGATCTCGGTGAGGCGGACCGCGCCACCGCCGTACTCCGACCAGTTCACGCCCGATCCCAGCGAGCCTGTGGCAGTGGGGGATTGGGCGACGCCTGCGACATTGGTCCACTGGTCGCGCAGCTCGCGACCGTTCATCGGGGCCACCGTCGTGTCAGACTGGCCGTGCCAGATGGCGACCTTGGGACGAGGACCGGACCACGCGGCATACCCCGCGCGGGCAAGGTCTCCCCATGCGCGAGGCGTCTTGTCCACGCCCGGGTTCATGCACGAAAAGGCCTGTGTCACAGTCGTTGCGCACCCGTGCGCGACGCCAGCGTTGACCGAACCTCCAGCAAACAGATCGGGGTATGCCGCGAGCATGCTGGCCGTCATGGCACCTCCACCGGAGAGTCCGGTGACATAGACGCGACTCGAGTTCGCGGAATACGCCGTGATCGCGTGCTGGACCATCGACGCGATCGAAGCGACCTCACCCTGACCGCGTGTCACATCCCCGGCCTGGAACCAGTTGAAGCACTTGCTCGAGTTGTTGGCCGTGCCCTGCTGCGGGAGGACCACGGTGATGCCACGGCGATCCGCGAGGTCGCGCCACCCCGAGCCGTTGAGATAGGTGTTGGCGTCCTGGGTGCAGCCGTGCAGGGCAATGACCAGGGGAGCGCCGGCTGACGCAGTGTCCGGTCGGTAGCTCCACATCGTCAGGGCGCCGGGGTTGGACCCGAACGACGGGACCTGTTGCAGGGTGGCTGCTGATGCTGTCTGCGCCAGGACCACTCCCAACGTTGCTGCGGCGGCCACCGCCAGTGCGGTCGTCCAGCGAAGGAGCTTGTGGGTGCGAACCATGTCGGTCTCCCGGGTTCCGGGCATCGTCGTTGGTGCCCTGGTCCCGGTGACGTTAGTGAGGCTCGCTCCATCGAACGGTGGGTGCAGCGCCCATGATTCGCGAACGGTGGCTGGGCCCGCGCACCATGAGGGCCCCCAAGAGGCAGTTGGGTGACCAGTTCTCGTGGGCGGTCAACCTTTTGGCTCTCCGGTGCGACTCTCTTGGTGTGAGTCCACTTCTGCGATCGATGAACCGGGCCAGCACGGGTGTGCCGGACACGGTCACCGACGTAGGTCGTGACGAAGCCATCGGCGCGCTCTTCCGGGCGCACTGCGCAGACCTCGTCCGCCTGGGCTACGCCCTCACGGGGGACCGCGGAGCGGCCGAGGAGGCGGCCCAGGACGCGTTCATCTCGCTCCACCGGAACTGGGGCTCGCTGCGGGACCACTCGGCGAGCCGGGCCTACCTCCGGGCCGCCGTCGTCAATCGCTGCCGGTCGGTGCACCGGCAGCGGGCACGCACGGTCCGCGTGGTCCAACCACTCCGTCCCGACCTTGTCGAGTTGCCAGGTGCCGACATTGACGCTCTCGCGCATGAGGCATCCCAACGCATCGCGAGCCAGGTCAGAACCCTCCCCACGCGTCAGCGCGAGGTCATCGTGTGCCGCTACTACCTCGACCTCACCGAACGCCAGACCGCCGAGCTGTTGCAGGTGTCGGTGGGGTCAGTCAAGAAGCACGCCAGCCGGGCCTTGGCCGCACTGCACGTCGGACTGGAGGTGGCACCGTGAACGCCCAGGAGCTCGCCTTGCACGTCGCGCTGCACGAGGCCATGGACGACGTGGCGGTGACGGACCATGACGTCGCACGGATGGAGAGCGGGCTGAACGGCCTCATCGAGGTGAAGGCGCGTACGGAGTCGTCGCATCGGCGGTGGCGGTTGGCAGTGGCAGCGGCAGCTGTGCTCGTCGTCCTCACGGTTGGCGTGGCGCAGCGGCAGGGAGATCGGGAGCTATCGCGTCCCGCGGGATTGCCGGTGTCGGACCAGCCCCTCGTCCCCGCCGACCTCGTCGGCACGTGGCAGAACGTGCCAGACAGCCCGTGGGTCTGGGAGTTCACCGCAGAGGGCGAGTTCTCCGCGCACTCCACCGCCGACGACTATCTCAAGGGGCACGCGGGTGACCGGATCGTTGCGCGCTCCGGCGAGGTCTACACCGTGAAGTCAGCGGAGCAATGCGACGAGACGTGGCGCATCAGGAACGTGCGTCCGGGGGTGGTCACGATCGTGTTGCTGACGAGCCCCTGCCGCATCGAGACCGGGGAGATGGACCTCGAGCGCGTCGCTCCCGCGCCGTACCCGAGCGGCGAGCTCTCCCCGAAGTCCACGACGGACGACCCGGGGTCCATCCAGTGGTCGCCCTTCATCAACGGCGTCTGGCTGCACGCGGAGACGGGCACAGTCCTGGCCGTGGGAAGCCCCTGGGGAGGCGACGTCCTCTCATATGTTGTCGATGACGACGGTGATGGAGCGACCAACCCCGACCAGCGTGGCCGGGTGACGGTGTCAGACGACGCGCCTCCAGTGTTCCGGCCCGATGCCACCGAGGGAGCTGAGTGCGTGCTGCGCTTCTCCTCGGTTGTCATCGATCTGGGGGTCATGACCACGACCAGCGCGGACGGCGGTTGCTCCCCGGCGGGAAGTCGACAGAAGTGGGTCCGCCTCACCTGACCGGTCGTGCGTCAGTCCTTGCTGGTCTCGCCGGGCAGGGCCAGCATCTGGTCGAGAGCCTCCTTGGCGTCAGCGGCGACCTGTGCGTCGACCCGGATCGCGTTGACGACGCGCCCTTCGACAAGTGACTCGAGCGTCCACACGAGGTGCGGCAGGTCGATCCGGTTCATCGTCGAGCAGTAGCAGACATTCTTCTCGAGGAAGGTGATCCGCTGCTTGGGGAACATCTGGCCCAGGCGCTGGACGAGGTTGAGCTCGGTACCGACTGCCCAGGCGGTGCCATCGGGGGCAGCGGCGATGGTCTGGATGATCTTCTCGGTCGATCCGACCTCGTCGGCCAGCTCGACGACCTCGTGGCGGCACTCTGGGTGGACGATGATCTTGACGTCGGGGATGCCAGCGCGGGCTGCTTCGACGGCCGCTGTCGTGAAGCGCCCGTGCACCGAGCAGTGTCCGCGCCACAGGATCATCCGGGCGGCCTGCACCTGCTCGATGGTCAGGCCACCCATGGGACGGTGCGGGTCCCAGACGACGCAGTCGTCGAGCGACCCGCCGAGGTCGCGCGCCCACGTGTTGCGGCCGAGGTGCTGGTCGGGGAGGAAGAGCACCTTGCCCTCGCCCTCGACCCCGCCGGACTCACCGAGCGCCCATGTGAGCGCCGTCTTGGCGTTCGAGGACGTGCAGACGGTGCCGGAGTGACGGCCGGTGAAGGCCTTGATCGCGGCCGAGGAGTTCATGTAGGTCACGGGGACGGTCTGGTCAGCAACGCCTGCCTGCGCCAACTGCTCCCAGCAGTCCTCGACCTGCGCGATCGCCGCCATGTCGGCCATGGAGCAACCAGCTGCGAGGTCGGGCAGGATCACGGTCTGGTGCTCGCTCGTGAGGATGTCGGCCGACTCGGCCATGAAGTGGACGCCGCAGAAGACGATCCACGGGGCGTCGGGGCGCGCCGCAGCCTCCTTGGCCAGCTTGAACGAGTCGCCGGTGACATCGGCGAACTCGATGACCTCGTTGCGCTGGTAGTGGTGACCCAGGACGAACACCTTGTCCCCGAGAGCCTCCTTGGCGGCACGCGCCCGGGCGACCAGGTTGGGGTCCGACGGCGCCGGGAGGTCGCCGGGGCACTCGACGCCGCGCTCGGAGCGCAGGTCGCGTCCCTGGCCGAGGACAAGGAGCGGGAGCGGGGCAATGGGCGTGGTCGTCACACGACGATCGTATGCCGCGTGCCAGGTGGGTGTGCTGCCTGCCCTGAGCGTGGGGTCCGGGACCCCACGGGTCGGTCAGGGCTGAGGGATCTCCATGTGCTGGTAGTCCTTGAGGGTGGTCCAGTGGTCCTCGTCGACCATTGGGCTGGCCGACGTAGTCCTCACCGTCAAAGCCCTGGCGGGTCATGTGTCGGTGCGTGCGGGTCCCTGAGTGCGAGGAGTCCCTCCACGACGCAACCACGGGTGACTCGAACCAGCCACCGCATGTCCGGCCGGGATCAGCTCTGCCCGCCCACCGGCAGGCTCACCCGCATGCTGGTCTGGCCGGGACGCGAGTCGATCGAGATGTCTCCGGAGTGGCGTTGGACGACGATCCGTCGGGAGATGTCGAGTCCGAGTCCGGTGCCCTTGCCCACGTCCTTCGTGGTGTAGAACGGCTCGAAGGCACGCGCCTGCACATCGGCAGGCATACCGGGGCCGGAGTCCTCGATCGTCACGATGACGAGCCCAAGCTCGTCGAGATGGGTCGACACGCGAAGGGTGCCCACCCCGTCCATGGCGTCCACGGCGTTGTCGATCAGGTTCGTCCACACCTGGTTGAGCTCGCCCGGGATGCCCTCGATCGTCGGCACCTCTGGGGTGAAGTCGCGCTCGACGGTGATGCCCTCGAGCTTGTGGGCGAGCATCGTGAGCGTGCTCTCGAGCCCCTCGACCACGTCGATGCGCTGCACTCCTGCACGATCGAGCTGGGAGTACGAGCGCACGGCCCCGACGAGGCTGGAGATGCGACCGGTCGCGTCCTTGACCTCCGACAACAGCGTGTGCACGGTCAGCGAGTGGGCCACCCACTCGATGCCGGGTGCGAGCGCGGCCGACCCAAGGGCCTCCTCCACCTCGTCGCACCACCTCGTGTCCATTCCCGCTGCAGCCAGGGCGGGAGCGAGCGTCCAGGCCTCATCCACACCGTGGTCCGCGAGCCAGTCCGACAGCTCGTCCTCACGGTCAGCCACCGCGAGCCGATCGAGCGCCGTTGCCTGCGGAGCAGCGACGCGCCGCAGCTCCTCCAGTCGAACCACCTGCTCCGGCGTGATGCCTTGCGACACCAGGCGCAGCATGGACGAGACCAGGGCCTGCGAGGTCGTCGCCAGCGAGTCCACGGCCCGAGTGGCGGCCGCGGCGGGGTTGTTGATCTCGTGGGCCAGCCCGGCCGCGAGCGTCCCCAGCGCGACAAGGGCCTCGCGCTGTCGGGCGTTGGACTCCACTCGCCGCACGGTGTCGACGAGTCCGCGGATGAAGTGCACCCCGAACGCGAACCACTCGTTGCCGAGCCTGCCGAGGTCGCGGGAAGGGACACGCAGGAGTCGTGTGCGCTCCACCACGTGACCTGTCGCGAAGCACAGCGCGTTGGGGTCCCAGGCGGCGAACCCGCCCGCCCACTGTCCCGGGGTGGTCATGGCCCCGACGACCGTCTCCTCCTTGCCAACGCGCTTGAGCAGGTTCACCGAACCCTCCAGCATGACCCACCAGGTGTCGGCAGGTTGGCCCTCGCGCCACAGCTCCTCGCCCGGCTCGGCGACCATCTCGCTGCCTGCATCCACGAGCTGTCCGAGCTGCGCGTCGCTCAGATCGTCGAACAGCGGGATCCGGCGCAGGTCCTCGAGCGTCATCAGATCGTCGCCAGGTAGCGGTGGACCAGATAGACCGACATGGCACCTTCGCCGACCGCCGAAGCGACACGCTTCATCGAGTCCTGCCGGACATCACCTGCAGCGAAGACCCCGGGGACGCTGGTTTCCAGCGCGAAGGGTGCACGCGGGAGCGGCCACCTTTCCCCACCTGGGCTCGCGATCATCTCCTGCCCGGTCACGAGGAAGCCTTTCGCATCGCGGGCCACCTCGCCCACCCAGTCGGTGCGGGGAGTGGCGCCGATGAAGACGAAGAGCCAGCTGGTCTTCACCTCCTCCTCGTCTCCCGACGCACGGTCAACGAGGGTGAGGCGCTCGAGATGTCCCGATCCGGAGACGGCTGCGACCTCGGTGCCTAGCCGCACCTCGACGTTCGGCGTCGAGCGGATCCGGTCGACCAGATACTGCGACATCCCGGCGGCCAGCTCATGTCCGCGCACCAGCATCACGACACGCCGCGCATGCCGGGCGAAGTTCAGCACCGCCTGCCCGGCGGAGTTCGCAGCACCCACGATGTAGACGTCCTCGTCCTCGCACTGAAGGGCCTCGTTCGCCGAGGCCCCGTAGTACACACCTCGCAGAGCGAGCTCCTTGACCCCGGGCGCATCGAGGCGACGGTAGGACACGCCTGTGGCCACCAGGACGGCCCGCGCCTCGATGGCGTCGCCACCCTCGAGAAGGACTGCGCGGACAGGCCCTCTCGTCTCGAACCCGGTGACGTCACTCGCGAGGACGGTCTCCGCGCCGAACCGGGCCGCCTGGGCCACGGCTCGGTGGGTCAGGTCCGCTCCCGACAGACCCTTCGGGAAGCCGAGATAGTTCTCGATCGACGCGCTCTGGGCTGCCTGACCCCCCGGTGCGTCACGCTCGACGACCACCGTGGACAGTCCCTCCGAGGCTGCGTACACGGCCGCGGCGAGGCCGGCCGGTCCGGCCCCGACGATGCACAGGTCATAGAGGGGTTGCTCCGCTCGGGTGCGCAGGCCCAGCGCGGTGGCGAGCTCACGCGTCGACGGAGAGGCCAGCGAGTCACCGTCTGGCACCAGGACCAGAGGGAGGTCGTCAACCGTTCGGTTCGCGAGATCCAGGAGGAGTCGTGCCTCTTCGTCGCGCTCCAGGTCCAGCCATCGGTAGGGAACATGGTTGCGCGCCAAGAAGGTCTTGATCTCGTAGCTGCGCTCCGACCACCGGTGGCCGAGAACGCGCACCTCAGAGATCTCCGGCGGGTGTGCGCCGATCCAGTCGTCGAGGAGACCGTCGACGATGGGGTAGAGGTGCTCCTCGGGCGGGTCCCAGGGCTTGAACATGTAGTAGTCGAGGGCGATGTCGTTGATCGCCCTGATGGCGACGTCGGTGTCGGCATAGGCCGTCAGGAGCAGGAGCTTGGACTCAGGGGACTTCTCGCGCACCTCCGCCAGCATCTCGATCCCGGTCATCTGCGGCATCATCTGGTCCGAGACCACAAGCGCCACTGACCGGTCTCGCAGGATCAGCTCGTCCAGCAGCCCGAGGGCCTCGACCCCTGAGGTGGCCGACACCAACCTGTACTCCCCGCCATAGCGCTTGCGAAGGTCGCGCGCTATCGCCTGGGACACCACCGGATCGTCATCCACGGCAAGGATGGTGGGCTTGGAGGCCATGTCGGCTCATTCCGTCGTCGTGCGTGGTGATCCAAGATCCTGCCAGCAGGCGGCCCGGGCTGTTGGCGATACACAGGAACACGCAGAGGCCCTGCCGGGACAGCTCCGCGGTGGGGCCGGGGGCCTATGGGCCATCCTCGCTCGCACCTCTGGTCCAGGAGTTCGAGTTCCCCTTCTATGGCGAGCTCTCCCCGGCCGTGATGAACCGATTTGCTCCCTCGCCCAAGACCTACATCAACGGCACCGACTTCGCGACGATGACCTATTCGGGCTCGGATGACGTCACTGCTCCCGTCACACCGGTCCAGCTGACGCTCCAAGGCCGAGCTCGCCCAGGCTGCCGGCGCGTCGGCCGTTGTCGTGATGAACGAAGGTCAGGCGGGCCGCACCGGCCCGGTCGCGGGCACGCTCGGCGCGCCCGTGGTGACCATCCCTGTCGTCGGCGCGGGTTATGCCGTGGGCGTGGAGCTGTCCGCTCCCGGCACGACGCTGCACATCAAGACCGACACCGAGTCCGAGATCCGTCGCCAACGTCAACCTCAGGGCGATCGACGAGAAACTCGGACGCCATGGCACACGCCGTCGTCACCTACGCGATGAGCACGGCTGACGTCAACGCTGGCAAGGGCCGCCCGGTGGCGCCTCCCGGCCAGCACGTCAACGGCACGCCCGTCGGAGTCGGCGCCACGAGCGGTGGTGGTCTGCACGACGACCACGACCACGGTGGCGACCATTCCTGACCCAGCAGCGCAGCACGGCCGAGGGCCGGTCACCCACCTGGTGGCCGGCCCTCGGCGCGTCCGGGTCCGGCCCGTGGTGGCTGAGCAAGCCGGGGACTTACCGTGGCGGTCAGCGTCGTGCACCAGATACGGTGCGTGCCGTGCACGTCGTCATCGCCCCGGACTGCTTCACCGGAACCCTCACGGCCACTCAGGCCGCGGAGGCGATGGCTGCAGGGTGGCACGACACCGCCCCTGCGGACACGTTGACCCTCCTCCCACTGTCCGACGGCGGCCCGGGCTTCCTCGACGTCCTCGCCGGGGCCCTCGACGGCGACATCGTCGCCCTCACCGTGAGCGACCCGCTCGGCCGCGACGTGCCGGCCGCGATTCTTGTCGTCGGAGCGGAAGGTGAGCGAACGGCATACATCGAATCGGCTCAGGCCGCAGGCCTGCACCTGCTCGCCGCGGACGAGCGCAATCCCGCACTCACGAGCACATGGGGGGTCGGCCAGCTGCTCCGGGCTGCCCTGGCCGAGAAGCCGAACCGCATCGTCGTCGGGCTCGGGGGGAGCAGCACCAACGACGGTGGCGCCGGCCTGCTCGCAGCCCTGGGTGCCGGTCCGATCGAGCACCTCGCTCGAGGTGGCAGCGCCCTTGCGGCCGCGCCCGACGACGCGTTGTCCGGCCTGCTGTCGGTGCGTGAGCAGTTCGCCGGCGTCGACCTCGTCATCGCGACCGACGTTGAGAATCCGCTGCTCGGGTTCAAGGGCGCCAGTGCCGTCTTCGGCCCGCAGAAGGGTGCGACGCCCGAGCTCGCCCAAACGCTCGAAGGTGCTCTAGGTCGCTTCACCGAGATCGTGGCCCGCACCGTGCCCGAGCCCCTGGACCTGCTCACTGGTGCCCCGCGGCGGCTCGAGCGTGAGCCGGGAGCAGGTGCAGCCGGTGGGCTCGGCTACGCCTTGTTCCTTCTGGGCGGACGCCGGGTCAGCGGGGTGGATCTCGTCCTGGAGGCCGTGCGATTCCGGGACGTCGTCCACGGTTGCGACCTCGTCGTCACGGGGGAGGGCACGTTCGACTGGCAGAGCCTGCAGGGCAAAGTTGCCGCGGGCGTCGCAGTGGCAGCTCTGGAGGCAGGCCTGCCGAGCGTGGTGCTCGCCGGGCAGGTCCTGGTCGGTCGTCGCGAGACGATGGGACTGGGGATCAGCGGCACGTATGCCGTCGCCGAGACTCCCGAACAGGTCGACGCCGCGCTGCTGGACCCGGTCGGCACCCTGCGTGCCAGAGCCGCCCGGGTCGCCAGAACGTGGTCCCCTGCTCGGTGATCCGCCGCAACCGACGTACGCTAGGGGAAGCGTTCGGGAACAGATCGCGGCCGACAGCAGTTGCGACCTGATGCACACCACCAGTCCATCCCGAGCCCCGACGCATCACAGGAGTCACCCATGAGCGAGCTCGACACCCAGGCCGTGACCGACACCGCGACCGAGGCCGCGACCACAACCGAGGCGCCGGCCCACGAGGTTCTCCTCACCGACCTCGCTGCGGGCAAGGTCAAATCGCTTCTCGCACAGGAGGGTCGCGAAGACCTGCGTCTGCGAGTCGGCGTGCAACCCGGCGGCTGTTCCGGTCTCATCTATCAGCTCTACTTCGACGAGCGCTCCCTCGACGGTGACCTCGTGCGTGACTTCGACGGTGTGGAGGTTGTCATCGACCGCATGAGCGCCCCCTACCTCGTCGGCGCCACGATCGACTTCTCCGACACCATCGAGAAGCAGGGCTTCACCATCGACAACCCCAACGCCGGCAGTTCCTGCGCCTGCGGCGACTCGTTCAGCTGAGTCGTAGCCACCCGGCACACCAGCAGGGCCCCTCACCGTCGTGGTGAGGGGCCCTGCGGCGTATGCCGGGGCGTGGCTTTCGCCGATGTCAGGGTCCTCAGCGGAGCGAGCCGCGCGCCTCAGCGGTACTCGGGGTTGGGGTGGTCGAAGTTTGCGCCCTGGTCCCACTTGACCCGCTCGTTGCCGCCGGCCGGGAAGCCGCCGCCCTGCTTGAGCAGCCACGCGAGGTGCATGAGGTTCCAGGTCATGAACGTCGTGTTGCGCTGGGTGAACTCGTTCTCCGGGCCGCCACTGCCCGTGTCGAGGTAGGACGGTCCCGGGCCAGCCTCACCGATCCACCCGGCGTCGGCATTGGGTGGGATGGAGCAGCCGAGGTGCTGGAGGCTGTAGAGGATGTTGGACGCGCAGTGCTTGATGCCGTCCTCGTTGCCGGTGATGATGGCGCCACCGACCTTGCCGTAGTAGATGTATTGGCCCTGGTCGTTGGTCTCGCCACTCATGGCATAGAGGCGCTCGATGACCTGCTTCGTGACGCTCGAGTTGTCGCCGAGCCAGATCGGTCCGGCGATGACGATGATGTCGCTGGAGCTCACACGCTCGAAGATCGAGGGCCACTCGTCACTCGCCCAGCCGTGTTCGGTCATATCGGGATAGACGCCAGTGGCGATGTCGTGGTCAACGGCGCGCAGCACCTCCACCTCGACTCCGTGCTTCTCCATGATTGCCGTGCTGACGTCGATGAGTCCCTGGGTGTGGCTCTTCTCGGGCGAGCGTTTGAGCGTGCAGTTGAAGATGATCGCCCTGAGGCCGGTGAAGTCGGAGTCCTGCCAGCGGGGGGTGTCCATGCCCGGCACTCTGCCCCGTTGGCCGGCGCACAACAAGGGACCGCAATGGTCAGGTGCCGTCAGGTTCTGTCAGCGGCGGCCGCGGGTGCGGGTCCCTTCGAGCGCAGCAGGCGCCAGGGCTGTGAGACCAGGACGAAGGCCACCAGAGGCAGGACCAGGAGCAACCACGGCCCCTGGATGCCGGCATCGATCGTCCCGGGCGAGTGCTGGGCCGTGAAGGTCGTCCCGAACCACGGGAAGGTCTGCACCTCGACTTCGTGGGACACGCCCGCGGCCTCGATGGTCTGCAGGATGGTGAGGCTCGTGGCCAGCAGACCCCACACCAGGAGCGTGAACACCGCGGTCCCCGCCATGAACCCGTGCTGCCACCGAGGTCGAGCAGGGTCACCCGGCTGCGCTGCATACGCAAGTTGCTTGGGCGAGCCGATGCCGAAGAGTGCGGGCGTCAGGCCGATGTCGGCGGCGGCGTCGGTGAGGTTGCTGCGCAGCTCGGCGCGCAGCTCCCGACGTCGCGCGGTTCGCACGCCCCGAAGGTCGAGCCAGAAGCCATAGCGCTGGACGGCGTACTCGATACGGGCACGGTCGACGAGGTTCATGTGGGCTCCCCTGGGGCGGTGTGGGCGGTGGTTGACGTGGCGGTGGCGGTGGCGGTGGCGACGGACTCGACGAGGTCGCTCCACGAGGCGCGCCGATGGATGAGCTCGGTGGCACCCGCGTCGGTCAGGCGGTAGTACTTGCGGGCAGGACCAGACGCGCTGCGCAGGAGGTAGGAGTCGAGGAGGCCGGCGTTCTCGAGTCGGGTGAGACCGGGATAGACCGTGCCCTCGGCCAGCTCGTCGAAGCCCGCGGAGCGCAGCTGGGTCACGAGGCCGTAGCCGTAGTGGTCGCCGGTCGAGAGGGCGCTCAGGAGGAGAAGTCCGAGGACTCCCTTGAGCATCTGCGGGTCATGGGTGGGCACCGCTCCACTGTGACGCCTAGTACTATGCAATGTCAAGTACCGCGACGGCGCCTGACGCGTTCACGCCGGGCGCCTTCGCGCCGGGCGAACGCGGTTGCGGACGCCAAGGGGAGGACGCTGGGGATGACGGGGTAAGTTGCCGACGTGCGTATTGCTATCACTGGGTCCATCGCGACCGACCACCTCATGACCTTCAAAGGCCGGTTCGCCGACTCACTCGTCGTCGAGCAGCTCGACAAGATCTCGGTGAGCTTCCTCGCGGACACGCTCGAGATCCGTCGGGGGGGAGTGGCCGGCAACATCTGCTTCGGCATGGCTGCTCTCGGCCAGAACCCGCTGCTCGTCGGCGCAGCCGGAGAGGACTTTGGCGACTACCGCAGCTGGCTGACCCGACACGGCGTGAACTGCGACCACGTCCTCATCTCGAGCACCAAGCACACGGCACGTTTCGTCTGCACGACCGACGACGACATGGCCCAGATGGCGACGTTCTATGCCGGGGCCATGAGCGAGGCGCGGCTCATCGAGCTGGGGCCGATCGAGGGCGCGACACCGCTCGACCTGGTCCTCATCGGGGCCAACGATCCGGAGGCGATGCTTCGCCACACCGACGAGTGCCGCAGTCGCGGTCTCACCTTCGTTGCCGACCCGTCGCAGCAGCTCGCGTTCGCCGACGGGCCGTTCATCCGCAAGCTCATCGAGGGCGCGGACTACCTCTTCACCAACGAGTACGAAGCGCACCTCACCGAGCAGAAGACCGGGTGGAGTGCTGCCGACATCGCGGCCCAGGTGACCACCCGCGTCATCACCAAGGGCAAGGACGGCGCCGTCATCGTCACTCGCGGTGAGGAGCCCATCGAGGTCCCCATCGCCGGCGAGACGCGCCGGGCCGACCCGACCGGCGTCGGCGACGCCTTCCGCGCTGGCTTCCTCACCGGGCTCTCGGCCGGACTCGGCCACCGCCGCTGCGCCGAGATCGGTTCCCTCCTCGCGACCTACGTCCTCGAGACCATCGGGACCCAGGAATACGTCCTCGACAAGGCAAAGTTCCTCGACCGCCTCGCGCAGTCCTACGGCGACGACTCCGCCGCCGAGGTCGAGCCGCACATCATGTGCGTGAGGCCCTGACCCCCACGCCGGTGAACGTCCCCTTCCCGCCCGTCGAGCCGCCGCCGAGCGAGTGGGCTCTGGGCCATCTGCGTCCCACCGACGACGAGGACCTCGTCGCCGCTGGGGCCGACCTCGAGCCGGGCACGCTGCTCGTGGCCTATCGTGCAGGCCTCTTCCCCATGGGGCTCGGCGACCACGGCGCCCGACCCATCGGCTGGTGGTCGCCGGAGCCCCGCGGCATCCTCGTGCCCGGCGGGTTCCGCGAACGACGCTCCCTCAAGAAGGCGCGCGCCCGGTTCGAGATCCGCGTCGACACCGCCTTCACGGACGTCATGGAGCGCTGCGCCGACCCCGATCGGGAGGGGCGCTGGATCACTGACGAGATCATCGCGGCATACACCGAGCTCCACCGACTGGGCTGGGCGCACAGCGTCGAGACGTGGCGCGACGGCGTCCTCGTCGGTGGCCTCTATGGGATTGCCATCGGTGGGCTGTTCGCCGGTGAGTCGATGTTTCACTCCGAGCGGGACGCCTCCAAGGTCGCCCTCGCCGCACTGGTGGACATCGTCCATGCCGACGACGACCCGCGCCGGCTGATCGACGTGCAGTGGTCCACCGAGCACCTCGAGCGGCTCGGCGTCACGGAGTGGCCACGCGAGCGCTACCTCGCGGCGCTCGGTGCGGCATTGCAGGCGCCGCCCGTCTCGTTCGGCTGAGTCTCAACCCAGAATGACGGTGTATGCCGTGTGCTCGCCCAGGCGTTCGAGCGTCACTGAGTGCCCACGCATCCTTGCCCACGCCGGGATGTCCGCCTCGGCAGCTGGGTCGTCCGCCAGCGCGAGCAGCTCTGTGCCAGAGGGAAGTTCGCGCGCGAGTCGAGCGAGCTGGATCACGGGCAGGGGACATTTGAGCCCTCGGGCGTCAAGATCTGGCGCAGGGTCTGGCTCGCCATGATGGCGGTTCACAGGTCGCTCACTCCGAGCCGGTCGCGGAGGTCGGCGACGACTCCCGGGAGCTCGCGACAGAGCGCGTCGACGTCGCTGGCACGGTCGGGGGAGACGGACTCGAGGGGGAGGGTCACTCGCACATTGCCGTGGGTGAGGGCACCCATGGCGGCGAGGACGTGGCTGGGTTCCAGACGGCTGGAGGTGCAGGCGGACCCGGACGCAACGACGATGCCGAGGCGGTCGAGGGCGTCGACGATGCTCTCGCCATCGACATAGAGAGCGCTGAAGGTCACGACGTGGGGGAGCCGGTCGGTCGGGTCGCCGACGACGTCGACGTCCTTGACGCCGGCCGCGGCGTTGCGGATCTGGTCGATGAGGGCGCGAGCCGAAGCGGACTCGGCGGCCCGCCTGGGGACGGCCTGTTGCCACGCCTCGGCGGCGGCGAGAGCGAGCGGGACCCAGGGGTCGGCCGGCTCACGACCGTGCTCGGGCTCCCACCGGGGGCCGGGCAGGTCGAAGCGGGTGCCGGTGCGGACCACGAGCACACCCAGGGGCGGGCCGGCCACGGTGGCGGCATCACCCACGAGCACGTCGTAGGTCTCGGGGGTGGCCATCCGCCCCAACGACGCCGAGCCGTCGACCAAGAGCGGGAGGCCAGCCGCACGGCATACCGAAAAATGATGCTCGAGGGGCTGAATCGTGCCGACTTCGCCGTTGGCGTGCTGGAGCGCCACGGCTGCGGACGGCGGTCCGTCTGCGAGAGCCGTCTCAAGGGTCTGGGGCAGCAGGCGGCCCAGATGGTTCACCGGAAGAGGAGCGAAGTCCGGGTCGGCCTCGTGCGCTTCGTGGAGCAGGACCGCCTGATCGACGGCGGAGGTGATGACCCGAGCGCCGACCCGCCGACGCGCGTGCCGCAGCCCCGCCGCTGCTGTCCGCAGGGCGTGGGCGCCGCTGGGGTGGAAGGTGATCTCGTCGGGGCGGGCATCGAGTGACTCGGCGAGACTCTCACGGGCACGGTCGAGCAGGTGCCGGGCCCGGCGACCCTCCCGATGGAGTCGTCGAGGGTCGGCCCACCCCGCGTCAAGGGCCGCGAGCAGCGTGTCGCGGGCGGAGGGGTGCAGAGGGCTGCGGGTGGCGTCCAGCACCTCACGACCGTAACGCCACCCGTCCCCGGGAAGTTCCGCCCCATGCACTAGTGTTTCCCCGTGTTCCAGCAGACGAAGCAGGAGGGTGCCACGGTGCCTCAGCACGACCCTTTCAAGCCCCGCTCACGCGGCCGCAGCGTGGCCACATGGGCCGCTCTGGCCGTGGTGGCGATGGTGGCCCTCAGCGGTTGCGAGTTGGGTGACGTCAAGGACGGTTTCCTGCCGCGAGGCGTCACCGAGAACGCCGACCGGGTTCGGACCCTCTGGATCGGCGCCTGGATCGCTCTCCTCGTCGTGGGAGCCCTCGTGTGGGGCCTCATCCTGTGGTGCGTGGTGGCCTACCGCCGACGCCGCGACGACAACGAGCTCCCCGTGCAGCTGCGCTACAACGTGCCGCTCGAGATCCTCTACACGATCCTCCCGATCTTCATGATCGCGGTGTTCTTCTTCTACACCGCCAAGGACCAGACGGCCCTGCTGGACACCAAGCAGGACCCGGCCGTGACGGTCAACGTCGTGGGCAAGCAGTGGTCCTGGGACTTCAACTACGTCGAGGCCGACGTCCACGAGGTGGGCACGCAGGCCATCCTGACGGGTGAGCCCGGCGCCGAGGAGACCATCCCGACGATGTATCTGCCGGTGAACGAGCGCGTCGAGTTCGTGCTCACATCCCGCGATGTCATCCACTCGTTCTGGGTCCCGCAGTTCCTGCAGAAGCTCGACATGATCCCCGGCAAGGTCAACAAGTTCCAGGTCGTTCCGACCGAGGAAGGCACCTTCAAGGGCAAGTGCGCCGAGTTGTGTGGCGCCTACCACTCGCAGATGTTGTTCAACGTCAAGGTCGTGTCCCGCCCCGACTTCGATGCGCACCTTGCCGACCTGAAGTCCCGCGGCCAGACCGGCATGTTGGGCACCGACCTCAACCGCGAGGGTTCGGGCCTGGTTCCTGGCGAGGACAAGAAGCTGCCCGAGGAACTGAGGAACTGACCTGATGAGCGCGGCAACCGAATCCACCACCATGCTCCGCGAGCGTGCGGCCACGCGTCCGCACGCACGACTCGCACCGGGCGCCACGGTGGTCAAGTGGATGACCACGACCGATCACAAGGTCATCGGCAACCTCTACTTCATCACCTCGTTCGCGTGGTTTCTCATGGGCGGCGTCATGGCGCTCATCATCCGCGCCGAGCTGATCCAGCCGGGCATGCAGGTCGTGGACAACCCCGACCAGTTCAACCAGCTCTTCACGATGCACGGCACGATCATGCTGTTGTTGTTCGCGACGCCGCTGTTTGCCGGCTTCGCCAACGCGTTGATGCCGCTCCAGATCGGCGCGCCCGACGTGTCGTTCCCCCGACTCAACATGTTCGCCTACTGGCTCTACCTCTTCGGTGGGCTCATCGCCGCCGGTGGCTTCCTCACCCCGGGTGGCGCGGCCGCATTCGGATGGTTCGCCTACACGCCGCTGTCGGACTCGTCCTACAGCCCCGGCATGGGTGGCAATCTCTGGGTCTTCGGTCTGGCGCTGGCCGGTTTCGGCACCATCCTCGGCTCGGTCAACTTCATCACCACGATCCTGACGATGCGCGCTCCGGGCATGACCATGTTCCGGATGCCGATCTTCGTGTGGACCGTCCTCATCACGTCGATCCTCGTCCTCCTCATCTTCCCGGCACTGGCCGCCGCGTTGTTCGCGCTCGGTGCCGATCGACGGTTCGGGGCGCACATCTTCGACCCGCAAAGCGGCGGCGTGATGCTCTGGCAACACGTCTTCTGGTTCTTCGGGCACCCAGAGGTCTACGTCATCGCCCTGCCGTTCTTCGGGATCATCTCCGAGATCCTCCCGGTGTTCTCCCGCAAACCGATCTTCGGTTACAAGACCCTCGTCTACGCGACGATCTCCATCGCCGCGCTGTCGGTCTCGGTCTGGGCCCACCACATGTACGGCACGGGCCAGGTGCTCCTCCCGTTCTTTGCGATCATGACCATGCTCATCGCGGTGCCGACCGGTGTGAAGTTCTTCAACTGGATCGGCACGATGTGGGGCGGAAAGCTCACCTTCGACACCCCGATGCTGTGGTCGCTCGGCTTCCTCGTGACCTTCCTCTTCGGTGGTCTCACGGGTGTCATCCTTGCGAGCCCCGCCCTCGACTTCCACCTCACCGACAGCTACTTCGTCGTGGCGCACTTCCACTACGTCGTCTTCGGCACAGTCGTCTTCGCGATGTTCGGTGGCTTCTACTTCTGGTGGCCCAAGTTCACCGGTCGCATGCTTGACGAGAAACTGGGCAAGATCCACTTCTGGATGCTGTTCGTCGGGTTCCACACGACCTTCCTCATCCAGCACCTGCTGGGCATCTGGGGTATGCCGCGTCGCTACGCCGACTACCTCCCCGAGGATGGCTTCACCCTGGCCAACCAGATCTCCTCTGGCGGAGCGTTCCTCCTCGGTGCATCCATGCTGCCGTTCTTCTACAACGTCTGGAAGACGTGGCGCTACGCGCCGCTCGTCGAGACCGATGACCCGTGGGGATACGGCGCTTCGCTCGAGTGGGCGACGTCCTGCCCGCCGCCACGCCACAACTTCAACTCGATCCCGCGAATTCGCTCCGAGCGCCCGGCCTTCGACTTGAACCACCCCGAAGCCGCACCCGCTGGCTATGAGCGCAGCGGTCTCGTCAAGGCCATGGGTCCGGCCGATCTCGGGGACCAGGCGATGTCCTCGACGACGAAGAACAAGGAGTCCTGACCGATGCTGGCAATGGAACGGATCTTCTGGATCTTCGGCGGCTTCGCGGCCGTGGTGGCTGTCATCTATGGCTTCTGGAGCGACTTCACCGAGCCAGTCGGTGTCGTCGGGCTGACCGTGGGTGCCCTGCTCGGCTTCATGATCGCTGGCTACCTCAACATCACCCGTCGCAAACTAGACGGCGTCCCGCCTGAGGATGACCCGCTCGGTGAGATCAGCGACATCGCCGGGGACTACGGCTTCTTCAGCCCCTACAGCTGGTGGCCGCTCTGGCTCGCCGCCTCCTGTGCCCTGATCTTCCTCGGTCTGGCCATCGGCTGGTGGTTGGTCGCCCTCGGAACCTTCTTCGTGATCCCGGCACTCGTCGGCTGGGTCTTCGAGTACTGGAAGGGCCCGCACGCCCTCTGAGTTGTTGCGTGACCGGTTGTTGCGTGACCGGAGTCGCGGCGTGGCCGGGGGTCAGCCCCAGCCGAGTTCATGGAGCGCTGCATCGTCGATGCCGAAGTGGTGCGCGATCTCATGGACGACGGTCACCGCGATCTCTTCACGCAGATCGTCCAAGTCGTCGCACATGCGAGTGAGCGGCCCTTGGAAGAGCGTGATCCGGTCGGGGAGGTTGCCCAGACCCCACCCTGAGTCGCGCTCGGTCAGCGGGACACCGTCGTAGACGCCGAGCAGGTCCGGCTCATCCGAGGGGGGCTCCGCCTCGACCAGGAAGACGACGTTGTCGAGCATCGCCATGAGTTCCCCCGGAACCTCGTCGAGAGAGTCCTCGACGATCGACTCGAATGCTGCAGCGTCAATGGGCTCCACAGGCCAACCCTGTCATGCCCCCGGGGCGCTGAGACGCAGCCGGGCCGCCTGCAGGGTCAGGTGGTCGCGCTCGGCCTCGCTGCCGGCGGCACGGGCCGCCACGGCATACAAGGTCTGTGCCTGCGAATGGTTGCCCGCCCGCTCGTGAAGGTAGGCACGGACGGCGGCGTGCCGTGGCACGCTCTCGGGCACGCGCGCCACCGCAGCCAGACCAGCCAGCGCTCCATCGGCCTCGCCCACGGCGACGGCCCGGTTGAGCTCGACCACGGGGGTCGGGTGCAGCCGCATGAGCTCGTCGTACCACTCGAGGATCTGGGTCCAGTCCGTCTCGTTGGCCGTGGGGGCGTCGGCGTGGAGGGCCGCGATGGCGGCCTGCACCTGGAACTCGCCGAGTCGGTCCTGCGCGAGGGCGCTCTGGAGGATCTCGACGCCTTCGGCGATGAGGGCGCTGTCCCAGAGTGTCCGATTCTGGTCAGCAAGGCTCACAAGGGCACCGGCGGGCGTCCAGCGGGCCGGTCGGCGCGCGTGGTGGAGCAGCATGAGGGCCAGCAACCCACGCAGCTCCGGGTCGCTGGTCGAGGCTGCGAGTTGACGGGACAGGCGGATGGCCTCCTCGGCGAGGTCGATCTCACCGGTGTGGCCCTCGTTGTAGATGAGATAGAGAACGCGGAGCACGACGCCGAGATCGCCGGGTTCGGTGAGTCGCTCCTGGGCCAGGGTCCGCTTCGCTCTGGAGATGCGTTGGGCCATCGTCGCCTCGGGCACGAGGTAGGCGGTGGCGATCTGACGCGTCGTCAGGCCTCCGACGGCACGCAGGGTCAACGCCACTGCGGCTGAGGGCGTAAGGGCGGGATGGCAGGCGAGGAAGAGCAGGAGGAGGGTCTCGTCGGTCCCGGTCACGCTGCCCGTCCCTGGCTCGAGGTGGTCGGCGATCTCGCGGCGCTGCCGAGCGCTTCGTGACCTCACGCTGTCGAGGTGCTTGCGCCACGCTGCCGTCACAAGCCACGCGAACGGGTCGGCGGGCCGCTGGTCCTGCCAGCGCTGGTGCGCCTCGAGGAGGGCCTCCTGGACGGCGTCCTCGGCCGTGGCGAAGTCTGCGCCGCGTCGGACGAGGACGCCGAGAACCCGCGGACCCAGGTCCTTGAAGAGTTCCTCCAGCTCGGTCACAGCCAGGTCAGTCGTTGATCTGGATCAGTTGTCGATCTCGGGCGGGTTCTCGAGGTACGGGCGAACCTCGATCCACTCGTGCAGAGGCGTGCCGCCCGGACCGGGGGCCGACGACAGGAAGGCGGCCACCTCGTGGGCACGCTCGAGCGAGTCGACGTCGATCGCCATCCAGCCAGCAATGAGATCCTTTGTCTCCGCGAATGGGCCGTCGGTGACGGGTGCCTTGCCCTCTCCGCCGAAGCGGACGAACGTGCCTTCGGGGGACAGCGCCCGCTCGTCCACGAACTCACCTCGTTCGCGAAGCGTGTCGGCGACGTGGCCCATGAAGGCAATGTGGTCGGTGACCTCCTGGGGGTCCCACTGCTCCATGGGGACATCCTCGTGGAGCTGACGCTCGGGGCCGCCTCGATAGTGCTTGAGAAGCAGGTACTTGGCCATGATCTCTCCTTCGTCCGGGGCAGCCCGAGTGGCTACCGACACCACTGAGACGGAGCCGGGTGCCGGTTCTCGACATCCTGCGACCATCCTTTCGCGAAGACCACAGGAATGGGTCGTTGCGGGGTGACCCGGGACTGAAGCCGGGCTCGCACCAACGACAGCGACCTCGAGGACAAGGGTCCTCGAGGTCGCTGTCGTTGGTGAGGCGGCGAGCCAGCTGCGGCTCGCCGCCCAGCTCACTCCCTGATGGGGCTGCCGGTGCTGATGCCGCGGGCCTCGCTGGCTCCGGCGTCGGTGTCAGCACCGTCACCGCCGTCGATGCTCCCGTGCTCGGAGCCTGCCTCGATCGCTTCGGCGTGCTGGCCGTCGTGGTGTGCCGCTGCGAGCTCGGCCGGCGTGACGGGGTTGACCGCATCCTTGTAGTAGAAGTGCGACACCTTGGCACGCAGTCGGTCCTTGCGGGCTGCAGGGCGGGCCACGCCGTTCTCGTCGACGTCCGGCGTCAACTCGAGCGGGGCAACGGGCTCGTGCTGAACGAGGATCCAGCGCTCTCGGTCGGTGAGGGCGTCGTGACGCTCGTGGAACGACCCGTCGGCCCCGCGGATGATCCGACCCGACTCGCGTGAGTGGAGCGCGAGCTCGCGATCGTGCCGCTGCAGGCTGAGACAGATGCGTTTGGTCACCCAGAACGCCAGCGGAGGCAGGACGAACAGACCGATCTGGAACGCCCGGGTGATGTCGTTGATCGACATGCCCAGCTTGAGGGCAATGATGTCGTTGCCCGCGGCGAACATGAACACCGAGTAGGCGACGATTCCGCCCATGCCGATGCCGGTGCGCGTCGGGTTGTTGCGCGGACGGTCGAGCAGGTGGTGCTCGCGGTCGTCGCCCGTGACCCAACGCTCGACGAACGGGTAGGTGCCGAGAACGATGTAGACCAGAGGCAGCAGGACGAGGGCACCCAGCGCGATGTTGAGCGACAGGGTGGACCCGAGGAGCTCGAACTCCAGCCAGCCGGGCAGCAGACGCAGCGCGCCGTCGTAGGCGCCCATGTACCAGTCAGGCTGTGAACCCGCCGTGACGGGGGAGGGGTCGTAGGGGCCGTAGGCCCAGATCGGGTTGATCGTGAACAACGCCGAGATGAGGGCGATGATCCCGAAGACGATGAAGAAGAACCCGCCGGCCTTCGCGGCATACACCGGCATGACGCGGTAGCCGACGACGTTGTCGTTGGTGCGACCCGGGCCGGGGAACTGCGTGTGCCTCTGCACCGCGACGAGGACGATGTGCGCGGTGAACAGGCCCACGAGCAGTGCCGGGATGAGCAGCACGTGCGCGGAGTAGAGGCGGGGAATGATCGCCTCGCCGGGGAATGGCCCGCCGAAGATCCCGTAGGCGAGGTAGGAACCGATGACCGGCGCGGTCTGGACGAAGCCCTCCATGGCGCGGATACCCGTACCAGAGAGAAGGTCGTCCGGAAGGGAGTAGCCAGCGAAGCCCTCGATGGCTGCGAGGAGCGCGAGGACCGTGCCGATGACCCAGTTGAGTTCACGCGGCTTGCGGAAGGCGCCGGTGAAGAACACCCGGAACATGTGGACCGTGAGGCCGACGATGAACATGAGGGCGGCCCAGTGGTGGATCTGCCGGATGAGCAGGCCACCGGGGATGTCGAACGAGATGTCGAGGGTCGAGGCGTAGGCCTCGGACATGCCCTGGCCACGCAGCGGGACGAACGAGCCGTCATAGACGACGTGGCCGGCGCTGGGGACGAACCAGAGAGTCAGCAGGGCTCCGGACAGCAGGCAGATGATGAGCGAGTACATCGCGATCTCGCCGAGCATGAACGACCAGTGATCGGGGAAGACCTTGCGGAGCAGGTAGTTGACGCCCTTGGCGGCGCTGGTGCGATCGTCGATCCAGCCGGCGACGCCGCCAGCCTTGCGGGCCCCAGCGCTCGAGCCGGGGGTGACCTCGGTGTCGCCGTCGCGGAGGCGGTCCGCCGGACGGTCGGTGGGGAAGGTCTCGGTGCTCATGCGGAACCACGCTCCCAGAAGCTCGGCCCAGTGGCCTCTTTGAACGGGCCCTTGGAGATGAGGTAACCCTCGTCGTCAACGGTGATCGGCAACTGCGGAAGTGGCCGTTTGGCCGGACCGAAGATCACCTTGCAGTCCTGCGTCACGTCGAACGTGGACTGGTGACACGGGCAGAGGAGGTGGTGCGTCTGCTGCTCGTAGAGACCCACGGGGCAACCCACGTGGGTGCAGATCTTGGAGTAGGCCACGATGCCCTGGTGACCCCAGTCCTTTTCCTTCTGTGACTTGATGTCGTCGGGGTCGAGGCGCATGACGATGACCGCGGCCTTGGCCTTCTCCTCGAGGATGTGCGACTCGAGGTCGAGCAGGCCCTTGGGCATGACGTGGAAGACCGAGCCGATGGTCACGTCGCTCGCCTTGATCGGAGTGTTCTGCGGGTCACGCATGAGGCGCAGCGGCTGGTTGGGATAGCTGCCGTCTTCCTCCTGGTCGCCATTCCAGAAACTGACCGACAAGTCGTCACCGGGCATCGGCCCGAGCCCACCGAGGAGCGGCAGGACGACCGGCACGGCGAACAGGCCGAGGGCTCCGCCCATGGCGTACTTGATGAGGGGACGACGGGTGAGGTGCGAGGTCTCGGCGCCGTCACCGAGGATCTTGACGAAGTTCTCGCGGTGCTCGTCGGCCGAGCGCATCGGGTGACGCATCTCGACCTCCTCCTCGTCGGGCATGAGGGTCTTGGCCCACTGGACCGCTCCGAAGCCGATACCGAGGAGCGACGCGGCCATGGTGAGGCCGAGGACCGCGTGCAGCGCGTTGGTCTGGCCGATGCCGGGGATGAACATGGTCGCCGTGGTGTCGATCGCGAAGTAGGCGACGACGAAGGCGAGCGTGCCGAGGATCGAGATGAGGAAGAGACCGCCGACGACGCGCTCGGCCCGCTTTGCGGCGATCTCGTCGAGGTCGGCGCCGCGGTGGATGTGCGGTGCGAAGCCCGGGTTCTCGAAACGCTCGGGGATGCCGCCGTCACCGACGACGTGACCCTGGTCGAGGCGTACGGCACTGGATCCGAACTCACCCGCGGGGGTGACCTCGCTTCCGGTGGAGTGGCTGTCCTGCTCGTTCATCGGTCGTTCGATCCTGTCGACGGAGAGTGGGAAGCGGCGGTGCGCATGATCAGGCCGACTTCTGGCCGAGCCAGACGGCAGCAGCGATCATGATGCCGAGTCCGAAGAACCAGGCGAACCAGCCTTCGGTGACGGGTCCGAGGGAGCCCAAGGCGTGTCCACCCTGCTGGGGCGCATCCTCGACCGACTTGAGGAAGGCGATGATGTCGCGCTTGTCCTCGGGAGCGATGTTGCCGTCGCTGAAGACCGGCATCGACTGTGGTCCGGTCTGCATGGCCTCGTAGATGTGCTTGGGCGACACACCATCGAGGGACGGGGCGTACTTGCCACGCGTCAGGGCGCCGCCGGCGCCGGCGAAGTTGTGGCACATGGCGCAGTTGACGCGGAAGAGCTCGCCACCCTTGGCGGGGTCGCCCTGGCTTGCGTCGACGTCCTCCTCGGAGGGGACGGCGGGGCCGGCTGCCAGGGACGCGATGTAGGCAGCGACCTTGTCGATCTCCTCCTGGCTGAACTGGACATCAGCCCGTTCCGCCTGGACGCTCGGCGCACGCATCGGCATCCGGCCGGTGCCCATCTGGAAGTCGACCGCGGCGGCCCCGACGCCCGCGAGTGCAGGTCCGGCGATCTTGTCGTCGTTGCCGGTAGCGCGTCCCTCGGCGTTGACGCCGTGGCACGAGGCGCAGTTGGCCTGGAAGAGCTGCTTGCCTGCGGCGACGTCCTCGGCCGTGCTCGCCTCGGCTGTGGCCGGCTGCGGTGCGACCGCAGCGTAGGCAAAGCCGGTCACGAGAAGGCCGAGCATGAGCAGGATGGCGATCGCTGCCGGGTGGCGGCGGCGGGCTGCCAGTGCGTTCACGGTGCGGTCCTGTCGGGGGTCTCGGGGAGGTGTTGTCCGGGGGAGCGGGTCAGGTCAGTGCTCAGGGTGACCACGTCACTTCAGCAGGTAGATCATCGCGAAGAGCGCGATCCACACGACGTCGACGAAGTGCCAGTAGTAGGAGGTGACGACGGCGCCAGTCTCCTGGAGGTGCGTGTAACGGCGCGTCGTGAAGGTGCGACCGATGATGAGGAGGAAGGCGATCAGGCCACCCGTCACGTGCATGCCGTGAAAGCCGGTCGCGAGATAGAAGATCGAGGAGTAGGAGTCAGTGCTCAGCGTGACGCCCTCGTGGACGAGGTGGGCGTACTCGTAGACCTGACCGGCGATGAAGATCGAGCCGAAGATGTAGGTGAGGACGTACCACTCACGCATGCCCCACTGGTTCGCCTGGAGCAGTGAACCGGTGCGAGCGACCTGGCCACGCTCGGCGCGCAGGACGCCGAGCTGGCACCACACCGACGAGACCACGAGAATCACCGTGTTGGCGAAGGCGAAGGGGACGTTGAGCTGCTCGGTGCGCTCGAGCCACTGCCCGGGCAGGTTGCCTCGCAGGGAGAAGTAGAAGGCGAACAGAGCCGCAAAGAACATCAACTCACTGGCCAGCCAGACCATCGTCCCGACCGCGACCATGTTGGGTCGGGTCGCCGGACCGTAGTCCGGGATGCTGGGAACCGGACCGGACACTCGAGTCGTTGTTTCTGCGATCGCCACGAGCGTCATTATTGCGTCATTCGTCTGTGAATGCTGCACCGCCCCCCGGGTTCGTGGTGTCGGCCCAAGGAAAGCTCAGGGAAACCCGCGTGGCTAGGATGCAGCCATGACCTCAGCGCACCCGGTTGACCACGCGACGACGGCCCCGGCGACCACTGGAAGTGACTCAGTCCGGCAGGTGTCGGTCCTTCTCTACAGCGACGACATCACGACGCGCGACGCCGTGCGCGCTGCCGCAGGACGGCGTCCCGCCCGCGATGTCGAGGTCACCCGATGGCTCGAGTGCGCGACTGCCTTCGCCGTCACCGAGGCGCTCGACGCCGGTGGCTGGGACGTCGTCGTCCTCGACGGAGAGGCTGCCAAGAACGGTGGCCTCGGTCTGTGCCGGGAACTCAAGAACGAGATCTACAACTGCCCGCCGATCCTCGTTCTCACGGGCCGCCCGCAGGACGGTTGGCTGGCCGCCTGGTCGCTCGCCGACGACGCCGTGTCGCACCCTCTCGACCCAATCAAGGTTGCCGAGGCGATCGCCGGACTCGCGCGCAAGCGCGCCTCACTCTGACGTGGCGGCCACCGACGCATCGCCAAGTCCGACGTGGCCTGATCTGCTGACTCGACTCCTCTCGCGTGAGGACCTCTCGCTCGAGGAGGCTCGCTGGGCGATGACCCGCATCATGGGTGGCGAGGCGACCCCCGCCCAGGTCGCCGGCTTCCTCATGGCCCTGCGGTCCAAGGTCGAGTCCGTTGCCGAGGTTCGTGGCCTCGCGGACGTCATGCTCGAGCACGCCCACCGCATCGAGGTGCCCGGCGAGAGCATCGACATCGTCGGCACGGGCGGTGATCGCTTCGGCACCGTCAACATCTCGACGATGTCGTCGGTCGTCATGGCCTCGACCGGACTGCGGGTCCTCAAGCACGGCAACCGGGCCGCGTCGTCGAAGTCCGGCTCGGCCGACGTCCTCGAATCTCTCGGGGTCAACTTGACCCTCACGCCAGATCAGGTGCGTCAGGTCGCCCTCGACGCGGGGATCACGTTCTGTTTCGCGCAGACCTTCCACCCGTCGATGCGTCACGCAGGCCCGGCACGCGCCGAGCTCGGTGTCCCCACCGCGTTCAACCTTCTCGGACCGCTCACCAACCCGGCACAGCCGACGTATGCCGCGGTCGGCGTTGCGGACGCCCGTTTCCTGCCGATCATCGCGGGGGTGTTCGCTGCTCGGGGCACGACGGCGGCGGTCTTCCGCGGGGACGAAGGGCTCGATGAGATGTCGATCGCCGGCCCGACAACGGTGCTGTGGGTGCGCGAGGGTGTCGTCACCCAGGTGTCGGTGCACCCCGCCGATGTGGGCCTCGACGTCTCGACGATCGACAGCATCAAGGGTGGGCTCGCCGATCAGAACGCCGAGGTGGCGCGTCGGGTGTTCGCCGGGGATCACGGACCGGCGCGTGACGCGGTCCTGCTCAACGCGGGCACCGCCCTGGCTGTTGCAGCCGGCGCCGGTGGCACGTCGGCCGCCGACATCCACGCGGCGATCCGGTCAGGCATCGAGCGGGCCGCGCAGGCGATCGACACGGGTGCCGCGGCCGCGCTGCTCGATTGCTGGGTCACGGCGAGCCGCGACGTCCGGGCGAACTGAGCCGGACGGCATACCGGACAGGCGAGCCGAAGGCGCGCTACTCGAGGCCGAGGCTGAAGGCTGCTTCGAGGTCGTGCTTGGAGTAGGTCTGGAACGCGATGTGCGTCGCGGTGCCCGTGACTCCCTCGACCTTGTTGAGCTGGTCGGCGATGACCTTGGCCAGCTCGTCGTGCTGACGGACTCGGACCATGGCGATGAGGTCGGCGTCTCCGGCGACGGAATAGACCTCACTCACTCCGGCGAGCTCGGCGACCTCCTGGGCCACCTCGGGGATCCGGTTGACGTCGGCAGTGATGAGAACGATGGCAGTGATCACGTCTCGCAGCGTAGTCGGGTCAGTCCTCGACCCAGAAGTTGTCGTGCTCGGCCATGAACTCGGCGCGTCGTTCCTCGCTCATCGCGGCCACCCCACCGTTGTGGGCCAGGCCCTCGAAGTAGGCCTCTCGCGGTGCGCCCGGCGCGAAATGCAGGAGCATCGAGGCAGGTCCGTCCTCGTTGCGGAACCCGTGGAGACCGCCAGGTGGCACGTGGAGGAAGTCACCCGAGACGGCCTTGATCCACCGGTCGCCGTCAAAGATCGTGACGGTCCCGTCGAGCACATAGAAGGACTCCGAGATCGTCCGGTGGAAGTGCGAACCCGGCCCGCTCGGTGGCCCTGCAAACTCCCAACGGTAGAGGCCGAAGAGGCCGCCAGTGGCTTCACCACGAGCGACATAGTGCACGCGGTTTCCGTTGGGGTACACCAGATCTGGGTCGCTGTCACCGGCTCTGACCCAGGCTGATTTCTCGCCGGACTCGCCGGTGTAGAGGGGTGGGGGATAGGACATGCGAAGCCTTCCTCTCGACGACGAAGATCGACTTCTTCTTCAAGAGCGGTGCGACGTCTGCGTCCCCACCTCGCGAACTGGGGTGAGTTGGGGACGCAGACGTTGGGCGCTGAGTTCGAGCCGAACTCTGGTGCTCCGTCAGCGCTTCGAGCTCTTGGGTGCAGCGGCCTGCCAACCCTGTTTGGCGCCGCGGGCAACGCCCTTGAGTCGGCGCTTCACGGCGCGACCGTAGCGTTGCGCGGTCACTCGCTGTCCGGCTGGTGAGGTCGGTGCGGTCGGCGTCGCGGGTGCAGCGCCCATCTTTGTGGTGCCGGGGTACCAGTACGGCTGCCACTGTGCGTTCTGACCGGCGCGCTTGTCGTCCCTGACCTCGGCAGGCATGTCACGCACCGTGATGCCGACCGCCTCGAGCTCGGCGATGCCTTCGGGGGTGAGGGGCTGGCGGCGCCATGCCTGGACCATGTAGGTGCGCGTCTTGAGGTAGTCGAGATAGCGCCGGCCATGCTTGTCGTCGGCACCGAGGTGGGCAAAGACCGCGATGCGCTCCTCGTGCTCCGGAGCGACCTGCTCGGGCGGGAAAGCGTTCCACTCGTGGGGCTCGGGGAATCGGGCGGCCGGGTCCTTCAGCAACGTTCCAGCGCCGGAGTGGGTCATCCGCATGCTCCACACGATCATGTCGCCGGGGTTGTTCTTGACATAGATGGTTTCGCCGGACGTCAGATCGCAGATCTCGTGCGAACCGACCTTGAGGTTCAGGCCACCACTGTGCTCAGTGTGATCCTGCAGGTAGATCCCGAAACGCAGTTGGCTGTATCGGTCGTCCCAGTCAGGGGCGTCAGGGTCCTCGCGGTCAGTGTTGTCCTTGTGCCACACACGGATCTTGCCGTTGATCGTGGCTGAGCTGTCGCCGCCATAGATCACCTTGTCGGTGTCCAGCAGCTTCTGCACGACCTTGGCCATGCGGCCGTCGGTCAGCACGTGCTTGAGCGGGCCAGCCATGAGCTCTCCGCCGTTGACACGGTGTTCGCGGGCCTCGGCGCGCATGCGCTCGACCTCGTCAGGCGTGTAGACGTCGCGCAGGATCGCGTAGCCCTTGACCCAGAAATCCTCGACGTCCAGATCCGCGAGCGCGCTCTCGAAAATACCAACCTGTGTTTCTGCCATCAGTCTCCCCAATCGGCGGTCATCGGTGACCAAAGTAACACCAGCAGAACGGCGTGGTAAGGACCGTAATGAAGTTCGGCGGGTCATCAGGCGGAGCGGAAACCGGGGGTGAGGCGACGGGACATCTCGACGGGCTCGAGTTCGTTCCGGACCCCGGTGGCACCTCCGACGGGACAGGTCCAGGCACCGTCGATGTCGACGACGCGCACCCCTGGGGCATCGAGCCAGCGCAGGATCCGCTCGCTCTCCTCGGGTGTCGCCGAGGTGGCGGGCGGCAGGGGAACCCGCACGACCTCGGCGCTGGCTCGCAGCGCCTCGACGTAGGGCATCGGATCTGCTCCACGCGGTGACATCGTGCTGCCGGCAAGGCGCCCGTGACGAATGCACATGACCTCCCAACCCCCGGTCTCGCTCCGCCGTGCCGCGAGCAGCTCAGCGGTCCGCGACAACGGGTCGAGCCGCTGGGCGCGGGAAGCGCCGCGGACCAGACTGAGCATCCGGTCGCGCACCACGCCAGCGTCCTCGAAGCGTTCCTGGTCGGCGAGATGGTCCATCCGCTCGCGCCACGTCGACACGGCCGAGGTGGCATCTCCGGCCAGGAGGGCAACGGCTTCGGCGACCACGTCGGCGTAGTCCTCGATGCTCTGCTCTCCAGTGCACGGGGCGCCGCACCGTCCCATGTCGGCGAGGGCGCACGCGGAGCGAAACTTCGTGGCCGACAACCGTTCGAGGCACTGACGCAGGGGCAGGACCTCGTGGACGGCAGCGACCGCGTCGTCGGCCGAGCCGCGGGAGGCGAACGGGCCGATGTAGCGGGTGTCGTCGTCGGCGACCTGACGCACGATCGAGAGCCGGGGGAACGGCTCGACCGTGAGCTTGACCCACCACGAGCGCTCGGGGTTGCGGGACTTCTGGTTGTAGCGGGGCTTGTGCTCGGCGATGAGGCGCAGCTCGCGCACCTCGGCCTCGAGCGGTGTGGCGCACACGATCGGTGTCACGGACTCGGCGATGCGGACCATCTCGACCATCCGGCGGCGCTTCTCGGACGCCGTGAAATAGCTGCGCACGCGCGTGCGGATGGACACCGACGTGCCGACATAGAGGACCCGGCCCTGGCCGTCCTTGAACAGGTAGACACCCGGCGCCTCGGGCAGCCCGTCGGCGAGGTGGCGCTTGCGCCTCGTCGCCGACGGGACCTTGGACGAGTAGGCCTTGAGCTCCTCGAGCGAGTGCACTCCAAGAGAACCGACGCGGGCGATGAGCCCGTGGAGCACGTCGACGGTAGCTCGCGCGTCGTGGAGGGCCCGGTGATCAGGCGTGGTCGCTGCGCCGAAAAGTATTGCGAGAGAACCCAATCGGTGATTCGGGGCCTCGTCACGCGTCACGAGCTGGCGGGCGAGATGGACGGTGTCGACGACCGGGAAGCGGGGCCAGTCGCGCTCGGCGCGGGCGCAGGCCGCCTTGAGGAACGAGACGTCGAAACCCGCGTTGTGGGCCACGAGCACCGAGCCGGCGGCGAACTCGAGGAAGGAGATGAGGGCCGGCTCGACGCGAGGTGCATTGCGGACCATCGCATCGGTGATGCCGGTGAGGACGGAGATGAAGGCGGGGATCGGTTGGCCCGGGTTGACGAAGGTCTGGAACTCGCCGAGCACCTCACCGCCGCGCACCTTGACCGCGCCGATCTCGGTGATGCCGCACTCGCTCGCGCTGCCACCGGTGGTCTCGAGGTCGACGACGACGAACGTCACGTCCGACAGAGGGGTGCCCAGGTCATCGAGAGTGCCCTGGACCATCTGCATGTCAGCGAGGCTAGGTGTGACCTCCGACAGCCCCGGGGAGGCGATCCGGCGCGGCGCCGCGCGAGGGGTCGTGGCAGGTCTTGACAGAGCACTGTCAGTGCCGGCTCCTAGCGTGGGCGGTGCCCAGAGAAAGGGGTGACGACATGACCCACGACCTGACCCACGACAGCCTAACCATCCTCTGCGCGCGCTGCCCGGTGCGTGACATCGCCTGCGGTGACTGCATGGTGACCGCCCTGATCGATCCGGCCTCCATGGGGCTCGACAGCGATCTGCCGCTCGACCTCGACGAGCGGGCCGCCGTCACTGCCTGCGTGCGCGCCGGCCTCCTCACCGCCGACGCGGCCGTGACCGTGCGCTCCCGGCGTGTGCCGTTCGACCTCGGACGTGCCGTCGGCTGAGTCCCGCCTGACACCATGGGGCACGTGCCCCTGACCGACCACCAAACGCGTATGCCGCGGCGCACCACGCCAGCCCGCCGCGCTGCATTCGGTGTAGTCGGCGCCCTTCTCCTCAGCCTCGTGACGGCCTGTGACCGTGACGAGCCGGCACCCACCACCTCGGCGTCCTTCGCCCCATCGCGGACCGGACCAGAGGTCCCTCAACCGGCGCCGAACCCGTCGCCGACGATCTCGGCCTCACCGCCTGCTGGTGCGCAGACCCCCTCGCCGTTGGCGGGCGCGACCACCGTCATGGGCCAGTTCAGCACCGTCACCGGCACCGTCGACAAGGCGACGCTCACGGCATACGCGAAAATGGCCGATCAGGCTGTGACGGACGTGTCCCAGCAGTGGAAGCGCGCGTGGCCGCGCAAGGTCACGATCATCGCGGCCAAGGACGCCGCCGCGTTCCGGGACCAGGTCGGCCGCGCTGACGATCTCAGCCAGGTTGCGGCCATCACCGACGGTCCGGTTGACGCCTCGGGTCACGCGACGCAGGACCGGGTCATCCTCAACCCCGACGCCTTCGCCAAGCTCACGACCACCGGCCGCCAGTTCGTCATCACCCACGAGAGCACCCACGTCGCCGTCCGCAGCTCCCTGCCCGGGGCAGCGCCGTTGTGGCTCGTCGAGGGCTTTGCCGACCATGTCGGCTATGCCGGGTCGGGGCGCAGGAGAGCCGATCTCGCGGCCCCGCTGCTGACCAAGGTCACCCAGGGCAAGGGTCCGACGCGGTTGCCGACGCAAGGAGACTTCGACCCCAGCCAGGGTGAGATCGCGCCGACCTACCTCGGCGCGTGGCTGGCCGTGGACCTCATCGCCCGGCGCCACGGCGAGGCGAAGCTCCAGAAGTTCTATGAGGCCTCGACCGTCATGGACTTGCCGACCGCCGCCGAGATCGCCATGGACAGGGCGTTCGTCGACGTGCTCGGCACGACCCGGGCCACGTTCACCCGTCAGTGGCTGGCCGAGCTGAACCAGCTCGCGGCCCCACGGTGACATCGAAAGAGCTGACCGCGCGAGCCCCGGTGTCCTCAACGTTGTCGTCCTGAGCGCGCGCCGGCACGGCGAGCGAGATCGCGACGAGGGCCGCGCTGAGCCAGTACTGGTTGTAGAACGCCTGCTTGTTGACGAGGTTGGCCGCGAGCAGGACGAACGCGAACCACCGCAGCAGCTCGTCGATGCCGGGCTGCCGTCGGTGGATCAACCATGCAGCCATGCCGAGCGCGCCGAACACGACGAGGCCGGTGACCCAGAGCGGCAGCGTGACACCGTGCTCGTTGAGGAACCAGAGGTACCACGTGTTGGCGAACCGGATCGGGTGGAAGCCGACAAGCAGAGTGATCGTGTCGTGGACGAAGTCCGAGGGTGACGCGAGGAACCACGGTGCAATGAGCACGCCGGTCAGTGCGCCCGTCGCCACCGCGCGCCGCGCCCCGAACGGCTGCCACAACAGCAGCAGGGGGAGGAGCAGTGCGACGTGCTGCTTGCTCGCACAGGCCAGGGCCAGTGGCACGATCGCCCACCACGCGTGTCCGCGCCGGACGAGTACCGCCCACCACACGATGCCGGCCGCGAGGAGAGGCTCGGTCCACGCCTGGTCGATCTGGGTGAGCGTGCCGGGTGCAACCACGAGAGCGGTCACGGGGATCGCGGCGCGCAGAGCCGTCGCGCACGCACTGCTCGGCTCGTCGCCGGGCAGTGCCTTCGCGAGAGCCCAGATGCCGGCAAAGAGGACGACCGACCAGAATGCGATCGCCCATCGGACATCACCGCCGATCCACCGACCCGGCGCGAGCAGCACGGTCGTCCACGGCAGATAGGTGAACGCGTCCTGGATGCCGGGGGAGTCGGTCCAGTTCATGTCATAGAAGTTCTCGCCCCGGGCCAGCGCATCGCTCGCCTGCTGCAGGGTCACCCAGACATCAATCCTGGGTGCGGGGTCACCGATCGTGGTGATCGCGGCGGTGACGACGTGGCCGAGAACGGCGAGCAGGTATGCCGCCCGCGCGCGTGCCGCTGTCGGTGCGGCCAGGAGCCCTGCGGCTCCGACGCCGACGACGGTGAGAACCGTCAGTGCCGCAGTGAGGGAGCCTGCGCGCAGATAGCTGAACAGCGGGACGACCCACGTGATCGCGACCGACGCGAGCAGCACGACCGGAACGAGCCACGATGGCGCAGAACGGATCTCGGTGCGTCGCCACAGCCAGATCCCGAGCCCGATCGCGCCCACCGTGAGGGTGAGCACGATCGGGAAACGGAAGCGGACGACGCTCCACTGGAGCACGCCGAGGTAGGCGAGCCAGAGAGCGGCAAGCGAGCACGCGGCATACGCCGGGCGGTCGAGCCCCGCAAACTTCACGGATCGCAGGGAAGCTTCCCCGCGATCCGTGACGTCCCCACGCGGAGTGGGTTGGTGTGGGTCAGCCACCGTAGAGCGCATCGACCTCGTCCGCGTAGTCGCGCATGACGACGTTGCGCTTGAGCTTGAGCGACGGCGTCAGGTGACCCGACTCCTCGGTGAAGTCGGACTCGAGCACGACGAACTTGCGGATCGACTCGGCCTTGGACACGGCGCTGTTGGCGTCGTCGACGGCCTTCTGCAACTCGGCAAGAACGGTCTCGTCGGTGCGGGCCTTGGCCGGGGTGATGCCCTCAAGGCCGTGGTTGGCGGCCCACATCGGGAGCATCTCCTCGTCAATGGTGAGCAGGGCTGCGATGAACGGCTTCTGGTCGCCGACGACGATGCACTGCGACACGAGGGGGTGCGCGCGCAGACGGTCCTCGAGAACGGCGGGTGCGACGTTCTTGCCGCCCGCGGTCACGAGGATCTCCTTCTTGCGACCGGTGATCTTGAGGTAGCCGTCCTCGTCGAGCTCACCGATGTCACCGGTGTGGAACCAGCCGTCACGCAGGGCCTCGGCAGTGGCGTCGGCGTTGTTGCGGTAGGCGCCGAAGACGTTGACCCCCTTGAGGAGGATCTCGCCGTCGTCGGCGATGCGCACGCTGGTGCCGGGCAGCGGCGGGCCGACCGTGCCGACCTTGAGGCGCTCGGGCAGGTTGACCGTGATCGGTGCGGTCGTCTCGGTGAGGCCGTAGCCCTCGAGGATCGTCACGCCGATGCCGCGGAAGAAGTGACCGAGGCGGGTGCCGAGCGGGGCGCCACCGGACACGGCGTACTGGACCTTGCCGCCCATGGCGTCGCGGAGCTTGCCGTAGACGAGCTTGTCGAAGACGGCGTGCTTGGCCTTGAGGCCGAAACCGACCGAACCGGCCTCCGTCGCTTCGGACCAGGCGATGGCCGTCTCTGCGGCCTTGGCGAAGATGTTGCCCTTGCCACCGGCGACGGCCTTGGCCTCGGCGGAGTTGTAGACCTTCTCGAAGACGCGCGGCACAGCGAGGATGAACGTCGGCTGGTAGCTCGCGAAGTCGTCGAGGAGGGTCTTGATGTCGGCCGAGTGCGCCATCTTGGCTCCCGATGCGAGGCAGAGCACCTCGATGAAGCGGGCGAAGACGTGGGCGAGGGGCAGAAAGAGCAGGGTCGACGCGTCGGGGCGGCTCACGACGTCCTTGAGCTTCTCGACGGTGTTCTCGGTCAGGTCGAGGAAGTTGCCGTGGGTGAGCTCGACGCCCTTGGGGCGACCGGTGGTGCCGGACGTGTAGATGATCGTCGCGATCGACTGGCGGTTGACGCCGACCCGGGCTGCGGTCAACGTCGAGTCGTCGGACGCGCCACCGGTCTCAGCGAGAGTGTCGAGGTCACCGTTGTCGATGATCCACGTGTGGGTGAGGGCGGAGAGGTTGGCCGACACGCTCGCGAGGGCGCTGGCGTGCTTGTCGGTCTCGAGGACGACGCCGACCGCATCGGAATCCTTGAGGATCCACTCGACCTGGTCTGGGGAGGAGGTCTCATAGATCGGCACGGGGATGGCTCCGGCCGCCCACAGGGCGAAGTCCGTGAGGGTCCACTCGTAGCGGGTCCGGCACATGATGCCCACGGCGGTGCCCGGCGTGACCCCCGCGGCGATGAAGCCCTTGGCCAGAGCGTCGACCTGATCGGCGAACTCCTGGGCTGTGACATCACTCCAGCCGGCGCCGTCGCGGACGGCGAACAGGGCCCTGCCGGGAGTGTCGCGTCGGTGCCGGAGGGGAAGATCAGCAAGGCTGCCCTCGGTGGTCGCAGGGGCGAGGGCGGGAGTGGTCTTCTCGTGCAAGGGTGCTCTCCTTCGTCTGGGCGCGACGTCATCGTCGTTCCAGATCACCAGCGGCTGGACGGTGGACGCGACATCAACCGTCCTCCGATCCTAGAGGTAGTCGTACGCCTTGTAGCCTGCGCCTATGACAGACAGCACGTCTTCCAGCATCCACATCTCCGCCGAGCCGGGCGCCGTGCTCGACGTTGTGGCCGACTTCGAGGCATATCCCGAGTGGGCCGACCAGGTGAAGACCGTGACAATCCTCAGCGAGGACGGTGACGGATGGGCCGACCAGGTCGAGTACGTCCTCGACGCCGGAGCAGTCAAGGACACCTATGTCCTGGAGTACGACTGGGACGGGATCGCCGAGGACGGCTCCGGCACGGTGTCGTGGCACCTCGTGCGGGCTGGCGTCCTCAAGGCCCTCGATGGCACCTACATCCTCACACCGAAGGATGGCGGGACCCAGGTGGACTACGCCCTCGCCGTCGACGTCAAGATCCCCATGATCGGGATGCTCAAGCGCAAGGCCGAGAAGCTCATCATCGACACGGCGCTCAAGGAGCTCAAGAAGCGCGTCGAGTCCCTCAGCTGAGCGACGACGACCTCGTGACGCCAGCCGTGGCGTCCACCGTGTCGCCTGCCGTCGCGCCACGCGTCGTCCTCGTCACGGGCAAGGGCGGAGTGGGCAAGACGACGACGGCTGCTGCGATGGCCGTCGAGTCCGCGCGCGCCGGCCGACGGACCCTGGTCATGTCGACCGACGTCGCCCACAGTCTCGGTGACGCACTCGACGTCGACCTGCGGACGTCGCCCACGTGGGAGCAGACCCTCGCGGTCGAGGAGCGTCTCCACGCCCAGGCCGTCGGGGCCCGCACGAGCGTCGCCGCCGACTGGGGGACGCTGCGCGACTACCTCCTGACAGTGCTCGACTCGGTCGGCGTCGACCCGGTCGTGGCCGAGGAGTTCACCGCTCTGCCGGGCGCCGACGAGATCAGCGCCCTGCTCACGCTCGGCCACCACGCGACGAGCGGTGAGTGGGACGTCATCGTCGTCGACTGCGCGCCGACCGCCGAGACGCTCCGCCTGCTCGCCCTGCCTGAAGTGCTCGGCTGGCACCTCGACCGCCTCATGCCGGCCCAGCGCCGGCTGCTCACGGCGATGCGCCCCGCAGCTGCAGCGGCTGCCGGATTGCCGATGCCGAACGGGGCCGTGCTCGACGTCATCGCGACGTGGCGGGCGCACATGGCCGACATCCGCACGATGCTCACCTCGGAGCGGGCGAGCGTGCGCATCGTCCTCACGCCCGAGAACGTCGTCATCGCCGAGGCGCGCCGGATCCTCACGTCCCTGTCTCTGCATGGGTATGCCGTGGACGCCGTTGTCGTCAACCGCGTCATCCCCGTCGACGACGACCCGTGGCGGGCTGCCTGGAACACCGCTCAGGCCGTCGGCATCGCCACCATCACCGAGTCCTTCCACGGCACTCCCGTCCTCACCGCGCCGTACCTCGCCGGTGAACCGACCGGGGCTGATGCGCTGGCCGACCTCGCGGGCCAGACGACCGCCCTTGACGGGGAGCTGCCACCACTGGACGCGGCGGTGCGCTCCCAGGGCCTGAGGGTCGAGGCAGACGGTCCCGAATTCGTGCTCATCCTGCCGCTGCCACTGGCCCGGTCCGGTGACGTCGACCTGGCCCGTCGGGCCGACGACCTCGTCGTCGATGTCGGAGGTGTGCGGCGCGTCATTGCCTTGCCCTCGGTCCTGCGCCGCTGCATCGTCAAGAATGCTGGGGTGCGTTCCGGTGAGCTCCGGGTGAGATTCGTTCGTGATGAGGAGGTGTGGCCACGTGGACGCTGATGCGCGACTCGACGCCGCCGTGGGTTCGGTGGCCGAAGAAGCAGCAAGGTTGCTCGAGGCGCTGGGTCGCCCCCAGGCACCTCGTCACGAGAACGCCTCTGGCACAGGCGAATCAGCAGGCCCGCACCATCCGGGGTCGCACGATCCTGGGTCGAGTGATCCAGGGGCGGACGGGTCCGTTCCGCCGGAGCACGTGCACGTCGCGATGGGCGACGCCGAGACCTGCACCTGGTGCCCGGTCTGTCGCTCGGTGACCCTGCTCAAGGGCGTGAGCCCCGAGACCCTCGGTCGTCTCGCCGACCTGGCCACAGCGGCAGCGACGGTGCTCGCAGACATGGCTAGCCGGCATACGGAGTCGTCCGCCGCGGAGCGGGCACCCGCGGACCGCGCACCACGCACCGAGCCCATTGCCGTCTTCGACGAAGAGGAACTCTCATGAGCCTGGCCATCGGCATCGACATCGGCGGGACCAAGGTTGCTGGTGGGGTCGTCGACGAGAACGGCGAGATCCTCACTCGCGCCCGCCGCGACACGCCTCACCGCTCCAAACGTCCCAAGGTCGTCGAGGACACCATCGTCGACGTCGTCGAGGAACTTCGCGCCCAACATCCCGACGTCGCAGCGGTCGGCATCGGGGCCGCTGGCTTCGTCGCCGCGGACCGCGCGACCGTCGTCTTCGCGCCGCACCTGTCGTGGCGTGACGAACCTCTGCGCGACGCCCTGAGCAAGCGCATCGATGCCCCGATCCTGGTCGACAACGACGCCAACGCTGCATGCTGGGCCGAGTGGCGATTCGGTGCGGCACAGGGAGATTCGGACGTCGTCATGGTCAACCTCGGCACTGGTATCGGTGGCGCGATCCTCATGCACGGCGAGGTCATCAGGGGTCGCTACGGCATCGCGGGCGAGTTCGGCCACATGCAGGTCGTGCCAGAGGGCCAGCGGTGCGAGTGCGGCAACCGCGGGTGCTGGGAGCAGTACGCCTCGGGCAACGCGCTCGTGCGTGAGGCGCGGGCGATGATCCTCGCGAACTCGCCGGTCGCCAGCGACCTCGCCGCCCGCGTCGACGGGCGGGCCGACGACCTCACGGGACCGATCGTCACCGAGGCGGCGCGCGATGGTGACGCGACGTCGATCGAGCTGCTCGCCGAGATCGGCCACTGGCTCGGCATCGGGATCGCCAACCTCGCGGCTGCGTTCGACCCGGGCACGTTCGTCATCGGCGGCGGCGTCTCCGCGGCCGGCGAGCTGCTGCTCGGCCCGGCTCGTGACACGTTCCGACGGCGCCTCACCGGTCGCGGCTACCGCCCGGAGGCGCGGATCGTCGCCGCCAGGCTGGGCAACGAGGCCGGTCTCATCGGTGCGGCGGACCTCGCCCGCAACGACTCGACCGCCTGAGCCTCGGCCGGGGTCAGGCATGACGACGATCCGGATCGCGAGCTACAACACCCGCGACTTCCTCGAGGACCCGTATGCCGCGGCGCGGGTCGTGCGTGCCATCAACCCGGACGTGCTCTGCCTCCAGGAGGTTCCGAGGCGGCTGTTCTCGACACAGCGCGTTGCGAACTTCGCGCAGCAGTGCGGGATGTTCTGGTCGGGTCGGCACCGGGGGAGTGGCGGCACGACGATCTTCACGTCGCTTCGGGTTGACGTCGTCGAGTCCAAACACCACCGACTCCGGGTGGCGCGGCTGCAACGGACGCGCGGCTTCGCGCTGGCCCGGGTCGCGGCGCCGGGGCGCGAACCCATCGCCGTGGCGAGCGTTCACCTCAGCCTCGATGCCCGGGAGCGTGCGGCGCACGCGAAGGTCATCCTCCAGGCGATCAACGTCGGCGGCGAGGTGATCCTCGCCGGCGACCTCAACGAGGGGGATTCCGGTGAAGCGTGGAAGACGTTCGCCGGAGTGATGCGACTCGTCTCGCCCGCGACTCCGACCTATCCGGCGACGCGACCTCGCCGGGTCCTCGACGTCATCTTCGCGTCGTCGGGGCTGCAGGCCGAGCCGCACGTCGACCTGCCGATCGATGAGGCCGACCTCATCGCCGGAAGCGATCACCGACCCACGTGGGTGGACATCAGGCTCCAGGAGCCGACGGTCGCCCAGGAACGTGCCGATGACGCGTCAGCGCAGGCAAGCGAGTCGGTCACCGAGGAGATGGTCACTGAGGCAGAGTCAGCAGCCGAGGTGGAAGCCGAACGGTAGGTCCCGCTGCGTCCGGCAACCTGACGGCCTGGCAACCAGAGTTGCGGACGCGTAGGGGTGGGAGCTCAGACGCGGGCGCCGTCGTCGTCACGCGGGTCGCGCAGGCGCGGCGATCGCATGACGAGCAGGGCAAAACCCCCGAGGAACAGGACGATCGACCCCAGGATCCACCAGCCCCGATAGAACGGGCCGGTGAGCGCGATCCACAGCATGAGGAGCGGCCCACCCACGAGGCCTACGATCGCGCCCCAGTAGCCGATGTCCTCGCTCGGGGGGAGCTGCACCGGGCCGGGCTCGAAGTGGTCCTCGTCCTCGGCGTCGATGCTCGGCCCTTCGCGCCACGTCTCAGGTGAGTTCGTGGGCGCGACCGCAGCAGCCCCAGAGTCGACGACCATCTCGGGCTCGACCTCGGTCTCGGTGTTTTGGGCGGTCTCGGCTGTCTCGTCCGCAGGCTCGGGTGAGGGAGTCTCGGGACGGGAGAGGGCGGCATACGCCGTCGTGATGTCCTGGACGGTCCGCGGCTTGGGCAAGTGCGGGGGGTCGTCGTCCCAGCGGGCCACGATCGCGTCGAACTCGGCGTCGATGTCACGCTCGCTCATGGCTGCCTCACGGGTATCGGGAAGAACAGAAGAAATGGTGCCACGTTCCCGGCGCCGCGTGCGCGGGAACATCGTCACCAACGTCGTCGGAGTTCGGATTAGTCCGCCCTGTATCGCCTGAACCGTGCACTAGAGTCCTGACCATTCGACGGAAAGGACGACGGTGTTCTACTGGGTGCTGAAAACGGTGATCTTGGGACCACTGCTCAAGATGCTGTTCCGTCCTTGGGTCGAGGGTGAGGAGCACATCCCCGAGACCGGTGCCGCGATCTTCGCGAGCAACCACCTGTCGTTCTCGGACTCGATCTTCCTTCCGCTCGTCGTGCCACGTCGCATGACGTTCCTGGCCAAGGCGGACTACTTCACCGGTGTCGGCCTCAAGGGCCGGCTGACGGCAGCCTTCTTCAAGGGCGTCGGCCAGGTTCCCGTCGATCGCGCTGGCGGCAAGGCCAGCGAAGCAGCCCTCAACTCAGGTCTCAAGATCCTGCGTCGCGGTGAGCTCCTCGGCCTCTATCCCGAAGGCACACGTTCGCCTGACGGTCGCCTCTACAAGGGCAAGACCGGCGTCGCCCGCATGGCCCTCGAGGCCGGCGTTCCCGTCATCCCCGTCGCGATGATCGACACCGACAAGGCTCAGCCCACCGGCAAGATCATCCCCAAGGTCATGCGCGTGGGAGTCCGGGTCGGCAAGCCGCTCGACTTCTCGCGCTACAAGGGCATGGAGGATGACCGTTTCGTCCTTCGATCCATCACCGACGAGGTCATGTATGCCCTGATGGAGCTCTCCGGCCAGGAGTACGTCGACATGTATGCCGGGTCGATGAAGGACCGTCTCACCCGGGCCAAGAAGATCCTCCAGCGTGAGCAGGCCGAGGCCGCCAGGCCGGGCCGCGCGGTCGACGAGCTCGAGCGCGAACTCGAAGGTGACTCCGGCGACGCGGGCGACGCATCCCGCAACGCTGACGAGCAACGTGCCGGCTGAGCGAATGAATCGCCGGGGGGCACTGTTCGGGGTGACGTACCGCTCGGTGCGCACGGGGCGTTCCGAACCCGTCATCGTCGAGGCGTTCTCGCGTGGGCTCGACTGGTTCAGGCCTGCAGCGGCCCTGTATGCCGGGACGGTCGTCTGGGGTCGCCACGACACCATGGCGCGTCCCTGGGTGGGGTTCACCGTCATCGGCATCCTCATGGCGTTCAGCCTCATCCTGTTGGTCTTCCGCCGCCGGACGACCTGGCTGCTGGCCATCGAGGTGGCATTGGCCGTCGGAGGAATCTTCGCCACGTTGCTCGCCGACCATCCCGAGGACGTAGCCGCCGGACAGTTCACTCTTCCGACGATCTGGGCGGCCGGGTGTGTGTCGGGGGCGGCCGTGCTCCATGGCCGTCTCGGCGGCTTCTTGGTGGCCGCAGTGATCGCCGTGGCCGACCTGGTTGAGGTCGGATCGCCGACGCCGACGACGTGGCACAACATCCTGTTGCTCTTCATGCTTGGCGTCCTCATCGGCCTCGCCGTCGACCTCGCGCGAGGTGGGCTGCAACGCTATGAGCAGGTCCTCGCCGAACGTGAACGGTTGCGCGAGCGGGAGCGGCTGGCGCGGGTGGTCCATGATGGGGTGCTCCAGACCCTCGCCTTCATCCACCGACGCGGTGACCAGATCGGGGGAGAGGGTGCTGAGCTCGGCGCCTTGGCCGCCGAGCAGGAGCGCACCCTGCGTCGCCTCGTCTCCCAGGACGTGACCGGGTCCCGCCTCGCGGGGAAACTTGACGCCGCCGCCGGTGAGGTCCGGCGGGACCTGCGGCTGCTGCTCGGTGCTCATGAGGGCGAGCGGGTCAGTGTTTCTCTCCCCGGTGGCCCGGTGCCCTTCGAGGATGCCCGCGCCTCCGAGCTCGATGCGGCGGTGGTCGCGGCCCTCGACAACGTCAACCGTCACGCCGGCGACGACGCCAAGGCCTGGTTGTTGCTCGAGGACCATGGCGACACCGTCTCGGTGACGGTGCGCGACAACGGTATCGGTGACGAACCTGCCCATCTCCTGTCAGCCGCGTCCCGCGGCCGTCTCGGCGTCAGTCAGTCGATCGTCGGTCGCGTGCGTGACCTGGGCGGCACCGCAGACGTCATCACCCGACCCGGCGGTGGCTGCAGGGTCGTCATCACCGTGCCGCGCGAAAAGCCCCATGACTGAAAAGCCCCATGACTGAGGAGTGCCATGACTGAGCAGACTTTGGACCAGAGCTCACCCCGCACGACCGTCCTCGTGGCCGACGACCACCCTCTGTGGCTCGGCGCCCTCGAGCGCGACCTCGCCCAGGCCGGGCTGGACGTCGTTGCGACCGCCGCCGACGGGCCTTCGACGGTGCGCCGGACCCGGGCCACCCGACCTGACGTCCTCGTCCTCGACCTCAACCTGCCCGGAATGCGCGGCGACGAGGTGTGCCGCGCCCTCGGTGATCTCGAGACCCGTGTCCTCATCCTGTCGGCGAGTGGCGAACAGCTCGACGTGCTGGCCGCCATCAAGGCCGGAGCGACCGGCTACCTCGTGAAGTCGGCGTCGAGCGCGGACATCGTCGCCGCTGTCAACGCCACCGCACGGGGCGAGGCGGTGTTCACTCCCGGTCTCGCCGGACTGGTGCTCGGCGAGTTCCGCCGGATGGCTGCCGACGATGCCGAGGCCGAGGCAGCCCCCCGGCCGGCGGACCGGCCCATCCCTGAGCTGACCGACCGCGAGACCGAGGTCCTGCGGCTCGTGGCGACCGGAATGTCCTACAAGGAGATCGCCGCCGAGCTCGTCCTGTCGCACCGCACGGTCCAGAACCACGTCCAGAACACTCTCGGCAAGCTGCACCTGCACAACCGGGTCGAGCTGGTCCGATTCGCCCTGGCCCGTGGCCTCGAGGACGGACCCAACGGCGCCGACAGATGAGCGGTGAGTGACGAGCGGCGACTGACCGGCATACGGGCGCCGCATGCCGTCACACGAGACGCGCCTATCCTTGGCGGGTGAGCATGACCACTGATCCCGACCTGCGCATTCATCTCGAGGCGACTCCCGACCTCCCGGCTGCCCAGCAGCCGCTCTGGCCGGATGCTTCCGCCCTCGACGCCGCCGTGGCCGAGCTCGCGACCTATCCGCCGCTCGTCTTCGCCGGAGAGTGCGACGTCCTGCGCGACCGCATGGCCTCCGCTGGCCGCGGCGAGGCCTTCGTCCTTCAAGGTGGCGACTGCGCCGAGACGTTCGCCGGAGCCACCGCGGACAACATCAAGAACCGGATCAAGACGATCCTGCAGATGGCCGCCGTGCTGACCTATGGCGCGTCCGTGCCCGTGGTCAAGGTCGGTCGCATGGCGGGCCAGTTCGCCAAGCCGCGCAGCAGCCACAGCGAGACTCGCGAGGGCGTGACCCTGCCTGCCTACCGCGGCGACATGGTCAACGACTTCGAGTTCAGCGAGGCCGCCCGCAACCCCGACCCGCAGCGGCTCGTGAAGGCCTACCACGCGAGCAGCGCGACCCTGAACCTCGTGCGCGCCTTCACGACCGGCGGTTTCGCCGACCTGCGCCACGTGCACGACTGGAACCGCGGCTTCGTCGCCAACTCAGCCAATCAGCGCTACGAGAAGATCGCCCGCGACATCGACAAGGCGATGAAGTTCATGGCCGCGTGTGGCGCCGACTTCGAGGCGATGAAGGGGACCGAGTTCTTCGCTGCCCACGAGGCACTGCTTCTCGACTACGAGCGGCCCCTCACGCGCGTCGACTCGCGCACCGGCAACCTCTATGACACCTCGGCTCACTTCGTCTGGATTGGCGAGCGCACCCGTGACCTCGGCGGCGCTCACCTCGACTTCGTCAGCCGCATCCACAACCCGATCGGTGTCAAGGTCTCGGCCAAGGCCCAGGTCGACGACCTGCTGCGGATGATCGACCTCGTCGACCCCGAGCGCACGCCCGGCCGACTCACCTTCATCACCCGCATGGGTGCCGGCCAGGTTCGCGAGGCCCTCCCGCCCATCGTCGAGAAGATCACGGCGAGTGGCGCGGCCATCACGTGGATCTGTGACCCGATGCACGGCAACACGTTCGAATCCGCATCGGGCTACAAGACGCGGGACTTCGACGATGTCGTCGACGAGGTCCGCGGCTTCTTCGAGGTGCACCAGGCGCTCGACACTGTGCCCGGTGGCATCCACGTCGAGCTCACCGGCAACGACGTCACGGAGTGCATCGGCGGCGCCGAGAAGATCCTCGACGCCGACCTCAACAAGCGCTACGAGACGGTCTGCGACCCGCGGCTCAACCACCAGCAGAGTCTGGAATTGGCCTTCCTCGTCGCCGAGATGCTCAGCCGCGACTGACGTGACGAGCACCAACGACACGGCACCCAAAACGCCGAACACCGCTGGTATGCCGCGTCGCTGGGTTGCGGACCTGCTCTCGGACACGCTGACCCAGCCGACGCATGCCATGCGCGAGGCCATGGCGCACGCTCCGGTCGGGGACGACGTCTTCGGCGAGGACCCGACGGTTGCTGCGTTGGAGTCGCGCGTCGCCGAACTCCTCGGTCACGAGGCCGCCCTCTTTGCCCCGACGGGGTCGATGGCCAACCAACTCGGCATGCGACTGCACGTCGACCACGGCCAGGAGATCATCGCGGACACCCTGGCCCACGTGCTGCGCGCGGAGCTCGGTGCGGCAGCGGTGCTCTCGGGCATCTCGTCACGCACGTGGGCGAGCGAGCGGGGGCGGCTCGTCCCGTCCGGACCTCTGGGGCTGATGAGCGTCGGTGCCGGCCCCTATCAGGTCGGCACGGCACTCATCGTCGTCGAGAACACCCACAACTTCGGTGGTGGCACGATCCAGCCGCTCGAGGCGATCCGTGAGGTGCGGTCGGTGAGCCAGAAGGCCGGGGTCGCGATGCACCTCGACGGCGCCCGCCTCTGGAACGCGCACGTCGCGACCGGGATCCCGCTGGCCGACTACGGTCGCGAGTTCGACACGGTGAGCGTCTGCCTGTCCAAGGGACTCGGAGCTCCGATCGGTTCGGTGCTCGTCGGTTCGACCGAGCTCATGGCGCGAGCACGCATCTGGCGCAAGCGATTTGGTGGCGGGATGCGTCAGGTCGGCATCCTCGCTGCAGCAGGTCTGCACGCGCTCGACCACCATGTCGAGCGCTTGGCCGACGACCATGCCCGAGCCGCCCGGTTCGCCGCTGCGGTCGGAGCGGTCGCCCCGTCGGTCGTGAGTCCGGATCTCGTCGAGACCAACATCGTCATGCTCGACCTGTCTCAGACGTCCTGGACGCCGACCGAGCTCGTCGACGCAACGGGAGCACGCGGCATACGCACGTATGCCGCTGGGCCGACCGGAGTGCGACTGGTCTGGCACCTCGACGTCGACGACGCAGCGACCGATGCCGCTACCGAGGTCCTCGTCGACCTGCTCGGCTGAAGTCTCTTTCCCCACTTATTGCCCGTTCGGCCAGTTACTCGTTGTCCTCGCAACTAGCCGAACGGGCAATAAGTGGGGGTGTCAGACGTCGTGGTGAAGGATCTCCGCCGGGGGGTCTTCGAGCGCTGACACGTCGTCGGCGTGACTGCTTCCGCGGAGCTCGACGAGATACATCGCGCAGAGGACGAGTCCGCCACCGAGGAGCAACCGCGCGGTGACCGACTCGTTGCCGAAGAGCACGGCGAACACAGCGGCAAACACGGGCTCCATGGCCATGACGATCGCGGCGCGCGTCGCCGTGAGATGCGCCTGCGCCCAGGTCTGCGCGATGAGGGCACCGGCACCGGCGACCACGGCCATGTAGAGCAGGGAGACCCACTGCCCATCTGTCGACGGCAGGGTCACGCCATCGGGAACCGCCGCAGCCAGGCAGATGACGGCGATGACCGAGGCCTGGATCGTCGACAGGCCCAGAGCCGTCGAGGCGGTGGACCAGCGACCGAGGGCGAGGATGTGCAACGCATAGATCACCGCCGAGCCGAGGGTGACGGCCTCACCGAACCCCATCGCGAGCCCTTGAAGGGACAGAACGGCGATGCCGACGGTGGCAATGGAGGCCGCCAGCCACGCCGCGCGCGGGATGTGGTCTCGCAGCAGGAGGGCGCCGAGCACCGGGGTGAGGACGATGTAGGTCCCGGTGAGGAAGCCCGACACGGATGCGGCCGTGGTCTCGAGTCCGATGGTCTGCAGAAGCTGAGCAACGGCATACAGCGCCCCGAGCCCGGCACCGAGCGTGAGCTCACGGCGGCTCAGGGCGAGGGTCTGACGGTGGAAGAGGGCAAACATGAGGACGGCTGCGATGCCGAAGCGCACCGCGAGGAAGTCCGCCGAGGGGACGTGCTCGACGAGGTCACGGATGAGGAAGAACGTGGAGCCCCACACAGCCGTGACGCCGAGGAGCACGAGCACTGCGAGGCGAGCCCGCCCGTCGTGGGCGAGTGATGAGGGTGACGTCACCTCAGACCGTCGTCACGACGATCTCGGAGCCCTTTGGCTGTTGAGACCCCTCAGGGAGGTTGACGCCCTGCACGGTTCCGAAGTTGATGCCGGGGATCGCCTGCTTCTCGGTGACCTTGAAACCAGCAGTCTCGAGGGTGGCCTTGACCTCGGTGAACTGCCTGCCGACCAGGCCGCCGGGGACCGTGATGAGCACTGGTCCCTTGGACACGACGACCGAGACCTTGTCCCCCTTGAACAGATTCCCTCGGGCCGGCTCCTGACGGATGATCGAGTCCTTGGGGACGGTGTCGCTGTTCTCCTGGGCGCCACCCTCCTCGACGACGAGGCCGGCCCTTTCGAGAGTGGACTTGGCGTCAGCAAACGGCTTGCCGGTGAAGTTCTCGACCGTGATCGGCTGACGTCCCTTGCTGACGGTGAGGGCTACTGAGGTGCCGCGTTTGAGCTGGGTGCCGACCTTGGGGTTGCTGGCGATCACCTGCCCGTCATCGACCTCTTCATGGAAGGTCTCGGTGATCTTGCCGACCACGAGGTTGGCGCCCGTGATCTGGTTCTGGGCCTCGGCCAGACTCACCCCGGCCAAGGTGGGCACATCGTGCCGCTCGGGCCCCTTGGAGACGACGAGGGTGACGGAGGTGCCGCGGCGGACCTCGGCATTGGCCTTGGGTGTCGTCGAGATGACGAGTCCCTTGGCGACGGTTTCGCTGAAGCCATCTTGGCGCGCGGGGTCGAGGTGCTGTGTGCGCAGCGAGGACGCTGCGGCAACCACCGGCTGGCCGACAATGGCCGGGACGATGGTCGGGGCGCCCGGGCCGGCGAGGAAGAACCACGCTGTGGCCGACGCGATCGCGGCGGACACGACGACGAGGATCCAGGGCCACACAGCACGACGAGGCGGACGTTGAGCGACTCTGCGCACGGCGACGCCTGCCGTGGCCGGCGGTGCCCCGCGCACCTGATCGCGCAACGACGGCCCAGCGTGCGATGCGGTCGGGCGCTCGATCGAGCGGCTGGGGCGCTCGATCGGCAGCGCCGTGGTGCGGGTGATGGTCGAGGCAATCGCTTCGGCGTCCGACGGACGGTCGTCGAGCTCGTCGGCTGTGAGTTCGCGGCGGGCGGTTCGAATGAGGGCTGCGAACGCGGCGGCGTCGGCAGGGCGTCCGTCGGGGTCGAGCGAGGTCGCGGCCGCAACGACCTCATCAAGGATCTCAGGGGACTCGGGAGAGCGACTGCGCAGACGCGGGGCGCCTGTGTGGACGTGCTGGTAGGCGACGTTGATCGCTGTGTCGCCGTCGAAGGCCTTGGAGCCGGTGAGCATCTCGAAGAAGACCAGACCCGCGGCATAGACGTCACTGCGGGCGTCGGCGATGCCGCGCTCGACCTGTTCGGGGGAGAGGTAGGCGACCGTGCCGAGGAGAAGTCCGGACGATGACGTCACGGTCTGCGAGGTCACAGCACGAGCGAGCCCGAAGTCGGCCACCTTGACCGCGCCGTCCTCGCGCAGGATGACGTTCTCGGGCTTGATGTCACGGTGGATGATGCCGGCGTGGTGGGCAGCGGCGAGCGCGTCGAGCACCGGGACCATGATGTCGATCGCAGCCCTGGGAGTCAGCGCACCCTCGGTGTCGATGACTTCCCGCAGCGTCTGTCCCGGGACGTACTCCATCGCGAGGAACATCCGACCGTCGTCCTCGCCCTGATCGAAAACGGCCACGACACCGGGATGGGACAGGCGCGCAGCAGACCGCGCCTCCCGGTGGAAGCGGGAGCGAAACGTGGCGTCCTGCGCAAGGTGCGGTCGCATGACCTTGAGGGCGACCTCGCGGTCTAGTCTCGTGTCAAGGGCAAGGTAGACCGTGGCCATTCCACCGTCAGCAAGACGCTCGATGACGCGGTAGCGACCGTCGAGGATCTCGCCGACAAGGTCGTCGGTGGGGGCGGTGGACACCAGATGAGTGTACGGACTGCGTGAGGGCAGCCCGTGGACCCCGGTACCCGACGCGGCCGGTGTCACATACGACCCTTGAGCGCCTTGATGTTCGCGACGTAGCGCTTGGTGTCGGTGTACATGCCGCGCGACTGCACCGAGGAAAGGCCTTGGTAGTAGCCCGCGATGGCAGTGTCCTCGGACCCCGAGGCCCTCGTGAGGGCCTTGAGCATGACGACGCCGGCCGTCGCGTTGTCCTGCGGATCGAGCAGGTTGAGTTTGCGTCCGACGAGAGACGACGCCCACTCGCCGCCGGAAGGGATGACCTGCATGATGCCGATGGCGTTGGCGACGGAGACCTGCTTCTGGTTCCAGCCCGACTCCTGCATGGAGATCGCGAGAGCGAGACGCGGGTCGACGCCGTGGCGACGAGCCGTTGCCGCCACGAGGGCCTTGGTCTCGGCACGGGTCGGCACCGAGCGGGTGGCGAGGAGTTCGCGGTTGCGTGCAGCGTTCGCGACCACCTTGTCGGGGTACTTCACGCCGAAGAACGTATTGGGCAGAGCTGCATTGGGAGCGCTCTTGCGTGCGGCCGTGCCGGGGATGGCGAGCCGCTGGCCGGGGTAGATCATGGTGCCGCGCAGACCGTTGGCCTTGACGAGTGCAGAGACGGTGCGACCGTGCTTGTCCGCGATGCCGAGCAGGGTGTCGCCTGCCCGAACCGTGTATGCCGTGCCAGCAGACTTTGCCGCCGGGGCCGTCCTGGTGATGCCCTGTGGCGTCGCGGTGGCTGACCCGGACAGGCGCAGCTGCTGGCCGGGGAAGATGAATGACCCCGGGGAGATCCCGTTGGCCTTCGCCAGTGCCGGGACCGTCGTGCGGTAGCGGGCGGCGATGCCATAGAGGGTCTCGCCCTCGGTGACGGTGTGAGCGGCTGCCGAACGTGCCTGGGCACGAGGCACGGCCTTGGTCGTCGACCCCACCCGACCTGGCACCTGGATGGTCGCTCCGGCCCAGAGGCGACGGGCGTCGCTGATGTTGTTCTTGGCCGCCAACGTTCGCGGGGTGGTCTTGAAGGTTGCCGCGAGCCCGATGAGGGTGTCACCGTCCTTGACCGTGTAGGTCGTCCAGCCATGTGGTGCCGGGCTGGAGTGGGTCGAGACCGTGGCGGGCATGACGGCGGCGGGAGGCACCGTCGCAGGGGGCAGGGCGATGACCATGAGGGCCGTCCTTTCCAAGACGACGGAGTTGGTGCCGTCGTATTGACAGATGTTGACAGTGTGGCTCCTGTGGCAAACGTTGACAGAGTAGCGGGTGTGACTAGTCAATGGGGGGATAGCTGGTATGGCACGCTGGCCTCGTGAAAGACCAGGACGCAGATCTCGAAACCCTTGTCGGCCAGTGGCTGACCGTTCCAGACCTTGCCGAGCGACTCGAACTCCCGATGTCGACCGTGCGCCAACTCATCGCCGACCGTGAGATCCTCGCGGCCCGCATCGGCGAGCGCCGCGTCGTCGCCGTGCCCGAGAAGTTCCTCGACGACGAAGGCATCATGCCCGCGCTCAAGGGCACCTTCACCGTGCTCGGCGACGGTGGCATGAACGACACCGAGATCCTCACCTGGCTCTTCACCCCCGACGCCTCACTGCCCGTCGAAGGCGCCCCCATCGACTCGCTCATTGGCGGGTTCAAGACCGAGGTGCGCCGGCGGGCCATGGAACTCGCCTTCTAGGGTTCCGATTGTGACGTCGCGGGCACACCTCGGTGCGCCGCAGTCCCATCCGACGCTCGCGCGCTAAGCGCACTCGCGTCTCCCGCCAGACCCAGCCAGCGGCGCACTCGAGGTGTGACCGCTCCTCGTGCGAGGTCACCTCACGCGGCTCGCGGGCGTAAGTCGCCAGGCCCAGCCGGCGGCGAACCGGCATACCTGCGGCGCTTGCTTCCTCAGCGCCCTTGAGGGTGACCAGCAGCGAGTCGAGAGGGTTTCTTCAGGCGGTGCGCGCGGTGCTGATCTCGACCAGCTGGTCGAGGATGGCTGCGGCATCGGGGGCTACTCCGGTGGCGTCCGCCAGGGAGGTGCGGGCTCGGGTGGCGAGGTGGGTGATCTCGGCCTCGACGGTGGCTACTGCTCCGGAGGCAATGATGATCGCTCGGAGGTTGTTGATGGCGGTGGCGTCCAGGTCGGGCTTGCCGAGCTGGGTGCGCACTGCCTCGCGGCCGGCGTCGTCGGTGCCGCTGAGGGTGTGGGCGATGAGGACGGTGCGCTTGCCCTCACGCAGGTCGTCGCCGGCCGGCTTGCCGGTGGCCTCGGGGTCACCGAAGACACCGAGCAGGTCATCACGCAGCTGGAAGGCGTGCCCGAGGTCCAGGCCGTAGGACGACAGGTGGGCCAGGTCGGCCTCGCCCAGGCCGCCAGCGGTGGCGCCGATGAGGAGGGGGTGCTCGACGGTGTATTTGGCGCTCTTGTAGCGGATGACCCGCTGGGCGCGCTCGATGCGCTCGCTCGCCGGCAGGTCGTCCCACGGGCGGACCGAGTCAACGACGTCGAGGAACTGACCGGCCATGAGCTGGGTGCGCATCCGGTCGAAGACGACACGGCCTCGGGCGAGGTCCTCGGCTGCCAGGCCGCTCGTGGCGACGAGTTCGTCGGTCCAGGTGAGGCAGAGGTTGCCAGCGAGGATGGCGCCCGCGACACCGAAACGCGCGTCGTCGCCACCCCAGCCACGCTCGTTGTGGACGGCTGCGAGCGCGCGGTGAGCGGCCGGCATACCCCGTCGTGTGTCCGAGTCGTCCATGACGTCGTCATGGATGAGCGCAGCGGCCTGGAAGAACTCCATCGCCGTCGCGAGCCGCACGAGCGCGTCGGAGTCGGCGCGACCGGCGGCCCGGTGACCCCAGTAGAGGAACGCGGCACGCAGCCGCTTGCCTCCGGCCAACAGGGAACCCACGCGGTCGAGGAGGTCGGTGACATCGGGCCCGAGCTCGTCGAGGACGACGGCCTGGCGCCGCAACTCCTCGTCGATGCAGGCCTGCACGCGGATGCGGAGATCGGCCTCGTCCAACGGGCTGGTCACGAACGCTCCTTGCATCTCACGGGTTGTGGGGCTGAGCCTACGGCCTGCCTACTGGGCTAATCTCACCCGCATGGCACCCCGTTCCATCCCCGGACTCCTCGCTGCCGAGCGACCCTCGGTGAGCTTCGAGTTCTTCCCGCCCAAGGACGATGCGTCCGAGGCGGCGCTGTGGGATGCCATCCGTCGGCTCGAGCGGGTACGCCCCGATTTCGTGTCGGTGACCTATGGCGCGGGCGGCTCGACCCAGGACCGCACGGTGCGGGTCACGGAACGCATCGCCCGCGAGACGACCCTCACTCCGTTGGCCCACCTCACCTGCGTTGGCGCCTCCGTCGAGGACATCCGCCGGGTCATCGGCCAGTACGCCGCCGCAGGGGTGCGCAACATCCTCGCGTTGCGCGGTGACCCGCCGGGTGACCCCGGTGGCGAGTGGGTGGCCCACCCCGAGGGGCTCAACCACGCGACCGACCTCGTGTCGCTCATCCGCACCCTGGGTGACTTCACCATCGGGGTCGCGGCGTTCCCCGACGTCCACCCGGCGTCCCCGGATCTCGACCACGACGTCGACGTCATGCTCAAGAAGGCCGACGCCGGCGCGAGCTTTGCCGTGACCCAGATGGTCTTTGACGCCGACAGCTACCTGCGCCTTCGTGACAGGGTCGCCCAGCATCGCGACCTGCCGATCACGCCGGGGCTCATGCCCGTGACCAACCTCAAGCAGATCACCCGGATGACGCAACTCATGGGGACCCCGCTGCCGTCGGCCGTCGTCGACCGCCTCCAGGCCGTGAGCGAGGATCCGGCTGCGGTGCGTTCGGTCGGTGTCGAGATCGCGACCGAGCTCGCCCAGCGCATGCTTGCCGAGGGTGCGCCAGGGCTGCACTTCATCACGATGAACCGTTCCACCGCGACGCTCGAGGTCTACGAGAACCTCGGCCTGGCCGCGCGCTCTCGCTGAGCCGTTCTGCGAGGTGCGGATCGCGCCCCAACGTCGAGCCACACCGCATCTGAGTACGGCGGGCGTGCAGATCTGAGTATCTGTACTGATCCGAGCCTCACCCGGTTGCGGCGAGAGTAGCCATGCGGCCGCGTTCCCGGGTCGGTGAGTGTGGAGGGGCGCTCGTCATCCCGGGGACGCGGCTTTCCTGTGTCCGTGTGCGGTCGTCACGGTGGTGGCGGCGCGTGGGTAGCGTCGGGTGATCGTGTCAGTCGACCTGGATGGCCTTGCCGCCGGTGATGCGCAGCAGCTCGTCGTAGGTCGTCCTGAAGACCGAGTGGCTGTGCCCGGCTGCGGCCCACACCTCGTCGAACCCGCTGAGGGTCACGTCGACGACGGTGAGCAGGGGGGTGGGGTGGCCGACCGGGGCAACGCCTCCGATGGCGAAGCCGGTCCACTCGCGCACCTGTTCGGGCGTGGCCTTCTCCACGGTGGCGAGGTCGAGCAGGCCGGCGATGCGGTCCTGGTCGACACGGTGGCTGCCGGATGCGAGGACGAGCAGCGGCTCGATCGAACCATCGTGGCGGCGCCCTGCGAAGACGAGCGAGTTGGCGATCTCGGAGGGGGTGATCCCGAGCGCATCGGCAGCAGCCCGGGCCGTGCGGACGGCGTCGGGGAGGTATCGCACGATGGGCTGGACATGGTGTGCCGCAAGGGTGCTCAGCACGGCGGCGACGGAGGGGTGGTCGCTCAGGTCTCGTTCCGAGACGGTGTCCCCGGGCTGGCTCATGCTGTCAGCGTAAGGGCTTGACGACATGGTGTCCGGCGGTTGTACAGTGGAGGTGTTCGAACAGATGTTCGATACTTTGGAAGGGCGTGGCTCGGCCTGTTGACGGCCTGAGCGTCCCCGACCCTGATCCCATCCTGCCCTGAGGAGGCCATGTCGTGGTGCGCCGATACGAAGAACGCGTCGAGGTTCGAGTCGAGACGGTCGTGCCTGCCGTCGATGGCTCACTCGCCACTCGATCTCGTCCGCGTGCGTTCGTGTGGCGCGGCCGCATCCTCGTCGTTCGTGAGGTTCTCGACGACTGGAGTGAGCGCCGGTCGTGGTGGCGCGACCTCGGTGATCTCGGGGAGCGTCCCGAGCGGCACGTCTGGCGGGTCGAGGCCGGGAGCGCTGCGGGCACCGGCGTCTATGACCTTGCCTCCGACTCCGCCGACGGCTGCAGCGACCCCTGGGTCCTGCTCCGGGCGCAGGACTGATTGCCATGGGTGCCGGTCCCGCTCTCACCCTCCTCGAACAGTCCCGCCAGTGCCTTGCCGAGGCGTATGCCGCAGAGCTGGCTGCCGCTCGATACGTCACCTCCCAGGATGCCGCGATGCGCGCTGCCGCAGCCCTCGTCGCCAGGCAGGGTTTGCGAGGTCCACAGGACCTCTGGCCGCTCCTTGCCAACCATTCCCCGGAACTGGGGGAATGGGCCGACTTCTTTGCGCTCGCGGCCGTGCGCCGCCAGGAGATCGAGTCGCGCACGGTCCGGGTGTCGGTGCGTGAGGCCGATGACCTGCTGCGTGCCGCCGAGACCTTCGTCGAGGCCGTCACCGTCTCCCTCGGTATGCCGCGTGGCGAACGAGCGGCCCGTCGTCTCGCCGCAGCCCGAGAGACCGCATGAACGACTTCGTCCACCTCCACGTCGCGTCCGGCTTCTCGATGCGGTTCGGTGCCTCGACCCCGGAGGACCTCGTCGAGCGGGCCGCCGCAGACGGGCAGCCCGCCCTCGCGCTCACCGACCGCGACGGTCTCTATGGCGCGGTGCGGTTCGCGATGGCCTGTGGTCGGGCCGGGATCGCCCCGATCCTCGGTGTCGACCTCGCCGTCGGTGAGGCGCCGGTGCCGGGACGCCCAGCGCCCAGGGTCCGTACTCCGGTGCGCGGTGGCGCGGTCGTCGACCCACGGCTCCCTCGGGTCACCGTCCTCGCGCGTGGCCGTGTCGCGGGCACCGGGCGAGGACTGGGATGGGCGGCCCTGTGCCGGCTCGTCACCGACACCCACCTGCGCGGTGAGCGCGGCACACCGGTGACATTGCCCGACCTTCTTGCTCGCTGGTGTCGCGGGGGAGAGCGGCGCGAGGAGTGGGCCGGACATCCTGAGCCGAGCCGACTGCGCGTGCTCCTTGGTCCGGACTCCGACGTGGGTCGAGCGCTCCTCGCCCGCCGCCCCGTCGAGGCCCGAGCCCGGCTCGAGAGGTGGCGGGCCCTCCTGCCTCCCGAGGCGCTCGCCATCGAGGTCGTCGGCAACGGCGGGCCGGAGGGCACTCCCGGTTCTCGTGTTCATGCCCGTCACCTGCTCGGCCTCGCTGACGAGGCCCGCGTCCCCGCCGTCCTCAGCGCAGCCGTCCGGCACGCCGACCGCGACGGGGTCCGCACCGTCGACATCCTCGACGCGGCTCGTCGACTCGTCGTCCTTGACTCCCGCCACCTCGACCGGGTCACCGATGCCGGGCACCTCGCGAGCAGTGAGGAGATGTGGCTTCGCGCCCTCGGGGTCGCTGGCGACAACGGTCGCGCTGCCCAACTCATCGGCGCCACGCTGACGCTGGCCGACGAGTGCGTTCAGGACGCCCGGGCCGACCTCGGCATCGGCGCTGTCCACCTGCCCGAGCCGGGCATCCTGAACATCGAGGCCGGGGTGGACCCGCAACAGGTCCTCACGCAGCGTTGTCGAGCCGCGGTCGGCGGGAGGTTCCCCGAGATCGGTGACGCGGCACGGCATACCGTGCTGTCCCGTCTTGACGACGAGCTGCGTGTCATCTCGGACCTCGGCTACCCGACCTACTTCCTCACCGTCGCGGAGGTGACCGACCTCATCAAGGCCAAGGGGGTGCGTGTCGCGGCCCGCGGCTCAGGAGCTGGGTCGCTCGTCAACTATCTGCTCGGCATCAGTGGGGTCGACCCGATCCGTCACGACCTGCTCATGGAGCGGTTCTGCTCACCGCTGCGCGCCGAGTTGCCCGACATCGACATCGACGTGGAGTCTGCGCGACGGACCGAGATCTATGAGGCGATCCTCGACCGTTTTGGCGGCGACCGGGTGACGTGCGTGTCGATGATGGACACCTACAAGGTGCGCCACGCCGTCCGCGACGTCGGCGCCGCGCTTGGGATGCCGCCCATCGAGATCGACGAGATCGCCAAGGCGTTCCCACACATCCGGGCCAAGGACGCACGCAGCGCGATCGCCGACCTGCCCGAACTGCGTTCTCGCGGACTGGATGCGCCCCGCCTTGACACCTTCTTCGAGCTCGTCGAACGGCTCGACGGGCTGCCTCGACACATCGCCCTGCATCCCTGCGGCGTCGTCCTGTCCAACGCCGGTCTCCTCGACCGCACGCCCGTCGAGGCGAGCTGGCTCGGCTTCCCCATGAGCCACTTCGACAAGGACGACGTCGAGACCCTCGGCCTGCTCAAGCTCGACGTCCTCGGCATCCGCATGCAGTCGGCGATGGCCCACGCGGTTGCTGAAGTGCGTCGGGTCGACGGGGTCGAGGTCGACCTCGACGACGAGACGCAGGTGCCGCTCGAGGACCCGGCGACCTATCGGCTCATCCGCTCGACCCACACTCTCGGCTGCTTCCAGATCGAGAGCCCGGGGCAGCGTGAACTCATCGGGAAGTTCGGACCCGAGCGGTTCGGCGACCTCATCATCGACATCTCGCTCTTCCGGCCCGGGCCGGTGAAGTCCGACATGATCCGACCGTTCCTCGAGAGCCGTCATGGATGGTCCAAGCCGCAGCTGCTCCATCCGACACTCGTGCCGGCCCTCGCCGAGACCGAGGGCGTCGTCGTGTTCCACGAGCAGGTCCTGCGGATCGTCGCCGAGACGACGGGGGTGACGCTCGCCCAGGCCGACGAGGTGCGACGCACGATGGGATCGCCCCAGGGGCAGCTCGAGATCGAGGAGTGGTGGCGTCCTGCGGCACGCGCGCGAGGCTATTCACCGGCCGACGTCGACCTCATCTGGTCGGTGCTCAAGTCGTTTGCGTCGTTCGGGTTCTGCAAGGCGCACGCGGCGGCCTTCGCGCTGCCGACCTATCACTCGGCCTGGCTCAAGACCCACCACCCGGCGGCCTTCCTCGCCGGCGTTCTCACCCACGACCCGGGGATGTATCCCAAGCGACTCATCCTCGACGACGCCCGGTCGCTCGGCATCGTCGTCCTCGGTCTCGACGTCAACACCTCGGGCGACACCTATCGCATCGAGCGGCTCGACGACCGGGGTGGTGACACTGGCGGTGAATCCACCTTCGTCCCCGTGCATCCCGACCTGCCCGACGCGAGCGACTACGGCATCCGGCTGTCACTCACCGACGTCAAGGGCATCAGTGGCGCTGAGGTCGCGAGCATCGTTGCAGGACAGCCCTTCTCGGATCTTGGCGACTTCTGGTCGCGTGCTGTGGTGAGTCGTCCGGTCGTTGAACGACTCGTCCTCGCTGGCGCGTTCGACATGATGCACGGCATCGGGGTCTCGGGTTCGGGGCTGGGACGGCGTGGACTGATCACCCGCCGTGACCTGTTGCTCCACGTCGGTGAGCTCGACCGGTGGGAGCGGGCGAGCACCAGGCGCTCGTCGCGCCGTCGGGTCCCACCACCGGCCCTGGGCAGCGACCTCGTGCGCGAGCGCGCCGCCGCCCAGTCGCAGGCAGCCCGCCCGGTCGTTGCCGCCGCAGACCAGTCGGTGCAGCTCACCCTCGACCTCGGCGACCGACCCGAGCTCACTCCCGGCACAGGCCTTCCTGAGATGACCGGCACCGAGCGGGTCCGCGCCGAGCTCGACGTCCTCGGGCTCGACGCGTCGGCGCATGTCGTCGAGTTCTATGGGCCGATGCTCAACGCGCTCGGGGTCGTCCGCAGCCGCGACCTGCTCCGCTCACGCAGCCGCAGCGAGGTGTGGGTCGCCGGGGTCAAGGTCGCGACCCAGACCCCGCCGATCCGCTCGGGTCGCCGAGTCGTCTTCCTCACCCTCGACGACGCGACCGGTCCCGTCGACGCGACCTTTTTCGAGGACGTCCAGGGCCCGTATGCCGCAACGATCTTCCACTCGTGGCTCCTGTTGGTGCGTGGTGTCGTCCGTCGCACGGGGCCTCGCGGGATCTCGATCCGGGCGACGGGGGCCTGGGAGCTCGCCGGCCTGTGGGAGGCATGGCGCGACGGTGGTCACGCCGCTGTCGTGCGCGCCCTCGAGACCGCTGACACCGAGGCCATCGCCCGGGCGCAGGCGGGGGAGAAGGAGGCCGACACGCACGGGAGGCGTCGTGTGCTCGTGCACGCGTCCGGGTTCAAGCAGTCGCCCTATGCCGACATCAAGCCCGCTGGCACTCCGACCACCGACGGGCGTCTCGTGGCACCGCTTGCCGTCCCCGAGCACGGCACGCCATCACGCAAGCTGTGGCACTCCAGCCCCGGCAGCTCGGGCCACTAACCCCCGAACCCAGGCTTCTGAGCCTGAACCCGAGCCGAGATCGGACCTACTGCACCGTAAGGGGGCTTCGGTTCAAGCGGTCAGGAATCGAGAAGCGCGGTGTGAGGCGCGAACCTACGGTGAAGCCATGACCACCAAGACAGTTGCCAAGAAGACCACGACCAAGAAGACCGCCTCCAACACGAGCACCACGAATGACGGGTTCACCGCGGACGAGCGCGCCGCGATGAAGGAGCGCGCCAAGGAGCTCCGCGCCGAGGCCAAGGGGGCCAAGGACCGCGCCAAGGGCGAGGCCGACCTCCTCGCCAAGGTCGCCGAGATGCCCGACGCCGATCGCATCCTCGCTGAGCGGATCCACTCGATCGTCACCGAGAACGCACCCGAGCTGATGCCGAAGACCTGGTACGGCATGCCGGCATACGCCAATGCCGAAGGCAAGGTCGTCTGCTTCTTCCAGGCCGCAGCCAAGTTCGAGGCCCGCTACGCGACCCTGGGCTTCAACGACTCGGCCAACCTCGACGACGGCACGATGTGGCCCACGGCGTTCGCGATCACGAAACTCACCCCCTCGCAGGAGAAGCTCATCGCGACGCTCGTCAAGAAGTCGGTCGCCTGACGCTTCTGTCGGGGTGGGCAACTAGGCTGGCGTGGCGCGGCGCACTCTGCTGGCTGCACTGCCCGTGGGCACATGACGAGAGGTGGACCCGTGACCGAGGACGCGACGATCGGACGCCGCACCGGGGTCTCCACCTCACCACGGACCGCTGCGATGTGGGCAGCCGTCGACGAGGTCGTCCGTGTCCGCAGCGGAGCGCTCGAGCGCCCGCTCAAGGTCATCGACCTCGGTGGCGGCACCGGCGGGCTCGCCGTCCCGCTCGCCGTCGCCGGTCACGACGTCACGGTCGTCGACCCGAGTCCGGACGCCCTGGCCTCATTGCGTCGTCGGGCGGCCGAGGCCCAGGCGTCGTCGCGGGTCAGTGCCGTCCAGGGTGATGCCGAGACCCTGTCGTCCCTCATCGGCCGCGAGCGACCCGACCTGGTCCTGTGCCACGGCACCCTCGAGTACGTCGACGATCCGCAGGCGACCCTCGCCCACATCGCTGGCGTCCTCGCGCTGGGCGGCATCCTCAGCCTGGTCGTCCCTCAGCGATCGGCCGCCGTCATCGCTCGAGCCCTCGCCGGACAGTTCGTCCAGGCGCGTGCTGCCCTCGACCGACCCGACGGGCGGTGGGGCGACGCCGACCCTGTCCCGCGCCGCTTCGACCGTGCGGGTGTCATCAGCCTCGTCGAGGCCAGCGGGCTCACGATCACGAGGGCACACGGCATACGCATCTTCAGCGACCTCGTCCCCTCAGCCCTCGTCGACTCCGACGCAGACCGTGCCGCGCTCCTCGAGCTCGAGCGGGCCGTGACGACCCACCCGGAGTTTGCGGTCCTCGCCGACCTCGGCACCTCGCTGCACGTCATCGCCACCCGACCCTGAGAGCGGCATGAGCCGTCGCCAGTTCAGCCTCCCCGCACGATCCTCGAGCGATCCGCCCGACGACACCGGGTGCACGATCCTGCACGTCGACATGGACGCGTTCTATGCAATGGCAACCTTGCTCTCGCACCCTGAACTCGTCGGCACACCGGTGATCATCGGCGGCGGCAACAGGGGAGTGGTCCTGTCCGCGACCTACGAGGCCCGCCGGTTCGGGGTCGCCTCCGCGATGCCGATGACACGCGCGCGACGGCTCTGCCCGCAGGCGACCGTGCTGCCTCCCGACCACCGCCTGTATGCCGCGATCTCAGCTGCGGTGATGGAGACCTTCCGGGCCGTGACTCCTGATATCGAGCCGTTGTCGCTCGACGAAGCCTTCCTCGACGTCTCCGGGGCGGTTCGCCGGTTGGGGTCGCCGGCGACCATCGGTGCCCAGATCCGTGACACCGTCCACGACGAGCAGGGCATCACCTGCTCGGTCGGGGTCTCATCGACGAAGTTCGTCGCCAAGATCGCCTCCGGGCTCGCCAAGCCCGACGGCATGGTCGTGGTCCCGCGAGACGAGATCATCCCCTTCGTGCAGCAGCTGCCCGTCGGGGCACTCTGGGGCGTGGGCGAGAAGACCGAGGAGCAGCTCACCCGACTTGGGTTGCGCACCGTCGCCGACATCGCGCACACGCCGTTGCCGACGTTGATCCGTGGGCTCGGGGAGGCGACCGGGACGCATCTGCACGAGCTCGCCTGGGGCCGTGACCCACGTCCGGTGCATCGTGAGCACCGCGAGAAGAGCATTGGCGCCGATGAGACGTTCGAGTACGACATCGACGACCCGCAGGAGATCCACCGGCACCTGCTCAAGCTCAGTGACCGCGCCGCAGCCCGGCTCCGGGCCGCGCGGCTCACCGGACGCACGGTGTCGATCAAGGTGCGGTTCTCGGACTTCACGACGATCACGCGGGCACGCACGCTGCGGGAGCCGACCGACGGCAGCCGCGAGATCTATGAGACAGCGACATCGCTCTTCGACGCCCTCGGGTTGCAGCGGGCCCGGATCCGGCTCGTCGGGGTCCGCCTCGAGAAGCTCGTGGCGGTCGAAGACGCTCCGATCCAAGGGATCCTCGGCGAGGCCGACCACGGCTGGCGTGACGCAGATCGAGCCGTCGACAGGGCCAGTGCACGCTTCGGTGCGGGCTCAGTTCGGCCCGCGAGCCTGATTGACCGGGCCCCACCTTCCCCCAGCGCCGATCGGGACCTATCCTGAAGGGGACCAGCACCGATGCTGGTGAAAGCAACGAAACAGCGGCCTCATGCGTTGTCTGTGGTGGAAGATCAATCACACGCCGCATCACGCCGCACACCAGGAGGACGCCGTGCCGCTTTCAGAGCACGAGCAGCGAATGCTCGAGCAGTTGGAGCAGGCCCTGGTCGCTGACGACCCCAAGTTCGCCTCGAATATGGAGGGGACACCGCGTGGAGGCCCCACCCGCCTGCGGTGGATCATTGGCGTCGTCGGTGTGCTCGTCGGCCTGGGCCTCGTGCTTGTCGGTATCCAGACGACCCTGTGGGTCGGTGTGGGCGGCTTCGCAGTGATGGTCGCGGCCGTCGCCTTCGCCCTCACCCCTCCCCGTCGCGGCGGCAAGCTCGCGGTCGTGCGTGAGGACGGCACGAAGGGTCCAGCCAGCTCGGGTCGCCGTCAGAAGAGCGGCTCAGGTTTCATGGACAAGCTCGACCACCGGTGGGACCGCCGCGGCCAGGACGGCTGACACCGAGCCACCACGACTTATCGCGTAGATCCGACGGCCGACAGATTGCGCAATAAGAGCGCAGATCCGACGGATTGCGCAATAAGTCGTGAATGGGGTCAGGTGGCGAGAACGCCGATGACCCAGGTGATCGCGATGAGGACTCCGGCGCACAACTCGATGCCCATGCTCATCGCCACGGCGACCAGTGCGCTCTTGGTCCGAGCCCACGCCTGAGCGCGATCACGGCTGCGGCCCTGCTCGACGAGGAAGATCCCCAGCACGAAGCCGATGATGAAGCCGACGATCGGGATGACGAACATCCCGATGATGCCGAGCACGACGGCCAAGAGCAACGTGGACGTCTTCACACCCTGCTGGCGCAGGCGTTTGCCGGGAACCAGGAACTGGATGGCGACGCCGGCGACATAGATCGCGAGACACACCGCGAAGAACGTCCACGCGGTGGCGCCGCCGGTCTCATAGGCCCACAGCAGCACGCCGAGGACGGCGAGCAGCAGGCCGGGGACGACAGGAACGACGATGCCGACGATCCCCACAAAGATGAGGATCGCCGGCACCCAGACGCTGGTGCCCTCCGGCAGGAGGTTCACGTAGGGAGCGTCAGACGTCGATGTCCGCGACGGCGGGCGGCTCCGTCAAACGGTTGGTCTCGTCGGTGATGGCCGCGTGGTCGCGGAGCTTCGGCAGGTGCTCCCGGCCGTGGTGAGCGCAGAAGAGCAGCTCCCCACCGGCGTGGAGCGTCGCCCGAACGTAGGCCTGGGCACCGCAGCGGTCACAGCGGTCCGCAGCGGTCATGGTGGGTGCCAGTGCGGTTGTCACATCGGCCTCCTCGGCTGATCTCGTCAGTGGGCCCACGCGATTACGTGGGCGTCGAGCGTTGTAACAGTCAAACATGCCGAGGTGTTCCTGCGGGGGAGGTCCTCGCGTTGTGACCGATCCGATGCCGACGACACGATCATTCCTCACGTACCTGACAGCGCGCCTCGGCGGGGTCGTCAGACCCCGGAGTTAGCCTGAGCGGGACGCATCACGCACGACGCGATGACACCACCCAGGCGGCATACGCCTCCCGACCCGGCCCCACGCACGAAAACCCGAAGGAACGCATGAGCCCCACGTCCACGGCCAAGAAGGCCGCGACGACCAAGTCCTCGTCCGACTACAGCGCGCACCACCTCCAGGTGCTCGAGGGCCTCGAGGCCGTGCGCAAGCGGCCGGGGATGTACATCGGGTCGACCGACAGCCGCGGTCTCATGCACTGCCTCTGGGAGATCATCGACAACGCCGTCGACGAGGCACTCGGCGGCCACGGCGACCGCATCGAGGTCATCCTCCACAAGGACGGCTCCGTCGAGGTCCGTGACACCGCGCGCGGCATCCCGGTCGACATCGAGCCCCGCACCGGTCTCACCGGCGTCGAGGTCGTCTTCACCAAACTGCACGCCGGTGGCAAGTTCGGCGGCGGGTCCTACACCGCGTCCGGTGGACTTCACGGCGTCGGTGCCTCCGTCGTCAACGCACTGTCGGCCCGTCTCGACGTCGAGGTCGACCGCGGCGGCAACACCTATGCGATGAGCTTCCGGCGCGGTGAGCCGGGCTACTTCCCCGACGTCGTCAGCGCGGACAAGAGCCCGGACCACGAGTTCACGCCCTACGAGCGCACCAGCGAGCTCGCCATCATCGGCAAGGCGAAGCGTGGCGTCACGGGCACCCGCATTCGCTACTGGTCAGACCCGCAGATCTTCATCAAGGACGCCGAGTTCGACTACGAGGGTCTCGTCGCCCGCGCGCGCCAGACCTCGTTCCTCGTCCCCGGACTCACCCTCATGATCCGCGACGAGCGCGCACTGCCGGGGACGGCGGGGGAGAGCGGCCCGCACGAGGAGGTCTTCTTCCACGACGGCGGGATCAGCGAGTTCGCCGAGTTCCTCGCTCCTGACCCTGCGGTCACTGACGTCTGGCGCCTCCGGGGGACCGGCAACTTCACCGAGACCGTGCCCGTTCTCGATTCCAAGGGACACATGTCCCCGCAGGACGTCGAGCGGGAGTGCGAGGTCGATGTCGCGGTCCGCTGGGGCACCGGCTACGACGCCAAGGTGAGCTCGTTCGTCAACATCATCGCGACGCCCAAGGGCGGCACGCACATGGCTGGCTTCGAGCAGGCGCTGCTCAAGGTCTTCCGCAAACAGCTCGAGGTCAACGCCCGCCGCCTCAAGGTCGGCGGCGACAAGGTCGACAAGGACGACATCCTCGCGGGCCTCACGGCGGTCGTGACCGTGCGCCTTGCCGAGCCCCAGTTCGAGGGGCAGACCAAGGAGGTCCTCGGCACCAACGCCGTGCGGGCCATCGTCGGGCGAGTCATCGAGAAGGAGCTCACGGCCAACCTCACGTCGACCAAGCGGGGCGAGAAGCAGCAGGCAGCCATGCTGCTCGAGAAGGTCACCGCCGAGATGAAGTCGCGCATCAGTGCGCGCCTGCACAAGGAGACCCAGCGCAAGAAGAACGCCCTCGAGACCTCCTCGCTGCCAGCCAAGCTCGCGGACTGCCGCAGCAACGACGTCGAGAAGACGGAGCTGTTCATCGTCGAGGGTGACAGCGCCCTCGGCACCGCCAAGCTCGCCCGCAACTCCGACATCCAGGCGCTGCTACCGATCCGCGGCAAGATCCTCAACGTCCAGAAGGCCTCACTGACCGACATGCTCGGCAACGCCGAGTGTGCCGCGATCATCCAGGTCCTGGGCGCCGGTTCTGGTCGTTCGTTCGACGTCGACGCCGCCCGCTACGGCAAAGTCATCATCATGACCGACGCCGATGTCGACGGCGCCCACATCCGCACGCTGCTGCTCACCCTTTTCTTCCGCTACATGCGGCCTCTCGTCGAGGCCGGGCGGGTGTATGCCGCAGTGCCGCCGCTGCACCGCATCGAGGTCGCGGGTGCGGGGGCCCGCAAGGGCGAGCTCATCTATACGTACTCCGAGGGGGAGATGCGCAAGACCGTCGCCTCGCTCACCAAGAAGGGTCGCAACATCAAGCAGCCCATGCAGCGCTACAAGGGGCTCGGCGAGATGGACGCCGACCAACTCGCGGAGACGACGATGGACCCCCACCACCGCATGCTGCGCAAGGTCACCATGGCCGACGCCGAGCAGTCCGAGAACATCTTCGAGCTGCTCATGGGCAACGAAGTCGCACCTCGCCGCGACTTCATCGTCAAGGGCTCGGCCCGGCTCGACAAGGAGCGGATCGACGCCTGAGTCGCAGGAGCGCCTCTTGGCACGCACCCGTGCGACAGAGGCATTCAGCGAAGTCACGGCATACCGGCGCGTTTGCGTTGCCCTGAGGCGTGATCTGGGCCACAGTGGGCCGATACAGGTGCCGGGACTCCGGCGCCCGGACCAGGAGGGCTTGCAGATGAGTGGTCACGTCGACGATCGCGGTGGCACAGGTGTCATCGATGCACCACAGGGCGGGCAGCCAGAGCTCAAGCGGGTCATGGGCCCCAAACTCTTGTTGTTGTTCATCGTCGGAGACATCCTCGGCACCGGTGTCTATGCGCTCACCGGTTCGGTCGCGGGCGAGGTCGGGGGCGCGGCATGGGCACCCTTCCTCGCGGCCTTCATCGTCGCGACGATCACGGCGTTCTCCTACCTCGAGCTCGTGACGAAGTACCCCCAGGCAGCCGGTGCGGCGCTCTATACGCACAAGGCCTTCGGGATCCACTTCATCACCTTCATCATCTGTTTCGCAGTCATGTGCTCGGGCATCACATCCGCCTCGACGGCCTCCAACGCCTTCGCCGGCTTCCTGCGTGACGGGCTCGGCATGAAGGAGCAGTGGCCGGCCGGCTCGACGCCACTGCTGATCATCGCGCTCGGCTTCATGGCTCTCGTGGCGGCGATCAACTTCCGCGGTGTGGGCGAGAGCGTCAAGGCCAACGTCGTGCTCACCATGGTGGAGCTGTCCGGTCTGCTCCTGGTCATCTTCATCGGCCTGTATGCCGTGACGCAGGGCCAGGCCGACTTCTCCCGGACCGTGGTGTTCGACAGTCCGAGCGACAAGAGCACGTTCTTTGCGATCACCGCCGCGACATCGCTGGCGTTCTTCGCGATGGTCGGCTTCGAGGACTCGGTCAACATGGCCGAGGAGACCCACGATCCCGCCAAGAACTTCCCGAAGATGATGCTCGCGGGTCTCGGCATCACCGGCGTCATCTATGTCCTCGTGTCCATCACCGCCGTGGCTCTTGTGCCCGTCGGGACTCTGGCAAATCCGGATGAGGGATCGGCGCTGGTCCAGGTCGTTGCCGCGGGCGCTCCGAACTTCCCGTTCGACAAGGTGTTCCCCTTCATCGGCATGTTCGCGGTGGCCAACTCGGCGCTCATCAACATGCTCATGGCGAGTCGGCTCCTCTACGGCATGTCCAAGCAGGAGGTCCTGCCACCCTTCCTCGGCAAGGTCCACGCGACCCGCCGCACCCCTTGGGCAGCCATCCTCTTCACCACGGCGATCGCCTTCGGTCTGATCATCTATGTGGTGCGTGCCAACGGAAGCGAGTCGGGTGCCAGCACCGTCACCCTCCTCGGCGGCACGACAGCTCTGCTGCTGCTGTGCGTCTTCACGGTCGTCAATATCGCCGTGCTCGTGTTGCGGCGCGATCCGGTGGAGCACAAGCACTTCACGGCGCCGTCGGTTCTGCCCTATTTGGGTGCGGCGCTGTGTGCGTTCCTCGCCGGGCCGTGGGCGCGCAGCGAGGCCCAGCAGGAGCAATACAAGATCGCGGGCGGACTGCTCGCCGTCGGCGTCGTCCTGTGGGCCATCACCTGGCTCGCCAACCGGTTCTTCTTCGCCAAGAAGACCTACATGCGTGACCCGGAGGAGCTCGGCGACCCCGACCACGAGCACCACTGAGTCCCAGTCGCCAGACAGAGAAATCCCCGCTTGCCTTCACGGCCGGCGGGGATTTCTCTTGACTCAGGCACTGAGAGGGGGTGCGGTGCTGTGTCGCACGATGAGTTCTGTGGGTACGACGACCTCACTGCAGCGACCGCCGGGGCCGTCCACGCCCAAGGCTCGCAGCAGGATCTCGGCAGCCTCACGCCCTTGTGCCGCGACGTCCTGGCGAACCGTGGTGAGGCCGAGGACATTGCTGAGGACGTGATCGTCGACGCCGATGATCGAGAGGTCCTCCGGGATGCGCAGGCCCTCGGCTCTCGCCGATGCCATCGCGCCGATCGCCATCTCGTCGGAGGCGGCGGCCAGCGCGGTCGGTCGGTCGGAGGAGGCGAGGAGGGTGCGTGTGTCCGCCGCCGCGCTGTCGGCGGTCCAGTCCGACTCGAGGATCCAGTGCTGGCGCTCAGGAAGCCGGTGCGCGCGCATGACGTCGCGGAACGCATCGAGGCGAGCCTGAGGAGTCTGGATGTGGGCCGCGTTGGATGGCACCGTGCCGACGTAGGCGATGCGTTCGTGCCCCAGCGAGACCAGGTGCTCGGTGGCCGTCCGCATCGCAAGATCCTCGTCGATCCGCACGTTGGGCCGGTTCGCTACCGGGGTGCCGATGGCGACGAGCGGCAGGCCGAGGCGGTCAACGAGCTCGAGCTCCTGCTCGGTCAGCGGCAGGTTGAGGGTGATGACGCCGTCGACGCGCTTCCACAGCATGTTCTGCGACAGGGGAAGGCGCTGGTCGTAGGTGTCATCCTCGAGGTCGAACAGCAGCACGTGGTGGCCGTGCTGACGCAGGGTCTTCTCGATGGAACTCACCAGTGTCGCGAAGAACCACCGGGTGAGGAACGGCGCCACGACCCCGACGACCTGCGTGCGTCCGGACGCCAGCGACGTCGCCGTGGGGCTGGCCACGTAGTCGAGCTCGGTGGCGACCTTGAGGACCCGTTCGCGGGTGCGCGGGCTCACCCGGTCGAGTCCGCGAAGTGCGCGAGAGACCGTGGCCACAGAGACCCCGGCCTCCCGCGCAACATCCGTGATCGTGCTCATCCGCCGTCGGCGGTCTGGAGCAGGCATGTCAGCCCTTCGTACCTCCGGCGAGGAGGCCTCGGACGAAGTAACGCTGCAACGCGAGGAACACCGCCACCGGCAGGGCGATGGACACGAAGGCAGCCGCAGACAGGAGATACCACCTGTTGCCCAATGTGCCGCTGATGGTGTTGAGGAACATCGTCAACGGTGCCAGGTCGGGCTTGCCACCGAACATCGCCAGCGCCACGAGCAGGTCGTTCCACACCCAGAGGAACTGGAAGATGCCGAACGAGGCCAGCGCCGGAGCGATCAGGGGCAGGAGCACCTGGAAGAAGATGCGCACGTGCCCCGCGCCGTCGACCCGGGCTGCCTCGAGCAGCGATGCCGGGATCTCCTTCATGAAGTTGTGCAGGAGGAAGACAGCGAGGGGCAACGAGAAGGCAGTGTGCGACAGCCACACTGACCAGTACGACCCGCCGAGGCCGATGTCCTGGTACATCGTGACAAGGGGCAGCAGAGCGACCTGCAACGGCACGATCTGCAGGGCGAACACAGCGACGAACAGGGCGTTCTTGAAGGGGAAGTCGATCCACGCGAAGGCGTAAGCGGCGAGCGACGCGAGCAAGAGGGGCAGCAGGACCGACGGGATGACGATGACGAGGGAGTTGACGAAGAAGTCGGTCAGGGGAAGCTGACCTTCGGCGCCGTTGAGGACGCCCTTGTAGTTGTCGAGGGTGAAGCCGCCGCCGGTGAGGGCGTGCCACCACCCTGTCTCCTGGATGTCTCCCTGCTTGCGGAAGCTCGTGACGAACAACCCGAATGTCGGAATCGTCCACAGGGCCGCCATGACGACGGCGAAGACCGAGGCCCAGCGCGAGGACACGGCCCGGGCGGCATTGCCCGCCGCGGACTTGCGCTTCTTGGACTTGTGGCCGGCGTCGGCGACCGCGGTGTCGGCGACCGAGGCCGGGACGGGTGCTGGAGTCATGGTGCTCATCAGGCGTCCTTCCGGAGCTGGATCACGTTGAACACGATGATCGGTGAGACGAGCAGGAAGATCACGATCGCGATCGCCGCTCCGAGCCCTGGCTCCTGCGTGACGAAGGAGCGGTTGTAGAACTCGTTGGCCAGGACCGAGTCGCCCAGCTTGCCGCCGCTCGACGCCTGAACGATGTCGAACGCCTTGAGAGTGGCGATGCCGATCGTCGTGAGCACGACGATGACCGACGTGCGGATGCTTGGCAGCGTGATGAACCGGAACATCTTCATCCCCGAGACACCGTCCATGTTGGCGGCCTCGAGGATCTCGTCGGGGATCGCCTTGATGGCCGCCGAGAGAATGGTCATGGCGAAGCCGACCTGGACCCAGATCATGATGGCGATCAGGGCGAACGTGTTGCCCGGCGCGTTGCCCAGGAAGTCGACGGGGTCCATGCCGAGCTTGGTGATGATCGAGTTGAGCAGGCCCACCTGGTCGGCCGACGGGTCACCGATGAAGTAGTAGACGAACTTCCAGATCAGCGTCGCGCCGACCAAGGAAATGGCCATCGGGAGGAAGATCAGCGCCTTGGCCACGGCCTCGCCCTTCGCGCGATCGATCATGAGGGCGTAGGCCAGGCCCAGGCCTGTCGCGAGAAGGGGAACGAGGACGACCCAGAAGAGGGTGTTGCGGAACACGTCGGGAAGTCCCGGGGTGGTCCACAACCTCCCGAAGTTGTCCAGCCCGACGAACTCGCCACGGGTCCTTGCCGTGCCGAAGTTCAGGTCGAAGAACTTGCCGTCGTAGAAGGCTCGACGGATCGTGAGGATGAACGGGTAGATCAACGCGATGGAAATGAAGATCAGGGTTGGGCCGACAAAGGCAGCGGCCTGGATCTTCTCTCCGAGACGACCGTTGAAGAGCGAAGCAAGGAGCAGGATGCCGAGGAAAACAGCGCTGAAAACGACGATACCCAGCAGGAGCGTCAAGAGTTTTCCGCTGTTGCTGTCAGTCGATATGGCCGTGAACGAGGTTACGAGCATGTCACCTCCTGAAGAACGGGGGCGCCAGCGGGTGAGGCGAGGCAGCGTGCCCCGCCTCACCCACTGAGGCCATGGAGTGGTGAGTCAACTGCTGGTTACTTGGCCGGCCAGGACTTCTCGATGTTGCCGAGAGTGGTCGCGTCGTCCTGACCCTTGATCCAGTTGGTCATCTCCGACCAGAAGGAGCCTGCACCGACTGCCGAAGGCATCATGTCGGAGCCATCGAAGCGGAAGACGGAAGCCGGGTCCTGGAGGATCTCGGCCGACTGCTGGTCGATCGGGGAGACCAGGTTGGCCGGGTCGAGCTCCTTGTTGGCGCTCACCCATCCACCACTGGTCGTGGCCTTGGCCTTGGCGTTGGCCCACTCGGGCGATGCCAGGTAGGCCGCGAAGGCCTTGACCTCGGGAGCGTCACGGAACGTGCCCACGAACTCGCCACCGCCCAGCACCGGCTTGCTGGAGGCGTCGACCGACGGCAGGTAGAACGCCCAGGCGTCGCCGTCCTCGGCGACCTTGGTGCCCTTGGGGAAGTTCGCCGCGTAGAACGAGGCCTGGCGGTGCATGAAGCACTTGCCCGTGAGGATCGGCTGTCCACCGTCCTGGAAGATGGTGGTCGCGATCGTCGACGGTGCTCCGAAGCCACCATTGCTGAACTTGGGGTCCTTGAGGATCGCGGCGTCCTTGCCGAGGGCTTCGATGACCTTCGGGTCGTTGAAGGGGATCTTGTGCTCGACCCACTGGTCGTACACGTCCTTGCCAGCCGTGCGCAGGATCGTGTCCTCGAGCCAGTCGGTGCCCGGCCATCCGGTGGCGGTGCCCGAGCCGAATCCGGCACACCACGGCTTGGCGGCTGGGTTGTCCGCGGCGATCTTCTCGGTGAGTGTCATCATCTCGTCCCACGTCTTGGGGATCGTGTAGCCCTTGGCCGTGAAGGCCTTCGGGGAGTACCAGACGTAGGACTTCACGTTGGCGCCCAGCGGTGCCGCGTAGAGCTCACCGTCGACGGAGCCGTACTTGCGCCAGTCAGGCCCGAAGTACTTGTCGACCGAGTCGCTGACGGTCTTCGAGGCCGGGATGGCCTTGCCGGTGTCAACCATGGTCGTGAGTAGGCCCGGCTGCGGGATGAACGCGATGTCCGGGAGGTTGCCGCTCTGGGCGCGCTGCGGAAGGTTCTTCTCGAAGTCCTTGTCACCTTCGTACTTGACGGTGACGCCGGTGCACTCTTCGAAAGGCTTGTACGACTCCTTGTGCGGCGCGTCCTCGGGGGTGACGATCGAGGTGTAGATGCTGACCGTCTTGCCCGTGAGTTCGGACTTCATGTCACACCACTTGGAGTAGTCCTTGGTGTCCTCGGCGGCGGCCGTGCCGCCGTCTGAGTCGTCGCCGCCTCCACCACATGCGGTGATGCTGAGCGAGATCGCTGCAATGCCAGTGAGGGCCATCACCTTGCGACGTTGTGATTTGTGGGCCATGCCCGCCTCCATCTATTCAAGGGGCGCGCCGGGGCCAGTCTCTGCCCTCGACGCTGAGGTGATCCGTCTGGAAGTGTAAAAGCGGTTACATGGCCAGCGGAACGGTTTCCCCACGATTGACCGGTCACGATCCCGTAACGCGGTCGACAGGTGTGGACGGACGGCATGCGCCGGTATGCCGCCCGCTCACCTTCGCGAGGTCAGTGCGTCGACGATGTGTTGCGGGCCCCATCCGCGAGGGGGCGCGCAACAGTGCAGGTCAGGCGGGTGCGGCGCCGATGCCGGTGATTACGGCGGACCCCTGGACGCCCGAGCCATCACGCCGGCCGGTCGCCTCGGGCAGCTCGAGGGCGACGCCGCCGGCGCCACTCGCACGTGCAGGTGTGGCGCCGACCCAGGCGACGACAAGCGTGTCCTCGCCCTTGAGGAACCGGTGGGCGCGCACACCGCCGGTGCCGCGGCCCTTGCTGGGGTACTCGGACAAGGGGGTGGCCTTGATCGCGCCCGGTTGAGTCCCGGGCAGGGCGTCGGCGGACCCGCTGGCCGTGACGACGACAGCGTCACGGGCCGGGTCGACGACGCCGAAGAATGCGGCCCGCTCGCCGGTGGTGACACGCACGCCGGCGATCCCGCCTCCGGTGCGACCCTGCGGCCGGACCGCGCTCGCCGGGAACCGCAGCAGCTGGGCGTCGGACGTGACGAAGACGAGGTCCTCGTCACCGGTCACGACCTGGCCGGCCCCGACGACGGTGTCGCCGTCCTTGAGCGAGATGACCTCCCAGTCATGGGACTTGGGCTGGTCGGCGGTGACGCGCTTGACGATCCCTTGGGCGGTGCCGAGGGCGAGACCTGGACCGTCGGGGTCGAGGGAGACGATGGTGATCGGCTCCTCGCCGCGGGGCAGGTCGACATAGGCCGCCAACGGCGCACCACCCGACAGGCTCGGCGCACCACCCAGTGGCGGCAACGTCGGCAGCTCGAGGGCGCTGATCCGGATCATCCGACCGCGGCTCGTCACGAGACCGACCTCGCCGCGCACGGTCGTGCGCACCGCGGCGATGACGGCGTCGTGCTTGGCACGCGGACCCTCCGACGGGATGGGGTCATCGGTCGAGGTGCGGGCGAGCAGACCGGTCGAGGAGAGCAGGACCCAGCACGGGTCGTCGCTCACCTCGAGGGGAGCGGCGGCGCTCACCGGGTTGCCGGCGGACTCGAGGAGCACGGTGCGACGCGGCGTGCCGAACTTCTTGGCGACCTCGGCGAGCTCGCTCGACACGGTCCTGTGGAGCAGCTTCTCGTCGCCGAGGATCAGCTCGAGCTCCTCGATCTGCCTCTGGAGGTCGTCGCGCTGGGTCTCGAGGTCGAGGCGCGAGAACTTCGTCAGGCGGCGCAGCTGCAGCTCGAGGATGTAGTTGGCCTGGAGCTCGCTGAGGTCGAAGACGCTGATGAGTCGAGAGCGCGCAGTCGCCGTATCGTCGCTGGTGCGAATGAGCTGGATGACCTCGTCGATGTCGAGGATCGCGATGAGCAGGCCGAGGACGAGGTGGAGCTGCTCCTGGGCCTTGCGCAAGCGATACGACGTGCGTCGCCGCATGACATCAATGCGGAACTCGACGTAGTGGCGCAGGAGGTCCTTGAGACCGAGCGTCTGCGGCTGGCCGTCGACGAGGGCTACGGCGTTGATGCCGAACGAGTCCTCCATCGGCGTGAGCTTGAAGAGCTGCTCGAGCACCGCCTCGGGGTTGAAGCCGTTCTTGACTTCGATGACCATCCGCAGCCCGTGCTTGCGGTCGGTGAGGTCCTTGACGTCGCTGATGCCCTGGAGCTTCTTGCCCTGGACAAGTGTCTTCATCCGGTCGATGACCTTCTCGGCACCCACGAGGTAGGGGAGCTCGGTGACGACGATGCCCGACTTGCGCGGAGTGAGCTTCTCGATGCGGGTGGTGGCCCGGGTCTTGAAGCTGCCCTTGCCGGTGAGGTAGGCGTCACGGATGCCGTCGAGGCCGACGATCTTGCCGCCGAGAGGAAGGTCCGGCCCCGGGACGAACTTCATGAGGTCGTCGAGGCTGCAGTCGGGATGGGCGATGAGGTGCCGGGCCGCACCGATGACCTCGACGAGGTTGTGCGGCGGCATGCTCGTCGCGAAGCCGACCGCGATGCCGCTGACGCCGTTGACGAGGAGGTTGGGGTAGGCCGCGGGCAGGACGCCGGGCTGGAGCAGCTGGTCGTCGTAGTTGGGGACGTAGTCGACGGTGTCCTCATCGAGCCCCGTCGTCATCACGAGCGCGGCCGGCGCGAGGCGGGCCTCGGTGTAGCGCGAGGCTGCCGGGCCGTCGTCGAGCGAGCCGAAGTTGCCGTGGCCGTCGACGAGGGGGAGTCGCATCGTGAACGGCTGGGCCATGCGCACGAGCGCGTCATAGATCGCGGTGTCACCGTGCGGGTGGTACTTGCCCATGACGTCGCCGACGACGCGGGAGGACTTCACGTGGCCACGGTCGGGGCGCAGGCCCATCTCGCTCATCGAGTACAGGATGCGGCGCTGCACCGGCTTGAGGCCGTCGCGCACGTCCGGGAGCGCTCGCGAGTGGATGACCGACACGGAGTACTCGAGGAAGGCGTTCTGCATCTCGAGCCCAACATCAATATCGACGATGTTGCCGTTGCTGTCGGCGATCTCTTCGGCGTCTCCAGTGGGGGAGTTGGTGCGCTTTGCCATGGTGTGGCGGTCTACCTCAGGTCGGGTCGGTGCCTCTCGGACACGCGTTGCGTTCGATCACTGCATCTTCCCTCAGCCCTCTGACGTGTCCGCGGCCGACTCGCCGAACCGGCCCAGGTGCAGCACGTCACGCAGGGCACGGCGCCCACGCTTGAGCGAGGGGCTGGTGACCCGTTGCGCCTCGTGACCCACAGCGATGACGCCGATGATCCGCCGACCGGGCGGGACGGCATACGCCGCTTTGAGTTCGTCGTGACGTGCCGCAGGCACGCCGAAGAACAACGCACCCAGATCGGCATCGACGGCGCCGAGGAGGACGATCATCGCCGCCATCGCCGCGTCCGTGTCCCAATAGGGAATGGGCCAGCGGTCGAGGGAGCGATCCGTCCAACCCTTGTCCGGTTCGGCATACCGATCCAGGTATGCCGTGGGGTCGGTGAGCATGAGCAGCAGGACGGGCGCTGCCGAGACACCGCGCAGCCAGGCACTCTGCTCACCTTCGCGCTCGCGGGTCACCTCCCAGAAGCGTGCCCTGTCCTGCGCGTCGATGAGGGCGAGGACGTCCCACCCCTGAGTGTGTCCGGCGCTCGGCGCGCGCTGGGCGAGGCGGACGAGTTGGCGCACGGTGTCGAGGGGGACGCCACGGGCTGGGTCGAAGCGTCGGACCATGCGCCTTCGCGACACCGCGTCGATGAGATCCATGGTGGTCATCGTGCCGTGCCACGATGGGCGCATGAGCGAGGACGTCGATCTCCCGCCGGGCTACCCGGTGCAGTGGGAGGCCGATGTCGTGCTCCGTGACGGGAGCGTCGGCCATCTGCGTCCGATCCTGCCCAGCGACGAGGACGGGCTCCATGCCTTCCACGCCAAGCAGTCCGAGGAGTCCATCTACCTGCGGTTCTTCGCGCCGTTGCGCCGGCTGTCCGACAAGGACGTCCACCGGTTCACCCACGTCGACTACTACGACCGGGTCGCCCTTGTCCTCACCGTGCGTGACGAGATCTTCGGGATCGGCCGCTACGACCGCACCGAACCGGCCTCGGCCGAGGTCGCGTTCAACGTCAGTGACCTCTACCAGGGCCGAGGGGTCGGGTCGGTCCTGCTCGAGCACCTCGCGGCCATTGCCCAGGAGTTCGGGATCACCCGCTTCACGGCCGAAGTGCTGCCGCAGAACCGCAAGATGCTCACGGTCTTCTCGGAGGCCGGCTACGAAGTGAGCCGCAAGGTGGAGGACGGCGTCGTCGCGCTGCACTTCGACATCGAGCCGACCGACCGGTCCAAGGCCGTCGCGATGTCGCGAGAGCACCGCGCCGAAGCAATCAGCGTCAACCGGATGCTCCGGCCACGGACCGTGGCCGTCATCGGGGCGGGCCGATCGCCCGAGTCCATGGGGCACCACTTCCTCAAGAACCTTTTGGAGGGTGGCTTCACCGGGGAGGCACACCCAGTCAACCGCAACGCCAAGAAGATCCTCGGGCGCAAGGCGTACGACACGATCGGTGACGTCCCCGGACGTGTCGACCTTGCCGTGATCGCCGTTCCTGCTGACAAGGTGCTCAAGGTCGTCGACGAATGCGCTGCCGCGGATGTCGACGCCCTGCTCATCGTCAGCGCAGGCTTCGGCGAGGGCGGGGGAGAAGGTGGTGACGAGCTCCAGGCGGAGCTCGTCCGCAGCGCGCGTGGCTCGGGGATGCGCATCGTCGGACCCAACTCCTTCGGGCTCATCAACACCCATCCGGAGTTCTCGCTCAACGCCTCGCTGTCGCCGACGATGCCCAAGGTCGGCCACCTTGGCCTCTTCGCCCAGTCGGGCGCGCTGGGCATCGCGGTCCTGGCATCGGCGGCCCGCCGCAACCTCGGGATCTCGTCGTTCGGGTCGGCCGGCAACCGCGTCGACGTGTCCGGCAACGACTTCATGCAGTACTGGATCGACGACGAGGAAACCCACACGGTCGGGCTCTATCTCGAGTCCATGGGCAACCCACGCAAGTTCTCACGCATCGCCCGCAACCTCGGTCGGATCAAGCCGGTCATCGTCGTCCAGTCCGGTGTCTCGGCCTATGGCACGCCCCCCGGGCACCGCGTGCGACGCACCAAGGTCCGCCCGGCGGTCTTCGGGGCGATGCTGCGCCAAGCCGGCTGCATCCGCGTCTCCAACGTGCACCAGATGTTCGACGTGGCCCAGCTCGTCGTCCACCAGCCCTTGCCCGCCGGTCGACGGGTCGCGATCATCGGCAACTCCTCGGCGTTGGGTGCCCTCTCGGCCGGCGCCGTGGCGGGTCGCGGGCTCACCGTCACCCACGGACCCGTGAACCTCCCGTCCGAGGCCACGGCCGAGCAGTTCCGGGAGGCACTCACCAAGGCGTTCACCGACCCCGACGTCGACTCTGTGCTCACGTGCTTCATCCCACCGATCGTCGCCCACGACGAAGACGTCACCGAGGCTGTTCGTGCGGCCGCCCGTGGCTCTGAAAAGACCTGTGTCGCAACCTTCCTCGGCATGCGCGGCGTCGACGCGTCCACCCACATGTACGAGGGCGGCACCGGTCAGGCCATCCCGATCTATGCGATGCCGGAGGACGCGGCATACGCGCTCGCCAAGGCGACGAAGTACGCCGAGTGGCGCAACAAGGACCACGGCGTTCCCGTGGCACCAGCTGGCATCAACCGACGCGTCGCGGAGGACGTCGTCCAGACCGTTCTGTCGGTCAGTCCGGAAGGACGCCGACTGGACCCCGACGAGACCTCCGCACTGCTCACGGCATACGGGATCGAGGTCTGGCCCTCACGTCGGGCGGCGACAGTCGAAGAGGCCGTCGACGCTGCCGAGGACATCGGCTACCCCGTCGTGCTCAAGTCCACGGCACCGATGCTGCGCCACCAGGGAGGGGTGACCGGCGTGCGCGTCGACCTCGGGACGGAGCAGTCAGTGCGTGAGGCCTGGGCGTCGTTGAACGAGCGCCTTTCGCCGCTGGCCGCCGGACAGCTCGAAGTGCAACGGATGGCGACACCCGGGGTGGCGTGCGTCGTCACCGCGGATGAGGACCCGCTCTTCGGGCCGGTCGTCAGCTTTGGTGTCGCCGGGTTGCCCACCGAACTCCTCGACGACATCGCCCACCGCATCCCGCCGCTCACCGATGTCGCGGTCTCCGAGCTGATCTCCTCGGTCAAGGCCGCTCCCGTCCTCCACGGTCACCGGGGTTCCACGCCGGTGCACCGTGCCGCCTTGGCCGACCTCATCGCCCGCGTGTCGGTCATCAGCGACGACATGCCCGAGATCGCGTCCCTGCGCCTCAACCCGGTCAACGCCCACCCCGGCGGGGTGGAGGTCCTCGGAGCCGAGGTGACCGTCGCGCCGATGGCCCGGCGCACCGATCCGGGACGGCGCTCGCTCACCTGAGCGCGTGGACGGATCGGCGCTGACCCGTGCAACGACGGGCGCTGAGGGGTGCGACGACAGGCGCTGACCTGTGGACAGGCAGGCAGCGCTCGGGCAGTGCGGCAGAATGGCGACATGATGCGATCGTTCGACGTCCCCACCCTGCCGGTGGACCTCACTGCGGCGATCGAGCGAGCCGGTTACTACCCGGCGCTTGTCGGGGATGTGGTCGCCGCAGCACTCGCCGGGGAGCAGGTGCGTTCACACCTTGTCCACCTCGAGACGACCTTCGACCGCGACGTCATCCGTCGTCACGTCACCGTCCTCGTGCTCACCCCTTCGCGGCTCGTGATCGCGCACGCCGACGATCACGCCGATGAGGCTGCCGGCGCAGGTGTCACTGACGGCGTGGGGGTCGGTGGCGCCGGTGTTGACGATGACATCGATGCTGTCGTCGCCGGTGGGCCGGAGGTCGCCACGGCGACGACCGAGAGCATCCCGCTGTCCGCGGTGCGTGGCGTCATGCTCACACACGTCGTCGCCGACCCGCAGCACTACGTTCCCGGATCCCTCGGACGTGAGTTGACCCTGACGCTCGGCTGGGGCGCGGTGAGTCGCGTTGACCTGCTGCCCGCCACCTGTGGTGACCCCGGGTGCGACGCCGACCACGGCTACGACGGCACGATCTCCAGCGACGACATCGCGCTGCGCGTGTCGGCGACAGCAGACGGCGACGTGGCGCTCCAGCAGGCGATCGCCTTCGCCCACGCGCTCTCGGGCTCGCTCGGCCAGTGACCGAACCCGAGACCGAACCCGGGGCCCACGAGCCACAGGGTGAACTGCAGGGGGAACCCCGCAAACCACGCAAGCCGCGCCACTCACGCACGGGCCGCGCAACGGCATACCCGGCTCCGAAGGCTTTGACCGCTCCGGCGGCTCGGAAACTGCCGGGAGTTCCGGCGCCGGCCTACGCCGAGGGTGGCCTCAGCGACGTCCTCCCCTCGATCGCCGCGTCGATCGGTGTCCCCGGGGGCGGTGCGCCGCGATGGGCCCTCCCGCCGGCGCGCAGTGCCGTGGTGGTGCTGGTCGACGGACTGGGCTACGACCTCCTGCGGCGCCGCGGTGGACATGCTCCCTGGCTGCGTTCCCTCTTCGCTGACGGACGGCGGGTGGTCAGCGGCTTCCCGTCGACGACGGCGTCCTCCATGGGGTCGTTCGGCACGGGACTCGTGCCCGGGACACACGGCATGCTCGGCTACGAAGTGCTCGTTCCGGGTGAGGACCGACTCCTCAACGAACTGTCGTGGGAGGACGGACCTGTCCCCGAGCGGTGGCAGCCGCGAGCGACGTGGTTCGAGAAGGCTGCTGCGGCCGGGATCGACGTCATGCGCACAGGGCCGGCCTTCTTCGACGGGTCAGGGCTCACCCGCGCTGCACTCCGGGGTGGACGGTTCGTCGCAGCGAAGGAGCTCGACGCGCGCGTCGACGCGACCCTGGCCCACGCGCGCTCGCAACCGGCGACCCTGACCTATCTCTACTGGGGAGATCTCGACAAGGTTGGACACGTTCACGGCTGCGAGTCGTGGCAGTGGGGAGACGAGCTCGAGACCATCGACCGGGCCCTCGCACGCCTCGCTGACGGGCTACCGACGGACTGCTCGCTCACGATCACTGCCGACCACGGCATGGTGGACGTGCCCATGGCCAACCGGATCGACGTCGCCCATGACGCCGAGCTCGCGGCCGGGGTGCGCCACACGGGGGGAGAGGCGCGCGCACCCCAGCTCTACTGCGAGGCGGGCGCTGCCGAGGACGTGCTGGCCACGTGGCGGGCTCGCATCGGCGATTTCGCCTGGGTGTTCTCGCGTGACGAAGCCGTCGGCACAGGGCTGTTCGGGTCGGTGCGTGACGAGCACCTCGCCCGCATCGGGGACGTCGTCGTGGCCATGCGCGACGCCCACGCTGTCGTCGACTCCCGCTATCAACGGCCGGAGCTGTTGGCCCTGATCGGGCTGCACGGTTCGCTCACCGACGACGAAGTGCCCGTGCCGATGTTCCATGTCGCCCCGAAGTCGTTCTAGGGTGTCGCCTCGTGGCTGAGTTGGTGTTCTTCTCCGGGACGATGGACTGTGGCAAGTCCACCCTCGCGCTCCAGATGGATCACAACCACCGAGCGCGCTCTCGGGTGGGTCTGATCTTCACCAAGCTCGACCGGATGGGTGAGTCGGTGCTGTCGTCGCGACTCGGCCTGTCCACGCAGGCGCACGAGGTCAACGACGAGCTCGACTTCTGGGACGTCGTCGTCGAGCACCTGACTCACGGGCAGCGCGCCGACTACCTCATCTGTGACGAGTCGCAGTTCTACACCGCGGCCCAGATCGAACAGCTCGCCCGCATCGTCGACGAGCTCGGCATCGACGTGAACTGCTTCGGCATCACCGCGGACTTCCGCACCGAGCTCTTCCCGGGCTCCAAGCGGTTGTTCGAGCTTGCCGACCGAGTCCAGGTCCTGCAGGTCGCCGCGCTGTGTTGGTGCGGTGCGCGGGCCACCCACAACGCCCGACTCATCGACGGCGTCATGGTCGTCGAGGGGGAGCAGGTCGTCGTCGGCGACACCGCCGCCAGCGACAGCCTGGTTGAGTACGAAGTGCTCTGTCGTCGCCACTACATGCGCCGGATGAGCAGCCACGCGGCGCGTCTGGCCTCCGCAACGCCCGACGTCCTGCCGTTCGACCTCGACGTCTGCGCCATCCCTGCGCGCGACTGAGCTCAAAGTTGAGATAGCGCGACACGCCTGAGTCAGCCTTGCTCGGCGTGTCGCTCCATCTCGACTCGTGGGTCAGGTGGTGCTGCCTCCGCGGCCGCCGCCGAACATGATGTCGTCCCAGCTGGGAACGCTCGGGCGTCCGGACTTGCGGCCCGCACTCTTGCGTCCACCACGTCCGGTCGCGGCCGGCTTCGGCGCTGTGGGCTTCCCTGCAGCCGGCGCTTCGTCGACAGGTGCGTGGTCGGGCCTGTCTGCTGTGTCGGGCACCGAGTCCTTGACGTCGTCCTCGTCAGTCTCGAGGTCAATCTCGAAGTCGGTGTCATCCGTGTCATCGACCTCGGGGTCGTCGACGTCGATGTCTTCGTGGATGGTGGTGGTCGCGCCGAGTTGGGTGACGTTGCCGGGAGTGACGTTCACGTCGTCATCCAGGTCGCCGAGCTCGTCCTCGACCTCACCGTCGTTGTCGGGGGCCCGCTCGTCGAGGTGTGCGGCCACGGGGTGCTTGCCACGAGCGACCGGAGGCTCGGGTGCGTCGGCCGTGTCCATCACGAGGTCCTCGAGGGGGAGGGCGTCTTCGCGCGGGGACTCCTCGACAGGAGTGTGCGTGGGTGATGAGCGACGACGACCGCGGCGGGATCGGGTCGACTGCTCACGCATGGCGGCCATGAGGTCGATCGGCTCACGTGACTTCGCGCGCCGGGGCGGCTTCTCCTCGTCGACGCCGCCCTCGGCCTCGACATCGAACACGGCGCTGGCCCGGTTGCTGTCGGTGGCGACGTGAGGGGTCGGGATGGCCGCGTCGCCCGTGGACTCCTCGCTCAACCAGCGCGCCTCGTCGTTGACGGGCACGAGCGAACGCAGCCGGGGGTCGAAGCGCCACGCGGCAGTGCGCTCACGTCCGCCTGCGGGGAAAAGGGCGGTCACGGTCCACTGGCCGTCGTCGAGGCGGGCGGAGTCCCAACGGACGAGCTCAGCCGGGACACCACGCTCCTTGAAGCGCTCATCAGAGCGACTGCCGAGGGTCTGCTCGGCGCCTGGGCCGGTGCCGCTGCCATAGCGGCTGCCGACGCCGACAGCCGACTTCGAGGTGCCGACGATGCAGGCGCGGGCCTGATTCGCGACGTACTCGCGTTCGCCGAGGACGGGTCCCTCGAACCGCTGCACCTTCTCGATTGTCCATCCGGCGCGGTCCGCGACCTCTTCCGTCGACAACCCGGAGCGGATGAGTGCCTGCACGTCGCGTGGACGCAGACCTCCGTCGATCTCGATCTGCAGCTGGCCCAGCCGGGGTCGGTCGCGGCGCGCGGCAGCACGCATCGCCTCATCGAGGGCAACGCGGTAGCGCTTCCCCTCGGCGTCAGAGAGGAGGACGTGCTCGCCGTCCTCGTGGACGCCGATGAGACGTAGGTCCTGCATCTGAGAACTCCCGGGCTGTGGTCTGGTCACCCACGACTGTGCCACTCCGCGCCCCTGCGACAAAGCAGCCCACGCCGGTCGTGAGCAACCATCCATGGCTCGTTAGGTTGGAACCATGCCGATCACGTCCAACGACGACGCTCTTGCCCCCTATGACGCCGTGCTCCTGCTCTCCTTCGGTGGCCCCGAAGCTCCCGAAGAGGTCATGCCGTTCCTGCGCCGCGTGACCGCAGGACGCGATGTGCCGGAGGAGCGGCTCGAAGAGGTGGCGACGCACTACCACCACTTCGGTGGCGCCAGCCCGATCAACGACCAGAACCGAGAGCTTGTCGCCGCGCTCGACGCCGAGCTGACCCGACGAGGTTCGACCGTGCCGGTGCTCTGGGGTAACCGCAACAGCGCACCGTTCCTTGCGGACACCCTGCGCGCGGCCCGGGCGGAGGGTCACCTGCGCATCTGTGTCGTCGTGACGTCGGCCTACTCGTCCTACTCCGGCTGTCGCCAGTATCGCGAGGACCTTGCGGCGGCCACGGAGGAACTCGGCCTGGCCGCTGTCGACCTCGAGATCGACAAGATCCGCCCCTACGCCCTCCACCCGGGGTTCACGGCCGTCAACACCGAGCACCTGGTCGAGTCGGTCGCCACGATCGACGCGGCCGAACTCCCGACCACCCGTCTCCTCTTCGTCACCCACTCGGTGCCGGACTCCATGGACGACACGTCCGGGCCGGGGGATGGCGACGGCAACCTCTATGTCGAGCAGCACCTGCGGGCAGGGCATCTCATCGCGCAGGGGCTCGCCGAACGCACTGGAGCCACGCTCGAGCAGGAGCTCGTCTTTTGCTCCCGGTCGGGCAGCCCGCGCACGCCGTGGCTCGAACCCGACGTGAACGACCGGCTCGAGGAGCTGGCCGCCGAGGGCGTGACGACGGTGGTGGTGGCCCCGATCGGTTTCGTCTCCGACCACATGGAGGTCGTCAACGACCTCGACCGTGAGGCCCGCGAGACCGCCGAGCGATTGGGATTGAGGCTCGTGCGCGTTCCCACGGCTGGCACTCACCCGCTCTTTGTCGAGGCCCTCGTGGACCTCCTCGAAGAGCGGTCCGCCGAGGCTCGTGACGAAGTCGTCATCCCCGCGCAGGCCGACAAGGGCGACCTGCGACCCTCGATCTGCGACCCGGGCTGCTGCCCCAACCTCCGGTCCGCACTCCCGGCCCTCTGCGGAAGGGACTGACATGTCATCGACTGCACGAGGCCTCGCCCTTCCCGACGACGCGCTCGCCGCGGAGCTCGAGACGCTCGCGGCCGACGTCGCGCGCTCCGCCGGTCGTCTCGTCGTCGACGAGCGTCCGGATGCCGTCGAGGTCGCGACCACGAAGTCGAGTGCGACCGATGTCGTGACAGTGATGGACCAGCGTTCCCAGGACCACCTCATCGCCCGCCTTCGCGAGGCGCGTCCCGATGACGCCGTTCTCGGCGAGGAGAGCGGGGGAGCGACGGGCACCTCCGGCATCACGTGGGTCATCGACCCGATCGACGGCACGGTCAACTATCTCTACGGCATACCCGCGTATGCCGTGTCCGTCGCCGCCGTTGTCGGCGACCCGACGACAGCCGGCGCGTGGCGCCCCTTCGTGGGCGCCGTCTACAACCCGGTCACCGACGAGCTCTACCTCGCTCGCGTGGGCGGCGGGTCCCGCGTCATTCGCACAGACGGGGTGCAGCGCGAGCTGACGCCGACGACTTGCACCGAGCTCGGCCAGGCGCTCGTCGGAACAGGCTTCGGGTATGCCGCGCAGCGCCGAGAGCGCCAGGGTCGCCTCGTCCTCGAGGTCCTTCCGCAGATCCGAGACATCCGCCGGATCGGCAGCGCTGCCCTCGACCTCTGCGCCGTGGGAGCCGGCCTGATCGACGCCTACTACGAAACCGGTCTCAACCCGTGGGACCTGGCTGCCGGGTGGCTCATCGCCACCGAGGCCGGTGCCGTCGTCGGGGGGCTCGACGGACCGGGCGAAGGGCTCACGTGGGCCTGCACCGCGGGGCTGGAATCGGTGTTCTCGAACCTCGTCGAAGAGGGCACCCGGCGCCACCTGATGAGCTAGCCGTGGGCTCCCTGTGGCGCTTTGCGCTCAGATGGTGCACAATCGCGGCTCGCACGGGCACAAAATCGACGCTTCATGCGTTGACTGGGCCAGCAGGGATGTCAGCCACCGTTATCTCTTCGGTGGATGGCCACACGACATTGGGAAAGGAGAGCCATGGCGACCGATTACGACGCCCCACGCAAGACTGACGATGAGCTGTCGGAGGACTCCATCGAGGAGCTCAAGACGCGTCGCAACGACAAGCGATCCTCCAGCGTCGACGTCGACGAGACTGAGCAGGCTGAGGGATTCGAGCTCCCCGGAGCGGATCTCTCGGGTGAAGAGATGTCGGTGCGGGTCATTCCGCGTCAGGCCGACGAGTTCACCTGTTCGCGGTGTTTCCTCGTGCATCACCGCAGCCAGCTGGCGAGCGAGAAGGCGGGCCAGATGGTCTGCCGCGAGTGCGCTGCCTGAGCGCCACCAACAGTGGTCCGATCGTGGTCGGAGCGGCACAGTGTCCGAGATAGGGTCAGTCCCCGTGACTGGCCCTTCTCGCATTCCGGTTGCCTTCCGACGGCTCTCCCCGCAGGCGCGTATCCCGGCATACGCCTCTGACGGTGACGCCGGTGCGGATCTGACCGCGGCGGCGTCGGTGACCTTGGCTCCAGGTGAGCGTGCTCTGGTGCCCACCGGCATCGCAATCGCGCTTCCCCCGGGAACCGTCGGGCTCGTCCACCCGAGGTCGGGGCTCGCGGCACGGCACGGGATCACCGTCGTCAACGCACCCGGAACGGTCGATTCCGGCTATCGCGGCGAGATCCTCGTGAACCTGGTCAACCTTGACCCGCGCGAGTCGTTCACGGTCGCGGTGGGCGACCGCATCGCCCAGATCGTCGTGCAGGAGTATCTCCATGCGGACTTCCGCGAGGCAGACTCGCTCCCGGACAGCGTTCGGGGTGACACTGGACATGGATCCACCGGAGGCTTCGGCACGACGCCCCCAGACATCATCGAGAAAGTGACCACACCGTGAGCATCTTTCGCCGGCGCAAGGCCGACGCAGAGACCACCGTCGAGGCAGAGTCCGCAGTCCACGCCGACACCGACCTCGACGCCGGTCTCGAGGCCGACGCGTCCAACGAGGCCGCGTCGGAGGACGCCGTGACCGAGACCGTCCCCGATGTTCCCATCGACCGCTCGTCCGGGCCGTTCGATGCGGCCGAGGTCGACGACGACGATGGCCGCCTCGATCTGGGTGCGTTGCGCGTCAGCGGCACCGAGGGGATGGAGCTGCGCCTCGAGATCGACCAGGAGCAGCAGAACGTCATCGCGGCGACGGCCGTCGTCGGCGAGTCCGCGCTCCAGCTGCAGGCCTTCGCCGCACCTCGTTCGGGTGGCCTCTGGGCGCAGATCCGCTCCGAGATCGCCGAGTCCATCGAGGGCCAGGGCGGCACGGCTGATCTCGCGTACTCCGAACTCGGCACCGAGCTCCGCACCCGCATGCCCAGCGCTGGACCTGACGGCCGCACCGTCTTCGCCCCGGCACGCTTCCTCGGTGTCGACGGGCCGCGCTGGTTCCTTCGCGGCGTGATCTCCGGACGGGGAGCCATCGACGAGGCAGCTGCCGCACCGCTGCTAGAGATCTTCCGCGAGACGGTCGTCGTCCGCGGCAGCGACCCCATGGCGCCGCGTGAGCTGCTGCCGTTGGCCCTGCCGCAGGAGGAGGCGGCGCCGATGCCGCCCGCCCCGGACGGTGAGACTGCACCGACCTCGACCGATGACCTCAACCCCTTTGAACGTGGGCCCGAGATCACCGAGGTGCGGTGATGGGCCTCAAGGAACGACTGCGTGACCTCGCCCGGACCGAGACCCAGCTCGAGAACGACGAGATCCGCCAGCGCACGATTGCCGACCCGGGCGCCGCAGTGGCGTGTGCGGGCAAGCTCGTCGAGCGCAAGCCAGCCACCGTGGCGGGCTGTGTCCGCTGCATCACCATGCCGCCACGGCAGGGCATGCCGGTGCTCGTCGCTGAGCTCTTCGACGGCGAACGCGCCGTCAACCTCATGTGGGTCGGACGGCGGCGCATCGTCGGCATCGAGCCGGGCGTCTTCCTCATCGCGCAGGGTCGCATCGCCATGGTCAAGGGCCAGCCGGCGATCTTCAACCCGACATATCAGATCGTCCCGACGAAGTGAGCCCGGAAACGACGGCTGACGAGAAGGCCGCAGCCCACACGGTCGAGGAGCTCATCCGCCATCGCCTGTCCTCTGCCCTCGGTGGCTGGCGCGGATCCCTCGAGACGGCCCTGCCGACCATCGCGTTCATCGGTGTGTGGAGCTGGCGTCAGGACCTGCGCGCGGCCGTCTGGACCGCCGTCTCCGTCGCCGTCGTGCTCGCCGTCCTCCGAATCGTGCAGCGATCGAGCCTCCAACACGTGTTCGGTGCGGTCATCGCCACCGGCCTGGCCGCCTTCTTCGCCATGCGCAGCGGCAAGGCCGAGGACGCGTTCCTGCCCGGAATGCTCATCTCCGGCGCCTACCTCGTCGGCACGCTGGCCTCGATCCTCGTGAAGTGGCCGGTCGTCGGCTTCCTCGTCGGAGCGGGCAATCCTCGGGTCGCTGACGATCCGTTCGGGTGGAGGCGTGACGCCGGGATGGTGCGGGTCTGCTCGCGCCTGACCTGGGTCCTCGTCGCGCTCTACATCGTGCGGCTCTCGATCCAGATCCCGCTCTACCTCGCGGGCGAAGTCGCGGCGCTCGGTGTCGCCAAGATCGTTCTCGGCTGGCCGTTGTGGCTCGGGGGAGTTGCAGTGATGGGCTGGTTGCTCGTGCGCGGCAACACGCCGCAGCAGATCGACCCGCAGCAGATGGACCCTGACACCGCTCAGTCGTCGAGCTGACGCTTCTGGCGGATCCCCGGACTGAGCATTGACTCGAGGTCCGACTCGCCGTCGGTCGTCGTGATGAAGAGCAGCTCATCGAGCGGCTCGAGCGCGTCATCCCGGCTGGGCGCGATCGGCGCCCCGCCGCGAATGATGGCCGTCAGGACCGTGTCGGGAGGGAAGGCGATGTCGCCGACCCGCGTGCCGGCATACGGACTGCCTTCGGGCAACGTCATCTCGACCATGGCCGCGTGACCCTGCTGGAACTCGAAGATGCGCACAAGGTCACCGACCGAGACGGCTTCCTCGATGAGGGCGGTCATGAGCCGCGGCGTCGAGACGGCGACATCGACGCCCCACGCGTCGTCGAACATCCACTCGTTCTTGGGGTTGTTGACGCGAGCCACGGTGCGCGGGACACCGAACTCCGTCTTGGCGAGGAGCGACACGACCAGGTTGGCCTTGTCGTCGCCGGTGGCCGCGACGACAACGTCGCACTCCGCCACTCCGGCCTCGGTGAGCGCACTGAGCTCACACGCATCGGCCTGCAGCCACGCCGCATCGGCGACCTTGGCGACCCGCTCTCCGTCGGCGTCACGGTCGATGAGGAGGAGCTGGTGTCCGTTGCGGATGAGCTCGCGGGCGATGGAACGACCGACGCTCCCTGCTCCTGCGATGACGACGCGCATGCTTGTTGGTCCTTGCTGTCAGAGGGCCGGGGGAGCGGCGTCGAGAATGCGCTCAGCCTCGGCGAGGTGGGCGCGATCGAGAGCGAAGTGGACGAGGTCGCCATCCTGGTGGACGGTGTCGGCGGTGGGGATGAGTCCCTCACCCAGGCGAGTAACATAGGCGACTCGTCCGCCCACGATCGCCTCAAGGTTGAAGACGCGGCGGCCCACCCAGCCCGCGTTGACGGGCATCTCGGCGATGACGACCCGACCACTGGGGTCGGTGAACTCGGGAACGTGGCCCTGGGGAAGCAGTCGACGGAGCACCTGGTCGCTCGTCCACTTGACGGTCGCGACCGTCGGGATGCCGAGCCGCTGGTAGATCTCGGCGCGGCCGGGGTCATAGATGCGCGCGACGACGTTCTCGATGCCGAACTTCTCGCGTGCGACGCGGGCAGCGAGGATGTTGGAGTTGTCGCCGCTGGAGACCGCGGCGAACGCGTATGCGTCCTCGATCCCGGCCTCTCGCAACGTATCCCGGTCGAAACCGACGCCGACGACACGCCGCCCCTCGAAGGAGGCACCCAGCCGGCGGAACGCCGACTCGTCCTGGTCGATGATCGCGACCTCGTGGCCCGCCCGCTCAAGGGCTCTGGCCAACGAGGCGCCGACGCGGCCGCAGCCCATGATGACGAAATGCACACTCTGAACGCTACACCGGTGAACCTTGGCCGCGCCGGAGTGCACAGATGCATAGAGTGGCGCTCGTGAGTTCCTCAGGTCGCGTGGTCAAACGCGTCATCCTCGGGCGGGCCATGCGTTCGGACCGGCTGGGCGAAACCCTGCTCCCCAAACGCCTGGCTCTCCCGGTCTTTGCCAGCGACGCCCTGTCGTCCGTGGCCTACGCGCCCGACGAGATCCTGCTCACCCTTGGACTTGCCGGTGGCGCACTCGCCGCAACCCACTCGTGGGAGATCGCCCTCGGCGTCGTGGTCGTCATGGCCGTCGTCGTCCTGAGCTATCGCCAGAACGTCCACGCCTATCCGTCCGGTGGCGGCGACTACGAGGTGGCGAGCGTCAACCTCGGGCCCAAGGCCGGTCTCACGGTGGGCAGCGCGCTCCTGGTCGACTACGTCCTCACCGTCGCGGTCTCGGTCTCGGCGGGCGTGCAGAACGCCGCGTCGGCGTTCACGTTCCTGCGCGGTCACGAGGTGGCCACCGCCGTGACGCTCGTCGTCCTGCTCACCGCCATGAACCTGCGCGGTGTCCGCGAGTCCGGCAAGGCCTTCGCGGTCCCGACCTACCTCTTCATGGTGACGATCATCGGGATGGCAATCGTCGGCTTCTTCCGGGAAGCGACCGGGACGCTGCCGTCCGCCGAGAGCGCGGCATACGAGCTTGCTCCCGAGCCCGGTATGGGGGCCCTCGGCACGGCCGCGATGGCCTTCCTGCTGCTGCGTGCCTTCTCGTCGGGCTGTGCCGCCCTCACCGGTGTGGAGGCGATATCCAACGGCGTCCCGGCCTTCCAGAAGCCCAAGAGCCGCAATGCCGCAACGACGCTGCTCCTCATGGGCGCCGTCGCCATCACGATGCTTGTCTCGATGGTCGCGCTCGCTCGGTGGACTGGCGTCAAGATCGCCGAGGACCCCGAGACCCAGCTGCTCAAGGACGGCCAGCCCCTGGGCGAGGGGCACGTCCAGGACACCGTCATGGGACAGGTCGCCAAGGCGGTCTTCGACGGCTTCCAGCCCGGTGTCATCCTCGTCTCCGTCGTCACCGGCCTCATCCTCTTCCTCGCGGCCAACACGGCGTTCAACGGCTTCCCGGTGCTCGGCTCGATCCTGGCCAAGGACGGCTTCCTGCCGCGCCAGCTCCACACCCGCGGTGACCGGCTCGCCTTCTCCAACGGCATCCTCATCCTCGCCGGAGCGGCGGCCGCGCTCATTGCGCTCTACGACGCGCAGGTCACCAAGCTCATCCAGCTCTACATCGTTGGTGTCTTCGTCTCCTTCACCCTGAGCCAGATCGGGATGGTGCGGCACTGGAACCGCCACCTGACCCTGGAGCGAAACCCACGGACCCGGGCCCGCATGCACCGCAGTCGCATCATCAACGGCATCGGCGCGGTCATGTGTGGCCTGGTCCTCATCGTCGTCCTCGCCACGAAGTTCCTGCACGGCGCCGGCTTCGCCATCGCTGCGATGGCCATCCTCTACTTCCTGATGATGCGGGTCAGGCGCCACTATGACCGGGTCCGCGACGAGCTGCGCGTCGAAGAGGGCGACACCAAGCAGCAACTCCTCCCGTCGAGAGTGCACGCCATCGTGCTCGTCTCCAAGATCCACAAGCCGACGCTGCGAGCACTCGCCTATGCCCGGGCCACCCGCCCCTCCATCCTCGAGGCGCTGACCGTCGACGTCGACGCCGAGGAGACCAAGGCGCTGCAGGCCGAGTGGGATCGCCGCGACATCCCGATGCCGCTCAAGGCCCTCGACAGCCCCTACCGCGAAGTGACTCGTCCCGTCATCGACTACGTGAAGTCCATCCGGTCAGGCAACCCCCGAGACATCGTCGTGGTCTACATCCCCGAGTACGTCCTGGGTCACTGGTGGGAGCAGGCGCTGCACAACCAGAGCGCGCTCCGGCTCAAGGGGCGACTTCTCTTCACCCCGGGCGTGATGGTCGCGAGCGTGCCGTGGCAGCTGGTGTCCTCCGCAGGTGTCGAGGAACGGATGGACGGCCCCGTGGCGGGCGACGTCCGACGCGGCGAAGGATGAGCGAGACGGCAGCGCCGGGCGACTCCGTGTCGGCCGACGGACTCACGGTGGGCGACGAAGTCGTCGTCGACTCGGGCCCGATCGCCCACGGTGGTTTCGTCGTCGCGCGCCACGAGGGCCGCGTCCTCTTCATCCGGCACACACTCCCGGGTGAGCGCGTGCGTGCGCGCATCACCGAGGGTGGTCCCGGCGACCGCTTCCTACGGGCAGACGCCGTCGAGATCCTCGACGCTGCGCCTGCACGACTCGAACCACCTTGCCCTTATGCCGGTCCCGGCCTGTGCGGTGGCTGCGACTTCCAGCACGTCGACGTCGCAGAGCAGCGCCGGCTCAAGGCGTCGGTCGTCACCGAGCAACTGCAGCGACTGGCTTACGTCGAGCGGGACGTGGTCGTCGAGGCCGTGCCCGGCGACGTCGAGGGTCTGCGCTGGCGCACCCGCACCGAGTTCGCCGTTGACGCCGAGGGGCGCGCAGGCATGCGGCGCCACCGCAGCCACGATCTCCTGGCCATTGACGACTGTCTGATCGCGAGTGAGCGCGTTGTGGGAACCGGTGTGCTGCAGGGCCATTGGGCCGGAGAGAAGGCCGTCGACGTCGTTGCGCCGAGCACCGGACCGGCAGTCGTCGTGCGCATCCCGTCGGACGAAGCTGATGCGCCGGTGGTCACTGAAACCATTGCGGCACAATCGCTTTCGCGTGACTTCGATGTGAGTGCGCGCGGCTTCTGGCAGGTCCACCCCGGTGCTGCTGCAACCTTCGTCGACGCCGTCATCGACGGGCTGCGGCCCCAACAGGGCGAACGCTGCCTCGACCTCTATGCCGGTGTCGGTGTCTTCACCTCGGCTCTCGCGCAAGCAGTGGGGGAGCGCGGGCAGGTCATCGCCGTCGAGTCCGACGCGACGGCCGTGGCGCAGGCTCGGCTCAATGTCGAGACCGTCACACCCTGGGTCCAATACGTCCAGGGCCGTGTCGACCACGTCTTCGGTGTCGAGTCGACCGGCCGAGTGGCCGGGTCGCGCAAGGGCGGTCGTCGTCGGAGCGCTCCTCGTCGGCCGAACAGCGCCCTGCCGCCGACCGCCGACGTCGTCGTCCTCGATCCGCCCCGCACCGGGGCCGGCAAGGCGGTCATCGCCGCTGTCGTCGCTCTGGCGCCCCGCGCCCTGGCCTACGTCGCCTGTGACCCCGCAGCGCTCGCCCGCGACACGGCATACCTGATGGAGCGCGGCTACGCGCTCACGTCCTTGCGGGCGTTCGACGCGTTCCCCATGACTCACCACGTCGAGTGCGTGGCGATCTTCGAGCGCAACGAGCCGTGACAGCGGCAGCCGGTGACGCGGCATACCGGGTTCTCGATGCCGGCACGCGCGCCTTCTGGCGGACTGTTGGTCGCCGCGTCGACCTGGACGGCGAGCACTCGTGGCTGCGCGCGCCGGCGGCCGACTCGGGAGCCATCGGTGAGTCCTGGCTCGACGCCGCTGCAGCCTCGGTCGCCGGCACTGTGGGCCGCGGCGAAGGCGGTGGTCTCGTCCCGGACCTCGCAGCGCTCGACGGACCGGGCTTTGCGGCCGACTCGTTGGACCCGGCCGTGCGTCACTTCTACGAGCACACCGATGAGTGGACGATGGACGCCTGGTCGAGCTGGTCGCCCGTCTTCGCGCCCGGTGGCCTCCTTGTCGAGCACCTCTTCGGTCGGCGCCTGCAACAGCTCGCGCTGCCGGTCCAGCCTCTCGACGTGAGTCATGGCATCGACAGCGAGATCGTCGCGATCCGTGACGCCGCAGGTGAGCAGGTCTGGGCTGCGTGGTTGCGCCGCCTTCGTCGCAGCGGCCAGTTCCTCTTCAGCGGCGCGTATGCCGTCCGCGCCCTTCCCGGGGCCGCGCGCCCAAGCGTGCACGTCACCTTCCCGTTGGAACACGGCAACGTCCAGGTGTTCCTGCGGCCCGACGTCAGGGAGGACGGTGCGCTCGTCCTCACATCGACGCGCGGGCCCTTTGGAGGTCAGGGCGCCTACGTCCTCGTGCATGGGGCGGGCGCTCGTCAAGGCGGTGGGGCCTGGGCGGCGAAGGTGCCGATTCATGAGGAGTTCATCGTCTTCGTCGACGACCGGGGGGACCTGCGGACCGATCATGAGTTGAGGGTCGGTCCGGCTCGCGCCCTCCGTCTGCACTACCGCATGCGGCGTGGGAAGGTGGACAGGACCACCTCTCGACTAGTATCTTGACGTCAAGATAATTTGGTGGACCGACACACGCGATGACGCGGCGGAAGGAGCAGGCTCGTGACGAGCACTGACAGCTTCAAGGCACACGGCGAACTCCAGGTGGGCGACAACGCCTACGACATCTACCGGCTGGCAGCGGTCGAGGGCAGCGAAACCCTCCCCTACAGCCTCAAGGTTCTCCTCGAGAACCTGCTGCGGACCGAGGACGGCGCCAACATCACTGCCGACCACATCCGCGCCATCGGCAACTGGGATGAGAACGCCGATCCCGACACCGAGATCCAGTTCACGCCGGCGCGCGTGATCATGCAGGACTTCACCGGCGTCCCCTGTGTCGTCGACCTCGCCACCATGCGTGAGGCCGTCGCCGAGCTCGGTGGCAACCCGGAGAAGATCAACCCGCTCGCCCCGGCGGAGCTCGTCATCGACCACTCCGTCATCATCGACGTCTTCGGTCGCTCCGACGCCTTCGAGCGCAACGTCGAGATCGAGTACGAGCGCAACAACGAGCGCTACAAGTTCCTGCGCTGGGGCCAGACCGCCTTCGACGACTTCAAGGTCGTCCCCCCGGGCACCGGCATCGTCCACCAGGTCAACATCGAGCACCTCGCCCGCACGGTGATGACGCGCGAGGTCGATGGCCGCACGGTCGCCTACCCCGACACCTGCGTCGGCACCGACAGCCACACGACGATGGTCAACGGCCTCGGCGTCCTCGGCTGGGGCGTCGGCGGCATCGAGGCCGAGGCGGCCATGCTCGGTCAGCCCGTCTCGATGCTCATCCCGCGCGTCGTCGGCTTCAAGCTCTCGGGCTCGATCCCGGACGGTGCCACCGCGACCGACGTCGTCCTCACGATCACCGAGACCCTGCGCAAGCACGGCGTCGTCGGCAAGTTCGTCGAGTTCTATGGCGAAGGCGTTTCGGGTGTGCCGCTCGCCAACCGCGCCACCATCGGCAACATGAGCCCCGAGTTCGGTTCGACCTGCGCGATCTTCCCGATCGATGACGTCACGCTCGACTACCTGCGTCTCACGGGTCGGTCCGACGAGTCCGTCGCACTTGTCGAGGCCTACGCCAAGGAGCAGGGCATGTGGCTGCACTCCGGGCCCGACCAGCCCGAGGCGCGCTACTCCGAGCGTCTCGAGCTCGACCTGTCCACGGTCGTCCCGTCCATCGCCGGGCCCAAGCGCCCGCAGGACCGCATCGCGCTCACCGACGCCAAGGAGTCCTTCCGCAAGGTCCTCCCGACCTACGTCTCGCACGAAGAGGGCGACGATGGCGTGGCCTCGTCCTTCCCCGCCAGCGACCCGACTCCCCAGGGTTCGCCCGAAGGCCAGAACGGTGGCGACAAGCCGGCCGACCAGGGCAACGGCAGCGACCGCCCGAACAAGAAGGTCGCGATCACGATCAACGGTCAGCAGACCGAGGTCGACCACGGCATCGTCGCGATCGCCTCGATCACGTCGTGCACCAACACCTCGAACCCCTCGGTGATGATGGCCGCCGCCATGCTTGCCAAGAACGCCGTCGACAAGGGCCTCACGGTCGCCCCGTGGGTCAAGACGTCGATGGCACCGGGTTCCAAGGTCGTCTCGGACTACTACGAGAAGGCCGGCATGTGGCCCTACCTCGAGAAGCTCGGGTTCCACCTCGTCGGCTACGGCTGCACGACCTGTATCGGCAACTCGGGCCCGATCATCGACGAGGTGAGCCAGGCCGTGAACGACAACGACCTCGCCGTCGTCTCGGTGCTGTCAGGCAACCGCAACTTCGAGGGGCGCATCAACCCCGATGTGAAGATGAACTACCTCGCGTCGCCGCCGCTCGTCATCGCCTACGCCCTCGCCGGGACGATGGACTTCGACTTCGCCACGGACTCTCTTGGCAAGGACAAGGACGGCAACGACGTCTATTTGAAGGATCTGTGGCCGAGCCCGCAGGACGTCGAGAACACGATCGCCACGTCGATCACCAAGGAGATGTTCACGACCGACTACGCCGACGTCTTCGCCGGCGACGAGCGTTGGCAGAGCCTGCCCACGCCGGAGGGCAACACCTTCGACTGGGACGCCGACTCGACCTACGTCCGCAAGCCTCCGTACTTCGACGGCATGAAGTTGGAGACGACGCCGGTCACTGACATCGAGGGCGCGCGCGTGCTCGCCAAGCTCGGTGACTCGGTCACGACCGACCACATCAGCCCGGCCGGCTCGATCAAGGGCGACAGCCCCGCCGGGGTCTACCTCGCCGAGCACGGCATCGAGCGCAAGGACTTCAACTCCTACGGCTCGCGCCGCGGCAACCACGAGGTCATGATCCGTGGCACGTTCGCCAACATCCGCCTCAAGAACCTCCTGCTGGACGGTGTCGAGGGTGGCTTCACCCGGACCTTCATCGACACGCCTGAGGCCAAGGCCGGCGAGCAGTCGACGATCTACGACGCGTCGGCCGCCTACCAGGCTGCGGGCACCCCGCTCGTCATCCTGTCGGGCAAGGAGTACGGCTCGGGCAGCTCGCGTGACTGGGCCGCCAAGGGCACCGCACTTCTGGGTGTGCGCGCCGTCATTGCCGAGAGCTATGAGCGCATCCACCGCTCCAACCTCATTGGCATGGGCGTCATCCCGCTCCAGTACCCCGCAGGTCAGAACGCTGACTCGCTCGGTCTGGACGGCACCGAGACGTTCTCGATCTCGGGGATCACCGCACTCAACGACGGCACGACCCCCAAGACGGTCAAGGTCTCCGCGGTGCGCGATGGCGGCACCCCGGTCGAGTTTGATGCGGTTGTCCGCATCGACACCCCCGGTGAGGCGGACTACTACCGCAACGGCGGCATCCTTCAGTACGTCCTGCGGTCTCTCGTGAAGTAACGAACCGCAGCCCTCCCACCGGAGGGAAAGTGAAGGGTCCGGAGGCGGATTAAGCCTCCGGACCCTTCACTTTCCCTCATGGGGAGCAAAAGTTGAGGTGGGGTGGGTCAGCCCATGGTCTTCTGACCGTCGAGGGCCTCGCGGATGATGTCGGCATGGCCCGAGTGCTGCGCGGTCTCGGCGATGATGTGCAGGATCGAGCGCCGAGCGCTGCGCACCGCGCCGTCGTCGAACCAGGGCGCCGGCGGCAGCGGCTGGGTGGCGCCGAGGTCGGGGAGCGACTCGATGAGGGCGTCGGTGCGCGCGGCAACCTCCTCGTAGTCGGCGAGCAGTCCGGCCAGGGTCTCGCTCTCGGTCATGCGGTGGGAGTCCATGAACGCAGCAGCCTCGGGCGGTGGGTTGCTCCAGTCGACGCTGTCCCAGTCGATCTCGGGGCCATCGACCGGCCCTTCGACGATGAACCGGGCCCACTCGGCCTCGGTGGCGGACACATGCTTGATGAGACCACCGAGGGTCAATTCGCTGACGGTGGTGCGCTCACGCGCCTGGTCATCGGTGACGTCCTGGGTGGTGAACCGCAGGAAGTGGCGGTGCTGTCGTAGGGACTCGATCAGATCTGAGCGTTCGCTGTCCATGACCAGAAACTAGCGCCGCCACCTGACACGCCGCGTCCGATTCAGCAAGGGAAGCGATGCGATGCGATGCTGGACCTGTCCTCGCAAGCGCCGATAACCCATAGGTGTTCAGGCCAACACCTATGGGTTATCGAGTCGCAGGCACCCCCCGTGGATCTCGTCACCCTGGGGCAGGTTGAGGACGGCGCTCGAGCGGAGGGGTGAGGGTCAGCGGGGGTCGTGTGCGAGGCGGACGACGTCGCCGACGACGACGACGGCTGGCGACTCGACTCCCCGGAAGAGCGCCACGTCCGCAATGTCGCCCAGCGTGCCGATCGTCACCCGCTGGGTTGGGAGGAAGCCACGTTCGATGATGGCCACAGGGCAATCTGATGAGCGACCCTCTGCCACAAGGGAGTTCGCGCTGTCACGGAGCGTGGAGACACCCATGAGCAGCACGAGCGTGTGGTCCGAGCCGGGTGGGAGCGTCGGGATCTGCTCGTGACCCGAGACCACGGTGAACGCCTTGGCGACGCCGCGGTGGGTGAGGGGGATGCCGGCTGCGGCGGGCACGGAAACCGCGCTCGTCACGCCCGGAACGACCTCCACGGGTATGCCGTGTGCCTCGCACGCAAGGCGCTCCTCACCTCCGCGGCCGAGGACATAGGGGTCGCCACCCTTGAGGCGGACGACTCCATGGCCGCGCTCCGCCTCCTCGACGAGGATCGCGTTGATGCGGTCCTGGGGGACGGGGTGGTGGCCGGGGGTCTTGCCCACGTCGATGATCCGCACCGACTCCGGGAGTCGCGACACGACACCGCGCGGAGCGAGGCGGTCGACGACGACGACGTCGGCGCTGGCAAGGAGTTCGTGGCCGCGAGCCGTCAGCAGGCCGTCTGCGCCGGGACCGCCGCCCACGAGTGCGACCCATCCGGAGGTGCGCGGGCGGTGACGACGGAGGTCGAGGCCTCCGCTGCGCAACGCCAGGTCGATTCCGTCGCGCACAGTCGTCGAGAGGACGGGGTCGCCCCCGGCGTGGACGGCCACGGTGACCGTGCCGTCGGGAGTGCTGACCTGTGTCCGGGCGGGGATGCTCGCAGCGGTGCCACGCGAGTCCGTCGCATCAATGCACCACAGGCGACGCCCTGCGGCGTCGGCGCTGACAGTGCTGTCGACGTCGGGGTCGCCCGTGGCGGTGTGGACGAGCCAGGCTTCGTCGAGGTCCGTGGGGCCGGCGTAGTCGCGCTGGAGCCAGGTCACGCGCTCAGGGTGCTCCACCATGAGGTCGTGGACCTCTTCGCAGATCCAGGGGGACACGAGCCGCACGAGGGCTCCCTCGTCCAGGAACGTCCGAAGGCGCCGCCCCGTCACCGGCCCGCCACCGAAGACGGCGACGAGTCGGCCGGTCAGGTCCAGGACGACCGGCAGAGCGGCCTTCAGATCTCCCATGCCTCATCACCCTCGGGCTGGGTCGGCGCATCGGCTCCGGTCGGCAACGTCGAGCCGACCATGCCCGCTGCCACGGTGCGGCCGTCGTGGGCATCGATGAGGAGGAAGGACCCGCCCCGGCGTGAGGTCGAGTAGTTCTCGACCGGCACCGGGTTCGCCAGGCGGAGGGTCACGAGGCCGATGTCGTTGAGCGACAGGATGTCCGAGGGGACGGAATGCAGGTCGTCGAGGTCAAGGACACCGTCGATCGTGCGGACCGCGGACTGCACCGTGCGCGAACCGTGCTTGAGCAGGAGCCGCTGGCCGGGACGCAGGGGTGCATCGCCGAGCCAGCACACGACAGCCTTGATGTCCTGGGTGGGCTCGGGGGCGCCGACCACCGAGGCGAGGACGTCACCCCGGGAGATGTCGATCTCGTCGGCGAGGCGCAGGGTGACCGACTGCAGCGCGAACGCCTCATCGAGTGATCGCTCGCCCAGGTCGATCCCGGTGACCGTCGAGCGGCGACCTGACGGGAGCGCCACGACCTCGTCACCGACGCGCACGACACCCGACGCGACCTGGCCGGCATACCCCCGGTAGTCGCGATGGGCCAGGTCGACCGCTGCACCCTGCGGGCGGATGACGAGTTGGACGGGCAGTCGGAAGGCCTCGTGCCCCGGGTCATCCGCAGGCGGCAGCGCTTCGAGCAACTCGAGGAGGCTCGGCCCGCCGTACCACGGCGTGCGAGTCGACCGGCTGGCCACGTTGTCGCCATCGAGGGCACTCACCGGGATGGCGGTGGCCTCCTCGACGCCGAGTTCGCGGGCGACGGCCTGCACCTCGGCGTTGACCCGTTCGTAGACCTCCTGCGAGAAGTTAACGAGGTCGATCTTGTTGACGGCCACGATCACGTGAGGCACGCGGAGCAGAGCGGTGACGGCGAGGTGGCGGCGGGTCTGCTCGAGCACGCCCTTGCGCGCATCGACGAGGAGGATGACGACGTCGGCCGTCGAGCTACCGGTCACGGTGTTCCGTGTGTACTGGACGTGGCCGGGGCAGTCGGCGAGCACGAAGGAGCGCCTGGCCGTCGCGAAGTAGCGGTAGGCCACGTCGATCGTGATGCCCTGCTCGCGTTCGGCGCGCAGGCCGTCGGTGAGGAGGGCGAGGTCTGCGCCTGTGAGCCCACGGTCGCGCGAGACACGCTCGACGGCCGCGAGCTGGTCGGACAGGACGGACTTCGTGTCGTGGAGCAGGCGGCCGACGAGGGTGGATTTGCCATCGTCGACGGAGCCAGCAGTCGAGAGGCGGAGCAGGGTCCCCGTGGTGGCCGGAGCCGAGGTGACGGCGGTGGTGGGGGCAGCGGTCGCGGTGGCCATCAGAAGTAGCCCTCCTTCTTGCGGTCTTCCATTGCGGCCTCGGAGACCCGGTCGTCGGCGCGCGTGGCACCGCGTTCGGTCAAGGTCGAGGCGGCCACCTCGACGACGATCTCGGCGTTCGTGAGCGCCGGTGACTCGACGGCGCCGGTGCATGACATGTCACCGACGGTCCGGTAGCGCACGAGGCGCGTCTCGACCGGCTCGTCGTCGCGTGGCTGGCTGTAGGGGCCGACCGCGAGCCACATGCCGTCGCGGCTGAAGACCTCGCGCTCGTGGGCGTAATAGAGCGGGGCCAGCGGAATGTCCTCGCGGTCGATGTACTTCCAGACGTCGACCTCGGTCCAGTTGCTGATCGGGAACGCGCGCACGTGCTCGCCCGGCCGGTGCCGCGGGTTGAAGAGGTTCCACAACTCGGGCCGCTGGTTCTTGGGGTCCCACTGGCCGAATTCGTCACGGAGAGAGACGATCCGCTCCTTGGCGCGGGCCTTCTCCTCGTCGCGCCGTCCGCCACCGAAGACACCGTCGAAGCGATGCTCGTTGATCGCGTCCAGCAGCGGCACGGTCTGGAGGGCGTTGCGCAGACCGTCGGCCCGCTCACGCAGTCGTCCGTCGTCGAGGTAGTCCTGCACGCTCGCCACCTCGAGCCGCAGCCCGAGGCGCTCGACCGTCTCGTCGCGGTATGCGAGCACCTCGGGGAAGTTGTGCCCCGTGTCGACGTGCAACACGGGGAACGGAATGGGTGCGGGCCAGAAGGCTTTCGTCGCCAGGTGCAGCATGACGACGGAGTCCTTGCCGCCGCTGAAGAGCAGCACGGGGCGTTCGAGCTCGCCGACGACCTCGCGGATGATGAGGATCGCCTCGGCCTCGAGGGCATCGAGCTGACTCAGGACGTGCGTGTCGGAGCCGGGCGCCGTGGGCCCCACGCCGGCCGGGGTGTCTTGTTCGATCGTGGATGCGCTCATGTGTGGATCCCGCATTCGGTCTTTGAGAGTCCGGACCAACGACCGGATCGAGGGTCCTCGCCGGGTGCGACGCGCATGGTGCACGGCTCGCAGCCGATCGACGGATAACCGTCGGTGAGAAGGAGATTGATGGGTACGCCGTTGTCGAGCGCGTAGTCGGTGACGTCGTCGAGCGACCACGTGACGAGGGGGTTGATCTTCACGAGCCCGTGCTTCTCGTCGAACGTGACGAGGGGTGTCGTGGTCCGGGTCGGCGCTTCGTCGCGGCGCACGCCGGTCACCCAGGCCTCGTAGCCCGCGAGCGTGCGGCCGAGCGGCTCCACCTTGCGCATCGCGCAGCAGGACGCCGGGTCGCGCTCATACAAGCGAGCCCCGAACTTCGCGTCCTGCTCGGCGACGGTCAGCTCGGGGAGCACGTCGACGACGTTGACGTCCAGTTCGTCGGCGACCCGGGCGCGTGTGCCGAGGGTGTCGGAGAAGTGGTAGCCGGTCTCCAGGAACAGGACGTCGACGCCGGGGGAGTGTTGTGAGATCAGGTGGGGGAGAACGCCTTCGGCCATGCTGCAGGCGACGGCGAGGCTCCCGGGGAAGTTCTCGGCGGCCCAGCGTGCGACACCGGCGGCGTCGGTGTCGTCGAGCTGTGAGCCCTGGAGAGCAAGGGCACGCAGTTCCTCTTCGCTGCGCTTGGTGCTGCGTCTGGTCAGGGTGCTCATGTCAGCTCCTCGTCCGTGACTCGGTGTGCCCAGGTGGCGAAGGACTCGCTGTCGGTCCGCTGCGTCAGGAAGCGGCGGGTGATGCGTTCGACGTAGTCAGCGAGATCGGTTGACGCGACCTTGAGGCCGCGCACCGTGCGACCCAGACCTGCCTCGTCCCGCTCGGGGGAGGCCAGCCCACCACCGAGGTGGACCTGGAAACCGGGGACCTGGTCGCCCGCGTCGTTGGTCGTGATGAGGCCCTTGAGCCCGATGTCGGCGGTCTGGATGCGGGCGCACGAGTTCGGGCAACCGTTGACGTGCAAGGAGATCGGTGTGTCGAGCTCGATGCCGGCTAGGCGCTGCTCGAGCTCGGCAATGACGGCCGTCGCGGTGTCCTTGGTGTCGACGATCGCGAGCTTGCAGTACTCGATGCCGGTGCAGGCCATCGTCGTGCGACGGAACGGGCTGGGTGTGGCGGTGAGCCCGAGTTCCTCGAGGCCGGCGACGAGCTCGTCGACTCCGTCCTTGGGGATGCCGAGGACGACGAGCTTCTGGTGCGCGGTGAGGCGCACACCGTCGCCACCAAGGCGCTCGACGAGGTCACCGAGGCGGGTGAGGATGGTGCCGCTGACTCGGCCGACGATCGGCGCGGCGCCGACATAGAAGCGGCCGTCCTTCTGTGGGTGCACGCCGATGTGGTCGCCGGGTCCCGTGGCGGGGGCGGGCGCCGGACCGTCGGGCAGGGCGCGTCCGAGGTACTCGGTCTCGAGGACGTGGCGGAACTTCTCGGGTCCCCACTCAGCGAGGAGGAACTTCAGACGGGCCTTGGTGCGCATCCGCCGGTAGCCGTAGTCGCGGAAGATCGAGATGACGCCATGCCACACGTCGGGGGCGTCGGCCTCGGACACGAACACGCCGAGCCGTTCGGCGAGCCGGGGCGCGGTCGAGAGGGCCCCACCGACCCAGAGGTCGAAGCCGGGCCCGAGCTCGGGGTGGACGACACCCACCAAGGAGATGTCGTTGATCTCGTGGACGACGTCCTGGCTCGGGTGTCCGGTGATCGCCGTCTTGAACTTGCGCGGCAGGTTGGACAACTCGGGATCACCGAGCCAGCGATCGGTGATGACCTTGATGAGCGCGGTGGGGTCGATGATCTCGTCGGCAGCGATGCCGGCGACGGGACTGCCGAGGAACGAGCGCGGGGTGTCACCGCAGGCCTCGGTCGTCTGCAGGCCGACGGCCTCGAGGCGACTCCAGATCTCGGGGACGTTCTCGATCGCGATCCAGTGGTACTGAATGTTCTGACGGTCGCTGATGTCGGCGCTCTCGCGAGCGAAGTCGGTGGAGATGCCACCCAGGACGCGAAGCTGGTCGGGGGAGAGGACCTGACCGTCGGTGCGGACGCGGAGCATGAAGAACTTGTCCTCGAGCTCATGCGGTTCGAGCGAGGCAGTGCGTCCACCATCGATGCCGGGCTTGCGCTGCGTGTAGAGGCCCCACCAGCGGAACCGGCCGTGGAGGTCGTCGCCGGGGATGGCGTCGAAACCGTCGCGCGCATAGATCGTCTCGATCCGCTCGCGGACGTTGAGGCCGTTGTCCTCCGCCTTGAACGTCTCGTTGGGGTTGAGCGGCTCACGGCCGTCGACCGCCCACTGACCGTTGGACCGGCCGGTGCGCGGCGGCCGCAGGGCGCGACTACCGGAGGCGACGCTCGTCATGGATCCTCGTTCCTCAATGGGGTGCCAATGCTGATGGAAAGCATAAGCGGCAGTTATGACGTTGTTGGCCATGGTCCACGATGTGGCCGTGCCGTTCAGGGTGCGAGAAGCGCTACTATCGAACGTATGTTCGAGACCGCCGCACGGCCGCCACTGCGCCGTGCGGCGAGCCCCGGAGCGCCGGGCGGAACGGGGCGGCCCGGGCCACCCGGATGGCCCGACCGCGTGCCGCCGCCCGGCGCGCCCGGCTGGCAGGTGCCCGCCGTCGGCTGGCTGCTCGATCACTGCCCTTCGGACTACCGCATGTATGCCGTGTGGCGCCATCATCCGATCGCCCTCGCCTGGGTGACCACGCACCACCTGGACGGGCAGCTGGGAGCCATGCGGACGGCATACAGGGGATTGAGGGTCGATCTCACCGACCACGTCGAGCCCGAAGGGATCGCCGCCGCGCTCGCGGCACTCGAGGCCGAGGGTGCACGGCTGCTCGCGGCACGTCGCGCCGCCGGGCTGCTGCTGGAGGCGATGCAGGGTCATGCCTTCGTCCCGCGGCTCTGAGGTGGGCTGGTGTGGGACCCGTGAACGTTGTGTGTGAGAGGTGTCGCGGTCGTCATGGGGGAGCGGAGGTTGAGCACGACAGCACCTAGACTCTTGCGGATGGACATCTGCACCGAGAAGGAGAACGCGTGAGCGTGTTGGAGCGCATCCAGGGACCTGACGACCTCAAGGCCCTGAGCCGCGCCGAGCTGGCGACGTTGGCGCAGGAGATCCGCACGTTCCTCGTCGACGAGGTCTCACGCACCGGCGGCCATCTCGGACCCAACCTCGGCGTCGTCGAGTTGACGATCGCGATCCACCGGGTCTTCGACAGTCCCCACGACGCCGTCGTCTTCGACACCGGTCACCAGTCCTACGTCCACAAGCTCCTCACCGGCCGCCACGACTTCTCGTCGCTGCGCAAGCAGGGCGGGCTGTCGGGTTATCCGAGTCGGGCCGAGTCCGAGCACGACGTCGTCGAGAGCTCCCACGCGTCGAGTTCGCTGTCGTGGGCCCACGGCATCGCAGCTGGCCGTGTCATCGCAGGCGAGCGCGACCGGCATACCGTCGCCGTGATCGGTGACGGCGCACTCACTGGCGGTATGGCCTGGGAGGCCATCAACAACATCGCTGCCGAGTCCGACCTGCCGCTCGTCATCGTCGTCAACGACAACGAGCGCTCCTACGCACCCACTCGCGGCGGGCTCGCCGACCACCTCGCGACCCTGCGCACCACGCGCGGCTATGAGCGGTTCCTCGACTGGGGCAAGTCGGCGCTGCATCGCACGCCCGTTGTCGGGGGAGCGATGTACGAGACGCTCCACGGTGTGAAGAAGGGCATCAAGGACATCGTCGCGCCGCAGGGGCTCTTCGAGGACCTCGGCCTCAAATACGTCGGCCCCATCGACGGTCACGACGAGGCCGCGCTCGAGCAGGCGCTCCGCCGGGCGAAGGCGTTCGGTGGACCGGTGCTCGTTCACGTCATCACCCAGAAGGGCAAGGGCTACGAGCACGCCGTCAACGACGAGAGCGACCAGTTCCACGCCGTCGGTGTCATCAACCCCGAGACCGGCCTGCCGCTCGAGATCTCGGGGCGCAGCTGGACCGACGAGTTCAGTGATGCCCTGGTCGAGCTGGGGGATGAGCGCGAGGACGTCGTCGCGATCACCGCGGCCATGATGATCCCGGTCGGGCTCGACGCGTTCTCCAAGCGCTTCCCCGACCGCACCTTCGACGTCGGCATCGCCGAGCAGCACGCCACGACAATGGCTGCAGGTCTTGCGTATGCCGGCCTGCATCCGGTTGTCGCGATCTATGCGACTTTCCTGAACCGCGCCTTCGACCAGCTGTTGATGGATTGCGCGCTGCACAAGGCCGGCGTGACGTTCGTGCTCGACCGCTCCGGCATCACCGGGCCCGATGGCGCTTCTCACCACGGCATGTGGGACATGTCCCTCGTGGGTATCGTCCCCGGGCTGCACCTGGCCGCTCCGCGTGACGGCTTCCAGATCCCGTTGGCGTTGCGCGCTGCTGTCGACATCGAGGATGCGCCCTCGGTCATCCGCTTCCCCAAGGGTTCGGTTGCTGACCCGATCGAGGCTGTGCGGACCGTCGACGGGGTTGACGTGTTGGTTGAGCCCGACGGCACAGCCGAGGAGGTCGACCTGCTCCTCGTCGGCATCGGGTCGATGGTCGCGACCGCCCTCACGGTCGCTGACAAGCTCTCGGCCGAGGGACTGCGCGTGCGCGTCATCGACCCGGTGTGGGCACTGCCGGTCAACCCGGTCGTGGGTGGCCTTGCTGCGTCGGCCCGTCGCATCGCTGTCCTCGAGGACAACTCGGTGTCCGGCGGCGTGGGCTCCCATGTCTTGGTTGCGTTGCGCGACAGCGGGATCGACACCCCCGTGGATCTCTTCGGGTTGCCGCGGGAGTTCCTCGACCACGGGTCGCGTGGGCAGATCCTCGACCGCATCGGCCTCACCCCCGATGCCATCTCGATCCGACTCCTCGACGCCCTCCGCTGACACCACAAGCACACGGGCTCTGTGGTGCCGGAACCCATGCTCGATCCTTCGTGACCGGCATACGGTCGAACGCATGGGGTGGCATCCGGCGACCCGTCGTGTGAAGGGGAGCCAAGTGCGGGTGATCCCGGCGTTCACCGTGGAGGTCACGTCCGGCACGCTGGCCGTCCACGACCTCATCCCTGGTGCGACCTCGCCTGACGTGCCGGTCGTCCTGGCACTTCACGGCATCACCGCCAACGGGCTTGCCTGGCAGGTGCTCGCCGACGAGCTCGTGCGTCGGCATGGTGCTGGTGCTGTTCGACTGCTTGCCCCCGATCTGCGTGGCCGAGCGGCCAGCCGTGACGTTCCCGGTCCCTATGGGATCGGTGTCCACGCCGACGATGTCCTCGCCATCGCGTCGGCCTTCGGCGGTCGGCCGATCCTCGTGGGCCACTCAATGGGCGCCTTCGTTGCGGCCGTGGCTGCGGCCGCGGAACCGGAGCGTTTCCGGTCGGTCGTTCTCGTCGATGGTGGTCTTGGGTTTCCAGCGCCCGTGACAATGACCGTTGACGACGCGTTGTCGAGTGTCCTCGGACCGGCGATGACCCGGCTCTCGATGGTGTTCGACTCGCCCGAGGACCACCTCGCGTTCTGGCGTCGGCACCCTTCTGTCGGGCCGCTGCTCGCGGGACCGGGGGGTCTCTGGCTGCGTCGATATCTCGAGCACGACCTGATCGAGACGGCGCAGGGGTGGCGGTCGAGCTGCATCCTCGATGCCGTGCGTGCCGACGGGCGGGACGTGCTGGCCGACCACACGACGTTGGGCGCCGCCCGTTGCGCGGTGGAGGCGGACGTCGACGTCGAGCTGCTGTGGGCGCAGCGCGGTCTTCTCGACGAACCGCAAGGGCTCTATGACGAGGGCCGGTTGCAGGCCCTGAACCTTCCGCCGGGCCTGCGAGTGACAGCCGTCCCTGACACGAACCACTACTCGATCATCCTCGACCTGGCACCGGTTCGAGCACTGGCTGACGTGATCGACCGTCAGTTGGCATCGACGAGTTGAATCGAGGGTCGTCCGTGATCGGCAGCGCTATGCCCAATGTCGACCTGCTGGGAACGCTCGCAGTCCTGGGCCGACCCGTTTGTGTCGGTGCTGAGGAATATGTTGGAGATGCACGTCTCCTGCCCCATGGGTTCAACACCATGCCTCGACGCAAAAGTGCTGTGCTGCAACGGTATTGGTTGTGGAGAAGTCTCGAGACTGTCATAGAACGGGTGTACGATGAGTGGCATGAGGGAAGCGCCGACGATGAGCAGAGGACCTGACGTTGAGGTCCTCTCTGTCGTGTCGTCTCTGGCCCAGGTTCAACCCGAGGGACTCACCCAAGCCGGCCGGATTGCAGCCGTCGCGGCCTTGGAGTCGCTCAAGGGTGCGGCCGCTGCGGCACAGGCTCGACTGACTGCGGCCGCGGTGGTGGATCGGGAAGCGTTGGGTGAGGATTCGCGCAGTGTGCGCGCCGACCTGGCGTTGGCGCGGCGTTGTTCTCCGACCCTGGCGGACCAGCACGTGGGTGTCGCAAAGGCTCTCGTGGACGAGATGCCACTGACGATGGGCGCCTTGGAGCGTGGGGAGATCAGCGAACGTCGCGCCCTGATCATGGTGCGAGAGACAGCATGCCTGAGCGTTGAGCACCGTGCCGAAGTCGATAGGCGTCTCGCCAAGACCATGGGTGCACTGGGCGACAAGGCGCTGGCTGGGGCCGCGCGACGTGCAGGTGCCGCTCTTGATGCGGAGTCCTTGGCCGAGCGGAACAGGCGCGCGGTCGCGTCCCGTCGGATGTCGGTGCGTGCGGCCGCGGACGGCATGGCCTGGTTGTCAGTCCTCGGGCCGATGAAAGACGTCATCGGGGCCCACGTTGCATTGACCGCAGAGGAGGGGCGCCGCAACATTATCGACCCCGACCTGCCCGCCGATGAGTGGGAAGCCGTGGCAGCAGCCGCGCGTGCTGACACCCGCGGCAAGGGCGCCTGGCTCGCCGACCGCGCCCTCGAACTCCTCAGTGGTCGCGCGAAGGGGCAACCGCAACCGGTCGAGGTCAACCTCGTCATGACCGACAAGGTGCTCCTGCAGGCAGCGTTCGGTGGTCGGGCGCCGTCTGATGATGTTGCCGTCATTCCCGGCTGGGGGCCCATCCCCGGCGCCGAAGCACGTGCGCACGTGGCGGACCTTCTCGACCACGCCGACAACAGTGACCCACCAAGTGGTCTCTGGCTGCGGCGCCTGTTCACGGACCCCACCGGACGCGACCTCGTCGCCCTCGACTCCCAGCGCCGCCGCTTCCTCGGTGGACTCCGCCGCTTCCTCGAACTGCGTGACCCGACCTGCCGTGTCCCGTGGTGCGACGCACCGGCCGTGCAGACCGACCATGTAACGCCTGTCCATGAAGGCGGCAAGACCTCGGCCGCCAACGGCGGCGGTGAGTGCCAACGACACAATCTGGTGAAGGAACAGGCTGGGTGGCATTTCGCAGTGCAGTCCACCGGGCTCGACGGCACTGGAGCGCACGGCATACGCATCACGACACCGACCGGGCGTGTCCATGACTCCACAGCTCCGCCGATTCTTGGCGAAGGGTGGCTGGGCGAAATCCCAGATGCAGACCCTCCGCTCATCGAGCTCGACGGGGAGCAGGAACGTTTCGCAGAAGAGTTCGACGTGTGGCTTGAGGATGCCCACGAGGGTCACTACTGGGCCGCCTGAGCGGTCTCAGGGGCGTTCGGCCAGATGGGCGCGCAGGGCGACATAGACCTTGCGAACGCCAATCGCGCGCTGCAGGTCGTCCTCGATCTGGGAGAAGAACTCGCGGCGATAATTCTGGTCGATGACCGCCTGCACCGTGAAGTAGAGGCCAGCGAACCCCGACAGGAACACGGCCACCGAGAAGAGTTCGTTGCTCACAAGGTGGAGGCCCCCGGTCTCGTAGGTCGGGGGGTGTCCGACCCACGACTCGATCACGTCGGGCCGGATCGCGATCGAGCCGAACACGACGAAGAACGTGAAGACGATGAGGGCCAGGATCGCCACTTGGATGGCCTGGGTGATGAAGAGCATGAGGAGCAAGTTGTTGCGCTGGAGCCCGCGCAGCCGGATGCCGGCGACCTCACGTGCCAGGTGCGGTTCGGCGAGGATCTCACGGGCGGCCGAGGCGACGGGCGTCCCGACACACGACTCAGCCAGACGGTCGCCCTCGACCTCCGCTCCCAGCCGGCTGATCTCCTTGTCGAACGACGGTGCCAGGAACCCCACCGCCAGGACCACGAACACCGCGACGCTCGACCACAGGAGTCGGCGGCTCAGCGACGAGGCGACCTGCCAGACCTCCGTGTTGATGAAGAGGAAGGTGATGAACAACAGGAGGAAGGGCAGTGCGCGGGTCGCCAGCGGGACGAGGAGCGATCGTCCCTCCCAGGCGTGCGCGAGCGCCCATCGCCCGATGAGGGGGACGCGGAGCACCCGTCCGCAACGCAGTAGGAGCACGACCGCCGCAGCACCGAGGGCCACCGAGACCGCATCCGGCCAGGACGCGTCCGCGGCCCTGGCCAGTGCGCCGCCTCCTGCGCCAAGGACGAGCGCGATGGCACCCCACAGGGCGATCACCCTCGGGGCAAAGGCGCGCCTGATCGATGCGTGACCGGCCTCGACGAAGTAGGGAAGTCCGTGGCTGTCGAACCACTGCTCGCACTTGGCGACATCGTTGGGGGTGAGCACGCGCACAGCCTCGCAGGTGATCGGGGGTGAGGCGCAGTCTCAGTGGGTGGTGGCGGACACGAGGTGGCGCAGCCGCAGTGCGAGCTGCAGCTCGAGTGCCCGCTCGGGGGACTGCCACCCGTCACCCACGAGCCGGGTGATCCGCTCCAGCCGCTGGGCGACCGTGTTGGTGTGGACGTGCAGCTTCGTGGCCGCATGCCGTGGGCTGGCCCCTGCCAGGAAGTAGGCCTCGAGCGTCCCGACGAGGTCGGTGCCCCGCGAGGAGTCATAGTCGTGCAACGGTCCGAGGACGGAATGGACGTATGCCGTGACTTCCGGCTGGGTGCCCACGATCAGGCCGGCGAAACCCAGATCTGCGGCCGCGGCCCCATCCCCACGACGTCCGAGCGCAACGAGCGCCTCGGCTGTGCGGATGGCCTCGGTGTGAGCCGCCGCGAGATCGACACCGAGCGTTCCTGCGACCTCGCTCACGGGGCCCGCTGCACCCACGGTGACGACGTGGCTGCGTGACAGTCGCTGCGCCAGATCGGCTGCGGCAGAGCCGGGTTCGCCCCCGGGCACCAGCGCGACGACATGTCCTTCGACCTCGCCCACGAGGCCGGTGCCACCCAGTGCGGCGTTGACGGCGAGGACGAGTGATCGAGCGGTGGTCGTCTGGGTTCCGAGGACCGCGAGCAGGCAGGCAGGTTCGCGCAGGTCGAGGCCCAGTGAACGCGTGGCAGGAAGGAGGGTCCCGAGGTCGACATGCCCGCTCACGAGCCCCGAGACAAGGTCGGTGCGCTGCTGCTGCCGAGTCTCTGCCCGGTTGCGCTCCCCGAGGAGGACGAGCGCCGTGACGACGGCTGCTCGCTCAACCGTGCGCTCGTCGGAGTCGTCCATCGAGGAGACCTCGCCGATGACGAGGGTGCCGAGGGGTTCGCCCGCTGCAGCGATGCCGATGGCCCAGAAGTCACCGAGCCTGGACAGGCGGCCACCCTCGACGCCACCCGCGACTTGGGCGGCAAGATCGCGCAGCGCCTCGCCGGTCGGTCGGGCCTCTCCCGCGCTGCTGCGGGCGGCTCCATCGAGGTCGAGGAGGAGCGCCCAGCCCCCAAGAAGCTGCGCCAGTGCTTCGGTGAGGTCATCGACCCCACCACCCTCGAGGACGATCTCGGCGAACCGGTCGTGTGCTGCTGCGGCGCGTTCGATGCCGGCGGCGTAGTGGCTCACTCGTTCGGTGGCGTTGGACAGGGCGGCCAGAGTGCGCGACGACTCCTCGACGGCCCGCACCTGGACGATCGTCACGGCCGCGAGGGCTGCGAGGGAGCCGAGGAGGGCGACCTCGTCGTGGGTGAATGGGCGCGGGGTCCGGTTGGACGCGAAGAGGACTCCGACGAACTCGTCCTTGACGATGAGTGGCGTGCCACAGATGGCGACGAGGCCCTCGTCGCCCACGGCGCCATCGATGGAGTGGGTGTGCCGGAAACGGGCGTCGGCGAAGTAGTCAGCGGTCCAGTAGGGCTTGTGCGACTGGGCAACCAAGCCACCGAGGCCCGCACCGAATGCCAGCCGCACGACCTGGAACTGCGCAGAGACTGACCCTGCCGTGGCGCGCATGAAGGTGTCGCCACGCTCGTGGTCAAACAGGGTGAGGTAGGCGACGTCCGTGCCCATGAGAGTGCGGGCCCGGCGGACGATGGCGTCGAGGACGACGGACGGGTCACTCATCGAGGCCAGCTCGCCAGCGGTGTCGACGAGGGCGGCCAGTTGCTGCTCTCGGCGGCGCTGCACGTCGAAGGCGCCACTGATCCGGATGGCGAGGTCGCGGGCATGGGGGTCGACGTCGAGGGAGGCAAGGTCCCCGGCGGACGCCCCTGAGGCGAGCATCTCGAGCAGGCGGGTGCCCACATCCACGTCATCGTGCATGAGCCGATCCTAGGCGCACCGAACGACCGATGTATGGGTCGTGACGCCATGAGACGGATCGGACCATGGTGCCTCGCGCCATGTGAGGTATCTGCGGCCCGCCCTATGGTGGGGCCTCACCGCTTGCAGATGTCCTGCAGCGCGGAGCACAAGGAGGTGCTGGTGAGCGCGAGCCCATCGACGACAAACCCGGTGTCCCCATCGGGGGTGTCGACCACGATCCTGCGGACCGTCGACCTGACGAAGGACTTCCGCGGGTTCACTGCTGTCAATGGCGTGAACCTCGACGTCGCGGACGGCACGATCCACGCACTCGTGGGACCCAACGGGGCCGGCAAGACCACCCTCTTCAACCTGCTCACCGGCTTCCTCACGCCAACGTCCGGGCAGATCCTCCTGCGCGGTGACGACATCGCCGGGAAGCAGCCGGAGCAGATCGCCCACCTCGGTGTTGCTCGGTCCTTCCAGATCACGAGCCTGTTCGAGCAGATGACTTTGCTCGAGCACCTTGAGCTCGCCCTCGCCTCACCGACCGGGATCGGCTACCGCTTCTGGACCTCGCGCAAACGACTCGGCGCCTTTCGGGATCGCTCGATGGAATTGCTCTCCGAGGTCGGGCTCGCGGACCGAAGCGGGCAGAGGGCCGGTTCCCTCGCCTACGGCCAGAAGCGGGCCCTCGAGATCGCCCTGGCCCTCGCGCTCGACCCCTCACTGCTCCTGCTCGACGAGCCCACCGCGGGAATGGGGCTCGAGGATGTCGACCGGACCATCGCCCTCGTCAAGAAGGTGTCGGACGGACGCACGGTCGTCTTCGTCGACCACAACATGCACGTCGTCGGGTCGCTCGCCGACCGGGTCACCGTCCTGCAATCGGGCGAGGTGCTCGCAGAGGGGACCTACGACGAGGTGCGGCGCGACGACAAGGTCATCACGGCATACCTCGGAGAGTCGGGAGACACCCATGAGTGACGCGTTGCTCTCGGTCTACAAGCTGTCGGCGTTCTATGGCGAGGCGCAGGTCCTGCGCGACGTCTCCATTGACGTCGCGGCCGGAGAGGTCGTGACGCTCGTCGGTCGCAATGGTGCCGGCAAGACGACACTGCTTCGCTCGATCATGGGTCTGCACAAGGGAGTTCGCGGTTCGATCACCTTCGCCGGAACGGCCCTGGACGGTCGCTCCGCCGACAAGCGGGCCCGCCTCGGACTCGGGTGGGTGCCCGATGACCGCGGGATCTATGCCACCCTCACCGTCGCCGAGAACCTCAGTCTCCCGCCAGTTGTCGACAAGGCCGCAGCGTGGAGCCTGGACAAGATCTACGACCAGTTCCCGGTCCTTCGCGAACGCCGCGACTTCCCGGGGACCAAGCTCTCTGGCGGTGAGCAGCAGATGCTCGCCATGGCTCGGCCCCTGAGAGCAGGGTCGCGACTCCTGCTCCTCGATGAGCCAAGTGAGGGACTGGCGCCGGTCATCGTCAACCAGATCGGTCAGATCATCCGCGACATCAAGGCCCAGGGTGTCGCCGTGCTCCTCGTCGAGCAGAACGTGAAGTTCGCGTCGACCGTGGCCGACCGCCACAACCTCCTCGCCCTGGGCGAGGTCGTCGAGAGTCTCGACAACTCCCAATTCCAGTCCCGCACAACGGAACTGCTCGAACACCTCGGCATGTGACCAGATCCCTGGCCACTCCCGGATTGACCCAGCCACTCCCTGAACACCCAGCCACACCAGAACTGCACCAAAGAAACTTCACCGCCGGGCACGGCATACACACCCCAGGAGGGGAACATGCGAAACACCAAGATGATCAGCCTTGCGGCCATGGTGGCCAGTTCAGGCCTAGTGCTGACCGCGTGCGGCAGCGCGGGCGGCGGCCCGTCGTCCGACGGCGGCAAGATCAGTGACGACAAGATCGTCCTCGCCGTGCTGAACGACCAGTCCGGCGTCTACAAGGACCTCTCCGGACCCAACTCGGTCGAGGCCGTGAAGATGGCCGTCGAGGACTGGAAGGCCGCGCACAAGGACGATGCAGTGAGCAAGAACATCGAGGTGGTCACGGCCGACCACCAGAACAAGCCCGACATCGCCAACACCAAGGCGCAGGAGCTCTACGACCGGCAGAAGGCCGACATCATCCTCGACGTCCCGACCTCGTCCGCAGCCCTGGCGGTTGCGACGCAGGCCAAGGCGAAGAAGAAGGTCTACATCAACATCGGCGCCGGCACGACCGCCCTCACGGGGGCGCAGTGCAACAAGTACACGTTCCACTGGGCCTACGACACCTACATGCTCGCCAAGGGCACGGGTGGCACGCTCACCAAGGACGGCGGCAAGAAGTGGAACGTCGTCTACCCCGACTACGCGTTCGGTCAGGACATGACCAAGTCGTTCGAGGGCCAGATCACGACGGCCGGCGGTGCGATCGGCCAGAAGGTCCCGACGCCGTTCCCCAACGACAACTTCGCGACCTACATCACCAAGGCTGCGGCCGACAAGCCCGATGTCATCGGCACGATGCACGCCGGTGGTGACCTCATCAACTTCGTCAAGCAGTACAACCAGGCGGGCATCAGCGACCAGATCAAGCTGGCCGTCGGCCTGATGTTCATCACCGACATCCACAGCCTGGGCGCCGAGCAGTTCAAGGGCGTGACCTTCACCGAGGCCTGGTACTGGAACTTCGACGAGCAGAACCGCAAGTGGGCCGACAAGTTCCAGGAGAGGACCAAGACGCGCCCATCGTTCGCGCACGCCGCGAACTACTCCGCCGCCTACAACTACCTCGAGGCCGTCCAGGAGGCGGGCAGCGACAAGGGTGACGACGTCGTCGCCAAGCTCGAGGGCAAGAAGATCAACGACTTCTTCCTGCGCAACGGTGAGGTTCGTGCCGCGGACCACCGCGTCATCCACGACGCCTACCTCGCCGAGGTCAAGCCCGCCGCCGAGGTCAAGGAGGAGTGGGACTACGAGAAGATCGTCGCCACCATTCCCGCGGCCGACGCCTTCAAGCCGGTAGCCGAGTCCGGCTGCTCGATGTGACGAAGGGTTTGTTGAGAACCCGATGAGTGCATTCATCCAGTACACGCTCCAGGGCCTGGCGACGGGCGGCTTCTATGCCCTCGCCGCCCTGGGGCTGGCGGTCATCTTCGGTGTCATGGGGGTGGTCAACTTCAGCCACGGCGCCATGTACATGCTCGGCGCCGTTGGGTCGGCCGTGCTCCTCGACGTCGCGGACATCCCGTTCTGGGGTGCTCTCGTCATCGTCCCGATCCTGTTGTTCCTGTTCGGCGTCCTCGTCGAGCGGCTCCTCGTGAGGTGGCTGCTCAAGCTCGATCCGCTCTACAACTTCCTCCTCACCTTCGGTCTGACGTTGCTCATCGTCGACCTGGTCAAACGCAAGTACGGCGTCTCCGGGTTGCCCTACGAGCTGCCGGCGGGACTCGAGGGACGGGTGACCGTGGGCGGTTTGAGCCTGTCGAGCTACCAGCTGTTCGCGGCCTTCTTCTCGGTGGCGCTCTGCGTCGCCGTGTGGCTGCTCCTCACCAAGACGCGCATCGGCATGATCGTGCGCGCCTCGACGGAGGACGCCGAACGCACCCGCGCCCTGGGCATCAACGTGGGCCGTTGGGTGACACCGGTGTTCGGTTTCGGGATCGCGTTGGCGGGTGTGGCCGGAGTGCTCGCTGCACCGTTCCGGGCGATCACCGCTGACATGGGCAGCAACTTCATCATCATCCTGTTTGCCGTCGTCGTCATCGGCGGGCTCGGCTCGATCCTTGGCGCAGTCATCGCCGGGTTCCTCGTCGGGCTCGTGGAGGCGTACGGCCAGGCCTACGCACCGTCCTATGCGCAAGTTCTCATCTTCGTCCTCATGGCAGCGGTCGTCCTCGTCCGCCCGGCGGGACTCTTCGGCCGCGAGGAGGCCTCATGAGTGCCCAGCTCACCGAGACGACGCGGGTCGAGACCGCCGCGTCGGCCGCACCTGATCGCAAGCTGAACCCGTTCGTGCGGGCTGGCGCGCTGGTCATCGCACTGCTCGCAGTGCTCGCCCTGCCGTGGCTGATCTATCCGCCCGTGGCGATGGACATCATGGCGTGGGGTCTGTTCGCCATCTCCATCGACCTGCTGCTCGGCTTCACCGGGTTGCTGAGCTTCGGTCACGCGATGTTCTGGGGCACCTCGGCCTACGTCACCGGGATCATCGCCACTCGCTCGGGTCTGCCGTTCCATGTCGCCATCCTCGGCGGAGCAGTGGTGGCAATGCTCCTCGCTGTGCCGACCGGCTACCTGGCGGTGCGCCGCACCGGGATCTACTTCGCCATGGTGACTCTGGCGTTCGCCCAGATGATCTTCTTCATCGCCAACCAGGCGCGCGACCTCACCGGCGGCGAGAATGGTCTGCAGGGCATCCCGAAGTCGTTCTTCGGGGTCGAGTTGATCGAGAACGAACCGTTCTACTTCTACTACGCCGCACTGCCGCTCATCCTGCTCGGGGCGTTCATCGCCTGGCGCACCGTGTCGTCGCCATTCGGTCGAGTGCTCCTCGCGATTCGTGACAACCCGGCCCGCGCGCGGGCGCTGGGCTACGACGTCGAGCGCTACAAGATCATGGTGTTCGTCATCTCCGCCGGCATCGCCGGGTTGGCCGGGGGAGTGTTCTCGGTGAGCCACGGGTTCGCGTCGCTGCAGGAGCTCATCTGGCAGACCTCCGGCAAGGTCGTGCTCATCACGGTCCTCGGTGGCATCGGCACCCTGTGGGGAGGCCCACTCGGGGCGGCCGTCGTGGTCCTCCTCGAGGACTACCTGGCGTCGTCGGGGTTCAACGGCATCGGCATCATCACCGGCACGATCTTCGTCCTCATCGTCCTGCTCTTCCGCAAGGGCATCTGGGGCACCGTGGCCGATCTCGTCGCACGGATCCGCGGGCGCGCGGCAACTGCGGCACAGGGGAAGCGTGATGCTTGACGGCCGCACCGCGCTGGTCACTGGTGCGGCAAGCGGGATCGGTGCTGCCGTCGTCGAGCGCCTCGCGTCCGCGGGCGCGCGGGTGCACGCAGTCGACATCGATGGAGACGCCCTCGACAAGCTCGTCGCACGCGTCGGTGCCGAGCGCGTCACCCCGTGGGTCGTTGACCTCTCGGACCTCGATGCGCACGGCGGTCTGCCGTCCGACATCGACGTCCTCGTCAACAACGCAGGCATCCAGCACGTCGCACCCGTCCACGAGTTCCCCGTCGACGAATTCGAACGGATCCACCGGATCATGCTGCTCTCGCCGTTCCGGCTCGTGCGTGCCTGCCTTCCCCACATGTATGCCGCCGGCTGGGGTCGCGTCGTCAACGTCTCGTCCGTGCACGGGTTGCGGGCCAGTGCCTTCAAGTCCGCCTACGTGTCGGCCAAGCACGGCCTCGAAGGACTGAGCAAGGTCGTGGCCCTCGAGGCCGGCGACAAGGGCGTCACGAGCAACTGCATCAACCCGGCCTATGTGCGAACTCCGTTGGTGGAGAGGCAGATCAGCGCACAGGCGCAGGCACACGGCATACCCGAGTCCGAAGTCCTGGAGGAAGTCATGCTGACTCCGGTGGCCGTGAAACGGCTCATCGAGCCGGCCGAGGTCGCCGACCTCATCGGGTTCCTGTGCGGACCGTCCTCGGACTCCATCACCGGATCGTCATTCACGATGGACGGCGGCTGGACCGCCCACTGACCTCAGGTGCGCTTGCGCGACGAGGTGACGGTGAACTTGTTGGTGCGCAGGACCTGTTTGGTGGAGCCGATCAGCTTGTCGAGGATCGGCCGATAGTTCAGCGGGGTGTTCCAGACGACCCAGAGCTCACCGCCGGGCTCGAGAGCGCGCGCAGCGTCGGCGAAGAGTCGCTCGGCCAGACCGGTGTGCACCGCCGCACCGACGTGGAACGGCGGGTTGAGGACGATGAGTTGGGCCGACGCGGTGTCGACGGTCTCGAGTCCGTCGGCGCGAACGATCTCGACGCGGTCGCTCACGCCATTCGCGAGGGCCGTCGCACGGGTCGACGCGACTGAGGCAGCCGACTGGTCGGTGGCGAGGATCTGCAGATCGGGGCGGGCGAGGGCGAGGGCGGCAGCGACAACCCCGCTGCCGCTGGCGAGGTCGATGGCCCGCTCGGCCTGACGCATCTCAGGGATGTGGTCGAGCAGGAGCCGGGTGCCGATGTCGATGCCCGTGCCCGCGAAGACACCGCCATGCGCGCTGATCGTGAGTCCGGCGTCCTCGTGGCGTTGCTGGCGGGGCCAGGTCGAGGTGACACCCTCGCGCGGCTCGGAGGCGTGCAGGGCGCGCGACTTCTGTTTGGCCAGGCTGGCCTGCACCTGGCCGAACGACTGAGCCAGGACATCGTTCATCGACCGCGACATGTGCTTGACCCGGCCACCGGCGATCACACGCACCTCGGCGTGGGCGTGGGCCGCGACGAGCTGGGCGATCTCGTCGAGCTCGTCGAGCGAACGGGGGAGCTGCAGCAATACGAGCCGAGCACCCTCGACCAGTGTCGCGTCGAGCGGATGGTGCTCGAACCCGTCAACGCCGCGGCGGGTGGCGTTCGCCTCAAGGGCACGCTGGCCCAGGATGCCGTCCTGGTGCACACGCACCCGAGCGGCCCCGGCTTCGAGCGCCCCGAGAGTCAGGGCTCCGTGACGGTCGCCGATGACGACGACCTCACCGACGTCGGCCAGCGCACCGGCCTCGTCGAGGATCAGCCGATCACTGGCGTCCCACGCCTGGAGGTTGGATGCCTCGACGTCGGGCCAGCGGCGCAGGTTGCTCCAGTCAAACACCTGGGTTTCAGACATCAAGGTCAGATGTCGCGGAAGATCTCGATGGTGGCGCCGAGAGCGTTGAGGCGCTCAGCGAGGTCCTCGTAGCCACGATTGATGACATAGACGTTGCGCAGGACCGAGGTGCCGTTGGCCGCGAGCATCGCGAGGAGCACGACGACGCCGGGGCGCAGCGCCGGCGGGCACATGACCTCGGCCGGACGCCACTTGGCTGTGCGGCCGGTGATCATGACGCGGTGCGGGTCGAGGAGCTGCACCTGGGCGCCGACCTTGGTGAGCTCGGTGAGATAGATGGCGCGGTTCTCGTAGACCCAGTCGTGGATCATCGTCGTGCCCTCGGCGCACGCAGCAATGAGCGCGAAGAACGGCAGGTTGTCGATGTTGAGGCCCGGGAACGGCATCGGCGCGATCTTGTCGATCGGCGCCGTCAGCTTGCTCGGCAGGATGGTGATGTCGGCGAGGCGCGTGTGGCCGTTCTTGGCGAGGTACTCCTGCGAGATCTCGTACTGCAGCCCCATGCCGTCCAGCGTCGCGAGCTCGATCTCGAGGAACTCGATCGGTGCGCGCTCGATGGTGATCGACGACTCCGTGACGACGGCGGCGGCGATGAGGCTCATGGCCTCGATCGGGTCCTCGCTGGGGGAGTAGTCGACGTCGACGTCGATGGACTCGCAGCCAGTGACCGTGAGCGTCGTCGTGCCGATGCCCTCGATCTTGACGCCAAGACGCTCGAGGAAGAAGCAGACGTCCTGAACCATGTAGTTCGAGGACGCGTTGCGGATGACGGTCGTGCCCGGGTGCAGGGCAGCGGCGAAGAGGACGTTCTCGGTGACCGTGTCGCCACGCTCGGTGAGGATGATGGCCTTCTCGGGACGCGTGTTCTTGTCGACCTTGGCCTCATAGAAGCCATGCGTCGCCGCGACATCGAGACCGAACGACTTCAGCGTGGTGAGGTGCGGCTCGACGGTGCGCGTGCCGAGGTCACAACCGCCGGCGTAAGGCAGGGAGAACGCGTCGAACTGGTGGAGCAGCGGTCCGAGGAACATGATCACGGTGCGGGTGCGGCGCGCGGCCGCAATGTCGATGGAGTCGAGGTCGAGGGTCGCCGGCGGGATGATCTCGAGGTCGCTGCTGTCAGGGAGCCAACGCACCTTGACGCCCATCGAGGTGAGGACCTCGATGATCCGGTTGACCTCCTCGATGCGGGCGAGGTTGCGCAGCGTCGTGCGGCCCTTGTTGAGCAGGGCGGCGCAGAGCAGGCCCACGGCTGCATTCTTGGAGGTCTTGACCGGGATCGAGCCGGACAGCTTGGCGCCGCCGACGATCCGCAGGTGCTGGGGGCCGCTGTGGCCGAGGGAGACGAACTCGCTGCCGAGGGTTTCACCGACGCGAGCGAGCATCTCAAGGCTGAGGTTCTGGCGGCCTTGTTCGATGCGGGCGACGGCGCTCTGGCTGGTGCCGAGCTTGTCGGCGAGCTCGTTCTGGGTCAGGCCCTGATGGCGCCGGGCATCCCTGATGAGGGTGCCGATCCGGGTGAGGTAGCTGGACTCAGTCATGCCGAATAGCGTATGTCAGATATGAGATAAAGCAACTCAGCAGGCCTCGGGAAAGTGAGCGGACGGCATACCTGCAGATCAGGTATGCCGCCCGCTCACCAACGCTTCAATCAGGCAGGAACGCTTGCCGCGCCAGGCGGCAGGAAGCGCTGCCCGACGACCTTCTCGGAGATCCCCTCACGGTCAAGGAGGGGGGTGAGGCCGCCGTTCCAGAACTGGAAGCCGGCGCCGGTGATCAGCGCGAGGTCGATGTCCATCGGCGCCTGTGCCACGCCCTCCTTGAGCATGAGGGCGACCTCCTCGGCGAGGACGGAGAGCACTCGCTCACGGACCTCCGCCACGTCGAGCTCGACCGGGTGGTCGGGCGTGATGTGGGCTGCCTCGATCTCGGGATCGACGACGAACCTGCCGCCCACCTGGGTGTAGTAGCCGCGCTTGCCCAGCTCCACCATCTTCTGAAGGTTGGGCGACACGTGGAATCGGTCACCGAACGCGCGGTGGAGCGTCTCGCTGTTGTGCAGCGCGATCGCCGGGCCGACGAGGCCCAGCAGGACGAACGGGGGCATCGGCGCGAGACCGGCGACGGCCTTCTCGGCGACGGCGACCGGCGTGCCTTCGTCGACGATCTTGCTGAACTCGCCCATGAAGCGGCCGAGCAGGCGGTTGACGATGAACGACGCGGAGTCCTTGACGAGGATCGTCGTCTTCTTGAGGCCCTTGCCCGTGGCGAAGGCCGTCGCGAGCGCGGCGTCGTCGGTCTTCTCACCTCGGATGATCTCGAGCAACGGCATGACGGCGACTGGGTTGAAGAAGTGGAGGCCCACGACCCGCTCCGGGTGCTGCAGGTCGGCGGCCATCTCGGTGATGGACAGCGAGCTCGTGTTGGAGGCGAGGACGCACTCGGGTGAGACCACGGCCTCGACCTCGGCCCAGACCTGCTTCTTGACCGAGATCTCCTCGAAGACCGCCTCGACCACGAGGTCGGCGTCGGCGAAGCCGTCCTTGGACGTCGAGCCGGTGACGAGGCCAGTGAGGTGGTTGGCGCGGTCCTGTCCGATCTTGCCCGCCTCGAGGGACTTGGCGATCTCTGCGTGGACATAGCCGACACCCTTGGCAACACGATCTTCGTCAAGGTCTGTCATGACGACGGGAACTCGCAGGTTGCGGGCAAAAAGCAGGGCGAGCTGGCTGGCCATGAGACCGGCGCCGACGATGCCTACCTTGGTCACCTTGCGGGCCAGAGCCTTGTCGGGAGCACCCGCCGGGCGCTTCGCGCGCTTCTGCACAAGGTCGAACGAGTAGAGCCCGGCGCGGAGCTCGTCACCCAGGAGGAGATCGGCAAGGGCCTGGTCCTCGGCGGCGAAGGCCTCGTCGCGAGTGGCGGTGCGAGCGGCGGAGACCAGCTCGATCGCGCGCAGTGGGCCGGGTGAGCGGCCTGCCGTCTTGGCGAGGACGAGTCCCTTGGCAGCCTTGGTCGCGGCGTCCCACTCGGACTCGTCGCGTGAGACCTCGGGGCGCTCGACCGTGACGTCGCCAGTGACGACCTTGCCCGCCCACGCGATCGACTCCTCGAGGAAGTCGGCCGGCTCGAGCAGGAGATCGGCCATGCCGAGCTTGAAGGCCGCCGGACCACTGAGCATGCGGTTGGTGTTCATCGGGTTCTCGATGATGACCTTGAGAGCGTTCGCCGGCCCGACGAGGTTGGGCAGCAGGTAGCAGCCACCCCATCCGGGGACGAGACCGAGGAAGGTCTCGGGCAGAGCCAGAGCCGGCACTGCTCCACTGATCGTGCGGTAGTCGCAGGACAGTGCGACCTCAACACCGCCACCCATGGCCGCGCCGTTGACGAACGCGAACGTCGGCACAGGCAGGTCGTTGATCGCGGCGAAGGCCGTGTGGCCCGCCCGAGCGATCTCGAGGGCCTGCTCGCGGCTGCTCAGAGTCGGGACACCCGTGAGGTCGGCGCCGACGGCGAAGATGAACGGCTTGCCGGTGATGCCGACTGCCTGGATCTCCCCGGCCTCGGCGCGGGTGCGCAGGGTGTCGATGACGCCCTGGAGTGCCGCGATGCCCTCGGGTCCGAAGGTGTTGGGCTTGGTGTGGTCGAAGCCGTTGTCGAGAGTGATGAGGGCCAGAGTGCCTGCGTCACCCGCGAGGGCGACGTCCTGGACGAGGGCGCGCGTCACGGTCTCGCCGTGGGCTTTGGACGTGGTGTTCTCGCTCATGTCAGGCTTCCGTCCCGTAGTCGGCGTGGTGCGGGTTCTCCCAGATGACCGAGCCGCCCATGCCGATGCCGATGCACATCGCGGTGACGCCGTAGCGGACCTCTGGCTGCTCCTTGAACTGTGCAGCGAGCTGCGTCATGAGGCGCACTCCCGAGGAGGCGAGCGGGTGGCCGGTGGCGATGGCGCCGCCGTACTGGTTGACGCGCGCGTCGTCGTCGGCGATGCCGAAGTGGTCGAGGAAGGCGAGTACCTGGACGGCGAACGCCTCGTTGAGCTCGAACAGACCGATGTCCTCGATGGTGAGGCCAGCCTTGGCCAGGGCCTTCTCGGTCGCGGGGACCGGGCCGATGCCCATGACCTCGGGCTCGACGCCGACGAAGCCGAACGACACGAGGCGCATCTTGACGGGGAGACCAAGCTCCTGCGCCGTCTGCTCGGAGGCGAGGACACACGCGGTCGCTCCGTCGTTGAGACCAGCAGCGTTGCCGGCAGTGACCGCACCGTGGGGGCGGAACGGCGTCTTGAGCGCGGCAAGCTCGTCCATGGTGGTGCCGGGGCGGGGAGGCTCGTCCTTGGTTGCGAGACCGGCGCCGCGCTCGGAGTGGCGCGTGGCCATGGGGACGAGGTCGGGCTGGATCTTGCCGTCCGCGTAGGCCTGGGCCAGCTTGGCCTGGCTGCCGACGGCGAACGCGTCGGAACGCTCCTTGGTCAGCTTCGGGAAGCGGTCGTGCAGGTTCTCGGCCGTGTTGCCCATCGAGAGAGCGGACTGGTCCACGAGCTTCTCGCCGATGAGGCGCGGGTTGGGGTCGATGCCCTCACCCATGGGGTGGCGACCCATGTGCTCGACACCACCGGCGATGGCGATGTCGTAGGCGCCGAAACCGATCGAGGACGCCACGTTGGTCACCGCGGTCATGGCACCGGCGCACATGCGGTCGACGGAGTAGCCGGGAGTGGTGTTGGGCAGCCCCGACAGGAGGGCGGCGAGTCGGCCGAGCGTCAGGCCCTGGTCGCCGATCTGGGTGGTCGCGGCGATGGCGACCTCCTCGACACGGTCCTTGGGGAGCTGCGGGTTGCGCTTGAGCAGCTCGCGGATGCAGCGGACGACGAGGTCGTCGGCGCGGGTCTGGGCATACATGCCCTTCTCGCCAGCCTTGCCGAACGGCGTGCGCACGCCGTCGACGAAGACGACCTCATTCAGGGTGCGGGGCACAGTGGAGCCTCTCTTCTCAGCAGGTTGTGTGGTGCTGCGCTCAGGCTACTAAGCGATCGCTTACCCGGGTATGCCGGTCAGCCGTGACAGCCATCACCTGTCGGAGATCTGTGGCACGGTGAGGTGATGGGTGGCCACGGCTTCTTCGAGGGATTCGTCGACGAGCGACGCGAGGTCGGTGCGCTCACGATCCGCGTGCGGCACGGTGGGAAGGGCCCAGCGGTCCTGCTCGTTCACGGGCACCCGCGCACAGGAGCGACGTGGCACCGGGTCGCGGCTGCGCTCGTGGACGCGGGACTGACGGTGGTCTGCCCGGACATGCCGGGCTACGGGCAGTCGTCGTGTCCACCGGTGCGTCCTGACCATCGCCAACAGTCCAAGAGAGTTGTCGCCGGAGCCCTGGTGGACCTGATGCGCGGGCTCGGCCACGAGCGCTTCCACCTTGCCGGGCACGACCGCGGCTGCTACGTCGCTCTTCGCCTTGCTCTTGACCACCCAGCCGCCGTCGAGCGGCTCGCGGTGCTGGACGGCATACCGATCAGCGAAGCGCTCGAGCGTGCCGATGCGCGCTTCGCCCAGAAATGGGCGCACTGGTTCTTCTTCGGGCTCGCCGACAAGCCAGAGCTCGCCGTTGGGGCCGACCCGGACAGGTGGTACGGCGGTAGCGCCGAGCACATGGGGCCCGACGCGTTCGCGGAGTACCGCGCCGCCATCCACGACGCCGATACCCGTCAGGCGATGATCGAGGACTACCGCGCCGGTCTCGGGCCGGACCGCGAGGACGAGCTTGCCGACCGGGCCGCTGGCAGGGTGCTGGAGCAGCCGACACTCTTTGCGTGGTCCAGCCGCGACGACATGGTGGACTTCTATGGAGACCCACTCGCGATCTGGCGTCTATGGGCGCCCGATGTCGTCGGTGTCGAGATCGACTCCGGACACCACATGGCCGAGGAGAACCCAGCAGCACTGGCGTCGGCGCTGATACGACACTTCAGGACGATCCCAACGACGTAGCTGTCGCTTCGTCGCCCGCCGCGATTCGCTCAGGCGTCGGGAGAGGTTCCTGGAGAGGGGTCGGGGTGGGCCTCGAAGGCCCGGGCCAACATCGGCGCGACGATCTCGGCCTGCCACTGGCGCACACCAGAGTCGTGCAGCGCCGCGGTGAACCCGGCCTCGTCGCGCGCCGTCGGCGGACTCCACACGGCCCGGCGGAGTGGGTCGGGCGAGATGACGTTCTCGATCGGGATCTCGCGTTCTTCGGCGTAGGCCGTCAGCTCGGCTCGCGTGGCCGCCAGCCGTTCCGCTGCAACCGGGTCCTTGTCGGCCCACGAGCGCGCGGGCGGCGGTCCGTCGGAGCGGATCGTGCGCGCCGGGAGCTCGGCCTCGTCGACGGCGTTGGCGCGCTTGACCGCTGCCACCCACTGGCGGCCGTAGCGGGCGATGGCGCGGTGGCCGCTCGGGAGATCGGTCGAAGACGTCGGGGCCTGGGCGGCGATGGCGATGAGGCCGGCGTCCGGGAGGATCCGGCCCGGTGAGGTGTCGCGGTCGCGGGCGATGTCGTCACGGGCGTACCAGAGCTCCCGCACGATGGCGACGCCGCGACGGCTGCGGATGGTGTTGAGGCCACTGGTGCGACGCCACGGGTCGACGCGTTCGGTTGGCGCCCACGTGAGCAGCGCCTCGAACTCCTGCCGGGCCCACTCGGACTTCTGCTGGCGGGCAAGGTCGACGCCCATGAGATTGCGGAGCTCGGTGAGCACCTCGACGTCAAGGGCGGCATAGCGCAACCACGGCTCGGGCAGGGGACGCGTGGACCAGTCCACGGCCGAGTGCTCCTTGGCCAGGGCCAGGCCGAGGTAGTGCTCGACGACTGCGGCCAGTCCCACGCGCGGAAGCCCGAGGAGCCGTGCGCCGAGCTCGGTGTCGAAGAGCTGACGCGGACGCAGGCCCACCTCGGCGAGGCAGGCGAGGTCCTGGGTCGCGGCGTGCAGGATCCACTCGGCGCGGCCGATGGCGTCGTTGAGGGGACTCATGTCCGGGCAGGCGATGGGGTCGATGAGCCACGTGCCCGAACCCTCACGCCGCAGCTGGATGAGATAGGCGCGCTGGCCGTAGCGGTACCCCGAGGCTCGCTCGGCGTCGACTGCTACGGGTCCTTCACCGGCGGCGATCGCCGCAGCGGCCTCGCTGAGGCCACGTTCGGACTCGACGACGTCGGGGGTCCCGTCGGCGGGCTCGTTGAGCGGAGTGGGTGGGGGAAGGGTCGGCTCTGCGTCAGGTGCGGGCTCGGCGTCCTCGGTCGAGGTGGGCGGGGCGGACGGTGCGTCGGTCATGTCAGCGGCGGGGCCCGGGGAGAGCGACGACACCCTCGGGCAGGGGAGGAAGCCCGGCGATGGTGCAGAGCAGATCGGACCAGGCGAGGAGGTGCAGCCCGGCGTCGGGACCGATGGGGGTCCACGACGCGCGGACCTCCATCTCGACGCTGGCGGGACGGTCGGCGAGCCCCGCAAAGCTTTGGCTCACGACACGAGTGACGGTGCCGGCTTCGGCGATCGCCTCGACGTCGCGGTTGGCGAGGGCGTCGACCAGCCAGGACCAGCCGACCTCACCAAGGAGCGGGTCGGCAGCAAGCTCGGGTTCGAGCTCGGCGCGCGCGAACGTCACGGCCCGCCATTCGCCGCCCCAGGGTTCGGGCGCGGACGGATCGTGGAGGAGGACGAAGCGGCCCGAGGCCAGCTCATCCTCGTCGTCGGCGGCCGAGCCGAGCACGTCGGCGGTGAGCGCCACGGCATACGGAGCGATTCGTTGCGGTGCGGGCACCTCGGTGATGCGGACCTCGGGACGCAGTCGGACGCGTCGAAGGGCCTCGAGAGCCTCGGTGAACTCCGGGGACTCACGGCCAGGAAGAGAGCGTGTTGCCACCCCATGAGGGTATGCCGCATGGCTGGGTTAGGGGTGAGGCCACGCCGGGGTGGTGCGGGCATGGCCCTCATGGTCCGATTTGATTAGGGCTACCTAACTAAGGTTAGGCTGCCCTTATGACCAACGATGAGTCGTCACCTGCCACGTCCCTGCTCACCGCGCGAACCGCTGAGGCCTGTGCCGACACTGTCGCTCAGACCGCGCGCATCGCCGCCGAGGCGATTTCCGGAGCGTCCGCACCGTTCACCGGAGCCCTGCCCGGACCATTGAACGGGGCCGTCGCCGCAATCGACCTCGACGTCCCGATGAGCGGCATGTCCGCTGTCCTCGATGAGGCTCGCGACCTCTATCTGCGCGACGCCGTCTATTTCCACCACCCGCGCTATCTCGCCCACCTCAACTGCCCTGTCGCCGTGCCCGCCGTCGCGGCCGAAGCCATGTTGACCGCCGTGAACTCGTCCCTCGACACGTGGGACCAGAGCGCCGGAGCCATGCTCATCGAACGACGCCTCATCGACTGGACGGCCGCGCGGATCGGTCTCGGGCCGGACGCCGACGGCATCTTCACGAGCGGTGGCACCCAGTCCAACCTCCAGGCGCTGCTCCTCGCTCGGGACGAGGCCCTCAAGGCTCATGCCGATGTCCCTCGGGCGCAGGCCCTGGGACGACTGCGGATCTTCGCCTCGGCGTCCGGACACTTCAGCGTCCAGCGGGCCGCCCAGCTCCTGGGTCTCGCGCCGGATGCTGTCATCGCCGTCCACACCGACGACTCACAACGCATGTGTGTGGAAGCGCTCGTGAGGGCGGTGTCGGAGGAGCGCAGTGCCGGCAACCTTCCGTGCGCGGTCGTCGCCACGGCTGGCACCACCGACTTCGGCAGCATCGACCCGCTCACCGAGATCGCCGACGTGGCCCTTGCCCACGACCTTTGGATGCACGTCGATGCGGCCTACGGCTGCGGTCTGCTCGTCTCGCGACGTCGTGCCTTGCTGGGCGGGATCGAGCGGGCCGACTCGGTGACGGTCGATTTCCACAAGTCGTTCTTCCAGCCGGTGAGCTCGAGCGCTGTGCTCGTGCGCGACCGCACGACGCTGGGCCACGTGACGATCCGGGCCGACTACCTCAACCCGGTCGAGCATGCCGACCGCCGCGGCATCGACGATCAGGTCGACAAGAGCCTGCAGACGACCCGCCGCTTCGACGCGCTCAAGCTGTGGTTCACCCTGCGCGCGATGGGCCCGGACCGGGTGGGGGAGCTCTTCGACACCGTCATCGACCTCGCCGCCACAACGGCTCGCCACCTCCGGCTGGACCCACGGTTCCACGTGGCGGTCGACCCCGTGCTCAGCACCGTGGTCTTCCGGTGGGTGCCCGACGCAGCCGAGAGTTCCGTGACCGACCCTCGGGTCGACGCCGCCAACACCGGCGCCCGCGAAGCGGTCTTCTTCACGGGTGAGGCTGTCGTCGCGTCGACGAAGATCGACGGCCGCACCTGGCTGAAGTTCACCCTCCTCAACCCGGAGACGACCCTCGCCGAGATCCTCGAGGTCGTCGACCTCCTCGCCGACCACGCCGAGCGGGCCTTCGAAGCCGCACCGGACTACGTGGTCACTGGACGGGAGGTGGCCTGATGCACGACGTCATCGGGATCGGACTCGGCCCCTTCAACCTCGGACTCGCTGCGCTGCTCGACCCCATCGACGACGTGGATGAGGTCTTCCTCGAGGCGCGCGACGAGATCGCCTGGCACCCGGGGATGCTTCTGCCGGACAGCCGGCTGCAGACGCCCTTCATGTCGGACCTCGTGACGATGGCCGACCCGACGTCGCGCCACTCGTTCCTCCAGCACCTCAAGGAGACCGGGAGGCTCTATCCGTTTTACATCCGTGAGTCGTTCTATCCGCTGCGCCGCGAGTTCGACGCCTACTGCCGTTGGGTCTCCGAGCGTCTCGAGAGCGTTCGCCTCTCGCGTCGGGTGACGTCGGTGACCTTTGACGAGGATGAGCTCGCCTACGTCGTGCGAGCGTCGACGCCTGACGGCGAGGAGACGTATGCCGCTCGCTCCCTCGTCGTGGGAACCGGCACCCCACCGCACATCCCGGACAGCTGCGCCGGGCTGCCGGCCGAGCTGCACAACTCGACCTACCTGCAGCGCAGGGCGCAGCTGCTCGAGTGCCGACGAGTCGTCGTCGTGGGCAGCGGCCAGAGTGCTGCCGAGATCTTCCGGGACCTCCTTGCGGCCGACGATGGCCGCCAGCGCGAGATCATCTGGCTCACGAGGTCGCCGCGGTTCTTCCCGCTCGAGTACACCAAACTCACGCTCGAGATGACCTCTCCGGAGTACGTCGACCACATCCACGCCCTGCCGCCGGAGCGACGCGAGTCCCTCATCGCGTCTCAGGCCCAGCTCTACAAGGGGATCTCGGGTGACTTCGTCGACGAGATCTATGACGCCCTCTATGCCGCAGGCGTCGACGGACCGTCGAACGCCCGTCTCTTCACGAATACGGCTGTGACTGGCTCGATTCAGGAGCCGGACGGGACCTACCGACTCACGGTGAAGCACGCCGACACCGGTGAGGAGCGCGACATCGAGACCGATGGCCTCGTTCTCGCCACCGGCTACAAGCACGAGGTGCCGGCCTTCCTCGCGCCCGTCGCTGATCGCATCCGCTGGGACGAGAAGGGCCGCTTCGACGTCACCCGCGACTACCGCGTCGACGTGGCGGGTCCGCCGATCTGGGTGCAGAACGCCGAGCTCCACACGCACGGGTTCGCTGCACCGGATCTCGGCATGGCGGCATACCGGAACTCCTGGATCGTCCGCGGCATCACGGGACGCGAGGTCTATCCGATCGAGACGCGCATCGCGCAGCAGGAGTTCGGCCTGCCCGAGATCGCGCCGTTGCGCTCACCGCTTCGACAGGAGGTGTCGGCATGACCACCTTCACCCTGCGACCGGTGGACCCGGTGGCGGATGGGCCGACCCTCCATGCCTGGGTGACCCACCCCAAGAGTCACTTCTGGCAGATGGCTGACTGCGACGTGGAGCAGGTCCAGCAGGCCTATGCCGAGATCCGCGACAACCCCTCTCACGAAGCGTTCCTCGGACTGTTCGACGGCGATCCGGCGTTCCTCGTCGAGCGCTACGATCCGGCCGGCGACCCGGTGGGGAAGGCCTACGCCGTGCAGCACGGCGACGTTGGCATGCACGTGCTCGTCGCACCGACCGACACGCCGGTGCCCGGCTTCACCCGTGAGGTGTTCGCGACGATCATGGACTGGCTCTTCGAAGACCCTGCCGTTGCGCGCGTCGTCGTCGAGCCCGATGCCGACAACCACGCCGTCCACGCTCTCAACGCGTGGGCCGGTTTCAGCGTCCGCGAACGCGTCTCCCTGCCGGACAAGGACGCCTTGCTGAGCTTCTGCACCCGAGCCGACCATTCCGCATCCGCTGCCCGCCGAGGAGCTGCCGCATGACCACCTCACCCCATTCTCCGCAGCACCTGCAGCCCAGGCACTGGGCCCGCGCGACACGCTGGCTCGTACGCAAGGCGCTGGCCGAGTTCGCCCACGAGCGCATGCTGGAGCCCATCGCCCTTGACCGCGGAAAGTATGCCGTCCGCGCGAGTTCCGGTGCGGCATACGAGTTCTCGGCTCGTGTCCTGCCGCTCGACCACTGGCTCATCGCACCGGAGTCGATCGTGCGAACCGTCAACGGCGAGGTGCGTGACCTCGACGCACTCGAGCTGTTCGTTGACCTGCGGGCCGACCTCGACCTCGGCCCCAAGGTCCTGCCACTGCTCCTCGAGGAGGTGTCGGCGACTCTCAGTGCCCAGGCCTATCGCTGGTCCGTGCACCAACCCAAGAGCAGTGAGCTCGTCGGCGCCGACTTCCAGCTCGTCGAATCGTCCATGCGCGAGGGGCACCCGTGCTTCGTCGCCAACTCGGGACGGATCGGCTTTGATGCGAGCGAGTACGAGCGCTATGCGCCGGAGGCCGCACCCGACGTGAAACTCGTCTGGCTGGCTGCCCGCCGCGAACGTGCCACCTTCGCCGTCGGCGGGGGTATGACGCGGGAGCGCCTGCTGGCGGAGGAGTTCTCGGTCGAGACCCGGGGCCGCTTCGAGAGCGTCCTCGCCGATCGGGGCCTGACACTCGACGACGTCCACCTCCTGCCGCTCCACCCCTGGCAGTGGGACAACCGAGTGACGACGACCTTCGCCGCAGACATCGTCCGAGGCGATCTGGTCCTGCTGGGTCACGGCGATGACGCGCACCGACCACAGCAGTCGATCCGCACGTTCTTCAACACGTCCGCCCCCCAGCGCAGCTATGTCAAGACAGCCCTGTCGGTCCTCAACATGGGCTTCCTGCGCGGTCTGTCCGCGGCATACATGGAAGTGACCCCGGCGATCAACGACCATGTCGCCGACCTCGTTCGCGGGGACGAGACGTTGCGGTCCAGCGGTTTCGACGTCCTGCGCGAGCACGCTTCGGTGGGCTACCGCAGCCCCACCTACGACGCCGTGGCTGACAGGGGCGACCCCCACCTCAAGATGCTCGCCGGCCTCTGGCGTGAGAGCCCGGTGCCCCTGCTCCGTGAGGGCGAGACGCTGGCGACGATGGCCAGCCTGCTGCACGTGGACGAGGTGGGGGAGTCGTTCGCCGCAGCCCTGGTCGACACCAGCGGACTCACGCCCGAGGAGTGGGTGCGCCGCTATCTCGAGGCCTATCTCGTCCCGGTGACCCACTGCCTCGTCGCACACCACCTGGTCTTCATGCCCCATGGCGAGAACCTCATCCTCGTGCTCAAGGACGGCGTCGTCGCACGCGTCATCATGAAGGACATCGGCGAGGAGGTGGCGATCTTCGACACCGAGGCCGCGCTGCCGGCTGCTGTGGAGCGTGTGCGGGTCGAGGCCGAACCGTCGATGCAGGCCCTGTCGATCCTCACCGATGTCGTCGACTGCTTCCTGAGGTTCCTCGCTGCGGTGCTCGACGAGGCCGGCACGATCGATGCCGAGGACTTCTGGGCAGTGGCGCGAGACGTGCTTCGTGACTACGAGGACGCGCACCCCGAGCTCGCCGCCCGGTTGACTGCCCTCGACCTGCGAGCCGCCGACTTCGACCTCTCGTGCCTCAACCGGCTGCAACTGCGCAACAACCAGCAGATGGTCGACCTCGCGGATCCGGTGGGCGCACTCGCGTTCGCCGGCCGGATCACCAACCCACTGGCGGCCACTCACTCATAGGCTGCGTGGGTGCTCTCTCTCCTCGCTCTCGCCTCGTCGGCCGTGTGGGGGACGTCGGACTTCTTCGGTGGCCTCATGGCCAAACGCCTTCCGGCTGTCGCGGTCGTCGGCATCACGCAGTCGCTGGCGTTCGTCCTGCTGTGCGTCGTCGTCCTCGTGCGCCTGGCACTCGGGCACCCGCCGGAGTGGGGGAGCTGGGTGGGATGGGCGATGCTCGCGGGGCTCAGCGGGGCCACCGGTCTCGTCGCGTTCTACACCGCGCTGGCGAGCGGCACGATGGGCGTCGTCGCACCCATCGCGTCGATGGGCGTCCTGGTGACTGTCGGTCTCGGTGTCGCGTCGGGTGATACACCTTCGTCCTGGGTCTGGGTCGGCATCGCCGTTGCCGTCATCGGCATCGTCCTGGCGTCGGGGCCCGAGGTTTCCGGTGCCGTGTCGCCGCGCCCCGTGCTCCTGGCGTGCGTCGCCGCGCTGGGCTTCGGCCTGGCGCTGTTCTCCCTCGACCGCGGTTCGCGAGACTCGATGCTCATGACGTTGTGGGGGATGCGAGGCACCTCCGTCGTCATCTTCGCGGCGGCGGCGGTCGTGCTGCGGTCGGTCGGTGGCGCCGGACGCACGCACCTGGTGCCACTGGCGTTCATCGGCTCCGCTGACCTGCTCGCGAACGTGCTCTTCGCCACGGCGTCCTCACGCGGGCAGGTGAGCATCGCGTCGGTGTTGGGCTCGCTGTACCCGATCGCGACGATCCTGCTGGCTCGAATCGTTCTCAAGGAGCGCCTCCAGCGCATCCAGCAGATCGGCGTCGTGTTCGCGCTCGCCGGTGCTGCCATCATTTCCCTGTGAACCTCCACCCCTTTCCCCACTGATTGCCCGTTCGGCCAGTTCGTCGTTGCCCTCCTCACTGGCCGAACGGGCAATCAGTGGGGGGATGAGAGGATCACGCGGTGATCTCCGACAGCCCGCTCGTCCTTGCCGCAACCCGCCAGCCCGTCCCGCACACCCCCGTGTGGTTCATGCGTCAGGCCGGTCGGTCGCTGCCCGAATACCGCGCGCTGCGTGAGGGCACGGCCATGCTCGAAGCCTGTCGCATGCCCGACCTCGTCACCGAGATCACGCTCCAGCCCGTGCGCCGCCACAATGTCGATGCAGCGATCTTCTTCTCGGACATCGTGGTGCCCCTGGCGGCCGTGGGCGTCGACCTCGACATCGTCCCGGGCACCGGCCCCGTCGTGCCCGCACCGTTTCGCACCCGCGCCGACCTCGACCGACTTCCGGACCTCACCGCTGACGCCATCCCCGACATCACCGAGTCGGTCTCGCGACTTGTCAGTGAGCTCGGGTCGACCCCGCTCATCGGCTTCGCCGGCGCACCGTTCACCCTCGCGTCCTACCTCGTCGAGGGCGGGCCGTCGCGCACGCATGAGAAGACCAAGGCGCTCATGCATGGCGACCCGCAGCTCTGGAACGACCTCAGCGCACGCCTTGCCCAGATCTCCGGAGCCTTCCTCCGTGTCCAGGTCGAGGCCGGAGCCAGCGCGATCCAACTCTTCGACTCCTGGGTCGGCTCGCTCTCGCGAGCGGACTACACGGCATACGTCCAGAAGCACTCGGCCACAGCGCTCGCCGCGGTCGCAGACCTCGGTGTGCCGCGCATCCACTTCGGCGTGGGCACCGGTGAACTTCTCGAACTCATGGGTGAGGCCGGGGCCGAGGTCGTCGGCGTCGACTACCGACTGTCACTCACCGACGCGGTCAGTCGCATCGGTGATGGGTATGCCGTGCAGGGCAACCTCGATCCGGCTCTCCTCGGTGCCCCGTGGGAGGTTCTCGAAGCCCGCGTCCGCGCGATCGTGGACGAAGGGCGCCAGGCGCCAGGCCACATCTTCAACCTCGGTCACGGAGTCCCGCCGCATGCCGACCCCGACGTCCTCACCAGGATCGTCGAGGTCGTGCACGAGCACTCAGCCCGCTGACGGCGGCGGCATCGGCCCAGCGGGTTGGGCCACCGGGCTGACAAACGCTGCCGGGGTGGTCCGGCGGCGACGCATCCACCAGATCACCGGTGCGAGCACGAGGCCGATCGCGACCGCGAACGGAAGCACGGCGCCGACGACCGTGACGAGCACCGCCAAGGACGACGTGAACGCCTTCCATCCGGACTTCAGGCCCGACAGGAAGCCAGCGGCCGCAACAGGCTCAAAGTCGTCGGTCGAGAGCGAGATTGAGATCGGTGACATCGTCACCGAGTCCTTGAGGTTGGCCAGCTGAGCCGTGAGGCCGTCGAGCTCAGCCTGACGCTGCGACAGCTCGTTCTCCAGAGCGACGAGGTCGTTGACCGTGGTGGCCTTGGCCAGGAGATCGCGGATGCGAGCGACGCTCGCCGTCATGGACTTCACCCGCGCCTCGGTGTCGACATAGGTGCCCGTCACGTCCTCACTGGAGCTGTTGCGGACCTGCACCTCGCCGACCTTCTCGATAAGGGCGATCGTCGCATCCAGTGAGGCAGCCGGGACGCTGATGGTGATCGACCCGGACGTGTCCCGCCCGGTCTCGCCGGCGTAGAGCTCTTCGGACAGCACGGCCCCGCTCTGTTGAGCGGCGATGGAGCGGATCCGCTGGGCCGACGTCGTGAGCGAGTCGACCTTGAGCTGCAGGTTGGCCCGTCGGACGAGCTTCTGACCCACGCTTGCTCGCGCCTGACTGGCCGGGTCGGACTTGGCTGCGCTGTCGCCGTCGGCCCCCTGCCCGCTCGTGTCCTGCCTTGCCATTTCGCCGCTCGCGGGCATCCCGCCACTGCCAGCGCTCGAGTCGTTGCGACTGCTGCAGGCACTGAGCGCGCCCACCGCGAGGAGGCCAGCAAGCGTGGCGCCGACGAGGCGGCGACCCCACAGCCCTGAGGGGCGAAGAACCTGGTCGCTCATGGTGCTCTCCACTTCTCCGGTCGAACCGGGTGCTCGCGTCTGTTGGTGGTGAGACTGCTCCTGCCGGGTCACGGGTTCCCTCGATCCGGGTCACGACTTGATGACGACCGGTGAGAGAGTGACGTGGTGAGCGAAGCCGCACGCCCTTCCCGTCGTTCCGTCGTCGTCATTGGCGGTGGGATCGCGGGGCTCGCGGCGGCGCGTGACGTCCTCGTCTCGCTGCCGGGCGCCCACGTCGTCCTCCTCGATGCGTCCGACCGCGTGGGTGGCAAGGTCCGTCGCGAGGAGATCGGCGGGCACCTCGTCGACGTGGGGGCCGAGGCGATGCTGGCCGTGCGTCCCGAGGCCGTCGATCTCGTGAGCGAGCTTGCAGACGCGGCGGACATCGTCACACCCGCCACGACGTCGGCACGCGTGTGGTCCCGCGGTGAGCTGCATCCGTTGCCGCGCACCCGAATTGGCGTTCCGTTCGCTGACTCGGTGGTCGCCGGGCTCCTGACGGCCGACGAGGAGACGCGAATGCTCGCCGAGGCCGACGCGCCCGATGTGGGCGCTGACGTCTCCGTCGCCGACTACGTCGGTGGCCGACTGGGTTCCGCTGTCGTCGACCGTCTCGTGGAGCCTATGCTCGGCGGGGTGTATGCCGGTCACTCCCGTGCGCTGTCACTGCGCGCCACGATGCCGGCGGTCTGGGCGATCGCCCAGGCGCGTGGATCTCTCTTGGCGCCACCGGTCGTCGACACCCAGTCGGGTGCGGCGCGGCCACCGTTCATCGGGCTGTCCGGTGGCGTGGGTCGACTGTCTGAGCTCCTCGCCGCCGACGTCGAGCAACGCGGGGGAGTCATCGAGTCGAACACGATCGTCCGCGGCATCGAGCGGACAGCGACCGGCTGGTCGGTCCTCAGTGGTCCGACGACGCAGCCGCGTCGGCTGGAGGCGGACGCGGTCATCGTGGCCGTGCCGCCGCCAGCGGCCTCGCGGCTGCTGTCGCCGATCGCACCCCCAGCGGGCGCTGCACTCGGCGGGGTCGAGATGGCGTCGGTTGCCGTCATCACCCTGGCCGTTCCCACAGCCGAGGTCGCGTCGTGGGAGGGCTCAGGCTTCCTCGTGCCCCCCGTCGAGGGCCGGGGCATCAAGGCCAGCACCTTCAGCTCGGCCAAGTGGGGGTGGCTCGCAGCGGAAGGTGGCGACACGGCATACGTGCGGGCGTCTGTGGGGCGAGCGGGCGAGACGGCGAGCCTGCAGCGTGACGACGCAGAGCTCGTGGCCCTCGCGGTGCGCGAGATCAGCGAGGCCGCCGGCGGGCCACCACTCACCCTCGTCGACAGCCACGTCCAACGATGGGGTGGCGGACTGCCGCAGTACACCGTCGGGCACGTCGATCGGATCGCGCGAGTGACCGAAGCGATCGCAGGGGTGGCCGGTCTCGAAGTGGCTGGCGCGGCATACCAGGGCATTGGTATCCCGGCCGTCATCGCGTCGGCGCACGCCGCAGCGGAGGCGACAGCGACCCACCTGAGGACGGCCGCGGCGCGCGCGGGAGAATGACCGCATGAGCACCCCGACCGACCGCCCTGCCCCGAGCAAGCCCAGCCCCGCGCGGATGCGCGAGATCAATGACTCGATCCGCTACACCATGTGGTCGGTGTTCGAGGTGACCGAGCCTCTCGGCAAGGACGACCGTGCCGCCATGACGGCAGAGGTTGAGGAGCTCGTTGCCGAGCTCGAGTCGGGCGACGTCGTGGTGCGGGGGTTCTATGACGTGGCGGGCCTGCGGGGCGATGCCGACCTCATGGTGTGGTGGCACGCCGAGCGCATCGAGGACCTCCAGGACGCCTATCACCGACTGCTGCGTACCCAGTTCGGCGCCCACCTGTCATCGGTGTGGTCCAACGCTGCTCTGCACCGACCGGCCGAGTTCAACAAGAGCCATGTCCCCGCCTTCATGGCCGGTGAGGACCCGCGCGCCTACGTCTGTGTCTATCCGTTCGTGCGGTCCTACGAGTGGTATCTCCTCGAGGAGAACGAGCGTCGCGACATGCTGCGCGAGCACGGCCAGATGGCTCGTGAGTTCCCGGACGTGCGCGCCAACACGATCTCGTCGTTCGCGCTCGGCGACTACGAGTGGATCCTCGCGTTCGAAGCCGACGAACTGCATCGCATCGTCGACCTCATGCGTGAACTGCGGCCCTCGCGGGCCCGACTGCACGTGCGCGAAGAGGTGCCGTTCTTCACTGGCCCCCGCGTCGCCGTCGCGGACCTGATCGCCCGCCAGCGCTGACTTTCACCCCACCAGCCACCCCTTTCCCGCCGCCCCCGGGAAACGGTTCCGGAACAAGGGAACTGTTCTCTTGCTTGGGAACGGTTTCCCCTGTTCGGGTCGGGCATACGTCCCGCTTCGCGTCGTCCACAGCCCGGGCAGCGGTGCTCTCTTGTCCACAGATCAGGAGCGACCCCTTCCGGCGACGGGCTGTCGGACCCGAGTGTCGTGGGATGACACTCGACGACCTCACGCGGATCGCCAGCGCGCAGCACGGCATGTTCACGACGAAGCAGGCACACACTCTTGGGATCGGTCGCAAAGCGTTGCGCGAGTGGGTCCGAGCGGGGGTGCTGCTCCACCCTTCACGCGGCTTGTATGCCGTGCGCTCACTTGTCGACACCGATCCCGTTCCGTGGCAAAGCCACATGGCCGAGGGTGCGCGGCTGCTCTACCCTGACGCGGCACTCACTGGCTTGACGGCGGTGCTGGCCTACGAATTGCCTGTCTGGGGGTGCCAACTCAACCGCCCGGAAATACTGCGACCCATCCAACGGCAGGCAGGCGCGAAGCCGTACCGAGTCCGGCCTTTGCGAACCGAGCGGGTGGACGGCCCGTGGGGTCACTGCGTGCCGCTGGCCGAGGCGCTGGTTCAGCTGTGCATTGACCACGGCATCGTCCAGGGAGTCGTGTCGGCTGACGCGGCTCTCCACCGGAAGTTGGTCACGCTCGACGCGCTCAAGGCGGCGGTCGACGCGGTTGCCGCTTGGTCGGGGTCGCACCGTCCGCGCGCGATGCTGACCCACGTCGATGGAAAGTGCGAGTCCGTGGCAGAGAGCCGAGCTCGCGTCGAATTCGGCTCACACGGCATACACGTTGTTTCACAGGTAGAGGTGCGGCGAGCCGACGGGTCGCTCATGGGTCGTGCCGACTTCGGTGTCGAGGGGACGAACGTGCTCATCGAGATCGACGGCAAGGTGAAGTATGCCGACGGGGATCCACAGGTTCTATGGAAGGAGAAGCGCCGGGAAGACGACATGCGCGCCGAGGGCAAGATCTTTGTGCGAGTCACGTGGGCCGACCTCGAGACGCCGGGCAAGGCGTCGGCGAAGGTCCGCCGAGCGATGTTGGCCGAGAGCGCTTAGGTCGGCGTCCCGCGCAAGGGAAGCAGTTCCCAAGCAAGGGAACAGTTCTCTTGTCCCGGACCCCTTTTCCGGGGGCGGCGGGAAAGGGGTTGCTGGCGAGGTGGGGCGGGTCAGGCGGGGGTTTCGGTGGCGGGGCGCAGGGTCATGGCGATGCTGTTCATGCAGAAGCGCTGATCCGTGGGGGTGTCATAACCCTCGCCCTCGAAGACGTGGCCCATGTGGCTGCCGCAGTTGGCGCAGCGCACCTCGACGCGCGGGCGGCCCGGGAGTGAGGCGTCCTCGATGAACTCGACCGAGTCCCCGGCCAGCGGGCTGTAGAAGGACGGCCAGCCGCAGTGGCTGTCGAACTTCGTCTCCGACGTGAAGAGTTCGGCGCCACAGGCGCGACACGAGTAGACACCCTCCGTCTTGGAGTCGGTGTACTCACCCGCGTAGGGGCGTTCGGTGCCGGCTTGGCGCAGAACGGCGTATTCCTCGGGGGACAGCTCGGCGCGCCACTCCTCGTCGGACTTGGTGACGGCATACGTGCGGTTCGTGGGCTCCATGTCATAGGCAACCACGAAGCCCCCGGGAACGTTCCCGGGGGCTTCGTGGCTCAAGCAGTGAGATGACTCAGCGTGGGCCGCGTCCGCTGACCTGAAGCCCGATGACGAGCGGGTCGTGGTCGGACGAGGCGAACGGCGTCGTCGCGGTGAAGAAATCGGTCACGTTGTAGTTGCGACGTGAGTACTGCATCGCCACCGACTCGTCACCGTTGATGTCCCAGACACCGGCGCCGGTGACCATCTTGAGCGCCTTCGCGTTGGCGAAGCCGTGGTCGAGGGAGCCCAGACGCCCGGAGAACTGGTAGCTGGCGTGGTCGACCTCGTACTTGTCCGCGAGGTTGGTGTAGCCGGCCGCCTCGATCTCGCGCACCGGGTCCTCCTTGGAGTAGGCGTTGAAGTCGCCGACGAGGAAGACCGCCTCGTCCGCGAACTGCGTGTTCGCCCACGTGGCCAACGCCTTGGCCTGCGCGATGCGCGAGGGGTTGGAGTTGCCCTGGCCGGTGCCGTCATTCGGGCCTGAGCCCTTGGACTTGAAGTGGTTGGCGATGACGACGAACGGCGAGCCGGCGTTCAGTGCCTTGAACTTCTGCGCGAGCGGGTAGCGGGCGTTGGCGAACGCCCCGTCGAGCAGGATCTGCGAGGCGTCGAGCGGCATGGCCCGGTCCTTGCGGTAGATGAACGCCGTCCGGATGACGTCCTCGTTGCTCGGTGTCACCGTCGGCGACTGGACGTAGGCCCACTGCCCGCCACCGGCGTTGAGGGCGGTGACGAGGGTGGCCAGGGCCTTGTCGCGGGGCTGGCCCGGCAGGTAGCTGATCCTTGCGGAGTTCTCGATCTCCTCGAGGGAGATGACGTCGGCCCCGAGGCCCTTGATCGCCGTGACGATCTTGGACTCCTGGTCCTTGAACGCCGACTGGCTCCACGCGCCACGAACCTCGCAGAAGTCCGTCGCCACGGGGTTGCCGTCACGGTCTGCAAAGAAGTCGCAGTTCTTGTAGGTGTCCTCGGTCACTCCCAGGTCGGGGAAGTAGTTGAGGACATTGAACGTCGCGAGCTTGAGGTTGCCACCGACGCTCGGCGGCGTGAGCTCGCGGTCGTTCTCGGTCGTCACCGGGTCATCGGAGTCGGTCGGCCCGACGATCTGTCCCGTGGGCTGGTAGTTCCACTGGAAGCGGTAGTCCAGGATGACCGGCTTGCCGAAGCTGACCTGCGACCCGGTGCGCATCGGCTCGTCCTGCGAGAGATAGGGCAGAGGAGAGTCCTGCGCGGCCGCGTTGGTCAGGTGGTTCACGCTCGCGCCGTCATCCAGGGTGATGTACTTCTTGAGGTTCTCGGCCTCGTAGGCCGCAGCAGCCGCGCCGGGCAGCACCTTGTCGGTGGACTGGAAGAGCGGCTTGTCGCCGACCGCGAGCCCGATCTGGCCGAAGTTGTTCAGCTGGAAGTTGTTCGTGATCGTGTAGGTGCCCTGCGGCTGCACGAGCATGCCTTCGTACTGCTCCTTCTCGGCATCGGTCACGGGCAGCGTGGCCAGCGGCGTCGGGGTGACCGGCGCGCAGTCAACGGCCTCGGTCAGGGTCGAGTCCGTCAGCTCAGTGAGACCGTTGAACTCGATCACCTTCGCGGAGACGGTCAGGCAGTCACCGATCTCGACGTCGGTCTGACGGAAGACGAAGATGCCGTCTGATGCGCCCGGGGTGGCGTCGTTGGCGCCGCCCGTGCCGGGAGTCTGCATGTAGAAGCCGTTGAAACCACCGGTCGGGTAAACGGCCGTGACGACGCCCGTCGTCTCCACAGGCTTGTCCGCCAAGGGGGAGACCGGTCCGGTGCCCTGGATCTCGGCGATCGTGGCCGTGGTGGGCTCCGGGTCAGGGTCGGGGTCGGTCCCGCCACCTGAAGCCACCGGCGTCGGTGCGCCGACCGTGAAGTCGGCCGCGTTGTTGTCGGTGTCGCCGGCTGTGCGCGAGGCCGACGTCGTATTGCTGAGAGCCCGAGTCGGTGACGTTTCGAAGTCGTTGGCGCTGCCGAATCCGACGAAGTCGACGACCCCCGGGGCCGTGTCACACTCTGCGCCGCAAGTCAGAGCGGAGGCGCTCGAGACCAGGGCCACCTTGCCGCTGGATCCGGACATGGGGATCGTTCCGGTGGCATCCGGAGTGGGCAGCGCGGTGGTTCCGCCGGCCCCCTGAGCCTCCTGGACGAGGAAGTTGGCACCCGGCGCGATGCTTCCGCTGAGGGGCGTCACCTGCCACGACGTGCCCGAAGCGGACGCGTACTGGACGGACCACCCGGCGAGGCTGATCGCCTGCGTGCCGACATTGCGAAGCTCGATGAAGTCGTGGGTGTAGGTGGCGCCGGAGTTGCCGCCACCCCCATAGACCTCGGAGATGAGCACGGTCGTGGATGCTGCGCTGGCAGGCGCGGCCGCCAGCAGGGCGGTGGCCCCGGCGAGCGGGAGGGCGACGAGTGGCGCGGCGATGGCGGCGCACGTTCGACGAGTGAACCTGGACATGAGGACCCTTCAGGGATGGGCAGGGAGTGAACCCCCAGAACGTATGCCGTTCGCACAAATTTGTCTGTAGTCCTGGGTAAGCACTCGGCAAAGTCTTGGAGTCGCCCGGTGACGTACGCATGCCGGTCGGCGTCGCCCGGCTGGTCCGGAGCCCGGTGACTAGGCTTCGGCTCATGGCGTCCCCCATCACGATGGAGATCGACGGCCCCGACGGCACCCGTGAGGTCAGGGTCTCCAGTCCGGACCGGCTCATGTGGCCCGGTGACGGGATCACCAAAGGTGACCTCGCGGCATACATGGTGTCTGTGGCTGAACCGCTCGTGCGCGCCATCGGCGACCGACCGGTGACCCTGCAGCGGTTCCCCGAGGGCATCGAAGGTGAAGAATTTTGGTCCAAGAACCCACCGAAGGGCATGCCCGACTGGATCAGCACGGTCTCCTGCCGCTACCCGTCCGGACGTCGCCACGCCCAGCTCGTCGTCGACGAGGTCGCAGCCGCGGTGTGGGCCGTGCAGATGAACACCGTGACCTTCCACCCATGGCCGGTCCGCACCGCTGACAACGACAACCCCGACGAGCTGCGGATCGACCTCGACCCACAGCCCGGCCGCACCTTCACCGACGCCGTCGAGGCCGCGGTGGCACTGCGTGAGGTGCTCGCCGAGGTGGGCCTCACCGGCTGGGCCAAGACGTCCGGCAACCGGGGCGTGCATGTCTTTGCCCGGATCAGGCCGACCCACGAGTTCCTGGACGTCCGACACGGGGTCATCGGCATCGCCCGCGAGCTCGAACGCCGCCTGCCGGACCTCGTGACGACCTCGTGGTGGAAGGAAGAGCGGGGCGAGCGCGTCTTCGTCGACTTCAACCAGGCCTGTCGCGACCGCACGATCGCGTCGGCCTACAGCCCGCGGCCGCTCGCGGGGGCGCCGGTCTCGATGCCGGTCACCTGGGACGATCTGCCCATCGTGGCACCGGGCGACTTCACGATCTTCACGGTTCCCGAGATCGTCGCGGACCGCGGAGACGCGTGGGAGTTGATGGGGGACAGCGTGGGCGACATCGCACCCGCGCTGGGTCTCTGGGACGCTGACATTCAGCGCGGCCTCGGCGAGCTGAACTTCCCGCCGGACTATCCCAAGATGCCCGGCGAGCCCCCGCGGGTGCAGCCGAGCAAACGACGCGCTGACCGCGCCGATGAGGACTACATGTTGCCCAAGGCCGAGCGTGATGCGGACCTTCGCACACAGTGGGGTATGCCGGTCGTGCCACCGATCGCTCCCATGCTCGCCAAACCGTCCAAAAAGCTCGTCGAGGGCGAGGTGAGCTATGAGCCGAAGTGGGACGGGTTCCGCTCGATCATCTATCGCTCCGGCGACCAGGTCGAGATCGGCAGCCGCAACGAGAAGCCGATGACCCGCTATTTCCCCGACGTCGTCGAGGCCGTCCTGGCCAACTTCCCGGACAAGTGCGTCGTCGACGGCGAGATCATCCTCGTGCGCCCCGGAGAGGACCGCCTCGACTTCGACCTCCTGCAGCAGCGCATCCACCCCGCCGCCAGCCGGGTCAAGAAGCTGGCGGCCGAGACGCCCGCGTCCTTTGTGGCGTTCGACCTGTTGGCGCTGGGGGAGCGTGACCTCATGGGCGAGCCCTTCGAGGTGCGTCGGGCCGAGCTCGAGAAGGCGTTCGCCTCGGTGCAGGCACCGATCCACCTCACGCCCGCGACCCGTGAGGTGGCCCAGGCGCAGGAGTGGTTCGAGCAGTTCGAGGGTGCGGGGCTCGACGGCCTCATGGTCAAGCCACTCAACGGCACCTATGAGCAGGACAAACGGACGATGCACAAGCTCAAGCACGAGCGGACTGCGGACTGCGTCGTCGCGGGCTACCGCACTCACAAGAGCGGCGACGACCTCATCGGGTCCTTGCTGCTCGGTCTCTATGACGATGAGGGCACGCTCGCGAGCGTCGGTGTCATCGGGGCGTTTCCGATGGCGCGGCGCAAGGAGCTGTTCGAGGAGTTGCAGGAGCTGGTGACGGACTTCGACAACCACCCCTGGGCCTGGGCCAAGCAGGAAGAGGGCACTCGCACGCCCCAGAACTCCGCCGGGTCACGCTGGGCCGCCGGCAAGGACCTCTCGTTCACACCGCTTCGACCCGAGCGCGTCGTCGAGGTCCGCTACGACCACATGGAGGGTGTGCGCTTCCGGCACACCGCCCAGTTCGCCCGGTGGCGTCCCGACCGTGACGCGTCGTCGTGCACCTACGACCAGCTCGAGGAACCCGTCTCCTACGACCTCGCCGACGTGCTCGATGCCTGAAGCGACCACCCGCCGGGCGGCCCGCGCTGCTGCTGCCGTGGGCGTGACGACGACGATCGCGAGCGCGGCAGGCTCGCTCGCGGCGGCGGCATACTTCGCTCGTCGTGTCCTCACCCCCGAACGGGACCGTCCCGACGACGTGCAGATCCTCGACGTCCGAGGCGATCGTGTCCTGCTGTCCGCGACGGTGGAGACAGTCGTGCCGGGCCGCTACGGGCTGTGGCTCGATGGTGGACAGGGTCACGTGCGCATCGGCGATCTCACCGACACCGACGTCGCCGAAGGGACGGTCGAGCGCGAAGTCATTGCTGTGGACGCGGGGGAACTTGTGCCTGGTGGTGCGCGATTCGATGGCCACCACTTCACCGGCACGCCGGACACTGCGGTCGGACTGCGGACCGAACACGTCGACATCGACGGCGAGCTCGGGCGCATGCCGGCCTGGGTGGTTCCGGCGAACGGCGGGCGAGGTTCACGATGGGCCGTCCTCGTGCACGGACGTGGCTCGCGCCGCCAGGAGACGCTGCGGGCACTGCCGGCGTTGCACGAAGCTGGATGGACCTCCCTCGTTCCGACCTATCGCAATGACGAGGGGGTTCCGGCCGGGCCTGACGGCCGCTACAACCTGGGCCTGTCGGAGTGGCGCGACATCGAAGCAGCCGTGGAGTATGCCGTGTCGTCCGGTGCCGCAGAGATCCTCGTCGTCGGCTGGTCGATGGGCGGAGCGATCGCCCTGCAGTTCCTGGACCGGTCGCCACTGGCCGACATCGTCTCCAAGGTGATCCTTGACGGACCGGTCATCGACTGGGGTGACGTTCTCGACCACCACGCGCGCATGCACCGCCTGCCCAAGGTGGTCGGATCGCTGTCGCGTTCCATGATGGGTCGGCGTTGGGGCAAGCGCTTCGTCGGCGTGCACGAGTCGGTCGACGTTGCGCAGACCGACTGGGTGCGCCGGTCCGACGAGTTGCGACACCCGATGCTGCTCATCCACTCCGCCGACGACGAGTTCGTGCCGGTGGGACCTTCCCGTCAGCTCGCGCAACACCGGCCAGACCTCGTGACCTATGAGGAGTGGCGGGTCGCCCGGCACTGCAAGGAGTGGAACACCGACCCAGATCGCTGGACGCGCCTCGTCACCGACTTCGCCCGTTGACTGACCTGACGAGCGGACGAGGGGAATAGCCCTGACGTGAGGGCCGTTGGCGCCCACGTGTGCACTCCGACAACGACCCCTGCCCTGTGGCGGAGGCTCCACGTGGACCTGATGAGGGACGGCAGCGCCCTCTGACGACGTTGACAGCCTCCGCGTCAGTCCCACCCCACTTCCAGGAGCCTTGTCATGTCCAGCACCACCCCTGATGCCGCAGCGTCCGCGCCGGCACCCACAACCTCACGCAAGCGACCCGGGGTTCCCTTCTGGGCCCAGGTCTTCATCGGCCTCGCCGCCGGTGTCCTGCTCGGCTTCATCGCCCGTCAGTTCGACCAGGCGTGGCTCGCCGAAACGCTCAAGACCGTTGGCGGGATCTTCGTCCAGTTGCTCCGGGTCATCGTCGTGCCACTCGTCCTCACCGCGATCATCGTGTCGATCGCCAACCTGCGCCAGGTGAAGAATGCCGCACGCCTCGCGGGGGAGACCCTCGTGTGGTTCGCGATCACGGCCGCAGCGTCGGTCGTCGTCGGCATCACTTTGGGCCTCCTCACCAACCCCGGCGCCAACGCCACACTCGACACGAGCGCTGGCGAGGCACCCAGCAACACCGGCAGCTGGCTCGACTTCCTCACCTCGATCGTGCCGGGCAACTTCCTCGGCCTCGAGGTGTCCACCTCCGCTGAGGAGGGTGGCGCGCTCAGCTCGAGCCCGGACTTCAACATCCTCCAGCTCGTCGTCCTGGGCCTGGCCATTGGTGCAGCTGCGCTGGCCGTCGGTGCCAAGGCTGACCCGTTCATCGACCTCACCCGCAGTGCTCTCGAGGTCTTCAGCAAGCTCGTGTGGTGGGTCATCAAGCTGTCGCCGCTCGGCACCGCGGCCCTCATCGGCTCGGCCGTCGCGAACTACGGCTGGGACCTGCTCGGACCACTCGCAATCTTCACCGCTGACGTCTACATCGGCTGCGCGATCGTGCTCCTCGTGATCTATCCGATCGTGGCTCGTGCCAACGGTTTGAGCCCCGTGAAGTTCTTTGCGGGTGCGTGGCCGGCGATCCAGTTCGCGTTCGTCTCGCGCAGCTCCATCGGTACCCTGCCGCTGACCCAGCGCGTCGTGACGCGCAACCTCGGCGTCTCGCGTGACTACGCGTCCTTCGCGGTGCCGATCGGTGCCACGACCAAGATGGACGGCTGCGCCGCGATCTATCCGGCACTGGCCGCCATCACCGTGGCCCAGCTCTTCGGGGTCGACCTCGTCTTCACCGACTACCTGCTCATCGCGTTCGTGTCCATCGTCGGATCGGCTGCCACAGCCGGGCTAACCGGTGCAGTGGTCATGCTCACCCTCACCCTGTCGACTCTCGGCCTCCCGCTCGAGGGTGTCGGGCTGCTCCTCGCGATCGACCCGATCATCGACATGATCCGCACCGCCACCAACGTGGCCGGCCAGGCTCTCATCCCGACGATCGTCGCCAAGCGCAACGGTCTGCTCGACCAAGAGGTCTATGACAGCAACACGTTCGGTGGCGCTGATGCTCGTCTCGAGCTCGACGAGGATGAGATTGCTGCGGTTCCGGCCGCCGACAAGACCCGAGTGGCGGTCCCGGCGTGACCTCGGCAGGTGTGAAGCTCTCGTTGCTCGACCTCGCGACGGTCGGCCGCGACCAGTCGATCGGCGAAGCCCTTGAGACCAGCGTGACGCTGGCGCAGAAGGCCGACTCGCTCGGCACGTTCGAGCGGTTGTGGTTCGCCGAGCATCACAACATGCCCTCCATCGCGTCAGCGGCCACGGCCGTCCTGCTCGCCCACGTCGCTGCCCGGACCGAGCGCATCCGCGTGGGTTCTGGTGGCGTCATGCTGCCCAACCACTCACCGCTCGTCATCGCCGAGCAGTTCGGGACGCTGGCCGAGCTGCACCCCGGCCGTGTCGACCTCGGACTCGGTCGCGCACCGGGCACCGACCAGGTGACATCGAGGGCGTTGCGCGTGGATCCGCGTGCGTCAGACGGCTTCCCGGACGACGTCCTCGAGTTGCAGGGCTACCTGGCCGACGAGAGCCTCGTGCCAACGATTCACGCCTTCCCCGGACGCGGGACCAAGGTGCCGCTCTACATCCTCGGAAGTTCCCTGTTCGGCGCCCAGCTCGCAGCGCGGCTCGGCCTGCCCTACGCATTCGCGAGCCACTTCGCCCCGGATGCGTTGCAGCAAGCGGTCGAGGTCTATCGCCGCGACTTCCGGCCGTCCGAGCAGCTCGCCGAGCCCTACGTCATCGCGGCGCTCAACGTCGTTGTGGCCGATGAGCAGGAGCACGCGGAGGCGTTGGCCGCTTCGGTGCTCCGCTCGCGTGTGCGTGCACTCGCCTCCCGCGTTCCGGCGTATGGCGGCGAGCTCGACGATGCCACCGTCGACGCGCTCATGGAGTCACCGGTGGCCGCGCAGGCGAGACACATGATGACCTACACGGCGATCGGCGACATCGAGGCCGTACGCAACTACCTCGAGCAGTTCGCTGGCCTGTCCCGAGCCGACGAGCTGATGATCAACAACGCCGTGCCCGGTCTCGGCAACCGCCTCCGGGCCTTGGAACTCCTCGCCACCCCCTGATCCTGATCCTGATCCCTGTGCGGTGTCGAAGCACGAACCAGAGGCGATCATTTCGAGCTGCCGCGGCGTCATCCGTGGATCGGCATTCTGCTCGGCCCAAACCTGCACGATGGGGGACCCCCGCGTTGTCGCCTGTCGTGGTGGCAGAAACCCGGGCCCTTTGGCCCGAGACACGACCGCACAGACGAGGGACAGTGGTTGCATGACCACGATCTCGCGTTCCTCGGACCTCGCGATCGCCTGCGCCGCCCACCGCGAGCCGATCAGCGCGGCCGCCTCGATCCACCTCGACACGGACGGCCAGGTCGCTGGGCCCTGATGATCCGCAACCCGAGCGACGAGGAGGCCAAAGCCGGGCAATTGGGACGCGTCGGACGAGTCCGTGGTGCCACAGTGCCCGGGCTGGCCGTCGTGAGGAGCTATCACCGAACGTGGCTGAGAGGTGACGTTGTCGCGGGCGTGACCGTGGCGGCATACCTCGTCCCGCAGGTGATGGCTTATGCCGGCGTGGCCGGTCTGCCCGCCGTCGCTGGCCTCTGGGCGGCGTGCGTCGCGATGGTGGTCTACGCCGTCCTCGGCTCCTCCGACCAGCTCTCTGTCGGACCGGAGTCCACCACCGCGCTCATGACCGCCGTCGCCCTGGGCGGCATCGCGGCGGCCGACCCCAGCCGGTATGCCGCGCTGGCTGCCGGACTGGCTGCGCTGGTGGGGGTGATCTGCCTGTTGGCCTGGGCCCTGCGTCTGGCCTTCCTCGCGGAACTCCTGTCGAGGCCGGTCCTTGTGGGCTACATGGCGGGTGTGGCCGCCCTCATGGTCGTCAGCCAGCTGGACACGGTGACCGGTCTGGAGGTGTCCGGCGACACCGCGGTGGCCGAGGTGGGCTCGGTCCTGGAGCAGCTGGGGGAGGCTCATGTACCCACGGTGGTGCTCGCCGCGGCGGTACTTGTGCTCCTGCTCGTCACGACGCGCCTGTGGCCGCGCGCTCCCGCGCCGCTGATCGCTGTGGTGCTCTCGGCGGCGGCAGTCGTTGTTCTCGACCTCCGGTCGCGGGGCATCGAGGTGGTCGGGCCCGTCCCTCGTGAGCTCCCGTCGCTCCGGGTGCCCGACCTGGGCGTCGCCGATCTGCGCACCCTCCTCCCTGCGGCGCTCGGCATCGCCGTCGTCGCCTACACCGACAACGTGCTGACGGGCCGGGCGTTCGGTGAGCGTCGCAACGCCAAGCCGAACGCGAAGCAAGAGCTCATCGCCCTGGGTGCGGCCAATCTCGCGGTGGCGGCGACGCAGGGTTTCCCGGTCAGCAGCAGCGGCAGTCGCACGGCGATCGTGGACTCGGCCGGTGGGCGCAGCCAGGTCAACGCGCTGGTGGCCCTGGCGACGGTGGTGCTCGCGGTCCTGCTCTTCAATCCGGTGCTGGCCGCGTTCCCCACCGCGGCCCTGGGTGCGTTGGTGGTCTACGCAGCCATCCGGCTGGTGGACGTGCCCCTGTTCCGGCGCATCTTCGCCTTTCGGCGGACCGAGGGCGCGCTGGCCCTGGGCACAACTGCCGCCGTCCTCGTCGTCGGCATCCTGCCTGGCGTCCTCGTCGCGATCGTCCTGTCCCTCCTCGACCTGCTCCGCCGTGTGACCCGACCGCATGACGGGATCCTGGGCCACGTGCCCGGTGTCGCGGGCATGCACGACGTCGACGACTACCCCACGGCGACAACGGTTCCGGGGCTGGTCGTCTACCGCTACGACTCCCCGCTCTTCTTCGCGAACGCCGACGACTTCGTGACGCGGGCGATCAGCGCGGTCGATCGTGCCCCAACACCGACACGCTGGCTCCTGCTGAACATGGAGGCGAACGTGTCCGTGGACATCACGGCGGCGGACGCGTTGGAGTTGTTGCGCGCCGAACTCGACCGGCGCGGCGTGGTCCTTGCGCTCAGCAGGGTCAAGCAGGATCTGCGTGAAGACCTTGAGCGGACTGGTTTCGTCGCGCGAGTGGGGGAGGAACGGGTCTTCATGACCCTGCCGTTCGCCGTCGAGGCGTATGCCGCGTGGTCATCCTCCACGGAGGGTCCGGCTTCCGGCACGGATGGTCCACGATGAGCCGGTTGTTCCGTCGTTGGTCGTCGGGACCATCTGCGCAGAGGTGGCCGGCTTCGTCGCCCCGGCCGTGGTGGGCGTGATGACAACCGCCCGAGCGTCGGGCGAACTCCATCACTGAACCGGGACCAAGGGCCCTACTAGGGCGCGGACGGTCGCGCCACGCTGGGAGGACCACACTCCGCACCACAGGAGGACCTCATGAGTACCACCGCCGCCGCACGTCCCGTCGTCGTGGGATTCGACCATTCCCCGCCTGGTGAGGCCGCGTTCGAGTGGGCTGCCGGCGAGGCAGCTCGCCGAGACGTTCCGCTGCACGTGCTCGTCGCCCGCAGCATGCTCCACCCCGTCATGGCCGGCTACAGACTGACCACTCGTTGGCCGGAGGACCTCGACAGCGAGCTCGTCGAACAGGCCCGCGAGCGCGTGGCGGAACTGTCTCCCGAGCGGGCCGCCATTGTGAAGTCGGTGGCCGGCACGCCTGCTGCCTTCCTCGTCGACGCGTCCCACGAGGCGGAGCTCGTCGTGGTGGGACGGCGTCGGCAGTCCGCGCTGGGTGAAGCCTTCTCGGGCTCCACCTCGTCGCAGGTGGCTGCCCACGCGTCCTGCCCCGTGGTGGTCGTCGACCAGGTCTTCGAACTCGCGCCGGACGCGCCCATCGTCGTGGCCGTGGACGGCTCGTCCGCCAACGACCCCGCCGTCGGGTTCGCCTTCGGGAGAGCATCGGACCTCGGGGCCTCCGTGACAGCGGTGCACTCCTGGGGGCTCGACGTCCCCCAGACCTTCGACAGCCCGTGGCTCAGCGAGGACAGAGTCATCGAGATGGAGGACCTCCACCGGGCGCAGCTCGAGGCTTCTCTGGCCGGATGGTCGGCCAAGTTCCCCGAGGTGAAGGTGCGTTCGGTCCTGCGCAGGTCACTGCCGGTGGAGGCCGTGCTCTCGGAGGCCGAGGGTGCCCAGCTCATCGTCGTCGGGAGCCGCGGACATGGCGGGTTCGTCGGATTGCTTCTGGGCTCGGTGAGCCAAGGACTCCTGCACCGTGAGCGTCCGTGCCCCCTCGCCGTCGTCCATGCCGTTTCGGGGCCGACGTCATGAACGACATCGACGCCCCAACCGATCACAGCGATCTGCGGGTCATGAGCACCGATGAGTGCACGGGTCGACTGGCCACGGCGGGCATCGGGCGGGTCGCGTTCGTCCGGTCCGGCGAGGTGGTCGTGCTGCCTGTTCACCACGTGGTGCATGGGCTGGACGTCTACTTCAGGACCAGCGGTGGGTCGAAGATCGAGGCGGCGGCCGACCACAGCCAGGTGGGGTTCGAGGTCGACGACTACGACCGTGCCTTGCTCACGGGCTGGAGCGTCTCACTGACGGGGGCCGCATCCCTCGTGGACGAGGACGACCTCATCCGCGAGCTGGCAGACTCCGACCCCACGCCGTGGATGGTGGGTGACCCGAACCACTCCGTCTGGGTCCGCATCCGCCCCGACCAGATCTCGGGGCGCGAGCTGCTCCCGCGCTGAGGAGCGGCAATAGGTCGTCAGGGACCGGGGGTCTTGACCTTCCAGAGGCCGAGCAGGGAGCCGTCCTCCTCGACGAGGTGGACGATTTCGGCACCCAGCCCCGCCGGTCCGCCCAGCGCCTCACCGGCAACCACGCGCGTGTGCTCGCCACCGACGATCCGCGGTGCGAGTGTGAGGGCGAACTCGTCGACGAGATCAGCGTCGAGAAGGCTGTGGAAGAGGTGCGGACCACCCTCCGCGAGGACACGCGGCATACCCGATGTGCGGAGACGAGCCACGACCGCCGGGAGGTCGACCTCGTCGTCTCCCTCGACCCAGACGTCGTCGCCTTCGGTGCGTCCAGAGGAAGCGCACGTCACGAGGATGACGTCACCGTCCCCGGAGGTCAGGGACTCCGGGAGTTGACCGCTCCTGCTGACGACGACGATCGGCTTGTCGCCACGTCGATAGCCCTCTGCGCGAGCGGTTCCCGCGCCGACGAGCACACAGTCAGTCAGCTCCCGCTGGAGGTGGAAGATACGTCCATCGGCCGCGGTGTTGATCGAGCCGCTCCGACTGTCACTGCCCACCGCCGACCCATCCAGGGTGCTCACGAAGTTCGCGCGCATACCGCCCCCTGCTGGCCATGCATAGAGATGAGAGAGGTCGTCGTCGCTGAGCACGCCGGGGGAGAGGGGGCGGGAGCGTTTGTCGAGGAGGAGGCGCACGACGTGAGTCTGACACCCCTTCAGCCGGTTGCGGCTGACAGGATGCGGGGATGGCGAAGAAGAGCGCAAAGGACAAGAAGAGCAGCAAGGGCAAGACGTCCGAGAAGGTGGAGGTGGTCACAGCGACGTCCTTCACGCAGGCGTTGCGCGCCGGTGAAGGCTTCGAGCTGGTCGAGCTCGATCCTCGGTCGACGCCGGGCTTCGACGGCGACAAGGTGGCCGGCGAGGAAGCCCTGGCAGGGCTCGGTGACGTGCTCGCCGAGCTGCAGGAACGGCTCTATGCAGAGTCCAAGGCCGGCGGCAAGCGTTCGGTCCTGCTGATCATCCAGGGCATGGACACCTCCGGCAAGGGCGGCATCATGCGCCACGTCGTCGGAGCCCTTGACCCACAGGGCGTGAACATCACTTCGTTCAAGGCGCCGTCGGCGGAGGAGCGCAGGCGCCCCTTCCTCTGGCGCATCCGCAAAGCCCTGCCCACGGCGGGGCAGATCGGTGTCTTCGACCGCTCGCACTACGAGGACGTCCTCATCGTGAGGGTCCACGACATGGTGCCCGCGTCGCAGTGGTCGCGCCGCTATGCCCAGATCAACGCCTTCGAGCAGAAGGTGGCGGCCTCAGGGACGACAGTCATCAAGGTCATGCTGCACATCTCCAGCGACGAGCAGAAAGCGCGCCTTGCGGAGCGGTTGGAGCGACCCGAAAAACACTGGAAGTTCAACACCGGCGACCTGGACGAGCGGGCGCACTGGGCGGCCTACCAGGAGGCCTACCAGGTAGCGATCGAGAAGTGCTCGACCGAGGCCGCGCCGTGGTTCGTCGTGCCGGCTGACCGCAAGTGGTACGCCCGCCTCGCCGTGACCGAGCTCGTCCTCGAGCACCTCAAGGAACTCGACCCGCAGTGGCCCAAGGCCGACTTCAACGTCGAGGCCGAGCAGAAGCGACTCGCCGAGACACCCTGACCGACCCTTGATCGGCCCGGACGGCTCGCCGTTCAGGCGAAGGTGCGGTCGAGGATCTGAGTGACCTCGGCTGCGCCGACGTCGTCGAGGGTGCCGAACGTTGCTGCAGATCCGCGGTCGCCGAGCCGGCTCGCGATGAACGTGTCGGCGACGGCGTTGGGGGAGTGCTGGACGAGGAGTGCCGCCTGGAGGGTGACGGCCAGGTGCTCGACGATGCGCCGGGCCTGCCATGCGCCGTCGGAACTGCCGGCCAGCGCCACCAGGCCGGGGACGGCATCGATGGCGCGGTCGAGACGGCGGTCGTGCCCGCGGGCGAGCGAGAGTTCGTTGTCGAGCGCCGCCACGCTCGCCGGCTCCCGGGTCATCGCCCGCAGGACATCGAGGGCACCGACGTTGCCGGAGCCCTCCCAGATCGAGTTGAGCGGTGCCTCGCGATAGAGGCGCGCGAGACCGTTCTCCTCGACATAGCCCGCCCCACCCAGGCACTCGAGCGCCTCCGCAACCAGGGGAGGGGTGCGCTTGCACACCCAGAACTTGCCCAGTGCCACGCCGAGCCGGGAGAACTCCGCGTCACCCGTGTCGACCGCGTGGGCCAGCCGGAAGCCGAGCAGCTCCGCCGCCTCGGCCTCGATGGCGAGGTCGGCAAGGACGTTGCGCATGAGCGCCTGGTCGATGAGCTTCGCGCCGAACGCCGCGCGGTGGCGCGCATGGTGCACCGCGCGGACCGCTGCCTGCCGCATCGTGGCTGACGAACCGAGAACGCAGTCGAGGCGAGTCGACGAGACCATCTCGATGATGGTCCGGATGCCACGCCCGTCGTCACTGACCCGCACTGCCCAGGCGCCATCGAACTCGACCTCGGACGAGGCGTTCGAGCGGTTGCCGAGCTTGTCCTTGAGACGCTCCAGCCGCAGGGCGTTGCGGCTGCCGTCGTCGAGGATGCGGGGCACGAGGAAGCAGGTCAGCCCGGCCTCGGTCGTCGCGAGGACGAGGAAGACATCACTCATCGGGGCCGAGAAGAACCACTTGTGACCGGTGAGCCGATAGGTGTCGCCACCCTCGACCGGGCCGCCGGGCGTCGCGACAGCCTGGGTGACGTTGGACCGGACGTCGGAGCCGCCCTGCTTCTCTGTCATCCCCATCCCCGCGATCGCAGATCGCCTGTCCGAGAACGGTTTCAGAGACGGTTCGTAGTCCCGCGACGCAAGCAGCGGAAGCCAGCGGTCCGCAAGGGCGGGGGAGGAGCGCAAGGCGGGCGCGGCGGCATACGTCATGGAAACGGGGCAGAGGTGACCTGCCTCTGCGCGTGACCACGTCACGAAGCCGACCGCGCGCCGCAGGTGAGCGCCGGTGTCCGCGGAACGCGTCCACGCTTCTGCGGTCAGTCCGTGGCCCACGGCGGTGCGCATGAGGTCGTGGTAGCCGCGGTCGTAGGCGACCTCGTCGATCCGCTGCCCCGTGCGGTCATGGGTGACGAGGCGAGGGGTGTTGCGGTGGGCGTCGTCGGCCCACGCCTGGGTTTGGGCGGCCCCGGCCAGTTGTCCGAGATCGGTGAGCTCGGCGACGTCCTCCGCCCGACCCCACCGGCCCATCGCCTCGACTGCGACGGCATCAGCGGTGAAGAGGTTGTGGCCGACGAAATCGGGCACCTGGTTCACGACGTCGTGGGTGTGCACGGGCGAAACGCTAACCCGTGACCCGCGAGAGGGGTGAGAGTTGTGACCCGCTCGTGTCGCTCGGGAGACGTGTCATGGTCAGACCCGCCAACGGCAGACAGATAGCGTGACCCGGGTGATCGATGCGAAGCGACGCCTGCGGCGATGGCTGGCGCGGTTCCCTGCCCTGGAGTCGCTGGCGCGGCTCACAGTGGAGACGATCCGCATCTGCCTGCGCTATCGGGTGACCGGGTTGGCCTCCGAGGCCGGCTTCTTCGCGCTGCTGTCCTTGCCCCCGCTGGTCCTCGGACTCTTCGGCGGGGTCGGTTACGTCGGTCGCTGGCTCGGCGACGACACGGTCATGGACGTGCGGCTGGCGATCGCCGAGTACGCCTCGCGCTTCCTCACCGAGGACATCATCTCGACGACGTTGTCACCGACGGTCGACGACGTCTTCCAGGACGGGCGCTTCGACCTCATCTCGGTCGGCTTCGTGCTGTCGCTGTGGTCGGGCTCGCGCGCGCTCAACGTGCTGGTCGACACGGTCTCGATCATGTATGGACAGTCCGGCATTCGCGGCATCGTCCCGACGCGCGCGCTGAGCTTCTCGCTCTATGTCGTGGCGCTCCTCGTCGGTGTCATCACCATCCCCCTGGTGCTCATCGGCCCCACGTTGCTCGGAGAGGTGCTGCCGGACACCTGGGACTTCCTGACCTTCCTCTACTGGCCCGTCGTCTCCCTGCTCGTCATTGCGGCCTTCACGAGCCTCTATCACGTGTCCACGCCCCTTCGGAGCCCCTGGTCGCGTGACATCCCCGGGGCCGTCCTCACGCTCCTCATCTGGGTCATCGCGTCGTTCGCGGTGCGCGGGTCGATCGCTGCCTCGCTCGGTGGGTCCTCGATCTATGGGCCACTGAGCGCTCCGATCGTGCTGCTGATCTGGCTCTACATGCTCGCCATCGCGGTGCTCATCGGTGCCGCCCTCAATGCCGGGATACGCAACCTCTGGCCCTCCGGGGAGCAGCGAGGGTTGCGTGAGCGTTTGGCGGCCTTCCTCCGACCCCCACGCGCCGCAGAGCGGGATGCTCAGGAGGCAGCGGAAGGTGAACAGGGTCAGGGGGACCGAGCCGGTGACCGCAACGCGGAGGGGGGCGAAGGTGACGACGCTGACGACGATCTGGACCTGCGCGGCATACGCGACGCAGCGCGGCGTCCCATGACCCCGATCCAGGACGATGAAACCTTGGTGATCCCCCGGATTCGCATCGGATCGGGCCGCTGAAACGGGTGGGTTTGGAGTTCACGTCTGGGATCAGTTAATGTCTGTCCGCACGCCAAGAACGAAAGTTCGAGAGCGTTTCGCGGATGTAGCTCAGTTGGTAGAGCGCAACCTTGCCAAGGTTGAGGTCGCCGGTTCGAACCCGGTCATCCGCTCGGAGGGTTAGCCACCCCTCAATGGTGGAGTGGCCGAGAGGCGAGGCAGCGGCCTGCAAAGCCGTTTACACGGGTTCAAATCCCGTCTCCACCTCAAGTAGGACCCCTCACGGGCGATTGGCGCAGCGGTAGCGCGCTTCCCTGACACGGAAGAGGTCACTGGTTCGATCCCAGTATCGCCCACCGAAGAACCGCAGCACAGGTCTCGCCACCTGAGCTGCGGTTCTTTTTGTGCACCCTGTCTCGCTGTGAGGCCGACCCAACGGGCCCCACCGCTGATCGTGGCGTTCTGCGCGCCTGCGAGGACAAGGGGCCCTTGGTCCCTGTCCGGCGCGTTGCGACGCTGCGACTCTTGAAGTGACCCCGGCACACGGACGCCGCGGCGCGGAAGGAATGACCGAGATGACTGAGAAGACCGAGACGACGAACGGCCGCCATCCGAGCAACGACGGGGTCGTGATGCTGGCCGATCTTGCGTCCCGCCTGCTGGAGTCAGCGCGCGACCACCACTCCCAGCGAGCCGCGGAGACCATCAACTCCGGCCCCTCCATGCGGGCCACCGTCATCGCCCTCGCCGCTGGGGCCGAACTCGCAGAGCACGAGTCGCCTCCCGCCGCGACGCTGCAGGTGATCGTGGGTCGGACCGAGCTGCGTTCAGCCAGGCAGACGTGGTTAGTGCACGAGGGCGAGATCGTGGCCATCCCCGCTGAGCGTCACGCACTGAGCGCGATCACCGATGCCGTGGTCCTGCTCACCGTCGCTCTGCACTGACCTCGCTGACGTCCCACTGACCCGCACTGACGCCCTCAGCCGATCCGGTCCCAGCCGCGGCGTGGCCGGTGGCTCCCCAGCTGGGTGTCATCGCGGCTGCGGTACACGATGTAGGGGCGGGTGAGGTAGCCGAGCGGGGCGCTGAAGACGTGGACCAGGCGGGTGAAGGGCCACAGCGCAAAAAGCCCGAAGGCGACGAGGGCGTGCAGCTGGAATCCCAGGGGTGCCTCCGCCATCAGTGCGGCATCGGGCTGGAAGGCCAGGAACGACCGGTACCAGACGGACACACCCTCGCGGTAGTTGTACTCGCCGCCGATGGTCAGGATCGATCCCGCGATGGTGTTCCACATGCCCAGCACGATGACGACTGCGAGGAAGGCGTACATCACCTTGTCCATCACGGTGGTGGCGGAGAAGACCGGGCCGACGGTGCGTCGTCGGTAGATCAGGATGACCATTCCGACGACCGTCATGACACCTGCCAGAAGACCGCCCCCGACGGCGACCACGTGATAGGTGTGCTCGCTGATGCCGGCCCAGTCGGTCCAGGACTGCGGGACGAGCAGGCCGATGATGTGGCCAGCAACGACTCCGAGCATGCCGAAGTGGAACAGCGGACTCCCGATCCGCAGCAGGCGGTTCTCGTAGAGCTGGGATGACCTGGTGGTCCACCCGAACTTGTCGTATCGGTAGCGCCACAGGTGGCCGACCACGAACGTCGTCAGGCAGAGGTAGGGGAAGATGACGAAGAGGAACTCGTTCATGTGCGGGCTCCTGGGAACGACGGCATGGGCAGCGAGATGGATGCGGGTGCAGCACCAGGTGGGGCGCCCGTGGGCGTGCCGGGGCTGAACTGCGGGTTGGCAAAGGGGGCGAGCCCGACCTCTTCCTCAGGCGGCCCCTCGGCTGCGAGGCGCCTGACGGCATCCCGCTCCTCACCGCGAAGCGGCGGCAGGGTCGCGGTGACGGCGTCGATCAGGCTCGCCCACGGTGACCCGAGATCCCGCAGCGAGATGCGCAGGAGCTCAAGTCCGGCGCGGTGGTCGAGCATGAGGTCGCGGCCGAGTCCTTGGTCGACTGTGGCGGCGAACTCCAGCACGACGCAGAGATGGTCGGGCAGTTCTGCATCGTCGAGCTCAAACCCCGCCCGCAGGTAGGTCTGCTTGAAGCGCAGCAGGGCCATCCCGCGTTTGCGGGTGTCGCCATGGGCGAAGTAGGTCAAAAAGAGGTTGCAGCGTCGCCTCGTGTCAAAGGTCTCGACGTAGTCGGCCTGAAGTGCTGGGAGCGGCGTGGCCTCGAGATGGTCGAGGAAGGCCCGGATGGAGTCGCCGATCGTGGCGGGCACGCCGTGTGACGCCGACCTGAGCAAGCCGGTACGGCCGAGCAGATCCTGGTCCGGGTAGTCCAAGAGAAGGGAGACGGACTGCCACACGATAGTGAGCTGGTCGGGGGGCAGTGTCGGGTTGGGTCGGCGGCTGCTCATGAGTTGGAGCCGCTCGGCGGGAACATCCCGGGCGGTGAGCCCTTGCCATCCCAATTGAGCAGATTGACGCGGCTTCTCTTGTTCTCGGGGCCAGCGAGGGAGTCGGACGTCTGTCGGTCCTGCAACATCTCGAAGTTCTCGACCGCGATCGGCGTCGGCTTGCCGGAGCCTTCGCCGAACAGGTCCTGCTGCCCGCCGCCATATTCCGAGACGGAGCACTCCGTGGACAGCTCCTCCAGGGAGTGGGCCTGCTCGGCGTGCGCGGCCGGGATGACGTAGCGCTCGTCGTATTTCGCGATGGCGAGGAGGCGGTACATGTCATACATCTCCTCCTCGCTCATCCCGACCGCGGCAGGGATGGAGGCGTCAGGATCGCGTCCCATGTTGATGTCGCGCATGTAGCAACGCATCGCTGCGAGCTTCTTGAGCACGGCGTCGACGGGTGCCACGTCACCGGCCGTGAAGAGTTCGGCGAGGTACTCGATGGGGATGCGCAGCGCGTCGATCGCCGCGAAGAGGTTGCCCTTGTCCTCGGCGTCCTCCCCGGTCTCGGCGACGACGTCAACGACAGGCGACAGCGGCGGGATGTACCAGACCATGGGCATGGTGCGGTACTCCGGGTGCAGCGGCAGCGCGACCTTGAACGTGTTGATCAGCGCATAGATGGGGGAGCGCTGGGCCGCGTCGACCCAATCACGGGCGATGCCCGCGGCCTCGGCCTCGCGGATCACCTCGGGGTCGAACGGATCGAGGAAGACATCGCGTTGTGCCTCATAGAGGCCGTGGTCATCGGTGGTGGAAGCCGCTGCGAGAACCCTGTCGGCGTCGTAGAGCATCAGGCCGATGTAGCGCAGTCGGCCCACGCAGGTCTCGGCACAGACCGTCGGGAGGCCGACCTCGATGCGCGGGAAGCAGAAGGTGCACTTCTCGGCCTTGCCGGTGCGGTGGTTGAAGTAGATCTTCTTGTAGGGACAGCCCGAGACGCACTTGCGCCAGCCGCGGCACTTGTCCTGGTCGACCAGGACGATGCCGTCCTCCTCGCGCTTGTAGATCGCGCCGCTGGGGCACGATGCTGCACACGAAGGGTTCAGGCAGTGCTCACAGATCCGCGGCAGGTAGAACATGAAGGTCTGCTCGAACTCGAACTTCACCTTGTCGGCGATCTTCTTGAGCATGGGGTCTCGGTGCGCCGTAGCGGTCGAGCCCCCGAGGTCGTCGTCCCAGTTGGCCGACCACTCGATCTTCATGTTCTTGCCGCTGATCAACGACTTGGGCCGGGCCACCGGAGTGTGCTCCTGGGCCGGTGCATCCGTCAGGGTCGAGTAGTCATAGGTCCACGGCTCGTAGTACTCACCGATCGAGGGGAGCTTGGGGTTGGAGAAGATCGTCATGAGGTTCTTGAGACGCCCACCACCCTTGAGCTTCATGCGACCGCTCTTGGTGAGCTCCCAGCCGCCCTTCCACTTCTCCTGGTCCTCGTAGGTGCGCGGGTAGCCGAGCCCGGGCCGGGTCTCGACGTTGTTGAACCAGATGTACTCGGTGCCCGAGCGGTTGGTCCACGCCTGCTTGCACGTGACCGAACAGGTGTGGCACCCAATGCACTTGTCGAGGTTCATGACCATCGCCATCTGCGCCATGACCTTCATCAGTACGTCACGTCCTGGCTTCGCTTGCGGATGATGGTGACCTCGTCACGTTGGTTGCCGGTGGGGCCGAGATAGTTGAAGGCGAACGTCAGCTGGGCATAGCCGCCGATCAGGTGGGACGGCTTCACGAGCAGCCGTGTCAGTGAGTTGTGTATGCCGCCCCGCTTCCCGGAGGTTTCCGCGAGCGGGACGTCGATCAGCCGATCCTGGGCGTGGTACATGTACACCGTGCCTTCGGGCATGCGGTGCGAGACGATCGCCCGGGCCACCACGACGCCGTTGCGGTTGACCGCCTCGATCCAGTCGTTGTCCGCGATGCCGACCTTGGCGGCGTCCCGGTCGCTCATCCAGATGTTCTGCCCGCCGCGCGACAGCGAGAGCATGAAGAGGTTGTCCTGATACTCCGAGTGGATCGACCACTTGTTGTGTGGTGTCAGGTAGCGCACGGTCAGCCCCTCGACCTGTCCGGCCGATCCGTCGGATACGGTGCCGAGAGCGGGCTCGGCGAACAGTGCCGCCATGTTCAGTGGCGGTCGGTACACGGGCAGGCCCTCACCGAGCTCCGTCATCCAGTCGTGGTCCAGATAGAAGTGCATCCGCCCGGTCAGGGTGTGCCAGGGCTTCTTGCGCTCGACGTTGATGGTGAAGGGGGAGTAGCGCCGCCCACCCGTCTCCGATCCCGACCACTCCGGTGAGGTGATGACCGGGACAGGTGGCCCCTGGGTGTCGGCGAAGGTGATCTGCTTGCCCTCGTGCTCCTGAGCCAGGTCGGCGAGCTGGACGCCGGTGCGCTTCTCGAGGGTCTTGAAGCCTTGGGTCGCCAGGTGCCCATTGGTGGTTCCTGACAGGGCGAGGATCGCCTCGCAGACGTTGACGTCCTTCTTGAGCGACGGTCGGCCGTCGGCCACCCCGCCACGCACGGTGCCGTTCTTGGCCCGGAGGTACTCGACCTGCTTGCTCAGCTCGAAGGTGACGCCCTTGGTGGTCGCACCGAGCGTGTCGACCAGCGGCCCGAGCGCGTTCATCTTCTGCGCCACCGCGCCGTAGTCGCGTTCGACCTCGACCAGCTTGGGCATCGTGACGCCCGGGATCGGCTCGCACTCCCCCTTCTTCCAGTCGCGCACGACGCCGTGCGGGTTGGCCATCGCGTCCGGGGTGTCGTGGGTGAGTGGCACCGCCACCACGTCCTTGCGGACACCGAGGTGGGTGGCGGCGAGCTCGCTGAACTTCTCGGCGATCGTCTGCCAGGCGTCCCAGTCCGTGCGCGTCTGCCACGGCGGCGCGATGGCGGGATTGAAGGAGTGCACGAACGGGTGCATGTCCGTGGTGTTGAGGTCGTGCTTCTCGTACCAAGTGGCAGCCGGAAGGACGACGTCCGAGAAGATCGTCGTGCTCGTCTGACGGAAGTCGATCGTCATCAGCAGGTCGAGCTTGCCCTCGGGCGCCTCGTCGCGCCAGGTGACGTCGACGGGACGCTGCGCCTCGGGGGTCTCGCTGGCACGGACCGAGGAGTCGGTTCCGAGCAGGTGCTTGAGGAAGTACTCGTTGCCCTTCCCGGACGAGCCCAGCAGGTTGGCCCGCCAGATCGACAGGATCCGCGGGTAGTTGGTGGGTGCGTCCGGGTCCTCGCCGGCGAAGTCGAGCTCACCGGACTTGAGCTGTTCGACGACGTACTCACCGACGGGTTTGCCTGCAGCCGCTGCGTCGTCACTGAGGTCGAGTGGGTTGCGGTCGAACGTGGGATACGACGGCATCCAACCCATTCGCGCGCTCTGGGCGATGACGTCGGCAGTTGACTTGCCGGCGAGCTGGCCCTTGCCGGTGGTGGCAGAGAGCGTGTCGGCGCCGAACTGGTCATAGCGGAACTGGTTGGTGTGGAGATACCAGTAGGCGGTCTGGATCATGTTGCGCGGCGGGCGGTTCCAGTCAAGCGCGTTGGCGATCTGGGTGTAGCCAGTGATCGGGCGGACCTTCTCCTGGCCGACGTAGTGTGCCCAGCCGCCGCCGTTGACGCCCTGGCAACCGGTGAGGTTGGTGAGGGTGAGGAAGGCGCGGTAGATCGTGTCGGAGTGGAACCAGTGGTTGGTGCCGGCGCCCATGACGATCATGGATCGGCCCTTGGACTCTTCGGCGTTCTGCGCGAACTCGCGCCCGATCCGGGCAGCAGTGGCAGCAGGCACGCCAGTGATGGCTTCCTGCCACGCGGGGGTGTACGGCGCCTGTGCGTCGTCGTAGCCCTTGTTGTCCCCGGTCGGCCAAGCCCCCGGGAGCGGCTGACCCCCGTGCGTTCGACCGACGCCGTACTGGGCGAGCAGGAGGTCGAAGACCGTGGTGACCAGGTGACCATCCACGCGGCGCACGGGCACCCCGCGGGGCAGGTCGGCGGCGGCACCATCAGGAGTGTCGAAGCGCGGCATACGGACGACCACTGACTCGGTTGCGGAGTCCAGTAGGGAGAGAACAGGGTTGACCTCGCCGAGGTCGAGATTCCACTTGCCCACTCCTGCCTCGCCGTAGCGGTGACCCAAGGATCCGTGGGGCACGACGGCTTCACCGGTGCTGGAGTCGATGAGCACGGTCTTGAAGGCCGCGTTCTCCTCGTCGGTGTGATCGCTGAGGTCCGCGGCGGTGAGGAACTTGCCGGCGGTGTATTCGCCGTCAGCCGCCTCCTCAAGGCGCACCAGGTGAGGGAGGTCGGTGTAGGACTTCACGTATTCGGTGAAGTAGGGCGTCGCCCTGTCGACGAAGAACTCCTTGAGCACGACATGACCCATGGCCATGGCCAGTGCCGCGTCTGTGCCGGGCTTCGCAGGCAGCCACTCGTCCGCGAACTTCACGTTGTCCGCGTAGTCGGGGGCGACGGCGATGACCTTCTGGCCGCGGTAGCGGGCCTCGACCATCCAGTGTGCGTCGGGGGTGCGGGTGACTGGGAGGTTGGATCCCCACATGATGAGGTAGCCGGCGTTCCACCAGTCGCCGGACTCGGGGACGTCGGTCTGGTCGCCGAAGACCTGCGGGGATGCGACGGGGAGGTCGGCGTACCAGTCATAGAAGCTCAACATGGAGCCGCCGATGAGGTTCACGAACCGAGCGCCGGAGGCGTGGGAGACCATCGACATCGCCGGGATGGGTGAGAACCCGGCGACACGGTCCGGGCCGTACTTCTTGATCGTGTGGACGTGCGCCGCGGCGATGATCTCGCTGGCCTCGTCCCAGGTCGCCCGGACCAGACCGCCCTTGCCGCGCGCGGACTTGTAGGCCTTGGCCCGCAACGGGTTCTCGACGATGTGCTCCCACGCCCTGACCGGATCGCCGTCGTGCTGGGCCTTGGCCTCACGAAACATCTGCAGCAGGACGCCACGGACGTAGGGGTAGCGGACCCGGGTGGGGGAGTAGGTGTACCAGGAGAACGCCGCGCCACGGGGGCAACCGCGAGGCTCGTACTCAGGGGAGTCCGGACCGACAGAGGGGTAGTCGGTCTGCTGGGTCTCCCACGTGATGATCCCGTCCTTGACGTAGACCTTCCACGAACACGAGCCGGTGCAGTTCACCCCGTGGGTGGACCGCACGACCTTGTCGTGGCTCCAGCGGTCGCGGTAGAAGTCGTCGGCCCCTCGCCCCCCGACCTGCGAGATGGTCCGAAGGTCCTCGGACACGGTCCCTTTGGTGAAGAACCTCCTGCTGCGGACAAGTGCCTCCGTGAGGGAGCCATCCATTCCGATGTCGGACGTGGACTTCTTCTGGGAGGGGGTCAATGAGTTTCCTGTCCTTGGACGGTTCGTCGGACGACGGTGACGGTGAGGAGCAGGGCCAGAGCAGCAGTGACGCAGAGCATCCAGAGCCCGATGGCGTAGGAGTCGGTGCGGCCGTAGACGTATCCCATGATCAGCGGTGGAACGAATCCTCCGAGACCTCCGGCGGCGCCGACGAGTCCGGTCACGCCCCCGACGCGGGAGGGCTCCGTGACCTTGGCGATGAGGGCAAAGGTGGCGCCACTCCCGGAGCCGAGGGCTGCGGCCATGGCCAGGAAGGCGATCGTGCCGATCCCCTGAAGCGGCGGTGTTCCTGCCGAGATGCCAGCGCCCACGACCACGACGCCGAAACCCGTCGCCAGCACCGGGATCGCGCCGAACTTGTCAGCGAGCCAGCCCCCGACCGGGCGCATCAGGACAGCAACCAGGACGAAGCCGGCCATGCGGTTGGCCGCGCTGGCCGGAGTGAGTTGATGAGCGGCCTTGAGGTATGCCGGTAGGTAGACCGAGAACGCGACGTACCCACCGAATGCGACGGCATACAGCAGGCAGGCCTGCCAGGTGATGGCGAGCCTGGAGTTGGCCGAGATCCGTGACGCAAGCGAGGTGGTGGGCACGACCCGACCGGGTGCGTCACGCAGGATCAGCCAAGCCGCAACGGCATACGCGGCAAGGACGGCAGCGGTGATGAGGAAGGGCGATGTGGCGCCCAGTCCCTCGGTGAGCTTGACGGTGGTCAGGGCGCTGATGGCGGTGCCACCCATGCCTGCACCGAAGATACCGATGGCCAGGCCGCGTTTCGCGGGAGGGAACCACGCATTGACGAACGGCACGCCGACGGCGAAGGAGGTCCCGGCGATCCCGAGGACGAAGCCGCCGACCAGGAGCAGGGCATAGGAGTCGAGGGCGAAGAAGGCGATGAAGAGGACCGGGAGGATGGTCACGCCCGAGACGATGGGGAACATGACCCGACCGCCGTATCGGTCGGTCAACCCACCGACGATGATCCGACCGAGGGATCCCACGACGACCGGGACCGCGACGAGCAGGGCCACGTCGGACTCGGTGAGGTCGCCCAGAGCGCCAGTCGTTCGGAAGAGCGGGCCGAGTGGACTGATCAGCGCCCAGGCCCAGAAGTTCACCGCGAAACCCAGGGTCGCCATGGCCAGCATCACCCACGGCGATCTGGTGGCAGTCGGACTCGGGTCGGCTGTCGTCAATGAGGTCGTCACGATCGTGCCCTCCCCTCGGGGCTCTCCCGGTCCACCATGGACCCCTGCGTCCGACTTGGCAATGGACGGACTCATGTCATGCGGCCTTTCGGACGGGCCTGGGGCGCCAGATGTCGGGGCCGTCGCTGCGGTCCTTGGTGGCATACCCATCCGGCGTGCCTCCGAACCCCTGAGTGATCTCATCTGCCATGTCGGGTCTCCTCCCTGGCATCACCCGCGATGGTGATGCCATACGTACAAGCACAGTGGAGACGGTGAAGAATGACGAGGGCCAAAGGTCCCTACCGAGTCCGAGCCGGGGGAGACCGACGCCGACCCAGGCCCGCGAACGGCGACGGTTGTGTTGCGGCTGGGCCTGTGTGAGTGTGAGCAAATGCCCGTACCCGTTGAAGGTTTCGCACATGTCCGCCTGACTGTGACGGACATCGCCCGCTCGCGTGTCGCGCTCGAGCTCACCGCCTCGACGGCCTGACCCGGACAGGCGCGGGCGATGGACGAACGCAACGTGCTCGGTGGCGAGTTGGAGTTGTGCAGCGCCGCACCGTTGACCGGCTTCTTTCGTGACGGTTGCTGCAGCACTGGGCCAGAGGATCGCGGGAGCCACACCATCTGCGCCGTGGTGACGGCTGAGTTCCTCGAGCACCAGCGGAGCATCGGCAACGACTTGTCGACGCCCTTGCCGGACTACGGATTCCCGGGGTTGGTCCCGGGTGACCGGTGGTGCGTGACGGCCCACAACTGGGCGCGGGCGCACCGTGAAGGAGCGGCGGCGCACGTGGTGCTGTCAGCGACCAACGTGGCAGTGCTGCAAGTAGTCCCGCTGGAGGCTCTGCAGCAGCATGCTGTCGATGTCCCGCCGGACCTGAGTTCAATGTCGCCTGAGCTGTAGTTCTCAGCGCCTTGGCCGCGCTCGCCGAAGGCGTGTATGCCGGTGGCGCACCTCCCACGGGACCCGCAAGCTCGACTGACTCTTGCCTCCAATGCCGGCCGATGCGGCATACCCTGTGCGAATGGCCGAAAAGCGCAGGCAAGGCCAGACCCCAGAGAACCCGTCAGAGGCAGCCGTGACTTCGCGGTGGCCGTTGTCCTCCCTGCAGCTCGAAGACCTCCTTGAGGAACTGCGCGCGCGTGCCGGCAGTGCCCGGGCGTCACAGGAGCGAATGGCCTCGCTGCTCGATGCGGTCGTGGCGGTCAGCTCGAACCTTGACCTTGCCGACGTCCTCCACCGCATCGTCGTGTCTGCCTGTGAGCTGGTGGACGCGACCTATGGCGCACTCGGGGTGTTGGGGCCGGGGGGTGAGGAGCTCATTGAGTTCGTCACTCACGGACTGACCGACGACGAGCGCGATGCCATCGGAACGCTGCCTCGCGGACACGGGTTGCTCGGCCTGATCATCTCGAGCCCGCAACCGCAGCGGGTCACGGACATCGGTGAGCACCCGAAGTCCTACGGTTTCCCCCCGAATCACCCTCCGATGACCAGCTTCCTCGGCGCACCGGTCAGGATCCGTGACGAGGTGTTCGGCAACCTCTATCTCACTGACAAGCGGCACGCCACGGAGTTCAGCCAGGACGACGAAGCCATCCTCGTGGCCCTTGCGGCTGCGGCTGGTGTCGCGATCGAGAACGCCCGTTTGTATGACCGCACCAGGGGACAACAGCTGTGGAGCGACGTGGCGGGTCGCGCGACCCAGGGTCTGCTCGCGGGCGAGGCACACGATGTTGTCCTCTCGGAGGTCACCACGCGGGTGGCTGAGCTGACGGAGGCGTCATCATGTTTTGTCGCGCTCACCCGGGGCACCGACCTCGTGGTCGTCGCGGCGACGGCTGCGGGCCCCGCGCTGGGCACCTCCGTCGGCGACCTCGGACTTCGCGCGGCGATGTTGGCCCAGGCCCGAAGCAATCACGTCGGCGAGACCGCGTCCACCGGCACCCGATCGACCGTTCCACTGGTGCTCGGGGAAGCGCCGTTGGGGCTGATCGTCGTCGACTGGACCGACGAGGTCCGGTCCGGTCACCTGACCGAGCTGAGTGTGTTCGCCCAGCGACTGACGGTGTCTCTCGTGGCTGCGAGTGCCCAGACCGAGAGGGCTCGCGCGGAGCTCTTCGAGGACCGTGACCGGATCGCGCGTGACATGCACGACAACGTGATCCAGCGGCTCTTCGCCACTGGCATGTCCCTGCAGTCAGCCGCCAGGCTGAGCGACGAAGCCGTGCGACCCCGCCTCGAGAGGGCGGTGGACGAGCTCGACGCGGCCATCAAGGACATCCGCCACACGATCTTCGCGCTCCAACGGCCGCTCGGGGCCCGGGAGCTCGCCAGCGAGATCACGACCGTCTGCCGCGATGCCCTGATCACCCTGGGATTCCCACCGGACCTGCGGTTGTCCGGTCGCACGAATGAGCTGCCCGACCAGCTGGGGACGGATGTGCTCGCGGTCCTGCGCGAGGGACTGAGCAACGCGGCCAGGCATGCCGGAGCCACGACGGTCAACGTCGCCGTCGAGGTCAACGGTGGGGTCACTGTCAGCGTCGTCGACGACGGGCGAGGGCTCGACCCCAACCCGACGCGGTCATCCGGTCTCGACAACCTTGCGAGGCGGGCTGAGCGCCGGGGAGGCACGCTGGTGCTGGAGTCCCTTGAGGCCTCCGGAACTCGTCTCGTGTGGAGCGTTCCGTTCGACGAGGACGAGACCACCTGAGGGACCAATGGCCCTGTCGGCAGCCTGCGTTCACAGACATGCTCGTGCCATGACCGACGTTCACGCCATGCGTGGCACCTTCGCAAAACCGTTGTCCACCAATGGTGGTGAGGCGGTGGTCGTCGGCTACGACGAGTCGTGCGAGGGCGCGAACGCTCTGGGGTGGGCGGCGTCGCACGCGGAAGCCTTCGGCCTTCCTCTGAAGGTTGTGTATGCCGCGAGGGCACCCGAGTCGGCGACGTCACGTGTGGACGTGGTCAGGGCTGAGAACACCGATCGGCTGGGTCGTGCTGCTCTCGTGGCGCGCCGCGGCGCCGACCGGGCCAAGGAGCTGCAACCGACGCTCAAGGTGCACTGTCAGGGTGCTGTCGGCAACCCGGCGGCCGAGCTCGTCATGCAGTCGGCCGGCGCTTCGGTCGTTGTCGTCGGCCGACGGACCACTCGGCCCACCAATAGTCTGGGGTCGATCTCCTTCGCGGTGGGAGCACATGCGCGCTGCCCGGTCGTGGTGGTCCCACTGCAGACGCATCTCCAGCTCGGGCCGGGTTGCCCAGTCGTGGTGGGCGTCGACGGCTCGGCGTCATCGGAGGAGGCCGTGCTCTTCGCCGCTGACACTGCTGACCGCGCCCGAGCTGACCTCGTCCTCCTTTCTGCCTGGGTGCGACCCAGTCCGGAGCCGTGGATGCCAGCGCCCACTAGCGCCGACGGTCGTCACGACGACGTCGTCGCCGCGGTCGAGCTGGAAGCGGCTGGGCGCCACGTGCGCGCAGCGGTGTCTTTGGTCCGGGAGAAGTACCCCGACGTGACCACGATCCAACGTGTCCACCAGGGACGGGCCGCGGACGCCCTCATCGAGGAGTCGGCCCGCGCGGGCCTCCTCGTGGTGGGCTCGCGGGGCCGCGGCGGGTTCGCCGGTCTGATGCTGGGGTCGGTGAGTCGCGACGTGCTCCGGCAGGCCGAGATTCCGGTCGCTGTCGTCCGCCGTGGTGGGTTGTGACGACTCGAGGCCATAGCCTGTGGGTCAGGGAGTGTGATCGAGATGGTGCACGTCTATTTGCTCGATGACCACGAGGTGGTTCGCCGAGGTCTGCGTGAGTTGCTCGAGGTCGAGAGCGACATCGTCGTCGTCGGGGAGTCCGGGAGCGCACTTGAAGCGACCCGGCGCATCCCGGCTCTGCGACCGGACGTCATGGTCCTCGATGCTCGGCTGCCAGACGGATCCGGGATCGACGTATGCCGCGATGTCCGGTCTGTCGACCCGTCCATCGTCGGTCTGATCCTCACCTCCTATGACGACGACGACGCCCTGCGAGCGGCGGTGCTGGCCGGCGCAGCGGGCTACCTCCTCAAGGATGTCCGCGGAGCCGATCTCGTGAACTCGATCCGCCGGGTGGCGGGCGGCGACCACCTGCTGGACGCCGACGTCGTGGCTCGATTGCGCACCGGATGGGGTCGGGACGTGGAGGACCCTCGACTGGCGCAGCTCTCACCCCAGGAACGCCGGATCCTTGAGCACATCGCCCAAGGGCTCACGAACCGCCAGATCGGTGCCTCGATGTCGCTGGCCGAGAAGACGGTGAAGAACTACGTGACTTCGGTGCTCGCGAAGATGGGGATGGAGAGCAGGACCCAGGCTGCCGTCTACATCGCCAGTCACGGGCCCCAGGGTGGCCGGCGGGCTCCCTGAGCGGCCCACCTCCGTGCGCCGAGCTCCACGCTGCGGATCCCGGCAACTGTTGCGGCAGTGGCCACGGCGGCTCCGTCCTGGTCCCCGGCATGAGGGCTCACGGTGACGTGGCCGTGGTGCACGACCGCGCGCCACTCCGGATGCCCCGCCTGCGTGAACGCGTTGTGGACGGCGGTGGACAGCACTGCATCGGGTTGGGCCAGGGCGCGGAGGAAGTCACTTCGGCTCACCATGCCGAGGAGCCGGCCGTCGTCGTCGACGACCGGCATGCTCTTCCAACCGCGACGGGCCAGGGTGAACGCCACCTCTGAGCAGTCCTGCCGCGGTGTGGCGCACTGGGGATCGGCCGTCATGACCGCCTCGATGCTTGGTTCGCCGGCCGATGTCGGCGCACTGGGGATCATGTGGGCACGCGGGTCCGCGGGCAGGCGCTGTCGCAGGACGTCGCCCTCCGAGATGATGCCCACGACCCGCCGGTCCCTGTCGACCACCGGCAGTGCGCTGATGCGGGCCCGCCCGAGCTTGGCTATGGCATCCTCGAGCGTTGCTCCGGGATGGATGCTCTCCGCGGGCTTGGTCATGACTTCCTCAACCAACACGGGTCCCACCTCTTTCTTGTCGTGTGATTCCAGCATCCGTGCTCTCGGCATTGGGGGACAGGGGAATTGGTCCCGAACCTGGTGAACGACGCCGACCTCTCAGGTCAGCCCGAGCTCCACGGCGTCCTCCCAGAGCTCAGCGCGCACCGACGGGTGGGCCGCGTGCTCGATGAGGTGTCTCGCCTGGGCCTTGGTGTCCCAGCCCATGATCTCGGCCGTTCCGTTCTCCGTGATGACCGCCGTGTGCTGGAACGACGTCACCGGTCCCTCGAGGAGTCCGACGATCGTCGAGACGTCGGCTCGAGGGTGCCACGAGCGCAGAGCCATGAGCGCCTGACCTCCGGGCGAGTCCATCGCCCCAACCACGAAGTCGCACTGGCCGCCGAAGCCTGAGTGGACACGCGATCCGATGTGGCTGCCGTTGGCCTGGTCGAACAGGTCGACTGACAGGGCGGTGTTGATGCTTGTCATCGCGGGTTGGGCAGCGATCCGCCCAGGGTCGTTGACGGTCTCGGTGCGCAGCATCCGCACCTGCGAGTTGGCGTGCAACCAGGACATCAGCGCAGGCCCACCCACGGCAAAGGAAGCGACGACTTCTCGCCCGGTGTCGAGCGCCCCCGCGTCGTGGAGGTCCATGATCCCGTCGGACACCATCTCGCTCCACACCCCGAGACGTTGGCGGCTGGTGAGCCGCGGCACGACCGAGTCGGGAATCGCGCCGATGCCCAGTTGGAGGGTGGCACCTGAGTCCACGCGTGCTGCGACCTGCTCGCCGATGAGGCGGATGGCCTCTGAGGGCGCTGCGGTCGCCGCGACGACTTTGGGCGCAGCAGGGGACGCCGGCAGGACTCCGTCGAGCTCGTGGGCGTCGAGCTCGCCATCGCCAAAGGTGAAGGGAATGTCATTGCGAGACTCTGCGAGCACGAGCCCGCCAGCGGCCCGGCACACCGCGATCGCTGCGGGCAGGATGTTGACCTCGGACCCGAGCGACCATCGGCCCGCAACCTGCTCGGAGACGGTGACGAGGACGACGTCGGGCACGAATCGCCTGGCGAGCAGCGTCGGCACGTGCGAGAGACGCGCCGGGAGATAGGAGACGTCCGGGGTGCGCATTCCGGGGCCGACGAAGGGGGTCAGATGGGTGACGCCGGGCCGGGTCGGTATGCCGCGTGGCGCGTTGAGCATGAACAGCTCGTAGCGCTTGACCGCGCCGTCCAACAACCGGAGCAGCTCCCAGGGTGCGGCCCCGTTGCCACTCGCCACCACACGCAGCGGCCGGTCGCAGGTGGCCGCGGCCTGCCGGAGCGCGGCGGTCAGGGAGCTGCTGGTGGACGTGGTCACGCGTCACGCACGAGCGGGACGGACGCCGTCGGGATCATGAAGCGACGACCCGTGATCGAGTCGGGCGTGATGCGCAGAAGGTGGGGCTTGGCTCCGGGAGCCCATGGGGACAGCGGTAGGTCCATGATCTCGATTGCCTCGTCAACGGCATACACCTCGGTGGCCCGGCCCCGGATGACGACGCTCCAGGCTTCGGCCGGGTCGAGGACTCGACCATCCACCTCGAAGGCGACGACGTGGTTGCGCGCGGCGTTGTGCTTGGTGCCGCCGCTCGTGCGGACGACGACGGTGCCGTGGTCGACGATGTAGTTCACCGGGAAGATGTCGGGGGCATCGTCGTGGACGACGGCCAGACGCCCGAGGCTGTCCTGACGCAGGAGATCCCATGACTCGTTCGGAGCGATCGTGCGGATGTCCTGAGAGCTCTGCGGCTGGTGCTTCGCCTGCAGCTGTCCGGTGGTGTCCATGCCTTCATGGTGTTCCCGTCGAGGAGGGGTTCACAGGGTCAAAGGTCCCGCCGCCGGGTGCTGCGCTCGGGGACTGCTGCCCAGGCTCGGATAGCTCGAACGGTGGTGCTCGCGCTGCAGTGACCCACCTCACATTCGGAACGGACGAGGATCCGGATTGGCCGGATTTCTCTGGGAGAGAAGCCGTCGTTGCTGGGTCCTTCGGGGGCGCGTCCTGCTGCCCGAAAGACGTCGACGAATCAGATGCGGCCGAGGGGGTCCACCGACGGGGGAGTGCGTTCCCTGTCACCGTCGCGAGCGATGGCGCGGTCGGGCAGCCACACGACGAAGGTGCTGCCGACTCCCACCTCGCTGAACAGGTCGATGTGTCCCTCGTGCGACTCGACGACCTGCCTCGAGATGGCGAGCCCGAGCCCATGCCCTTCGTGATCGCGCTCGCGACCGGTCCGGCCGAACCGGTGGAAGACCCGCTCCCGATCGGCCTCGGCGATACCGGGCCCGTCATCGCGCACAGCGACCCAGCACCACCCCTCGATCGACCCGGAGGCGATGGTGATCTCGGCGCCTCCCGGGGAGAGGCGGATGGCATTGGCAAGGATGTTGCCGAACGCTCGCGACAGCGACTCCGCGTCCGCGATGACGCGGGGACCCGGTGCAAGTCGGCGCACGAGGTGAAGGCCGCGCCCGTCAGCGAGCAGCCGGTGCTCTTCGACGACCTGGCCCGTGAGTTCGGACAGGTCGATCTCGCGGTCGACGAACGCACCCGAGCGGGTGCGAGCGGTGGCGAGAAGGTCGTCGACAAGGCTGGCCATCCGGTGGGTGGCGCGCGAGACGACAGTTGCCGAGTGCGATCGCTCATCAGAGGTCACGTCGTCGCGCGACAGAACGGCATCGACATTGGCCTGGACCACGGCGATGGGATTGCGCAACTCGTGAGAGACGTCGTCGACGAGAGCCCGCTGGGCGGCGAACGACGTCTCCAGCCGGGCGAGCATGTCGTCAATGGTGTCGGCGAGGGTGCGCAGCTCGTCCTGTGGCCCAGACGCTCCGATTCGCCGCGAGAGGTCCGAGGCAGTGATCTCGCGGGTCGTCGTCGTGATGCGCCCCACGGGGCGCAGCGCCCGGCCGGCGACCCACCAGCCGATGAGCAGGCTCAACAGGAAGAGGACTGCGAGCGCAATGAACGAATACGTCCGAAGTGTCTCGAGGGTGTTGTAGTTGACGTACTCCTGCACGTCACGGATATCGGCTGCCTGGAAGTCCTCTCCCGGGCGGTAGTTCACGATCCCGCCGTTGCCCTTCTGGAACTTCTTCACCGTCACCGGGTCGAGCGGCTTGGACTCGATCGACTGCGACAGCGCGAAGTAGACACCACCGATGAGCAGGGACGCGATGGCAAACAACAACCCCGAATAGGTCAGGGCAAGGCGTGTCCTGACGGTCCGCAGCCATGCCGGCAGCGTGGGCATCCTCATGCCGCCGCCTCCTCGCGGAGCCGGTACCCGCGCCCGATGACGGTCTCGAGGACCTGCGGCTCGTCCCCGGTCGAGAGCTTGCGGCGCAGTGTGCCGACGGTGACGCGGACCGTCTGGGTGAACGGGTCAGCGTTCTCGTCCCACACGTGCTCGAGCAGCTCCTCGGACGAGATGACGTGCCCCGGGCGGCTCATCAGGTAGCGCAGCACCCCGAATTCCTTGAGCGTCAGCGCGAGTTCCCGGTCACCTCGATGCGCCAGCTGTCGACTCGCGTCGAGAGTGAGCTCGCCCACCCGGATCACGGATGAGGTGCTGCGCACATCACGCCGCAGCAGTGCTCGAAGTCGAGCGGTCAGCTCGGGGAGTGCGAACGGCTTGACGAGGTAGTCGTCGGCGCCGACATCGAGACCCTTGACGCGGTCGGGCAAACCGCCGCGCGCCGTGAGCATGAGGATCCGGACGTGGCGTCCGGACGGCGTCGCGAGCGATCCGGAACGCAATGCAGCGGCGAGCTCGAAGCCGCTGCCATCGGGGAGGTTGATGTCCAGAAGAACCACGTCGTATGCCGTGAGCGCCAGCTTCTCGTTGGCCTCCTGTCGCGTCGTGGCCAGGTCAACGGCATACCCCTCACGGACCAGACCGATGCGCAGAGCGCTCGCCAGGCCTTCCTCGTCCTCGATGATCAGCAGCCGCATGACCTCACCGTAGCCGCGGCAATGCCGCTGCCCCCAACGCTCTTTCGCCCAACTTTCTGCGGGCTTGCCGCTCGTTTTCGTGCCCGCTTGATGGGCTGGGGCAACCCCACCACCGCGGTGGGTGTGAGCCCCAGGAGCAACAGATGACCAACCACGACGACCACACCACCACTGACGCCTTCGGCCCCGGCGAGGCCAGCGCACGTCGAGCCAAGCGGTTTGCGATTGCCGGAGCAGCGGCCCTGATGCTCGGGCTGGGAGGTATCGGGACGGCATACGCCGTCGGTGGCGGCAGCGGCGCAGCAGAGACCGGGTACGCGACGATCATCGACGCGCCGGCCGAGGGCGAGGCGCCCGGCACCGAGTCCGACGTGCAGCTCGGCACGCAGTCCGGCTCCCGCGAGGACTGCCCGGAGAAGGACGGCGGCGCCACGACCTCTCCCGAGTCCGAGGCCCCCTCGCAGGCACCATCCCAGACGCCGGATGCCGCCCCTGACACGAGCACGCTGTGACCGAGACCCAGCGGGTGACGCGCCCGCTCTCTGGTGGACAGGCCCTCGAGCGCGCACTCTTCGAGGTGAAGAAGGTCGTCGTCGGCCAGGACCACATGGTCGAGCGGATGCTCATCGGTCTCATCGCCCGCGGGCACGTCCTCCTCGAGGGCGTGCCCGGGGTGGCCAAGACGTTGGCCGTGCGCACTCTCGCCGATGTGATCGGCGGGACGTTCAGCCGACTCCAGTTCACCCCCGACCTCATGCCCGGCGACATCGTCGGCACGCGAGTGTGGAGGCCGACGAGCGACGCGTTCGACACCGAGCTCGGGCCGATCTTCGCCAACCTCGTCCTCGCTGACGAGATCAATCGGGCGCCGGCCAAGGTGCAGTCGGCACTGCTCGAGGCCATGGCCGAGCGGCAGGTGACGATCGGCGGCCAGACCTTCGCGCTTCCCAGGCCGTTCCTCGTGCTCGCCACCCAGAACCCGATCGAGTCTGAGGGCGTCTATCAGCTCCCCGAGGCGCAGCGGGATCGGTTCCTGCTCAAGGTCGACGTCGGCTACCCCACCGATGTCGAGGAACTCACCATTTTGCAGCGCATGAGCGTGGACCCGCCGCGGGCGCACCTCACGCTCGAGATCGAGGAGGTCGAGGAGCTCCAGCGCACGGCCGACCGGGTCTTCGTCCACCATGCGGTGGCGCAGTATGCCGTGGCGCTCGTCGTGGCGACCCGCGAGCCGCTCCGCTTCGGGCTCGGTCACCTGGACGGTGTCGTTGATTTCGGAGTCAGCCCCCGAGCGACCCTGGGTCTCATCGCGGCTGGCCGAGCGCTCGCACTGCTGCGGGGTCGCGACTACGTCCTGCCCAGTGACGTGGCCGACATTGCGCGGGACGTGATGTCGCACCGGATCGTGCTGTCCTTCGAAGCGGTCGCCGACGGGATCGACCCGCGGGCCGTTGTCGGGTCCGTCCTCGCAGCGGTGCCGATGCCCGAGGTGGCGCCCGGGCAGCACGACGCTGCAGTGGCGGCGTTCCAGACCGCCAACACAGGACCTCCCAACCATGGGTGAGTCCGGGCGGGACAGGTCTCAGGCGGGCGACCGGGCCTTCAAGGCGCTCGACCTCGTGGTCCGTCGGCGTCTCAACGGGCTCCTCCAGGGCGACCGGGCGGGCCACCGTCTCGGCTCCGGCTCGGATCCGGAGGAAGTGGTCCGCTACCGCGCGGGCGAGGACGACGTGCGGCGGATGGACTGGAACGTCACGGCTCGCACCGGCGAACCACACGTCTGGCGTCCGCTGGCCGAGCACGAGCTCGACACCTGGGTGCTCGTCGACGAGACGCCGAGCATGGACTTCGGCACCGCCATGAGCGAGAAGCGGGACGTGGCCGGGTGGGTTGCCGGATCTGTCGGGCTGCTGACCGACGGACCCGGCAACCGGGTCGGAGTGGCCCACCTGACCCCCACGGGTCTCGAGTGGGACGCACCCCTCCCCGGGCGGGTCAGCGCCCGCCGCACCCTGCGCTCGGTCGCGGGCGCTCCACGCGCCGACAGGAGGTCCGACACGACGACCCTCGGCGAGGCGATGACCGCGCTCGAGCGGCGTCACCGCCGTCCCGGTTTGCGGGTCGTCGTCAGTGACTTCGTCGACCCAGACGGCGCAACCGAACGACCGTTCACGTGGGAGCCGGCCCTGCGCCGGCTCGCGGCCCGGCACGACGTCATCGTCGTCGAGGTCCTCGACCCCCGTGAGCTCGAGCTCCCAGACCTCGGGCTCGTCGTCCTGCGCGACCCCGAGAGCGGACGGGCGCGAGAGGTCCACACGACACCGGCTCTGCGACAGCGCTACGCCGAGCTGGCCGCCGGGCATCGCGCAGCCGTCGCCGACGCGGTGCGGTCCACCGGTGCCGGTCACGTCATCGTGCGCACCGACACCGACTGGGTGCGCGACCTGGCCCGCTACATCATCTCCAGGCGCCACACGCGCCGCACCGATCGAAAGGTTCGCTGATGGACCTCCTCGCACCGTTCTGGCTCCTCCTTCTCGTGCCGTTGGTGGGCCTTGGTGTCACCTATGTCGTGATGCAGCGACGCAGGCGCAGGTATGCCGTCCGCTTCGCCGCGCTTCCGCTGCTCGACAAGGTGGCCCCCGAGCAGCCCGGATGGCGCAGGCATGCCCCTGCAGCGGCATTCCTCCTGGCCCTGACGGCACTGGCCCTCGCAACAGCCCGCCCGGTGATCGACCTGCGGGTCCCGCACGAGCGAGCCACCGTCATCGTCGCCATCGACGTGTCCCGTTCGATGCAGGCGACCGACGTCGAGCCGACCCGGATGGACGCGGCAACCGAGGCGGCCGCTGCGTTCATCGAGAACCTCCCGGAGACCTTCAACGTCGGACTGGTGACCTTCTCGGGGTCGAGTGCCGTCCTCGCCACGCCGACGACCGACCACGAGTCCGTGGCTGCAGCACTCGAGAACCTCCCCATGGCCAACAGCACGGCGATCGGCGAGGCAGTCTTCACTTCGCTCGAGCAAGTGGCCTCCATGGCACAGGGTGACGATTCCGTCGACGTCCCGGCTCGGGTGGTCCTGCTCTCGGACGGCACGAACACGGCGGGTCGCAGCCCGGACGAAGCGGCCACTGCGGCAACCGAGGCAGCGGTACCCGTGTCCACGATCGCCTACGGCACCCAGGAGGGCACTGTGGAGATCCAGGGCCGCATGGTCCCGGTCCCGGTCGATGTCGACTCCCTTGCCGGACTGGCCGAGGGCACGGGTGGTCAGGCCTACACCGCCGAGAGCGGAGACGAGCTCGCCGAGGTCTATGAGGACATCGGCTCCTCCATCGGGTGGCGCACCGAGCCACGCGAGATCACCCCCTACCTCGCGGCCCTCGGCTTCCTGCTCTCGCTGGCTGCCGGAGCCATGTCGCTGCGCTGGTTCGCGCGGCTTCCGTGAACAACCCAGCAGAGAAGGCGATGGCACTCATGACCTCTCAACCCACGAAACATGATCCGGTTGGCACGAGCACCTGGCGAGGGCTCGGTGAGCCGGCTGGACCTGACTTCCTTCGGGGCGCTATGCCCTTGCGGGAGGACCCCACAGCCTCGACCGGGGCCGCGCCGGCGCCCACCGGTCGGGAACGGCGCCGCAGCCGACTGCCCGCTCTCCTCCTGGTCTCAGCCCTGTCAGGCGGAATCGCGGGCGCTGGCGCAGCCGTCGTGCTCGGCCCGGACGCAACCCCTACGTCCGGGCCGGGCATCGCCGTCGAGCGTCCGTCGGGACGCGCCCCCGCATCAGCTGCGGGAACGGAGGAGGCCGCGGCGCAGGCGATCCTGCCGAGCGTCGTGCAAATTCGTGCGGGCCGCTCCACCGGGTCGGGCTTCGTGCTCGACGACCGCGGCCATGTCATGACCAATCATCACGTCATCGAGGGGGAGTCGACGGTGTCGCTCCAGCTCGCTGGCGGTCGCACGGTGAGTGCCACCGTCGTCGGCAGCAGCGAAGCAGATGACATCGCCGTCCTCCGGGCCGACCCGGAAGCACTGGAGCCGGCTCGGATCGGTCAGTCCTCGGCGCTCCGGATCGGTCAGCCGGTCATCGCTGTCGGCTCCCCGCTCGGCCTCGACGGGACAGTCACGGCTGGCATCGTCAGCACGGTTGAGCGGTCGGCTCGTCTTGGTGGGGGCGCCAACCAGAGAGTGATCCAGACCGACGCCTCGATCAACCCGGGCAACTCGGGTGGTCCGTTGGTCAATCTCGAGGGTCAGGTCGTCGGCGTCAACACGGCCATTGCGACACTCAGCGGACGAGCCTCAGGATCCATCGGGATCGGATTCGCTGTGCCGATCGACCGCGCCGTCGAGGTTGCCGACGAGATCATTCGTCGCTGAGCACGGTGTCGAACAGCACATTGGCAACGACGCGGTGCAGGCCGTCAGACCTTCAACCGCAGGCGATGCGACTCGGTTCCCGGAGGGGCCAAGGCATGCACCTGTTCTGCGGGCGCGGCCGCTGGAACTCGCCGCGTCCGGGTCAGGGCAGCCGCCGCGGCGGTCAGACACAGGGTCAGCAGCGCCGCGGTGGCCAAGCTGGTCCGTACCGGAGAGATGCTCGCCAGCGTGATCCGGACTGGGTACAACCACCACGCGGCTGCGCCGACGAACACCGCCAGCGGTGCAACAATCCGCACCGAAGCGCGCAGGGGCTGGAGGCGGTTCACGCCACGCCAGGCCCAGGTGCGGTGCCCTGACCGTTGCCCCCGGATGAGGAAGAAGCCTCCGCCGAGTGCCACCGTGCCCAGAACGGCGCCGATGCTGAGCATCAGGGTGTACTGGAAACTGAGTTCGTCCATCAGCCTCTGGGTTGTCCTTGGGTGCCCCACCCCGAGGGAGTCCGCCCATGCCTGCGTGGTGAAGCCGATGAGGCCGTCGTTGTCGCTGTTCGTCAGGACCACGAGGCCCTCGGCGCGGTCGGGGAGGGTGGTGAACTGGGACAGCCAGCCGGTGTTCTTGCCCCCGTGCCCGGCGGCTTTCGTGCCGTCGGAGAGGGTTTCGACCTCGTAGCCGAAGGACGTGGTCATGCCGTGCGCGACTGTGATGGGGGAGAGCAGGGTTGCCACGCCGGCTGGGGTGAGCACCCCGCGGCCTGGCCGTTCTCCCGAGGGGCCGGTCATGGCTGCCACGGCGAAGCGTGCGACGTCGTTGGCTGACGTGTACAAGCCCCCGGCCGCCTGTTCGGTGAGCAGTGTCGGCGGGACCGGACGCCCTCCGTTGGTGTAGCCGGTCGCGGTCTCCGCGGCCAGTTCCGGCCGCTCGACGAAGCTGCTGCGGGTCATCCCCAGCGGGTCCAGAACCTCCCGCTGCATGTACGAAGCAAATGCCTCCCCGGTCACTTCCTCGATGGCGAGCTGGAGCATCGTGTAGCCGCCGTTGGAGTACTCCATCTGGGTCCCCGGTTCAGTGGTGATGCGTACGTTGTCAGAGTTCCGGTCGCCCGGCTTGCCGCTGCCACCGCTCAGGGACTGCTCCAAGGACGGCAACGGCCGAGTGGTCACCGGCGAGTAGTCCTGCATGTTCAGCCCCGCGGTGTGGTTGAGGAGCCGACCGATGGTCACCCCATCGGGGTCGAACGGGGAGGGTGGCAAGTGCCAACGGGTCAGGTATGACTCCACCGGGGTGTCCAGGTCCATGCGCCCCTGCTCGACCAGCCGCATCACCCCCCACGCGGTGACCGACTTGGTGATCGAGCCGACACGGAAGATGGTGTTTGCCGTGACCGGGACCCCGTTGCTGGTGTTGGTCGTCCCATACCCCTTGGACCACGTGACGCCGCCGTCGCGGATCTGCACCACCGCAACGCCGGGCACTTGGAACGACGCCAGCCAGTTGCTCTGCTCGAGCCTGTTCACCATCTCGGCCGTCGGACCGTCAGAGGCGTGAGCGGTGGCGGGCAGGCCTGCGAGCCCTGCTGTCAGGACAAGGGCGGTGCCGAGTGCGCAAGCCCACCGTCGCAACGTGCGTGGTTCGGTCGTGCGAAGGCGTTGGTGCGGCATGTCGTCTCATCTCTCTGGCCAGCCTTGGAAATGTGTGGATTGCCAGGATTTCTGGCTGAGGGTCGCCAGATGGGACGACTCTGCGAGACCTGGGCCACCAGTGAGGCTTCGACGTTCGTGACCCTGTACGACGAGTGTGAGACGCGCAGCGCGTCGCGCGCCATGACGCCGGGTTGACGATCTCGGCCATGCTCGCGAGGTGAGGGGCCTACCGTCGGGGGATGGACGGTTCCGCGCGCGGGCACCGTGTCGTCATCGTCACCTTCGACTCGGCGCAGATCCTCGACGTCACCGGGCCACTGGAGGTGCTGTCCAGCGCACGACGCTTCGTGCTCGCCGCGGACTACCTCACCGTGCTTGCCAGCGTCGGCGGAGGGCTGGTGTCCTCAACCAGCGGGATGTCGTTCAGCACCGTCCCGTTGAGCGAGGTGACCGGACCGGTGCAGACGCTCATGGTGACGGGCGGGCGTGACATGGAGCAGGCATGCGCCGACGAGGAACTTCTCTCTCAGGTGTGCAGACTCGCGGCTGACGCCGGGCGGGTGACCTCCGTGTGCTCCGGCGCCTTTGTCCTTGCGGCGGCTGGACTGCTCGACGGTCGCCGTGCGGCAACCCACTGGGCGGAGTGCCAGATGCTGGCCGATACCTATCCGACAGTCGACGTGGACCCCGACGCCATCTACGTGCAGGACGGAAACGTCTGGACCTCGGCCGGAGTCACGGCCGGCATCGACCTGACCCTGGCATTGGTTGCACAGGACCACGGTCGCAAGGCCGCTGCAGCTGTGGCCCGCCAACTGGTCGTCTATCTGCGTCGCTCTGGCGGCCAGGCGCAGTTCTCGGCACTGCTCGCGGCCCAGGATGCCGACACCCAACCCGTCCAGGACCTGCTGGCGTGGCTGCCCGACCATCTGGGCGAAGATCTCACAGTGCCAAAGCTCGCCCGGCACGCCAACCTGTCCGAACGCCACTTCAGCAGGGTGTTCAAGGCGGAAGTCGGTGTCAGCCCGGCCGACCACATCGAGTCCGTGCGCTTGGAAACCGCCTGCCGGCTCCTCGAGAGCACCCACATCCCGATCGAGCAGATCGCACAAACCTGCGGGTTCGGAACCACGGAAACCATGAACCGGTCCTTCCGCCGAAGACTCGGCACCACGCCTGGACAGCATCGCCACCACTTCGACCAGACAGCAGGGTCAGGAGCAAGGAGAGGCTCAGTCGTCACAACCATGACCTGAGTGACCGCTCACTCATCGTGACCAGTCGCAGGATGCCCTGGGATCGGAGTCGGCGCGATGTGGGGTCGTGCCCCTTCGCGCCGTGGGTGCTCACGTCCTCACGGGAGGCGCGGTCTGCGAGACCAGCTCGGCGCTCACCCTCCAAAGGCGTGAGGCAACGCCTCGGTCGTAGCTGCCCTTCGACGACTGCTTGGGCTTGCTCCGCGCGAAGTAGGCGCCCGTGACCTGTTCGAGCGTGTGGTCGGAGGCGACCCGGATCGAGGTGCCGGCGCCCTGAGCGGGTGTCATCATGAACGGCCGCAGGAAGGGGACGAGCAGCCGCTGCACGTTCCCGGGATCAGCTGATCCGAATCCCGTGCGCACCAGACCCGGGTGCACCGCGTTGGCGGTGACCGATGTGCCTGACAGCGTTCGGGCCAGCTCGTGGGTGAACAGGAGGTTGGCGAGCTTGGACTGGCTGTAGGCCTTCGCGCCGGAGTAGTTGTGCTCGCCTTGCAGGTCGTCGAAGTCGATGACCCCGGTGGAGTGTGCGTTGGAGGAGACCGTCACGATGCGAGCGGAGCCACTCTGGGTCAGTCGGTCGAGCAGCAGGCCCGTGAGCAGGAACGGCGCGAGGTGGTTCAGCGCGAAGGTGCGCTCGAGCCCATTGGCTGTGAGGTGTCGCGTGTTCCAGTAGCCGCCGACATTGTTGACCAGGACGTCGATCCGGTCGAGGTGTTGGAGCAGGTCACCGGCCAGGCCCCGCACCTCCGACTGTGAGGACAAGTCAGCGACGAACGCGTCCACGTGGCCGCCACCGACCTCGCGTATCTCGCGGGCCGCGGCGTCCGTGCGCGCGATGTCGCGGCCCGTGATCGCGAGGTTCGCACCCAGGAGGGCCAGGCCGAGGGCGGTCGCCTTGCCGATGCCGCCCGTGGCGCCGGTGACCACCACGGTGCGACCGCTCATCGGCAGGCCCGGTCGGACGGTCATGGCTGACGGCTGTAGGCCTCGGGCCTGAAACCCTTGACCAGCAACCACACCGCGATGGACACCTCGAAGATCCCGCCGGGGATCAGGAGCACCATGCTGAGGTGGATCCCGAAGAGCTCGAGGAGGGCTCCCAGCATGTGCGTCGCGTAGCCCACCAGGCCCAGGATCGCGAGGGGCCGCGGGATCAGCCCGGACCGCACCAGCAGGTAGGCCAGGAACATGGCACCGAACCCGAGCGACATCTGGCCGATCTGGTAGGCCAACTCGTTTGCGTCGACCGCAAGGGACCCGAGTGACTGGGCCACGCCCGTGTCCAACTGGCCGGATGCGGCCTGCCGGGCCAACGGCAGGAGCATCAGCAGGGCCAACGCACCGACCGCCATCAGGGCCACCTCGAAGATCATCGTTGCCAGATAGGTCAGCGCGGTCCGCCGGCCCCATCTGTCGATCACCGGGAAGATCAGCACCGCCTTGCCGATGTCCACAGCCGTGTTCACCAGCATCAGCACGGCCCCGAGCACCAACGCGGTCTGGTGAGCGGGCAACGTCGCGAGGAATCCGTCGTCGCCGATCACCGATGCCACCAGCAGCGCGCCCGTGCCGTAGGAGAGGAAGCCCAGCAGGAACAGCGCCCCGATGAGGCGGGAGACGAGCATGCGGGAACCGCTGCGCGGTTCCCTTGCGGCAGGCGAACCGGCACCTGCGGCGGTCGAAGCGCGTGCGTGTGCAGCCGGCATACCGGCCAAGGTCTGTGAGCTCATGACGTCCTACTTTCGTTGGGAGGAGAGGCAATTCGAGGTATGCCGGGTGGTCCGGTCAGAGGGTGATGGCGACCTTGCCGCGGGCGTTGCCGTTCATCAGGTGGCGCATCGCGTCGGGCACCTGCGCCAATGAGAAGGTCCGGTCGATGCTCGGGACGACAGCGCCCGACTGGATGAGGGGAGTGAGGCGCTCGAGGTCGCTGCCGCGTTCCTTGTTGGCGAGCATGGCCAACCTCTGTTTCACGAAGAGCGACACGATCGGCGCCCGCAGACTGCGACCGAAGCCGCCCGTGACCTTGCCGCCCTCCTCGCCGCCGACGATCACGACGGTGCCGGTGGGCGTGAGTGCACGGCGAAGGCGTGAGAGCGGCCGGTTGCCGCCGATGTCGAGGACCAGGTCGTAGCGGTGGCTGCCGTCGGCGAAGTCCTCAAAGGTGTAGTCGATGACGTGGTCGGCGCCCAGCGACCGCACGAGGTCGAGCTTGGGGGTGCTGGCGACGCCGGTGACCTCGGCCCCAAGGGCCTTGGCGATCTGCACTGCGTAGCTGCCGACCCCGCCGGACGCACCGACGATCAGCACGTGTTGCCCTGCCTCGAGTCGGCCGACGTCGGTCAGGCCCTGGAGGGCGGTCATCGCGGACACCGGCACAACTGCGGCTTGTTCGAAGGTCAGGCTGGGCGGCTTGAGGGCCAGCTTGTCCTGCAGTGCCGCTGTGTACTCGGCGAACGAGCCCTTGGCGATACCGAAGACTTCGTCGCCGGCCACGAACCTGGTCACTGCAGAGCCGACCGCGACAACGGTGCCGGCGACGTCGATGCCGGGCACCGGGTTCTTGGGTCCGAAGAAGCCGAATCCCATGACTCGCAACAGGTATGGGCGCCCGGCCATCATGTGCCAGGTGCCGCGGTCGAGACCTGCTGCCTGCACACGGATCAGCACCTCGTTGTCGGCGATCTCGGGGCGGGCAACTCGGTCGAACTGAAGGACCTCCGGGGAGCCGTAACCGCTCTGGATGATGGCCTGCATCTGTGTGTCCCCCGGCGTCGGGCCGGTGGGGGTGTGGGCGTTTCCTGCGACGAGCTGCTGTTCAGAACTCATGACTCTGCCTTTCGACACGGCGGGCCGGATTGCCAACCGCACTTAGTACGGTTAAGGTAACGTACAAAGTACGGTTCGCCCATGGCTCGATGTGATCAATCCCCACATGACCCAATCCGAGGAGACAGATGGCACCCGTCAGCGAGACGCAGCGGCCGCGCCAACGGCTCACCAGGGAACGGGTGCTGCTCGGCGCCATCGCGGTCGCGGACGCCGGTGGCATCGAGTCGCTGACGATCCGCTCGCTCGCGAAGGAGCTTGGTGTCAAGCCGATGTCGGTCTACCACCACGTCGCCAACAAGGGCGAGATCCTCGACGGCATCGTCGATCTGGTCTTCAGCGAGATCGTGCTTCCGTCACCGGGTGGCGAGTGGCGCGCGGAGATTCGGCGCCGCTCGGTGTCGGCCCGCGAGGTGCTCGGACGTCATCCGTGGGCCATCCACCTCCTGCAGTCGCGGACGCGCCCTGGTCCCGCAACCCTGCGCCACCACAACGCAGTCATCGGCACCCTGCGCGAAGCGGGCTTCTCAGTGAGGAAGACGGCACACGCCTTCGCCTTGATTGACAGCTACGTTTTCGGGTTTGCCCTCTCCGAGGCGGCCCTGCCGATCCACGGACCGGAAACCGTGGCCGAGGTGGCCGAACAGATGATGCAACAGGTCTCGACCACCGAGTACCCCTACCTCACCGAATTCTCGATCAAACACATCCTCAAACCTGGATACGCCTTCGGCGCCGAGTTCGACCATGGCCTGTCGCTGGTGTTGAAGGCGCTCGGCTGAAGCCCGCCCCGCTGGCATCGATCGGCGCGTGGCGTGAGGGTGGATCGACGAGGTGGTCCGCTGGGGGAGTCACTCCTCGTGGGTGGCGACCGACGAGGTCCCGGTGAGCCGGCGGCGCACGACCAGTGGGAGCGGTGCGTTGGGCGTCGGTGATCGTCGCGAACCTCTGCTGGAACGGCAGGGTCAGCAGGAAGCCGGCCAGGAGTTGAACGCCCGTCTGGGTGACCCGCAGCTCCTGGAGCAGCTCGTCCCAGTTGCGGTCGAGGCGCTCCATGGGCGTCTCACCACGGTCGTTGCCGCTTTTCGGGAGTCCATCCCCTGACCGTACTCATCAGGGTCACCCCACGCGCCGCACCAGGAGCGCCACACCCTGCCCACCACCAACGGCAATGGTGGCGAGACCCAGCTCAGGACCGTCATGGCGGAGCATCTGGCTGAACAACCGCACCGCGAGCACTGCACCGGACGCCCCCCAAGGGTGTCCGAGAGCAAGGGCGCCGCCCTCGACGCAGACGCGGTGCTCGTCGAGGCCGAGCTCGTCACAGCAGGCGAGCACCTGTGCGGCGAAGGCTTCGTTGATCTCGACGGCGCCAATGTCATCGAGCGTGATTCCGCTGCGGTGCAACAGGGTCCGCACTGCCGGCACGGGGCCGATGCCGGGCAGGTTGGGGTCCGAACCGACCGTCGCCCAGTCCAGACAGGCAAGACCCGGTATGCCGTCCGCCCTCCTGCGTGCCTCCGTCACCATCGCGACGGCAGCCGCTCCGTCGTTGATCCCGCAGGCGTTGCCTGCCGTGACAGTGCCATCGGGGGAGAAGGCCGCGGGAAGTCGGGCCAACGTCTCCGCGCGGAGGTTCTCGCGGACGCGCTGGTCCGCCGACAACTGGGGGAGTGGCACGAGCTCGCGGTCGAAGCGGCCGGCAGCGCGAGCCGCAGCCGCACGGGTGTGGGAGCGGACGGCATACGCGTCCTGTCGATCTCTGGTGATGCCCCAGCGCCGGGCGACGTCGTCGGCGGCCGCTCCCATCTCTGGGTCGCCGATCTGGGATGGTGCGAAGGGAGCGCGCGAATAGCGTTGCGGCCCAGCGCCATCGGTGGGAGGCCACATCCGCCACGGTGCCGTGCTGGCGCTCTCTGCACCTCCGGCAAGTGCGGACTCGACAGAGCCCGAGCGAACCAGCGCGCACGCCGTCGTGATGGCGGCCAGGCCGCTGCCACACTGCAGGTCGACGGTCATCGCCGGTGTCGCAACGTCAAAGCGGGCGGCCAGGGTGGCGACGCGGGCGAGGTTGCCGCCCGGGCCCATGCAGTTGCCGAGGACGACCTGCGACGGTGACGGCAGGCCAGCGTCGTCCGCCGCCGCCCGGAGCGCCGGGGCGGCCAGTTCGACGACATCGACCTCGCGCAGGGCCAGCCCAGCCGTCCCGATGGGAGTGCGTCGCGCCGCGACGATGATGGGTGTCCGGTCATCGATCACGACGTCGCCTCGATGTCTCGGTCCGCAGCGATTCGACGCCGCACCTCGGCTCGATCGACCTTGCCGGCAGGGGTCAGGGGCAAGTCGGACCAGACGTGCCAGCGACGAGGGAGGTGTGTTCGTGACACGAGTTCTGCTGTGTGAGAACGCAGCTCGTCGACGTCGAGGGTGGGCCCTGCAGTGATGACGATCTCGAGTCGCTCGCCGAGCTCGGCGTGGGGCATCCCGATGGCCACCGCCGCCGTCACCGCCGGGAAGGTGAGGACGACGGCCTCGACATCCGCGCAGAGGACCGTTGCGCCGCCCGTGGTCACGGTGTCGTCGCCGCGGCCGAGGACGACGAGTCCCAGCTCGTGATCGAGGAGGCCACAGTCACCCACCGTCGCCCAACCACGGGCATCACGCAGCATGGGTCCGGATTCTCCAGGCGCATAGCCCTCGGCGAGCCACGGGCTGCGGGCCCAGATGACGCCGTCGCGCAGGTCGACCTCGACCTCGGGGAACGGTTCCAGTCGCGGGCCGACCCGCATCGCCACAAAGCTCAGCTCGGCCGCTCCGTAGTAGTCCACGACCTCGACACCCGCCTCGTGGGCCCGAGCACGCACACCCTGGGGGAGTGCAGCACCCGCGCAGACGACGGTGCGCAGTCGCCCGACGTCACGGTCGAGCAGCCCGGCGAGCATGGCCGGCGTGAGGTGCGCGAGCGTGCACGTCTCGAGGGCGGCCTCGGCGTCACGCAGGCTCCAGCGGGGAAGCGCCACGACGCCGGCCCCGACATGGGCGGCGTGCGCGTGGGCAAACGCGAACATCGAACCGCTCGGCGGCGCGGGCACGAGCACCCGGTCCTGCTCGGTCGTGCCGGTGAGTCGGCTGACGTGGTCAAAGCTCGCCTCCCACGATGCGAGGGAGCGCCGGACGGTGCGGGGCGCCGCAGCCGTCCCCGAGGTGCGCAGTTCCAACCAGGAACCTCCGTCGACCTCGCGGAGGACGCCCATGTCGCGCAGGGCTGCCCGGGCCGGAGTGTCGTGCACGGCGCCACGCTCTCACATGAGGTCAGGCTGCGTTGGTGACCCGCTGCTCCGCGGACCGTCATCCCTTGACCACGCGGCCGCGAGCTGGTCGGCGAGGAGGAAGGCCACCCGCAGGGACGCCTCGGTGGGGCGAGAGACGTGAGCCGAAGCCACGAGGTCGACCCGGCCGAGCGTCCGGCTCTTGAGGTCGACCGGAAGCGCGACAGCCGTATCGATGGGGAACCCCTCGCGGCTTCCGTCGCGTGCGGTGCCCGCCCGGACGATGAGCCCGTCGCGCCGCAGCACGGCAGCACCTGCAGCCGGTGCGCTGGGGATCCACGTCGCCCGGTCGAGGTCGAGCAGGGCCGTGAGCTGCTTCTCGACTTCTCGCACGATCAACTCATGTCCTCGGTGGTCAGCAACGGCGCGCGCGGTGGCCACGAGCCCCTCGAGCCGGGCAGCGCTCTCGGCGGCGTGGGCCTGCCAGCGTTGCCCCCAGAGAGCGAGTTCGGTGACGGCAACGCCAACGACGAGCAGGAGTGCTGCGACCTGGACGTCCTCAGCGTTCGTGATGGCGAGCGTCCCGTTCGGTGCCGTGTGGAACCAGTCGAACCAGAGGGCGCTCGACACGGATGCGCCCCACCCTGCCCACCTGATCCCCGTGGCGGCGGCGCCGACGATGACGACGACGAGCGAGAGGACGACCGTGGCGTGCGGGATGCTGTCGCGCCAGATCGCGAAGGTGCCACCCACGACGAGCGGAGCGAACACGGCATACGCACCGATCGCCGACGGGCGTGACTCCAGGGCTTGCATGAGTCTCATGAGCCCATGACGCGCCCCGGAACTGCCGCCAGTCAAGGGCGTTGATGCAATCCGTACGCGGCCACATCAAGAAGTCGTCAACGCCTGTCAGGGAGCCGTCAAGGACAAACCTGCCCTCATTGCGGAGTCGTTGACTGCGGAGGTGATCGAAAACCTCATCGGCGCAATCGCCGGCATCGCAGTCCTGGCCTACCTCGTCTACGCCCTCATCCGACCGGACAAGTTCTGATGAGTGACACCCTGAGCGGCCTGCTCACCTTCGGTGTCCTCGTCGCCCTACTCGTGGCCGTGGGGCTCCCGCTCGGCGCGTGGCTTGCGAAGACGCTCACGGACACTGCGCACTGGCGGGTCGAGCGGATGGTGCATCGGCTCGTGCGAGTCGACACGTCCACGGAACAGAGCTGGAAGTCGTATGCCGTGAGCGTCATCGCGTTCTCCATAGCGGGAATCGTGATCCTCTTCACGCTCATCCTGAGCCAGGCCAGACTGCCCCTGTCCCAGGGCACCGGCGGCATGTTCTGGCACACGGCCCTCAACACCGCTGTCTCGTTCGTGACGAATACGAACTGGCAGTCGTATGCCGGTGAGATCGGGGTCGGGCCACTCGCGCAGACCGTGGGCCTCACCGTCCAGAACTTTGTCTCGGCCGCCGTCGGCATCGCCGTGGTGGGGGCGCTCATGCGAGCCATCGCCCGCTCCAGCGCGCAGACGATCGGCAACTTCTGGGTCGACATCACCCGCGTCGTGGTGCGCGTGCTCCTGCCCGGTGCGTTCGTCGCTGCCGTGGTCCTCATGGTTGGTGGTGTGATCCAGAACCTGCGGTCTCCGCTGACGGTGACGAGTCTGGATGGGGCCGAGCAGGTGATCCGTGGGGGGCTCGTCGCTTCCCAGGAGGCCATCAAGCAGTTCGGCACCAACGGCGGTGGCTACTTCAACGCCAACTCCGCGCACCCCTTCGAGAACCCCACCGCCTTCACGAACCTCGTCCAGATCTTCCTCATGCTGGTCATCCCATTTGCATTGACCCGCACCTTCGGAATCGTCGTGGGAGATCGACGCCAGGGGTGGGCCCTCACCGCCTTCGCCGGCACCCTGTGGCTCAGCAGCGTCGCCCTCACCACGTGGGCAGAGCTGGGCGCAGCATCCGGGCCCGCGGGCTCGATGGAGGGCAAGGAGGTGCGCTTCGGTCTGTGGAGCTCGACGATCTTTGCCGCCTCGACGACGGGCACGTCGACGGGCGCGGTCAACTCCCTGCACGAGAGCTACAGCCCCCTGGGCGGAGGCGTCGTCCTCGGCAACATGCTGCTGGGCGAGATCTCGCCAGGGGGTGTCGGCTCTGGCCTCTACGGGATCCTCATCATCGCGATTCTGTCCGTCTTTGTCGCGGGCCTCATGGTGGGCCGCACCCCCGAGTACCTCGGCAAGACGATCGGCCGCCGCGAGATCACCTGCGCCGCGCTGTACTCGCTCGTCATGCCGGTGCTCGTCCTCGGCTTCACCGGTGCTTCGTTGGCGATGGCCGGACCGCGCGAGACGATGACCGCCAGCGGACCACACGGTCTGACGGAAGTGCTCTACGCCTACGCGTCGGCCGCGAACAACAACGGCAGCGCCTTCGCGGGGCTGGGTGCCGACAACCCTTGGTACAACCTCACGCTCGCAACCTGCATGCTTCTCGGCCGCTTCCTCCCGATGCTGCTCGTGCTCCGTCTCGCCGGCCTGCTCGTCGAGCAGAAGAAGCGGCCCGACACGGCGGGCACCATGCCCACCCACACGCCTCTCTTCGTCGGCCTGCTCATCGGTATCGCCCTCATCCTCGCCGGGCTGACGTTCTTCCCGGCACTCGCACTCGGTCCCCTCGCGGAGGCACTCGCATGAACACCTCAACCATCGCCACTGTCGCTCCACAAGCCCTGTTGAAACTCGACCCGCGCCACGTCTGGCGCTCCCCGGTGATCTTCGTCGTGTGGATCGGATCGGTTCTCACGACAGCACTGGCCCTTGTCGACCCGAGCATCTTTGCGTGGTCGATCGCCGTGTGGCTCTGGGCGACGGTCCTTTTCGCCAACGCGGCCGAGGCTGTCGCCGAAGGACGGGGCAAGGCCCAGGCCGCCAGCCTGAGGGCGTCGAAGCGTGACGCCGTGGCACGGCGCCTGACCGCCTCCGGCGAGGAAAGCGTGCCAGGCAGCGAACTCCGCGTCGGCGACGAGGTCGTCGTTGAGGCAGGCGAGGTCATCCCCGGCGACGGCGACGTCGTCCAGGGCGTGGCCACCGTCGACGAGTCGGCCATCACGGGAGAGTCCGCGCCCGTCATCCGCGAGTCCGGAGGCGACCGCAGCGCTGTCACCGGCGGCACGACGGTCCTCTCCGACCGCATCGTCGTGCGGATCACGACCAAGCCGGGAGAGAGCTTCATCGACCGGATGATCGCGCTCGTCGAAGGCGCCGAACGCAAGAAGACGCCCAACGAGGTCGCGCTGACCATCCTGCTCACGACCCTCACGGTCATCTTCCTCGCGAGCGTCATGGCCATCCAGCCCTTCGCGGCGTACTCCGGTGAGCTCCAGCCGGTCATCGTGCTCGTCGCCCTGCTCGTCTGCCTCATCCCGACGACGATCGGCGCGTTGCTCTCGGCCATCGGCATCGCCGGCATGGATCGCCTCGTGCAGCGCAACGTGCTCGCCATGTCCGGCCGCGCCGTGGAGGCCGCCGGTGACGTGTCAACCCTCCTGCTCGACAAGACAGGAACGATCACCTTTGGCAACCGACAGGCCCGCGACATCGTTGCGGTCACCGGATCGCACGAAGCCGGAATGTCACTCACGGAGGCCACGCTCCTCTCCTCGCTGGCGGACCAGACTCCGGAGGGCCGATCCATCGTCGACCTCTGCCGCATCGACGGACAGGTCGACGACGAACGCACGGCCGAGTCGCTCACCCGCGAGGGTGCCCTGTTCCACGAGTTCACGGCGACGACCCGCATGAGCGGCGTCGACCTGCCCGACGGCACCCGGATCCGCAAGGGCGCCTCCTCAGCGGTCGCCCTCTGGGTCACCGACCAGGGCGGCACGGTGCCGCAGGATGTCGGCGAGGTGGTCGACGGCATCTCCGAACAGGGGGGCACCCCACTGGTCGTCGCCCTTGCACGTCCAGGTCTGCGCGCAGGGGCCATCGGTGTCATCCACCTCAAGGACGTCGTCAAGCCCGGGATGGCAGAGCGCTTCGACACCCTTCGGGCGATGGGGATCCGCACTGTCATGATCACCGGCGACAACCCCCGCACGGCTGCCGTCATCGCTCGTGAGTCCGGTGTCGACGACTTCCTCGCCGAGGCCACGCCGGAGGACAAGATGGCTCTCATCCGCAAGGAGCAGGAGGGCGGCCGTCTCGTTGCCATGACCGGCGACGGCACCAACGACGCACCGGCCCTGGCTCAGGCCGACGTGGGGGTCGCGATGAACACGGGGACGTCCGCGGCGAAGGAGGCCGGCAACATGGTCGACCTCGACTCTGACCCGACCAAGCTCATCGAGATCGTCGAGATCGGCAAGCAGTTGCTGATCACCCGAGGTGCCCTCACAACCTTCTCGATCGCGAACGACATCGCGAAGTACTTCGCGATCATTCCCGCGATGTTCGTCGTCCTGTTCCCCGGGCTCGACGCCCTGAACATCATGGATCTGGGGTCCCCCAAGAGCGCCATGCTCTCGGCGGTGATCTTCAACGCCCTCATCATCCTTGCACTGATTCCGTTGGCACTCAGGGGTGTTCGCTATCGCCCCTCAAGCGCCGCGGCGCTGCTGCGCCGCAACCTGCTCGTCTACGGACTTGGTGGCGTCATCGTGCCGTTCATCGGCATCAAGCTCATCGACCTCGTCGTCTCCCTGCTTCCCGGAATGAAGTGATCGCCATGTCCCTTGTCCGTCAACTCCTTGCCGCCCTGCGCATGATGCTCGTCCTCACCCTCATCCTTGGCGTGCTCTATCCCGCACTCGTCTGGGGGTTGGGCCAGGGCGTGGCCAGCGACCGGGCCGACGGCTCGCTCATCAGCCGAGACGGTGAGGTGATCGGCTCGAGCCTGATCGGGCAGGCCATCACGGATCCGACCCTGTTCCACCCCCGGCCGTCGACGAGTGAGTATGCCGGTGGCACCAGTGGTGGCTCGAACCTCGCCGAATCTTCGCAGGACCAGGCGACCGCGATCGCCGAGCGACGCACGGCTTACGCAGACATCGCCGAAGGCGAGCCCACGGCTGATGCGTTGACCGCCTCAGCCAGTGGGCTCGACCCCGACATCAGTCCGGAGTTCGCCCAGGCACAGGTGAAGCGGGTTGCATCGGCGACGGGCATCGACCCGGCGCGGGTGTCGCAGCTCGTGGAGGAGAACACCGCCGGACGACAGCTGGGTTTCCTCGGCGAACCGCGGGTCAACGTCCTCGAACTCAACCTCGCGCTCGACGACTTGCGCTGACGGGCACAATCAACCCATGAGCAGAGGAGTGCTGCGCGTCTACCTCGGGAGCGCGCCGGGTGTGGGCAAGACCGTCGCGATGCTCTCCGAGGCCCAACGACGCAGTGAGCGAGGCACCGACGTCGTCATCGGGGTGTGCGAGAGCCATGGTCGCGCGTTCACCGCATCGATGATGGCCGGCATCGAGTCCCTTCCACTGCGACCCGTGACCCATCGGGGGTCGGCGCTGTCCGAGCTCGACGTCCCGGCCGCCATCCGTCGGCGGCCGGACGTCGTCCTGGTCGACGAGTTGGCTCACACCAACGCGCCCGGGTCGCCGCACGAGAAGCGGTGGCAGGACGTCGATGACCTGCTCGACGCGGGGATCGATGTCATCTCGACGGTCAACATCCAACACCTCGAATCCCTCAACGACGTCGTCGAGTCCATCACCGGGGTGCGTCAGCTCGAGACCGTGCCGGATGAGTTCGTCCGGGCCGCTGACCAGGTCGAGCTGGTCGACATGTCCCCCGAGGCGCTGCGTCGACGCCTCGCTCACGGCAACGTGTACGCCGCGGAAAAAGTGGACGCGGCTCTGGCCAACTACTTCCGCGTGGGCAACCTGTCGGCTCTGCGTGAGCTCTCGCTGCTCTGGGTCGCGGACCGGGTGGAGGAGGGCCTCACGCGCTATCGCGCGGACCAGGGCATCACCGACTCGTGGCCCACTCGCGAGCGGGTGGTCGTGGCACTGACCGGTGGGCCGGAGGGCAAGGCCCTGTTGCGACGGGGCGCCCAGATCGCCTCTCGCGGTTCCGGAGGAGAGCTCATCGCGGTGCACGTCACTCGCGCCGACGGCCTCGTGGCCGCCGAGATCGACGAGATGGAGTCACTGCGCCGTTTGACCGGGGAACTAGGTGGGACGTTCCAGACCGTCAAGGGCGATGACACGGCGCAGGCGATCCTGGCCCTCGCGCGGGGCGTCAATGCCCGCCAGATCGTCATCGGTGCCTCACGCCGGAAACGCTGGCAGGAGGTCTTCAGCCCAGGTGTCGGGCAACGGGTGGTCGAGGCCTCCGGAGACATCGACGTCCACCTTGTCAGCCACGACTGGACCCGCTCGGTGCGAGCACCCTTGCGGTTCGGACCTGAGCTGGGTCGCGGTCGCAGCATCGCCGGGTGGCTGCTCGCGATAGTGGGCACCCCGATCCTGGCCGGGCTGCTGTTTGTGACCGATGGTTGGCACGACCTGCCTCTCGAGGTTCAGCTCTTCTTGTTGCTGACGGTCTGCACGGCCCTCGTCGGTGGTCTGTGGCCCGCTCTGGCCGCAGCCGTCCTCTCGAGCGGACTGATCAACTGGTTCTTCACCGACCCGCTCTACACCTTGACGATCTCCGATCCGCAGAACCTCGTGGCGTTGCTCGTGTTCCTTGGTGTCGCCCTCGCCGTCTCGTCGGTGGTCCACGTCAGTGAGCGGCGGGCGGCCACAGCGCGGGCGGCGAGTCGGGAGACCGCTGCCCTTGCGTCGTCGGCGGAGTCGCTGCTCGGTGAGGAGGATCAGCTCCAGGCACTCCTGCTGCAGGCCGTCGACTTCTTCTCGCTCGACTCCGCTGCCGTGCTTTCTCGAGCGGGTGTGCGCGACGAGTGGGCGGTGGTCGCTGCGACCGAGGGCTTCGATGTGAGCCAGGTCCGCCGCGCGTCGGTGCAGGCGACCGTGGATGAGGAGCGGACCCTCGTGCTCTTCGGACGTGTTCTCACCGGGGACGATCGACGCCTCGTGTCGGCTTTCACCTCCCGGGCAGGCGCGATCCTGCGCCGGGTCGAGCTCGTGCGCGAAGCTGCCCGTGCCAAGGCTCTCGCCAAGGACAGTCGGGCGCGCACGGCCCTGCTCGCAGCGGTGTCGCACGACCTGCGCACTCCGCTGGCGTCCATCAAGGCCGGGGCGTCGAGCCTGCGAGCGAAGGACGTCTCCTTCAGTGAGGCCGATCGTGCCGACCTGCTCGAGAGCATCGAGGAGTCGGCGGACAAGCTCACCGGCCTCGTGGCCAACCTGCTCGACATGTCGCGGTTGCAGAGCGGGGCGGTCACTCCTCGGCTCGAGGCCGTCGCCCCCCATGAGGCGATCGACGACATGACGGAACTGCTCGAGACCAATGGACCCGTGCGCTCGACCCTGAGCGCCGACCTGCCCCTCGTCGATGCCGACCGCGGACTTCTTGAACGCGTTCTCGCCAACGTTCTCGAGAACGCGCAGCGTCATTCGTCGGGTGAAGTGGTCGTGACCGCGTCGCCGATGTCGGACCGGGTGCAGTTTCGCGTCGTTGATCGGGGGCCGGGGGTGCCACGCGATGGCAAGGAGACGATCTTCGCGCCGTTCCAGCGCTTCGGCGACACTCCGCAGGGCAACGGGGTGGGCCTGGGACTGGCCGTCGCGCGTGGTCTCATGGAGGCCATGAACGGGACGATCACGGCCGAGGACACTCCGGGCGGCGGTCTCACCATCGTCCTGGAGCTGCCACGGACCGAACCGGTGCGCAACGTCGCCGCAAGGAAGTCGTGGTCATGAGCCGGATCCTCGTCGTCGACGACGAGCCACACCTCGTCCGGACGCTCGCGATCAACCTGCGGGCCCGGGACTACGAGGTCGAGACGGCGGGTGACGGCCGTTCGGCGCTGCAGGCGGTGCACGACCAGATGCCTGACCTCGTCATCCTCGACCTCGGCCTGCCTGACATCGATGGCGTCGACGTCCTGCGCCGGATCCGAGAGGTGTCCCAGACACCCGTCATCGTCCTGTCCGCGCGCACCGACTCCATCGACAAGGTCGAGGCACTGGACGTCGGGGCCGACGACTACGTGACCAAGCCGTTCGCCGTCGACGAGTTGCTCGCCCGGATCAGGGTGGCTCTTCGACGCACCCGGGACGAGTCGGTTCCGGCGATGGAATCGTTCGTGACGCAGCACTTCGTCCTGGACTTCAGCGAGCGCCGGGCGGTCGTGGCGGGAGAGACCGTGCGTCTCACCCCCACCGAGTGGAGCCTGCTCGAGGTCCTGGCTCGGCACGCCGGCCACCTGGTTCCTCAGCGTGAACTGCTCCGAGAGGTGTGGGGACCGCACTACGGGCGGGAGTCGAACTACCTGCGCGTCTATGCCAACCAGCTGAGGCGCAAGCTCGAGCCGGACCCCTCTGATCCGCGCTACCTCGTCACCGAGCCGGGGCAGGGCTATCGACTGATGGCCGACCGGTCCGGGTCCGCAGATGGCGTGGATGGCGCCTAGCATCGACGCCGTGGCATGGGCGAGGTTCAGCTCCCTCGATGGGGGAGTCATCGAGGGCAGTGGCGTCGAGACCGTCACGCACGACATCGATGACCTCACCGCGGGCTTCTGGGCTGTCGTCGTCACCTTCGAGGGCGACCTCACCGCGGTCCGCATGTCCCAGGTCTCGCGCTTGCCGGCCAGTTCATCGACCGCTGTCCGGGCCGACACGACCTGGCCGGGAGTCGAAGGCGTGTGGACCAGCAGCCTGGACGACAGGGCATACGTCGACGGGGTTGAAGAGATCCGCGAACGGATCGCACGCGGCACGGTCTATCAGGTCAACCTCTGTCGCGTCCTGAGCGCGGAAATCGGCGACGGGAGTGTCCGAGGTCTGGGCGACGTTCTCGCACAGGGCAATCCGGCTCCATATGCAGTGACGATCGACATCCCCGAGGCCGGGCTCGAGATCGCGTCGGCGTCGCCCGAGGCCTATCTCGTGCGACGCGGCAACACAGTGACGTCGAGTCCGATCAAGGGGACGGCCGCGACGGCCGATGAGATGTTGCCCAAGGACTACGCGGAGAACGTCATGATCGTGGACCTCGTCCGCAACGACCTCCAGCACGTATGTCGTCCGGGCACCGTTCGCGTCGACCACCTGTGCCGTGTGGAGCAGCACCCGGGGCTCGTCCACCTCGTGTCCGACGTGACGGGGGAGCTGCGCGATGGTGTCGGTTGGTGTGAGGTGCTGGACGCGTCCTTCCCGCCCGGCTCGGTGTCGGGGGCGCCGAAGCACACGGCCCTGCAGGCCATCACCGATCTCGAGACCATGCCTCGTGGCCCCTATTGCGGAGCCATCGGGTGGATCGACGCCGATCGTGACGAGGCGTTGCTGGCGGTCGGGATCCGGACGTTTTGGGTCGACGATGACGGGTCGGGCCGCCGGATGCTGCGCTTCGGGAGCGGCGCCGGGATCACGTGGGGATCGAATCCACAGGGCGAATTGCACGAGACAGAGCTCAAGGCCGCGCGCCTTGTGTCTCTCGCGCGGGGAGCATCTGGGAAGGTTGGACCATGAACACGATCCAGGTGTGGGTGGATGGTCAGATCGTCGATGCTGATGCGCCGTCGGTGCGCGCACTCGACCATGGGGTGACCGTCGGGGACGGAGCCTTCGAGACGTGCAAGATCGTGCGGGGTGAGGCGTTCGCGCTGACACGGCACATGGCCCGGCTCGGACGAACCCTGGCCGGGCTCGGTCTGCCCGCCGTCGATGAAGGACGCGTGCGCGACGGCGTCGCCGCCGTTCTCGCCGCTGGAGACCCGATCGACTTCGGGCGAGTGCGGATCACTGTCACCGGTGGCGCCGGCCCACTGAGTTCGGACCGCAACGACTCGCCGGCCACGATCATCGTCGCTACGACCCCGTCAGCGCCGCACGCACCGTCGGCGGCCGTGGTCACCGTTCCGTGGGTGCGCAACGAACGTGCCGCGACCGCGGGTCTCAAGACGACGTCGTATGCCGAGAACGTCATCGCAGTCACCCATGCCCGGTCCCTCGGCGCTGAGGAGGCACTGCTCGCAAACACTCGCGGGGAACTGTGCGAGGGCACCGCGTCCAACGTCTTCGTCGTCACCGACGGGGTGCTCCGGACGCCGCCCCTTGACAGCGGATGCCTCGCCGGCATCACTCGCGAACTGGCGATCGAATGGTCCCGCAAGGCCGGGATCGAGGTCGTCGAGGAGACGCTGCCGTTCGACGTGCTGGCCCGTGCCGAGGAGATCATCATCACGAACTCCTCGCGTGACGTGCAGGGTGTTCACCTGGTCGACGACCGCTCCCTGGTCGCACCCGGACCGGTGACCGCGCAGGTGGTCGACGTGTGGCGCACGGCCGAGGCAGACCTGGGGATCGACCCGTGACCCTGACACCGCCTCCCGGGGAGGCACGCGAGAACCTTGATGACGACCCCCGGGTTGACGCCGCCGAGGACGACTGGGAGTGGCGACGTCGGCTGCGGGCCAACCCAGCCACGGCCAAGATCTATCGCGTCGCCGTGTTCATCGTTGGGCTCGCCATCGTGGTCCTGGGTTTGTTGCTCATCCCGTTCCCGGGGCCGGGCTGGCTCATCGTCATTGCTGGTCTCGCGATCTGGGCGACGGAATTCGAGAGGGCCCAACGCATCCTCGACTTCGTGAAGAGGTATCTCCGCATCTGGGAGGAGTGGGTCAAGCGCCAGAACCTGTTCGTCAAGGGGATCGTCGGCATCGTCGGGATCGCGTTCATCGCGACTTTGCTGTGGCTGACCTTCCACTTCTCCGGCATCCCCGGGTTCTTCCCCGATGGCCTCGAGAACTGGATGCGCACCACTGCCCGGATCTGAGCGATCGTCGGTGCGGGACCCTGATTTCGTCGGGGGAGTGGGGCCGGGTATTCTCGGTCCGCCCGCTCACCAGTGGGCCCGGACGTGTAGCTCAGCTGGTTAGAGCACTCGCCTCACACGCGAGGGGTCAGGGGTTCGAGTCCCTTCACGTCCACAATCAAGACCCGGCGGCGCTGGCGCGCCGCCGGGTCTTTCTTGTCTCCGAGTTGGGGCCCGCCTTCACGTCCACACCAAGGATCGGGCGATGAACCTGCTGGACGAGCTCGAGGGCACGTGGCACATCGTGGCCACGACTTTCCCGATGTGGCTCAGCGGCAAGCGCACCAGTCCGACCTTCACCTACACCCGTCGTGGCGACGTGCTCGAGGACGACGTGGCGTTCCGGTCGGACGAGAAGAACAAGCACATCCGGGGCACCGACACCCCCACGGGGCCGACGTCGTTCGAATGGCGCGGCAACGGTCTGCTCAAGCTCCTGAGGAGTCAATGGCAGGTCACCCACGTCGCTGACGACAATTCGTGGGCGGTCACCGAGTTCGCCAAGACGCTCTTCACTCCCGCCGGAGTGGACGTCATCACCCGCGTGAGCGTTCCGGACGCTGCGACGTGGCGAGCCATCGACGAGGAGCTCGCGCGCCAAGGCAGGACGGGAGTCCGGCGACTCGCAGGAAACGCGACCTGAAGAGCCAGCCGGGCGGCATACGCGCACGTCAGGGGTTTGTCCGACAAGCTGTCCAGCTCAACGGAGGGAAAGTAGGCGACGGACGTCATAGCTGAGGCGTAGCGTGCACAACATGGAGCGAACCCTCCCGGTTTCCACACGTACCGACGGGGAGCGACGGCTGCTCGACAGCTTCGCCGCCATTCCGCCGAGCGAGCGCGTCCGCTTGACCAAAAGCACCTCCAACCTGTTCCGAGAACGCACGCGGACCACGACTCCGGGGCTCGACACCTCGGGTCTCACCGGAGTTCGTGTCGTCGATGTCGCCGCGCAGACGGCAGACGTCGACGGCATGTGCACCTACGAGGACCTCGTCGCTGCGACGCTGCCGCACGGGCTCACACCCCTCGTCGTCCCGCAACTGCGCACCATCACCCTCGGTGGCGCCGTGACCGGTCTCGGCATCGAGTCGTCGTCGTTCCGCAGCGGTCTGCCCCACGAGTCCGTCGTCGAGATGGACATCCTCACCGGCACCGGAGAGATTGTCACCGCCCGCCCGGACAACGAGCACGCCGGGCTCTTCCACGGGTTTCCGAACTCCTACGGATCCCTTGGCTACGCCACCCGTCTGCGCATCGAGCTCGAACTCGTCAAGAAGTTCGTGGCCATGCGCCACGTCCGCTTCCACGACCTCGCGAGCCTGTGCGTGGCCATCGACGCCATCGTCGCTGCCGGCACCCACGACGCTGAGCCGGTCGACTACATCGACGGTGTCGTCTTCACCCGCGACGAGGCCTACCTCACCCTCGGTCAACAGGTCGACGAGCCTCCCGTCGAAGGGCCGAGCCGTCCGAGCGACTACACCGGGCAGCAGATCTTCTATCGCTCAATCCAGCACGACGACCCGAAGCCCAAACGCGACCTGCTCACGACCCACGACTACCTCTGGCGTTGGGACACCGACTGGTTCTGGTGCTCGCGAGCGTTCGGTGCCCAGAACCCGCGGATCCGTCGGCTGTGGCCGAGTCGCTGGCGCCGGTCGAGTGTCTACTGGAAGCTCGTCGCCCTCGACCAGCGGCGAGGCATCTCGGATCGCCTCGAGGCACGCAAGGGCAACCCGCCTCGAGAGCGAGTGGTGCAGGACGTCGAGCTCCCACTCGAGCACACGGCTGAGTTCCTCGACTGGTTCCTCGATGAGGTGCCGATCGAGCCGATCTGGCTGTGCCCGTTGCGCCTTCGCGGCGACACGACCTGGGATCTCTATCCACTCCGTCCCCGCCACACCTATGTCAACGTCGGCTTCTGGTCCACGGTCCCCGGTGGCCAGCCGGGAGCCACCAACCGAGCCATCGAGCGTCGCGTCGCCGAGCTCGACGGGCACAAGTCGCTCTACTCCGATTCCTACTACTCCCGCGAAGACTTCGATGCGCTCTACGGCGGCGATGGGTATGCCGCGCTCAAGGACTCCTACGACCCGCGCGGACGCTTCCCTCACCTCTATGACAAGGCGGTGCGACACGCATGAGCAGCACGACCCGTGAGACCCGGACGATCGCCGATCTCGTCGACGCGGCAGTGGTGGCACCTCTCCCACTGCGCATCACGGCATACGACGGTTCGAAGACCGGACCGGACAGCGCACCGCGAGCGCTTCACATCGCGAACCATCGTGCGCTGTCCTACCTCGCCACGGCCCCGGGCGACCTTGGGATGGTCCGCGCCTACACGACCGGCGACCTCCTCATCGAGGGCGTGCACCCGGGCAACCCCTACGACGCTCTGGTCGACCTCGAGCGGCTGCGTTTCCACCGCCCTGACCGCCAGCTCTTGGTCGACCTCGCCAAGGTCCTCGGGCCTCGCGGCCTCACCCCGCCGCCGCCACCACCCCAGGAGGCGCTCCCGCGCTGGCGTCGCGCCACCGAAGGGCTGCGCCACTCGTTCACCCGCGACAAGAAGGCGATCCACCACCACTACGACGTCTCGAATCGCTTCTACGAGCTCGTTCTCGGTCCGTCGATGGCCTACACGTGCGCCGTCTTCCCCGAGCGCGACGCCGACCTCGATGCGGCCCAGGTCAACAAGTACCGCCTCGTCTTCGACAAGCTGGGTCTCAAGCCTGGAGACCGGCTTCTCGACATCGGCTGCGGTTGGGGAGGCATGGTCCGGTATGCCGCGCGCCAGGGTGTGCGGACCCTCGGCGTCACGCTGTCACGCGAGCAGGCGACCTGGGCGCAGGAGGCCATCGAGAGTGAGGGCCTCGGGGAGCTCGCGTCGGTGCGGTTCGACGACTACCGCAACGTCACCGAGACCGGGTTCGACGCCATCTCCTCCATCGGCATCACCGAGCACATCGGTGTGCGCAATTACCCGGCCTACTTCCGGTGGATGCTGGACCATGTCAAGGAGGGCGGGTTGGTCCTCAACCACTGCATCACCCGGCCGGACAACCGGCCCAGGAGCGTAGGGCCGTTCATCGACCGCTACATCTTCCCCGACGGCGAGCTCACCGGCTCGGGCCGCATCATCTCGACGATGCAGGACAGCGGGTTTGAGGTGCTGCACGAAGAGAACCTGCGTGAGCACTATGCGTTGACGCTCACCGGCTGGTGCGAGAACCTCGTCGAGCACTGGAACGAGTGTGTGGAGGAGGTCGGCGAGGCGACGGCCAAGGTGTGGGGCCTCTATCTCGCAGGCTCGCGCCGTGGGTTCGAGCGCAACGTCGTCCAGCTCCACCAGGTCCTGGCCACGAGGCTTGATGAGTCCCGCTTGCCGCGAGTTCCGTTGCGTCAGTGGTGGTCGGCATGACTGTCGTCATCGTCGGAGGTGGGTTGGCCGGTGCGACGGTGGCCGATGAGCTGCGAGGCCGCGGGTTCACGGACGACATCGTCATCCTCGCCGCCGAGCAACACCTGCCCTACGAGCGTCCCCCTCTGAGCAAGGGCGTGCTCCTCGGTGACAAAACAACAGACGATGCCTTCGTCCACCACGAGGCGTGGTGGCGTGAGCACGACATCGATGTGCGCACCGGCACAGAAGTCCAGTCGATCGACCTGGCCGACCGCCGGGTCGTGACAAATGCCGGCGAACATCCCTACGAATGGCTGGTGCTCGCGACCGGCTCTGAGCCGCGACACCTTCGGCTGGCCGACGAGTGTGGCAAGCCAGTGCACTACTTGCGCACGATGGAGGATTCGCTCGCCCTCAAGGACGCGCTTGCCGACGGTGCGCGCATCGCCATTGTCGGTGGTGGGTGGATCGGGCTGGAGGTGGCTGCGGCAGCACGTGGGGCCGGTGCAGCCGTGACCGTCCATGAGGGCGCGGAGCTCCCGCTGCTCGCCGTGCTTGGCCCCGAGGTCGCGCAGCACTTCGCCGACCTGCACCGGGCCCATGGTGTCGATCTGCGGCTGGGCGCACCGGTCACGGGTGACGCACTGTCCGATGCCGATTTCGTCGTCGTGGGTATCGGTGCGGCTCCGCGGACGGCCCTGGCCTCCGCAGCGGGACTCGAGGTCGATGACGGTGTCCTCGTGGACGAACTCCTGCGCACCTCCGATGACCACGTCCTCGCCATCGGAGACATCGCGAACCAACACCATCCGGTGCTCGGTCGCCGAGTGCGAGTCGAGCACTGGGACAACGCGATCGGCCAGGGCAAGACCGCCGCAGCCACGATCACCGGCTCGGCCGAGCCCTACGCGAAGCTGCCCTACTTCTTCACTGACCAGTACGACCTCGGGATGGAGTACTTCGGGAGCGTTGGCCCGGACGGCTACGACCGTGTCCTGACCCGCGGTGACTTCACCGGTCCGTTCCGCGCCTGGTGGATCCGCGGCGACACAGTCGTCGCCGCGATGCAGGCCAACGACTGGGACGCGAGCGATGAGACGAGGGCGAGTGTGGGCCAGGCGCCGCCGGAGGCCTGATCGCGAGCGATGGTCAGCCCGAAGGTGACGAGACCGCGCTGAGCAGCCACACGGCATACTCCGCGCTCGCCGGGTGGAGCTCATAGCTGCCCGCGCGCAGATCCACCCTGAGCCCCGAGGCCTCGACGTCGGCCACGAACTCCTCGGGCAGATAGGTGCGGCTGCCGGCCGGGCCTGCCGAGAGATGGAAGCCGATGAGGATCCGCCCACCCGGAGCGAGCAGGTCGCGCAGGTTCGTGAGCGCCTGACGCTCGGTGTCCTGCGCCAGGAGGATGAAGACGTTGCCGACGGCAACAACGAGGTCGTATGCCGTGGGGCGCCCGTGGGCTTCGAGCTCAGCTGGCGACGCCTCAAGGATGTCGAGCGCCAGCAGCCCTATTCCGGGGTAGACGTCTTCGGCCTGGACCACGAGGCTGCGGTCGGGCTCAATGCCGGTGACGTCATGGCCTCGCGCCCGCAGCGCCGCGGTGACCCGGCCCATGCCAGCGCCGGCGTCGAGGATGCGGGCCCGCCTGGGCGAGAGGGCATCGGCGAGCCGGGCCTCACCGTCCACGTCCTTGCCCTGAACGATGAGCTCGGCGAAGCGAGGTCCATAACCGTGGGTGGCTTCGCCGGCCAGCGCCCAGCGGCTCAAGGGCGTCTCGTTCACGCGTCGTACGCCGCGGGCAGAGGCTCGAGGAGCCCGGGTGCGCCCAGCCAGGCGTCAGGGATGGCGAAGGCGTCGACGAGGGTGCGGGCATGGGGCGCGAGGTCCTTGCAGAGCACGCCGACGCTGCGAATCACGGCCTTGGATCCGGTGGGGGTGAGCCGTCCGTGCTCGAGGTACCACCCTCGGTGACGCTCGATGGTCGACAGCGCGAACAGGTCGGTGACGCTGTCGAGGAGCTCCTTGGCCGGGCCTGCCTCGCACGCCTCGACCGCCTGGCAGAGGGCCTCGAGCAGGACCCGGTCAATGTGCGCCTCTGCAGCCGCAAGGAGGTGGTCCTGCGCGTTGTTGAAGATCCGGAACGCCGCCTCCGGCTCGGCCTTGGAGGCCTTCCCGAGACGCAGCGCCACGCCCTCGAGAACGTGCTTCTCACGGTCGAGGAAGAGCGAGAGCTGCCGGCCGCGATGGAACTCGGCCTCGTCATCGTCGTCACTCGGGGCGCGCGACTTGAGCCGCGAGATGAGACCGGCAGCGGGGGTCTTCTCGAGGATGGAGGACGCGGTGAAGCGCGACGCGAACGCAATCATCGCCAGCGGCGAGTTGTCCTCGAACGTCTCCTGGAATTCGGTGAGCAGCCCCTTGGCCACGAGCTGGAGAAGGACGGTGTTGTCACCCTCGAAGGTCGTGAAGACGTCGGTGTCGTCCTTGAGAGCGGTGAGTCGGTTGTCGGCCATGTAGCCAGCGCCACCGCAGGCTTCGCGGCACATCTGGATGGCGTCGGTCGCGTGCCGGGTGGTGATCGCCTTGATGCCGGCGGCTCGCGCCTCGAGCTCGCGCTGACCCTCCTCCGGTGCGTCGCCCTCGTGGCCGGCGACGTCGTGCAACATCGCCACGAGGTCGTTCTGGGCGAGCATGAGCGCATAGCTCTTGGCGATCGCGGGCAGGAGTTTGCGTTGATGCGCGCGATAGCTCATGAGAGTGAGCTCCTCGCCGCCACCAGGAGCGCTGAACTGCCTTCTGTGGAGGGCATATCGGGTCGCCAGCGTGAGGGCTGACCTCGTCGCCGCCCCGGCACCGCCAGCGACGGAGACCCGGCCACGCACCAAGGTGCCCAGCATCGTGAAGAAGCGGCGTGAGGAGTTGTCGATGGGAGAGGTGTAGGCGCCGTCTGCGCTGATGTCCCCGTAGCGGTTGAGGAGGTTCCATCGGGGCACGCGCACGCCGTCGAACTCAAGGGTGCCGTTGTCGACGCCGGGCAGTCCGCCCTTGGCGCCGCAGTCGCCGATCGTCACGCCGGGTGACGCCTTGCCGCTCTCGTCGCGGATGGGCACCAGGATGCAGTGGACGCCATGGCCCTCGCCGTCGGCGGTGACGAGCTGCGCAAACACCGCCGCCATCCGTCCGTCACGGGCGGCGTTGCCGATGTAGTTCTTCTGCGCGCCGGGCGTGGGGGAGTGGACGACGATCTCGTCGGTGGTGGGGTCGTGGGTGGCGGTGGTCTCGATGTGCTGCACGTTGGAGCCGTGGCCGGTCTCGGTCATCGCGAAGCAGCCCAGGAGGGTGCCGTCCAGCATTCCCGGCAGGTATGCCGTGTGGTGCCGCGCCGTCCCCAGGTTGGCGACTGCGCCACCAAAGAGGCCGAACTGGACCCCGGCCTTGACGAGCAGGGACAGGTCGCCGTGCCCCAGCATCTCGAAGGCGGTGACGGAGGCGCCGAAGTTGCCGGTGCCGCCCATTCCCTTGGCCAGCCCGTCGGGCGCGAAGTTGTCGCGGGCGAGGGTCAGGAGCTGGCGCTTGGTGTATTCGCGGTGCTCCTCCATCGTCAGGGGCAGGGTCGGCGGAGCGAACCGCTCGACGTCCTCGTGAGCGCGCAGCCGCTGTCGCACGTCGCCCCAACGTCCGTCGAGAATCTGGGTCAGGGTGGGGGCAAGGTCGTCCACGATCACTCCTTGTCGGGTGTGGCGTCGGCCGTCGGCCAGGCCGAGGACAGACCGCCCCAGATGAGCTCGGTGAGGTGCTCCTTGAGCGTCTCACGGGAGGTACCCGAGGCGGCTGCTCCTGCGCGAAGCCATTCGTCGCCGGCGGCACGAACCATGCCGACCACGGCGTGACCCCAGGTCGCGGCCGGCTCGGTGCTGCGTCCCGCGGTGGCGAGGGTGGCCGCGATGAGGTTGCCGATCTGCAGGGCCATGGCCTGGCTCACGGTCGAGGCGAGATCGATGGTTTGGGTGCGCTCTGACGGTGGGACGAGGGGCGCAGCCACGATGAAGCGATAGACCTCCGGGTCGTGCTCGACGAGAGCGAGGTAGGCGTCGACCGCAGCGGCCAGCAGGTCCCGGGGCGGGGACGCGGGAGTCGCGGGTTCGACGAGCTGCCCCGTGAGGACGGTGACATCACCGACGGCTCGAGTGATGTCGCGCAGGATGAGCGCGTTCACCCGTTCGGCCACCGCGCCATAGAGGCCCGCCCGGTCGGTGAAGTGTCGGTAGTAGACCGTCTTGGACGTCCCCGCGACGGCAGCGATGTCGTCCATGCCCACCCCGGCACCACGGCTGCGGATCGCCCTCAGGGTGGCCTCGACGAGCTCGGTGCGCCGCTTGGCCCGGTGCTGGTCCCAGCGACTGTTGCGCCCGTCCACGGCAGCGTCACCAGCGATGTCGCCAGCAGCGTCGTCGGCAGCGTCGTCGGCCGACGTCGTGCCGGTGGCGTCGCTCTTGTGGCTCGAAGGGCCCGTGGTGCTGGTCACAGATCGGACCGTAGCAGGTGAACGGAGGTACCTGCTACCGTCAGTACCGGATATGTGTCGCGTCCCACGTGACCACTTCGTCCCCCTCACGACAGACCTCAGGAGCCCACGGTGACATCAGCCAGTCCCCGCCGCGCCGCCATCCTCGGCGGCAACCGCATTCCCTTCGCCCGTCAGTTCGGGCCCTATGCGCACGCGTCGAACCAGGACATGTTCACGGCCGCCCTCGAGGGCCTCGTTGCCCGCCACGGCCTCGGCGGCGAGCGCCTCGGCGAGGTGGTCGGCGGTGCGGTCATCAAGCACTCCCGCGACTTCAACCTCACCCGTGAGGCCGTCCTCGGCTCGAGCCTCGCGCCCGAGACCACGGCCTACGACGTGCAGCAGGCCTGTGGCACCGGCCTCGAGAACGCGATCCTCGTCTCCAACAAGATCAAGCTCGGCCAGATCGAGTCCGGCATTGCCGGCGGCGTCGACACCGCGTCGGACGCGCCGATCATGGTGACCGAGAAGCTGCGTCGCAAGCTGCTCAAGATCAACCGCGGCAAGACCACGCTCGACATGGCCAAGGGTGCTCTCGCGATCCGCCCCGGCGACATCGGCATCGAGACCCCCGCCAACACCGAGCCCCGCACCGGCCTCTCCATGGGTGACCACATGGCCATCACGGCCAAGAAGTGGGGCATCACCCGCGAAGCCCAGGACGAGCTGGCCGCAGCGAGCCACCAGAACTTGGCCGCGGCATACGACCGCGGTTTCTTCGACGACCTCATGACGTCCTATCTCGGCCTCGCCAAGGACCAGAACCTGCGCGCCGACTCGACCGTCGAGAAGCTCGCCAAGCTCAAGCCGGTCTTCGGCAAGGGTGAGGGCGCGACGATGACTGCGGGCAACTCCACGCCGCTCACCGACGGTGCGTCAGCGGTCCTCCTCGGCAGCGAGGAGTGGGCCGCAGCGCACAACCTCCCCGTCCAGGCCTATTTCGTCGACGGCGAGGTGGCCGCAGTGGACTACGTCCACGGCGACGAGGGACTGCTCATGGCTCCCGCGTATGCCGTGCCGCGCCTTCTCGCGCGCAACGGACTCACGCTCCAGGACTTCGACTACTACGAGATCCACGAGGCGTTCGCGTCGACCGTGCTCTCGACCCTGAAGGCCTGGGACGACGAGGACTTCTGCAAGGACAAGCTCGGCCTCGAGAAGCCGCTCGGCTCGATCGATCGCAGCAAGCTCAACGTCAACGGTTCGTCGCTCGCCGCGGGGCACCCCTTCGCCGCTACCGGCGGACGCATCGTCGCGTCGCTCGCCAAGATGCTCCACGAGAAGGGCCCGGGCAGCCGCGGTCTCATCTCGATCTGCGCTGCCGGTGGGCAGGGCGTCGTCGCCATCCTCGAAGGAGCCTGATCCATGGCGTTCAACTACGGACAGTTCGTCAGCGGTGGTGTCGGCAGGCAGCTTGCCACCACCTTGGGCCTGCCGCGGCCGAGCCGACTGCGTCGCCACAAGGTGGGCGGCTCGCTCATCACCGGCGAAGTTCTCGTCGCCGGGCACGGTGACGCTCCCGTCGCCGAACGCGTCCGCCACCTGCTGGCCGACGCGGGTGTGCAGGTCGCTTCGAGGCCATCGACGTCGGTCGTTGGCGTCGTTCTCGACCTGACCGCGATCGAGACCCCGGCCGATCTCGAGACCCTGCGCGCTGTCGTCGGTCCGGCGCTCAAGACGTTGGCGCCCACGGGTCGCATCATCGTCATCGGTCGCCCGCCCGAGTCGGCCACGTCGGTCACCCAGGCGGCCGCGCGTCGCGCGGTCGAGGGCATCGTCCGCTCCATCGGCAAGGAGATGCGTGGTGGCGGCACCGCCAACACGGTCCTCGTCGCCGAGGGTGCTGACGCCGGTGTCGACGCGACGGTGCGCTTCCTGCTCTCTGGTCGCTCGGCCTACGTGTCCGCCCAGGTCTTCCAGGTTGCTGCACCCGTGGGCGACATCACCGCTCCCGCTGACTGGGACCAGCCGCTCGCCGGCAAGGTGGCCATCGTCACGGGTGCCGCTCGCGGCATCGGCGCAGCGATCGCCGAGACGCTCGCGCGTGACGGCGCGACGATCCTCGCCGTCGACATCCCGGCTGCTGGCGGACCTCTCGCCGAGGTCGCCAACAAGCTCGGTGGCTCGGCCCTCCAGGTCGACGTCACTGCGCAGGATGCTGGCGCCAAGATCGTCGAGCACGCCACGGCGCGCCACGGTGGCTTCGACATTGTCGTCCACAACGCTGGCATCACCCGAGACAAGCTGCTCGCCAACACCGAGGCCGACCGCTGGGACTCCGTCCTCCAGGTCAACCTCCTGTCGATCCTGCGGATGAACGAAGCACTGATCCCCGCGATCAACGACGGTGGGCACATCGTCAACGTCTCCTCGATCGCCGGCATCGCGGGCAACCGCGGTCAGACCAACTACGCCGCCTCCAAGGCCGGCGTCATCGGCATGACCCAGTCGCTCGCCGCCGACCAGGCGATCCTCGACAAGGGCATCACCGTCAACGCGGTGGCACCCGGCTTCATCGAGACCGAGATGACCGCCAAGATCCCCCTCGCCACGCGTGAGATCGGGCGTCTGACCAACTCGTTGCAACAGGGAGGTCTGCCCATCGATGTCGCCGAGACCATCGGCTACTTCGCGTGGGACGCCAACCGTGCCGTCACGGGCAACGTCGTCCGGGTCTGCGGCCAGATGATTCTGGGGGCCTGATGAGTCAACAGGAGTTGTTCGGCTCTGCGCCATCACTGGCGAAGGTCTTCGTGCGCGCGGCGATCGCCGGCAAGAAGTCCGGCGGGGCGCTGCCCACGAGCGAACTCGTCCTCACTGGACACAAGGTCCAGCGCGAGCACCTCATGGACTATCAGCGGCTCTGCGGTTTCGGCGTCGATGACGTTCTCCCGCACACCTACCCGCACATCCTGGGATTCCCGCTGCAGGCAGAACTCATGGCGCGCAAGTCGTTCCCGTTGCCACTGGTCGGGCTCGTCCACGTCGAGAACACCATCACAGTGCGACGGACCCTCACCAGCGACGACGTGCTCGACGTCGCCGTCCACGCCGAGGACCTGCGCGATCACCCCAAGGGTCGTCAGGTCGACCTCGTCACCGAGGTCAGCGTCGAGGGTGAGTCGGTGTGGAGCGGTCGCTCGTCCTACCTCGCCCGCGGCAGGGGCAACCCCGACGCCGAGCGTGGCGCCGAGTCGCCGTCCATGCCCCAGGGGGTGGCTGCGGCGCAGTGTTCGCTCCCGGGCGATCTCGGCCGGCGGTACGCCGCGATCTCAGGTGACGTGAACCCGATCCACATGTCCGCGCTCACGGCCAAGGCGATGGGCTTCCCCAGGGCCATCGCCCACGGCATGTGGACCTCTGCCCGCGTGCTGGGCGCGCTCGGCCGTTCGGTGAACGGGCCGAGCACGTCCCACGTGTGGTTCAAGAAGCCGGTGCTCTTGCCGGGCAAGGTCGACTTCGTCGTCGACCGCAGCCAGGCCGTGGTTCTGGCGGGGCTGCGCAACACGCGCAAGCCCGAGACCGAGCACCTGGTGCTCACCCTCGAAACCGCCGCCCACTGACCAACATCCGACTTATTGCGACTTCGCGCACTGTTTCGTCCCAGCACACCTGCGCTGGGAGGTGCGCGAAGTCGCAATAAGTCGTTCAGGGTGCCGGGGTGAAGCCGAGGACTCGGCCGTAGAAGGCGAGCTCGCGCGTCACGGAGTCCTCGATCGCTGACGCGGCCCGGAAGCCGTGACCCTCATCGGGATAGATGACGAGCTCCACCTCTTCGCCAGCGGCACGCATGCCGGCAGCCATCGACTCCGCTTGCGCCTGCGGCACGACCTCGTCGATCCCGCCCTGGAGCAGCAGCACTGCCCCCTGAACCGAGTCGACGTGGTGGATGGGGGAACGCTCGACATAGAGGTCGCGGGCCTGCGGATAGGGGCCGACGACTCGGTCGAGGTAGCGCGACTCGAACTTGTGGGTGTCCGCCGCGAGGGCCTCGAGGTCCGCGACACCGAAGTAGCTCGTCCCTGCAGCGAACGCATCACTCGTGGTGAGGGCTCGCAGCACGGTGTAGCCGCCCGCGCTCCCGCCACGGATCGCGAGCCGTTCGCCATCGACGAGCCCAGCCTCCGCAAGTGACCGCGCACCCGTGACGACGTCGTCGATGTCGATGACTCCCCACTGGCCGAGAAGCCGGTCGCGATAGGCCCGCCCGTGACCTGTGCTTCCCGAGTAGTTGACGTCGAGCACTGCGAACCCCCGGGTCGTCCAGAACGCGCGGGCGAGCTGCAGCCCGGCCTCCGTGCGGCTCGTCGGCCCACCGTGGACGAAGACGAGCAAGGGCGGCAGCTCGCCGTCAGGTCCGGACGTCTCGGGGTGCGTCGGCGGCAGGAAGACCCCGTGCACCTCGTCCCCGCCGGTGTTGGTCCAGGTCCGCGCCTGCGCCGCGCTGGCGTATGCCGGGTCGAGACCTTCGTCTCGGCTGCGCCGAAGCGTCGTGAAGGGTCCGGTCACCGGCCCTCGCACGACCGACGGAAGCGCCGTGAGGGTGCCCACCCGGACGACGACTTCGCCATCCACCGCCTGGAGCTGGTCGAACTGCACGCCCTCGAGTTCCACGTCGGAGATCTCGCCGGAGGGCGGATCAAGGACCCCCAGGCGACCCACGCCATCGGCCCACCAGTGGACGAGCACCCGGCCGTCGGAGAGCAGGGCGAAGTCGCTCACGCCCAGGACCCACTGCGGCTGCATGAAGTCAGCCGCTGTCGAGTGGACGGGGACAGCGCCAGAACCGCTGTCCCGCTTGAGGTTCCACCACCCTGACTCATCGGAGACGAACCAGAGGCTGCCGCTGGCGTCGAACTGGGGCTGCCCGACGGAGACGTCCGTGCGCCCCTCGACGACCAACCATTCGAGTGGCTGCTCGGCATCGAGCGAGGCCCGGCGCAGGGTCGTCGTGTCCCACGGCATGTTGGGGTGGTCCCACGTCACGACCGCGAGCTGCGATCCATCAGGGGACAGCGCGGGGCGACCGACAAAGTCCGATCCCTCCCACAGGACGACACCACCGTCGGCGTTGTCGCCGTGCAGGTCCAACCGCACGAGGGTGTTGACCGGTTCGCCCTCGCCGGAGTGGTCCTCCCGCACGGCGAGGACGAACCCGTCGCCCAGCACGAGCCCGCCATAGCGGAACTTGCCCTCAGGCGTGATCGTCCGCAGGGAACCGTCCGACGCGACGTCGTGGACCTGCAGGTCCGGCATCGTCGTGACGACAACGGTTCCGGAGCGGACGGCATACGCGCCCCCGCCGTATTCGTGGACCCGCGAACGCACGTTGACGCCCTCGCCGACCACGTCCTCCACGACACCGGTTGCACCGACGTGCCGCACCAGCACGACCCGCCCACCCTCCCACGGCCGCGATTCGAGCCAACACGTGTCGGGTCCGTCGACGCGAACCTCGTCGAGGCCTCGTGTGGCGGCGGTCAAGGAACTGGGGGACACAGGAGACGACCAGGAGCCGAACGGGAGGACGGGCATGAGTCCAAATCTAATCGTCCGGGGAAGTACTACCGATGGGATCACCTCATTCCGGGGTGTTCTGCGCTGTTCCGCCGATCACGAACGGCGACGTCACCCCGAAGTAGGCCAGGTGCGCGACCAGCCCTTCACGGGCATGTCGCAGGTTGTGGCAGTGGTCCATCCAAATGCCCGGGTTGTCAGCAACGAACGCGATGTCATAGGCCTCGCCGTCCTCGACGTTGAGCGAGTCGATCCACCAGGGGCTGCCGGACGCCCGAATCCCGTTGCGGGACAGCACAACTGCGTGGTGTCCGTGCAGGTGCATCGGGTGCACCTCACCGGAGTCGTTGACGACCCGCATCCGCACTACATCGCCCTCGGCCACCATGAACATCGGCACGTCCGGAGACATGGCGCCATTGATCGTCCACCACATCCCGGGCCTGCCATCGAGGAACCCGAGCCGGCGCCCAATGACATAGTCGAACGCGCGCGTCGCCGCCGCCGGATCGAAGCCGAGCGCCGCCGGCGTCCCGTACGACAGCAGGTCCACCTCGTCCGTCGGGGCGCTGGCTGGGGCCGGGACCGGCCCGTCGCCGACCACGAGTGAGGTTCCGGCCACCTGCAACCGCACCGCGCCGGCCTGCGGCACCGTGACCTCGAGGTCGGCCCGTCCACCTGCCGTGACCAGAATCGAACGGTCCTTCACCACCCCGGGTTCGTGCATATCCCGTCCGTCGACGGCGACGACCGTGTATGCCGTGCTCACCCAGACCGGCATCGGTCCCGGATCCGTGTTGATGACTCGAAGGCGGACCCTGGACCCGGGTGCGGCAGCCACGCGTGACTCACCGGCACGGCCGTTGAGGGTCCGCTTGCCTGCGTAGGTGTGGGCCAGGACGACGACGTCGGCCGCGCTCTGTTGCCCACCGCCGGGCGGCACGTTGGCACGTGGCGCGACGACGAAGGCGCCGAGGAGCCCACCGCGGACCTGCGGGTCGGAGACCTGGTGCGAGTGGTACCAGTAGGTCCCTGCCTGCGCGACGAACCGGTAGACATGATGGCCGCTGGGAAGGATCGCGTCCTGGGTGACACCGGCGACGCCGTCCTGGGAGTTCGGCACATCCACCCCGTGCCAGTGCAGGGTCATGCCCTCGGTGACGTCCTCGTTGCGGACCCGGACCTCGACCAGCTGGCCCTCGGTGGCAGTGATCGTCGGGCCGGGCGTCTGCCCGTTGAGCGCGAAACCCTCGACGTTCCGGCCGTCCGGGAGGCGAACCTGGCCTTGCGTGGCGACGAGGTCAACGACGACCTCGGCTGGGCGGGACGGGTCGGCGGTGAGTGAGCTGACCGTCCTGTCCGGCGCGGTCGGGGCTGCGGCACCCGGCGCGAGTGCGCCCACGGACCCGTGCCCGTTGTGCCCGTCGACAGGACTTCCCGCCGGCAGGCCGAGGTCCATCGTGCCCATCGACATGACGTTGTAGCGATCGGGCAGTCGGCTGGAGAACCACGCGGCGGTGACGACGAGCACCAGGACTCCGGCGAGGCCCAGGGCACCCCACCGCAGAAACCGGGCCAGTGGCCCGGTCACCGCCACGTCCTCGCCCATGTCAGAGACCGGCCGAAGTCAGTTCCACGTCAGCGGCTTCGCCGTTCCCGCCGACACCAGAGGCGGGCTTGTGCCGAGCGACCATCAAGGCCGCCATGAACACCAACAGGGCATTCAGGCCATGCGCCAACCCGAACAGCGGGCTGTCGACGATGGCCATCCCGAGCCCGTGCTGGACGAAGATGAGCCCAAAGAGGATGCCGGCGTTGCGCCGGGCTTTGGGCAGCCTGGCGCCGAACGAGATCCCGACGAGCATGAGTGCCAGGACCGGCATCAGAATCCCGTTGAGGGAGTGGATCTGGAAGGCGATCGCCTCGGGGAACGGTGGCTCGCCCCCGCCCTCTGCTGCTTCGGCGAGGGCCTTGTCCATGACTCCGCCGTTCTCGATGAACCGGTTTTCGCCGCCGACGCCCCAGGCAATCAATGCGGCCTGCAGCATGACGAACCCCGCGATGACCCACCCGAGGACGTTGTAGGTCTTGCGCATGTCGCGCCTCCGTAACTGTTGTCGGGCCCGGCACCCTCGCGTCCGGACGTGGACCGACTTGGGGACACAGTGCGGGCTCGGCGTCCCGGCCGTCATGGGCGCGGTCCCGGCTCCACCCGGGAACCTTCACCCCCCACAGCCGCTCGTGGCGGGTTGGCATGCCGGTATGCCGTGGCTCACCCCGGTGACTCACCCCGGTCTGATTTCTCCCGGGCCGACCCGGGACGCAGCCCATGCGGCCCGGGACGGCACGAACCAACCATCAGGGCATGGAACTCATCATCTCGGCTCAGTCCATCGCGAGGCCGTCCCTCGCTGGTGCCCTGCCATGACCGGCGCCATCGAGTTCAACGGTCTCGCCAAGTCCTTTGGGGACGTGTCCGCCGTCCACGATCTCAGCGCCGTGGCGCGACCGGGCGAGGTGACTGCTCTGCTCGGACCCAATGGGGCCGGGAAGACCACCACGCTGAGGATGCTGCTCGGACTCGTGGAGCCGGACAAGGGGACAGCGACGGTCGGTGGCCGACGGTATGACCAACTGCCGGACCCCATCCAGCAGGTCGGGGCGGTCCTCGAGGCCTCGGGCTACCACCCGGGGCGTACCGCGCTCGACCACCTCCGCATCCTGACGATCGCATCCAGTCTGGCCCACGACGCGCCCGAGCGCGTCCTGGCCGAGACCGGGCTGTCCGCGGACGCCCGTCGGCGGGTCGGCGCGTTTTCCCTCGGGATGCGCCAGCGGCTGGGGATTGCTGCCGCGATGCTCGGAGCCCCGGGAGTGCTCGTCATGGATGAGCCGACGAACGGCCTCGACCCACCCGGCGTGAGGTGGCTCCGTGGCTACCTCCGCGGGCTCGCGGACGAGGGTCGCACGGTGCTCCTGTCCAGCCATGCCCTGAGTGAGGTCGAGCTGATCGCCGACCACGTGCTCGTCATGGCTCACGGCCGGATGCTCAGGTCTTCCAGCCTTGCCGCCCTTCGCGCCGAGGCAGGGGTCGGCTCGCGGGTGCGGACGCCGGACCCGGACCGGCTCGGCGCCGCCCTCGACGCGGTCGGCCACATCCACCGCCGTACGGACGATGGACTCGCCGTCGACGCGACACCTGAGGAGGTCGGGGAGCTCGCGGCACTGCATCGGATCGTCCTGCACAGCCTGGAAGGGACGGCGGATCTCGAGAAGGCCTTCTTTCGACTCACCCAGGAGCCTCACCCCCCAGTGGAGCGTCCGATGTCGGCCGAGGGGGTGCTCTCGTGAAGGCGTTGCTGGCCGCGGAGGTGCTCAAGCTGCGCAGCACGCGAGCGACGGCGCTGTTGGCGCTTGCGACGCTCCTGCTCGCGGTGCTCACTGTCGCGACGATGGTGCCGGGGGTCATTGAAGAGAATTCTCCGATCTCCCTCGATGACCCTGGCCTCCTGGCCCTTGTGGTGGGCACGGGATTCGGCGCTCCCCAGGTGTTGATGACGCTGCTCGGCGTGCTCGCCTTCACCCAGGAGTTCCGCTACGGGACGATCACGTCGACGTATTTGGGCGAGCCGCGCCGCATGCGAGTCCTCGTTGCCAAGGGGCTGTCGCTGGCGCTCGCCAGCGTCGTCATCACCACCCTGACGCTCGCGGTGACCATGACGCTCAGCATCGCGCTGATCCGCTCCCAGGATGGCGACGTGACTGTGGCGGAACAGTTCTGGGAGACGGTCGCGGCCGGGTTCGTCGTGATGGCGGCGTACGGCGTCGTCGGCGTCTCGATCGGCGCCCTGATCCCCAACCAGATCGCCGCCGTCGTCGGCGTGCTGATCTGGATGCTCGCCGTCGAGCAGATGGTCATCCCCCTATTCCCGGAGGTGGGACGCTGGCTGCCCTTTGCTGCCGCCGGTTCGCTGATGCAGCTCGGTCCGTCGTACGGCTTCGACGACCAGTTGCTGTCTGTCCCCATGGGTGGGCTCGTCCTGCTCGGCTACACAGCCTCGTTCGCCGTCCTCGCGATGCGCATCAGTCCACGCAGGGACGTCCTGTGAGTGCGGCACTCGACCGGCGCCTCAGGTGAGGCCGGCCTCGCGCGCCTTCGCGACGGCGGCCGACCGGTCAGCGACGCCCAGCTTCGCAAATATTGAGGACACGACGTTGCGGACCGTCTTCGGACTCACCCCGAGGTATGCCGCGGTGCCGGCGTTGTCGCGCCCCTTCACCATCAGCCGGAGCACGTCCTTTTCGCGCGCGGTCAGGTGGGCGAACGGGCCGTGCTCGCGCTGGAGGGTCGAGAACCACGAGGCAAGCCGGGTCGCCAGGGCGGGGGAGAGGACCGCGCCGCCCTCGGCGACCGTGCGGATCGCGGCGATGACCGAGGTCGGCTCGGCCGTCTTGACGAGGTAGCCCCGGGCACCCGCCTGCATGGCCTGGAACACGAGGTCGTCGTCGTCATACATCGTGAGCATGAGGACAGCAGTCCCTGGTGCCGCCGCCACGATCTCCCGGCAGGCCGCGACCCCGTCGAGGTCGGGCATCGTGAGGTCGAGGACGACGACGTCCGGGTGGAGACGCCCGGCGAGGTCGACACCCTCACGCCCCGTCCCGCCTTCGCCCACGACCGTGAGGTCCGGCGTCGTCCTGAGGAGCCCCGCCAGACCCTCGCGGTAGAGCGGGTGGTCGTCCACGAGGATGACGGTTGTGGCGTCGGCCAGCTTCTCGGTCATGGGCTCGGCTGCTTCCGGTCGGACGGTGCCGGGGTCGGGAGCTCGGCGCGCACGATCGTCCCGCCGTCGGGTCGCGCGCCGGTGGTGCAGGAGCCCCCGAGTTCTGCGGCCCGTTCGGCCATGGACGTGAGGCCGACCCCGCGAGGGTGGTCGGACGGCATACCCACTCCGTCGTCCTCGACGACCACGACGAGACGGTCCGGTTCGCGCGCGAGACGCACGATGCACGTCGTCGCCTCCGCGTGCCGCACCGTGTTGTCGATGGCGCTCCGGATGATCCGGTATGCCGCGGCCTCGGGTGCCGCCCCCAGCGGCACCTGCGCGGGGCCATCGAGTTCGTCACCGATGACCTCGACCACGAGGCCGGGCGCCGTGTCGGCCATGAGGCGGACGGCAGCGACCAGGCCGAGCTCGTCGAGGGCCGGAGGCCGCAGGTCGTAGGCGAGGGAACGCAGGGACTCGGCCATCCGGGCTGCGGTCCGCCCGATGTCGCCCAGGAGGCCGTGAGTGTCCTGCATCGTCGCTGGGTCGGACAACGTGCGGCGCGCGGTCTCGGCCTTCAGGGCCATGGCGGCCATCGTCGGGCCGATGTCGTCGTGGATCGTCCGGCGCAGGGCTCGTCGCTCCTCCTCGCGCGCGGTCACGATGCGCTCACGTGACGCCTGGAGGTCCAGAGCCATCCGGTCGGCCCGGAGCCGGCTCCCGAGCTCGCGTGCGATGTCGTCGAGCAGCCGGCGTTCTGTGCGGGAGAACCGTTCGCCCCGGCCGCGACGGGCCAGGACGATGCGGCCCACGACGTCACCGGACCAGGCGGTTGGGAGCTCGACGACGCCGTTGGCCCGTGACGACGGCCTGCCCGAACTGGCGGCCGGGGCGCCCTCGGGTTCGATCGCGAGGAAGGGAACACGGAGGGAGTGGCGGATGTCCTCGGCGACCGACTCCAGCGACTGGTGCCGGTCCGCGGCATGCTCGGCGATACGGCTCAGGGCCACGTAGGGCTCATGGCGGTCACCGTAGAAGGCGCGGTTCACGAGGCGCTCGAGACGGACGCGAACCGGGTTGGTGGCGAGGGCCACCACGACCGCTCCCACGACCGCAATCGGCCCGTCGGCGACCGCGCCGAAAACGGTCACGAGCGCCGCCGTGACCACGAGATAGGTGGACACCGCGGCGAGCAGCAGCAGTGAGTAGACGATCGTCCGGGTCAGGACCACGTCGAGGTCGAAGAGCCGGTAGCGGAGCATCGTGAGGGTCAGGCCGGCCACCGTGACCAGCCCTGGTGCGCCGATGAACTCGTTCGGGAGAAGGGACTCACCAGTGAAGAGTTCGGGCAGCATCCAGATCCCGAGCGTGAGGCTGGCCGACACGAGTGCCGAACCGGACACCCACAACACCTGCTGCCGGGCCACGTTGGCAGGGTCGGAGCGCACGACTCGTCGGACTTTCGCGCCGAGGTGGACCAGCGATGCGGCGATGACGAGAACCGTGAGTGAGGACTGGACGACGATGGAGGTCCGGACCCAGCCGCTGAAACTGGGTCCGCGCAGGGCGGCAGCGAGAATCACGACGAGCCACAGGGCAGTGGGGCCGACGAGCGCCAGCCACGTCAACCGCGCGCGGGGGCGTGTCACCGGGGTTGGGAAATGCAGCAGTGACGCGATCATGCCTCCCCAACACAGGAGGAACGCAGCCTGGACGTTGGCGAACCACAGCCACCGGGCCGCGCCCCCGAACGCGGCAGAAGGGGGCAGGCCGGTCATCGTGGCAAAGGTGCTGCCCAGCAGGCCGCCGGCGAAGACGGCCAACGCGGCCGGTGCGGTGGCCCGGGGACGGCGGCGGACGGCATACCCGGCAAGGGCAAAGAGCGCGACGACGTAGGCGAACGACGACCAGGAGTCTCCGATCCGCTGTGCGACAACCGTTCCCGGTGCGTTCCGGGGGAGTGTGACCCGCGAGTCGTCCTCGAGGGTGAGCGTCACAGCATCCGCTTGGACGCTGGCCGCGGTGACGGTCTGACCTGCGGTCAGCAGACAGCCACGTGGGACGTCCGGTCGGACACCGGCGTCTGTCCAGGCCGAGGATGAGGGTGTGACCCAGGCACACTCGGTGGGGTAGGACAGGCGCCAGAGACCGAAGATGGCACCCAGGAGGAGGACGACGGCGGCGACGACGTGCAGCGGCAACGCGCGGACGTCTCCAGGTGCCATGTCCCGAATGATCCTCGCGCCTCGCGACGGTGTCAGCCCACTGGTGAACGTCGTGGTCGGGACCACGCCATCAGAGGCGGTGGTGGACCCAGACACCCGGTTCGACGTAGACCGCGTGGTCGTGCTCGACGCTCACGTGGACCGGGTTGAGCGCGAACGGGACTTCGACGTCGCCCGTGGCGTCAAAGGGCAACCCTGTCCGTGATCGCCACTCGGCGAGGGTCCCCGAGATCGTCATGGCCCGCGGGCACACACCTTCGATCGTCCCGCCGACCCTGGCGTGAAGACGCAGCCACGGATCTTCGGGCAGCCCGTCGTCCCGCAGCCGGGACACGTAGTCGGTCATGGGGACGTGGGGTTGGAGGTGCTTGCGGCTCGGTCGCACGGGGGCGACGAGGTCGTGGAAGCCGTGACGAGCAGCGTTGCGCCGCTTGGCTTCCAACATCACCGAGGCAAGGCCGCTGCCCTGCATGTCGGGTCGGATCGCGACCTCGAGAGCGGACACGTGAGTGGGTTCGCGACCAGCGAGCTCATCCAGCCAGGCCCACACGATCACTCCGTCCCACCCGTCGTCCGGCAGGGTCGGGCGCCCGATGTCCGCGCCCATCGCGAAGGGGATCGAGTGGGACTTCGCCGCGAGGCGGCCCGGTTCGGCCTCGTCCCACGCGAGGAGGGTCCAGGCAGCAAAGGTCGTCGACGCTCGCGGGTAGTACAGGTCAGCGATCGCGTCGTACTTCATGAACTCCGGCCACGGGTCGTCGAACTCCTGAAGGAGGTGGGCGAGATCCGGCCGCTCGGCCAGGCTGGCAATGACGAGGTCCATGATCAGACCGTATGGGCGGCGAGGGTGTCGCGGCTGCGAGTTTGCTGAGGATTGCTCCGTGTGCCGTGGCGAGCCTAGGGTCGCCAGCATGCCCTGGCTCTCGCGCGACGACACCCTCATGATCATCAAGGCCACCATGGCCACGGTCATCGCGTGGGTCGTCGCGGACCGGGTCATGGGCAGCGCCACTCCCTATTACGCGCCGCTGGCCGCCCTCCTCGTCGTCGACAAGACCATCGTGCGATCACTCGGCGCGAGCGTTCGACGCATCTTTGCCGTGGGACTGGGCATGGGCCTTGCCTGGCTGGTCGGCACGACGCTGGGACTGACGTGGTGGAGCATGGGCATTGTCATCCTCGGTGCCCTCGTGATCGGCCGCTGGCGACGGCTCGGGGACCACGGGATCCAGGTGCCGTCGATGGCGTTGCTCTCGCTCCTCACCGCGGGCGGGACGAGCGAGGACTTCACCGCCCTGACGATGCTCGAAACCCTCGTCGGGGGCGTCATCGGCGTCGTCGTCAACATCGTGGTTCTCGCCCCGCTCCACGTGGAAGGTCCTCGTCAGCGGGTGCTCGACTACACGCGGCGGGTGCGCGGGCTGCTCGACGAGGTCGCCGAAGGACTGACCGGTGACTGGGGGAAGGACGCCCTCGACGGATGGCGTGACACCGCTGACAGGCTTCATGTCGAAGCCGAGGAGGTCGTCGACCTCATCGAGCTGGGCCGCGAGAGCCAGAAGCTCAACCCCCGCGACCAGATCCACAAGCTCGCGCCTGCGTGGGACGGCTATGGCGAGACGGTTGAAGGACTCCGCCGAGCCACATGGCACGTGAGTGGTCTGGTCCGAACGCTGCGCGACAACCTGGATGACCCGGACCGCGCCAGCCCGAGCCAGAACTTCCTCGCCGGGATCGCCTCGGTCCTTCGCGAGGTGTCGACCGCTTTCGACGACTTCGGGGTCGATGCCGACGGCGCGCTCGAGTCGGTCGGGTCACGCCTCGATGGTGCGGTGGCCCAGCTCGACGAGCTCACGACGCTGCTGCACGAGACGCCCCTGGACGACCCCCGCGCGTGGCCCGTCCACGGAGCGCTGCTCCACGACTGCCAACGGCTCGTCGCCGAGCTGCGCACTCGGGCGGGCGGCGCAGTCATCCCGCCGACCGACTGAGCTGCCTCGGACGCGCGAAAGGCGCGCGCGGTGCCGTGAACCGGCCAGATAACATCGGTATGCCGCGTCGGGACGTCCGCACGCGGCATACCCCCGTTTTGGGTCACCTCAGGAGAAGCCGCTGTGTCATCGCAGATCACCGTTCAGGTCGCCGGAGACGAGCGATCGGTGGACCTGGAGACGACCGCGGCTGAGCTGTTTGACGGCCAGCGGGATGTCCTGGTGGCCCGAGTCAACGGTGAGTTGCGCGACCTCGCCCATGTCCTCGCCGACGGTGACGCCGTAGAGCCAGTGACGGCGCAGGAGCAGGATGGGCTTGATGTGTTGCGCCACAGCGCTGCTCACGTTCTCGCTCAGGCCGTGCAGCAGATCAACCCCGACGCCAAGCTTGGCATCGGCCCGCCCGTGCGCGACGGTTTCTACTACGACTTCGACGTGGCCGAGCCGTTCCAGCCCGACGATCTCAAGGCCCTCGAGAAGGCCATGCAGAAGATCGTCAACGAGGGCCAGACCTTCGTGCGCCGCGAGATCAGCGACGACGACGCCCTCGTGGAGCTCAAGGACGAGCCCTACAAGTGCGAGCTCATCGGCCTCAAGGGCGGCGCCGCCAGTGACGCAGCCGACGGCGCCGACGTAGAGGTCGGCGGCGCTCAGCTCACCATCTATGACAACGTCCGCCGCGATGGCACCACGGCGTGGGGCGACCTCTGCCGCGGACCGCACGTCCCCACCACCAAGGTGCTCGGCAACGCCTTCAAGGTCATGCGCAGCGCCGCCGCCTACTGGCGCGGGTCCGAGAAGAACCCGCAGCTCCAGCGCGTCTACGGCACCGCGTGGCCGACCAAGGATGAGTTGAAGGGCTATCTCGACCGTCTCGCCGAGGCCGAGAAGCGCGACCACCGCAAGCTGGGTCGTGAGCTCGACCTCTACTCCTTCCCCGACGAGATCGGCTCCGGCCTGCCGGTCTTCCACCCCAAGGGTGGGGTGATCAAGCGTGAGATGGAGGACTATGTCCGCCGTCGGCACATCGAGGAGGGTTTCGACTACGTCGGGACCCCGCACATTGCCAAAGAAGGGCTGTTCCACACCTCCGGGCACCTGCCCTACTACGGCGAGGGCATGTTCCAGGCGCTCGACGTGGACGGCATGGACTACCGCCTCAAGGCGATGAACTGCCCCATGCACAACCTCATCTACCGATCGAAGCAGCGCTCCTACCGCGAGCTGCCGTTGCGGCTCTTCGAGTTCGGACACGTCTATCGGCACGAGAAGTCCGGCGTCATCCACGGCCTGACCCGTGTCCGCGGGTTTGCGCAGGACGACAGCCACTCCTACGTGACCAAGGAGCAGGCGCCGGACGAGATCCGCCATCTGCTGGCCTTTGTCCTTGGACTGCTGCGTGACTTCGGGTTGGACGACTTCTATCTCGAGCTGTCCACCCGTGACGACGAGGGCGAGAAGAGCGCGAAGTTCATCGGATCCGACGAGGACTGGGCCGAGGCGACCCGCGTCCTGTCGGAGGTCTGTTCCGAGACCGGACTCGAGCTCGTCCCCGACCCCGGCGGCGCGGCTTACTACGGTCCCAAGGTCTCGATCCAGGCCCGTGACGCGATCGGCCGCACCTGGCAGATGAGCACCATCCAGTACGACTTCAACCAGCCCTCGCCCGACCGCTTCGCCCTCGAGTACCAAGCGGCCGACGGCTCACGTCAGCAGCCGGTGATGATCCACTCGGCGAAGTTCGGCTCGATCGAGCGCTTCATCGGTGTGCTCGTGGAGCACTACGCCGGCGCGTTCCCGGTGTGGCTCAGCCCTGTTCAGGTGTTGGGACTCCCGGTCGCGGACGAATACAACGACTACCTCTGGGATGTCCTAAAGCAGATGATGGCCAAGGGCATCCGGGTCGAGCTCGACGACAGCGACGACCGCTTCCCCAAGAAGATCCGCAACGCGAGCAAGGCCAAGGTTCCGTTCGCGCTCATCGCCGGAGAGGACGACCGCAGCAACAACGCGGTGTCGTTCCGCTACCGCGACGGGTCGCAGAAGAACGGTGTGCCGATCGAGGACGCGATCGCCGAGGTCCTCACCGCCATCGAGACCCGCGCCCAGGTCTGATCGGTCACCATGTCATCCGGTGGCTTCGTCATCCGTCTCGCCGAACCGCGGGACGCGTTGGCGTGCGCCGCACTCACGTTGCAGGACGACCGGGAGTGCGGCGCAACCATCGAGCCGGGATTCCTCGACCGCTATGCAGAGGCGTGGCTCGGCGACAGCGCCCGCGTGACGTTCGTGGCCGAGGCCCCGGACGGGCGCCCACTCGGGATGGTGACGGCGGCAGTCGTCACCAAGCTGCCCAGCTCTCGACGGCCGCGGACGCGGTGGCTGCACGTGTCGTTGCTCTTCGTCACTCGGGATGCCCGCGGCTCCGGGCTCGGGGGACAACTCCTCGCAGCACTCCATGTTTGGGCCCTCGAGCACGACGTGGACCGCATGCAGCTCAACGCTGAACCTCAGGCGCGCTCACTCTATGAGCGAGCCGGATTCACTTCTCCCGCAGGCAAATTCATGGAGTGGCGCGCGAACGCGACCTGAGCTGACCACGCTCGGTGAGCGGACGGCATACCCCATGCCTGTCGGTATGCCGTCCGCTCACCTCACGGGAGCGGGTCGTGTGCCGTCTCCTTCACCGCGAAGACGTAGACGAGCAGCGAGATGAGGCAGAGCGCGCTGATGTAGATGGGGAACGCCTCGCCCCACCCCTGGCTCTTGAACCAGGTGCCCATGTAGGGTGCGGTGCCGCCGAAGAGGGCGACGGACAGCGAGTACGGGAAGCCGATGCCGGCGGCGCGCACGCGGGCGGGGATCGTCTCGGCGTTCACGGCCGCGGCGATCGAGGTGTACATCGCGAGGAAGACCATGCCGATGCACTGGACGAGCAGGAGCCGCGACATCGACGTGTCGAGCAGGCGCAGCAGAGGGACGGTGGCGACGACGAAGAACGCAGCGAACGTGATGAGCAGGGGCCTGCGCCCGATGCGGTCCGAGAGGATTCCCATGATCGGCTGCAGCGCCGCGAAGAAGAACAGCGCAATCGTCCCGGCAGTGAGGGCATCGGATTTGCTGACGTCGGCGTAGGTCTGGGCGTAGGTCGGCAGGTACGTCGTCCACGTGTAGTACGCGATCGTGCCGGCGATGGTGATGCCGACGATGAGCAGCGACTCGCGCGGGTGGTGCTTGAGCGCATCGAAGATCCCGGGACGGTCGGCCTTGTTGTTCTTGAGGTCCTCGACACCCTCGAGGGTCTCGTGTGCGCCGGCGCGTATGGCGAGGCCGACGAGGGAGAGTGCGGCGCCGACGAAGAACGGGATGCGCCAGCCCCACGAGTTCATGGATGACTCGCTGAGGGTGGAGGCGAGGTAGGCCGCGAGACCCGAGGCCATGAGCTGGCCGGCGGTGGTCGAGACGTACTGGAAGCTCGAGAAGAAGCCGCGCCGCTTGGGGGGAGCGCTCTCGACGAGGAACGTTGTCGCAGCGGCGAACTCACCACCGACCGACAGTCCCTGGATGACGCGGGCCAGAACGAGAAGAATCGGCGAGAGGATCCCGACGGACGCGTAGGTGGGCAGCACCGCGATGAGCAAGGAGCCGGCACCCATGAGCAGGATCGTCGCGGTGAGGGCGGGTTTGCGGCCGAACCGGTCGGCCACCACACCCATGAGCAGTCCGCCGATCGGCCGGAAGAAGAACCCGACGGCAAAGATCGCGAAGGTGTTGAGGAGCGCAGTCAGGCCGGACTCGGACTCGGGGAACACCTGCGTCGCGAAGTAGACCGCGAGGAAGCTGTAGGCGTACCAGTCGTACCACTCGACGAGGTTGCCGATCGAGGCTGCGGCGAGCTGTCGGGGGGAGTGGGCGCGGGCCTGATCGACCGCGCCCGTGGTGGTCGGCGGAGAGGTGGTCATGACTCGCTACCCTGCGCGGCTCGGCAGATACCGACAACAGAAGACCGCAGTTCGAGACAAAAGACCACAACGTCGAAAGAAGTTCATGGGCTGAAGCAACCAAACGGCCCTCCACTGCGTCTTGAAGGGTGGAGGGACCGGGGCGTCGTGCAGGGGCCGACGCCCCGGCCCTCCGACCACAGCGAGGGGCTGTGACGAGGGCCGCGCCTGGGGCCGTGTCTAGGATCGTGGCCATGAGTGATGTTCCGACGACAGCCGCCGAGGACTTCGCGGGGGTGCCGGATGGCTTCGACCGACTCTGGACTCCTCATCGGCTTGCCTACGTCACGGGGGAGCGCCCGTCCAAGGACGCCGGCGACGGCTGCCCGTTCTGTGCGGCACCGGGTCGGGACGACGAGGACGGCCTCATCGTCCATCGCGGCGAGCACTGCTACGTCGTGATGAACCTCTTCCCCTACAACCCCGGGCACGTCCTCGTCTGCCCCTACCGTCATGTGTCGCTCTACGTCGACCTGACCGACGAGGAGACGACCGAGTTCACCGACCTCACCAAGGCCGCGATCACGGCGCTTCAGGCGTCGTCGGGCCCGCAGGGCTACAACATCGGGATGAACCAGGGCGAGGTCGCCGGAGCTGGCGTCGCGGCGCACCTCCACCAGCACATCGTGCCGCGCTGGGGCGGCGACATGAACTTCCTGCCGGTTGTCGGCCAGACCAAGGCGCTCCCGGTCCTGCTCGAGGACGCGCGACGACGCTTGGCCGACGCCTGGCCGGGGGAGTGAGCCCGGCCCACTAGGCTGACCGCACCATGCTCAACAAGTACGCGCGCCCCTTCTTCACGAAGCTGTTCACCCCGCTGGCCTCGCTCCTGCTGCGCCTCGGGGTGAGCCCTGACGTCGTGACGGTCGTCGGAACCCTCGGGGTGAGCCTTGGTGCGTTGATCTTCTATCCGCGCGGTGAGTTCCTCGTCGGCACCCTCGTCATCACGGCATTCGTGTTCTCCGACACCGTCGATGGCATCATGGCTCGCCGCTCCGGCCGCTCCAGCCTGTGGGGTGCCTACCTCGACTCGACGCTCGACCGCGTCGCGGATGCCTCGGTGTTCAGCGGTCTCGTCCTCTTCTATGCAGGTGGCCAGAGCCTGCGTCCGGACAGCACCCTTCATGTCCGGCCCGGCATCATGGCGGCTCTCGCACTGGCGTGCCTCATCCTTGGCATGGTCGTGTCCTACGCCAAGGCCCGCGCCGAAGGGTTGGGCATGACCGCCAACGTGGGCATCGCCGAGCGCGCAGAGCGCCTCGTCGCGGTCCTCGTGACGACCGGCCTCGTCGGGTGGTTCCTCCCCGAGATCTTCCTCACCGTGGTGCTGGCCCTCCTTGCCCTCGCGAGCCTCGTCACCGTGGTGCAGCGGATGCTCGAGGTGCGCCGACAGGCCCTCGACGTCGCGTGATCGCCTTCCCTTCAGGACTCGTCTCCCGCGCCACCGACGTCGTCACGGTGGCCGGTTTCCGTCTGGGGTGGACTCTCATTCGGCGTATGCCGGAGCGCACCGCCTACGCCTTGTTCGACCGGATCGCTGATCTCACCGTTGCGCGAGGCGGCGGAGCGCGGCTGCGCTCCAACTACGCCACGGTGCGTCCAGAGCTCGATGACGCGGCGCTGGATGCCCTGGTGCGTGACGGCATGCGGGCCTACATGCGCTACTACTGCGAGTCGTTCCGCCTGCCGGTCCTCTCGCCCGACGCCCTCGCCGCCCGGGTGCGGGCCGAGGGCCTCGGCCCCGTGCGCGAGATCCTGGCCGCCGACGGTTCTCTCGTCTGCTTCCTGGGACACCTCGGCAACTGGGACCTTGCCGGCGCCTGGGGTGCGGTGCACCTCGGGCCGGTGACGACTGTGGCCGAAAGGCTCAAACCCGAAGAGGTCTTCAAGGAGTTCCTCGAGTTCCGCACCGGGCTCGGCATGACCATCCACCCCCTCACTGGTGGGCCGGCGCCCTTCCCGTTGCTTCGTGAGGCCGCCCAACGGCGTGGACTCATCCCGCTGCTGTCCGACCGCGACCTCTCCCGGGACGGCGTCGAGGTCAGCTTCTGCGGAGAGCCTGCGCGCATGGCCGTTGGCCCGGCCGCCCTCGCCCTGGCGGCGCGTCGTCCGCTCTTCCCCGTGTCGATCCGTCACGAGCCTCGCGAGGGAGGCGGTTGGGGGATCGTCATCACCTTCCACGAACCTGTGTCGGTGCCCGTGTCCGGCACGACTCGCGAGAAGGTGTCGGCCATGACCCAGGCCTGTGCCGACGTCCTCGGCGAGGCCGTCCGCACCCACACCGCCGACTGGCACATGCTCCAGCCGGTCTTCACCAAGGACCTCGACCAGAAGCGTCTCGCACGGGCAGGGGCGTCATGAGGATCGGGCTCGTCTGCCCCTACGCCTATGACGTGCCCGGGGGCGTGCAGTTTCACGTCCGCGACCTCGCCGAGTACTTCATCGCGCAGGGCCACGAGGTCTCTGTCCTCGCCCCGATCGACGACGACACACGTCCGCAACCGGCATACGTGACGTCGTGCGGTCGGTCAGTTCCGGTGCGCTACAACGGATCCGTGGCACGCCTGACATTCGGCCCCGTCACCTCCTCACGGGTGAGCCGGTGGCTCGAGGAGGGGGACTTCGACGTGCTCCACCTTCACGAACCCGTCACGCCGAGCGCCTCGGTCATGGCGCTCTGGGCCTCGTCCGAGCCGGTCGTCGCGACCTTCCACACGTCCAACATCCGGTCGCGCGCCATGCACGCCGCCAACCCGCTGCTGCGTCCGTCAACCGAGAAGATCCGCGCCCGCATCGCGGTCTCCGAGGAGGCTCGCGGCACGGTCCGTCGCCACCTCGGCGGCGACGCCTACATCATCCCCAACGGCGTCGACATCAGACGGTTTGCACCCGACGGTGCTGTGACCCGTTGGACGGGCACGCCGGAGCGGCCCACGCTGGCCTTCCTCGGTCGCATCGACGAGCCGCGCAAGGGTCTGGCCGTCATCGTCGCCGCGATGCCGGCCATCCTCGACGCGCTGCCGGGTGCCCGCCTCATCGTCGCCGGGCCGGGAGAGGTCGAGGAGATCGCTGGGCGTCTCGATCCTCGGGTCAGGGCAGCGACCGAGTTCCTCGGGGCGGTCTCCGAGGAAGACAAGGTCGCCTTGCTGCGCTGCGCCGACCTCTATGTCGCGCCGCACACCGGTGGCGAGAGCTTCGGGATCGTCCTCGTCGAGGCCATGGCTTCCGGGGCACCCGTCCTCGCCAGCGACCTCAAGGCTTTCACCGCAGTCCTTGGGCCTGCGCCGGCGGGACAGACCTTCCCCGTGGGCGACGCCGCGGCCCTCTCGAGGGCGGTCATCGACCTCGTCGCCTCACCCGAGGAGCGCGCTCGGTTGCGCGAGCTCGGGCTGAGGCGGGCCCGCTCCTTCGACTGGAGCGTCGTTGCCGAGCGCGTGATGGCCGTCTACGAGACCGTGATCGAGGGCGCCGACAACTCCCCGGTCGAGCCGAGTCTGCGCGCGGGGCTGCTCAGCCGCCTGCGCTGGCCAGTGAGAGGTGAAGCGTGATTGATGTCCTGCAGGTCTCCACGATCATTGCCCTCGTCCTTTTGGCCGCGGCCTGGTACCTCTCCTACTCGGCATCGCGCCTCGACCGACTCCATGCCAAGGTCGAAGGAGCAGTGTCGGCCCTCGACGCGCAGCTGGTGCGTCGGGCCGAAGCAACCCTCGAACTCGCCACCAGCGGGTCCGTCGACCCGGCCACGTCGCTCCTCCTGGCCGACGCAGCCAGCGAGGCACTCGAGCGGCACACCCACCAACCGCTGAGCCACGACCCGCTCGACGGGCAGACCTTCGCCGGCCGCGAGAGCACCGAGGGCGACCTCACCGAGACGCTGCGGGCCGCGCTCCAGCAGCAGACCGTCGACGCGCTGCGCAGCGAACCGGGCAGCCCCGGTGCGGATGGTCTGAGCCGGGTCGAAGCCAGTGCCCTGAGGGTCCAGCTGGCTCGCCGATTCCACAACGACGCCGTGCGCGAAGTGCGTCGAGTGAGGGCCAAGAAGGTCGTCCGCCTGTTCCGCCTCGCCGGCCACGCAGCCCTGCCGCAGCGCGTCGACTTCGATGACGACCTTCCCCCTGCAGTGCTCGACTGACGCGGCCCTACACTTGCGCGCATGAGTGAGACCCCCACCTCCGAAACCGCACCGACCGCCGCCTCACAGAGCTCACACACGGGCACGACCCGAGTGAAGCGCGGCATGGCCGAGATGCTCAAGGGCGGCGTCATCATGGACGTCGTCAACGTCGAACAGGCCAAGATTGCCGAGGACGCCGGCGCGGTCGCTGTCATGGCCCTCGAGCGTGTTCCGGCCGACATCCGAGCCCAGGGCGGCGTTTCGCGCATGTCCGACCCCGACATGATCGACGCCATCATCGAGGCTGTCTCGATCCCCGTCATGGCCAAGGCCCGCATCGGACACTTCGTCGAGGCACAGGTGCTCCAATCCCTCGGTGTCGACTACATCGACGAGTCCGAGGTGCTGACCCCGGCCGACTACGCCAACCACATCGACAAGTGGAACTTCACCGTTCCCTTCGTCTGCGGCGCGACCAACCTCGGAGAGGCGCTGCGCCGCATCACCGAGGGCGCGGCAATGATTCGCTCCAAGGGTGAGGCCGGGACCGGCGACGTCTCCAACGCCACGACCCACATGCGTCAGATCCGCCAGCAGATTCGCCTCCTCCAGGGCCTGCCCGAGGACGAGCTCTACGTCGCCGCCAAGGAGCTGCAGGCACCGGTCGAGCTCGTCAAGGAGGTGGCAAAGGCGGGCAAGCTGCCCGTCGTCCTGTTCACCGCAGGTGGCATCGCCACTCCCGCGGATGCCGCGATGATGATGCAGCTCGGTGCCGAGGGTGTCTTCGTCGGTTCGGGCATCTTCAAGTCGGGCAACCCGGTCCAGCGAGCCGAGGCGATCGTCAAGGCCACCACGTTCTTCGACGACCCCGACGTGATCGCCAAGGTCTCGCGTGGCCTCGGCGAGGCCATGGTCGGCATCAACGTCGACGAGATCCCCGAGCCGCACCGCCTGTCCGAGCGCGGCTGGTGAGTTGAGGCCGCTCACCGTTCTCCTGTGGGTCGTGCAGATCGCCGTCATGCTCGGCGGCCTGTACTTCCTCTATCGCGTGTTCGGTCACGGGCGACGCGTCAAGAACAGTGGGGCGCCCGGCTTCGCTCCGGTGAGGCCCGGTGAGGCCAACGGATCCTGGAACGCCGTCGTCACCGCGGACGGCAAGCACCCGAACTTCTCGGGGCAGCGGGGTCACGTGCGCATCGAGAACGGCTGGCTCGGGTTCCATGAGGAGAACGCCACCGCACCGACCTGGATCGTCCCGACCAACCAGATCCGCGGTGGCTGCAACACCTTCCTCGCGATGTCGGAGGTGTGGCTCGAGAGCCCGCTCACCGGGCGGATCAACCTGACCGTGAGCCATGAGCACATCAACGTCCTCGTCGACAACGACTTCAAGGACCACCGTGAGCGTGGGTATGCCGTGGCGTTCCTGACGATGCTCGGTCGCGACGGTGCCCAGGTGAGCTTCTAGGTCAAGATCGCCCAGACGACCAGGTCTTGGTGAAGCGTCCAGGTACACCTGGTCGTCTCGCCAAGACCTGATCATCTCGACCGGAGCCCCCGGTCAGTGGGGGATGCGGTGCGAGTGGGTGTAGACGTTCATCCGCCGGCCTCGGGCGAACGCCACGAGGGTGACTCCGAGCCGGTCTGCGGCCTCGATGGCCAGTGATGACGGTGCTGACACACAGGCCAGCACCGAGATGCCGGACACAGCCGCCTTCTGGACGATCTCGAAGCTCGCGCGGCTCGACACCACGAGCAGCCCGCCAGCAGTCTCGACGTCGGTGATGAGTGCAGCGCCAATCACCTTGTCGACAGCGTTGTGGCGACCGATGTCCTCCCTGACGATGGCCAACCGATCGCTCTCAGCGGGCACCAGCCCCGCACCGTGCACGCCCCCAGTCTTGTCGAACACGACCTGACGAGAGCGCAACTCATCGGTGGAGGCCGCGACCTGCTCGGCCGTCCACAGCACCTCAGGTGGCTTCTGCCTCACGACCGCCTCGATGGCTTCGACAGCTGTCGTGCCGCACAGCCCGCACCCGCCGAGAGAGGCCAGGTTGCGGGTCGACGTCACCGCCGTGCGGGCGTCGCGGCCGGGCACCGTCAGGTTGAGGACGTTGAGGGTGTCGAGGTCAGAGCAGAAGACAGCCGACACCACGTCGTCTCGACGGGCGATGACGCCCTCGGCGCGGAGCAACCCGTGAGCCAGATCGACGTCCGCGCCCGCCGTCCTCATCGTCATGGTGAACGTCTCGCCGTTGATGCGGATCTCCAGCGGCTCCTCACCTGCGACCGTGTCGATCGCCCGCGACACGTCACCGTCGAGGTCGATGCGGACGACCTTGTGGCGCGAGGTGACCCGGCCCATCAGCGCGCCTCGAGACGGATGACGACCGACTTCGAGGTCGGCGTGTTGCTGCCGCGCGCGGTCGAGTCGAGGGGGACGAGCACGTTGGCCTCGGGGAAGTAGGCCGCTGCGCACCCTCGTGCCGTCGGGTAGGCCACCACGCGAAACTCCTCGGCCCGTCGCTCGGTCAGCTCGACATTGCCATCCACCCCCCGCCACTCGGACACGATGTCGACCAGCTGCTCGTCGGCGAGACCCAACGCAGCAAGGTCCGAGGGGTTGACGAAGACGACCCGTCGCCCACCGCTCACCCCGCGATAGTGGTCATCGAGCCCATAGATCGTGGTGTTGTACTGATCGTGGCTGCGGATCGTCTGCAGCAGAAGCCTCCCGGGCGGGCACTGCGGATACTCCAGCGGGTGTACCGAGAAGCGCGCCCGACCACCCTCGACGTTGAACTCGCGCTGGCGCGGAGCCAACGGCAGCTGGAAGCCGCCCTTGTCGAGGATGCGTTCCTCGAAGCGGTCGAAGCCTGGCACGACCCGTGAGATGTGGTCGCGGATGACGCGGTAGTCGCCGCGCATGCCCGCCCAGTCGACAGGGGAGGCGGGCAGCACCCGCCGGGCCAGCTCACACACGATCGCCACCTCGCTGAGCAGGGTGTGGCTGGCCGGCCCGAGCCGACCGCGGGAGGCGTGCACCATGGCCATCGAGTCCTCGACCGTGACGACCTGTTCACCGGTGGCCTGCTCGTCACGTTCGGTGCGTCCGAGCGTCGGCAGGATGAGGGCTTCGCGCCCGGTGACCGTGTGTGAGCGGTTGAGCTTCGTCGACACGTGGCAGGTGAGATCAGCGGCCTCGAGGGCTTCCTCGGTGACGTCGCTGTCGGACATTGCGCGCACGAAGTTGCCGCCCATGGCAAAGAAGACCGTGGCTCGTCGGTCGCGCAACGCGCGCACGGTGTCGACCGCGTCCACGCCGTGCTCGCGCGGCGAGGTGATCGAGAACTCCGCGTCGAGGGCGTCGAGAAAGGCGGCCGATGGTCGCTCGAAGATCCCCATCGTCCGGTCGCCCTGGACGTTGGAGTGACCGCGCACCGGGCACACCCCGGCACCCTCGCGGCCGATGTGGCCCCCGAGCAACAGGACGTTGAGCATCTCCTGGATCGTCGCCACCGCATGCCGGTGCTGGGTGATCCCCATGGCCCAGCAGACGATGATCCGATCGGCGCCAGCCACGTCATCGGCCAATGCCCGGATGTCGGCCTCGTTGAGACCGGTGGCAGTCAGCGTGGTGGGCCAATCGAGAGTGGCGCGTGCCGCGGCATAGACCTCGAATCCGGAGGTGTGACCCTCGACGAACTCGTGGTCGACGACACCACGTTCGAGCAGCAGGTGACCGACGGCCTGGAACAGTGCCTGGTCGCCACCGAGTCGGACACCCACATGGCGGTCGGCCAGAGCGGTGCCGGGGCCGACAACTCCGCGAACCGTCTGCGGGTTGCGGAACGTCATCAGCCCGGCCTCTGGCAGCGGATTGATGGCGATGACGCGAGCACCGTTGCCCTTGGCTGTCTCCAGCGTCGAGAGCATGCGTGGATGATTGGTGCCGGGGTTCTGCCCGACCACGAGGATGAGGTCGGCCTTGGTGATGTCGTCCAGGGTCACCGTGCCCTTGCCGATGCCAATCGTCTCGTTCAGTGCGGTGCCACTCGACTCGTGGCACATGTTGGAGCAGTCCGGGAGGTTGTTGGTGCCGAACTCGCGCACGAAGAGCTGGTAGGCGAAGGCGGCCTCGTTGCTCGTCCGACCAGACGTGTAGAAGATCGCCTGGTCGGGGTCGTCCAGGTCACGCAGGTGATCGGCCACGATGTCGAGCGCGCGCTCCCACGTCACCGGTTCGTAGTAGGCAGCACCCTGCGGCTTGTGCATCGGAGTCGTCAGCCGGCCCTGCTGACCGAGCCAGTGATCGGACTTCTCACGAAGCGAGGCGATCGAGTGCTCGGCAAAGAACTCCGGCGTGACCCGCCGACGGGTCGCCTCCTCAGCGACAGCCTTGGCACCGTTCTCGCAGAACTCTGCTCGGTGCGACTCCGCAGGGTCGGGCCAGGCGCACCCGGGGCAATCAAAACCCTTGTCCTGGTTGATGCGCAGGAGCGTTCGAGCCGTCCTCACGACGCCCATCTGTTCGAGGGACATCCGCATCGAACGCACGACAGCGGGGACCCCAGCTGCGGAGGTCTTGGGCGACTCCACCTCGAGGTCGATGTCGCCCTTGTCGTCGATCGGTGCGTTGCGTCCCATCAGAATCCTTGTCTCCCTGTCAGGTCACGGTCGCGCGGGCCCGGAACTGCTCGTGCTCGAACTCGCGCCTGACGATGACGTCCCGCACGTGCACCGCTGCAGTGAGGGTGTCCTCGTGCGACAGATAGAGCGGCGCAAAGCCCAGCCGCACGATGTCGGATTCACGGAAGTCGCCGATGACTCCGCGGGCGATGAGTGCCTGCACCACGGCATACGCCTCGGGGTGACGCAGGCTCACCTGCGAGCCGCGCGCGTCGTCCCGTGGCGTGACAACCGGAAGGTCGACACCAAGGACGTCGAGACACTCGACGAAGAATCCCGTGAGCGAGAGCGAACGTCGCCTCACGTCAACGACCTTCAATCCGTCGTATGCCGTGAGCGCGCCTTCCAGCGTGGCGATCCCGAGCACCGGGGGAGTTCCCACGCGGGCCCGGGTGATGCCGTCGGCAGGGATGTGTTCGGGCGACATCGCGAAGGGGGTGGCGTGCCCGTTCCAGCCGAGGATCGGGTTGTTGAAGTCGCCGAGGTGCTGTGGCGCAACGAAGAGGAAGGCCGGAGCGCCGGGTCCGCCGCTGAGGTATTTGTAGCCGCAGCCGACGGCAAAGTCCGCGCCACCGCCGCTCAGCCCCACGTCGATGACGCCGGCCGAGTGGCAGAGGTCCCAGCACACGAGGGCACCCGCATCGTGGGCTGCTGTGGTGATGGCGGCGAGATCCCAGAGCTGTCCGGTGCGGTAGTCAACCTGCGAATAGGCCGCAAGAGCAACGTCATTCGAGCCCGCAAGCCGAGCCTCAACATCGTTGGGGGAGACAAGCTCGAGAGTGAGGCCGAGCTGCTCGCACACGCCGCGGGTGACGTGGACGTCAGTGGGGAAGGAGTCCGGATCGGTGAGAACCACCCGCCGGCCCGGACGAAGCCGAGTGGCCGCATGCACCGCCTTGTAGAGGCTGATAGTCGTCGAGTCACCCACCACCACTGACCCCGCAGGAGCTCCGATCAACTCGGCAATGCGGTCACCGACGCGTTCAGGGGCAGACCACCAGCCCGACTCGTTCCAGGCCCGGATGAGCTGCTCGCCCCATTGACGCGTCACCGCGTCGGCGGCTGCGTCGCGCGCGGCCTTGGACATGGCCCCGAGCGAGTTGCCATCGAGATAGATCAGGCCCTCGGGCAGGACGAACGCGTCGCGCCGATCCGTCGCAGCATGAACGGCATCGAGGTCTCGGGCCTTCCGGCTGAGTGCGCGAACAGGATCAGCGGGGGCGGCTTCGCTCATGACTCGAGTCTCTCATCCGACTCAGCCGCGGCTTCGGTGTCGGGCAGCACCATGAATGCGACGTCGGGCTGACCAACGGGGAGCCACTGCGGTCGTGCGTGACCGGCGACGACCCAGCCTCGGCGTCGATAGAAGAGCCCGACCTTGGTCTCCTCACCGACGACGTCGAGGACGGGTTCGCGCCCGAGGCTTCGGATCTCGCTGACCGCGCGTTCCAGCAGAGCACCACCGACTCCCGAGCCGGCGAGGGTGTGGTCGACGAAGAGGATCGACACCTCTCCGAGCTCGTGGCCGGCGCGTCCGAGGACCGCCGACCAGTGCTCCGCCATCCAGTTCGCGCTGACGTCGGTCGTCGCCACGTGGCCAGCGATCCTGCCGTCGACGATCGCGACCCACGCACCGAGCTCACCCGGACGCACGAGGAACTCCTCGGCGGGGAAGGGAAGGGGCCAACGGTGTGGGTACCCGGACGAGGGCGCCTGGGCGCTCAGGACCTCCACGAGCTCAGGGATGTCGTCGGGTCGGCGTTCACGGATCGTCACGGGCACAACCTGCACGGTATGCCCCGGTCGCAATGGCACTAGCCTCCCCACCATGTTCCCCGTGCGAGTTGGCCTCCGTGCCTGCCCGCCTGATGTCACTGCTTGGGTTGAGGCAGGCGGCCATTCGGGCATTGTCCACGCAGGTCTGAGCGATGTGACCTATGTGGACCTCATGCTTCCCGAGACCTCTGAGACCGGCGCCCCGGACGAGTTCGGACCCGACCTGGCTGCGCTGCAGGATTTGGCGGCAGCCTGCGCAACTCCCGTGGTGTCGGTGTCGCCGGGGTGGGGCGATCTCGAGGTCCGTGAACCGGGCCAGGACGAGCGCGAGATCGAGAGAGAGGACGCCGAGGCCCTGCTCGGGCAAGTGGGTCTTGAAGAGTTGCTGGTCCCGGATCTCCGCTTCCGACCGCCTTTTGGTCGGCAGGTCTTTGTCGTCACGACACCTTCGGAAGACAACTGGGCGATCGCTAGAGCGGTGCTGCAGACCGAACTCAGTGTCGTGCACCTCGATGCTCAGTCGGTCGTCGTCACACCCCATGACAACCTCTTGCCCGTCGCCCACGGGATTGTCGCGACAGGCAAGGAATCCGGTCTGATCATTGGCCAGTACGCGGACTCGTGGACTCTCGATGCCTTCCGTGGCGGCAAGGTGCGGACCACGCACCTTCGCGTTGGCGGAACCCAGATTGTCGGCTGGGAGAACTCCGAGCCAGAGGATGCAGACGAATTCGCCGAACCGACGGCCGATGCCCGGACGCTCGCCGACTGCGTGGGGGCTCCCGCCGCGCAGGCCAACATGACGCTCATCCGCGCTCTGCTTCGACGCGGCCCCCACACAGATTCACCGAGCCAACTGATCGACCTGTTGGGGCTGGGCGAGGCCGGCGCACTGGCTGTTGAGGTCCTTGGCGGCGCTGACCTGCGGGATGATCCAAGGGCTGACACCACTGAGCCATCGGGGTCGCCGTGGAAGGATTTCCTCACACTCGTGGCAGGCGGGCCGCTGCAGGCAGATCGGGTTCCGTGGGTCTCGATGGTGTACGCCGCGTGGATCATCCTGCTGCTCCCACTTGCGGGCGAGAACATCGCCGACTGGGTTGGAGGTCGGGCGGACGGCTGGGATGTGGCACAACTCGTGGGGTGTGCGATCTCGATCCCAGCCTCCCTCGTGGGCCTTGGCCGCCTGTTGGCGTGGCTACGCCTTCGGCGCCCGTAACATTCCGGTCGTGACAGCCCAGCCGACCATCGGAGTCCTTGCCGTCCAGGGTGACGTGCGTGAGCACGTCCACGCCTTGGAACTGGCGGGCGCGCGGGCCGTCGCGGTCCGACGACCAAGTGAGGTCGAGGCGATCGATGGGCTCGTCATCCCCGGTGGCGAGTCCACGACGATGGACAAGCTGGTGCGGATCTTCGACCTCCGCGAGCCTCTCGTCGAGCGACTCAGGGCTGGCCTGCCGGCCTACGGCTCCTGCGCCGGCATGATCATGCTCGCCGACCGGATCCTTGACGGGCACCGTGAGCAGCAAACCCTCGGCGGTCTCGACATCACGGTGCGCCGCAACGCTTTCGGGCGGCAGGTGGACTCGTTCGAGGAGGATCTGCGCATCCGCGAGCTCGGGCCTGAGCCGGTCCAGGCCGTCTTCATCCGGGCGCCATGGGTCGAGGAGATCGGTGCCGATGTCCAGGTCCTGGCCTCGGTGCACGTCGGGGGAGCGGACCACCCCGTGGCCGTGCGCCAGGGCAACCTCCTCGCCACGAGCTTCCATCCCGAGGTCACCGGCGACCATCGCGTCCACGCGTTCTTCGCCGACGTCGTCCGCCGCGCCTGACGAGGCAGAGCCGCCCGGTGGGCCGTCCTCACCGGAGCACGCGGCATACGGCTTAGGATCGTCGGCGAGTCCTGAACGTTCGACAGCACGAGGAGACACCTTGTCCGGCCACTCCAAATGGGCGACGACGAAGCACAAGAAGGCCGTCGTCGACGCCAAGCGCAGCAAGCTCTTCGCCAAGCTGATCAAGAACATCGAGGTCGCGGCCCGCACCGGCGGCGGTGACATCACCGGCAACCCGACGCTCTATGACGCCATCCAGAAGGCCAAGAAGAGCTCGGTGCCCAACAACAACATCGACAACGCGGTCAAGCGCGGCTCCGGTGCGACGGCGGGCGGCTCCGACTGGGAGACGATCACCTATGAGGGCTACGCGCCCGGTGGTGTCGCGATCCTCATCGAGTGCCTCACCGACAACCGCAACCGCGCCGCCGCCGAGGTCCGCACGGCGCTCACGCGCAACGGTGGGCAGCTCGGAGACCCGGGCTCGGTGGCCTATGTCTTCGACCGCAAGGGTGTCGTCGTCGTCCCCAAGGAACAGGGCGAGACCGAGCTCAGTGAAGACGGCATTCTTGAGATCGTGCTCGAGGCCGGAGCCGACGAGGTCAACGACCTGGGCGGGGCGTTCGAAATCGTCTCCGAGGCGACCGACTTCGTGTCCGTTCGCAAGGCCGTCCAGGACGCCGGCATCGACTACGACTCTGCCGAGGCGTCGTGGGTCCCCAACCTCCAGATCGAACTGGACCTCGACGGGGCCAAGAAGATGATTCGCGTCATCGACGCCCTCGAGGACTCCGATGACGTCCAGGACGTGTTCGCCAATGGCGACATCCCCGACGACGTCCTCGCGGAGTTGAACGACGAGGAGTGACCAGCGTGTTGCTGCGCGCCGCCCTCCATCACGCTGTGTAGCGTGGCACCGAACACCTGTTCGGTTGCGATGGAAGGCGGCGCGTGTGCGCGTTCTCGGGATGGATCCCGGTCTCACCCGGTGCGGCCTCGGCGTCGTCGATGGCAGAGCTGGTCGCGCGTCAATGGTCGCGGTCGGTGTGGTGCGCACCCCCTCGGACGCCGAGCCGTCGCAGCGCCTGATCTTCCTCGAGCGTGAGCTCTACGGCTGGCTCGACAAGTTCACCCCCGACGTCATGGCAGTCGAGCGGGTCTTTGCCGACACCAATGTCACCCAGGTCATGAACACCGCCCACGCGACGGCGATCGCGCTCCTCACAGCCGGCAAACGCGGCATACCCGTCGTCTTTCACACGCCGACCGAGGTCAAGGCGTCCGTGACCGGCAGCGGTCGCGCCGACAAGGCACAGGTGACCGCCATGGTCACTCGCATCCTCAAACTGGACTCACCGCCAAAGCCGGCCGATGCCGCCGACGCGTTGGCGCTGGCGATCTGCCACCTGTGGCGCGGGGCGGCAACCGCCCGCCTCGAGGCTCTCGCCAAGGCGAGCGTCCGATGATCGCGTCGCTCACCGGCAAGGTCGGCCACGTCGGCCTCGACCGTGTCATCATCGAGGTCGGCGGTGTCGGGATGCTCGTCCACACCACCCCGCGCACTGCCGGTGAAGTGCGCACGGGCCAGGACGTCACGGTGTCGACGACCCTGGTCGTGCGCGAGGACTCACTGACGCTCTTTGGTTTTGGTTTGCCGTCCGAGCGCGACATGTTCGAGACGGTCCAGACCGTGTCCGGTGTCGGACCTCGCCTCGCGCTGGCCATGTTGTCGGTGCTCACCCCCGACGAGGTCAGTGCCGCACTGCGCGCTGGCGACCTCGCGACGCTCACCAAGATCCCCGGCGTGGGCAAGAAGAGCGCCGAACGTCTCGTCCTCGAGCTCAAGGACAAAGTGGGTATGCCGTCCGGCTCGCCGGGTGCCGGCGTCACCCCCTCCGCCGCTTCCCTCGGAGACGCCAAGCGTGACCAGGTGGCCGAAGCACTCGTCGGTCTGGGCTGGTCGGCCAAACAGGCCACCGATGCGGTGGCGTCGGTGTCAGCGGCTGCTGATCCCGAGGCCTCGGTGGCGGCGCTGCTGAGGATGGCGCTGCGCGAGCTGGGCCGATGACCTCACCAGAACCCACGGCGACGAGCGCAGACGACCCGGGCGGCAGCATCAAGGGTTTCCGGTCCGACATCGTCGAGGCGGAGATGGCCGAGGGCGGTGACGACCGCTATTCCGACGGGTCGCTCGATGCCACGGCGCGGATCGTCGACGCGGGTGCCGACAGCGACGACGAGCGGGTCGTCGAAGCGGCCCTGCGACCCAAGCGGCTGTCCGAGTTCCCCGGGCAGACGCGAGTGCGTGACCAGCTGGGGCTCGTCCTTGAGGCGGCGCGGCGTCGGGGGAGCGTGCCCGACCACATCCTGCTGTCGGGACCACCCGGGCTCGGCAAGACGACTCTGGCGTTGATCGTGGCCGCTGAGCTGGAGCGTCCGATCCGGATCACGTCCGGCCCAGCCATCCAGCATGCCGGTGACCTCGCGGCGGTGCTCTCTTCGCTCGATGAGGGCGAGGTGCTCTTCCTCGACGAGATCCACCGCATGTCGCGTGCCGCCGAGGAGATGCTCTATCTCGCAATGGAGGACTTCCGGGTCGACGTCATCGTCGGCAAGGGTCCGGGTGCCACGGCCATCCCGTTGGAGCTGTCGCCCTTCACGGTGGTCGGCGCGACGACGCGCTCGGGGCTGCTGCCGGCACCGCTGCGTGACCGGTTCGGGTTCACCGGCCACCTCGACTACTACGACGCGAGTGACCTCGTCACGATCCTGCGGCGTTCGGCAGGGCTTCTCGGCGTGGATGCCGACGAGGCAGGCATCACCGAGATCGCCGGGCGCTCACGCGGCACACCCCGCATCGCCAACCGGCTGCTGCGCCGGGTGCGCGACTGGGCCCAGGTCCACGGCAACGGCAACGTCGACCTCGAGGCAGCGCACCAAGCGTTGCGGCTGTTCGACGTCGACGATGCCGGCCTCGACCGACTCGACCGGGCCGTGCTCGATGCCCTGTGCCGCCGCTTCGGTGGCGGCCCCGTCGGACTGTCGACCCTGGCGATCGCCGTGGGGGAGGAGTCCGACACCGTCGAGACCGTCGCTGAGCCCTATCTCGTGCGTGAAGGATTCATGGTGCGCACACCTCGCGGCCGAGCCGCATCGGTCAAGGCTTGGACACATTTGGGTCTCACTGCGCCGCGCGACGTTCTCGCCCAGGACGTTTTGCCGCTGGGCGACGGGCCGGGCCGACTCGGCGGCTGAGTTCGGGCACTCCCTGCGGGTGTCGCGCGTTGGTCGAGGATGAACCCGTCACCTATGCTGGCTCGGCCCGGCGTCGCCCGGGCCATTGACGTGCCCGGCAGCGTTGCGGGTGCACTGAACCAGACTCGAAGGACACTTCATGAATTCCGGTGCCGGCGTCGGCAACCTCCTCGTTCTCGCCCTCCCACTCGCTCTGCTGGCATTCCTCATGCTCAGCCAGCGCAAGCGTGGACGGCAGACGCAGGACTTCCAGGCAGCACTCACCGTCGGTGACGAGGTGATCCTGACCTCGGGCCTCTACGGCACGATCATCACGCTCGACGATGTGGCCGCGAACCTCGAGATCGCGCCCGGCGTTCAGGTGCGCGTCGACCGTCGCGCGATCGGGCTCAAGCAGCCCGGCTCGCGCACGGACGACGCCGACACCTCGATGAACCGTGACCCCGACGCGACCCCCGAGGTCGACTGACCATGGCGCAGATGAGTCACGCGTCTTTTGCGCGCCGTGCGCTGGGCGCCATCGGGGTCCTGACGATTGCCCTCATAGCCGGGCTGTTCAGTGCCAACCAGTTCAGCAACGGCAGCTATGCCCCCAAGCTCGGCCTCGACCTTGAGGGTGGCACGCAGATCATCCTGCAGCCGCGTGTCACCGGCGGCAATACGGTCTCGCCCGACCAGATCACCCAGGCGCGCGACATCATCGTCCAGCGCGTCGACGCTGGCGGTGTCGCCGGCGCCGAGGTCACCACCCAAAATGGCCGCAACATCGTCGTGAGCATGCCCGGCACCCCGAGCAAGGCTGACGAGGACGCGATCCGTCGCTCCTCGCAGTTGCAGTTCCGTCCGGTTCTTGCCATCGCTGCCGGCTCACCGCAACCCGTCCCGTCGGCCACTCCAAGTGGATCGGCCAGCCCGGTCCCGAGTGGCTCACCTACGCCAAGTGCCTCGCCGAGCGCATCACCGTCGGCCAGCGTTCCCTCCGCCAACCCGGCCAGCCCGTCGCCCACCAACAATTCGGCGATCCCACAGGCCTTCACCACTGAGCCCAGCCCGTCGCCGTCGCCGTCGCCGTCGCCGTCGACCTCGCCCTCCGCTGCTCCGAGCGCATCTCCGAGCGCATCCCCGAGCCCGAGCGGATCCGCTTCGGCCCCGGCGGCCGGCGATCCCTACAGCCTCGAGCAGATCACCCCCGAGCTCACCGCGGCGTTCACCCAGCTCGACTGCAGCAAGGACGGCGCCCTCGACGCTCTCGTCGACGACGACTCCAAGGCCATCGTCACGTGCGACGCCGATGGCGCTGCCAAATACATCCTCGGCCCGGTCGTCGTCTCGGGTGACAAGATCTCCGATGCCAGCGCCGGCTACCAGACGTCGCCGCAGGGCCAGCAGACGAGCACCGTCGAGATCCAGCTCTCCCTCAACGGTGAGGGTGCCGAGCAGTACGCCGATGTCTCGCGCAAGATGGTTGTGCTGCAGCAGCCGCAGAACCAGCTCGCTGCCACCCTCGACTCGCGCGTGATCGTGGCTCCGTCGTTCAACGAGGCGATCCTCGACGGCAAGGCCAGCATCACTGGTGGCTTCGGTATCACTGAGGCCCGCGACCTGGCTCAGACGCTGAAGTTCGGTGCTCTGCCGATCTCGTTCGACCTCCAGACGCGAGAGCAGATCAGCCCCACCCTCGGTGGCGAGCAACTGCGCTACGGCCTGTATGCCGGACTCATCGGGCTTCTGCTCGTCGTCCTGTATTCGCTTGCCCAGTACCGCGTACTCGGATTCGTGACCATCGCGTCGATCCTCGTGGCAGGGCTGCTCACCTACCTCGCCATCACGATTCTCGGGTGGTCCCACAACTACCGACTCGACATGGCCGGTGTGACGGGCCTCATCGTCGCCATCGGCTTCACCGCAGACTCGTTCATCGTCTACTTCGAACGCATCCGTGACGAGTTGCGTGAGGGACGTTCCCTCGAGAGCGCCGTCGCCACTGGCTGGGCCCGTGCCAAGCGCACGATCCTCATCGCCGACGGCGTGAACTTCCTCGCGGCCATCGTGCTCTACCTGCTGGCGAGCTCGAGTGTGCGTGGCTTCGCGTTCACCCTCGGACTGACGACGCTGCTCGACATTCTCATCGTCTTCTTCTTCACCCACCCGTTGGTCACGCTCCTCGCGCGCCTTCCGTTCTTCCGGGGCGGGCACCCGATGTCGGGCCTTGACCCGGACAAGCTCGGTGCCGTGAAGAAGACCTCGTATGCCGGCCGTGGCCGGTTCACGACGAACCCGCCCCGCACTGCGGGCGCGAACCCGCCCCGCACTGCAGGCGCGAACCCGCCCCGCACTGCGGGCGCCGAAGGGAGTGTCCTGTGAAGTTCTCCGATCTCGGAAACGACCTCTACACCGGCAGGCGGTCGATCCCGGTTGTCGCCAAGCGCAAATCGTTCTATCTCGTGTCGCTCCTCCTCATGGCGATCGGCGTTGCGGGGCTCGGAATCAACAAGCTCAACCTGGGCCTCGAGTTCAGCGGTGGCTCGGAGTTCCGGGTCACGACCACCTCGCTCCCGAGCGACTACGAGTTCAAGGCTCGTGACGCGCTTGGTACCGCGGACGACTCCCAGGGTGTGCGCGTCTCCAAGCTCGGGATCAACACGGTCCGAGTGCAGACCGAGCGTCTGGACGACGCCGAGAGCGCTCGGGTGGCCACTGAGCTCGCCCAGACGTTCAAGGTCATCCCGGACAACGTGAGCTCGACCTTCATCGGTCCCTCATGGGGTGACTCGGTCACGAAGCAGGCGCTTCGTGCCCTGGTGATCTTCCTTGTCCTCGTGGCTGCAGTCCTGGCGATCTACTTCCGCAACTGGAAGATGGCCCTGGCCGCACTGATTGCCCTGGCCCACGACCTTGTCATCACCGTCGGCATCTACTCGTTCACCGGGTTCGAGGTCTCGCCTGCCACGATGATCGGCTTCCTCACCGTCCTCGGCTACTCGATCTATGACACGGTCGTCGTGTTCGACAAGGTGCGAGAGAACACCAACGAGGCCTTCGGCAACGGACGACTCTCGTTCGCCCAGGCTGCCAATCTCGCGGTCAACCAGACGATCGTGCGCTCGATCAACACCACGGTCATCGGCATCCTGCCGATCCTCGCGGTCATGGTCGTCGGTTTCATCTTCCTCGGCCCGGGCACGCTGCTCGACCTCGCGCTCGTGCTCTTCGTCGGCATCCTGATCGGGGCCTACTCGTCGATTTTCCTCGCGACGCCGCTTCTCGTGAGCCTGCGCAACAAGGACGCCTCTGTCCTCGAGCTGGACAAGCGGGCCGCTCGCGCTCAGGCCAAGCGTGCCAAGGAGGCCGTTGCCGTTTCGGCGGGACCCTCGTCGGCGGGCCCTGTCACTGACGGTGCAACGACGGCCTCGGACGACGAGTTCGTGCTCACGTCGTCGGCGCCCATGGCCGAGGGCGAGGAGTCCTCGACCGTCACCGGCCGACAGGTGCACAAGTACGCCCAGTCGGGTCCGCGCAACCAGCCCAAGCGTCCACCCAAGTCACGTCGCAGCTAGTGACATGAGCGGTGTCAGCGACCTGGTCGCCAGTCGTCTGCGCGATGTCGCCGACTTCCCGAAGCCGGGCGTGGTGTTCAAGGACATCACCCCGCTTGTGGGCGACGGCGACGCGTTCGGTGCGGTGATCCGCGAACTTGCGGCACGGCATACCTCGGCTTCAAAATCGGCGCAGCCGATCGACGCGGTGGCGGGTGTCGAAGCGCGCGGTTTCATCATCGGAGCCGCGTTGGCTCTCGAGCTGGGCGTCGGGTTCATCCCGGTGCGCAAGGCGGGCAAGCTGCCCGGCGAGACGGTGCAGCGGAGCTACGCCCTCGAGTACGGCACGGCGACGATCGAGATCCACTCCGATGCCGTGTCACCGGGGCAGCGTGTTCTGCTCGTCGATGACGTGCTCGCCACCGGAGGGACCGCCATTGCGGCCTGGGACCTCTTGGCTGAGTCCGGCGCAGACGTCGTGGGCTTCGAGACGATCGTCGAGCTCGCCTTCCTCGGCGGACGCGAGGCGATGGGGGAGCGCTCGGTGCACGCCCTGCATGTCGTGACCGGCGCGGAGGACGCCTAGACTCCGTCCATGGCAGAGGAGACCACGCCGATACCGGTGCGCAGCGGGGCTTCAGGCTCGCAACGCGCCCGCGCGCGTGCTCGCATCGCCCGGTTCGGCAGCACGCGCACCTCGACCCACCCCGTCCTCGAACCGCTGCTGACAACGGTCCGGCGCACGCATCCCAAGGCCGACGTCACCGTCATCGAGCGGGCCTACGACGTTGCCGAGCGCGCCCATGAGGGCCAGATGCGCAAGAGCGGTGACGCCTACATCACCCACCCGCTCGCCGTGACGACGATTCTCGCCGAGCTGGGCATGACCCCACCCACGCTTGCAGCCGCGCTGCTCCACGACACCGTCGAGGACACCGACTACCACCTCGATCAGCTCGAGAAGGACTTCGGCGCCGAGATCGCGATGCTCGTCGACGGCGTCACCAAGCTCGACAAGGTCACCTACGGTCAGGCGGCCCAGGCCGAGACCGTGCGCAAGATGGTCGTCGCCATGGCACGCGACATCCGTGTGCTCGTCATCAAGCTCGCTGACCGTCTCCACAACGCGCGCACCTGGCGCTACGTGTCCAAGGAGTCGGCGCAGCGCAAGGCCCGCGAAACCCTCGAGATCTATGCGCCACTGGCCCACCGCCTTGGCATGAACACGATCAAGTGGGAGCTCGAGGACCTGTCGTTCCAGACCCTCTATCCCAAGGTCTACGACGAGATCGTTCGGCTCGTGGCGGACCGGGCGCCGGCTCGTGAGGAGTACCTCGCGACGGTGCGCGCCAGCATCGACGGCGACCTGCGGGCAGCCAAGCTCAAGGCGACGGTGACGGGACGGCCGAAGCACTACTACTCCGTCTATCAGAAGATGATCGTCGGCGGTCGGGACTTCGACCAGATCTATGACCTTGTGGCCGTGCGCGTCCTCGTCGACACGGTGCGCGACTGCTACGCCGCGCTGGGGGCAATGCACGCCCGCTGGACGCCGGTCCCTGGTCGCTTCAAGGACTACATCGCGACGCCGAAGTTCAACATGTACCAGTCGCTCCACACCACGGTCATCGGCCCCGAGGGCAAGCCGGTCGAGATCCAGATCCGCACCCACACGATGCACCGTCGGGCTGAGTACGGTGTCGCGGCCCACTGGAAATACAAGGAGAACGACAAAGCGGGCGGCGGTCCGGAAGGTCCCACGGCGAGCAACACCGGCGCCAACGACATGGCGTGGCTGCGCCAGCTCCTCGACTGGCAGAAGGAGACGGCCGACCCGGGGGAGTTCCTCGAGTCGCTGCGCTTCGAGATCAACGCCAGCGAGGTCTATGTCTTCACGCCCAAGGGCCAGCTCGTCGGCCTCCCGGCCAACTCGACGTCCGTCGATTTTGCGTATGCCGTGCACACCGAAGTCGGCCATCACACCATTGGTGCCAAGGTCAACGGCCGCCTCGTGCCGCTCGAGTCGCGCCTCGACAACGGTGACACCGTCGAGGTCCTGACGTCCAAGGCCGACGGCGCGGGCCCGTCGCGTGACTGGCTGAACTTCGTGAAGTCCGCACGTGCCCGCAACAAGATCCGTCACTGGTTCACCCTCGAACGTCGCGAGGAGATGATCGACAACGGCAAGGAGGCGCTGGCCAAGGCCATGCGCAAGCGCAATCTCCCGGTCGCGCGCCTGTCGTCGGTCGAGTCCCTGACCGGCGTTGCTGAGGAGCTTCGGCTCCAGGGGATCGACGGCCTCTATGCCGCGATCGGCGAGAGCCACGTCAGTGCACAGCACGTCGTGGCGCGTCTCGTCGCTGCCCAGGGCGGCGAGGAGTCGAGTGACGACCTCGCCGAGGTCACGATGCCGCGGCCGATCTCCAACCGTCGCCGTCGTGCGGGTGACCCGGGGGTTGTCGTCAAGGGCACCTCGGATGTCTGGGTCAAGCTCGCGCGATGTTGCACGCCCGTGCCCGGTGACGACATCCTCGGGTTCGTCACGCGAGGGGCGGGTGTCTCTGTGCACCGCCGCGACTGCACCAACGCCGAGTCGTTGCTGCGTCAGGACGACAAGATCATCGAGGTCGAGTGGGCCCCGACAGCCAACAGCATCTTCCTCGTCCAGCTCCAGGTCGAGGCTCTGGACCGCTCAGCCCTCCTCTCGGACGTCACTCGGGTGCTCTCCGAGAGTGGGGTCAACATCCTCAGCGCGTCAGTGCAGACCTCTCGAGACCGGGTGGCCGGGTTGAAGTTCAGTTTCGAGATGGGCGACCCCAGCCACCTCGACCACGTCATCCGCAGCGTGCGCGGCATCGCCGGTGTCTTTGACGCCTACCGCATCACCCAGAACTGAGCTGGCACCCAGCCTGACGCGCACGGCGGCGGCAGCAGCAAGGACGACCGCGCCTCCGGTGACCACGAGGCCCGGGGTGAGCTGTTCGCCGAGCAGGAGTGCAGCCCACGCGATCGACATGAGCGGCTGCACGAGCTGGACCTGGCTCACGGTGGACATCGGGCCGATGGCCAGGCCTCGGTACCACGCGACGAACCCCAGGAACATGCTCACGAAGCCGAGGTAGGCAAAGGCGAGCCAGTGCACCGGCTCTGCTCGCGGCATACCCCCATCGACAGCACCGATCGTGAGGACGACCATGATCGGTGCCGAGAGGACGAGCGCCCACGACACGGTCTGCCAGGCGCCGAGTTCACGTGCGAGCAGACCCCCCTCGGCGTAGCCGACAGCAGCCGCGAGGACAGCGAGGAACAGCAGCGCGTCGAAGAAGTGCACCCCTCGAAGTCCGCCGCCCTGCACCACCGCGAAACTCACGGCAGCGACGGTGCCCGCGCTCAGGGCCAGCCAGAACAGGCGGGGTGGACGTTCGCCTGTGCGGATCACGGCAGCAGTGGCGGTTGCGGCGGGGAGCAGAGCGATGACGACGGCGCCATGACTTGCCGGGGTGCTCGTCAGTGCGAAGGACGTGAGAAGCGGGAAGCCGATCACGATGCCGCCTGCCACAACCGCGATCCTGACCCATTGGTCACCGTGGGGACGCGGCTGCCGAGTGAGCAACAGAGCGATGGCGGCGACCGCTGAAGCGACGACGGCCCGGCCTGCACCGATGAAGAGGGGAGGCAGTGCCTCGACGGCCAGGCGTGTCAGGGGAACGGTCAGTGAGAAGGCGATCACGCCGAGCAGTCCCCAGAGCACGCCAGCCCGATCGGGACGGAGAAGCGGTCTGGGCCGAGGTCGAGTAGCGCTATCGTTGCCTGTCATGAACGACGATAGCACTGCCATGATCGTTGCGAGCCTGCGCACACACATCGCCGCAAGCACCCCCGGGACGAGGCTTCCTTCGACCAGGGCGCTGGTGGCCGAGCACCGCTCAAGCCCGGTCACGGTGCAGCGAGCGCTACGTGTTTTGGCCGCCGAGGGAGTGCTCGAGAGCCGTCCGGGTGTGGGGACCTTCGTGCGCTCTGCACCGACTGCGAAGGCCCATGACTATGGCTGGCAGACAACGACCCTGGGGGCGCGGACGTCCACTCCGGCCCGGCTTCCGGGGGCGTTGACCGAGGCCGCGAACGACGTGATCTCGCTGCATGGCGGCTACCCCGATGGTTCGCTCCTGCCCGAACGGTTGGTGCGATCGGCCCTGGCGCGCGCGGGTCGGGGTCCAACCGCTCTCGTTCGTCCTCCCGTGGCCGGCCTCCCGGGGCTGCAGACCTGGTTCGCGGCGGAACTGTCCGCCGCCACCGCGCCCGGCAACTCCGGGCCGACGGCCGCGGACGTCGTCATCGTGCCCGGGAGCCAGGCGGGTCTGAGTTCGATCCTGCGAGCCGTCGGCGGGGGAGGACGCGCGGTCGCCATGGAGTCACCGACCTATTGGGGCGCCATCGCTGCCGCGAGACATGCTGGCGTTACTGTGGTGCCGGTCCGTTCCTCGGCGACGGGTCCGGATCCGGCCGACGTGGATCGGGTTCTCGCCGAGTCCGGTGCCCGGGTGTTCTATGCACAGCCCACCTGGGCCAACCCGACTGGCGCGCAGTGGTCGCCCCAGCGATCTCAGGACATCCTGGACGTGGTGCGGTCGCACGGGGCGTTCCTCATCGAGGACGACTGGGCCCACGACTTCGGCATCGACGCACCGGCCAGACCCCTTGCCGGCACCGATGACTCAGGACACGTCATCTATCTGCGGTCGTTGACCAAGAGCGTCTCACCGGCAGTGCGGGTGGCTGCCGTCATTGCTCGTGGGCCCGTGCGTGGTCGCATCCTCGCCGATCACACGGGCGAATCCATGTATGTCTCTGGTGTGCTCCAGAGTGCTGCGTTCGACGTCGTCACTGCGCCCGCTTGGTCCACGCACGTGCGCCGGACGAGGGAGCACCTGCGGGCGAGGAGGGACCTTCTGGCGGGTGCGCTCCGCAGCCATGCTCCGGAGGCAGCCGTCGACGCGATCCCGTCAGGAGGCCTCAGCCTGTGGGTGCGCCTTCCCGAGGGCAGCGACGCCGGAGACGTGGCGTCGCGGTGCCAGGACCTGGGCGTGATGGTCGGCGCCGGCGACGACTGGTTCCCGACGGAGCCCTCGGGACCGCACCTGCGCCTGACCTACTGCGGAGCCGACCCGGGGCGCTATGAAGAGGGCGCCAGCATCCTCGGCGAAGTTCTCCGCGACTCCTAGGAGTCCACTGATTGCGACTTCGCATAGTTGCGAGGGCAGCGAGCAACTATGCGAAGTCGCAATCAGTCGAGGTGGTTGTCGGTGCTGAGGTCAGGAACCGAATTCGTCGCCGGCGGCCTCGGCCTGCTTGAGCCACACCTGCTGTGACTCGAGCTTCGCGGTGAGGTCCTTGACCTTCTTGTCGTTGCCGGACGCGGTCGCCTTGGCGAGGTCGGCCTTGATCGTCTCGATCGATGAGCGGAGCTGCGTCACCATGGAGTTGGCACGAGCGGCCACTTCGGGGTTGGACGACTTCCACTTCTTCTCGTCCTGCTCGCGGACGGCGGTCTCGATGCGGCGGATCGCCTTCTCTGTGCGGTCGATGTCGGCGCGTGGGACCTTGCCAGCGGCGTCCCACTTGTCCTGGACGGTGCGCAACTGCGCCTTGGCCTTCTCGAGGTCGGTGACGGGCAGGATCTGCTCGGCCTCCTTGAGCAGCTCTTCCTTGACTGCGAGGTTGGCCCGGAACTCTTCTTCTTCAGCGGCGGACACTTCGTCCTTGGCGTTGAAGAACGCGTCCTGTGCCGTCTTGAAGCGCTCCCAGAGAGCATCGTCCTCGGTGCGTGATGCCCGGCCGGACTGACGCCACTGGTCCATGAGGTTCTTGAAGGCGCGGGCGGTCGGGCCCCAGTCCTTGCTCGTGGCGAGGGCTTCGGCCTCCAGCACGAGGCCCTCCTTGGCGCCCTTGGCCTCTGCGCGGGTCGAGTCGAGCTGGGCGAAGTAGGTGCGACGGCCCTTGTCGAAGTGGTTGCGCGCGTGGCTGAAGCGCTGCCACAGGGCATTCTCGGTCGGCTTGTCGAGCTTGGTGCCGGAACGCTGGTGCTGCTTCCACGTGTCGAGAAGCGCGCGCATCCGCTCGCCGCTCTGCTTCCACTGGGTCTGGTCGGGGTGCTGTCCAGCGATCGACTCGGCCTCGGCCACGATGGCCTCACGCTCGACCGTGGCCGCTGCGCGCGCCTCGGCGCGTGCCGCCTGCTCGGTCTCGCGCTTGGCGGCAATGCCGGTCTCGATCGACGCGACGGTGGCGTCGAGCGCAGCGAGGTCCCCGACGACGTGGGCTTCGGCGATGTGGTCCTTGAGAGTGCTCAGCCCGTCTGCGACCTCTTTGGCCGGGACGTCAGGGTTGGCCAGTCGATGGACGAGGAGGTCGGCGGAGGCCGCGAGCTCGTCGTACTTGCGGGCGAAGTACTGAAGGGCGTCTTCGGGGGTCGCGCCCGGATAGGAGCCGACCTCGCGCTCCTCCTCTCCGACCTTGACGAACACGTGGCCCTCGTCATCGACCCGGCCGAACCGAGCCGAATCGGAGTGCTCGTGGATGACGGGTGCCACCACGGGTGGCGTGGGGCGGGCTGCCATCTTCGACGCGAGTGCCGCGGGAGAGGGGACGGCCGGCCTGGGCGCCGCAGGAGCGGGAGTCGCTGCTGGAGTGGGCGTCTCCTCGACAGCGCGAGTTTCGTCGGTGGCAGCGGGGGCCTCTTGCGGTGCAGGAGCGGCCGCTTCTTCAACAGCCGGAGCCTCCTCCGCTGCCGAAGTCTCCTCAACAGCCGGAGCCTCTTCGACTGCCGGGGCCTCCTCAACAGCCGGAGCCTCTTCGACTGCCGGGGCCTCCTCAACAGCCGGAGCCTCTTCGACTGCCGGGGCCTCCTCAACAGCCGGAGCCTCTTCGACTGCCGGGGCCTCCTCAACAGCCGGAGCCTCCTGCGCTGCGGGCGCGTCTTCGGTCACGGCGCTCCCCTCGACTGCGGGAGTTTCGTCGGGGGCGGCGCCTTCTGAGACAGCAATCTCCTCTGACGCCGAAGTCTCCTCGACAGCAGGAGCCTCCTCGGTTGCCGGCGGCGGGGTCTCGGCCTGGACCTCCACGGTCTCGTCCGCGGGGGTGGTGCTCGTCGTCTCGTCGCTCACGGCTATGCCTTCTTTTCAGTCACTGCAACCCGAAGGATGCTGATGGGCGCCTTGGGGGCACCGATGGTCTCCGACTCGCCGCCGGGCTGAACGCCCGCTGCGGCGACCTTGTCGACGATATCCAAACCCTTGGTCACCGTGCCGAAGATCGAGTATCCATTCGCGTCCGGGAGGCTCGTGTCCCCGTTGATGATGAAGAACTGGCCACCGTTCCCGGCCTTGGGGTCCTTGGTGCGCGCCATCGCGAGCTGCCCGCGGGCGTATTTGCCGTCCTTGGGCGCGTTCTCCACTCCGAAGCCGTAGCCGGGCGTGCCATCGCCGGCACCGGTCGGGTCGCCACACTGAAGGAGTTTGAACCCGTCGCCGACACCGAGTCGGTGGCAAGGGGAGTTGAGCCAGTAGTCCGCACGAGCCAGCTGGATGAACGACGCGACGGCCTGGGGCGCCTTGGCTCCGTCGAGGTCGACGACGATGTCACCGCAGTTCGTCGTCAGCGTGGCCGTCCACGTCGCGCCCTTGGCCGTGGCCTTGTTGGGCAGCTCGAGCTTGGCTGACGTGCCCAAGGGCTGGGGCGGCTGGTCGCAGCCAGCGGCGGTCTGTTGGGGCCTGGCGGGCTCCTCGGGCTTGAGCGCCAGAGCCAACCCACCCACGAGCGCCACGATGATCGCCACGGTTGCGACGATGGCGGCAACGCGCTTGTTGCGCCCTCGCCTTTCGTCGCGAGCGGCAAGGTTTGCCTGCTGCTTCTCCCACCGTCGTCGTGCGCGGTCGCGTTCCTGCTTCTTGGTCACCCGGGTGAGTCTAGGGACGGCGTATGCCGTGTGCTCACCCGACTAGGGTTGGGCCGCGTGTTGACCATCGCCTTCCCAGCCGCAGCCTTCGGGACCAACTGCTATGTCCTCGCCGCTGGCGAGGGCGAGGAGTGCCTCGTCGTCGACCCGGGGATCGGGATCGAGGAGACGCTGCGAGAGGTCCTCACGCAGCACCGCCTCAAGCCGGCCGCGGTCCTGCTCACGCACGGGCACATCGACCACGTCTTCTCGGTGACGCCGGTCTGCGGAGCCGACACGGCGGCATACATCCACTCGGACGACCGCTATCGCCTCGTCGACCCGATCGGTGGGTTGGACCAGGGACTGATCGGGATGCTCGAGCAGCAGTTCGGTCGCAAGGCGACCTGGACCGAGCCGAGCAAGGTCGTCGAGGTGACCGACCGTGAGTCGCTGACCCTTGCCGGGCTGGATCTCGAGGTGCTGCACGCACCGGGCCACACCGAGGGCTCGGTCATGTTCGGCTTCGCCGAGCTGCCCGAGGGGGTTCGTGCACCGGAGGAACTCGACCGCACGATGATCACGGGCGACGTCCTCTTCGCCGGTTCCATCGGGCGCACTGACCTGCCCGGGGGAGACGGCGCTGCGATGGAACGTTCATTGCGCGACGTCGTCCTGCCCCTGCCCGACTCGACCCTGGTGCTCCCGGGCCACGGATCGGCCACCTCCATGCGTCGTGAGCGGAGCACCAACCCCTACCTGCAAGGATTGAACGCGTGAAGGTCACCAAGCTCAGCGGCTTCCCCGAATACCTGCCAGCCGAACGCGTCGTGGAGCAATACTTCCTTGATGTCATCCGCGAGACGTTCGAGCTGCACGGTTTCACCTCGCTCGAGACGCGCGCCGTCGAGCCGGTCGACCGTCTCGTGGGCAAGGGCGGCGACGCCGACAAGGAGATCTATGCCGTGTCACGCCTCGCCGACCGCGGCGAAGCATCTGGCAAGGAACCCGAGTTGGGCTTGCACTTCGACCTCACCGTGCCCTTCGCGAGGTTCGTCCTCGAGAACGCCGGCAAGCTGACCTTCCCCTACCGCCGCTACCAGATCCAGAAGGTGTGGAGGGGCGAGCGACCCCAAGAGGGCCGCTACCGCGAATTCACCCAGGCCGACATCGACGTCGTCGACGTCGGCGAACTCAGCTCTCACTTCGAGGCGGAGATGCCTCTGGTCATTGCAGAGGTCTTCAGCAAGCTGCCCGTGGGTCGGATGACGATCCAGGTCAACAACCGCAAGATCCCTGAGGGTTTCTATCGCGGCGTGGGCATTGACGACGTCGCTGGCACGCTGCGCATCGTCGACAAGCTCGACAAGATCGGCCCCGCCAAGGTCAAGACCCTGCTCGTCGAGGCGGGGCGCACGGAGGAGCAGGCCGACCAGTGCCTGGCCCTGGCGGCCATCCGCACCGAGGACCTGTCGTTCGTCGACCGGGTCCGCGAGCTCGGAGTGCAGCACCCAACGCTCGACGAGGGCCTCGAGGCCCTGTCTGCCGTCATCCAGAGCGGCCTCGACAACGCGCCCGGCGCGATGGTCGCGGACCTCAAGATCGCCCGTGGCCTCGACTACTACACCGGCACGGTCTATGAGACCCAGCTCGATGGCTACGAGTCGTGGGGCTCCTTCTGCTCGGGCGGTCGCTACGACGCCCTTGCGAGCGACGGCAGGACGACCTATCCCGGGGTCGGGATCTCCATCGGCGTCTCCCGGCTCCTCGGACTCCTCATCGGCAAGGGCCTTGTCACCGCCTCCCGCGCCACCCCGGCAGCCGTCCTGGTCGCCGTCGTCGAGGAGGCATCAAGACGCGACTCTGCAGCGGTCGCCAAGGCGCTGCGCGCCCGGGGAATCCCGTGTGAAGTCGCCCCGACCGCCGCGAAGTTCGGAAAGCAGATCCGGTATGCCGACCGGCGCGGCATACCTTTTGTCTGGTTCCCCGGTAGTGGCGACGTCGCGCACCAGGTCAAGGACATCCGCTCCGGCGAGCAGGTCGACGCCGGTCCCGCCTCGTGGGCGCCGCCCGCCGAGGACCTCAGGCCGGTCGTGGTGGCCGCAGACCAGAGTCCTTGAGCTCGAGCAGGGCCAGTGCCCTGATCGTGTCCCGGTCACCTCGGCGCCATGCACCACTCGGGTCGGACGACACCTTGGCCAGCGCAGCCATCGGTTGATTGGCCATCGCGCGTAGTGCGAACAGATCGAGGTCGTCGTCGGCGTCGATGAACCGCTGCGCCGCCGACGCCCGACGGACGAACCGACCACGGGCCAGCGCCCACCAGATCGCGACGATGAGGATCGGCACCAGAGCCGTTGTCCATCCGATGAGGAGGGCAAGGCGCTCCACGGCCCTGATCAGGTCGGTGCCCGCCTTCTCGATGTCGGTGCCCGCGCCGGCGGCCGACCGGAACGGACCGGCGATGCGGTCATCCAGCAGCGGCAGGTCGTCCACGCCATCGCCGGCGGCCGTGAGCTTCTCGCGGAAGCCGGCACCTGCTCCCTGGAGCTGACGACCCGGCTCGGCCAGCGCCATCGTCACGTCGTGGACACGGCGACCCACCCATGCCCACAGGGCTATCCAGGCCAGGAGCCCGAGGTCGGCAAGGATCTGGACGAGTCGACGTCCGGGCAGGTCCGCATAGATCTTCACGGGTCCTAGACTCGCATCGCGGCACACCCACCGCAGCCTTAGGACAAAGGAGTCAGCAGGTGCGCATCGGTATCCCCAGCGAGGTCAAGAACAACGAGTTCCGCGTCGGCATCACGCCGGTGGGGGTGCACGAGCTCGTCAAACACGGTCATGAGGTGCACGTCCAGAAGGGCGCAGGCCTCGGATCGTCGATCACCGACGACGAATACGTCTCGCAGGGTGCTCGGATCGTCGACACCGCAGACGACGTCTGGGCCGAGGCTGAGATGGTCATGAAGGTCAAGGAGCCGGTCGAGCAGGAGTACCACCGACTGCGCGAGGACCTCACCCTCTTCACCTATCTTCACCTCGCTGCCGAGGAGCAGCTGACCCGTGAGCTGGTCAAGGCGAAGACGACGGCCATCGCCTACGAGACGGTGCGCCTGCCCAATGGCCTTCTCCCGCTGCTCTATCCGATGTCCGAGGTCGCCGGCTGCCTCGCGCCCCAGGTCGGAGCGCACTCACTCATGAAGGCCCACGGTGGACGCGGTGTCCTCATGGGCGGAGTCGGCGGCGTCGCCAGCGCCAAGGTCGTTGTCCTCGGTGGGGGAGTGGCGGGGCAGAACGCCGCCAACATCGCACTCGGCATGGGAGCCGACGTCACCATCCTCGACACCGACCTCGACAAGCTGCGCATGGTGTTCTGGCGCTGGCAGAACCGGATCAAGCAGCTCGCCAGCTCAACGCTAGCTGTGCAGCAGCAGATCCTCGACGCTGACATGGTCATCGGCTCGGTCCTCATCCCGGGAGCCAAGGCACCCAAGCTCGTCACCAACGACATGGTGGCCCAGATGAAGCCGGGCTCGGTTCTCGTTGACATTGCGGTCGATCAGGGAGGCTGCTTCGAGGACACCCGACCGACGACGCACGCCGATCCGACCTTCCAGGTTCACGAGTCGATCTTCTATTGCGTCGCCAACATGCCCGGTGCCGTGCCGAACACGTCGACGTGGGCGCTGACCAACGCCACCCTTCCGTATGCCGTGCGCCTCGCCAACAAGGGCTGGCAGCAGGCGTTGCGCGACGATCACGCCTTGGCCGAGGGCCTCAACACCCACGCTGGCGAGATCGTCTATGGCCCGGTCGCCAGCGCGCATGGACTCGAGCACCGCGAGCTCGCCGAGGTGCTCGCCTGAGCGAGCACCAGACCCACAGCGTCCGGCAACCCGGCGGCATACCCGCCGAGTTGCCGGACGCAAGGGTTCGCAATGCCGTCGACCGCGCGGTTCGGTCGTGGCTGACCCACCTCGACGTCGAGCGAGGTCTGTCGGTCAACACGCTCAAGGCCTACCGGCGCGATCTGGGCCGCTGGACGGCATACCTCGCCGTCATCGGTGTCGATGACCCCGCGAAGGTGAGCGAGAAGCACGTCAGTGAGTTCCTGGCGCGTCTGCGCGAGGGCGATGCGGACCACCCGGCCCTGGCGGCGAACTCTGCTGCCCGCACGTTGGTCTCGGTCCGCGGTCTGCACAAGTTCCTCGCCCTGGAAGGTGACCTCGACGCGGACCCCGCCGCGGCCGTCAGCCCCCCACCTCCACCGTCACGGCTGCCCAAGGCGATCAGCGTTCACGACGTGGAACGGCTGCTCAATGCCGCGGCAATGGGGGACACCCCTGCGTCACTGCGCGACAAGGCGTTGCTGGAGCTGCTCTATGGCACGGGCGCCCGGATCTCCGAGGCCGTCGGACTCGACATCGACGACGTCGAGATGGATGCGGGGATCGTGCGGCTCGAGGGCAAGGGCGGGAAGCAGCGGCTGGTGCCCCTGGGGTCGTACGCCAAAGAGGCGCTCACGGCATACCTCGTCCGTGGTCGTGGCACGTTTTCGACCAAGGGCAAAGGGACGCCCGCGATCTTCCTCAACCAACGCGGGTCGCGCCTTTCACGTCAGAGCGCCTGGTCGATCCTGCGAGCGGCAGCCACGCGCGCCGATCTCAGCGGTCATCTGTCGCCACACACCCTGCGGCACTCGTTCGCGACCCACCTGCTCGAGGGTGGGGCGGACGTGCGCGTCGTCCAAGAGCTGCTCGGTCACGCCTCCGTGACGACGACGCAGGTCTACACGCTCGTCACCGTGCAGCAATTGCGCGAGGTCTACGCACAAAGCCATCCTCGTGCGCGCTGATAGTGTCGTGCCGATCAGCGGGACGCTGACCGCCTGCACGCCAGTTCCAGGAGAGAGATGGATTCGTCGAACATCGAGGCCGTGGTGAACCCTGTGTCTGACACCGACACAGCGGATAAGCCCACTGAAAGCACTGACACCGCGGGCCGACACGGACACCTACCCGGAACCGAGGACGCTGGCCGTGGCCAGATGGGCCCCACCGGGCGCCCGATGCCCGTCTTCCCCGAACCGCCGCCGCTCGCCAGCCATGGGCCGGCGCGCGTCATCGCCATGTGCAACCAGAAGGGTGGCGTCGGCAAGACGACGACGACCATCAACCTCGGAGCGACTCTGGCCGAATACGGCCGCCGGGTCCTGCTCGTCGACTTCGACCCGCAGGGTGCCCTGTCCGTCGGTCTCGGCATCCCCGCCCACCAGCTCGACGTCACCGTCTACAACCTGCTCACCGAGCGGGGCCACGACGTGCGCGACGTCATCGTCAAGACCAAGGTCGAGAACCTCGACGTCATCCCGGCCAACATCGACCTGTCGGCCGCCGAGGTCCAGCTCGTCGGCGAGGTCGCCCGCGAGCAGATCCTGGCCCGGGTGCTGCGTCCCATCCTGGACGACTACGACGTCATCCTCATCGACTGCCAGCCCTCGCTCGGCCTGCTCACGGTCAACGCGCTCACGGCGGCACACGGGGTCCTCATCCCGCTGGAGTGCGAGTTCTTCGCCATGCGCGGCGTGGCCCTGCTCGTCGAGACGATCGAGAAGATCTGTGATCGGCTCAACCCCCGCCTCGAGGTCGACGGCATCCTCGCGACGATGTATGACAGCCGCACCCTCCACTCCAAGGAGGTCGTGGCCAGCGTCGTCGAGCACTTTGACGACCGGGTCTTCCACACGGTCATCAGCCGCACCGTGAAGTTCCCCGACGCATCGCTTGCCGCCGAGCCGATCACGACCTACGACAGCACCCACAAGGGTGCTGCCGCCTACCGCCAGCTGGCCAGAGAGCTCATCGCCCGTGGCGGAGCAGCCTGACGCCATGACCGAGGCCCCCGGCGGAGTCATCACCCGACGGGCAGCCACGACGGCCTTCGAGGTTCATCTCGACGTCTTCTCAGGGCCGTTCGACCTCCTCCTCGGTCTCATCTCCAAGCACAAGCTGGACATCACCGAGATCGCGCTGTCCAAGGTCACCGACGAATTCATCTCGCACATCAAGGCCGAGCAGGCCAAGGGTGGCGACGTCTGGGACCTGTCGCAGGCATCGGAGTTCCTCCTCGTTGCTGCGACCCTTCTCGACATCAAGGCTGCCCGGCTCCTGCCACAGACCGGACCCGAGGACGAGGAGGACCTCGCCCTCATCGAGGCGCGAGACCTGCTCTTTGCGCGTCTGCTCCAGTACCGCGCGTTCAAGGACATCGCCCGCACCTTCGACGAGCGGATGACCACGGCGGGGCGGATGACGCCGCGCCAGGCCGGAATCGAGCCGCAGTTCGCGCAACTGCTGCCGGAGCTGATCATGACGATCACCCCGGACCAGCTCGCCATGATCGCAGCCCACGCCCTGACCCCCAAGGTCCCCGACGTCGTTGGCCTGGGGCACCTGCACGCGCCCGCGGTCAGCGTGCGTGAGCAGGCGACGATCATCGGTGAGCGGTTGCGCCGCGAAGGAGTGTCGTCGTTCCGCAGCCTGGTGCGCGACGCCGAGAACACCCTCGTCATCGTCGCTCGCTTCCTCGCCCTGCTCGAGCTCTTCCGGGAGTCGTCCATCACCTTCGAGCAGGCCGAGGCCCTGGGTGAGCTGACCGTCCGCTGGACTGGGACGATGGAGGGCGACATCGAGGTCACCGACGAGTTCGACGACCCCGAAACCCAGACCGACGAAGCGTCGCCGACCCAGGGTGCGTTGCCCGTCGTGGCGGCACCCGAGGACGCAGCTCCATCCACAGATCAGCGAGAGGCTGACCATGAGTGACACCCCCGTGAGGGAGATCGCGGATCTTGTCGACCCGGCCCAGAGCGTCGACGAGACCACCGACGAGGGCATCGTCGAGGAAGTACCCCAGGACCAGCTGGCGTTCGACGTCAATGACTTCCCGGGCGGCCTCAAGAGCGCCATCGAGGCCGTCCTCATGGTCGTCGACGAGCCCGTGACCGAGCTTGAACTCGCCTCCGTCCTCGAGATCCCCGTTCCCGACGTCGAGACCGCTCTGGCCGAGCTCGAAGAAGGGTATGCCGCGCAGCAGCGGGGGTTCACCCTCCGGCAGGTGGGTGGTGGGTGGCGGATCTACAGTCGTTCCGACTACGCCGCCGTCGTCAGCAAGTTCATCCTTGCGGGTCAACAGGCCAAGCTGACCCAGGCTTCGCTCGAGACACTCGCCGTCATCGCCTACCGCCAGCCGGTGTCGCGCTCTCGCGTGTCAGCAGTGCGCGGTGTCAACGTCGACGGTGTCATCCGCACCCTCCTCACCCGAGGTCTGATCGAGGAGGTCGGCACTGACGAGGAGTCGACGGCCACCTTCTATGGCACGACTTCCTATTTCCTCGAGCGGCTCGGACTGCAGACGCTCGATGACCTACCCGCCCTAGCCCCCTACCTTCCGGAGGTCGACATGCTCGACGAAATTGCAGAAAGCGGTCGGGCATGACCCCGCCGCAAAGCCGACGCGGCGGACCCGCGAAAAAGCATGGCAGTGGCAGTGGTGGCCGAGGTTCCGCCTCCGGTGGTCGCGCAGGCGGCCCTCCCGCAGGTGGCGGACGTCCCCGGGGTGTCGGCACGACGAAGAAGAGCCAGCCCACGGGCCTGCCCGACCGGCCCAAGGTGCCCAAGATCGACGTCCACGACCCTGACGGCATACGCCTCCAAAAGCTCCTCGCCTCGGCGGGAGTGGGGTCGCGTCGCGTGTGTGAGCAGATGATCACGGATGGACGCGTCGAGGTCGACGGACAGATCGTCACCGAGCTCGGTGTCCGCATCAACTCCGAACAGGTCGTCCACGTGGACGGTGTGCGGGTGACGCTCGACGAATCGCGGGTCTACCTCGCGTTCAACAAGCCGCTCAACGTCGTCACGTCGATGAACGACGACCTCGGTCGCATCGACATCGGTGACTACTTCGGTGACCGCAAGGAGCGGCTCTTCCACGTCGGGCGCCTCGACTCCGACACCGAGGGTTTGCTCCTCCTCACCAATGACGGTGACCTCGCCCACCGGTTGCAGCACCCCAAGTACGGCGTCCTCAAGACCTACCTCGCCCAGATCCGAGGGCCGGTCCCGCGCGACCTCGGCAAGAAGCTGCGCGAGGGCATCGAACTCGAGGACGGTCCGGTCAAGGTCGACTCGTTCCGCGTCGTCGACAGCCAGCCGGGCAAGGCCATCGTCGAGGTGATCCTCCACGAGGGCCGCAAGCACATCGTGCGACGCATGCTGGCCGAGGCCGGGCATCCGGTGCTCTCTCTCGTGCGCACCCAGATCGGACCGATCCGTCTCGGCGACACCAAGCCGGGCAAGTTCCGTCGCCTCACCAAGGGTGAGGTCGGAGACCTCCACACCGCGGCGGGGATGTGACCCAGAGCCCGGTCCTGGCACGAGTGCACATTGTCGGCACGGGGCTCATCGGGACGAGTCTCGGACTCGCGCTGACGCACGCCGGTCGCGACGTGACGCTCGAAGACCTCTCGAGCACCAACGCGGCCCTGGCCCGCGACCTCGGCGCGGGGGAGACGTCCACGGACGTCGACCCCGACCTCGTCGTCGTCGCCACCCCTCCCGATGTGACGGCGTCGTGCGTGGCCTCCGCACTGGAGCGTTGGCCACGCGCCGTTGTCACCGATGTGGCCTCGGTCAAGGGAGCCGTGATCGACGGACTGCGTTCTCGTGGAGCCGATCTCACGCGTTTCTGTGGCTCACACCCCATGGCTGGTCGCGAGCGAAGTGGGGCTGTCGCAGGTCGTCAGGACCTCTTCCACGGGCGAGCCTGGGTGCTCACACCGACTGCGGAGACGCGCGACTCGGCCCGCCAGATGGTTGCTGACGTCGCACGGTCGGTCGGCGCCGAGGTCCGCACGCTCGAGCCGGCCGAGCACGACGCGGCGGTCGCCTCGGTGTCGCACGTGCCTCAGCTCATGGCAAGCCTCGTGGCGGCCCGCCTCGAGCACCTCGCAGAGTCGTCGGTTGCCCTCTCCGGGCAGGGGATTCGCGACGTGACCCGGATCGCCGCGAGCGATCCTCACCTATGGACCCAGATCCTCTCGGGCAATGCCCCCGCCGTCCGCGACGTCCTCGCCTCGCTCGCCACCGACCTAGGCGGGGTCATCGGTGCCCTCGACGCGCTCGGTGCCGACGACGACGCCCCCGGCGCCCGCGGCACCCTCGCCCGGGCCATCGCGGCAGGCAACGCTGGCCACGCACGCATCCCCGGCAAGCACGGAGCGGCGCCCACGGCATACACGACTGTCCGGGTCCTCATCCCTGACGAGCCGGGGCAGCTCGGACGCCTCTTCGCCGACATCGGCGAGACCGGAACCAACATCGAGGAGTTCCACCTCGACCACGGTCTCGGACAGGCCTTCGGGCTCGCCGAGATCGATGTCGTCCCCGGCGCAGCAGCGGCCCTTGCCGACGGTCTTGAGGAGCGCGGCTGGCGGCTGCACGGCTGAGAACGGTCCCCGGTCGCGTTCCTGGGTTCGGCGGTCATGGCACTGGCCCGGGCGATCGGGTCGCCCGGCAACGCCTAGGCTGACCGCCATGTCGCGCGACCAGACCCCCCTCACCATTGCCATTGACGGACCCTCCGGTTCGGGCAAGTCGAGTGTCTCCAAGGCGGTGGCCGACCGGCTCGGCGTCGGATATCTCGACACCGGTGCGATGTATCGCGCACTCACGTGGTGGTGCCTTGACCAGGGCGTCGAGCTCACCGACGAGGCCGCCGTCGTGATCGCTGCGCAGGCCCTCCCGCTCGAGCTTGCGACAGATCCGCAGGACCAACGCGTCCTCGTCGGCGGCACCGACGTCACTGCCGACATCCGGACCACGGCCATCAGCTCTGAGGTCTCCAAGGTCGCCACCAACACGGGGGTGCGCCCGATCCTGCAGCAGGCGCAGCGTGACCGTATGACCGCCATCGCCGCCGAGACCGGTGGGGTCGTCGCCGAGGGCCGCGACATCACGACCGTCGTCGCTCCCGATGCATTGGTCCGCATCCTGCTCACCGCGAGCGAGGACGCGCGCTTGCGCCGTCGCTCTGCCGAAGTTCATGGCAACGCCGATGAGGAAGCCATCGCAGCCACCCGTGACCAGGTGCTGCGTCGCGACCGGGACGACTCCGCCGTCTCACAGTTCACGGTCGCGGCCGACGGGGTCGTCACCGTCGACACGTCCGACCTCGACTTCGACGAGAGCGTCGAGGCCGTCCTCGCCGTCGTGGCCTCAGTTGCCGGTCACACCCAGTCCGACACGCGGTGACCGGGTCGCCACCTCCGCCGTGGCGGGCGACCGTGGGTCGTCAGGTCGGGCGTGCGTTGGTGCGTTCGCTGTATGCCGCCGAGGCTCACGGAGTCGGGCGGGTTCCCCTCTCCGGGCCGGTCATCCTCGCGGCCAACCACACCGGCTACCTCGACGGTGCCGTCGTCTTCGGACTGGCACCACGGCCCGCGCACTTCCTCGTCCTCGCGGCGACGTTCGAGCGACGTATCGGTCCGTTGCTGCACCTCACCGGCCAGATCCCGCTCGAGCAGGGCGCCGATGCCCGCCGAGCCCTGACCGCGGCACTCCTGGTGCTCCAGCGTGGGGGAGCGGTGGGAATCTTCCCCGAGGGTGCGCGCGGACGCGGTGACCTCGAGAAGGCGGAGAAGGGTGTGGCGTGGCTCGCCCTGCAGGGCGACGCCCCTGTCGTGCCCGTCGCCTGTCTCGGAACCCGGGGCACCGGTGACTTGGCGTCCTCGTGGCCGAGGGTGCGCAGCCGCCTCGTGGTCGACTTCGGTGAGCCGATCGCGGTGACGCGCGCGCGGGTCCCACGCTCTGCGTGGGCCGGCATACCCGGTCGGGTTCGCTTGGAACGGGCAGCCGAGGGGATCCGCGCTGCGCTGGCCGACCATGTCGCTGCCGCGAGCTTGCGACACGGCATCGAGCTCCCCACGGATGTGCCTCCGGACCTCTGGGACTGAGCATCCGGTGATCTGAGGGAGAATGGACCTCATGAACACCCCCGAGACTGACGAGACCGTGACCGACGACGGGTCGCTGGACGAGTCCGTCACGCATGCTCTGCGTGCTGGCCTGGAAGACTTCGAGCTCAGCGAGGAGGACCTCGCGCTCGTCGACCGTGGCGACGGAGCCGTGGCTGACGACGCCTTCGAGGGCGCTGTCCCTGTCGTCGCCGTCGTCGGCCGCCCCAACGTCGGCAAGTCGACCCTCGTCAACCGCATCATCGGACGCCGCGAGGCCGTCGTCGAGGACGTGCCGGGTGTGACCCGTGACCGCGTGGCCTATGACGCCGAGTGGACCGGGACGAACTTCACCCTCGTCGACACCGGCGGGTGGGCGGTCGACGCCAAGGGGATTCACCTGCGCGTCGCCGAGCAGGCCGAGATCGCCGTCGAGCTCGCCGACGCCGTCGTCTTCGTCGTGGATGCCGTCGTCGGCGCCACCGATGACGACGCAAACGTCGTCAAGCTGCTCCGCCGCTCCGGCAAGCCCGTCATCCTCGTCGCCAACAAGGTCGACGACCAGCGCACCGAGGCCGACGCTGCCGCACTGTGGAACCTCGGGCTCGGCCAGCCGTGGCCCGTGTCCGCCCTGCACGGCCGCGGGAGTGGTGACGTCCTCGACGCCATCCTCGCCGTGCTGCCCGACAAGTCCGCGGTCAGCGCCTACCAGCGTGGTGGCCCGCGTCGCGTCGCCCTGCTCGGCCGCCCCAACGTGGGCAAGTCGTCGATGCTCAACAAGCTTGCCGGTTCCGAGCGGGTCGTCGTCGACGACGTCGCCGGCACGACCCGTGACCCGGTCGACGAGTTCATCGAGCTCGGCGGCAAGACGTGGCGTTTCGTCGACACCGCCGGCATCCGTCGCCGCGTCCACCAGACGCGTGGCGCCGACTTCTATGCCTCGCTGCGCACCCAGACCGCCCTCGAGAAGGCCGAGGTCGCTGTCGTCCTCGTCGACGCCTCCGAGGCGATCACCGAGCAGGACGTCCGCGTCATCCAGCAGGTCGTCGACTCCGGTCGCGCCCTCGTCATTGCCTACAACAAGTGGGACCTCACCGACGAGGAGCGTCGCCACTTCCTCGAGCGTGAGATCGAGCGCGACCTCGTGCAGATCCCGTGGGCTCCTCGCGCCAACGTGTCGGCGACGACCGGTCGTCACATGGACCGGCTCGTGCCTGCCCTTGAGACCGCACTGGAGTCGTGGGACTACCGCATCCCGACGGGTCGTCTCAACGCGTTCCTCGGCGAGATCGTCGCCGGCCACCCGCACCCCGTGCGCGGCGGCAAGCAGCCCCGCATCCTGTTCGCGACGCAGGCCTCGACCCGCCCGCCGCGGTTCGTGCTCTTCGCCTCAGGCTTCATCGAGGCCGGTTACCGCCGCTTCGTCGAGCGCCGTCTGCGCGAGGAGTTCGGCTTCGAGGGCACACCCATCGAGGTCTCGGTCCGCGTCCGAGAGAAGCGCTCCCGCCGCTGATCGGCTGAGTTCGCTGTGGTCACCGCTTGACCAGTGTCGGGTTGCCCAGCGTTGCATCGATGACCAAGGCCTCACCCAACGGCCGGTCGAGGCGAACGGTGACGTGGCGACTGTGCTGGGCGTCCGGTCCAGAGCACCGATCACCGTGGGGCTCGATCAGGACGGACACAGCATGAGCTGATCGAGCTGCCGAGGCCGTGTAGGTCAGGGGGCAGTCCGGGGACTCACCGGCAAACTCGAGGGTCAGTTCACGCCCATCGTCCGAGGGGACGACAGAGTTCACCGTCTCGGTGACCAGGCTCTCGGGCATCTCCGCCGGCGTGACGGTGTGCGTGGCCGGCACAGCCCACATGACCACCGTCGCGGGGGTGCCCTCCAGAACGAACTCCCACGCCGGGACCACGGCGTCTCCCTGGGGAGTCAGGATGCCAGTTGTCATCAGGGTCGCGCTGGTCACCCGGCGTGGGACGCAGTCGGGGCATGGGTCGAAAAGTTTGCCAGAGGCAGAGCGCAGGGCGGCGAGCGTGTCCGCCGCCGACATCACCGGTACTCCCACCTCGGCGCCGTTCTGCCATCGGACCAACGAGTCTGCGGGTTTGGTAGTTGGAAGGACATTGGGACCGACGGCGAAGCCAGCCTTGAGCGTGGGCACGTAATCGTCGTCAGTTGTCCCACGGACCTGAGGGAGTTGCGGTCCGAGCAGCGTGAGCCTGGGTGGTTGTGCCGCCGCCCATGAGTTCTCGAAGGTACGGAGAGCGTCCCCGAGCGGCCCCGACGGGAGTGACGCAGGCAGAGCCGGATCCCGCTGAGCCTGCGAGCCACGCAGTTGCTGAGCGCCGACGGCGCCGGCGATCAGGAGGACCACGGCAGCGAGGCCCAGGATCAGGCGTTGGCGATGATGTGACTGCGCCCGGCGCGCTGCGTCTGCGGCGAGGCGCTCGGGCACCTCGATGTCCGCGAGGTGTTCGTGGTCCAGAAACAACTGGCGCAACGCAGATTCAAGTTCAGGCGTCGTGGTCATGGTGTCGCCTCCGGATCCAGGGCGGGGTAGTTCTCGCGGAGTGCGGTCAGCGCCCTGCTGGCGTTGGAACGCACCGTGCTCGCGGTGCATCCGAGGGTCGCGGCGATCTGGTCGTCCGAGAGGTCGGAGTAGTAGCGCAGAGCAAGGACGGCTCGTTGTCGTGGCGGAAGCGTGTTCAGCAACTGCCAGGCAGCATCGCGAGCCGAGACGTGAATGGTGGGGTCGGAAAGGGGTGGCGACTCGAGTTCCGCGACGGCAGACTCGCGTCGCTGAGGGCGGCGTCGCCAGGACAGGTGTTCGTTGACGAGGATCTTGCGGGTGTAGGCCTCTGGGTTGCCCGCATCGGCCACGCGTCCCCAGTGTCGGATGACCTTGATGAACGTGGCCTGCAGCAGGTCCTCAGCATCGTGACTGTTGCCGGTGAGCATGACGGCGAGGCGCAGCAGGGTCGGCCCGCGTGATGCGACGAAATCTTCGAACGTGGTCACGTTCACCTCCCTACCCCTAGGACGTCGTGACCTCGGCGATCTGCTGCATCATCGCGTGAACCTGCCTCAACGCCGCAGCCCGGTATCCACGTTGTGGAGCAACTCGGCGGTGCGGTCCCTTCCGCGAGGAGCGTTCGGGTAGCGCTTGAGGACACGGATGACCGACGGGGCGGCTCGCTCTCTCGCGCGCTCGAGTTCTGCGTCACCAGCGCTGCGGTCGTCACCGGCTGCGAGTTCGATTGCGCGTGCGGCACAGGCAGCGGAACCGAGGATGTGCTTCACCTGGGTGGCCTGCGGCAAGGGGTGAAGGTATGCCGCGGCGGCCGCGTGACCGGCTGCCATCGCCGCGGCCGTCGCCGAGGTCGTGTCGGCCCCACGACCGGCCCGGTGGGCATCGGCGGCCACGACGCGCAGCGCGGCGAGACGTTTGCCCCCACCAGCGAAGGCGAGTGCTGCCTCGACGGCAACCCGTGGGCGGGGATCACTGGGATGGACGGACTCGAACAAGTGGAGGACCGGCTCGGCACACGCGGCGGCGAACGCCGCGACCTCACGGAGCTCCTCCAAAGTCAGTGCCATCTCATCGGACTCTGCAGCGGTGTCCACGCGACCACTATGCCTCAGCACTGGAGACGAGAAAGGGCCCTGATCTGTGTGACCAGATCAGGACCCAAAATCGGTCGGGCTGACAGGATTTGAACCTGCGACCCCTTGACCCCCAGTCAAGTGCGCTACCAAGCTGCGCCACAGCCCGTGGCTTGCTCACACGTTGCCGTGCAAGCGAACGAAACCATATCCCATGCGTGTAGTCCCGACCGAATCGGTTCAAGGTCCCACGGATCGCGGCGCAGAGACCGCGAGGTGTGGGACCTTCTGGCGAGCAGACCGGGTCAGAATTCCCCGCGGGTCCGGAGCCTGCGCGGGCGCCCATCGGGGTCGCCGAGGAAGCGCTGAGGGACCTCGATGACCCGACGGGACGCGCGGCCAACGCCAGGCTCAGACACGGGTCGCAGCCGGCCGGGAGGTCGTGGACCAACCTTGCCGGCGTCGTGCCACGACTGCAGAACTGCGGCCGACGCGGCATACGCATCGAAAAGGCCACGCCCAGTCACACAGTCCGCCATCGCAACCTCATGGTCCGCACCAGACAGCGGTCGGTCCAGGTGCTCGGCGGCCAGGCGCAACCGCAATGACCGCGCGTAGGGCGAGTGCTCGAGCCCGGCGTCATCGATGACCAGGGCAGCGAGCTCGGAGTCGTGGGTCCAGGATCGCCGGTTGATGTTGTCCGAGCCGATCGTCGCGTACCAGTCGTCGATGACGATGACCTTGGCGTGGACGTAGACAGGCCACCCCGAGTGATTCTCGATCCCGTATGCCGCGAACCGGCCGGGGGCCGCTGCGGTCAGCTGCTCAAGGGCCTCGAGTCGGCCCTCGCGCTGCATCCGCTCGGCCATACCGTCGAGGTCCGGTCGGTGGGGGAGAACGGCGACCAGGTGGAGGTCGGGATTGGCCGACAGTGCGTCCACGAACGCGGAGGTGATGCTCGAGGACCAGAGGTACTGGTCCTCGACATAGATGAGCTCGCGGGCCTGCGCGATCGCCTTGAGGTGGGCCAGAGCGATGGACCGCTCACCGGCCGGGGCGAACGGGTAGGCCCGCTTGCGGTGCAGGTGCGGATAGGTCCGCAGGATCTGCACGACGTGGGTCCCACCGTCCACCGGCGGCGGCGGTGGTGACTGCGGAGGCAGAAGTGTCGCGTCATCCTTGGCCCGGTCGAACATGTCCCGGATGCGTGAGTGCAGCGCAGGGGACAGGGGGCTCGGGTCGTCCCACCGCTCGCGGAACACTGTCTCGACGTCTGCGACGGCGGGCCCGGTGATGGCGCACTGGACGTCGTGCCACCCCGGGCGGGGTCCGTACGCCGCAGACAGCCCCTGCTGTTGGGCGTCGCCGTAGTGCTCCGAGTCGTCCCGGCGCGAGTGGGCGACGTCGATGCCACCCACGAACGCCACGTCCCGGGTGGGATCATTGCGGTGCCGCACGACGACGAACTTCTGGTGGTGCGCACCACCACGACGGACCCGCATGTCGAGGAGCACCTGGGCGTGCTCGTCGTCCTCGTCGGCGAGTTCCTCGGCCACCTTGCGGTTGTTCTCCGCCGAGAAGTCCATCTGCTCGGTGTGCGATCGCCAGACCAGGGCGCACACCTTGACCCGACGGTTCTCTGCTCGATCGAGGACCGCGATGATGGCGCTGGCCGGGTCGTCGGTGAGGAGCTGGTCGCCGTCGATCCGCCAGCCCGCAAACATGACGACGTCACCTTCGGTTGTGGCTTCCACGACTCGGTGAAGCTCGGCGAAATAGGCGGCACCGTCGACGAGCGGCGTCACCACGTTGCCGGTCGACCAGGCGGTCTCGCCCGGATGCACATCATCGAGCCGGGTCGCGGGATTGTCGCGCTCGGTTGCCGTCAGGAGCCATCGCGTCACGTCGGAGTTCACGAGGTTGATCTCACCATGCGTTCGACGGCTTCGGCGACAATCTCCGGGGAGCTGGCCAAGTTGAACCGCACGAACCCGCGCCCCGCCTCGCCGAACGAGAGACCGGGCGAGAGCGCCACCCGTCCCCGTTCGCGCAGAACCGCGGCCGGGTCGTCGCCCCAGCCAAGGGGCCGACAGTCGAGCCACGCCAGGTAGGTCGCCGCCGGAGCGGCATAGCCGATCTCTGGCAGGCGCTGCGCGAGAAGTCGACCCAGCAACGCCCGGTTCGCATTGATCTCCTCGGTGACCTGCGCGAGCCACGCACGCCCGTCGGTCAACGCCGCCACGGCCGCGATCTGTCCCAGGTGACTGGCGCCGTGAGTGTGGACCTCGTGGAGCGCCACATCGCTGCGTGCGTCGTGGCCGATGACGGCGACTGCCGCCTTGAGGCCAGCGAGGTTCCACGCCTTCGACGCGGACAGAAGACTCACCCCGCGCTCGCCGCCGATCACGGACAGGAACGGAGTGAAGGTCCCGTCGTGGACGATCGGTGAGTGGATCTCGTCGGCGATGACGACGACGTCGTGCCGGTGAGCGATCGCGGCGAGGGTTTCGAGCTCTCCGAGCGAGTGGACGGTGCCGGTCGGATTCTGCGGGTTGCACAGCAGGTATGCCGCCCGTTCGCCTCCTGCGGTCACCTCGCCGAACGTCCGGTCGAGAGCCTCGGGGTCAAGTCGGCCGTGCACGTTCAGGGGCGCATCGACGACCTGTCGACCTGTCATCGCGACGAAGTCGAAGAAGGCGTTGTAGACGGGAGAGGACACGACCACGGGCCCACCGGGGCCGGTGACGGAGCGGACGACTTCGCTGAGCCCGATCATGACGTCCGCAACGGGAGTGACACGTGAGCTGTCGATCGCCCACGACCAGGTCTGGGCGGCATACGCCACTGCCGCATCGACGAAGTCGCGCCCGAGTGGATAGCCCGTGTCACCGCGCCGCAGGGCGGCGCTCACCGCCTCGACGACGGGTTCGCACGGCGCCGCGTCCATCTCGGCGACCCACAGCGGAAGGACGTCGTCGGCATACCACCCCCACTTCACACCGGTGCGACGTGAGCGCCACATTGCGGCATCGCCAGCGAGGATGCGGGAAGTCATGAACCGACTCTAGACAGGAACACATAGGCTGCTGCCATGACTGCGGGTGAGAGCGTTCGGGGGACCGACAGCGACCCCGTCGACCGCGTCCTGACGCTGCCCAATGCCCTGTCGGCACTGCGACTGCTCGGCGTCCCGGTGTTCATCTGGGCGATCGCGACGCAGCACGATGCGATCGCCCTCGTCATCCTCATGGCGTCGGGCATCACGGACTACCTCGACGGCAAGATCGCCCGCCACTACGGCCTCGTGTCGCGCGTCGGTCAGCTGCTCGACCCCATCGCCGACCGCCTCTACATCGTCACCACCCTCGTCGGTCTGGCCTGGCGCGACATCATCCCGTGGTGGCTCGTCGTGGTGCTCTTCGCACGAGAGGCCTTCATGGGGGTCGTCGTGCTCATCGCCAAGCGCTACGGCTGGACCGGGCTGCCCGTCCACTTCATCGGCAAGGCCGCGACCTTCAACCTCCTCTACTCGTTCCCGGCGCTGCTCATGGCCGACGGCGACGGGTGGCTCGCGTCGTTCGCCCGGCCCGTCGGGTGGGGCTTCGCGTGGTGGGGCACGGTGCTCTACTGGGTCGCCGGAATCATGTATGCCGTGCAGCTGCGTCAGCTCATCGCTCGCCGTGGTGCCCCGTGAGTCCGCAGGTCACGACTCCGCCGCGGCGGCCGGATGCGTCGATGACGCTCATCACGTCGATGCTCGAGCGGCCCCTCGACTCCGGCTACGCCGCTGCTGCCGAACGGCGCGAGAAGGCCGGCCTCCCGCCCGCCACGAGCCTGCGGTCACCGGCGCTCATCGTGTTCGCCCTCATCATCGGCATCCTCGTCGGAATCGCCGCGATGCAGCTGCGAGGTGGCGAGACGACCAAGGAACGCACCAAGGCAAGCCTCATCGAGCGCATCGACCAGCAACAGGAAGTCGTCGACACACGGGCGGGCCAGGCCAGTGGGCTGCGCGCCGAGATCTCGGGCCTTGACGCTGAGACGCTGAGAGACGTGAGTGAAGAGCTGGCCCAGAGTGTTGAACGCCTGTCGCTCGTGGCCGGAGCCGTGCCGGTGCGCGGGCCGGGCTTCGTCGTCACCATCGACGATGCTCCCAACCCCGAGGGCAGCGGGAGCAACTTCGACCCTCGCTCCAGCGCCGACAAGGCAGAGGGCACGGTCTTCGCCAAGGACCTGCAGGTCGTCACCAACAGCCTCTGGCAAGCCGGAGCCGAGGCGGTGGCGGTCAATGGCCAACGACTGACATCAACTGCGTCCATCCGGTTTGCCGGAGAGGCGATCCTGGTCGACTACCGGCCCCTCAAACGGCCCTATGTCGTCACCGCCATCGGGGACCCCGGCAAGATGCCCGCCACGTTCGCCGATGGCAACGGCGGCACGTACCTCTCGACGCTCAAGAGTTCCTTCGGCATCCGGGTTGAGACGGTGGTGCGCAAAGAGGTCACGATTCCGGCGTCGGCGACGCTGGGGACCCGAGCCGCCACCCCCGCGGATAAGGTCAAGGACGCAGCCACGCCCTCACCCGAAGGAGATTCGTCGTGATCCCCGCCCTGGGACTGGTCATCGGCATTGTTGCCGGTGTCCTCTTGCAGCCCGAGGTTCCCCTGTGGCTGCAGCCCTACCTGCCCATCGCCGTGATCGCGGCGCTCGACGCCGTGTTCGGCGCGGTCCGGGCCGTGCTCGACGGGATCTTCAACGACAAGGTCTTCGTCATCTCGTTCCTGTCCAACGTCGTCGTCGCAGCATTCATCGTCTTCCTCGGCGACCAGCTCGGCGTCGGCAGTCAACTCTCGACCGGTGTCGTCGTGGTGCTCGGGGTGCGGATCTTCTCCAACGTCGCGTCCATCCGCCGACACCTCTTCAACGCGTGAGTCGGCGGTCATGAGTGAGCAGGATGGCGCGGCCTCGGAGGGTGGCTCGCGCAAGGCTTGGCATCGGCTGGGCCGCGCAGGTCGTCCGCGCCCGACCAAGGCCAACGTCCTGGCCACCGTCCTCGCTCTCGGTCTTGGTTTCGCCATCGCAGCCCAGGTGCACCAGACGTCGATCGAGGGCCTCGAGGACCTGCGCGAGGACGAGCTGATCCGCATCCTCGACACGGTGGACCAGGACGGCAACCGGCTCGCCGAGGAGATCCAGACCCTTCAGCTCTCCCGCGATCGGCTCAAGAGCACCACCACGAGTCTCACCGAAGCCCAGCAGGCGGCGCAGCAGCGGCTGGACTCGCTCGCGATCATGGCTGGAACCGTCCCCGCCAAAGGTCCCGGGATCGTCCTGACGATCCGCGACCCCGAGAACGGTGTCACGGCACCCCTGCTTCTCGACACACTTCAGGAGTTGCGCGACGCCGGCGCCGAGGCGGTTGAGATCAACAATGTGCGCGTTGTCGCCAACACCTACTTCACCGATGATGAGGGCGGGATCGCGATCTCGGGCAAGGCCGTGACTGCTCCCTACGTCGTCACGGCGATCGGTGACGGCTCCACGCTCGCGTCCGCCATGGAGATCCCCGGTGGCGTGACCGAGTCGGTTCGCACCGCCAAGGGTGAGGCGGGTGTCGAAACCAAGGAGGAGGTCACGGTGTCCGCGTTGCAGACCGTTTCCGAGCCTCAGTACGCTCGACCCGTACCCAGTCCCACGACGTCCTGAACGGACCTGAAGGAGCCCAACGATGAGCGACCTCGAGTACCCGAGCAACCTGCGCTACACCGCCGAGCACGAGTGGGTGCGCGCCTCCGACGACGGAACCGTTCGGATCGGGATCACCTCGTTCGCGCAGGACGCTCTCGGTGACGTCGTCTACGTCAGCCTCCCTGCCGTGGGGGACACCATCGCCGTCGGGGACGCCTGCGGTGAGGTCGAGTCGACCAAGTCCGTCAGCGACCTCTATGCCCCGCTCGCCGGCGAGGTCTCGGCCGTCAACGCCTCCTTGGACGCCTCACCCGAGCTCGTGAACTCCGATCCCTACGGTGAGGGCTGGATGTACGAACTGAAGCCCAGCGACGCCGCAGCCGTCGAGGGTCTGCTCGATGTCGAGGCCTATCAGCAACAGCTCAGCTGATTCGCAGGCCATCCACGGCCAACCGCCTGTTCATCCCCAAGGTGGTCATCTAGGGTGAGTGCTTCAGCGCAGAACCGTGTTCACCGAACCCGTAGCCCTGACCCATCCCCGCAGACGAGGAGCCTCACAGATGAGTGACGACAGTCGCGAGACCCCCGAGCGCGAGCCGGAGTCGTCGACGACGATGCGCTTCCAGGCGGTGCCAGGGCTCGAGAAGTCCGACGTCGTCCACGAGAGCGAGCACGTCCTCACCCGTGCCGACCAGGCCACCGTCGAGGCGCTTCGTCCCGGCACTGCCCTGCTCGTCGTCCTGCGTGGCCCCAACACCGGGGCGCGGTTCCTTCTCGACGACGACGTCGTGTCCTCGGGTCGTCACCCGGAGAGCGACATCTTCCTCGACGACGTCACGGTGTCGAGGCAACACGCGACGTTCGAGCGCGCGCAGGACCACTTCGTCGTCAAGGACGTCGGCTCCCTCAACGGGACCTACGTCAATCGCGAGCGGATCGACGAGTCGGTGCTGCAGACGGGCGACGAGGTGCAGATCGGCAAGTACCGCCTCGTCTTCTATGCCGGCAAGCGGGCCTGAGCGGCCGCTGACCATCGGGAAGGTCCTCGACGCGCTGCGCGAGGAGTTCCCGGAGGTCAGCATCTCCAAGATCAGATTCCTCGAGGTCGAGGGTTTGGTCGAGCCGAAGCGCACTGCCGCCGGCTACCGCACCTACGCGCCCGCTGATGTCGAACGTCTGCGCTATGTCCTGCGCGCGCAGCGCGACCGGTTCTGGCCGCTCAAGGTCATCCGCGAGGCACTGGATGCACTCGACCGCGGGCTCGAGCCGACCGCTGACGCCGACGCGCGCCCGCGTCCACCGGCCCCGGAGTCCGACCCTGACGTCCCCGACGCCAACAGTCTCCTGCCCGGGGTCGCGGTCCGCCTCACTCGCTACGAGTTGACGACCGCCACCGGGCTCGACCTCGAGACGATCTCATCGCTGGAGGGTTTCGGCGTTCTGCGCGCCGATGTCGAGGGCCATTTCTCGGGAGCCGACCTCCAGGCGGCGCATGCCGCCGCCGGCCTCGCGGCATACGGGATCGAAGCGCGCCACTTGCGCCCGTTCCGCACTGCAGCCGATCGCGAAGTCGGCCTGGTCGAGCAGGCGATGAGCACTCGGCGAACCGCGGGACGCGCCAAGGACCAGGCGGATGTCGCCCACCTCTGCCTGCAGTTGCACGCCGCGCTGGTCAAGGGTGGTCTGGCCCGACCCTGACGACGTACGGTGGAAGGGTGAAGTCACTGGACGTCCTTGGGGTTCGAGTCGAGATGCCGACGAATCAGCCCATCGTCCTGCTCCGTGAGCGGGACGGCAGTCGATACCTGCCCATCTGGGTCGGGGCGGCCGAGGCTGCCGCGATCGCCTACGCCCAGCAGGGCGTGGTCCCACCGCGGCCCCTCACGCACGACCTCATCAAGAACCTCCTCGATGGCCTGGGGCACACACTGCTCCGGGTCCGCATCACGCGACTGGAGGAGGGTGTCTTCCACGCGGTGCTGGACATCGACGGTGGCGCAGACGGGGGAGGGCAGAGCATCGACTCGCGTTCCTCGGATGCCATCGCGCTGGCGCTGCGCTTCGGGGTCGACATCGTCACGACCGAGGACCTGCTCGACGAGGCCGGTGTCGCCATGGCCGAGGAGGAGCAGGAAGAGAACGAGGTCGAGAAGTTCAAGGAGTTCCTCGACCACGTTTCTGCCGACGACTTCGACACCGGAGACCAACCGTCAAGTTGAGGGTGAGTGTTACTGATGTTACTCACGACACGCATGAGGTTAGGGTCCAGTGGTAGTTGACCCCGGGTCTTCCGCGCCCTAGCGTCACCACCAAGAGAACGACGTCCATGTAGTTACAGGCACCGTGGTGCAGCAGGAGGCTGGCGTGAACGCCATCGAAGAACACCCCAAGGCTCATGTGCCCATCGCGGCACAGGGTCTGCTGTTCACGGACGACTTGCCCACCCTCGACGAGGAGATGGGCTACCGAGGTCCGACCGCGTGCCAGGCCGCCGGCATCACCTACCGTCAGCTCGACTACTGGGCCCGCACCTCACTCGTGGAGCCCTCGGTGCGGGGAGCGGCAGGCTCGGGTTCGCAGCGGCTCTACGGCTTCCGCGACATCCTCGCGCTCAAGATCGTCAAGCGCCTGCTCGACACCGGTGTCTCGCTGCAGCAGATCCGCGGCGCCGTCCAGGTGTTGCGTGACCGCGGCGTCGACGACCTTGCCCAGATCACCCTCATGAGCGACGGTGCATCGGTCTACGAGTGCACATCCGACGAAGAGGTCATCGACCTGCTCCAGGGTGGCCAGGGCGTCTTCGGCATCGCAGTCGGCAAGGTCTGGCGAGAGGTCGAGGGCGACCTGTCCCACCTCCCGAGCGAGCGCCTCTCCGACGAGACGCCGGCAGCGCACCCCGATGACGAGCTCAGTGCACGTCGGGCCGCGCGACTCGCCTGACACCCACCCAGACACTCTCGATGACGGCGTGTGCCCTTCGGGGTACGCGCCGTTTGTTACGCTGACGGCGCCGCAAACACCGTGCGGGAGAGTCCCTGGTCCAGTTGGAGCCAGGGCGCCGAAGGGGCAAACTCCCCGGAACCTCTCAGGCGCAAAGGACTGCACGGATCAGGCACCTCTGAGACGGCTCATGCCGCGACAGAAGGGGAGGCCCGTGCCCGCCCGTGTGCCAGGAGCCTCACCCTCATGACCCAGACCACGATCCACACCAGTGACCTGCCCGCCTTTGCGGAGCGCCACATCGGCCCGAGCGACGGTGACGTCGCCGAGATGCTCGCCACGATCGGACGTGCCAGCCTCGACGAACTCACCGCAACCGCCGTGCCGGATGCCATCCGCGCGACCGAGGCCATGGACATCGTTCCGGCTGAGTCAGAGCGCGCCGTCGTCAAGGAGTTGCGGGCCCTCGCCGCCCGCAACCAGGTCCTCACCTCGATGATCGGGCTGGGCTACTACGGCACGGTCACGCCGGCGGTCATCCAGCGCAACGTCCTCGAGAACCCCGCCTGGTACACCGCCTACACGCCCTACCAGCCCGAGATATCCCAGGGCCGGCTCGAAGCACTCCTCAACTTCCAGACGGTCGTCGGCGACCTCACTGCGCTGAGTACCGCAGGCGCATCATTACTCGACGAGTCCACGGCCGCGGCCGAGGCGATGACCCTGATGCGCCGCTCGAGCAAGGCCGCGGGCGACGCGGTCCTGCTCGTCGACGAGGCGACCTTTCCCCAGACGCTGGCCGTGATGCGCACCCGGGCCCTCCCGCTCGGCATCGAGATCGTTGTCGCCGACCTGTCCTCGGTGACCTCACGCGACACCCTGGTCGCGGCTGCCGGAGGTCGTGACGTCTTTGGTGTTCTCGTGCAGTACCCCGACCTCCACGGCCGCCTTCGCAACCACCGCGCCCTCGCCGAGGCGGCCCATGAGGCTGGCGCGCTCGTCACGGCCGCCGCCGACCTCATGGCTTTGACGCTGGCCACGGCGCCGGGGGAGTGGGGCGCCGACATCGCCGTCGGAACCACGCAGCGGTTCGGTGTCCCGATGGGCTTCGGTGGACCGCACGCCGGCTACATGTCCGTGCGAGCCGGACTTGAGCGGACCCTTCCGGGCCGGCTCGTCGGTGTCTCGGTCGACGTGACGGGAGCACCGGCATACCGGCTTGCTCTCCAGACGCGCGAACAGCACATCCGGCGCGAGAAGGCGACCTCCAACATCTGCACGGCGCAGGTCCTTCTGGCCGTCATGGCCAGCATGTATGCCGTCTATCACGGTCCTCGCGGTCTGCGCGCCATCGCGCTGCGGATCCACGCGCACGCCACGACGCTGGCGGACGCGCTGCGCGCCGGTGGCGTCGACGTGGACAGTGAAGCGGGCTTTGACACGCTGTCGATCCGCGTGCCGGGTCGTGCCGACGAGATCGTCGAGGCGGCTCTGGAGCAGGGCACCAACGTCTGGCGCCACGATGCCGACACGGTGCTCCTCTCTGTCGACGAGACGACCGAGCTCGACGACGTGGCGAAGGTGTGCCGCGCGTTCGGGGTCGATGGACCGACGGGTATCCAGATCGCCCAGCCCGCTTGGGACGAGGCGCTCGTGCGCACCTCCGACTACCTCACCCACCCGGTCTTCACGAGCCATCACAGTGAGACGTCGATGCTGCGCTACCTGCGGCGCCTCTCCGACCGGGACTTTGCCCTCGACCGAGGGATGATCCCGCTCGGCTCGTGCACGATGAAGCTCAACGCGACGACCGAGATGCTCGCCATCACGTGGCCCGAGTTCGCCGATCTCCACCCGTTCGCACCACTTGACCAGACCGAGGGGATCCGCCACCTCATCGACGAGCTGTCGCAGTGGCTCTGCGACATCACCGGCTACGACGCGGTGTCCCTGCAGCCCAATGCTGGATCGCAGGGTGAATTCGCCGGCCTCCTGGCCATCGCCGCCTACCACCGCTCCCAGGGCCAGGGCGAGCGCACCGTCTGCCTCATCCCGGCCAGTGCTCATGGCACCAACGCCGCCAGTGCGGTCATGGCCGGCATGAAGGTCGTCGTCGTCAAGACCGACGTCATCACGGGCAACGTCGACATGGACGACCTCAAGGTCAAGGTCGAGGAGCACCGCGACGACCTCGCGGCGATCATGGTGACCTACCCGTCGACCCACGGTGTCTTCGAGGACACGATCACCGACCTGTGCGCGATGGTGCACGACGCCGGCGGTCAGGTCTATGTCGACGGGGCCAACCTCAACGCCCTCGTCGGTCTGGCTCAGCCGGGTCGTTTTGGTGCCGATGTGTCGCACCTCAACCTGCACAAGACGTTCTGCATCCCGCACGGTGGTGGCGGTCCCGGCGTCGGCCCCGTGGCCTGCCGCGAGCACCTCGCACCCTTCCTCCCCAACCACCCCCTCGACGGCAAGGCCGGTCCCGAGACCGGCGTCGGCCCGGTGTCGGGCGCGCCCTACGGCTCGGCGGGCATCCTGCCGATCTCGTGGGCCTATGTGCGCCTCATGGGTGCGGCGGGTCTGCGCCGTGCGACCGAGGTGGCCGTCCTCAACGCCAACTACGTCGCGGCGCGGCTGCGAGACCACTACCCGGTGCTCTACTCGGGTGAGGGCGGCCTCGTCGCCCACGAATGCATCCTCGATGTGCGCCCGCTCACCAAGGAGACGGGCGTGAGCGTGGACGACATCGCGAAGCGGCTCATCGACTACGGCTTCCACGCCCCGACGATGTCCTTTCCCGTCGCCGGGACGCTCATGGTCGAGCCCACCGAGAGCGAGGACAAGCTCGAGCTCGATCGCTTCTGCGACGCGATGATCGCGATCCGCGAGGAGATCGACGCCGTCGGCGCTGCGGGCAGCGCCGCAACGAGTGTTCTGAGGGGCGCGCCGCACACTGCGATCTCGCTCGCGGGGGACTGGGACGTGGACTACACCCGTCAAGAGGCGGCCTTCCCGCAGGGCGTCGACCCCCTCGCGAAGTACTGGCCGCCGGTCCGACGCATCGACGGCGCCTACGGCGACCGCCACCTCGTGTGCTCGTGCCCGCCGCCCGAGGCGTTCGAGGACTGACCACATACGACGGGTATGCCGTGTGCTCGCGCCGCGTGATCCTCTCGGGTCACGCGGCGCTTGCGTGGGCCCTGCGCGTCTGGCGGTGAAGCGTCTTTCACATCAACCTGCGCAGGAGCGGAACCGACTGCTGCCCGGGTTCATCGCGAACTGAGCGCCGCACGCCCTTGGTCAGCTCGCGACGGCAGTTGCGTCGGGCAAAGGTCAGGCCGCGCTCTCGGCTCCGGGGGTGGAGATGGCGACAGTGCTCCCGCTGGCGGTCTTGCGGACGACGAGCTGGCTGGTGATGCGGCTGCGGAGTTCGCCCACGTGCGAGACGACGCCGACGGCTCGCCCACCCTCGCGCAGGGAGTCAAGGACGGAGATGACCTGCTCGAGGCTTTCGTCATCGAGCGTGCCGAAGCCTTCGTCGACGAACAGCGTGCCGAGGTCGAAGCCTCCGGACTCTTCGCGCACGGCATCGGCGAGGCCGAGGGCCAGCGCGAGGGAGGCCATGAAGGCCTCGCCGCCCGACAGGGTCGAGGTCTCACGACTCACGCCCGTCCACTGGTCGAGGACCCTCAGTCCCAGCCCGCTGCGCGCGCCACGGGCGGCCAACCGGTCGGAGTGCTCGAGGGTGTAGCGACCGTCGCCCATGATCCGGAGCCGCTCGTTGGCGAGGCGGGCGACGGTGTCGAGTCGGGCGGCGAGGACGAACGAGGTGAGTCGCATGCGCAGGGTGTTGTTGAGCCCGCCGCCGGTGAACGTGTCGGCGAGCTCCTTGATCCGGTGGTGGTGTGTCAGGGCTGGTCCCGCCGCGTCGAGGCCTGCGATCAGACTCGACCGCACCGTGGTGAAGGAGCGACGGGTGGCGCTGGCCTCGGTCTGCGCGGACTGCGCCATGAGCAGGGCCGTCTTGGCTTGCTGCGCGGCCGATGAGACGGCATCGAGATCAGGCGCCGGAGCAGACTCAGCCGCAATGACCTCATCGTCCTCGAGAATTGCAGTCGCAGACGAGCGCGCGCGATCGTGGTCGTGCAGGCGGTCCCGGAGCCGGTCCAGGGCAGCGGGTCCCATGGCAGCGGCAGAGGCCTCGTCGAGCGAGCCGAACCCCACCTCGGCAGCTGCGGCCTGCCCGACCTCTGTCGCCGAAGCGAGACGGAGCGTCGTCTCGTCACTGCGTTTGAGGGACTGGCGCCAGGTCTGGGCCGCCGCCACCACCCGGCGATGCGCCTGCACGAGGTCGTGAGTGGTGGACACCGGGCCGGGATCGGTCGAAGCACCGTGGCCCTTGTCGGCCAGAGCGTTGGCGCGCGTGCTGGCGGGCACGCAGGGGCAGCTCGAGTGGGCCTCGAGCAGCCCGGTGGTGGAAGCCGCGTCGGCGATCTCTGCCTGCTGTGCCTGCTCGGCCACGGTGGTGGCCCGGGCCAGGTCCTGTTGCGCCGCCGCGACGGCCAGGTCAATGCGTTGCAGCTCCGCGCGCGCGGCAGCGAGCTTCTTGTCGCCGGCCGCCCGCTTCGCGGCGCGGGCTTGCACCTGGGCCTGTCGAGCGCTGGCTGACTCTGCCTCGTCAGTCAGGGCTCTCAGGTCGAGGTCGCGCGCGGACTCGACTCCGAGGACCCGTAGCGCCTCGGTGAGCAGGGCCTGGGCGCTGGCGGCCGCGGTCTCAGACTGCTGGTGCGTTCGGGACAGGGCGGCGTGGGCCAGACGGGCATCGTCGAGCTCGGCGGCGCTCACCCGATCGCCCTCGCGAGCCGGAGCCGGATGTTCGTCGGCGCCGCACACGGGGCACGACTGTCCATCGACAAGACCCTCGGCCAGCTCGGCAGCCATCTGTGAGAGTCGCCGGGCCACGACGTCCTGCTCGTGATCGCGGGCATCCTGGGCAGCCGTGCGAGCCTGCGTGGCTGCGGTGGCGAGTCGCGACACAGTCACCTCGTCCTCGACCACACGTCGAGCCAGTCGAAGCCGGTCACGAGCAATCTCGGCGACGCTCTCCACACCCTCGCGGGAGGCATCGGCCTCAAGGGCATCTGCCACTGCGGACTCGGCCTCGGTCACGTGATCCACGGCGTTCGCCCGGTCGGTGTCGGCCGTCTCGAGAATCCGGGTTGCTCCGGTGATGGCGTCGATGTGGCCCCGTGTCTGCCGGGCGCGATGGGCGCGCGTGGCCTCGAGCCGGACCAGCTCACGCAGGGTGTCGTCATGGCCTTCGAGTTGGTCGATAAGGGTCGTCGGGTCCACCGCATCAGGAGCGTTCATCGCCTCAGGAGCGACGGCGTGCACGCGAGCGGTCGCGGCGTAGAGTGCCTCCGCCGCGCGTTCGACCTCGGCGGCCTCACGCGCGATGGCGGCGACGTGGCCGCGCACGGAGGCGGCGCGGCTGGCGGCATCGTGAGTGACCCTGGCAACGGCGATGTCGTCCTCGTCCCGGTCGAGTTCCGAGAGCGTCGCTCGGGCGAGGCGAGCCCGCTCTCGCAGGGCCGTGGCGTTGCGAGCGCGCTCGGCAGCGGTGGCAGCAGCGCCCTCGGTGGCCGCGGCGGCGTCAAGCGCCACCATGGCCTCGGACACCAAGGCGTCGAGCTCGTGGCCGGTGACCTCGAGCAGGGTGCGGATGGCGTCGGGGGAAGCCGGATCGACGGCAGGTCTGCCATCACGGGTACGGTCGTCAACAGTGGGTCGACCATCGAGGGCGCCTGCTCCGACTTCGGATGCGGGGACAACCCCGGCGTCCTCGCCGAGCGGCTGCTCACCCATGCCGCTTGCCGCGACCACGTCTGCGAGGCGGGCCAGATCGGTGTCGATGCTGCCTCGCAGGCTGCTGACCCTGGCTTCGCTCGAGCGACGTTCGTCGACGAGCCACTCCTCGACGTCGGCGTAGCGCGTGATGTCGAACAGCTTCTCGAGCAGGGCGCGACGGTCGTCGTCCTTGGCTGTGAGGAACGCCGCGAACTCACCCTGGGGCAGCATCGCCACCTTGGCGAACTGCTCCTTGCCCATGCCGAGGACGTCGTGGAGGACCTCGGCGGCCTCGTCGTTGCGGGTCGAGAGCACGGACCATGTGCCACCTCGAAGCTCGGAGAGCGTCACGGTCGCAGGAGCCTCGATGCTGCCCGTGCCACGCTTCTTGGGTCGGACGTGCGCGGGCGAACGTCGAATGGCGAATCGCCTCGTGCCGCAGGTGAATTCGAGTGCCACAGATGGTGTGACCGAGGGCGCCGCGTGGTCGCTGGCGATGCCGCGCTTGTCGCGCAGTCCGGGCACGTCGGCGAAGAGCGCGAAGCAGATCGCATCGAGCAGGCTGGTCTTGCCGGCGCCGGTGGGTCCGTGGATGAGGAACAACCCGGCAGACGTCAACGCATCGAAGTCGACTGCGATCTCGTCAGGAAAGGGACCGAAAGCCGTGACACCGAGGTGGTGGATCCTCATGCCGCGCCCGCGCTCCGGCGAGAAGAGGTGCCGCCTTCACCCTCGCTGGCAGATCGATGCAGGCGCGCACCCTCAACGGCCTTGCCGAGCAGCTCTCGCTCGGCTTCGTCTGCGCCGTGTCCTCCACGGACGTGGGTGAGGAAGTCGCAGCACACGTCGAGGTCGGAGCGCGCGGTGAGCGACGCGGCATACGCACTCATCGTGGTGACCGAACCGGAAGGTGCGAAGCGCAGGTCAAGAGTGTGGGGGAAGCGGGCGCGCAGGCGCTCCATGGCGCCGAGCGGACGGATGGGGTCGGTGAGCGTCACCTGACACCACGCCGACTCCGCGGCCGTGTGCTGTCGATCGCTGAGCAGCTCGTCCAGGGTGCCGCGCAGCAGCACGAGGGGCCGCTCCACGGGCGCGGCGACGAACTGCGCGACAGGCTGGTCACCATCGAGGTCGACGAGCCACGAACCCTTGGTGTGAGCGGCCTCGCTGAACGACATCGCCACGGGAGAGCCGGAGTAGCGGACCGCCTCGGACACCTGCTGGCGGCCGTGGAGGTGACCCAGCGCGGCGTAGTCGACCCCGGCGAACACCTCGGGCGGCACCGCCGCGACACCGCCCACCGAGATGTCGCGCTCGGAGTCGCTGGTCGCACCGCCGGTGACGAACGCGTGCGCCATGACGACGGACCGACGCTGCGGGCCGGTGTCGAGGGAGGTTCGGACGCGAGCCATGGCGGCGCGCAGGGCGCCGGCGTGCGTGCGCTCGCTCGTCCCCAGAGGTCCGGCTGCGAGGGAGGGCTCGAGGTAGGGGAGGGGATGGATGGCGACATCACCGACGACCACCGGACGACCGATGTCGTCGATGCTCGTGCGGATGTGCAGCCCCGAGCGCTCGAGGAGGCGCGACGCGAAGCCCAGTCGGATCGCCGAGTCGTGATTGCCGCTGGAGAGCACAACCGTGGCGCCAGCGTCGATGAGCCGCTCGACCGCATCGGAGAGCATCGCCACGGTGTCGGGCGCGGGCAGAGCGCGGTCATAGAGGTCACCCGACACAAGAACGGCGTCGACGGACTCGGAGCGCACGACCTCGACGAGATGGTCGAGGAAGGCCGACTGGGCATCCTGCAGCCCCACCTGGTGGAACGCCCGTCCCAGGTGCCAGTCGGAGGTATGGATCATGCGCACGTCTCTGAGGCTAGGTGGGGGTGCCGACAGCCCTCGTGACCGAAACGCGGATTCGGCCACGTTCCATTCGCGCGCTGTGCTCGGATGGTGATTGAGTTGGCCCCCCGGGCCGATGTTCGGGCTACAGATCGGGAGGTGGATGGCGTGGGTGCTGAGGTCAGCGCACAGAGCTACACACGCGAGGAGCGGCAGCGCTATCGCGAGAAGGTGCGTCAGAACCTCGACGTGTTCGAGCGGATGCTGGGTCAGCACTCGTTCGAGTTCGACCGACCATTGACCGGTCTCGAGATCGAGCTCAACCTCGTCAACGGGGATTTCGACCCGCACTTCGCCAACGCCGAGGTGCTCCGGGCCATCGCCGATCCGGGCTACCAGACCGAGTTGGCGCAATACAACATCGAGCTCAACGTCCTGCCACGGCCGCTCCCGGGCGACTCTGCGCTCGAACTCGAGCACGATCTGCGCGAGTCGCTCAACGCCGCCGACGCCAAGGCGCGCGAGGTGGGATCGCGACTCGTGGCGATCGGCATCCTCCCGACGATCATGCCCGAGCACTACGAGGGCGAGTGGATCAGCGACAACAACCGCTACACCGCCCTCAACGACTCGATCTTCGTGGCCCGCGGTGAGGACATCTATCTCGACATCACCGGCCCCCAGGGTGAACGCGTCGCGACCTACTGCGACTCGATCGCTCCCGAGTCGGCGTGCACAAGCGTCCAGCTGCACCTCCAAGTAGCACCGAACGACTTCGCCGACCACTGGAACGCCGCCCAGGCGATCTCGCCGGTCCAGGTCGCGCTCGCAGCGAACTCACCGTTCTTCTTCGGGCAGCGGCTCCATGCCGAGACGCGGATCGAGCTCTTCAAGCAGGCGACCGACACCCGGCCCATCGAGCTCAAGAACCAGGGCGTGCGGCCGCGGGTGTTCTTCGGTGAGCGCTGGATCACCTCGATCTTCGACCTCTTCGAGGAGAACTCCCGCTACTTCCCGGCGCTCCTCGCCGAGACCACCGACGAGGACCCAATGGCCAAGCTGGAGGCGGGTGAGGCCCCTGACCTCGCCGAGTTGCGTCTGCACAACGGCACCGTCTATCGCTGGAACCGTCCGATCTACGACATCGTCAAGGGCCGGCCGCACCTGCGGGTCGAGAACCGCGTCCTCCCGGCCGGGCCGACCATTGCCGACACCTTGGCCAACGCCGCGTTCTACTACGGCGTGGTGCGCAAGCTCGCGAGCACCGAGCGCCCGGTCTGGACCAAGATGAGTTTCGCCGCGTGTGAGGAGAACTTTCACCGCGGCGCCCGGGACGGCATCGAGGCCCGCCTCTATTGGCCGGGGTTCGGGGAGGTCGGGGTCGACGAGCTCGTCCTGCGCCACCTGCTCCCGCTCGCGCACGAGGGCCTTGAGGAGTGGGGCGTCTCGCAGGCGGTGCGTGACCGCTTCCTCGGCATCATCGAGGCCCGCTGCCAGGCCGGTGCCAACGGCGCGACCTGGCAGACCGAGGCCGTGCGCCGGTTCGAGGAGCGAGGTTCGGACCGACTCAAGGCGCTGCACGAGATGCTCGAGCTCTACACGGAGCACATGAGCTCCAATGAGCCCGTGCACACCTGGCCGCTTCCCTGAGGGTCAGGCCGAGTGAGGGTCAGGCCGAGTGAGGGTCAGCCGAGGCTGTTCCAGAGCTTGATCGCGGGCTGTTCGCGTTCGTACTCGAGCACGCTCACCGAGCCGGCGTCGAGTAGGAGCTTTGCTGCGAAGCGTGGTTGCTCACGCAGGAACACGGTGGCGAGGATCCGCAGGGCGTGCCCGTGCCCAAACAGCAGCACGTCCCGCGAGGCGAAGACCGGAGCCGCACGCAGCAGCACTCGAGATGCGCGGGCCGCAACTTCCTCGACCGTCTCGCCTGGCGTCTTGCCCGGGATCACGCCGTGCTCGAACGCCGCCCAGTCGTAGCCGAGCTCGGCCCGGATCTCCTTGGTCGTGCGGCCTTCATAGGCTCCGTAGTCCCACTCCACGAGGTTGGGATCGACCTCGGGAGAGCCGAATCCGGCGATCTGGGCGGTTCGTTGCGCCCTCTGCATCGGCGACGACAGGACGAGTCCGAAGTCGTAGTCAGCGAGACGCTGCGAGAGCGTCGCCGCGTCTCCTTCGCCCTGCGGGGTGAGCGGGATGTCGGTGGTGCCAGTGTGTTGACCGGACTCACTCCACTCGGTCTTGCCGTGGCGGACGAGGACGATGCGGCCTTCGGGGACTGCGGGTGCGCCGGTCATGCGCGCCACTCTGGCAGGACCTGCGCAACCCGCGCCACCTCGTGCCCACTGCGACAGCAGCGGTGTTGTCCCGCTCTGGCAGGATCGGCGTATGCCGCGCCACCTGGCTTTCCTTCGTGCCATCAACCTGGGTGCCCATCGCAAGGTGCCCATGGCCGAGTTGCGCGAGCGCCTCTCGGAGGCCGGCTTCACCGACGTCGAGACGCACATCCAGACCGGCAACATCGCGCTCACGTCGACGATGCGCTCAGCCGCAAAGGTCGAGGCAGCCATCGAGGACCTGCTGGGGGAGTGGCGCGGGTTCGAGGTCCCGACGATGGTCCGTTCTCCGACTGAGTTCGGGGCCCTGGTCCAGCAAATCGACGCCACGCCACCGTTGGTGGGCGCGAATCCCCGTCGTTATGTCGCGTTCGCCAAGGCGGAGGTGAGCGAGGCCGCGCAAGCCGCGCTCACGGCATACGAGGACACTCCGGAACGTTCCCGTGTGGTGGGGCGGGACGTCCTCCTCGAGATCGACGGAGACTTCCACACCGCCAGGCTGGGCGGCGCCAAGCTGGAGCGGTTGGCGGGCACCGCACTCACCACGCGCGACATCAAGGTCGTGCGCGCCATCAATGAGAAGTGGGGATCATGACGACCACGACCGAGACCGACACCGCATCCCGGTCACCGGGGCTTCGTGTCCTGGGCATCATCTGGGCCATCGCCCTCGTGCCCGCCGGGCTGTTCACGATGCTCATCACCGTCTTTGCCATGTCACCCGTCCAGTGCCCCGACACCGGGGGCTCGGTGCTGTGCCGCACCCCGAGCACGGGTGCGCTCGGTATCGGGATCGTCGGCATACTCCTCCTCGCTGCGCTTTTCACGGCGGTCGGATCGGTCAACTCTCGCGAGAAGTCGCGACAGGGGCGCCTCCTCGTCATTTCAGTCCTGCTGGCGATCGCGGCTCCGGCGCTGGCCGCCCTCGGCGCAGCGAGCTGGTCCTGATGCCACCCATCCCGACAACGAAACTGGAGCACGAGATGACCGACGCAGCATCGACCGAACCGGAGACCGGCGGCACAGGTCCCGGCCACCGCTCGGTGACTTTGACGCGCACCTCCCGCGGCGAGTTCGAGGTGACGAACGCCCGAGGCGGGACCATCCACATCGGCACCGGGGAGTCCGACGACTTCACGCCGGTCGAGCTCCTCCTCACGGCCATCGCCGGCTGCAGTGCCGTCGACGTCGACTTCATCACCGCCAAGCGGGCCGAACCGACCGAGTTCACCGTCGTGAGCGAGGGCGACAAGGCCAAGAGCTCCGAGAAGGGCAACTACATGGAGGACCTTGAAGTGACGTTCCGCGTGCGCTTCCCCGAAGGTCCCGAGGGTGACAAGGCCCGCGAGATGCTGCCCCGGTCGATCGCCCAGTCACACGACCGCCTGTGCACGGTCTCTCGCACCGTGCAGCTCGGCACCCCGATCACGATGCGTGAGGACTGACGTCATGGCCCGCTATCTCGATGTCCACCCGGTCGATCCGCAGCCGCGCGCCATCAAGCAGGCGGTCGACACCCTGCGTGGGGGCGGTCTCATCGCCTACCCGACCGACTCCGGCTACGCCCTGGGTGCGGCTCTGGGCAACCAATCGGGCAAGGACCGCATCCGCGACATCCGTCGGCTCGACGACAAGCACCACTACACACTCGTGTGTTCCGACTTCGCGCAGCTCGGCCAGTTCGTGCACGTCGACAACGCGGTCTTCCGTGCGGTCAAGGCGGCGACGCCCGGCTCCTACACGTTCATCCTCCCGGCAACCGGTGAGGTGCCTCGCAAGCTGCTGCACCCCAAGAAGAAGACCGTTGGCGTGCGCATCCCTGAACACCCGGTCGTGCAGGCGCTGCTCGCCGAGCTGGGCGAGCCGATGCTCACGTCCACCCTCATCCTCCCGGGCGAGAGCGAGCCGATGACCGACGGCTGGCAGGTCAAGGAGGAGCTCGATCACGTCGTCGACATCGTCATCGACTCGGGGGAGTGCGGCACCGAACCCACGACCGTCGTCGACCTGTCCGGGGACGTCGCCGAGGTGCTGCGAGTGGGTTCCGGCGATCCGAGCCGCTTCGAGGTGTGAGCGCAGGATGGTGAGGGTGCCGAAGTGACTGAGCCGACGTTCCCGGACATCGTCCTGCAGTCACTCACTCGCCACGGGGTGCTCCCGAGCCGTGGCTACGTCACGCTCGGTCACTACGACGCGCTCATCTGCCACTACCCGCCCGAGCCCGATCGGGCCTTCGTCGTGCACTGGACGCGCTCGGAGCGGGACCCGGCGGAGCTCTTCGGTGAGCTCACGGCATACCTGCGTGATGCCGGAGCGCGTAGCGCGGAGTGGTGGTTCCGCGACGACTCGACTCCTCACGGACTCGAGGAGATCGTCCTCGCCGCGGGCGCGGAAACCGTCGAGGACCAGGCGTGTGTGGCGCGGGCCGTGAACAAGGGACTTCCCGAGATCGCACCCGGAGTTCGCGTCACGCTCGTCGAGGACTCCACGTCGCTCGACGCGATGGTCGACATCGGCGTGGAGGTGTTCGAGAGTCCCGAGCCGCCGGATCGCGCCGAGCTGTTGACAGAGGTTCTCGACGAGCTCCACCGGGCTACGGGTGCGTGGGTCGTCGGGTGGCTCGACGGTGAGCCGGTGGGCCGCGCCCGGGTCGGCTTCGAGTCGAACGTGGCCCCCCTGGTCGGGGCGGCGGTTCTGCCGCACGCTCGCCGACGAGGGGTGTATGCCGCGATGCTCGCCGCCCGTCTCGACCTCGCCTCGACCGTCGGTTGCCACACTGCCGTGACCAAGGCTCGCCGCACCCAGTCGTTGCCGATCCTGCTGCGTGAGGGGTTCACCGTTATCGGTCACGAGCGGGCGCATCTGCTCGACATCGGGCCCTGACGTGCGTCACCCCCACCGATACGTGAGCCCTGGACCGGTGGGGGTGACGCGAGCCTGCACGGGAGGAAATCGAGCAGGCTCGGCTGCGGTGAAGCGAAGAACTCCCTGATCCGCGCTTCCACAGCGTCAATCACTGTAGGAATGCCGCGGTCAACGCGGGGTCCGCTGGAAGTCAAGAGTTGGTATGCCGGGTCAAGAGTCTGTGGCCCGTGGCCAGCTCTGCGGGATTCTGGTTTTCGTCGGTGGCCGGCGCTAGGTTGTCGCGCGTGATCAACGATGTCCTCGAGCTCGACCTCACGGGTGAGGTGTGGGAGTGGCGCGGACCTGCCCCGTTCCACTTCATGTCCGTCCCGGACGAGTTGTGCGACGACGTTCGCGAGGCGGCTGAGCTCGTCAGCTATGGGTGGGGCATGGTGCCGGTGACGCTGCGGATCGGTGCGACAGAATGGACGACCTCGCTCTGGCCCAAGGACGGCGGCTACGTCGTGCCGCTCAAGGACAAGGTGCGCAGAGCCGAGGGAATCGCGCTGGGCGATGTCGTGACGGTGGCCATGGAGATCCACCTGAATGTGTGAGTTCGCCTGCGAATCAATTGAATTGGTTCGGTCGGCACTGGCAGCAGCACTCGATGACGAGGGGATGAGTCCATGACCATCAGCAACAGCGGTGCGCCTGACGAGGTCGACGTCAGCGCTCTGGCCATCAACGTCGCCATCCCGGAGTCGCTGCAGTGGCACGACTCCCGTCGAGGTGAGGAGTTCGTCCTGTTGACGCTCAACATCCGGCTCCTCCCGGACGGACACGTTGCGGCCAAGGCCTACGGGCGGCCGGTTGCTGGCGGACGCGGGGGCTACACGTCGTTTCGGGTGCCCGATCGACCTGAGCTCGCGGACCTCATCGCCGCGGCGGCAACGCGCGCGAGTGCGCTCTGGTCGGCGCACAGGGGGCTTCAGTGACGAGCGCAGCACGGCAGAGGCCGCCCCGCTACACCCACGGGCACGAGGCGGCGACGCTCGCATCCCACGGGAAGCGCACAGCGCAGACGTCGTGTGGCTACCTGTTGCCTGTGCTCGAACCCGGGATGCGGCTTCTCGACGTCGGCTGTGGGCCGGGCACCATCACGCTCGACCTCGCCGAGGTCGTGACGCCGGGCCGGGTCGTGGGGATCGAGCCGGTCGAGGGTCCGCTCGTGGCCGCTCGCGAGGAGGCTGCGCGCCGCGGCGACGCCACCACCCGCTTTGAGCAGGCCGATGTCTTCGACCTGCCCTTTGACGACGACTCCTTCGACGTCGTCCACGCGCACCAGGTCCTGCAGCACCTCACCGACCCGGTCCGTGCCCTCGTCGAGATGGCCCGCGTGTGTCGCCCCGGCGGGCGGGTCGCAGCCCGGGACGCCGACTACGCGGCCATGGCCTGGTATCCCGAGGTGCCCGAGCTGGACGACTGGCGCTCGATCTATCGGGATGTGGCTCGTGGGAACGGCGCCGAGCCCGATGCGGGGCGGCGCCTGCGCGGCTGGGCACGAGCCGCAGGGCTCGCTGACGTCAGCCTGACGACGAGCGTCTGGACGTATGCCGACGACGCCGCGTGCCGCTGGTGGGGCGAGAGTCAGGCAGAGCGATATGTGGGCAAGGTGTTTGCCGACCAGGCGGCCGAGCGCGGCGTCGATGCCGAGCAGTTGGGTCGCATTGCTGACGGGTGGAGACGCTGGGGTGCCTCACCCGATGCCTGGTTCACGATCCTGCACGGGGAGCTGCTGGCACAGGTGCGCTGAGAACCACGAACAGGGCTAACGTCGTGTCGTGACGATCCGCCGGGCGACCACTGACGACTTGGAAGCGATGCGCGCGATCTGCGTGCTCACCGGGGACAACGGCAGCGACGGGACGGGCCGCTGGTCGGATGATGGCCTGCTTCCCGACGTCTACCTCGAGCCCTATCTCCGGTATCCGGATGGTCTCGGGTGGGTCGTGGATGAGGGTGCTGGCCCCGTGGGATACGTCATTGCGGTGTCCGACACAGTCGATTTCGTGGGGTGGTGGCGCCGCTCCTGGATCGGTGAATTCGTGGAGCGGCACGGCGGCGGCGCTGAGCGCCCCGAGGAGGAGTGGCTCTTCGATGGAGGCACCCGCCCGGAGCTGATGCTCGCATCGGCCGCCTACGCGGACTTCCCCGCGCACTTGCACATTGACCTGTTGCCGGTGGCGCAGGGACGCGGGCTCGGCCGTGAGCTCCTGCGCACCCTCGGAAAGGAGTTGGATCATCTGGGCGTGCCCGGAGTCCACCTCAGGGTGGGGGAGGCCAACGTCGATGCGGCGGCGTTCTACCGGCGGCTGGGGTTCGATTCGCCCGAGCCCTTCGTCATGACGTCCAGCTCGTCACGCCTCGCGAGAGCCTGATTCACCCTCTGTGGACTTCGCACCGGGTGGCGTACACCGAACAGAGAAGGGAGCCAGAGATGCGCAATGAGGCGATGGAGCAGCTGGGAGTTCTGGTGGGGGAGTGGGACACCACGCTGACCAACGCATGGTTCCTCGAGCCGCCCGATCAGGAGGTGCCTGGTTCAGCGGCGGTCGAATGGTTGGGTGACGCGTTCGTGGTCTTCCGCTGGACGATGCAGGGCGATGTGGGCTCGGCAACGAGTGAGCAGGTCCTGGTGCTTGGCCGCAGCGACGCCCAGGACGAGTTCACCGCGCTGTATCACGACGAGAGAGGCGTCTGCCGGGTCTTCGCCATGACGTTCGCGAGCTCGCACTGGATCCTGATGCGCGAGGATCCCGACATGTTTCAGCGGTTCGTCGCTGATGTCACGCCCGATCGGATCGTGGGTCGATGGGAGGCGTCCGACGACCGGGGCGCCACGTGGCGCAAGGACTTCGACCTCAGTTTCGCTCGCCGCTGAGAGGTGCTGTCGCCGGGAGGCGAGTTGTTGCCATCGGGAGGTGCACTGTCACGGACAGGCCGCCACCAGAACGTGGTGTCAGAGTGAGGGTTCCGTCGTGTGCTCGGACAATGCTTTTCGCGATGGCCAAGCCGAGGCCGACACCGGCATGGTCCGATCGGATGCGCTGGGTGCCACGGTGGAACGGCTCCACAAGGGTGGGCACGAATTGTGGGGAGAGCACCTCCCCAGTGTTCTCGACAATGAGCGCCACGGCCTCCTGCTCAACGCTCGTGGTGATCCAGATGGTGCCGTCCGCCGGCAGATTGTGCACGATTGCGTTGTGCACAAGGTTCGTCGTCAGCTGCAGCAGCAGGGCGTGTGAGCCGGTCGTGGGGGAGTAGGCGCTTGACGTCTCGATGGAGATGCCGCGTGCTTCTGCCCGGGGGAGAAGCGTCTCGGTGGCTTCCTCCGCCATGAGAGACAGGTCGACGAGCTCTGTGGTGAAGGACCGTTGGTCGGCCTGACTGAGCAGGAGCAGGGCCTCGGTGAGGTCGATCGCTCGCGTGTTGACGAAGCGCAGCCGGTCGACGAGCTCGCCGGTGTCCTGGTTCGGATCGGTGCGGGCCACGTCAAGAAGCGTCTGTGTGATCGCAAGCGGAGTGCGCAGCTCGTGAGAGGCGTTGGCCGCAAATCTCTGCTGCTCGGCGACGTGCTCCTCGAGCCGGGCCAGCATCGCGTCGAAGGTGTCCGACAATTCGCGGAACTCGTCCTGGCGGCCCTCGAGCTGGATCCGGTGGGACAGCGAGCCTCCCGCGGCCCTGCGGGTCGCGGTGGTGATGCGTGTCAGCGGCGCGAGCATCTGGCCGGCAAGGATCCACCCTCCTACCAGACCGAACACCAGCAGTGCCGCCATCGCCAGGGCCGCCTTCGGGACGAACGCGCGCTGGAGATCGGCCCGGTTGGGAACGAACCTCTCAGGTCCCGGGCCGGGACCGGTGGTGACATCGGGCACGTAGCGCAAAAGGAAGACCCAGACCACGGCGAGCAACAAGACACCCGCCACCATGAGGAACCCCGCGTAGCTGAGGGTGAGCTTGAGCCGGACCGTCATGCCAGGCCGCCTAGCCACGGTCACCGCTCGCGGTCGCTCGGTCTGGATGAGGCTCGATGCGGTAGCCGACTCCAGGCACGGTGACGATGACCCAGGGTTCGCCGAGCCGCTTGCGCAGGGCCGACACCGTGATCCGGACTGCGTTGGTGAAGGGGTCGGCATTCTCGTCCCAGGCCCGCTCCAAAAGCTCCTCGGCACTGATGACTCCGCCCTCAGCCGCGACGAGGACTTCGAGCACGGCGAACTGCTTTCGGGTGAGCGCTACGTAGCGATCGTCGCGGTAGACCTCCCGACGGAACGGATCCAGGCGAACACCTGCGATTTCGCGCACCGGCGGCCGGCTGTGGCCGCGCCGACGATCGAGTGCTCTGAGGCGGAGGACCAATTCCTGGAGCTCGAAGGGTTTGGTGAGGTAGTCGTCGGCACCGAGCTCGAACCCGGAGGTCTTGTCATCGAGGCGGTCGGCGGCGGTCAGCATGAGGATCGGAATACCGGTGCCCGTGGCGACGATGTGTCTGGCGACCTCGTCGCCGGAAGGGCCAGGAATGTCGCGATCCAGGACGACGAGCTCGTAGGTGTTGATGCTCAGCAACGCCATCGCGGTGTCACCGTCGCCTGCGATGTCTGAGGCGATCGCCTCAAGGCGTAGTCCATCGCGGATGGCTTCCGCCATCAGGGGTTCGTCCTCGACGATCAACACACGCATGCTGTCGATGCTAGGTCTCACACATATCGGCGGCGTATGCAAAACGGCATACGCGCGGGCAACGCGTCGCTGCCTTGACTGACAGGGTGACCTACAACGAAGCAACGGGAGCAAGAACCAGGTGGAGCAGGACGGGAATCGTCCGTGCCGGTGGGCTGCTGGTGGCCCTCGTCGCGGTGGCCACAACCGTCATCCACTCGTTTCTGACCACAGCAGAGTCGACCGCGTCGTCCTTCTCGCCACTGGCGGTGTCCGCGTCGTCTTCGATTGACGCATCACCCGTCGCCGTTCCTCCCGGTGAGCACCGCCCTGAGCTTCCTGGGGGAGGGGGAGAGTCGTCCGAGGATGTGACGGTCTTCAGCGACAAGGTTCCTGCCGTGACCAAGTTGTCCGGCGATCTCCTGGATGCCCTGCGTCAGGCCGCACGTGACGCGAAGCCAGACGGCGTCGAGTTCATCGTCAACAGTGGCTGGCGTTCGGCGGAGTATCAGGATCAGCTGCTGCGTGACGCCATCGCTCGGTACGGCTCAGAGAAGGAAGCCGCACGCTGGGTGGCCACATCGAAGACGTCGGCACATGTGTCCGGCGATGCCGTGGACATCGGACCCGCCGCAGCTGCGAAATGGCTGTCCGAGAACGGCGCTGACTACGGGCTGTGCCAGATCTACCGGAACGAGCCGTGGCACTACGAGCGGCGCCCGGGCGCCGCCGAACTGGGTTGCCCGAAGATGTATGCCGACCCCACGCAGGATCCGAGAATGCAACGGTGATCTCGGTGCGACCGCCAAGGGCGCGTGTCGCTGCTCGCCGATTCGGGGTTCGTGATTCAGAGTTGCTAGCGAGTTGGCTCGGGCGGAGGGGGATTCATGCGGGGCGTCGGCCTGAGCGGTGCCCTGGCATTGGCTTTTACGCTGTTGGGGACCCGAACGGCGATCGGATGGTTCAACAAGCACGGCTTCGGCCAGCCGATCCGTGTTGACGGTCCCACGACGCACCATGTCAAGCGCGGGACACCGACCATGGGTGGCGTCGTCATCATGTTCGGCGCGACGGCTGCCTATCTGATCGCAACGTTCCTGACGGGGAATCGCCCAAGTGCCAGCGTGTGGCTGCTGCTCCTGCTGTTTGCCGGGTGCGGGGCGGTGGGCTTCCTCGATGACTACATCAAGGTCTACCGACAGCACAACCAGGGCTTGCGCAGTGGCGCCAAGATGGCTGGGCAGACTGTGGTCGCGCTGGGGTTCGGGATCTTGGCGACGCAATTCTTCGCCGACGAGCGGGGAGTCGGGCCAGCTTCGCAATACATCTCCACGACGCAGGACTGGGGAGTCAAGCTGCCATTGGTGGTGGTCCTGCTGGTGATCTGGTTCATCGTCACGGCAACGTCCAACGGCGCCAACCTCACGGACGGTGCCGACGGCCTGCTCACTGGCATCGGCGCGATGATCTTCGGGGCCTACACCGTCGTCAACATTTGGCAGAGCAACCAGATGTGCGGCTCCTCGCGGCCCACGCTGGTGGCGTCCCAGTGCTACCAAGTGCGAGACCCGCTGGACCTCGCCGTCTTCTCCGCGGCCATCGCCGGAGCATGCGCCGGATTCCTCTGGTGGAACGCCAAGCCTGCCCGGATCATCATGGGCGACGTGGGGTCGCTGGCCATCGGGGGAGCACTCGCGGGGCTCGCGATCATGTCCCGCACCGAGCTGCTCATGGCTGTCATCGCCGGGGTTTTCGTCCTCGAGACGATGTCCGTGCTGATTCAGGTGGGCTACTTCAAGGTCACCAAGCGACTCACCGGTGTCGGACGCCGCGTCTTCCGAATCGCTCCCATCCATCATCACTTCGAACACCTGGGCTGGGATGAAGTCAACGTCGTGATCCGCTTCTGGGTGATCGCTGGCGTCTTCGTCATGGCGGGACTGGGCGTCTTCTATGCAGCCTGGCTTATCTGAGTTGCCGCCATGACCACCCAGATTTCGATCGCAGTTGCAGCACTCGTGCGCGACGGTCGCGTGCTCCTGGTGCATCGCCGTCCATCGCGCCGGTGGTACCCCAATTGCTGGAGCCTGGTCGGCGGACACGTCGAGTCGGGGGAGTCGCTTCACCGGGCCGTCAGTCGGGAGTGCCTTGAAGAACTCGGTGTCCACGTCCACGACCCTGTGCCCATCTCGCTGACGATCGATGACCCCACCCTTGACATGCACGCTTTCCTTGTCACGCGCTGGGAAGGGGAACCTGTCAATGCCGAACCCGAGGAGCACGACGATCTTCGCTGGTTCCGGCCCAACGATCTCGCCGACCTGAAGATGGCCCACCCGGAAAGCCTGCCCAGCATCCGGGGCGCTCTCCAGATCGCGACCGAGTAGCCGTTACGAACCGACTGCCCATCGGCGTGGGACCACAGTTCTGCACACGGTGCTGCGGTCGCAGGGGAGAGTGAGAGGAGTGCCGCACACCTGACGAAAGAGCACCACTTGACATAATGTTGATTATCGGCGTTTGGTCACCAAGGCGCGAGCACACGCAAGAAGTCCCCGTCCCCTGGGCATTGAGTCCGACTCCGCAGGCCAGATCTCATCCTGAAACATCCAGGTGTCTGCCGCATCGCGTGACTTGATCACTGTTGAGAGGATCACCTGGTGAGTCATTCTGGGTCGACGTGGGAGAACACCACGCACGACTGGGCGGCCAGCGTGGACCACGAGCATCTCTTGCAGATTCGGGACCAGCCCGCAACGTACGCGCCCAGTGGCGTCGAGCACCTCATTCTCGAGGTGCTCGCCTACGCAGCCGACGAGGTTGAGTCTGCGGGTGCAGCGGGCCGCGGGATCGTGACGTTGCACGCAGACGGCTCTGTGTCGGTGGCCGACGACGGTCGCGGCACCGACACCCGCATGGATGCAGAGGGGCGAGTGGTCAAGAAGCCGATCATGGCTTCCAAGGACCTGCGTTTCTTCGGCAACCCCGATGCTGAGACGCTGTCGGACGGCCATGCCCGCCGCGGGATGTCCGATGTGGCCGCCCTCAGCGAGTGGCTGATCCACACCAACCGGCGCACCGGCGGGTCCTGGACTCAGGTCTACGAGCACGGTGTGCCAACCACCGGTCTGACGCCCGTCGCTGGCGATGGGACGACTGGCACCACGGTGCATTTCCAACCTGACCTCGCGCTCCTGCGGAGCCCCGTGACGCTTTCGCCCCAGCTGACCCTCTCAGACACCTGGCCACAGTTGCGCGTCGAGCTCGTTGACGAACGACCACACTGAGCCACCCGAGCCTCGACCAAGTGAGCATCCTCCGACGTCCGACGTCCGACGTCCGGCTCAGCACTCCCCTGCTCAGCCGCTCCCCCAGACAAACTCCGTTGCGGCACGGTGAAAGCGATACCTACGGTGAAGGCATGACAGCTCAGCTGCACGCCGTCCGGATCGACGCCCGCGAACCACAGCGGGTGGGCCGGTTCTGGGCCGGAGTCCTCGGTTGGGACCTCGTCAACGAACCGGGTGGCGACGTGGTGCTGCAGCCGGCAGACGGCACGGCATACCGAATCAGCATCCACGAGGTGGAGACGCCAAAGCGTGGCCAGAACCGTATCCACTTCGACCTGACGAGTTCATCGCCCGAGGCCATGGACGCCACCGTGGCGCGCGCTCTGGAGCTGGGCGGGCAGCACATCGACATCGGCCAGGGCACGCACAAGGACCACGTCGTCCTTGCAGACCCCGAGGGCAACGAGCTCTGCGTCATCGAGGCGGGCAACAACTTCCTCTCCAACACCGGCGTGATCGGCGCGATCAACTGCGACGGCTCGCAGGCCGTCGGCTACTTCTGGAGCAAGGCGCTCGACTGGCCACTGGTCTGGGACCAGGACGAGGAGACCGCCATCCAGTCACCCGACGGCGGCTCGAAGATCACGTGGAGCGGTCCCCCACTCATGCCTCGCGACGGCCGCGACCGTCTGCGCCTTGACCTGGTTCTCGGGCAGCACGACGACCTGCAGGCTGAGACCGACCGACTGGTGGAGCTCGGCGCGACAGAAGCCAAGACCGCCGACACCGACGGGCTCCGCGCAGGCATGGTTGCCCTGATCGATCCTGACGGCAACGAGTTCCGCGTCCTGACGCTCACTAGTCCCCCGCTGCCCGGTTCGGGGACGGCATCGAGGGCGCCGTGGACCGATATGTCGCGATGACCCGAGCCACTCAGCAGCTCGTCGTCCTCACGAGCACCTGACCCGGGCGATCGCGTCGCTAGTCAGGACGCCTGGTTGATGCGTACGTGGTTGCCAGCCGGGTCCCGGAAGGCACAGTCCCGCACGCCATAGGGCTGATCCGTGGGCTCCTGGATGACATCGGCACCGGTTGCCTGGATCTGGTTGAAGGTCTCGTCGACGTCGGACGTCTGCAGGACGATCGTCGCGTAGGTGCCCTTGGCCATCATCTCGGCGATCGTGGTGCGCTCGTCGTCGGTGATGCCCGGGTCGACGGCGGGTGGAGCGAGCACGATGGTGGTGCCCCGTCCGCCGGCCGGTCCCACGGTGATCCAGCGCATGGTGCCCTGGCCGACATCGTTGCGCACCTCGAAGCCGAGGGCGTCGCGGTAGAACGCCAGTGAGGCGTCGGGGTCAGTGTGTGGAAGGAAGGTGTGGTGGATGTCGAGGTTCATGCCTGCGACGCTAGCGGGGCTCGAACGGCGGTGCTTCTCGATTCCTGATCGGTCTCGTGACCGCCTTGGTGACGCATGACGGCAGCTCACCGGCGGAGTCCTGCGCCAAGCGGCGGTAGGTGCTGGGCGGGATACCCACCAACTCGGTGAAGCGACTGCTGAAGGTGCCGAGCGACGAGAATCCGACGGTGAAGCAGACGTCGGTGACGCTGAGGTCGCCACGGCGGAAGAGCGCCATAGCGCGTTCGATGCGACGAGTCATCAGATAGCTGTAGGGCGACTCGCCGTAGGCCGCCTTGAACGATCGGCTGAGATGCCCGGACGACATGTGCACGTCGTGTGCCAGCGCTTCGACGTTGAGCGGCAGAGCGAACTCGCGATCCATCCGGTCGCGCACCCGGCGCAACAGTATGAGGTCGCGCAACCGGTCCTCAGACGCAGAGTGTTCGTCCATGACAGAGATCTTGCTACGACAGGAATCTGAGGCGCCACTCCCCCATGGTCAGTTGCTCCCGTTCGCACTAACCTCGATGAATGGACCTGGCTTGGGCCGCACGAACCAGCGATGAATATCGCTGTGCCGCACAGTTGCTCGTCGACTTCAACACAGAGTATGACGATCCCTCGCCGGAGCCGGAGTGGCTCGCTGGCCACCTCGCAGAGCTCGTGCGGGGCGGAGACACGAGCGTGCTTCTCACGGGTCAGCCACCCATCGGCCTGGCGATCCTGAGGTTTCGCACCGCGACGTGGGCCGCAGAGCAGGAGGCCTACGTTGCCGAGTTCTATGTTGCTCCCACGCACCGCGGTCAAGGTATCGGGCGCCAGTTCCTCGCGGAGGTCCTCGACCACGCCCGTTCCCGCGGCGCCACCTACATCGACCTCAACACCTCGGAGGACGACGAGGCCGCCCGACACCTCTATGAAGACTTCGGGTTCGACTGCCACGAGGGCCGAGGAGAAGGCCCGCTGGCCATCTACTACGAACGAGAGCTGTGATGGGCTGGCCACAGGAAGTTGCCCACCCATCCCCTATGTGAGATTGTTCTTGGAGAGCCTTGTGCAGGCTCCCGGACGAGGGGCGCCGTACCCGGCACGCGACAAGACGGCCCACAGGAGTGACTCGTCATGTCGTGGATCGTTCTCGTTGTATCCGGTGTCCTGGAAGCCGTGTGGGCCACCGCTCTTGGCCGTTCCGAAGGTTTCACCCGGCCTATCCCTACCGTCACCTTCGGCGTTGCCCTCACGCTCAGCATGGGCGGGCTCGCCTACGCGATGCGTGACCTTCCCATCGGGACGGCGTATGCCGTGTGGGTCGGCATCGGTGCCGTGCTCACGGTCGGCTACGCGATGGTCACCGGGCAGGAGCCGACATCGGCCCTGCGGCTGATCCTCGTCGCGATGATCGTTGCTGGCGTCGTGGGTCTGAAGCTGACTCACTGACCGGCCGCAGGCGCAGGTCAGCCTGGAGGTGTCAACAGCTCGATGGTGCGCCGGTGCCCATGAGCGTGCGCCTGGACGGGGCCGGCCGTTCACGCCGGTGCGGTCATGCCCGACGACGCGCCAGCTTTGTCACCTCGACTTCGTAACGACTCGCCGCACCGCCCGGGGTCCTGAAGAAGCGCCGCCGCAGGGCGCCCGTGACATGCACTTGGTCGCCGTCGCTCACGCGCCCGGCCGACCGGCGAGAGGCTGATGACCAGCAGGCCAGGTCGATGGTGTCGACGGGACCTCCGGTCGGACGTGACACCACCAGACGCAACGTCACCAACTGGTCCCCGCTGGGCAGAACTCGCACCTCGGGCTCACCGCTCACCCGCCCGGACAGCTCCACCGTGTTGACCGACGTCTGCGTCGTGTCTGCGGTCTTCGTTGCCATGCTCCACTCCCTGCTCACGCCGCACGCGGCACCGATGTCTGGTGCCAGCGTGCGGCGGTGCGCCAGGGTGCCGCCAGACGCCCTGACGGATCTGTGGACAACGAGATGTCCGCCAGGGCCCTGTGGACAGATTCCCGCGCCTCACTCGAGGGTCAGGGCGTACACCTCGAAGCGTGGGTCGTTCGGCAGGGTGATCGACTGCAACTGCTTGCCGCCATCGGCCGCACCGCTCGCCGCGAACAGCTGCACCGGCGGGCCGTCGACACCCGATCCACCCTTGATGCGGTGGTTCATCGCGATCGCGACGGTGTTGCCGTTGTGACCACTGCCAGCCGCCCAGTCAGTCAACGAGACGGGCACGTTCGCCGCGGAGCCGTCCGTATAGGTCACCCGCAGCGCCGTCGACACGTCACCGTTGTGAGTCGCACCGATGAGTCGCAGTTGGGACCTCGCCCCGGCCGGCACGAGCAGGGTCTGTCCGCGAGCCTCGACAAAGTTGGACGCGGTGCCGGCAGCCGACGGAACGGCATACTCGACTCCGTCGTGTTCCCACGGACCGGCGGCCGGGAGCAACGCGGCATCAAAAGCCCATCCGCTCCCGTCGAAGTTGCCCTCGCTGCTGGCAGCGACCGTTGCGGTCCCGTCGTGGTTGCGCTCAGCGCCCAGGTCGACGGCGCACGGTGCGGCGGCCGCTGCACACGTCAGTGGCTCCTTGAGGGTCACCGTCACGGTGCGGACGACGTCGGGCACTCCCGGCGCAGAGGCCGTGACGACGACCTGGTGGTCGCCCGGAGCTGCGCCCTCTGGCAGGCCCAAGGTCACCGGCACCGAAGCCGAGGCGGGCACTCCGTTGCTCTTGAGGACGACATCGCTTCGACCCTCAGCCGCGGTCCATCCGGCCGGAGCGGCCACCGTGACACGGACCGGCAGGCTCTTCTGTGCCTGCCCGACGAGATCGACGACAAACTTGCCTGACGTCGCATCGGTGCCCAGGACAAGCGGATTGGGGCGGGCCGTCATGCTGAGGCTCACCTTGGACGAACCCTTGGAGGTCGACACAGACGGCGGGACATCGGACGGGCGAGTGCCCCACGAGCTCGGCGCATCGCCGACGACGTGCTGCAATGAGCCGCCCGATCGCAGTGCGTCCCAACCGATCCAGCTCTTCGTGCTGCGAGAGCCGTTGACCATCAGGGACTGCACATAGCGACGGTCGTCCGAGACACCGGGCGCGGTGATCGTGAGACGTCCACCCTGGCGAGCTGTCCCGGTCTCCGGGCGAGCGACGGTGATGTCGGTCCGCTCGAACTGGGGACTCGAGACGACGAAGTAGTTCGCGCCGCTCATCGGCGGGTGAATTCCCCAGGAGGACATGACGTACCAGGCCGACATCGTGCCGAGGTCGTCGTTGCCGGTCATCCCGTCGGGTCCGGGATTGAACAGTGTGTATGCCGCCCGCGTCACCGTCGCGGTCTTGGCCGGCTCACGAACCCATGCGTACATGTAGGGCGCGAGCAGGTCCGGTTCGTTGTTCGGGTTATAGGTCGGCTTGCTGTAGTAGGCGTAGGTCGCCTCGATCCAGTCGTTGCGCACCGTCCCCTCGGGGTCGGTCAGCAACTTGTCGTAGGCAAAGAAGTCGTCGAGGCGCTGGGACGCCTTCTCCTGACCGCCCATGAGCTTCACGAGGTCGGCCGGGTCCTGCGGCACGAGCCACTGGTACTGGTAGGCCCCGCCCTCGTGGAAGGCGTGCGACGCCTCAACGGGGTCGTAGGGGTCGAGCCAGGTGCCGTCCTCGAGCCGCGGCCGGAAGGTGCCCGTCGACGAGTCGAAGAGGTTGCGGTAGCTCCGTCCACGCTCGTCGAACATCGCGGCGTCGGCGCTGTGCCCGAGACGCTTTGCCATGAGAGCAAGGGACGCATCTGCGGCGGCATACTCCAAGGTCGCCGACGCCGGATGAACGCAGTCGTTGTCTCCGCCGTGGTGCACGCAGTCCGTGCCGAGCTCGAGCCCGAACGGGATGTAGCCGAGCTTCTCGTAGTAGTGCTGTCCGCTGCGGCCGTTGAACTGACTGTCGACAGGTGGCCGCTGAGTGGCGTTCTGCTTCAGCAGCGCATAGGCCTCTGCCTCGTGCCCGGCGAGGAAGCCCTTGGACCAGCCCTCGACAAGGAACGGTGTCACCGGGTCGCCGGTCATGATGTTGGTCTCGCTGTTGGCCAGGGCCCAGCGCGGGAGCCATCCGCCCTCACGTCCGATGGCGAGGATCGACAGGTAGGAGTCGCGCGCCACGTCGGGTTCGAGGATCTCGAGCAACTGGTTCTGTGGACGATAGGTGTCCCACAGCGAGAAGTTCTGTCGCGCGGTCCATCCATCGCTGGTGTGGACCTTGCCGTCCCAGCCGAAGTACTTCCCGTCCACGTCCTCGGCGAGGTTCGGGTGGAGCATGGCGTGGTAGAGCGAGGTGTAGTAGGCCGTGCGTCGCGCGTCCGTCCCGCCGGTGATCCGCGCCTTGCCGAGCTGGTCCTCCCAGCGCTGGGTGAGGTCAGCTCGCGTCGCGTCGAAGTCGAAGGACGTCCCCGTCTCGGCCGCGAGGTTGGCGCGAGCGCCGGGCACCCCCGTGTAGCTCAGGCCGACCTTGAGGGTGCTGCTCGTAGTGCCCGCGGGGAACGTCACCCAGGCGCCGTTGCCACCACGCACGGTGGAGGCGTCACGGCTGCCGGGGGTGCGGGTCGACCCGGTCCACGTGCCGAAGCTCTCGAACGGCTTCTCGAACTGGGCCGAGAAGTAGATCGTGTGCTGGTCCTTGCCGGCGCAGAAGTTGCCGTTGTGGATCCGACCTTCGATCGTGCGGTCGCCGACGACGTGGATCTCCGAGTCGAAGACCGTGCTGTTGGCCTTGGCCGTGTTGAACAGGACGTTGGCCTGCTTGCCCTCCGGGAAGCTGTATCGCTGCCACCCCGTGCGGTCGGTCGCCGTGAGCTCGGCGTCGATGTCGTACTTCGTGAGACCGACCCGGTAATAGCCCGGCGTCGCCTCTTCGTCGTCATGGGAGAAACCGCTCCGGTATGCCGTGGTGTCAGTTGACGTGACCGCGCCCGTCGTCGGCATGACGGGGAGTTCGCCAACCACCGGACAGCCCACGCCGGACAGGTGAGTCTGGCTGAAGCCGTGGATCAGGGACTGGGAGTAGTCGTAGCCGCCCTCTCCCCCGGTGTCCGGACTGACCTGAACCATTCCGAAGGGGGCACTTGCACCAGGGAAGGTGTTGCCGTTGTCCTGGGTCCCGATGAACGGATTCACTTCGGCTGTGAGCGGCGTGGCCGCCTGAGCGGCGGCGAGGCCCGCCGAACCGTCGGTCGGCACGGAGAGGCCGAGAGCAAGGACAAGGCTGCCGGCGAGACTGGCGGCGGGCCGGGACAGGATGCGGCGCATTGGTGCTCCTTGTGGGGCGGCGGTGATCCACGAGCTGTGAGGACCTCACCTTCTCGGTGGACCACCACCGGGTCAAACGGAAGGTTCCGCCTTGTCCACTCAGGTCAAGGCACCGGACAGGCCTACCTCCGCGGCCAGTTGCGCGACTCGTGGAACACTGCAGGACATGACCGACCGGCTCGAGAACGGCGCCCTCGCCGCACTTCTCGTTCTCACTCTGATCCTCGTGGGCTTCTCGCTGCGCAGCCGGGCTCCCGAAGCTTCTGCCCGACAGAGTCCCGGTCCGTCCGCGTCGGCCACGGCATCGCCGTCGCCGTCGCCGTCGACGTCTCAGGGCGGGTCGGTCGTCTTCCTCGGAGACTCCATCGCCGAGGGCAAGAGTGCAACGACCCCCACCAAGCGCTGGACCGCGCTCGTCGCAGATGGGCTCGGGCTCACCGAGGTGAACTTCGGGCATGCGCGCACCGGCTATGTCCGCACGGGTTCGGAAGGATCCTGTGGCGACCGGGCCTGCCCCAACTTCGAGGGCATGGTTCCGGAGGTTGCCAAGGCGAAACCGTCGACGGTCGTCATCACCGGAGGTGGCAACGACTCCGGCCTTCCGGCGGAGGACTTCGCCCATGCCGTCACGGACACCATCGCCGGACTCAAGAAGGCCATTCCTGGGGCCACCATCTATCTCGTCAACCCGTGGTGGGACCTGCGTCCTGTGCCGGAGTCGCTGGCCGTGCAGGCCGCCGCTGTCAAACGTGCGGCCTCAGCGGCCGACGCCGTCTATCTCGACACCAAACAGCCCCTCGTCGACAAGCCGGAGCTCATGGTGGCCAGTGGGACGAACCCCAACGACAGGGGCCATGCCGCACTGGCCAAGGCCGTCACTGAGGCGATCGCGCAGTCGGACTGACAAGAGGACGACCCCTCATCTACGCTGATTGGAAGGAACCGCCGGGTGAAGCCTGGGTCAGCACAGGGGCGCGGGTGACGCGCCCGGAGAGTGGACGTCCACCATGCAACGGAAGCTACTGTCGCGGCTCGCGGCAGGACTGACCGTATCTGCGGCGGCCGTTGTCCTGACGTTCGATGTTGCCTCCGCAGAGCCCGTCCTCCCGACACAACCCGTCCCCACCCCAACTGCCGTTGTCAACGAGCCGGCGGGCACGACGACCCCGATCCCGACCGCCACGCCGCCGTCGCCCAAGCCCACCCCCAGCACGACACGATCCACCAGGACGCCCCTTCCGTCCTCCACGCGTCCTTCGGCGACGGCGAAGCCAGAGCCCACACCGAGGGCCACACCCAAGCCGTCGCCACGCATGCCCTGGCAGCCACCGGCCCCCGGGCAGTCGGATGACGGGCCAACGTCCTTCGACCCTGGCGAGACGCTGACGACAACCGACCTGGCCCAACAGATCGACGCAGCCGACCAGATCTGGGCCCAGATCACGGCGTCCAACACCGGACTCGCTGTCGCGCTCAAGGAGTTGCAGGGTCTCTCGACGCAGTCCAATGCACTCCTCGAGTCGCTGACCGAGGCCAGATCAGCAGAGGCCGCGGCAACCGCCTCTGCGGCCCAGGCCAATGTCGAGCTCGGTGTGCTGCAGGGTCGACTCGACCGTGCCCGCACCATCGTTCGTGAGTGGGCGTTCCAGGCCTACGCCGAGGGCGGCACCGGCGCCGAGATGCTCTCGATGCTTGATGCGATGGGAGCCGAGGAGGCCGAGGTGGGCGACCCGCTCGGCGACCTGTCCTATCTGACCGAACAGCGCGTGCGGGCTGTCGACGAGGTGCGAACCCTGACGGCCCGACAGCGTGAGCTCACGACGAGTCGCGCAGCCGCCCAGAAGGTCGCGGCCGAGGCCGCTGCCAAAATCGTTCGCGAGAAGGCCGCTCTCGACGCCCTCGTCAAGACCCAAAAGGAGAAGTTGGCCATGCTGCAGAAGTCACAGGCCGCCGACATCGCCAAAGCCGGCCCCATCGCGGCATACCTCGTCGGTATTCAGACCCCCGAGGCCACGGTCGCCTACGCCAAACTGGCCAAGGTCCTTGGGCCCGCCCTCGTCACTGCGGGAGTGGGCAAGGCGTGCAGCACAGCCTCAACCTCCTACCCCAACGGCATGTTCCCCACGTCCGCCCTCTGCCCCTTGTGGCAGGCGAACGGCGACATGCTCACTCCTCGCGCCGCAGCGGCCTTCAACGCCATGAGTCAGGCCTACGCCAAGCAAACCGGCAGTCCGATCTGTGTCACCGACTCCTACCGTTCGCTCCCCGAGCAATACGCCATCAAGGCCAGCCACGGGCGATTCGCCGCACAACCAGGCACGAGCCGTCACGGCCTGGGTATGGCCCTCGACCTCTGTGGCGGCATCAACAACTTCGGCTCACCCGCTCACATGTGGATGAAGCAGAACGCTCCGCTCTACGGCTGGTTCCACCCGAGTTGGGCCAGTCCGTCCGGCGCCACTCCGGAGCCGTGGCACTGGGAGTACGCAGGCTGAGTAGACATACTCGCCCTTTCACCCGCTCGGGTGTGCCACAGTTCGGCACATGACGACGCAGTCGGCCAGAGCTGCCGCCGAGGACTACTCCACCAACGCCCGGTACCAACGTCCTTGGTATTGGTACGACTGGGCGAACTCGGCATTCGTCACCACGACCGCCACCGTGCTCTTCGGGCCGTACCTCACGTCGATCGCGACTGAGGCGGCCTGTCCCGGGCTCGCTGAGGGCGCGGACTGTGCGACGGATCTCAGCGTCCTCGGTCTGCCCATCGACCCGGGCTCGCTGCATCCCTACACCGTGGGTCTGTCGACCTTCGTCGGTGCATTGATGCTCATTTTCGTCGGTGCCATTGCCGACCGGACCAAGCGCCCGGCGCGACTCATGGGCCTGTTTGCCGGGATCGGAGCCGTCGCCGCCTCGCTGATGTTCTTCGTCGAGGGCGCGAACTGGCAACTGGGCGTCCTGCTCCTCATGATCGCGAGCATCGCGCTCGGGGCATCACTCGTGGTCTACGACGCCATCCTCGTGCGGATCTGCCCGCCCGATGACCGAGACAAGGTGTCCTCACGCGGCTGGGCGCTGGGCTACCTGGGTGGTGGTCTGCTGCTCGCCGTCAACTTCCTGATGCTCAGCAACGAGGACACCTTCGGCGGCACCGGCCAGACGGTGCGGATCAGCATGCTCATGGCCGGCCTCTGGTGGGGGCTCTTCTCCCTCATTCCGGTCCTGGGGATGTGGCAGATGCGTGGCGTCGAACGGCCCGTCGTCGCGGCCACGGCCGGCGTCTTCGGTGGCACGTTCCGCCAGCTCAAGGACACCTTCAAGCACGTTCGTATGCTGCGTCAGACGATGCTCTTCCTCGTCGCCTACATGTTCTTCAACGACGGGATTCAGACCGTCATCGGTCAGTCCAGCCTCTATGGCACCGCTGAGCTGGGCTTCTCCGAGACGACGATGCTCACGCTCTTCCTCATGGTCCAGTTCGTGGCCTTCGGGGGCGCCCTGGTCTTCGGGCGGATCGCCCGCACCCAGGGGGCGAAGCGGACAGTCCTGGCGGGGATCGTCATGTGGGTGCTGGTCATCGTTGCGGCGTACTTCGTCCCCGAGAGGGCCACCGGGGCGCTGTTCGCGCTCGGTGTCGGCATCGGTCTGGTGATGGGTGGCACCCAGGCACTGAGTCGCTCGATGTACTCCCAGCTGGTCCCCCGCGATCGCGAGGCCGAGTTCTTCAGTCTCTATCAGGCGCTCGAGCGCGGCACGAGCTGGTTCGGCGCTGTCATCTTCGGCGTGGTGCATCAAGTGACCGATTCCTACCGACCCGCCATTCTCGCGCTCATCCTCTTCTTCGTCGTCGGTGGTGTCCTGCTCGCGAAGGTCGACATGCGTCGAGGCATCCTCGAGGCTGGCAACGATGTGCCAGCGGTGGTTTAGATCCGCTAGACTGATCCGTCGCGCCGATTGGGCGTGATTCCGGTCACAGGGGGACTTGCGCCCAGCACGGGCGGCAGCGACGTCATCGCTGCTCTCGGAACAACGGCGGTTCCTCAGCCGTTTCACACTGTGACACCCGGCGCCAGCACCCACCCGCCGGGATCCACAAATTCGTTGGGAGATACCCCATGGCAGAACGCAGCCTGCGCGGCAGCCGACTCGGCGCCCTCAGCATGGAGACGGACGAGAACGTCGTCCCGAGCGAGCGTCAGATCACGACTTACCTGTGCCCCCAGGGGCACAAGATCGAGCTCCCGTTCTCGATCGAGGCCGACATTCCCGCAGTCTGGGAGTGCCGTTGCGGCGAGGAGGCCAAGCTCCAGGGCGGCGGCCCCGAGCCCGAGGCGAAGCCTGTCAAGCCGGCACGTACCCACTGGGACATGCTGCTCGAGCGTCGCTCCATCCCCGAGCTCGAGGAGCTCCTGGAGGAGCGCCTCACTCTGCTGCGCGCGTCGCGTGGTGAGAAGCCGGGCAAGAAGAAGTCCGCCTGAGGGTCACTCCCCCACAGACGCCGTATGCCGTGTGCCCTTGTCGGGCACACGGCATACGTGCATCTGACCGGACCTGGAAACTTCACAAATGCCAGAGAACCTTCTGACGCTTTTGTGAAGTTTCCCAGGCGTCAGTCGACGACTTCGCCGCGGATCGTGCCCTGCGCGCCGGGGGACGACGGTCCGCCGTGCCCAGACGGGAACGGCATCCGTACGAGAACTCGGCTGGCAACGAACGCCTCGAGGATCCGGCGGGCGAAGACGCGCGTGAACGGCAGCACGAAGAACAGCCCGATGACGTCGCTGACGAAGCCGGGCAGCAGCAGGAAGGCGCCACCGATGAGGACGAGCGCCCCGTCGGCGATCTCGCGGCTCGGCATCCGACCGGTCTCAGAGGCCTCCCGCAGTGACTTCCACGTCCGGGCTCCTTCTCGGCGCACGAGCCAGGTGCCGAGGACCGTCAGGAGCAGCAGAGCGAGGATCGTCCACCCGAGGCCGATGGTCTTGCCGACGGCGATGAGCACGGCGATCTCGATGATCGGGGTCAGGACGAGCCCGACCAGCACGAACATGAGCCATCGGGGGCGCTTCGGTCGTCGCGCATAAGGGGTGGAGCCGGTCGGATGTGTCACAACTGGTGCCAACGAGCACGGCGCGTGAGCCGTTCCCTGACCTGGTCGACGCGGCGCTGCACGCCCCAGACCGTGATCCTGCTCAGCGACTCCCGCACAATGCTCTGGTCCATCTTGGATTCACCGTGCACGCGCTCGACAAAAATGATTGGCACCTCGACGACGACGAGACCCGCTTGGACGGCCCGTCGGGTGAGGTCGACCTGGAAGCAATAGCCTGCTGACTCGACACTGCCGAGGTCGATCTGGCGCAAGGCGTCGGCGCGATAGACGCGGTAGCCGGCCGTCGCGTCGTTGACGTGCATGCCAAGAACGATGCGGGTGTAGATGTTGCCGCCGACGCTGAGGACCTTGCGGTGGGTCGGCCAGTTGACGACCTCACCCCCGGACACCCAGCGGGATCCGATGACGACGTCGGCGTCCTCAGCGGCGGCCAGCATCCGACGCAGGTCCTCGGGGCGGTGCGACCCGTCGGCGTCCATCTCGACGAGAGCGTCATAGCCCTGCGCAAGCGCCCAGGCAAAACCGTGGAGGTATGCCGCGCCAAGACCTTCCTTGCCGGCTCGGTGAAGGACGTGGACCCGGTCGTCGGCCTCGGCCAACTCGTCGGCGAGGGCACCAGTGCCGTCGGGTGAGTTGTCATCGAGGACGCAGACATCGATCTCGGGGACGGCACGCCGGACCCGGTCGAGGATGGTCGGGAGGTTCTCGCGCTCGTTGTAGGTCGGGATGAGCACGACAACGCGGTCGAGAGGTGGACGCTCAGTCAACGTGGTCCTTCGTGGGTGGCGCCGAAACAGGTCGTTCGACCCTATCCCGTCGACCACGCAGTCCGGCCACAACCATGAGGGCGATGAGCGCCACAGCCGCGCCCCGCTCCGGCCACGGTCCGAGCTGGTCGGAGATGGTCCGGTCGGTGCGGATCGCCACCGAGCCAATCCGCTGCTCGGCCGTGAAGAGCCCCGTCTTGCCGGTGACGGATCCGTCCGGGGCGATGAAGCCGGACACCCCGACGGTCGACACGTGTGCAACGGATCGACCGTGCTCGATAGCCCGGATCCGTGAGATGGCGAACTGCTGCTCCGACTCGGCCGTGTAGCCGAACGTCGCGTTGTTGGTCTGGACGAGCAGGAGGCTCGCGTCCTTGCCCTGCTGGGTCACTGAGTCGCGCATCAATCCGTCGTAGGCCACCTCGAAGCAGATGGTCGGCAGCGCCCAGTATGCACCGGACGGGGCGTCGACCCGGAACGCTCCGAGGTCGGTGCCCTTGGCGAAGTCCTTGGTGACGAGATCGACCTTGTCGCTGAAGTTCCGGAAGAAGGAGCGGTAAGGGATGTATTCGGCGAAGGGGACGGGGTGGTTCTTGACGTAGCGCTCGGGCTCCCCTCCCCCGGGCGGGTAGAAGAGGGAGACGTTGGAGACCTGGGGCTCCGGCTCCTGGAGGACGGCCCCGACGATGACCGGCACCCCGACCGCGGCTACGGCGCGTTGCACCTGGGCTGCGGCGTCGGCGTTGCGGATCGGGTCGATGTCGGACGCGTTCTCGGGCCAGACGACCAGGCTCAACGGTTCGGGTACCCGCTCCCCCAGGTCGGACTTCGCTCGCTCCGCCAGCGCTTCGGTCCCGCGGACGTGGTTGTCGAGGACCGCCCGGCGCTCGGCGTTGAATTCCAAACCGGGTCGCGGCACGTTGCCCTGCACGAGCCCGACGGTGACGCGACGTCCATCGGTGCTCGGGGTCATGAATCCAACGAGCACCACCCAGGCAACGGTCACGGCAGCAATGGCGAATGACTCGCGCGGGTTTCGCTGCAGAACCGTTGCAGCCATGAGGAGCTGGGTGCCAACCACTGCGACGGCGAGAGTCACCCCGGGGGCCCCAAGCCACTGTGCCCAGTTCACGAGTGGACTGTCGGCCTGGCTGAATGCCAGCCGGGCCCATGGGAATCCGCCGAACGGGGTCGTTCCACGGGCGAGCTCCTGAGCGACCCATGCCAGGGGAATCACGGCATACACCGATTGTCCCCACCGCGGACGGAGACGTTGGCCGACGAAGCCGACGACCGCGCACATGACGCCGAAGTAGAGCGCCTCGAGCGTGGCCAGCGCGAACCAGGGGAACTTGCCGACATAGACCCCGGACCACGACAGGACCGGGACGAAGAACGCCCAACCAGCGATGACACCGAGCCCGAACCCACGTCGGGCACCGACGTCGATCGTGACGGCGCCAAGGAGCGCCACAGCGATCGGCGCGAGCCACCAGAGGTTGTGGTCAGGGAAGGCCAGCCACAACAGGATCCCAGCGAGGATCGCACCGGTGAGGCGCACGGCATACGGGATCTTGGGTGGCACGGAGCCACCGTAGGTCACCAACCTCAGCGCGGCGGCACCACCACGACACCGCGCGCCGTCGTCGCCACGATCGGCGGCTCGAGGACGTCGGCTGCAGACTCTCCACGCTCGGGGTTGCCCCGGGCCACGACGCGCACGGCGAACTCCATCTCGCGGCTGCGCGTGCCCACGCGGACAAGGGTGGCCTCGATCTCGATGCAGTCGCCGGCGCGGACGGGAGCGAGGAACTGCACGTCGCTGTAGGACGCGAACAGCCCTTCGTCGCCGTCGGTGACGATGCACATCTCGGTGGCCACGTCACCAAACGCGGCAAGCGAGTAGGCGCCGTCGACGAGGTTGCCGGCGTAGTGCGCGTGGCTGTAAGGCACGTAGCGGCGGTGGAGCACCGTGGTGCCCGTGGGAATGCCAGCGGCGGTCTCGGTCATGGTGTTCATGCTCCCTTGCTCTGGCGATCGGCGGGGCCCTGCGCGACGAGGGCGTGGACGAGGTAGCTCGCGACTTCGCCGGGTGTGGTGCCGCGGCCGAAGATCCGGTCGACGCCCAGGTTCCCCGCCGAGCCCTCCTCGAACCGCGGCCCGCCGACAACGAGCAGCGGCACCTTGCCTGCGGGGAATGCCTCGCGGAACGCGGCCGACATCGCTGTCGTGTTGTGGATGTGGGCGTCGCGCTGGGTGACGACCTGGCTCACCAGGACGGCATCGGCCCTCTCCTCACGGGCGCGTTCGACGAGCTCGGGGATGAGGACCTGCGCGCCCAGGTTCACGACCTTGATCTCGCGGTGGTACTCGAGGCCCTTCTCCCCCGCGAAGCCCTTGATGTTGAGGATGGCGTCGATGCCGACGGTGTGGGCGTCGGTGCCGATGCAGGCCCCCACGACGACGAGCTTGCGGCGCAAGTGCCGCTTGATCGCGGTGTTGATCTCTTTGCCTGACAGCAAAGGGAATTCGCGCTCGATGACCTCGACCAGGTCGGGCTCGACAAGGTGCTTCACCGACCCGTAGACGACAAAGAAGGTGAAGCCGTCGCCAATGGGCTTGCTGTGCACGACGATCGCCGGCTCGATGCCCATCTTGCCGGCGAGCTGGAGGGCGGCTCCGTCGGCGCGTTTGCCGTTGGCCATCGGCAGGGTGAAGGAGACCTGCACCATCCCGTCGCCGGTCTGGTCGCCATAGGGCCGGATGACCGAGGGGGTCGTGGGCATGTCGGTGACGCTCATCGGGTGGCTCCTGTCTCGAGGAGGGTGATGGCGGGGTTGTCGTATTCGGGGGCGCGAACGATGACACCGTCGAGGCCCTTGCCAGCCGTGGCGGGCCGCTTCATCTCGCCGAAGGTGCCGTGAGCGATCGCCTCGAGAAGCGGTGCCTTGCCGGGCTCGTCGGTGATCTGCTGGAGCAGGTCGATGGCCTCGCCGAGCACGTGGCGGGCACGCGTCTGGATGAACCCGTCGCGTGGCGGGTGGAAGTCCTCGGTGAGCCCACCGGCCGCGTTGAGGACGTAGCGGACGTTCTGGAGCGCGATGTCGCGATCCGAGATCCACGGCGTGACGACCGCCTCGGTCATCATCCCGACGAGCAGGATGCTCTGGCCGGTGAGGGCGCCCGCGAGGTTGAAGAATCCGTCGAGCAGGTTGCCCTTGAACACGTCGCCGGTCATGTGCTTGGTCGGCGGCATCCACTTCAGCGGCGCGTCCGGGAAGAGGGTGCGGGCGAGCAATGCGTGGGCGAGTTCCATCCGGAACGAGTCGGGCAGGTCGGGGTTGATCTCGAAGGCGTGCCCGAGCCCGAGTTGCCAGTCCTCGAGCCCGGCCTCCTTGGCGAAGTACTCGTTGAGGAGCTGGCTCACCGTGACCGTGTGCGCGGCCTCGACGGCGTCGCTCGTCGTGAGGTAGTTGTCCTCGCCGGTGTTGATGATGATTCCGGCGCGCGCGTGCACCTGACGCGAAAACCGCTGATCCACAAAGGTTCTGATCGGGTTGATGTCGCGGAAGAGGATGCCGTACATGGAGTCGTTGAGCATCATGTCGAGCCGCTCCATGCCCGCGAGCGCCGCGATCTCGGGCATGCACAGCCCGGACGCGTAGTTGGTCAGCCGGATGTAGCGACCGACCTCTTTGCTCGTCTCGTCGAGCGCGGCCCGCATGAGCCGGAAGTTCTCCTGGGTGGCGTAGGTCCCGGCATAGCCCTCGCGCGTTGCCCCCTCCGGCACGTAGTCCAGCAGGCTCTGCCCAGTGGAGCGGATGACCGCGATGACGTCGGCGCCCTCGCGGGCAGCGGCCTGAGCCTGCGGGATGTCCTCATAGATGTCGCCGGTGGCGACGATGAGATAGATCCACGGCCGCTGCTTGGGGTCCCCGTGGCGCTTGATGAGCCGTTCGCGCGCTTTGCGCTGTGAGTCCATGATGCGTATGCCGCGTGCCACCGCAGTGCGTGACTGCTTGGCTACCGCTGTGGCGTCCTTGCCCTCGGGGACGCGGAAGTCGACGGACCGGCTGCTCGCCATCTGCGCAAGAGTCAGCAGGTCGGGGGCGGCGCCGCGGCGCAAGGCGTCCCAGACGGGGAGCGTCACACCGTGTTCGAGGCCGGCGCTCTCGCGGACGGCGTCAACGAGATGGTTGACCCACGGGACCCGCTCATGGTCGGCGCCAGCAAGGCCGGCGAGCCGCAGGGTGGCCCGCTCGACCGAGACGGTCGTGTGACGGCTGGTGATGTCGACCACCGGCTTGCCGACCTTGCGGGCGAGGGTGCGGGCACGACGGACATCGGCTCTGTCGAGCTCGAGAAGGGGTGAGGTACGCGAAGACACGCGGCAAATCTAACAGTGAGAGGGAGGACTTTCGGCCCAGCACACGCTGGACCGGAAATCCTCCCTCCGTCGAGCGGGCTGAGGTCGTTCGTGCCCCGGTGTCAGCGTGACTTCCTAGAGTCGTGCCCATGAGAACGCTGGGGCAACGGGAACTCAACCGGGCGCTGCTCGCCCGCAACCTGCTCCTCCAACGCTCACCCCTGGATGTGGTCACGGCCACCGAGCACCTGGTCGGGCTGCAGGCGCAGGAGCCGCAGGAGCCCTACGTCGGACTCTTCTCGAGGCTCCTCGACTTCGACCCCGTGGCGGCGAGTGAGCTGCTCGACAGCCGGCAGGTCGTCCGGACCCTGATGATGCGTCGCACCATCCACCTGCTCAGCGCCGCTGACTGCCTGGGTCTGCGAGCGCTGCATCAACCGATGCTCGAGCAACGGATGCGGTCGGTGCTGCGCTCACGCCTCGTCGGCGTCGACGAGGCGGACCTCAGGGATGCCGCCACTCCACTGTTCGAGGGTGACCCGAGGCAGCTGCCCGATGCCGGACGAGCACTGACCGATCAATGGCCAGATGCTGCGGCCCGGGACCTCGGCGACGCGATCAGCTCACTTGTGCCGTTGCTCCAGGTGCCACCGCGCGGGCTGTGGCGCGAGCAGGGACCCGCTCACAACACGCTCATCACATCGTGGCTCGAACGGCCGATCCCCGACGTCGGGGAACCTGGCGCCGTTGATGCCGAGATGTTGGTGTTGCGCTATCTGCGCGCCTACGGCCCGGCCGCCACGGCTGACATCCGATCGTGGTCGGGGCTGACCGGGTTGCCCGCTGCGGTGACGTCACTCATGCCCGACCTCGTCACGTTCCGCGACGAGCGGGGACGGCTCCTGCTCGACGTCCCCGATGGGACGCTGCCGGATCCGAAGACTCCCGCTCCCCCACGGTTCCTGCCATCCTTCGACAACGCAGTCCTCGGCTTCGATGACCGCTCCCGGATCATCGACGACGCCGACAAGGGCCTGAGCATCATGGGTGCGCGCTACCTCTTGGTCGACGGCCGGGTACGCGCGACCTGGACGACGCGCGCCGACACCACGTCCACCGTGCTCGTCATCTCACCTCTGGGCGGGCTCACCCGCGCCGAGGCCGGCGCCGAGGTCGACGTCGAAGGTGAGCGGCTGCTCGAGTTCCTGACGGCCGGGTCAGGCGATCACCGCATCGAGTGGACTTCGGCAGCCTGAACTCGACTGATCAAACCGAGGGGTCAGACCGCCCACCTACTGCAAGGTCTTGGGCACCGTTGCGCAGTCGAAATGAGCAGGGGTGGGGATCGAGCCGTTGCAGTTCCTGAGCCACTCGTTTCGTTCCATCTCCTCTGCAGCAGCTTGTTCAGCCAGGCCAGGAGGCATCGCCGAGACGACCTCACGGCGGGTGATGACCACACGCGTGTCCGTGACCCCGCGGAACGTTCCGCTTTCCTCGACGAGCTCGGCCGTCGTGCCGTCGAACACCAACGTGAAGACCTGGTCCTTGCGAATGGAATTGTCCGCAAAGTCCACGCGGACCATCGGCCGGCCCCCCACAACCGTCTTGGTTGCCCTGACTTCGGGCAGGGCCGCGATCACCTCCAGCGAAGCAGCGCGAACCTTGGGTGGCAGAAGACCACTGCGAGCCAGGTCGCCGATGGCGACGAAAACGGCCTCGTTCTCCGAACTGGACCTACTGACTTTTTCCCGGAGCAGTGACTGAAGGGCTTTCGGTTCATCTGGGAATGCCGTCGCATCCATCGGGCTCGGCCCGTCGACAAAAGGCCCGTCCTGAACGCCGAAGTCGTTGAGTCGAACCTCCCCGTTGGGAAATGAGTCGCGACGCCACAGGTGACCCTCGGAGCTCATCCAACTTTCCATGGTGCGGGGCGCCTCGCCGAGCTTCTCCACGGTCACGACATGAAGGAACGAGCTATCGGGGATGACGACTGGGTCAGCGTTCTCCGCAATGACGACGAGCGGTTCGATCGCCGCAGTCGCTGAGGTCGACTCGGATCCGATCAGCGCCGGGGACACGACGACAGTTGCCGCGAGCAAGGCCGCAGCTCCGGAGAGAAGCGCCGCACGCCGAAGGCCCAGACGTCGAGAGGGAAGCCGGCTCCTCTTGGGAGCTGCGGGCTCTGCGGCCCCGAAGAGCGAAGTCAACGAAGCGACGCCTCCCTCGGCATCCATCTCCGCAGCCTCCGCAGAGCGAAGGAGTGAGGTCAGGGTTGCGGCCTTGCGGTCGGCGCCCCAGAGGTCTTCGATCGACTCTGGAGTGGGACGTCGCACTTCGAGGATGTGTGTCATGACAACTCCTGGACGATGGCGAGAAGAGGGGCAGGCTGCGTCGAGTCGTCCTCACCGATGGCGGCCCGCATCCGTCCGCGAGCTCGACTGAGCCGCACCGTGAAGGCGCGAACCGAACAACCTGCGACAGCCGCGGCCTCGGCGAGGGTGAGCCCATCCCACGCAACCAGGAGCAGCGCTTCGCGCTCCGGTCGGGTGCACGTCGCCAACGCTTCCAGATGGCGCTCGCGTTCGACCATGGCCTCGTCAGGAGACATAGCCTGTGGCGCCTGCCAGAGGTCACGAACAGCGCTGAGCCACAACTGGTCTGCGCGCCTGCCCGACCGTCGCTGGTTGGCGATGATGTGCCGTGCCGTGACGATCAGCCAGGGCAGGACACGGTCGGGCAGCACCTCTCGACGACGCCACGCCACCAGGAACGTCTCGGACACGACGTCGTCGGCCGAGTCGGGCCCGACGTGTCGTCGCGCATAGGCATGAATCCGGTCCGCGTGCTCACGGAAGAGATCTTCGAGGTCATCCACACCTCGAAATGTCCGCTCGCCCCCGGAAGTCACACCGTCAGTGTGCTTCGAGTCGGCTTTCGAAGAGTTCGCGCACCGCATCGTTGCCGCGAATGAGTTCCAGCGCGTATGCCGCGTGACCCGGAACGTAGCCGTTGCCAACCAGCATGGTCACGTCGGCAGCCAGGCCTTCTGCCCCGAGGGCGGCCGCGGCGAAGTTCGTCGCCATCGAGAAGAAGATGACGGTGCCGCCTTCGGCCGTCGCGAGGATCGCGGGCTGCTCGCAGCCGGTCACATCGACGCAGACGACGGTGAGGTCGGCCGGGCCACCCACGGCCGCGATGGCCTCGGTGAGCCCGATCGGGTTGCGCGCGTCGGCGATGACGACGTGGGTCGCGAGGCCGGTGCCGTCGAGGAGATCCGCCTCGGCGGCGTCGCGCACGACAGCAACTCGGCGGGTGGCGCCTGCGTCCGCCGCGGCAGCGAGCGAGAGCGACCCGGACTTGCCTGCGCCCCCGAGCACGACTACGGACGGCCCCACCACTTCGTCCCCAACTCGCCAATTCCCCTCCCGCGGGACGAGGGTCGTGTCCCGGAGGGGCGGATTTGGCGAGTTCGGGACGTGAGTGGAACGGCCGGCATACCCGCTGATCGTCCGGGCGACGAGCGCAGGTGCGCCGCAGACATCCATGACCATCAACGCAAGCTCGGGCGAGAGGTCGTCAGGGAGCTTCGCCGCGATGGAGCGGCCGAAGAGGATCGCGTGACCGGAGGCAGGGACCCGCTCCCCCAGTCCGTCCCAATGCTCCAGCTCATCGGTGATGGCGAGCGGCGTGAGCGACAGGGAGACAAGGGTGGCAACGCGGTCGCCCGCGGTGAGACCGAGGGTGGACTCGGGGCCGGCTTCGGCGACGGTGCCGATGAGCATTCCGCCACTGCCGGTGACGGGGTTCTGCATCTTGCCGCGCTCCCCCACGATGGCGAGAACCTCCGAGCGGATGGCCGCGCCGTCTCCGGCGTGCTTGTCGTGGAGCTGTCGGTAGGACGCCGCGTCGAGGTTGAGGGTCTCGATGTCGATGCGGACCTCGTCGGGCCAGATCTCGGGTCGGGCGTCGAGGACACGCGCGGACTGCGGCAGCGACTCGCCGAGCGGCTCGAGGACGCGGTGGACGCCGAGGGGCGAGCTCGTCGTGCTCACCGATGGCTTCTGAGGCACGGGAAGTTCTCCTGTCTGACAACACGAGGCAGCAAATATTGCGGGGATGAAGGTGACTTACGAGCCGTCTATCCGTATCCTCGCATGCATGACGACAAACATCGAGCAGCCCTACGTCTACCGGCGTCGCGAGCTCGTCGAACCCGACTGGACCCGCTTTCCCGGGTGGCGTGCGGTCACCAAGGACGAGTGGGCCAGCGCCCAGTGGCAGCGCGCCCACTGCGTCAAGAACGTCGCTCAACTGCGGGAGCTCATGGGCGACCTCCTCACCGACGAGTTCTATGGCGACCTCGAGCGGGACCAGGTCGAGCGGGCCACGATGTCGATGCTCGTCCCCCCGCAGATGCTCAACACGATGGTCAGCGAGATGTCGTGGGCCGAGGGCTCGATGCCGACCGCCGGCGCCGCGTTCACGCAGGCGTTCCTCGCCGACCCGGTGCGCCGCTACATGCTCCCCGTGTTCAGTGACCGTCGCAGCGACTGGGCCTCGCACCCGTTCGCGGCGCGCGACAGCCTCCATGAGCACGACATGTGGGCGGTCGAGGGCCTGACCCACCGCTACCCCACCAAGGTGCTTGCCGAGATGCTGCCGACGTGCCCGCAGTATTGCGGCCACTGCACGCGGATGGACCTCGTCGGCAACTCGACGGCTCAGATCGTCAAGCTCAAGCTTGCCGGCAAGCCGGTGGACCGCCACGCCGCGATGCTCGACTACCTCCAGCGCACCCCGCAGGTGCGCGACGTCGTCGTCTCCGGCGGCGATGTCGCCAACATGCCGTGGAAGAACCTCGAAGGTTTCCTCGACAAGCTGATGCGCATCGACAACATCCGCGACATCCGCCTCGCGACCAAGGCGCTCATGGGTCTGCCGCAGCACTGGCTGCAGCCCGACGTCGTCGAGGGCGTGGCTCGCGTCTCTGCCTTGGCGCGTTCGCGTGGGGTCTCCCTGGCGATCCACACTCACGTCAATCACGCACAGTCCGTGACCCCGCTCGTGGCCGAGGCGTCCAAGGCGATGCTCGAGGCCGGCGTGCGTGACGTCCGCAACCAGGGCGTCCTCATGCGCGGCATCAACGACACGAGCGAGGACCTGCTCGACCTGTGCTTCGCGCTGCAGGACGAAGCGATGATCACGCCGTATTACTTCTACATGTGCGACATGATCCCGTTCTCGGAGCACTGGCGCCTCGCGCTCCACGAGGCGCAGCACCTGCAGCACTCGATCATGGGCTATCTCCCCGGCTTCGCCACCCCTCGCATCGTGTGCGACGTGCCGTACGTCGGCAAGCGCTGGGTGCACCAGGTCGACACCTATGACCGTGACAAGGGCATGTCGTTCTGGCGCAAGAACTACCGCACGTCGATCGAGGGAGCGGACGAGCAGGCGCTCTCTCGCGAGTACGTCTACTACGACCCGATCTACACGCTGCCCGAAGCCGGCCAGCAGTGGTGGAGCTCCAACACCGACGTCGATCAGGTTCATGCCGCAGCGATGGCAGGTGCGACCGCGAGTCGTGACGCCTCGGTGCGCGACCTCACCTGACGTTCTGCAGAGTCGGAAGGCCTGATCCTCGACTTGAGGGTCAGGCCTTCGGCGCGTTCAGGACGCTGTCGAGCAGCCCCGGGAAAGCCCCATCGAGTTCGTCGCGGCGTAGTGACACCAGTCGTCCTCGGCCCTGCGGCTCATTGCGAACGACACCGGCTTCACGCAGCACCTTCATGAGGTGCGACTTCGTCGACTTCGGCAGGGCCGGGTTCGTCGCCCCACACTGAGCCATCTCCAGCGGGCCGCCGGCCAGATCCTGGACGATCTGCAGCCGGCCCGGGTCGCTCAGGGCGAAGAGGACGTCGGTGAGTGCGACGTCCTTCATGTCTGGATGGGGCAGCACCTGGTTCGTGGGCATGGTTCGATAATAATCGAACCAAATCGTGGGAATCGGGAATGCCGAGTCCGAATCCATAGTTCGATAACTTTCGAACCGTGTTTTCGTCCGAGAGGCCCGTCATGAGCGTGACCAGCAGCATCCCGACCAGCAAAGGAGCGACCACGGAGCCGACGCCGTCGACGCCACCGACGCTCGAGTCGGACAGCACACGCCGCCTGGGTCGCAGTTCCGGTTTCGCGCTGGCGCTCGTCTCGGTCGTGGCGCTCATGGTCGGTGCGAGTGCTCCGTCGCCGTTCTATCCGGTGCTTCAGGCCGAGCTCGGCTTCTCTGCTGGCACCATGACCACGATTTTCGGTGTCTATGCCCTGGCGCTGCTCGCGACCCTGCTCATCACTGGATCGCTCTCCGACCATATTGGGCGTCGCCCCGTGCTGGCTGCTGGTTTCAGCATCCTCGCCGTGAGCATGGTGGGCTTCTGGCATGCCGACAGCGTCGCCATGCTCCTCATCTCGCGTGCCGTCCAGGGTCTGGCCGCCGGACTGCTCATGTCGACGATGACGGCAGCGGTCACCGACCTCGAACCCGTCTCGCGCCCCGGCTTGGCAGCCACGCTCAACAGCGTGACACCGCTTGGCGGCTTGGCCGCCGGCGCGCTCATCGGCGGTCTGGTGCTTGACGCGAGCGCCACACACGCCCTGACCATCGTCTTCGCGTCACTCACCGGCGTCTATGTCCTCATGGCCCTTGCCGTTCTGGCGCTCCCCGAGACGTCCCCGCGACACGAGGGTTGGCGTCGTTCGCTTCGGCCGCGGGTGGGCATCCCCGCCGCAGCGCGTCCGGCCTTCCAACGCAGCGCACCGGCTCTGTTCGCAGGCTGGGCCACGGGTGGTCTCTACCTGTCGTTGGGGGCGCCCATCGTCGGGCAGCTCCTGGGTGGTCGCACTCACCTCGCCCAGGGATCCGTGGTCGCGGTGCTCACCGGAACCGGTGCGCTCAGCTCGTACCTCTTCCGCAACCGCACCCCCCGACAGATCACGATCTACGGCACCGCGATGCTTGCCCTCGGGACCCTGCTCACCCTCGTGGCGTTGCGCACTGAGTCGCTCACCGGATTCTTGCTCGCCGCGATCGTGGCCGGCTCGGGCTTCGGGACATCGTTCCTGGGCATCATGCGCTCGATCTCGCCGACAGTCGGGCCCGAGCAGCGCGGTGAGCTCTTCTCCAGCGTCTTCGTCGTCAGCTATCTCGCCTTCGGTCTGCCGGCGGTGGCTGCTGGTTTCGCTGCTCCCCGATTGGGCTTGGAGACGACTGCCACGATCTATGGGCTCGTGGTCGTGGCCCTTTCCGGTGCGGCCGCCCTGATCCGCATCTTCACCACCAAGGAGTGACGACACGGCATACTCGCCTGTCATGGAACGGAAGGTTCGCGGCGGTTCGGTTGGCACGCCGGCAACCGTTGCGCTGACCAAGGCAAAGATTGTGTATGCCGTCCGGGCCTACCAGCACGACCCTGCGGCGGAGTCCTTTGGGCTCGAGGCCGCGCAGGCCCTGGGTGTCGAGCCGGCCCGCGTGTTCAAGACGTTGCTCGTCTCCACCGGCACCGGATTGGCAGTCGGCATCGTGCCGGTGGATCGGACCCTGGACCTCAAGGCGATGGCGTCCACCTTGGGCGTGAAGAAGGTCGCCATGGCGGATCCCGTTGCGGCAGAGCGCAGCTCGGGCTATGTGCTCGGAGGGATCTCACCCGTGGGACAGAAGCGATTGCTCCCGACGGTGGTCGATGTCTCAGCCTTCGAGCACGAGACGATTCTCGTGTCCGGCGGGCGCCGCGGTCTCGACATCGAGCTCTCCCCCGAGGCTCTCGTCACGGTGACGCAGGCGAGCCACGGACCGATCGCGCGCTAGCTAGGACGCCATGCGCAGGTGGTCCGGCATCTCGCGGATCAGGTTCTCGGTGGCGACGTAGGCGCCGATGAGTTCGATCTGCAGTTCGCGGCACACGTCGACCAGCAGTTGATGGCAGGCACGGTCGGTGTCGGTGAACAACGGAGATCCTCGCCTCCCCAGAGCGCTCACGATGGCTGGCGGACGGACCTCGGTCAGGAGGGCTCGCACGGGCGCTGTCAGGGCGGCTGGGTCAGCGTCACCCATTTCGGTGATGAGGACCGGTTGGGCGACCCGGTGCTCCTCATCGAGGAGCACGATCGCGAAGCAGCCCTCCTCGCGGTCATGCAGCCCGACGAAGAGGTCGATGGCATCGGCTCGCAGGATCGGGTCGTCGACGGAGAGTTCGCGGAAGTTCTTGGGCAGGTCATCGAAGGTCATGACGGGATCGTGCCGAAAAGTGGAGATTCCGCCGCAGGCTTTTCCACAGACGGTGCGGTGGACTACTCCCAGGGGGTGGAGAGGACGACCGTCGTCTTGCTCGAAACGTTTGCCGCTGCCCGGATCCGAGCGAGCAACAGCTCGAGCTCGAGTGGTGTGGCCACGCGCACCTTGAGGATGTAGTTCATGTCACCCGCCACGGAGTGGCACTCCTCGATCGCCGCGATGTCGCGCAGGTGATCGGGGATGTCATCGGGCGCGGTCGGGTCGAGCGGGGCGATCGAGATGAATGCTGTGATGGCCACTCCGACTGCGGCGTGGTCGACCCGGGCGGTGTAGCCCTTGATCACGCCACGCGTCTCGAGGCGGCGCACGCGTTGGTGCACGGCGGAGGTCGACATCCCGAGGGCGCGCCCGAGGTCGGTGTAGCTCATCCGACCATCGGTCGACAACTGCTCAACGATCTTGCGGTCCAGGTCCTCCACGTCCGAGAGCCTAGACGTGCCAGAGGCAAATGGCCGGATGGGTCTCACTGAGCCCACCTACTCATGCACTCGCCTGAGCACTCCCGCCATCATGTCCCCATGACTTCTGCGGCCCCGTCACGGCCCCGTCCACGCGGTTCGCTCATCGTCTTCGTCGTTCTCGTGGCTATGTGGGCGGCGTGGGCGCTGTGGTTCACCCTCGCGCCCAGCACGAATCCAGGAGGACAGTGCGAGGGCCTCGGTTTCGGTTGCACGCTCACACCAAACGATCTCGCGGCCTTCGCCGGAATCATCATCCTGGCTCCGGGGACCTTCCTCCTCGTGGCCCTGACGCTGGCCGTCCGGGCTACTCGGATCGGGCGCGGCTCACCCCGCACGGTGTGGGATGTTGTGCTTGCTGTCCTGCTGCTCGCCGCCGGCGCACTTTTCGTGATCGGGAACCTCGTCGGGTCGTTCTGAGTGGTCGCGTCACAACTAGGCTGGCGGTCATGACGACGGAACGGCTGCTTCTCCTCGACTCCGCCTCGCTCTATTTCCGAGCGTTCTTCGGAGTGCCGGATCAGCGCACCTCGACCGACGAGACGCCGACCAATGCGCTGCGCGGGTTCCTCGACATGATCGCGACGCTGGTCAACACCCACAAGCCGACGCACCTCGTCGCCTGCTGGGACGACGACTGGCGCCCACAGTTCCGGGTCGACCTCATCCCGACCTACAAGACGCATCGACTCACTGAAGGCAGTGATGTCGTCGAGGAGTCACCTGACGACCTCAGTCCGCAGGTGCCGCTCATCCGCGATGCCTTGGCCGCCCTGGGCATCGCGCGCCTCGGGGCGCCCGGGTTCGAGGCCGACGACGTCATTGGCACCCTCGTCGAACGACACCGCGGCACGAAGGCCATCGACGTCGTCACCGGCGATCGCGACCTCCTGCAACTCATCGATGACGCCAACGAGGTGCGGGTCCTCTACACCGGCAAAGGCGGTGTGCGAGAGCCGGATCAGGGCACCGAGACCTATTTGCAGGAGAAGTACTCCGTGCCCAGCGGTGACGCCTATCTCGACATGTCGATCCTGCGCGGAGACTCCAGCGACGGGCTCCCGGGCGTCAAGGGCATCGGTGACAAGACCGCCGCCCAACTCATCGCGGCATACGGGTCCCTGGACGGACTGCGCAAGGCGGTGGCCGACGGTGACCCAGCCATCAAGGGTGCCCGGCGCACCAATCTCGAGGCCGCCGCGGCATACCTCGATGTCGCACCGCGCGTGGTGCGCGTCGCCCGCGATGCACCGGTCGCGGATGTCGACATCGTGCTGCCGACGGCAGTGGCCGACACACGTCTGCTGAGCGAGCTCGCCTCGACCTACGGCATCACGAACCCGATCAACCGCGTCCTGGCGGCCTTCCAGATCCCCTGAGCCCTCAGCCCTTCAACTTCAGGCGGCTCAGACCTCTTGAGGGCCGAGCAGGTCCCAGTGGTTGCCCCACGGATCCCGCACGACGACGACCTCACCGTACGCCTCGTGTCGACGAGGACGAATGACGGCACAGCCTGCCTCAACGGCCCGGCCCAACGTGCGGTCGAGATCGGTGACACGCAGGAACAACCCGACGCGACCGGCCCACTGGTCTCCGACGATCCGCTCTTGCCGCTCGCCATCGGCTCGGGCCAGCAGGATGCCTGCCCCTCCATCCCGGGGCCGGACGACGACCCAACGTTTTGGCCGGCCATCCGTTGTGAGCGACGGCACGTCCTCCGCAACCTCGAAGTCGAGAGCCTCCGTGAAGAACCGCAGTGCTTCGTCGTAGTCGTCGACCACGAGGGTGACGAGATCCAGGGGCATCGCGTGCTCAATCCAGGCGGTCGGCCGAGACGACACCGCGTCGGACGCCATCAATGGCCTTGCGGGCCGTGCGCCTCAGCTCAGTGTCAGGTGCCGCGTCGGCAATCTGGCCGAGCAGGTCAACGATCTGCTTGCACCGCCGCACGAAGTCGCCAGCGGCCATGTCGTTCCCTCGCAGCACCACGTCGAGTCGCTCGCCACTCGCCCACCGGTGGACCATCCAGGCCATGCCGCCATCGGGGGCCGAGGTCGTCTCGAGACCGTGATCGCCCTCGAGATCGTCGAGTTCGCTCCACCGCCGCTGCATCTCGGTGATGGCAGCGGCCACCTCGTCATTGGGCATCTTGGGTGACGGATCGGCCTGCTCATGGCGCGGCTCGTGGACGAGGGTGGACACGCACGCAGCGAGCCCGGGCGCATCGAGCCGCTTCCACACGTCATGGCGCAGGCACTCCGCCGCCAGCAGGTCGCGCTCGGTGTAGAGGCGTCGTAGCCGCTCACCTCGCTCGGTGACGATGTCGTCCTCGAGATAGCCCAGTTGCGTGAGGACCGTGCAGATGCGGTCGAAGACGCGTGCGACGGAGTTGGTGCGACCCTCAACCTTGCGCTTCAGCCCCGACGTCTCGCGCTTCAGGCGGTGCCAGCGCTCGGCCCATCGCGCGTGGTCCTCGCGGTCGGGGCACTGGTGGCAAGGGTGCGCCTTGAGCTCGGTGCGCAGGAAGGCAATGCGATCGTTCTCCTGCGCCCGCTCCTGCGCCACTTCCTTGGACCGTTTGGGTGGTGAGTCGTGTGGCACGGCGATGCGCATGGTCGTCGCGAGGTCGCGCCGAGCCTTGGGCGACTTGGGGTTGAAATGCTTGGGCACGGTGATCGACGCCAATGCCTCGACCGGCTCCGGGACGTCAACCAGCGTGAGCCGCCGGAACTGTCGGTCCTCGGTGACGACACCCGGACCGCTGGGCGCGCCCTTGCCGGTCCTCGCGGTCTGCACGACCACGGCCCAGCCGGAGCGCCGGCCCGCAGGCACTTTGATGACGTCGCCCATCTTGAGCTTCTCAAGACTGACCGCGGCCTCGGCCTTGCGGCCGGCAGACCGCTTGCGCACGCCGTCCTTCTCGGCGTCGGCAATGGCTCGTCGTAGTTCGGCGTACTCGCGGAAGTCGCCGAGATCGCAGTGCATCGACTCGGCATAACCCTCGAGGGCCTCGTCATTGCGACGGACCTTGGTGGCCATTCCCACGACGGCGCGGTCGGCCTGGAACTGCGCGAACGACGTCTCCAGGATGTCGCGGGCCACCTGTCGGCCAACCTGGGCGACGAGGTTGACGGCCATGTTGTAGGTCGGCTTGAAGCTCGACCGCAACGGATAGGTGCGTGTCGAGGCCAGACCGCCCACAGCGAGTGGGTCGAGGCCCCGGCTCCACTGGACGACTGCGTGGCCCTCGATGTCGATGCCGCGACGACCGGCGCGGCCGGTGAGCTGGGTGTATTCGGCCGGGGTGATGTCGGCGTGGGTCTCACCGTTGAACTTCACCAGCTTCTCGAGGACCACGGTTCGGGCCGGCATGTTGATGCCCAGCGCGAGGGTCTCGGTGGCGAAGACGGCGCGGATGCGACCGGCGGTGAACAGCTCTTCAACGATCTCGCGGAACAGCGGCAGCATCCCGGCGTGGTGGCAGGCGAAGCCGCGCGACAGACCCTCGACGAAGTCGAAGTAGCCCAGGATCCCGAGGTCCTCCTCGGCCAGCGAACCCATGCGTTCCTCGACGTGACGACGGATCCGATCGCCCTCGCCCTGAGGGATGAGCCGAGTGTCGGAGGACAACAGCTGCCCGACGGCGCCCTCACACCCCATGCGGCTGAAGATGAACGTGATGGCCGGCAGGAGGCCGTCGCGGTCGAGCTGGGCGATGACCTCGGCCCTTGTCGCTCCCCCACCCGGGCGTGCGCCCCGCGCAAAGCCTCGATCGCCGCGCCCACCCGGGCCAGCTGAACCGGACCCGGCGCCACCCCGCCCCGGACCGCGGCCATGATCGCGGTTGTGGTCGCGGGGCTGTTCTCGTCCGTGGTCGCGCGTGCGCTCGGGCCCGCGCCCCTTGTCGCGTGTGCTCCCCCGCACCCAGCCGTCAGCCCGATGCTGCTCGGCGCCACGGATGGCCTGGACCAGGTCGGGGCTGACCCGCGCCGACGCCCCGTCAGCATCCGGCTCAGACGTCCCGTCGACGAAGAGATCAAACATCGAGTTGCCCACCAGCATGTGCTGCCAGAGCGGGACCGGGCGGTGCTCCGAGACGACGACCGCGTGGTTGCCACGGACCTCGGCGAGCCAATCACCGAATTCCTCGGCGTTGCTCACCGTCGCCGACAGCGAGATGACCTGCACCGACTCGGGCAGGTGGATGATCACCTCTTCCCAGACGGCGCCACGGAAGCGGTCGGCGAGGTAGTGCACCTCGTCCATGACGACGAAGCCCAGTCCCTGCAAGGTGCGGCTGCCGGCATACACCATGTTGCGAAGCACCTCGGTCGTCATGACGACCACGGGAGCCTCGCCATTGACGGAGGAGTCACCGGTGAGCAGACCGACCTTGTCGGCGCCGTGCACGGCCACGAGGTCGTGGTACTTCTGGTTCGAGAGCGCCTTGATGGGCGTCGTGTAGAACGCCTTGCGCCCTGTTGCCAGCGCCATGTGCACAGCGAACTCGCCGACGATCGTCTTGCCCGCGCCGGTCGGTGCCGCGACGAGAACACCCTTGCCCGCTTCGACGGCCTCGCACCCCTGCACCTGGAAGTCGTCCAGTGGGAAATTCAGCGCGGCCGTGAACGCCGCGAGGTGTGAGGTGGACTCAATCGTTGGCCCGCTCATGTCGCTCAGGCTACGTCAGGATGGTGACCGCTCCCGGGACGACCTCGCACTCGAGCGGCAGCGGTTCGAAGCGCTCGCCATCGGCGTAGGCCACGATCCCCTTGGCCTCGAGTCGCACGTGACGTCCGCGGATGATTTCGACGGCGGGGTGATCAACGTGGGCCCCCTTGAAGACCTTGGGGAAGACACGCAGCAGGGTGGGGATCGAGACCTCGTGGAGGATGAGGACGTCGAGCAGTCCGTCGTCGAACTCGGCGCTGGGGACGACTTTCATGCCGCCTCCGTATGCCGGTCCGTTGGCGACCGCGACGAGCATCGCCTTTGTCTCGTGGCGGACTCCGTCGATCTCGACGACATAGGGAATGGGCTTGAAGACCCCGAGCTCACGCGCGATCGCGAGGTTGTAGCGCATCTGTCCCTTGGGCCAATTCCAGCCGTTGGCCCGCTCGTTGACGACGGCGTCGAAGCCCGCGGCCAGGACACCGAGGAACCAGCGCTCGTCACCATGAGGCGTGACGTGGCGAACGGCGTCGATTCGTCGAGTCGCCCCGTGGGTGATGCGCTCGACCGCCTTGGCGGCGTCGCGGACAGGGAGCCCGAGTTCACGCGCGTTGTCGTTGCCCGTCCCCGCGGCGATGATGCCGAGCGGCACGTCGGTGCCCGCGATGAGGTTGACGCCGAGGTGGACCATGCCGTCTCCTCCGGCCACCACGATGCAGTCGATGGTCCGGGCGGCGATGGCAGCGCGGCCCCGCTCGATGGCGTGGGCTCCGTCCATCGCGGACAGGTCGACGATCTCGTGACCTGCGGCCGCCAGCAGAGATGCTGCCTCCCGCCCGATACGAGCGCCGGTGTTCTTGCCCGCCGTTGGATTGATGACGAGCCCGACGCGCTCGCGCGCGCGATCGGTCACAGGGCCGAGGCCTCGTCGTCAGACGTCTCCAACCAGTCGGGGCGACTCTTGGCGCGCCTCCGGTCGATGAGTTTGGCGATGCCATAGGCGACGAAGTAGAGCAGCATCAGCGGAGCTGCGAGGAGGAACATCGTCATCGGGTCGGCCGTGGGGGTGGCAACCGCAGCGAAGACAAAGATGAGCACGACCGCCACCCGCCACCCACGGATCATCTTCTCGGCGGAGAGGATCCCTACGGCGTTGAAGGCCACGAGGAAGACTGGGAAGAGAAAGCCGCCACCGAAAACCAGGATGAAGCGGGTGACGAACGAGAAGTAGGCCGAGACCTGCTGAATGTTGGATGTCCCCTCGGGCGAGAAGCCGTAGAGCAACTTCAGCGACTGGGGCAGCACGACATAGGCGAGCAGGCAACCGCCGAGGAAGAGGGGGACGGTCGCGGCGATGAACGCCAGCGAGATCCGCTTCTCCTTCTTGGTCAGCCCCGGAACGACGAAAGCCCAGAGTTGGTAGAGCCACACGGGACTTGCGGCCAGGACCCCGACGAAGACCGACAGGGTGATGAGGTTCGAGAATGCTGAGGTCGCTTCGCCGAAGTTGAGGCTGATGCTGCTTTGGGGGTTCGCGTCCTTGTAGTCGTAGAACGGGTCGGCCAAGAAGATGAAGATGCGCTCGTAGTTCAGACCTGCCGCAACGGCCGCCACGACAACAGTGGCCGCCGCAATGACCACCCGTCGACGGAACTCACGTAGGTGGTCGCCGAGAGACATCTTGCCTTCGGGGTCACGCTCGCGCCGGCGGGGCAGGCGAGGACGACCGGGCTTGGCAACTCGGGGCATCGAAGAAATGGGTCAGACGGTGGGACCGGACGTGGGACCGGACTGGTTGTCCGTCCGGGGCGCGTTCTCGTCGATCGGCGAGGTGGCAGTCGGCGTCGGCGAAGTCCCACGGTGCACCGTCTCACCGGGAACGGTCTCGGACGGCTTCTTGTCCTTGCCGTCGCTCTTCATCTCGTCGACCTCGGACTTGAAGACCCGGGCCGAGCGCCCGAGGCTGCGTGCCGCGTCGGGCAGGCGCTTCCAGCCGAAGATGACGATGAGCAGGACGGCAATGATGATGATTTCAGGGGCGCCGATGTTGCGCATGAGGCTGTGCCTTCTTCCGATGAGAGGTCTGTGATCAGTCTACGTCGTGAGTCTGTGGCGCCAACGCTGCGTGGACACGAGCGGCAATCCGCTCCGTGAGATCAGGCGGGCCCAGGACGACCGCGTGCCCGCCGAGGCGCAGGACGAGCCGCTCGATCCAGGCGGTGTCCGCCGTGCGCAGGGTGATGGTCCGGGAGCCGTCCTTGGCATCCTGAGAGGACTCGATCGGGTAGTAGTCACTCACCCAGAGCGCGCCCGGCAGCAGGCGCACCGTCACGAGAAGGTCGTCCTTGGCCGGGCTGAAGATGCTCTCACCGAGCTCGCGTGGTGCCACCCCTTCGGGAGGGGTCCCGTCCTGGTCAAGAACCGTCAGGTCCTCGACCCGGTCGAGCCGGAACACGCGCACACCTGCAGCACGGTGGCAGTAGCCCTCGAGGTACCAGTGCCCGTCAGCCGCAATGACGCGCATCGGGTCGACGTCACGTTCGGTCGACTCGTCGCGCCCGGGAACGTGATAGGTCAGGTGGAGGCGGCGGTGCTGCTCGACACCCTCGCGAGCCCGGGCCAAGGTGGTGTCGTCGACGCGCTCCCCGGCCAGATCCACGGACACGCGTGCTGCGGCCTCGGCTGCCGTCCCTGACGCGACCTCGAGCTTGGCCAGGGCCCGCTCGATGGCGTCGCGCTCGGTCAGGCCGGGAACGTCGAGCAGGGTGCGCAGCCCGACGATGAGGGTCACTGCCTCATCCACGCCGAGACGCAGGGGCCGCGAGATCGTGTCCGCGTTGCCCACGAAGACCCGACCCTCCTCCCAGTCGGCCTCGATGAGCTCGTCGGGCATCTGCCCGTAGCCGCAGAGGAAGAGCAGGTTGAGGTCGGACTCGAGCTGCTCGACGGAGACGTCAAGGCCGCGCGCGGCCTCCTCGAGCTCGATTCCCTGACGGTTGACGAGCCACGGCACCATCGTGAGCAGGCGGGCGAGCCGGTTGGTCGCGGTCTCGGTGGCCATCAGACGCCTGCCTCGTGCGCGGCGAGCGTGGCGCGCAACTGGGTCTGCACGCGCTCGAGCAGCTCCGGAGGGTCGAGGACTCGCACGTTGTCGGCGTGGCCCGCGATCTCGGCCGCGAAGCCATCGACGTCGTGGAAGTCGGTGGACAGCTGCGACCAGCCGCTGTCGGTCTCGGACGTCGCCGTGGCTCGTCGGCGCAGGCTGTGGGCGGCTCCGGGCCGGACGAGCAGCGTGGCCGGTCGGGCTGGACCTCGCGGTGCGGAGCGCTCGACCATGATGCGTGCCTCGTGGTCGGCCGGGACGTTGAAGGAACCAGCACGACCCGCTTTGCGAACCGCACCGTCAACGCGTGACAACCGGAACACCCGCGTGTCCTCACGATCGAGGTCGTAGCCCGCGAGGTACCACCGGCCGTGCCACTGGACGAGCGACCACGGCTGCACCTTGCGCGTCTGGGGCTCGCTTCCCTCGGGACGTCGGTACGTGAACGTGATGGGCGTGCGGCTCAGCACCGCGTCCTTGACCGCCTCGAAGGCTGGCTCGGTCGTGCGCAGTCGCGGCTCGATGCCGATGAGGGCGCCCTCGTCGCGCTCGACACCAGCGGCGCGCAGCTTGCGCAGGGCCTGTGCTGCGGGTCCCGCCATCGAGGCCTGCGCCCAACTGCGACTGGCCAGGCCAAGGACCGCGAGCTCGTCGGGTTCGAACTCGAGGTCGGGCAGGGCGTAGTCACGTTGGTGGATCCGGTAGCCGGGCTCGTCCTCGTGGAAGTGGTCGATCTCCTCGGTTGCGAGCGGCACCCCGAGCCCACGCAGCTCGTCCTTGTCGCGCTCAAACATCCGGTCAAAGGACTCTGTCGACGCGGTCTCGCCGTATTGCGGCACCAGTGCCCGGATCTGCGCCTTGGACAGTGGGCGACGGGTGTAGAGGAGAACGAGCACGAGGTTGAGGAGGCGCTCCGTTTTGGCCGCCGGCCCCATCGCTGCGCTCATGTTGTCCGACGCTACTCGATAGCCTGCACCTCGTGATGCAGTGGCGCGAGGGCGTAGTCGTCGAGACGATCCGTGAATGGCCGGGAGCGGTGGAGTATGCCGTGAGGCTGGCTTCCGCTGATGACACCGGTTCCGAGGTGCGTGGCCTTGCCTACACGGCGATGGTCGGGCGTCCGGAGCCGGGAGACCGGGTGATCCTCAACGCCTCGGCCCTGCTCAAGGGTTTGGGCACTGGTGGCCTGGCGTTCATCGTGGCCATCCCCGATCGTCTCCCGGACGACGCCCCGGACTCCCCCGGACACATCGTCAAGGCTCGCTACACGCCGCAGCAACAGATGTTCCTCGCGGTCGACGAGCAGGACAGCATTCACCACGACGTCCTTCAAGAGGCCGACTCCATCGATGGGATGCCGGTTGTCGTCGCCGACCTGCACTCCGCCGTGCCCGCGATCATCGCCGGCGTGCGTCTCGCGCGCCCGGACGCCCGGGTCGCCTATGTCATGACCGACGGCGGAGCGCTGCCGCTCGCGTTCTCGCGCGCGGTGGCCGGACTCAAGGAGGCCGGCTGGCTCGCATCAACATTGACCGTGGGTCAGGCCTTCGGTGGCGACCACGAAGCCGTGTCACTGCACAGTGGGCTGCTCGCAGCCCGCCTCGTCGTGGGAGCCGATGTCACCGTCGTCGCCCAGGGCCCGGGCAATGTCGGCACCGGCACCCGATGGGGCTATTCCGGTGTGGCCGCCGCAGAGGCGCTGCACGCGACCCATGCCCTTGGTGGCACCTCCATCGCGGCGCTCCGCGTCTCAGGAGGCGACCCACGCCCGCGGCACCGCGGGATCTCGCACCACAGCACCACGGCATACGGGAAGGCCTTGCTCTCTCCCGCGATCGTCCCGGTGCTCGCGGGCGGCGGTGAGCTCGCAGCCCTCATCCGCCGGCAGGCCGCAGACCTGGCCGCACACAGCCGTGCCGACCTCGACGTCGTCGAGATCGGCACGGAGGGTGTGCTGGAAGCGCTACGTCACAGCCCGGTGAAGCTGTCGACGATGGGGCGTGGCCTCGAGGAGGACGTCGCCGCATTCGTCGTCAGCGCCGTCGCTGGCGTGTGTGCGACGCAGCGGATCAGCGAACGCTGACCAGGTCCACGACGAAGATCAGGCTCTCGCCCGGCTTGATGACGCCGCCGGCGCCGCTCTCGCCATAGGCCAGCTCGGACGGAATGAGCAGGCGGCGTCGGCCGCCTTCCTTCATCCCGACGATGCCGTCGTCCCAACCGCGGATGACCTGGCCGACGCCGAGGCGGAAGCCCAGCGGCTCGCCGCGGTTCCAGGAGGCGTCGAACTCCTCTCCGGTCGAGTGGGCGACACCGACGTAGTGGGCCGAGATGGTCGAGCCGACCGTGGCCTCGGTGCCGTCTCCGACGGTGAGGTCCTCGATGACGAGTTCGGTGGGTGCTGCGTCGCCCGGGAAGTCGATCTCAGGCTTGGTGGTGGCGGGGTCGAAACCCATGGAAGGTCCTTCCGGAGCGGTGATCAGTGGTCGTGCGGAACAAACGGGTCAGACGGCGCCGAGGATGTCGACGACGAAGACCATGGTGTCAGTGCCCTTGATGTCGCCCTGACCCTTCTCGCCGTAGCCGTCGGCCGGGGGCACTGCCAGGAGGAGGCGGCTGCCGATGGGCTGGCCGACGATCGACTTGTCCCAGCCCGGGACGACCTGACCCACGCCGATGGCAGTGGTGAATCCGGTGGCGTTGGAGTCAAAGACCTTGCCGTCACGCCAGAGAGCGCCGGTGTAGGCGATACGGACGGTCTGGCCCTCGGCCACCTTGGCGCCCTTGCCGGTGACGAGCGGCTGGGTGACAAGGGCCGCGGGCGGCGTCGTCTTGGGCATGGTGATGGCTGCGGCCTTGCCGGGGTTCATCTTCACTGTGGGCAGGCCGGCCTTGGGGGCGACTGCCGCGCCAGTGGCCTCCTTGAGCGGCGCAACCACCTTGACGACGTCGATGACGAAGACGATCGGGTCCTCGGCCTTGAGGCCGAGATCCGTGTTGCCCTGCGGACCGTAGACCGCCGACGTCGGTGCCCCGATGAGGACCCGGGAGCCCGGCTTGGATCCGGGCAGCTGGGTCTTGAAGAGCGGCAGCATCTTCTGGTCGATGAGGTCGATGGCGAGCGGCTGGCCCTCCTTCCAGGTGCTGGTGACGACCTTGCCGTCGGTGCCGTTGATGATCTGGGCCTTGATCGACAGCAGGTCGGTCGCGCTGGCAACCGTGCCCTCGCCCTCGGTGACGACACGCTTGGACTCACCGGTCAGCTTGAGCGGCTTGGTCCCGAGGGTGACGGTCGGCTCCTTGGCCGGGTCAGTCCCCTCGACCTTCACCGAGGCGAGCGGGCCGGTGTTGGCCTTCGCGTCGCCGGCTTTGTCGCCAGAGGAGTCGCCGCAGCCGGCGAGGGCCACGACACCGACGACGAGAGCCGCGGCGAGGGGTGCAAAACGGGGGCGGGACAAGGTGATACCTCAGATCGGGCGGTGACTGGGAAGGGCCACCATAACCAGAGGACCTGTCAGATCCCTGAGTCACATTCCTGAGATGAGCCGCTCGACCCGCGGGTCCTCGTTGCGGAACGGGTCCTTGCACAGGACCGTGCGCTGGGCTTGGTCGTTGAGCTTGAGGTGCACCCAGTCGACCGTGAAGTCACGTCGGTTCTCCTGCGCGGCGCGGATGAAGTCACCGCGCAGCTTGGCCCGGGTCGTGGGCGGCGGCTTGACCTTGGCCTCGAAGATCTCGGGGTCGGTGACCGCCCGTGCTGCTCGTCCGCGGGCTTGCAGGAGATAGAACAGACCGCGTCGGCGGTTGATGTCGTGGTAGGCCAGATCGATCTGGGCCAGCCGAGGGTGGTCGAGGTCGAGGCTGTGCTTGGTGGCGTAGTCGCTGAGCAACTTGTGCTTGATGATCCAGTCGATCTCGGTGTCGACTTTGCTGTGGTTGCCGGACTCGACCGCGTCGAGCGTGCGCTCCCACAGGTCGAGCACCGTCTTGTGATCGGGGTCGCTCGTGCCTTCACGCTCGACGTATGCCGTTGCGGCAGTGAGATATTCACGCTGCAGATCGAGGGCACTCAGCTCACGGCCGTTGGCCAGACGGACGAGTCGGCGCCCAGTGATGTCGTGGCTGATCTCGCGAATCGCGCGGATCGGGTTCTCAAGGGTGAGGTCGCGCATGACGACACCCTCTTCGATCATCCGGAGCACGAGGTCGCACGACCCGACCTTAAGCAGGGTCGTCGTCTCGCTCATGTTGGAGTCACCGACAATGACGTGCAGTCGGCGGTAGTGCTCGGCGTCGGCGTGGGGCTCGTCGCGGGTGTTGATGATCGGACGGCTACGTGTCGTCGCCGACGACACGCCTTCCCAGATGTGGTCCGCCCGCTGACTCACGGCATACTCCACGCCCTTGGAGGTGCGCACGAGCTTGCCTGCGCCACAGATGATCTGGCGACTGATGAGGAAGGGCAGCAGAGTGTCGGAGAAGACCTGGAAGTCGCCGGCGCGACCGACGAGGTAGTTCTCGTGGCAGCCGTAGGAGTTGCCGGCGGAGTCCGTGTTGTTCTTGAAGACGTAGATGTCTCCGCGCACACCGTCCTCACGAAGTCGCGCTTCGGCGTCGGCAGCGAGTCCTTCGACGACCCGCTCCCCCGCCCGGTCGTGGGCGACGAGCTGGCGCAACGAGTCGCACTCGGCAGTGGCGTACTCGGGGTGGCTGCCGACGTCGAGATAGAGGCGCGATCCGTTGGCGAGGAAGACGTTGCTCGACCGGCCCCAGGCGACGACCTTGCGGAAGAGGTAGCGGGCGACCTCGTCGGGCGTGAGGGTGCGTTGGCCCTCGGACGAGGCGGTGATGCCGTACTCGTTCTCGATCCCGAAGATCCGTCGGTCCATGGCGTCACCCTAGCCTCGCAGCCGCTCGTCCCGGCCCAACCGCGACCTCACGGCCGGTGCGCACCGTCCAGCATCCGGAACGCCGGTACCACCATCCGGAACTTAACGGCATGTTTGGTCTCTGACAACTTCGTGTTACCGATGAGAGGACTGTTCCCATGGCCACGCTGCGTCTCGGCGACAACGCCCCAGACTTCACGGCTGAGACCACCGAGGGTGAGATCAGCTTCCACGACTGGAAGGGCGACGGCTGGGCCGTCCTCTTCAGTCACCCGGCGGACTTCACCCCCGTCTGCACGACCGAGCTCGGGCGCGTCGCCGCGCTCAAGGACGAATGGGCCAAGCGGGACGCCAAGGTCCTCGCTGTCTCGGTCGACGCGATCGAGGACCACCACGCCTGGAAGAAGGACATCGAGGAGGTCGGCGGCTCGGCCGTGACCTACCCGATCGTCGCCGACAAGGACCGCAAGGTCGCCGAGCTCTACGACATGATCCACCCGGGTGAGGGCGACACCTCGAGTGTGCGCTCGGTCTTCCTCATCGACCCCAAGGGCAAGGTCCGCCTCTCCCTCGTCTATCCCAAGAGCGCTGGCCGCAATTTCGACGAGGTCCTTCGCGCCCTCGACGCGCTGCAGGTCAACGACTCCGGGCCGTTCTCCACGCCGGCCGACTGGCAGCCGGGCGAGCGCGTCATCGTCGCGCCGACCGTCTCCACCGAGGACGCCCGCGACAAGTTCAAGGACGTCGAAGAGGTCAAGCCCTACCTGCGCTACGCCGCAGCCCCGATCGCCTGAACCCTCGACTTATTGCGCATTCCGTCGGAACGAGGCCAGCGAGAGACGGCGGAATGCGCAATAAGTCGAGCAGGATGGGGTTCATGGCTGACGACATTGCGCTCAACATCCCCGTCGATCTGCTTCTCCCCGAGGCAGGTGGCGGGCCGGGGATCGTGCTGTTCCAGGAGATCTTCGGGGTCACCGACTACATCCGCTCCCGCGCCCAGGACCTCGCGGACCTCGGCTACGTGGTGCTCGTCCCCCACTTCTATGGACGACTCGGTGACCCGGTCATCGAGGAGGGCGGCGCTGGGCTGCCCCAGGCGATGGGTCTGCTCGAGGAGCTCGACTGGCCCGGTGCGGTCGAGGACGGGGTTGCCGCCCTGGACGCGCTACGCGACCACCCCGCCGTTTCGGGCGGCGTCGGCCTCCTCGGCTTCTGTTTCGGTGGCGGTCTGGCCTACAACGTTGCGGCAGTGGCGGATTCGAAGCCCGATGCTCTGGTGAGCTACTACGGTTCGGCCCTCCCATCGTTGCTGGGACTTGCACCCGATGTGACGACGCCGAGCCTGCACCACTTCGGGGACAGCGACGACTACATCCCGATGGACACGGTCCGCGAGATCGAGCAGGCCGTCACCGCCGGCCACGACGACGTCACGTTCGTGACGCACCCGGGCGCCGACCATGCCTTCGACAACCCGTCACCGATGTTCCACCACGAGGGTGCGTCACAGGAAGCGTGGGCGAAGACCGTGGCGTGGCTGCGAGAGCACCTGCCAACCGACGACTGACTGTCCCGCCTCAGTCGTGCGCGAGGAGTCGGGACGTCCTGGCCCGCTCTCAGTCGGAGTCGGGGGTCGCCTCGTCGCCGTGTCGCTGCGTCTGCGGGTTGCTGGCCGCTTGTCGCGGGCTGTCGTGGTCGACCGGTGGCACGTCATCGGTCGGGTCGTCCTCGGACAGCAGCTGAGCGAGGAGGTCACCGTTGATGCGGCGGAAGGTGCGCCGCGATCTGGTGCGATCGAGAACTGCCACCTCTAGGGCGTCCGCACCGAGCTCGCGGTCGGGTCCCCCAGCCGGGTCGTGGGCCAGGCCGGCGACCGCGAGCTGCAGCGCCTGGGCGAGGGTCAGCCCGGACTGCCACTGCTCGGTGAGCCGCTCCTCGATCTGCTCCGAGGCCCCACCCATCGCGACAAGACCCCGCTCATCAGCGACGGAGCCGTCGTAGGTGAGCCGATAGATCTGGTCTCCCTCGCCGTCATGCCCGACCTCGGCCACGACGATCTCGACCTCATAGGGCTTGGACTCCTGGGTGAACACGGTTCCGAGCGTCTGGGCGTAGGCGTTGGCGAGCCCTCGTGCTGTCACGTCGCTGCGGTCGTAGGAGTAGCCGCGCAGGTCGGCATACCTGACTCCCGCGACACGAAGGTTCTCGAACTCGTTGTACTTGCCCACGGCAGCAAAGCCGATGCGGTCATAGATCTCACCGATCTTGTGCAGACTGCGCGATCGGTTCTCGGCGACGAACGCGATGCCGTGGTCATAGCCGAGGACCACCACAGAGCGACCTCGGGCGATGCCCTTGCGGGCGAAGTCGGCCCGGTCCTTCATGAGCTGCTCGGGCGAGACGTAGAACGGCATACCCGCGGTCATGAGGCACCTCCCCCACGTCGTCCACCAGGATTCCCACGGCGATCCGCCACGATGGCGTCGACCACGGGAGCGACGCTGTCATCGGGCACGAACCGCGCCCCGTCGGCATCGATGAGGGCGACCGTCGGCCAGATCCGCCGACCCACGTCGGGGCCACCGGTCGCCGAGTCGTCATCGGCCGCGTCCCACAGGGCCTCGACGGCGATGCGGACGGCTTCGTCACTGGACATGCCGGGACGGTAGAGCTTCTTGAGGGCGCCACGCGCGAAGAGCGAACCCGAGCCGACGCTGTGGTGGTCGTGCTCCTCGTAGCAACCCCCGGTGACGTCGTAGGAGAAGATCCGACCGATCGCGTCGTGGTGGTCGAAGCCGGCAAAGACGGGCACGACGCTGAGGCCCTGCATCGCCATGCCGAGGTTGCCCCGGATCATCGAGGCGAGCCGGTTGGCCTTGCCCTCAAGGGACATGAGCGTGCCCTCGATCTTCTCGTAGTGCTCGAGCTCGACCTGGAACAACCGGACCAGCTCGATGGCGAGACCTGCGGTGCCAGCGATGCCCACGACCGAGAACTCGTCGGTCGCGAAGACCTTCTCCATGTCGCGGTTGGCGATGATATTGCCCATCGTCGCGCGCCGGTCGCCGGCCATGAGGACGCCGCCGTCAAAGGTCAACGTGACGATCGTCGTGCCGTGGGGGGCATCGATCGTCGCTCCCGGGGGCAGGCCGCGACGCGACGGGATGAGGCTCGGCTCGTGTTCAGCGATGAACTCGGTGAACGAGGCAGAACCCGTGCGCAGGTATGCCGCGGGGAGACGACCGCTGTCGGACACGGGGCTCACTGGCCGCCCTTCTGGACGAAACCGCGGACGAACTCCTCGGCGTTGGTCTCCAGGACACCGTCGATCTCGTCGAGGATGTCGTCGATCTCGGTGTCGGAGACCTGCGCCGCCGGCGCCGCTGCGGGCTCGGGTGCGTCGTCCGGACCGTCGTCGCGTCGCCCCGGCTTGATCTGCTCTTGGCCTGCCATGGGCTCCTCCTCGTGTCACCGAAGCACCATCGCGGTGCCTGAGAGACCGAGCCTAGTCCGCGGCCCGGTCGACAGCGGCCAGCGACTCGAGGAGCGACCGGATGTCGGACGCCCCGTCGACGAGGTCACCGACCGCGTCCTTCGTCCCTCGCAGCGGCTCGAGGATGGGAATGCGCTGGAGGGTGCGCTCCCCCGGCACCTCGACGACGACGGAGTCCCACGACGCCGCCACGACCGACTCGGGAAACTTGCGCAGGCACGCCCCCCGGAACCACGCTCGTGTGTCCTCGGGCGCGTTGTCCATCGCCGCCGCCGCCTCGGCCTCTGGCACGAGGACCTCGACCCGGTTCGTCGCCGCCAGTCGATGCGCCAGGCCGCGGTCGCTGCGCACGTCGGACCACTGGATGTCGACCGCCTTGAGGCGTGGGTCGCCCCAGCCGAGGGAGTCACGCTCGCGGTAGCCCTCGAGGACGGAGAGCTTGGCCACCCAGTCGACCCACCGCCGGGCGTCCATCGGGTCACCCTCGAGCGCGGTGAGCACGGTGTCCCACCAGCGCAGGACCTCGATCGTGTCGGTGTCGACGTCGGTGCCCCACTTGTCGTCGACGTAGGTCGCGGCGAGCTCGTGGAAGGTGCGGAGCAGCTCGACCGGTCGGATCGACCGACCGTCCATCAGCTCGATCGTCGACTTCAGGGACGGGTCGTGACTCACCGCCCGCAGGGTGGGCACGGGAGAACGGACACTGAGGTCGCTCGTGAAGGCGTCGTCCTCGATCATCGCCAGGACCAGCGAGGTCGATCCCATCTTGACGAGGTTCGCGACGTCGCAGTGATTGGCATCACCGAGGATCACGTGCAGTCGGCGATAGAGGTCGGCGACCGCGTGCGGCTCGTCCCGCGTGTTGATGATGGGCCGCTTGAGCGTCGTCTCGAGCCCGACCTCGGCCTCGAAGAAGTCGCTGCGCTGCGCCAGCTGGTAGCCGGTCGCGCGGGAGTCGACACCGATCCCGACCCGGCCCGACCCGCACATGACCTGACGCACGACGAAGAACGGGGTGAGCTGGGCGATGATTCGCGCGAACGGCGTGCGGCGCGACATGAGGTAGTTCTCGTGGGTGCCGTAGGACGCACCCTTGCCGTCAGTGTTGTTCTTGTAGAGGTTGACCCCCGGCGGCACTGTCGCGAGTCGATGCACGGCATCGCGCATGACGAGTTCCCCAGCCTTGTCCCAGACGACCGCGTCGCGGGGGTTGGTGACTTCCGGCGAGGCATATTCGGGGTGGGCGTGGTCGACATAGAGCCGCGCCCCGTTGGTGAGGACCACGTTGGCCATCGTCGGGTCGTCGATGTCGGTGAGCTGGCTCGCGTGGGCCACCCCCCGCCCCATGTCGAACCCGCGGGCGTCGTGCAACGGCGTCTCGTCGGCGTAGTCCCACGATGCCTGTGCCGGACGGATCCCTCGGCTCGCGGCATACGTCGTCACGACGTCTCCGGACAGGACCATGGGGTTCGCCGTGGGTGAGCCCGGGACCGAGATGCCGTACTCGGTCTCGATACCCATGACGCGACGGACGGTCATCGCTGCACCGCGAGGGAAAGGAATCGGGACATGGGTGCAAGGAAACCACGTCCTCCGGACCGGCCGACCGAGCCCCACGGCATACTCCCCGCATGCGCTCGTATCGCGGGATGTCTCCACTCACCACGGCAACCGTCGCTGTCGTCGACCGGATGCGAGTGCCGGTCGAGGAGATGAGCGAGGAGCAGCGTCACGAAGCCCGCGCGGCGACGTATCCGACCAAGCCGCCGTTCTCGTGGATCACCGGTGTCGTCGACCCGGCCGTCGGCATCACCTTCGGGACGGCCCCTGCCCGCGACGGCTACGAGATCCCGCTGCGCATCTATCGTCCGCGGGCCATTCGTGATGCGCAGACCGACGTTCCCGTCATCGTCTGGTTCCACGGTGGCGGCTGGGTCGTGGGCAATGTCGTCAACTACGACCCGATATGCACCCAGCTCGCGGCCGAGGTCGGCGCGGTCGTCGTGAGCGTTGACTACCGGCTGGCTCCAGAGCACCCCTCGCCGACGGCCGTCCACGATGCCGTCGACGCGACGACCTGGATCGCGGCGCAGTCAGACGTGTTGCGTGCCGACGCGCACCGGATGGCGGTCTGTGGCGACTCGGCGGGCGGTCACCTTGCCGCCGTCGTCGCGCAGGTCGTTCACGGCAGCGGCGCCGACTGGATCCGTCACCAGGCGCTCATCTATCCAGCCACAGACCTGACGATGCAGTCACCCTCCATCGACGAACACGCCAACGCGCCGATCCTCACCAAGGCGTCGATCATCGCCTTCCGTGACCTGTATGCCGCGGGGCAGGACCTCACGGACCCGCAGCTCTCGCCGCTCTTCGGCGACCTCGTCGGTCTGCCTCCCGCACTCATCCAGACCGCGGACCTCGACCCGATCCGGGACGACGGAATCCGGTATGCCGCCGCGCTCCGCTCCGCTGGTGTCGACGTCCGCCACACGAACTATCTGCGGGTGCCGCACGGTTTCGCCAGCTTCCCGGGGGCCTGTGCCGCGGGTGGCCAGCACCGTTGGGAGCTCGTGAATGAACTTCGCGTTCACCTGACCTGACGTCTGCCTTAGGGTCGACTCATGCGCGAGATCGTCGTCTTCTCCGGTAGTGCCCACAAGACCCTCGCCTCCCAGATCTGCGACAAGTTGGGCGTGCCTCTTTCGGGCAGCGAGATCAAGCGGTTCAGCAATGACTGCCTGCAGGCCCAGCTGCTCGCGAACTGCCGCCAGCGCGACGTATACATCATCCAGCCGCTCGTGCCGCCGACGCAGGAGCACCTCATGGAGCTGCTCCTCATGATCGATGCGGCCCGTGGCGCGTCCGCCGCCCAGATCACCGCGGTCATCCCCCACTTCGCCTACGCCCGGTCCGACAAGAAGGACGCGTCGCGCATCTCGCTCGGTGGGCGACTCGTCGCCGACCTCATCTCGACGGCCGGCGCACACCGCGTGCTGACGATGAACCTTCACGCCCCCCAGGTCCACGGCTTCTTCTCGGTCCCCGTCGACCACCTCACCGCCCTCGGGGTGCTTGCCGACCACTTCCGGGGCACCGACCTCACGAACTCGGTCGTCATCTCCCCCGACCTCGGCAACGCCAAGGAGGCGACCCAGTTCTCGCGCCTGCTCGGCCTGCCCGTCGCCGCCGGCAGCAAGCAGCGACAGAGCGACGACAAGGTCGTCATCGACTCCATCGTCGGTGACGTCAGGGGCAAGCGCGCCATCGTCCTCGACGACGAGATCGCGACAGGTGGATCCATCCTCGAGCTGCTTGATCGCCTGGCCGACTTCGGGGTCACCGAAGCGGCGGTCGCCTGCACCCATGGGCTCTTTGCGGGCAAGGCCGTCGAGCGCCTGCGCGGCCACCCGATGGTGACCCAGATCGTGACGACCGACACGGTCCCCGCACCCGCCGACTGGCCCGAGCTCCAGGTCCGCACCGTCTCGGGGCTCTTCGCCGAGGCGATCACCCGGATCCACGGCGGTGAGTCCGTGAGCATCCTGTTCGACGGCGTCGACCCGACGCACGCACCGCCCCAGGGCTCTCTCTTCGACAAGGTCAGTGGCTGACTCGATGAGCCGCCTCGTCGCTCCGCTGCTGGACCTGCTCGCTGTGGTGGTCTTTGCCCTTGTCGGTCGACGATCGCACGCGCACGGGATCACCTTCAGCGGAGTCCTCGAGACCGCCGCTCCGTTCGTCTGTGGCACCGCCGCCGGCTACCTCGTCGCCTCGCTCACCCTGGATGCATCGCCGCGCACCTGGCAGTTCGGCACCATCGTCGTGGTCGCCACCGTGGTTGTCGGCATGCTCTTTCGACGCCTTGCCGCGACGGGGACCGCACCGTCGTTCATCGTCGTCGCCACGATCTTCCTCGCGGCAACCATGCTCGGCTGGCGCCTCATCGCCAACTTCCTACCCAACTGATTGCGACTTCGCACAGTAACTCGGTTCGACTGATTGCGACTTCGCACAGTTTCCACAAGCCGATCTCTGACCGGCTCTTGTCCACAGATGGCTTCGTGCAGCTGCCCAGGAGGGCCCGCACGGCCCATCGTGCGTTGCATGGACCCACAGACCGCGCAGGCTCTGAGCCGACTGCCGCAACCCTTCGTCCGTCGCGAGTCCGGTGCCGACGGCCTCGCACAAACCACCGTCAGTTATGCGTTGTCGACCCGGTTCCTGACGTCTCCCGCCAGAGGTTTGTATGCCGTGCGCGGGCCCTGGGACACAGCCTCACCCTGGCAGCGCCATCGGCTCATGATCGAGGCCGCCGTTCGACTCGTTCCCGACGCCCTGATCAGCCACACGAGTCAGGCCGTCCTCCTCGATCTACCCCGTCCCTCACACCCACCGGCGGTCGTGAGCATGACGATCTTGGACGACGTTCGGACCAGCCCGAACTACGCGTGGTGTCGGTTCCACCGAGGCAAGACGCCGCACGAACACATCGTCATTCGCCACGGTGTTCCGGGTTTCGTTCCTGCGCGTGTCGTCATCGATTCTGGTCGCGAGGTTCATCAGCGCGATGCGTTGGCCGTCGCTGACGGGGCCGTCCGAGCCGGAGTGACCACGCTTGACCAACTCCTCGACATGCGGCGCCATCAACGCCGATGGCCACACGTGGCCAGGACCAACGATGTCCTCATGCTCGTAGACGGCCGTCGGGAGAACTGGCTCGAGTCTGCGTCGGCTTGGTCCATGGCGAGCTGGGGGCTGCCCACCAGCGTCCCCCAGGTCAACGTCTTCACGCCTGAGGGCGAGTTCGTCGGCCGGCCCGACGCGGTGTGGCCAGATTACGGACTCGTCGGTGAGGCCGACGGCGTTGAAAAGTACCTGCTCGACGGCACGGACGAAGGGTCCGTTCGTCGAGCCCTGAAGCGCGAGCGGATTCGCGAGGAGGGCATGACCGCGCTCGGTCTCGCCATCGTTCGATGGACACCACGTGACGCCATCGAAGGGTCCGAGATCCACACGCGCTTTGTGCGGAGCGCCAGCAGTGACCGTGCAGCCAAGGTCACCGCTGTCTTCCGGTGCTCCTGTTGCAACCACCCACTCGCTGAGTGTGTCGTCGAGGCACAGTTGGCCGTGTGGCGCCGGAAGCTCGTCAGAGAGTTCGAACGCAAAATCTGGTGAGCAGGTCTGGCCCACAACTGTGCCAAGTCGCAATCAGTGGAAAGTCCCGCGCACCACGTGGCCATCAGTGGGTCCGCCCCCCAACTAGGCGAAGTCGCAATCAGTGGGGGGTGGCTGTTAGAGGTATTGACCGGTGTTGGCGATCGTCGAGATGGACCGGCCCGGCTCGTTGCCTTCCTTGGTCTTGATGAGCGTGCGGATGTAGACGATCCGTTCACCCTTCTTGCCCGAGATCCGCGCCCAGTCATCCGGGTTGGTCGTGTTGGGCAGGTCCTCGTTCTCCTTGAACTCGTCGACGCAGCTGGCGAGCAGGTGGTCCACCCGCAGACCGCGGTGACCGGTGGTGAGGAAGTCCTTGATGGCCATCTTCTTGGCCCGGTCGACGATGTTCTGGATCATCGCGCCGCTGTTGAAGTCCTTGAAGTAGAGGACCTCCTTGTCGCCACCCGCATAGGTCACCTCGAGGAACTCGTTCTCCTCGTCCTCGGCATACATGCGGGTCACGACGGCCTCGGTCATCGCGTCGACCGTGGCCTCGGGCGATCCGCCGTTGACGGCCAGGTCGTCCGTATGGAGGGGCAGGTCGGGCGTGAGGTACTTGAGGAAGATCTCGGTGGAGGCCTGGGCATCGGGACGCTCGATCTTGATCTTCACGTCGAGCCGACCGGGACGCAGGATGGCCGGGTCGATCATGTCCTCACGGTTGCTCGCACCGATGACGATGACGTTCTCGAGGCCCTCGACACCGTCGATCTCGCTGAGCAGCTGCGGGACGATCGTTGTCTCGACGTCGCTGGAGACACCGGACCCGCGGGTGCGAAAGAGGCTGTCCATCTCGTCGAAGAAGACGACGACGGGGAATCCCTCGGAGGACTTCTCGCGAGCGCGCTGGAAGATCAACCGGATGTGCCGCTCGGTCTCGCCGACGTACTTGTTGAGCAGCTCTGGACCCTTGATGTTGAGGAAGTAGCTCTTGCCCGGCTCCCGACCCTCCTTCTCGGCGATCTTGCGCGACAGAGACGCGGCGACCGCCTTGGCGATCATCGTCTTGCCACAACCGGGAGGGCCATAGAGGAGAACGCCCTTGGGGGCCTTGAGGTGATGCTCAGCGAACAGGTCCGGGTGGAGGTAGGGCAGCTCTACGGCATCGCGGATCAGTTCGATCTGGCTGCCGAGCCCGCCGATGTCCTCATAGGCGATGTCGGGCACCTCTTCGAGGACGAGGTCCGCGACCTCCGCCCTGGGGATCTGCTCGTAGACGAACGCGCTGCGTGACTCGAGGAGGAGGGCGTCGCCGACACGCAGCTTGACGTCCTTGAGGGAGGCGGCCACACGGCATACCCGCTCTTCGTCCGCACGGGACAGGACGAGGACTCGGCTGTCGTCGAGGATCTCCTTGAGGAGGACGATCTCGCCGGCGCGTTCGAAGCCGTGGACGGCCACGACGTTCATGGCCTCGTTGAGCATGACCTCGCGGCCGACCTCGATCTCGTCGGCCTCGATCGTCGGGCTCACCGCGACGTGCATCTTGCGGCCACCGGTGAGGACGTCGACCGTCTTGTCGCCGAAGGTCTCGACGACGATGCCGTAGCCCGACGGCGGCTGACCCAGCCGGTCGACCTCGGTCTTGAGGGTGACGATCTGCTCACGGGCGTCGCGCAGGGTGCGGACGAGTCGCTCGTTCTGTGCGGACACGGTGTTGACCTGTGAACGCAGGTCGTTCACGGTGCCCTCAAGACGGCGCGTGGCATCGCGATCGGACGGAGTGAACTCGGTCATCGGGGCCTCCTTGGCTCACGCTTGCCCCTCAACGCTAACCCGTGACGCTGCGACGGACCTTGCGGACTCGCTTGTCGGACGGGACACGTTCGCCGATGGCCTCGGACGTCCACTCCTCGTCGGACGCACCGGGCATCACCTCGGCCGGCCTGCCCTCGGTCTCCTCAAGGCCCTCGTAGCCCTTGCCGGGGCGGCGCTTGCGTTGCGGAGGGGTGACTCCGGGTGCGAGGCGACGTGACGTGATGAGGAAGCCGGTGTGGCCGTGCATGCGGTGCTGTGGACGGACGGCCAGGCCTTCGAGGTGCCATCCACGCACGAGTGATTCCCAGGCCGAGGGCTCGGTCCAGTTGCCGGCGTCGCGCAGGGCCTCGGCGACCTTGGACAACTGCGTGGCTGTGGCGACGTAACAGATGAGGACGCCACCGGGGGCGAGCGCTTCACCGACGACGTCGAGGCACTCCCACGGGGCGAGCATGTCGAGAACGACGCGGTCGACGGTGCCGGGCTCGACGTTCTGCGGCAGCGCCTCGACGAGGTCGCCGACAGTGACCGTCCACGCCGGGTGGTCGCCGCCGAAGTAGACACGGGCGTTGGCCATCGCGATGTCGGCGAAGTCCTCGCGGCGTTCGAAGGAGTGAAGGCGTCCGGACTCACCGACGGCCCGCAGCAACGACATCGAGAGCGCGCCCGAACCGACACCGGCCTCGACGACGACGGCACCCGGGAAGATGTCGGCGAAGGTGACGATCTGGCCGGCGTCCTTGGGATAGACGACGGCGGCGCCGCGGGGCATCGACATGACGTAGTCGGAGAGCAGCGGCCGCAGCGCGAGGTACTGAAACCCGGCGGTGTTGGTCACGGTCGAGCCGTCGGGCGCACCGAGGAGGTCGTCGTGCTGCAGGTAGCCGCGGTGGGTGTGGAACTGCTTGCCCGGAGCCAGGGTGATGGTGTGGAGGCGTCCCTTGGCGTCGGTGAGCTGAACCCGCTCACCTTCGGCAAAGGGTCCACGTCGAAGGTCGCTACCGGTCGCACTCATGAGCGTGGAGTCTAGTTGGCGGCGATCGCCGCGTTGACCGCCTCGACCGTGACGAGGCCGAGCACTCGGCCGTCCTCGACGGCGACGACCACCTGGCTCGACGACTCCTGGATCGCGGTGACGACGGCGGTGAGGTCGTCCTGGGCACGAGTGTCGGCGACCCAGCGGTCGGGCTGGATCCGCGCCAGAGCCGACACGGGCGTGGTCACCCATCGATCGCGCGGCACGGTCTGGGCGTCCGGCGGGATGACCAGTGACGTGGGGCGCCCGCCTTCGTCGATGACGACGGCGAGACCCCCGGTTGCCGCAGCGGCTTCAAGCACGTCGGTGCCGCGCAGCACCGGCACCGGGCGGACCACTTGGGCGACCGTGCCGCGACCGAGCATCTGGCGCGCCTGGCCCGTCCGGATCGCCGCGGTCGCGCCCTGCCACATGAACACGGCGATGAGCCCCATCCAGATGATCGAGGTGAGCGATGGCTCCTCCCCGCTGAGAAGTGGTCTCGCGACAAACCACAAGATGACGCCGACGGTGACGACCCGACCGGTCCAGCCTGCGGCGATGAGACCCTTCTCGCGTCGACCGGTCAGGCGCCAGACCAGAGCGTCGACGAGCTGACCACCATCCAGCGGCAGCCCGGGCAGCAAGTTGAACACCGCCAGCAGCAGGTTGACGAAGGCGATGCCGAAGAGGATGCGGCTGGGCACTTCCGCGGTGACGGCGAATGAGGCGGCCCACGCCACCAGGGCCAGGGCGAAGTTCGCGAGCGGACCGACGACGGCGATCGCCGCCGCCTTGCCGGGTGTGGACAGACGAGCGTCGTATGCCGTGTGCCCACCCCAGAGGTCGGCCACCACTCTGTGGACCGGGAACCCCAGCGCCCGGGCCATCCATGCGTGGGCACCCTCGTGGACGAGGACCGAGATCAGGAGCGAGACGGCATACGCGACACCGACGACGTAGGCGGCGGTGCCGAGCTCAGGTGCGCCACTGCCGACGATGTAGGTGATGACGGCGGCCAGGAGAAGCCAGCTCGCGCCGATCTGGACCGGGACGCCACCGATGCGTGCGATGACAAGGCCGGAGGACTGAGTCTCATTCGCTGCGGCCACCCCGCGACCCTACAAGGCTCGGCGGCATACTGGGTCAGGTGAATTCCTCCCCCGCCGCAACGTCATCGTCCTCAGCGGACACGGTGGACAGTGTCGTGAACCACCGTCCGGACGCCACCGCTGATCTCACGGCCGCCCTCACCGAGCGCGTCCTCGTCCTCGATGGGGCGATGGGCACGATGATTCAGCGGGAGGGTCTCTCCGAGGAGGACTACCGGGGCACGCGCTTTGCTGACTGGCCCAGCGACCTGCGCGGCAACAACGACCTCCTCAGCCTCACCAACCCCACGATCATCGAAGGCATCCACCGCGAGTATCTGCTCGCGGGCGCCGACCTCGTCGAGACCAACACGTTCAATGCGCAGCGCATCTCGCTGGCGGACTATGACATGGCCGACCTCGCGTACGAGATGAACCTCGAGGCCGCTCGACTGGCCCGCGCGGCCTGCGACGCCGTGGCGGCTGAGACCGGCCGTCCGCGCTGGGTCATGGGCGCTCTGGGCCCGACGACGCGGACGGCGTCCATCTCCCCCGATGTCAACGACCCGGGTGCCCGCAACGTCAGCTTCGACCAGCTCGTCGAGGCCTACATCGAGCAGGCCCGCGGGCTCGTAGACGGGGGCGCCGATGCTCTGCTCATCGAGACGATCTTCGACACCCTCAATGCCAAGGCAGCGATCTTCGCGGTCGAGACGCTCTTCGAGGAGCTCGAACGTCGTTGGCCGGTCCTCATCTCTGGGACGATCACGGACGCCTCCGGCCGCACCCTGTCCGGCCAGGTCACCGAGGCCTTCTGGAACTCCGTGCGCCACGCCCGACCGCTGGTCGTCGGTCTCAACTGCGCCCTGGGCGCTGACGAGCTTCGTCCCTACCTGGCAGAGCTCTCCCGCATCGCGGGCTGCTTCGTGTCGGCCTACCCCAACGCCGGCCTGCCCAACGCCTTCGGTGAGTACGACGAGACCCCGGACCAGATGGCCTCCGTCGTGGGCGAGTTCGCCTCGAGCGGACTCGTCAACATCCTCGGCGGTTGCTGTGGGACCACTCCCGAACACATCGGGGCCATCGCCGACGCGGCGGCGCAGGGCGCTCCCCGCGTGCGCTCCGAGGTCCCCGGGGCCCTTCGGCTCAGCGGCCTCGAGCCCGTGACCATCGACGGTGACTCGCTGTTCGTCAACGTCGGGGAGCGCACCAACATCACGGGTTCAGCCCGCTTCCGTCGCCTCATCAAGGAGGAGGACTACCCGGCTGCCCTCTCTGTGGCTCGCCAGCAGGTCGAGGCCGGCGCCCAGGTCATCGACATCAACATGGACGAAGGGATGATCGACGGCGTCGCCGCGATGGACCGCTTCGTCAAACTCGTCGCGAGCGAGCCCGACATCTGCCGGGTGCCGCTGATGATCGACTCCAGCAAGTGGGAGGTCATTGAGGCCGGCCTCAAGTGCTCCCAGGGCAAGCCGATCGTCAACTCGATCTCGATGAAGGAGGGCGTCGAGCCCTTCCTCGCACAGGCCCGCCTCTGCCACAAGTACGGCGCCGCCGTCGTCGTCATGGCCTTCGACGAGGAGGGACAGGCCGACTCGCTCGAGCGGCGCAAGGTGATCTGCCAGCGTGCCTACGACCTGCTCGTGGATGAGGTGGGCATGGACCCGCACGACATCATCTTTGATCCCAACATCTTCGCGGTGGCCACAGGCATCGAAGAGCACGCGGCATACGGAACGGACTTCATCGAAGCGACCCGGTGGATCAAGGAGAACCTGCCCGGCACCCTCGTCTCCGGCGGCGTCTCCAACGTGTCGTTCTCGTTCCGGGGCAACAACCCGGTGCGTGAAGCGATCCACGCCGTCTTCCTCTACAACGCCATCCAGGCGGGCATGGACATGGGCATCGTCAACGCGGGTGCGCTCGTCGTCCTCGATGACGTCGACCCCGAGCTGCGCGAACGCATCGAGGACGTCGTCCTCAACCGCCGACCGGACTCGACCGAGCGACTGCTCGAGATCGCCGACAAGTTCAACAACACTGGCGAGGCTGCGCCCGAGGTGACCGAGGCCGAGTGGCGTGGGCTGCCCGTGCGCGAACGCATCACACACTCCCTCGTCAAGGGCATCGACGACTTCGTGGTCGAGGACACCGAGGCACTGCGCCAGGAGATCGACGCCGCCGACGGCAAGCCCATCGAGGTCATCGAGGGCCCGCTCATGGACGGTATGGGTGTCGTCGGCGACCTCTTCGGCGCCGGCAAGATGTTCCTTCCCCAGGTTGTGAAGTCCGCCCGCGTCATGAAAAAGGCTGTCGCGCACCTCATCCCCTACATCGAGGCCGAAAAGGTCCGCTCGGGCGTCTCCACCAAGAACAGCAAGGGCCTCATCGTCATGGCCACCGTCAAGGGGGACGTCCACGACATCGGCAAGAACATCGTCGGGGTCGTCCTCCAGTGCAACAACTACGACGTCATCGACCTCGGCGTCATGGTGCCGACCCAGAAGATCCTCGACACCGCCAAGGAGGAAGGCGCCGACATCATCGGACTTTCCGGGCTCATCACTCCTTCGCTCGACGAGATGGTGCGCGTGGCGGCCGAGATGGAACGTCAGGGGTTCACCATCCCGCTCCTCATCGGTGGCGCGACGACGTCCCGGGCGCACACCGCCGTCAAGGTCGACGGTCAATACAGCGGGCCGGTCGTGTGGGTGAAGGACGCTTCGCGGTCGGTGCCCGTGGCGAGCCAGCTGCTGTCCGAGACGCAGCGGGCGCCTCTCCTCGAGACGATCAAGGCTGACTACGACTCGATGCGGGCCCGCCACGCCGCGAAGTCGACCGAACGTCCGCTGGTCTCGATCGACGCGGCACGCAAGGCGCACACCCCGATCGACTGGACGGCATACCGGCCGGTTCGTCCGCACCTCCTCGCCCAGCAGAGCAAGGACGTCTGGTCCGGCAAGGCCGATACCAAGTGGCACCGGGCCGCCGCCCAGTTCACCAGGGAGTTCGTCAGCTATCCGATCGAGGAGCTGCGCCGCTACATCGACTGGACCCCGTTCTTCCAGGCCTGGGAGATGAAGGGGCGCTATCCCGACATCCTCTCCAACCCGGCGACGGGCGAGACCGCGCGCAAACTCTTCGAGGACGCCAACGCGATGCTCGACAAGATCATCGAGGAGAAGTGGCTCACCGCGAGCGGCGTCATCGGGCTGTTCCCGGCCAACGCGGTCGGTGACGACATCGAGGTCTATACCGACGAGTCCCGCGAGAGCGTCCTCACGACCATCCACGGTTTGCGCCAGCAGGGACAGCACCGCGAGGGCGTCCCGAACCGGTGCCTGTCCGACTTCATCGCGCCCAAGGAGACCGGAATCGGCGACTACGTCGGAGCTTTCGCGGTCACCACCGGTCATGGGACTCACGACCGGATCATGGCGTTCAAGGAGGAGCTCGACGACTACAGCGCGATCCTTCTCGAAGCTCTCGCCGACCGGCTGGCCGAGGCCTTCGCCGAGCGGATGCACGAGCGGGTCCGTCGCGAGTTCTGGGGCCACGCGAGCGACGAGCACCTGTCCAACGATGACCTCATCGGCGAGAAGTACTCCGGTGTCCGACCCGCCCCCGGCTACCCCGCCTGCCCCGACCACACCGAGAAGGAGACACTCTTCAAGCTCCTCGGCGCGACCGAGCGCGCGGGGATCGAGCTCACCGAGTCGATGGCGATGCTGCCGGGCGCGGCCGTGAGCGGCTGGTACTTCGGGCATCCGCAGAGCCAGTACTTCGTCGTCGGTCGACTTGGCCGCGACCAGGTCGAGAGCTATGCCGAGCGCAAGGGCTGGACCCTGGCCGAGGCTGAGCGCTGGCTCGGCCCCAACCTGGGCTACCAGCCCGAGGACTGAGAACCCTGACGCGTATGCCGGCCTGCTGGTTTCCGTTGGCGGGCCGGGTTGTCGGCGTCCGTGGGCTCAGGCGTCGACGTCGTCCAGGTGGGCGATGACTCCTTCGAGGAGACGCGCCAACTCCTTGCGCTCACCCTTGTTGAGGCCCCGCAGCACGTCGCTCTCGACCATGTCGGACTCCCGGATCGACTGCGTGAACAGTTCCCACCCATCCGGCGTGAGCGAGACAAGGGTGCGGGTCCGGTTGTTGGCGTCCGGCCGGCGATCGACCAGCCCTCGTTGGAACATCTTGTCGAGACGGTGAGTCATCGATGACGGCGCCACGCTGGTCAGTTCAGCGAGCTGACTCGGCGTCTGGCAGTCCTCGCCCGCCTTGGCGAGCGCTGCGACCACCGCCCACTCCCCCTGGGTGAGGTCGAGGTCCGCGAGCTGTCGGGCGTACCACTGGTCGAGCTTCTTGGTCACGCCGTACAGAGCGGTAATGACCCGTTGGACTGACTCCTCACCACCCGCCGCGACGTAGGCCGCGACGGCGTCCTGGTGCTGTTGCGCTGCGGACCTCGGGCGTCTGGGCATAACCCGATTCTCGCATGCGTTCTTCGAATGCTAACCTTTCGATATCGAACCTTCGAGTTCGAAGCTCTCGGCATCGAAGCCCAGATGGGCGCCCGTTCGGGCCGCCCTCCACAACCAGCACCTGGAAAGGGTGTGAATTCGTCATGCGCGCAAAACTCCTCATCCTTGCCTCGTCCATCGGAATGCTCGGCTGGGGTGCCGTGCTGCCCTACCAGTACGCGTATGCCGCCGACACCCGCGGCTGGGGGGCTCTGGCGGCGGCTGCGGCATCCTCCCTCTTCTCAGTGGGGGCGCTCGTCGCCGCACCGGTCGCCGGTCGGCTCAGTGACCGGTTCAACCCGGTGACCGTTGCGGTGCTCGCCCAGCTGCTGGGTGCCATCGGCGTGGGCTCGCTGGTGGTGGCCGACTCGGCCGGAGCCTTCCTCACCGGGATGTTCGTCTTCGGGCTCGGGCTCACGGGTGCCGTCCCGGCCAAGCAGGTCCTCGTCCTGCGCTGGGTCGACAGCGCCGACCGTCGGCGCACCTTTGCCTACAAGTTCACGGGCGAGGCCCTCGGTATGGCGGCTGGCGCCTACATCGCCGGGCACCTGGTCGACCTACGCGACCCACAGGGTTTGGACGTCGGATTCCTCACTGCGGCAGCCGGATTCGTGATCTCGTCTCTCATCATCGGCGTTGCCGGTCGAGGCGCAGTCATCCACCCCGACAGCGACTTCGCCGGCGGCCCAGACGTCGGGCCCATGAGTCCGCTCCAGTCGGTGCGGGCGATGTTCGCCACCCCGGCCCTGCGGTGGACCGCGGTGATCACGGTGTCCCTGGCTCTCGGGTTCTATGCCCAGTTCGAGTCGGGCCTGCCCGCCTACGCCCTCACGACCCTTGACATCGACACGTCCACCGTCGGCACCGCCGCCGCTGTCAACGCAATCGTCATCGTCGTGCTCCAGGTCATCGTCGTCCGTCTCACGGCGAACCGGAGCGCACCCACGCTGCTCATGGCGGTCGGTGGGATCTGGGTCCTGTCCTGGCTGGTCCTCTCGACCGCTCAGTTCGCACCGGGCGTCGCCTCCGCCCTGTTCGTGACGACATACGGGATCTTCGCGGTCGGAGAGACGATGTACAGCCCCGTCCTCAGCCCGTTGACCGCGTCTCTCGCACCGCGCGGGATGGTCGGCCAGACCCTCGGCGCCTTCGCCGCGCTGCAGACGACGTTCTCGGCTCTCGGACCGCTCGTCGCGGGAGTACTCCTCGGCGCTGGGCTGACGACGGGCTTCCTCGGACTGCACCTGGCGATCAGCGTCCTCGCCGTCTACGCCGCCTGGCGCCTTCGCGCTGCCCTGCGGCGCCCGGAGCCCGTCCCCGCCACGAGCTCGTCGGTGGCCACGGACGAACGAGTCCTCGCCGCCTGAGGTGCGCGCGGGTCCCACGCTCTGCGTGGGCCGGCATACGCACAATGGTCCTTGACCCTGACACGGTGTCAGGCTGTCTCCTGATGGTGTTGCCCGGGCATGGGATCCGGGAACGACAGGATTCCTAAGGAGACGCACGTGCTCGGCATCGGTGAGTTTGCGCTTCACGGACAAGTGTCCGTGCGCATGCTGCGGCACTACGACGCGCTCGGGCTGCTCGTGCCCGCGGCCGTCGAGGCGCACAGCGGCTATCGGCGCTATACGGCTGACCAGCTCAGCCGGCTCAACCGGCTCGTCGCGCTCAAGGACCTCGGCTTCGCTCTCTCCGAGATCGGACCGATCCTTGACGCCGACGTGTCGGCCGACGACCTGCGGGCCATGCTCGCTCTGCGCCGGTCTCAGCTCACCGCGCAGATCGAGCAGGATCACCTCCGGCTCGCCGAGATCGAGCGCCGCCTTGGGACCATCGAGAAGGAGCACACCATGTCTGACCTCGAGTTCGTCACCAAGCCCCTGCCCGAGCTCACCCTCGCCCAGCGAACAGCCACGGTCATCGACCAGTCCGAGATCGGCGCCGCCATCGGGCCACTCTTCGGCAGTCTCCTTGCAGATGCGGGGCAGGCCGGTATCGACGTGGAGCAACCCACCGTCGCCTGGTACGAGATGGACGAGGAGTCGATCCGCTTCGCGGCGGGTATGCCGCTCGCGGACGGGGAGACCATCCCCGGTTACGACGTGGAGACCTTGCCGGCAGCAGGCCGGGCCGTCACTGTCGTCCACCACGGGTCGATGGAGACCATCAGTGACACGTGGCAGTCGCTGATGCAGTACATCGGAGCCGAAGGCCTCTCATTGGCAGGCCGGTGCCGCGAGGTCTACATCTCGACCCCCGAGGGCGACCTCGATGCGTGGGTCACGGAGTTGCAGCAGCCCGTCGGCTGACGCGAGCAAGGGCCAGGGTGGCGGCGCGCGGGGGTGTCGGCGGCACGGCATACCGTGTCGTCCATGACCCCCGCACTGTCACCGAGCCGCGCAGCGGACTTCAAGCAGTGCCCCCTGCTGTTCCGCTTCCGGACCATCGACAAGCTCGACGGTCCGCCCTCGCCGGCGGCTGCCCGCGGGACGCTCGTGCACGAGGTCCTCGAGCACCTCTTCGAGCTGCCGGCCGCTGAGCGCACGCCGGAGGCAGCACTCGCGTTGCTCCAGCCGCGTTGGAGAAGCCTTGTCGAAGAGCGTCCCGAGCTCGCGACGATGCTCGAGGACGACGAGACCCTCACCGAGGACGGCTGGTTCAGCGCCGCAGGAGCCCTCGTTGAGCGCTGGTTCACGCTGGAGAACCCCCAGTGGCTCGAGCCGGCCGAGCGCGAGCTCTATGTCGAGACCGAGGTCGACGGCCTCACCCTGCGCGGCTACGTGGACCGCCTCGACATCGCTCCCGACGGGTCGATGCGAGTCGTCGACTACAAGACCGGTCGATCCCCGCGCGAGGCGTTCGAGGGCAAGGCCCTGTTCCAGATGAAGTTCTACGCGCTGGTCCTCTGGCGCCAGCGAGGCGTCATCCCCAAGTTGCTGCAGCTCGTCTACCTGGGCAACGGCGAGATCGTGCGCTACGAGCCCGACGAGCACGACCTGCTGGGGCTCGAGCGCAACGTCCAGGCCGTCTGGCAGGCGATCGTTCGAGCCAGTGAGACCGGCGACTGGCGACCCCGGGTGTCCAAGCTCTGCGACTGGTGCGACTTCAAGGAGCTCTGCCCCGAGTGGGGTGGCACTCCCCCGCCGCTACCCGCCGACGCCGGTCGGCTCGTCCTCGACCCGCGCGTCACTGGCGAGGCGCTCGTCGGCGACGACTGAGACGAGATCGTAGGGGGTGAGACCCCGCAGGCTCGGCAGCTGGACGGCACCCCGAGTGATCGGCACGGGAACGATGTGCGGCACGGCGATCGTGGGCACGCCTGCGGCCACGGCAGACCGCACTCCGGTCGGTGAGTCCTCGATGGCAATGCAGTCGCGAGCCTCGACGCCAAGCATGCGGGCAGCTGCGTGATAGGGCTCCGGGTGCGGTTTGCCGTGCTCGACCTCGTCGCCGGTGATGAGCGCCGCGAACGTCCCGTCGGGCAGGGCCTCGACGACCGCGGCTGCCAGCGAGCGCCATGACATCGTCACAAGCGCGTTGGGCACGCCCGCCTCGACGAGGGCGGCGAGCAGCTCTCGGGCGCCCGGGCGCCACGGCACGTGCTGGCGCACCTGAGCAGTGACGCGCACCAGCAACTCGTCGATGATCCGCTCCGGCTCCCACGTGATGGGTGAATTGTCGCGGATGAACTCGGCGCTGACCATGAGGTCGTTGCCAACGAGCTGCAGGGCGTACTCGTCGGACCACACACCACCGTGCTCCTCGACGATGTCGTGCTCAGCCGCGATCCAGTAGGGCTCGGTGTCGACGAGGGTCCCGTCCATGTCCCAGAGAACCGCCGCAGGCAACGTCATGCACGGAGTCTACGAATAGGGTGGAGTCGTACCTACAAGGAGGACGCGTTGATCGAGCTCGACGATCTGCCCGAGTTGGAGAATGCCGTGATGATTGCGGCCTTCGAGGGCTGGAATGACGCCGGTGATGCGGCCAGCGGCGTCATCGAGCACTTGGCCCAGCTGTGGGACGCCGAGCCGGTCGCGGCACTGGACCCCGAGGACTACTACGACTTCCAGGTCAACCGACCCCGGGTCGTCTCCGAGGGGGGGCAGCGCCGGATCAGCTGGCGCACGACCCGCATCCTCGTGGCGACCAACACCTCGATCGGTCGCGACGTCATCCTCGTCCAAGGCGTCGAGCCGTCCTTCAGGTGGCGCTCGTTCGCCATCGAGCTCATGGAGCTGGCGCAGGCAGCCGACGTCACGACGGTCATCACTCTCGGCGCGCTCCTCGCCGACGTCGCGCACACGCGCCCGATCCAGGTGACTGCGACGTCGGACAACGAGGAGACACGTCACCGCCACGACCTCGAGGCCAGCACGTACGAAGGCCCCACCGGCATCGTGGGCGTCATCGCTGATGCGGCCATCCAGGTGGGCGTCAACTCGATCTCCGTGTGGGCAGCCGTGCCGCACTATGCCCACCACACGCCCTCTCCCAAGGCCACCCGTGCGCTGGTGTCGCGCCTCGAGGAGCTGCTCGACGGACCGATCGACCATGAGGGCCTTGACGACGACGCCCAGGCTTGGGAGCACGGTCTGGATGCGCTGGCCTCCGAGGACTCAGAGGTCGCTGAGTACGTCGAGTCTCTCGAGGAGGCCCAGGACACGGCCCAGCTGCCCGAGGCCAGCGGAGACGCCATCGCCAAGGAATTCGAGCGCTACCTGCGCAAACGGCGCGCCGACGACTGAAGCCCCAAGGCCCCATGGCGTTGCTCGGGACGTGCGTCCGACCGTGGGACTGCGCGCTGACAGCGGTAGGAGGACTGAACCCGGAAGGCGCGCGCAGGCCGGAGGGCGGCTGAGCGCGTCTCGAGTGATGCGAGGGCCGGGCCGGGCCGGGCGCCCGCGCCGGTCAGACGCGGACGCCGAGAAGGGCGTCGAGGGCACGGCCGAGAACGCCCGGAGCCGACGGCTCCACGCCCCCGGTCGTCAGGGTCTGGTCGGCCCACAGGTCGACCGCGGTGAGGGCACGCGGTGCATCCAGGTCGTCGGAGAGCGCGGCGCGGATCGCTGTCACGGTCGCATCCGCCGAGGGCGCCGAGTTGACCGAGAGTGCCTCGCGCCACCGCTCGAGCCGGACCTGGGCTGACGTGAGCATGTCGGGTGTGTAGTCCCAGTCGTCGCGGTAGTGCTGAGCCAGGAGCACCAGCCGGATCGCCATCGGGTCCACGCCGTCCTCGCGCAACCGCGAGACGAGGACGAGGTTGCCGCGGGACTTGCTCATCTTGTGACCGTCGAGGCCGACCATTCCGGCGTGGGCGTGGACCCGGGCGTATTCCTCGACCCCGATGGCACTCGCCTGGGCGACGGTCATCTCGTGGTGGGGGAAGATCAGGTCGGAGCCTCCGCCGTTGACATCGATTGGCATCCCGAGCCGGTCGAGCGCGATCGCGGTGCACTCGACGTGCCACCCGGGGCGACCGGCGGGCAGGTCTTCGAACTCCCATGAGGGTTCACCCTCACGGGCGGCCCGCCACAGCAGGGGGTCAAGGACGTCCCGCTTGCCGGGGCGGTCGGGGTCGCCGCCGCGTTCGGCGAAGACCGCCAGCATCTGCTCACGTGTCCACCCGGAGACCTTGCCGAAGTCTGAGACCCGGGACAGGTCGACATAGAGGTCCGGCCCGGTTGTGCCTTCCGAGTCCACGTTGGGCAGTTCGTAAGCCGCCCCGCTCTCGATCGTGCGACGCACCAGGTCCGCGATGACGGGCAGCGCCTCGACGACGCCGATGTAGTCCTCCGGCGGAATGACCTGCAGTGCGGTCATGTCCTCGCGGAAGAGGTCGATCTCGGCGACGGCCAGGTCACGCCAATCGATGCCGTCTCGTGTGGCGCGCTCGAGCAGCGGGTCGTCCACGTCGGTGACGTTCTGCGTGTAGTGCACCTCGTGCCCGTTGTCGCGCAGCACCCGCACCACGAGGTCGAAGGCGACGTAGGTCGCGGCGTGTCCGAGATGGGTCGCGTCATAGGGAGTGATCCCGCAGACATAGAGCCGAGCGACCGGTCCGGGCGTGACCTCCTGCAACTCTCCCGAACTGGTGTCGTGCAGGCGAAGTGCCGACCCGTCTCCGGGGATGGCGGGCAGGAACGGAGGCGGCCACGAGATCACCAACGCAGCCTACGGCGCGGGAATCACATCGCTGGCCAGGGGATGGCCGGCCAGCCGGGTAGGGGTAGCGGATGCCTCCGAACCTCGAGCAGCTGATCGGCTCGGGCGCCGAGTGCGCTCACCTCCTCGAGTGTGAGGAGGTCAGCGAGGAGGGAGGCCAGGTCACCTGTGCCAAGGGCGTCACGGACGCGCTCGACCCTGGCCACGTCGGCGGCCGCCAGATCCTCGCCGGCCCAGCCCCACAGCACGGTGCGCAGCTTGGGCTCGACGCCGAGACTGACTCCGTGGTCGACGCCCCACACCGCCCCATTGATCCGCAGCAGATGCCCACCCTTGCGGTCGGAGTTGTTGATGAGGGCGTCGAAGACTGCCGCAGTGCGCACACCCGCCTCGACCGCGTGCGCGACGACGACCTCCTCACCCTCTGGTGTCTCACCGCGAAGCACCTCGCGCCAGCCGGCAGGGACCTCCCCGGGGGCGACGACGTCGACAACCATGTCAGGCGCGGTGTGTGGCTCTCCGACCCACTGTTGCGTCGCGGCGAGGCCCCACGGCCCCTCGTGCAGGACGGTCGGCGGAACGACGCCGAAGCCTCCGGCTTCGCTGATGAGGTATGCCGCCCGCTCACGTCCCGCCAGCGTCCCGTCGGGGTAGTCCCAGAGCGGCCGTTCCAGGGCCACCGGTTTGTGGATCGCGAGCCGGGATTCCTCGTCGAGACTCACCCGCACCAGGACGGCACCGTTGGAGGACTCGACGATGCGGCCCAGCGGCTCGACCTCGCCGGACTCGAGGAGGCGTTCGACCTCGGTGGTCACGAGCTAGCGCTTGTATCCGTTGGACCGGGGGCAGATGTGTCCCTCGGGGTCGAGAGGCTGACCGCAGAAGGGGCAGGGTGGCCGGCCGGCGGCGACGATCGCCTGACAGCGCCGGGCGAAGGCGCGAGCGTTCGTGGCATCGAGGACCACCCGGAGGGTGTCGCCGGGCACGGCCTCTTCCGGATCGAGGTCGTGGCACTCGATGACGACGGTGGACCGGTCCTCGTCCCACGCCAGACTCACCGTGTCGACTCGGAACTCGTCCTCGATCGGGGTCTCGAGGGCCTCGGTGTCGGTCAGGTGCTCAGCCATCGCGTCCGAGGCCTGCGGTCCACCGACGGTGTCGAGGAGATCCGAGATCCGGTCGGCGAGGATGCTGACCTGAACCTTCTCGATCGAGATGGAGACGAGGCGGCCTCCACCGCGCGCCTGCAGGAAGAAGGTACGGCCTCCGGGAGGGCCGACGGTGCCGGCGACAAAGCGCTCTGGCGGGTCGAAGTCACTGATCGCCATGCGGGCAGACTAACCCGAGAAGCCCCACGGCAGTTCGAGGCGGTGGGCCGCGAGCAGGGCGTCGTCCTTGAGCAGTGCCCTGGTGACCCCATCAGCCGCCACGATCCCGTCGGACAGAATGACCGACCGCTCACACAGTTGCAGCGCGAAAGCCAGGTCATGGGTGACCATCAGGACCGTGACGTCGAGCGACTGGATCAGCTCCCCCAGCTCGCGTCGTGAGGTGGGGTCGAGGTTGGACGAGGGCTCGTCGAGCACAAGGATCTCGGGCTCCATCGCCAGCACCGTCGCGATGGCGACCCGCCTGCGCTGACCGTACGACAGGTGGTGGGGTGCCCGGTCGGCAAAGTCCTTCATGCCCACGGCCGTGAGGGCCGCGTCGACGCGATTCTGCAGCTCCCCACCACGCAGTCCGAGGTTGGCCGGACCGAAGGCGACGTCGTCCCGCACGGTGGGCATGAAGAGCTGGTCGTCCGGGTCCTGGAACACGATGCCAACCCGACGACGGATCTCGAGGTGGTTCTCCCGAACCACCGGCAGACCCGAGACGGTGACGGTGCCAGCCCCTGCCTCCAGGATCCCGTTGAGGTGGAGCACGAGCGTGGTCTTGCCGGCGCCGTTGGGCCCGAGCAGGGCCACCCGTTCACCGCGGTGGACGTGGAGGTCGACACCGAACAGGGCTTGATGGCCATCGGGGTAGGCAAAGGCCAGGCCCTGGATGTCGAGGACTGGTGTGCTCATGTGGCATGCACCACCACGAGTGCGATGACACCGAGCGCAGCCGGCGCGAGCCCACGCAACCAGTCACCGCGGTCAGCATCCAGCGGGTCGGTCACGGGCATCCGGCCGTTGTAGCCACGCGACATCATCGCGAGGTGCACGCGCTCCCCGCGTTCGTAGCTGCGGATGAAGAGGGCGCCGGCGCTCGTTGCGATCACCGGCCACGCACGCACGGACCGTGCCGTGAAGGCCCGAGACTCTCTGGCGACCTTCATGCGCTGGGCCTGCGATCCGACGACACCGAGGTATCGCACCATGAACGCGAGGATCTGGACGAGTCGGTCCGGCACCCGGAGATGTTGCAGGGCTCGCACGAGGTCGCGACTGGACGTCGTCGTGGCGAACGCGACCGCCATGAGCACGCTCGTCGTCGCGGTGAGGAGGAGGGCGATGCTCGCCTCGACCCCGTCACGCGAGACGGTGAACGGTCCCAGCTCCATCGCAGGACCAGTCGCCACAAAGGGAAGAACGAGTGCGAAGACGACGAACGGCGTCTCGACGACGAGCCGGGATGCGACGTGACGCAACGGGACCCGCGTCGCGAGGACCACCACCGCAGCGACCATCAACATCGCCACCCGCGCGCCATGTGCGTCCCGAGGAAGTGCCACGACGAGCAGGACAAACGTGACCAGACCGACGAGCTTGACGTGCGCCGGCAGTCGGTGGACGACCGAGTCTCCGTCGACGTGGAGGTGCGGGCCGAGCTCGGCTCCCATCTCAGCCGTCGTCGCGTGAGCCGTGACGGCGGAGGAGGTGCATGAGCCCGAAGGCGATGACCGCGACGACGACGACACCGACAAGGCCCGCGAGCCCGCCCGACAGCCGGGCGTTCTCGACGCCCGCGGTGCCGTAGTCAGCGAACGGCGAGGCTCCGGCGGCGTGCTCACCGGCAGAGTCGCTGAAGCCGAGCCGCTCGGCGACGAACTCGAGGCCGTCGGGGTTGCCAGAGGCCCACAGCGAGACGATTCCGGCGAGCAGGAGGCAGATGACGAGGCCCGTGAGGACGAGCCGCTTCGTCGAGATCTGGGGACGAGGTGCGAGGCTCATGCTCGTGCCTCCATGCGGATCTCGAGGTGTCGGGTCTGAACCAACCCACGTGCCCCGTGCACGAGGTCGGGACGGGTGGCAATGATGCTGCCGACGGCGAACAGCGTGATGACGCCCTCACCGAGGCCGATGACGGTGTGCCACCCCAGCATGGCAGTGACGAGGTCACCGAGCGGGATCGGCGCCCGTCCACCCACGGCATACAGGGCGGTGAAGGTGAGCGCGGCAATCGGCACCGACGTGAAGGCGGCCACGCCGGCCAACGCAGGCACCGCCCTGGCACCGGCCGACCGGGCGATCCGGCGCAGGCCGATGAAGACAAGCCAACCGGACCAGACCCCGACGATCGCCATGAGGGTGATGTTGGTTCCGAGAGCGGTGATGCCGCCGTCGGCGAAGAGGAGCGCTTGGACGGCGAGGACGACGGTGAGACACAGAGTGGCCGTCCACGGACCGACGAGCACCGCCGCCAGGGTTCCGCCCAAGAGGTGGCCCGAGGTGCCCGCACCCACCGGGAAGTTGAGCATCTGGGCCGCGAAGACGAAAACGGCGACGAGGCCGGCAAGCGGTGCGGTGCGGTCATCAAGCTCTCGACGAGCCCGGCTCAGCGCCAGGGAGACGCCGGCGACCGCCACCAGGGCCGTGCCGATCGACGTGGGTGCATCGAGGAACCCGTCCGGGACGTGCATGCCTGGGGCCTTCCTGAGGGCGAGCGCTTGTTGCATATTGTTTGCAACAAGGACTCTAGCCCGTTCCTCCGCCGATGATGGCGTCGCCCGCTGGCACGACCGTCGCGGCCTTCTGGTGCGAGCGGATGGCGTCGCCGGACGAGTTCACCGCCATGACCATCGCGCGCTCCCCCGACCGTCGGATGACCGAGACCGACGCCGGATCGACGTGCACGCGTTGGAGGCCACCGAGGCCGGCGCCCATGGCATCCGCGATGACTGCCTTGATCGGGTCGCCGTGGCTCACGGCGACCCAGATTGCGCCCGGGCCACGTTCTGCCTCAACCTCGGCGTCGATGCGGCGCACGGCCGCGACCAGCCGGGCCGACATCTGCGAAAGTGACTCAGCGGCATACCGGTCGCTGTCGGGAAAACGTGCCGACGCAGGATCGTCCTGAACGGTGCGCCACAGCGGATCTGACGTGAGCTCCGCGATCGGTCGACCAGTCCACCCGCCGTAGTGGCACTCACCCAGGTCGTCGACGACCTCTGCCGTCGCGCTGGGAAGGAGGAGCCCAGCGGTCTCGCGGCAGCGCTGGAGCGGGCTCGTGACGAGACGCGCAACCTCCGTGCCCGCCTCGGCCAGCCGGGCAGCGAGTCGGCCGACATCCGTGCGCCCGCGGTCGGTGAGCCCCACACCTTCGGTCCATCCCGCAAGGACGGCGTCGGCGTTGGCTGTCGAGTGTCCGTGTCGAACGAGCAGGAGCAGTGCCACGGCGCCCACTGTAGGCAACAATGTCGCGGGTGATCATCGACAAGGCGCTCTATCGAGACGGCAAGCGCGGATCGTGCGGCGATCTCAGTGACGAACTGGACGCCCTGAGGGCTGCCGGGACGAGCACTGACTTCCTCTGGATCGGCCTCAAGGACCCCTCGATGGCGGAGCTCGAGAACGCCAACGAGGAGCTCGGTCTCGGCCTGCACCCCCTCGCCATCGAGGATGCTGTCAGCGGCCGCCAGCGCGCCAAGATCGAGCTCTACGGACGCAACATCTTCGTCGTCCTCAAGACGCTGAGCTATATCGAGGCCACGTCCGACATCGAGACCGGCGAGCTCATGGTCCACGTCGGTGAGCACTTCGTTCTCACGATCCGCCGCGGTGAGATCAGCCCGTTGGCCGGCGTGCGCAAAGAGCTCGAGGACGAGCCGGACAAGTTGGCGCTCGGGCCGATGGCAGCCCTGCACGCGATCATCGACCGCATCGTCGACCAGTACCGCGACATCGACGTCGAAGTCGCCCGTGACATCGATGAGATCGAGGAGGCGGTCTTCTCGGAAGGGCTCGTGTCGTCGGACACCATCTACCGCCTCAAGCGGGAAGTGCTCGAGTTCCGCCGTGCCATCACCCCGCTCGGGTCCCCGTTGCAGATCCTGCACACGAGTCCCCGCAGCCCGCTACCCGATGACGAGTTGCGGCTGCTGTTCCGAGACATCGACGACCACCTGCACTTCGTCGCGGACCGCATCGAGTCCTACGACCGGCTTCTCACCGATGTCCTGAGCGCCAACCTCGCCAAGATCTCTGTGCAGCAGAACGGTGACATGCGCAAGATCTCGGCGTGGGTCGCGATCGCCGCAGTGCCGACGGCGATCGCCGGGATCTACGGGATGAACTTCGACAACATGCCCGAGCTGCGCTGGCAGTACGGCTACTTCATGATCCTCGGCCTCATGACGACCGTGTGCGTCAGCCTCTGGGTGACGTTCAAACGCGTCAAGTGGCTCTGACCCAGCGGACCCTGGCCCCCGGCAATACCTGACCCACCGCAGTGCAGGCGTCAGGTCGCGGTGATCCAGCCGGCCCCGAGCGCGAGGAACATGATCGCTCCGAGAACGACGCGGTAGGCGATGAACGACATGAGCGAGTTGTTCTGGACGAACTTGAGCAACCAGGCGATGGATGCATAGGCGACGACGAACGCCACGACCATCCCGGTGATGATCGGGCCGACGCCGAGGGCCTGGAGCGCATCGCCGTTCTCGAGCGTCTGATAGATGCCGGCACCAGTCAGCGCAGGGATAGCGAGGAAGAACGACAACTCGGTCGACGTGACGCGGTCGATGCCGCGCATGAGGCCAGCCGAGATGGTCGCCCCCGAACGTGAGACACCGGGGACGAGCGAGAAGCACTGGACGAGACCGATGATGAGCCCGTCCTTGACCGTCAGCGCGTCCTCACCTCGCTGCTCACCCTGTGCCTCGAGGACGTCGTGACGGCGTTCGGCCACCCACATGACGGCACTCCACAGGACGAGCGCGCCAGCGACGACCCACAGGCTGCGCAACGGCCCGGAGATGAGGTCCTTGAGGAGCAGGGCAGTGACGACGACGGGCAGGGAGCCGACGATGACCGCCCACGCAAGCTGGTAGTCGTGGTTCTGGCGCGCCTCCGCGCTGCGCAGTCCCGCGACCCAGGCGAGGAAGAGCCGCAGGATCTTCTTGCCGAAGTAGGTGAACGTCGCAAGGATCGCGCCGATCTGGATCAACGCGGTGTATGCCGTGACGGCAGGTGCGTCGACCGGCATACCGAGAAGCTTCTCGGCGATCGTGAGGTGGCCGGTGGACGAGACCGGGAGGTACTCGGTGAGGCCTTCGACGATGCCGAGGACAACGGACTGGAAGTAGCTGAGTTCGACGGGTGCGTCGACGGCGAAGATCACGGGGCGAGGCTTTCCTGGGCGGTGGACGGGACAAGCTCGGACATGACACGGAGGGTCTCGAGCCGCTCCTCGGTCGTCAACGCGAAGGGCGACACGGCCAGCGTCGTGACCCCGGCATCGGCGTAGCGCCCGATGCGCTCACCGATCCGTTCGGGTGAACCGATGAGTGAGGTCGCGTCGATGAATTCGAACGGCACGGCCTCTGCCGCGTCACGGTGCTGTCCGGCCAGGAAGAGCTCCTGGACCCGGGCAGCCTCCTTCTCGAAGCCCATGCGGCAGGCGAGCTGGTTGTAGAAGTTCTTCTCCTTGGAGCCCATGCCGCCGATGTAGAGCGCGGAGTATGCCGCGACCGCGCTCGCGCCCGCTTTGACATCGTCGGTGATGACGACCGGGACGGTCGGAACGATGTCGAACCCGTCGAGCGGGTTGTCCTCGGCGCCCTTGCCCGCGGCACGCCGTCCTGCGGCGATGGACTCGACGATGTCGCCGGAGTGCTCGGGCGAGAAGAAGATCGCGAGCCAGCCGTCGGCAATTTCGCCGGTGAGTTCAAGGTTCTTGGGACCCACCGCTGCGAGATAGATCGGAAGGTTTTCCTGGGTGGGAGCGATGGTCAGCTTGAGTGCTTTGCCCGGACCATCGGGAAGCGGAAGCGTGAAGTGCTCACCGGCATACTCCACGCGTTGACGGGCCAGGGCTTGGCGCACGATCTCGACGTACTCACGCGTCCGGGCCAGGGGCTTGGCGAAGCGCACGCCGTGCCAGCCCTCACTCACCTGGGGCCCAGAGACTCCGAGGCCGAGCCGGAAACGTCCTGCGGAGAGGTGATCCAGCGTCGCGGCGGTCATGGCCGTCATGGCCGGGGTGCGGGCCGGGATCTGCATCACCGCAGAGCCGAGACCGATGTGTTCGGTCTTTGCGCCGATCCACGCCAGGAAGCTCACCGTGTCGCTGCCGTAGGCCTCGGCGACCCACGCCGAGTCGTAGCCGAGGCGGTCAGCCTCTGCCGCCAGAGTGAGCATGTCCTGGCTCGTGGAGAGCCCCATGTAGCCGAGATTCACTGCCAGTCGCATGGCGTCAACCGTAGTGGCGGCGTGCGACCTCGCCGTCACCGAGGTTCAGTCAGCGGACCTACGCGTCTACGTTGCGGCTGGCGTCCGCCTGCTCGCCGTCGGTAGTGCTGTCATCCGACTCGTCGTCGAACTCCTCGTCGTCGAGCCCGGAGTAAACGCCGTCGTCGTCGTCCTCGTCGAGGTCGTCCTCATCCAGGTCGTCCTCGTCGTCATCATCATCATCGTCGCTGTCGTCGCCGGTATAGACGTCGAGCGGTGTCATCTCGCCGAAGGCTTCGTAGAGCACGTTGTCGTAGGTCTCGAACGCGTCCAGCAGGTCGTCGTAGGCCGCCGCCACCGTCGGGTCGTCCTCACCGCGACGACCAGAGCACGCCTCGAGGTGACGTTCGAAGGCGGAGACGAGGAGGGAAAGGGCGGCACGTGGGTCGGCGCTCATAGTCCAGAACGGTAGCGCCTCGTGCGTCACAATGGGTCGATGGTCGAATATGAGTATCGGGTCCTGTCGTTCGGACGCGACACCGGCCGGGGCGACATCCGACGTGAACTCACGGAGCATGCCGAATACGGCCGCTGGGAACTGCACCGCACTCGCATCTACATCGGTGGCATCACGCGAACCTGGTTGCGGCGCAAGATCATCCGCGCTCGCCGGACGTCCTCACCACCCAGCGCACTCGTGGCCGAAGACCGCGGCTGAAGGTCAGCTGGTCTCGATGAGCCGCTGCAGGACCCGGGCACCGAATCGTAACGACTCGGTGGGCACGCGCTCGTTGATGCCGTGGAACATCGGTGCAAAATCGAGATCCGCCGGAAGCCGCAATGGTGCGAAGCCGTAGCCCGTGATCCCCAGCAGTGAGAGCGCCTTGTTGTCCGTGCCGCCGGAGAGGCAGTAGGGCAGCACCTCGGCGTCGGGGTCCTCGGCCTTGAGCGCCGCGACCATGGCCTCGACGAGCGGGCCCTCGAAAGGCGAGTCCAGGGCGATGTCGCGGTGGAGCACCTCGATCGTGACGTGCTCTCCCACGAGGTCCTTGACGGTCTGCATGAGCTCATCCTCATGACCCGGCAGGAAGCGGCAGTCGACGTTGGCGCTCGCGTGCTGCGGGATGACGTTGTGCTTGTAGCCGGCGTCGAGCATCGTCACGTTGCTCGTGTCCTGCAACGTGCCTCGCACGAATCCCTGTGCACCGCCGAGGTGTTCGAGCAGTTCCTCGGCGTCCTCGTCGGAGTAGCTCACCCCGGTGAGTTCGCTCAGTCCGTCGAGGAGGGTGCGCACGGACGGGATGTATTCGCGGGGCCACTTGTGCGCAGCAAGACGGCTGATCGCCTCGGCGAGGCGGGCGATGGGGTTCTCGTCATTGGGCACCGAGCCGTGTCCGGCGCGACCTGTGGCGGTGAGCCGGATCCAGGCGATGCCCTTCTCTGCGGTCTGCAGGAGGTAGGCGCGGGTTTCGCCGCCGTCGGCCGTCGGCACGGTGACGCTGTAGCCACCGACCTCGCTGATGGCTTCGCTGACGCCCTCGAACAGGTCGGGGCGGTTCTCGATGAGGAAGTGGGAGCCCCTGACTCCCCCGGCCTCCTCGTCGGCGAAGAACGCGATGACGAGGTCGCGCGGCGGGACGATGCCCTCACGGGCGATGTGTCGGACACAGGCGATGATCATCGCGTCCATGTCCTTCATGTCGACCGCGCCACGACCCCAGATGCAGCCGTCCTTCTCAAGCCCTGAGAACGGGTCGACCTCCCAGTCCTTGGCGTCGGCGGGGACGACATCGAGGTGGCCGTGGATGCAGAGTGCCCCGCGCTCGCGGTCGGCGCCCGGGATGCGCACGACGACCGAGGCACGGCCCGGGTCCGATTCGATGATCTCCGGCTCGAGCCCGACCTCGCGGAAGAGTCCGGCGACGTGGTCGGCAGCGGCCCGTTCCCCCGGGCCAGAGCCGTCACCGTAGTTCGACGTGTCGATGCGGATGAGGTCCTGACAGATGCCGACGACCTCGTCCTCGGGGCGGCTCTTCGTGGTCTGTGTCATGCCTTCCACCCTAGGTCGCAGACCCGATTTCTCGATGCGCCGGTATGCCGTGTAAAGTTCCGGCACGTTGCAGGCACCGCTCCACGGGTGCTGCGAACACCTCGTCCGGGTGGCGGAAATGGCAGACGCGCTAGCTTGAGGTGCTAGTCCTCGTATAGAGGGTGGGGGTTCAAGTCCCCCCTCGGACACAGATCGCGCCCCGAGTCCTTGCAGGTCAAGGACTCGGGGCGCTTCTCTTTGCCCTGTGGCTGGTCGGGGCGTGTCAGCGGCCGCGCTGGCTCGCCGACTTCGACCTGTCGCTGCTGCTCAGGACGGCACGGTTACGGACCGCGATTCCGAACACCGCCGCGATCGGGAACATCAGCACCCCGTAGACCGCCGACGGGACCGACATCTCTGCGTTGCCGATGACCGTGATCGCCATCGCGATGGCCAGGGTGCTGTTGTGGATACCGATCTCGAAGCCACAGGCCACGGCTTGGTCCTCAGTGAGACCCAGTCGGCGCGGAATCAGGTAACCCACGGTCAACGAAATGAGGCAGAAGATCGCTGCCACGACCCCCACCTGGACGAGGTACGTGGTGATGTTGTCCCTCTCGGAGAACATCGCCCCGACGACGACCGCGATCAGCAGAATCGCTGAGGCGGTGCGCACGGGTCGGTCCATGCGATCGGCGAAAGCGGCCGATCGATGCCGCACGAGCATCCCGGCGAGGACGGGGATGAGGACGATGGCGAAGACCTGCAGGAGCTTGTCGAACTGGAGCCCGATCTGGGTCGACTCGTCGACGAAGTGGGCGATGGCCCACCCAGTCAGCAGTGGAAGCGTGACGATCGCGATGACCGAGTTGATCGCCGTGAGGGTGATGTTGAGCGCGACATCACCCCGGAAGAGGTGGCTGTAGAGGTTGGCCGTCGTCCCACCTGGAGACGCGGCAAGGATCACGAAGCCCACGGCGAGCAAGGGCGGCAGGTCGAAGAGCTTGACGAGCCCGAACGCCACCAACGGCAGAATCACGAGCTGGCAGACGAGGGCGATCGCCACGGCACGCGGACTTTGGGCCACTCGGCGGAAGTCACCAGGCGTCAGTGACAGGCCGAGACCGAACATGATGACGGCGAGCGCGATCGGCAGGCCGACGGAGATGAGAGCGGAATCCATGGGCGGACCGTACCGCCCGTAAACCTCGCTCAGGAGCCGAACGTGTCAGCCGCCTCACCAAGGTCGCCCAGCGGTCCCTCGAGTGCAGCGGCTCCGGTACCACTGAGCTTGTCTTCCTGCAGGGCCTGGTCGAGTTCGCTCTCGATGTCGCCGACAAGGGAGTTCACCGCCGGCGCGTCTTCGTCGCGGACGGCCTTGTTGATGTCGCGCAACTTGCCCTGGATCGTCTTCGCCACGTCCGAGTCGAGGTCGTCCGCAGACAGACCGCCCACCGCGTCTCCCATTGCCGCGGTGGCGTCGGTGACCGCCTTGCCGGTCTCGGCCGGAGGTGGGGGCGTCGTGGGTGTCGTTGGCGTCGATGACGGTGTAGGTGTGGTCGTCACCGTCACGGTCGGGTTGGGCGTTGACGTCTGCGGTGTGGGCGTGGCGGGCTCCGTCGTCGGTGCCGCCGGCGTGGTCTGCGAGTTCGGCGTGCTGTTGGTGGGCGTGTTTGTGGTGTCGTTGGCCTGGTTCTGAAGGACCCACCAGATGCCGGCGGCAGCGAGGGCGGCCGCCAGGAGCAGGAGCCAGATCCAGGTGCGCGATCGTCGCGGCTCGGCTTCCCAGGCCGGCTCTGCAGGCTCTGGGTAGGCCGGCTCGTTCCACTCTTCCTGTCGCGGCACCACGCTCGTCGGCGCGGCGGCCGCAGCCGCCGGTCGAAGCACCTCGGTCACGGCTGGCGCGGTGTGGGAGCGCAGCAGCTCGGCGACCTCACTTCCAGACTGCGGACGCAGCGCAGGGTCCTTGGCAAGGAGCGAGGTGACGATGGCGGCAAGGTCTGCGGGAGTGTCCGGACGAAGGTCGCGGACATCCCCGGGGATGTCGTGGGCGTGCTTCATGAGGATGGCCACCGGCGTGGGAGCTGTGAACGGTGGCTTGCCAGTCAACAACGTGTGCAGGACACATCCGAGGGCATAGAGATCGGCGCGGGCGTCGACGCGCTGCCCGGTCGCCTGCTCGGGCGCGAGATACTCGGCCGTGCCGACGATCGTGTCGGTCATCGTCAGTTGGTGCTGCCCCAGCGCCTCGTCGACGAGCTGGGTGATGCCGAAGTCGAGGACCTTGGCGGTGCCGTCCGCGGCATACGAGATGTTGCCGGGCTTGATGTCTCGGTGCACGATGCCGGCGTCGTGGGCGGCCTGCAATGCTCCGGCCACCTCGTAGCCGATGATGCGCACCTCGTCGACGGGCAACGGACCGGAGTCGCGCACCTGCTCGGCGAGCGTCGGTCCCGGGAGAAGCTCCATGACGAGGTATGCCGTGTGGTCCTCGACACCCGTGTCGAAGACCGTGACGATGTGCGGGTGATTCAGAGCCGCGGTCGCCCGTGCCTCACGCCGGAAGCGCTCGCCCGCGTTGTCGCTGTCGGGCCCGGTGAGGTCGACAGTCTTGACGGCCACCTCACGACCGAGCATCTCGTCGTCGGCACGCCACACCACGGCCATGCCACCTCGCCCCTGCGGGGCGCCAAGTCGATAGCGACCGCCGAGCAGCCGCCCTTGCGTCGTGCTCATGCATCTCCTCGCGTGGACGTCCGTTCGACCCTAGCCCCTCCCGTAACCTGTGAACGTGCTGCCCCACATCACTGCGACGAGGTTCGTCACGCCACTGCGCGAGGGAGGATCCCTCCCGGGAATCGTCGAGGCTTCCGACGACGGCACCTATGTCGTGAAGTTCCGTGGCGCCGGCCAAGGGCTCAAGGTTCTCGTGGCCGAGGTCATCGTCGGTGAGCTCGCCCGACGACTGGGGATCCGAGTCCCCGAGATGGCCGTCATCGACATGCCACCCGCGATCGCCCGCTATGAGGCCGATGAGGAAGTCCAGGACCTCCTCAATGCCAGCCCGGGTGACAACCTCGCTGTCGACTTCCTTCCCGGGTCCTTCGGCTACGACGGCTCCCGTCCGCCGAGTGCCGAAGAGGCCGCCGACATCGTCTGGCTCGATGCCTTCACGGCCAACGTCGACCGCACCTGGTCCAACCCCAACCTCCTGGTCTGGAACCGCGACGTCTGGGCCATCGACCATGGTGCGGCGATCTGGTTCCACCACTCGTGGCCCAGTCGCGGCGCCGATGCCAGTAGGTTCGCCGGACAACCTTTCGACACGTCCGAGCACGTGCTCGGAGACGTGGCCGGCGACCTCGCGGCGGCCCATGCCCGTGCGACGGCGACCATCACGCCCGACCTGCTTGCCGAAGTCGTGGGACTCGTCCCCGACGAGTGGCTCGAGCCGGCACCCGGTCTCGACGACCCGGAAGCGGTGCGCACGGCATACGTCGAGCACCTCAGTCGACGACTCGAGAACGCCAGCGTCTGGTGGGAGGCGGCACGATGAGCCACCCCTACCAGTACGTCGTCCTCAAGTGCGTGCCGCGCGTGGACCGAGGCGAGTGCCTCAATGTCGGCGTCGTGCTCTTCTCGCAGTCTGCCGGCTTCCTCCAGGCGGCCTGCCACGTCGACGCTGAGCGGCTGAGGTGCTTTGCCCCCGATCTCGACATCGATGCCGTGATCGACTCATTGGCGGTCGTCGACGACGTGTGTGCCGGCACCGACGGCGGCGGGCGTCCACGACTCGCGACACCGGGCAAGAGGTTCGGTTGGCTCAGTGCGCCGCGCAGCACCGTCCTCCAGCCGTCCGGCGTGCACGGTGGCACCGCTGAGGACCCTGCCGCTGAGCTGCAGGCGTTGCTCGACCGCCTCGTCCGCTAGGTCAACGGACACGCAGGGCCCAGGCAGCGACGGCGCCGGCCGCGGCCACGTTGAGCGAGTCCACTCCCCCGGACATCGGGATCGTGACAACCATGTCTGCGCCCTCGACGGCGCGTCGACTCAGCCCATCGCCTTCGGTGCCGAGGACGAGCGCCAATCGTTCTGGCGGGTGGGCTGCGAGTTCGTCGAGCCCGACGGCGTCATGGGCCAGAGCGAGTGCTGCGACCGTGAAACCGCTGTCCCGCAATAGATCCATGCCACCGGGCCACGGGTCGATGCGTGTCCAAGGAACCTGAAAGACGGTGCCCATCGACACCCGGATGGCCCTGCGATAGAGCGGGTCTGCGCATCGGGGCGTGACGAGCACGGCATCCAACCCGAGGCCCGCGACACTGCGGAAGACCGCTCCGACGTTGGTGTGGTCGACGACGTCCTCGAGGACGAGCACCCGCCGCGCGCCGGCGACGACATCCTCGACGCTGCGCAACTGAGGGCGCTGCATCGAGGCGAGTGCGCCACGGTGGAGGTGGAATCCGGTGAAGCCCTCGATGACGTCGTGGTCGGCCACGAAGACGGGTATGCCGTCCTGCTCGGCTTCACGGACAAGGTCGTCGAGGTCAGTGAGCCAGCGCTCCGCCATGAGATAGGACCGCGGCCGGTGCCCGGCCGCCAGAGCCCGCCGGATGACCTTCTCGGACTCGGCGATGTAGAGGCCGCGCTCAGGCTCGGTGCGACGACGCAGCGCCACGTCAGTGAGGGCGACGTAGTCGCGGACGCGGTCGTCGGTGGGGTCAGTGATCCGAATGGGCACGAGGTGAGGCTAGGAGGTGTGCGCTCAGAACACGAATGCGCGCAAGAGGATGCTCACCCCGGCGACGACGCAGAAGCCGAGCACAGCTCGCCGCAGCCGCTCCGTGTCGAGACGGGAGCGCAGAGGTGCGGCGGCGGCATACCCAAGGAGAATGAAGGGGATCCACGCGAGACCCGAGAGAAGCTGGTGTTGCGTGAACTCGCCGGCGATCCCCAGGGCAGACGTCGAGATCACGGCTCCCAGGAGGAAGAAGGCCGCGAGCGTTGACCGGACCCGATTGGGTTTCTCGTGTTGCAGGACGAGGGCCAGGAACGGTCCGCCGATGCTCGTCGCCGTCCCCGTGATGCCCGCCAGACTCCCGGCTGCGACCGCCGTGCCCGGAGTGTTGCGGATCCGGATGGACGTGAGCGACGTGGCCACCGTCAGCAGGATGAGAACCGCGACGATGACCGAGATCGAGCGCACCGAGAGCAGGGCTACGACGGCGACCCCGACGGGAGTGAGCAACAGTCGCCCGAGCAGGGCCCACGACAGGGAGCGCCAAGCGATGTCGACCGGAGCCAGCCCCAGCTGAACGACGGGCAGTGAGAAGCTCGTGACGAGCAGTGCCCCTGGCATGAGGTCGGGGGCGAACACGACGATGAACGGCGCGGCGACCACGGCCATACCGAAGCCGATCGAGGACTGCACGAACGCCCCGGCAAACAGGGCGGCCCCGAGTCCCAGGACGACGGGCCAGTCGATCACGAGAACCAGATCATCCGCGCGATGGCGACGAGTCCGATGACGATGATGACGGAGCGCAGGACGGTGGGCGGGAGCCGCCGTCCGACCCGGGCCCCGAGGACGCCACCCAGCAGGGAGCCTGCGGCGATCAGCCCGGCCACGCCCCAATGGACCTGATCGGGCGCGACGATGATGAAGGTCAGCGCGGCGACGCTGTTGACGATCGTGGCCAGGACGTTCTTGATGCCGTTGAGCCTTTGCAGGGTTTCGCTCGTCAGCGTCGTGAGGATCCCCATGAGGATGACGCCCTGAGCAGCTCCGAAGTAGCCACCGTAGATCGCGGTCGCGAAGACACAGAACATGAGCACGGCTGCGCGCCGACCCGAGTGCTCATCGAGCGCGGTCGACGTTGAGTCACCGCGCCGAGCCGTCGACCACGCAGTGAGTCGTGGTCCGAACGCGACGAGCAGAACGCCGAGGCCGATGAGGACCGGGACGATCGCCCTGAAAGCTGCCGGGTCGAGGACGAGCAACAGCACCGCGCCGCTGATGCCGCCCAAGAGCGACATCGGCGCCCAGCGGAGGAGCGTGCCCATGGCACCACGAAGCTCGTGGCGGTAGCCCCACGAACCAGTGAGACCACCCGCCACGAGCCCGATGGTGTTGGAGACGTTGGCCATCACCGGCGCGTAGCCGAGGAAGAGCAACGTCGGGAAGGTCACCAAGGTCCCGGAACCGACGACGGTGTTGATCGTGCCGGCGACGACGCCGACCGCAAAGATGAGCGCTGCCTCGGCGGCGCCCACCTCAGCTCTCGCGCGGCGGAGCGGGGTCCGTCGGCGGAGCGGGGTCCGTCGGCGGGGTGGGCTCCGCCTGCGGGGCAGGGTCCGCCTGCGGCGTCCGCGGGGGAACGGCGTCCGCCGAAGGCGTCAGGGGCGGCTGCTGCCGTGCCGGGGGTTGCGCATGGTCCTTGGCCTCACGCGAGGCTTGGCCCGCTTCGCCCCGGGCCTCGGCCAGCGCCTGGGCCGGGTCCGCGAGGACGGTGTCGTCGAACACGGTCTTCATCTCTTCGGACGGCTCCCACGGCTCGGCGTCGTCGTCAGTGAAACCGCCACCGTTGCCGCCGCCTTGGCCGTCGCGACCGAGCATGCCGCCGATGCCCTTGAGGGCGTCGGTGAGCTCGCTCGGGATGATCCACATCTTGTTGGAGTCACCACGGGCGATCTGCGGGAGCACCTGGAGGTACTGGTAGGCGAGGAGCTTCTGGGTCGGCTTGCCACGGTGGATCGCGTCGAAGACCTGCTGGATGGCGCGAGCCTGGCCCTGGGCCTCGAGGACCCGGGCCTGTGCCGAACCCTCGGCGCGCAGGATCTGGCTCTGCTTCTCACCCTCGGCCGTGAGGATGTTCGACTGCTTCGCGCCCTCGGCGGTGAGGATGATGGCGCGGCGCTCACGCTCGGCCTTCATCTGCTTCTCCATGGACTCCTGGATCGACATGGGCGGGTCAATCGCCTTGAGCTCGACGCGGTTGACGCGAATGCCCCACTTGCCCGTGGCCTCGTCCAGGACCCCGCGGAGCTGGGCGTTGATCTGGTCGCGGCTGGTCAGGGTCTGCTCGAGGTCGAGCGAACCGATGACGTTGCGGAGCGTGGTGACGGTGAGCTGCTCGATGCCCTGGATGAAGTTCGCGATCTCGTAGACCGCGGACTTGGCGTCGATGACGGAGTAGTAGATGACCGTGTCGATGTTGACGACGAGGTTGTCGCTCGTGATCACCGGCTGCGGCGGGAACGAGACGACCTGCTCACGCAGGTCGATGTTGGCGCGCACCTTGTCGACGAAGGGCACGAGGAAATGTATGCCGCCCTCGAGGGTGGCGTTGTAGCGCCCGAGGCGCTCGATGATGAGCGCGGTCTGCTGCGGCACGATCCGCACCGTGCGCACGATGACGATGACGGCAAAGAGCAGCAGCAGGCCCAGAATGACAAGTTCGATCATGAGATCCCCTAGTGGTCAGTGGCGGTCGGCGGCGACGATGGCCGTCGCACCGTGGATGGCGATGACGCGCACGTCGTCGCCCGGTCGCAAGGACTCAGCGCCCTCGGCGACCCGGGCCGACCACGTCTCACCTGCGAGCTTGACGCGCCCGTCGGTGTCGGTGACGGTCTGGAGAACGCGAGCCTCACGACCCACGAGGCTCGATGCCCCGATGGTGTTGTCGTGAGCACCGTCGGTGAACTTGCGCTTGACCATCGGGCGTACGACGAAGAGCAGCAGTGCGGCGACGAGAATCGCGATGATGACCTGCACCGTGAGGTTGCCACCCAGGCCAGCAGCGAGCCCTCCGGCGAGTGCGCCACCGGCAAGCATGACGAAGACGAAGTCGACCGTTGCCGCTTCGATAGCGGCCAGGATCAGCGCCACCCCCACCCAGGCAACCCACGGGTTATCAGTGAGCCACTCCATGACACTCCCCTTTCGTGCCGTCGCCCTCGACGGCCTCTGTCAGGTCAACGATCCCATGAGGCCCAACGATCCCATGAAGCACATGGCAACAAGGCCAACTGGTCACGATCGCGCGGCGGCAATGTCACTCAGCGGGACCACGCGGCATACCGGGAACCGCGCTTCTCCAGCTCAAGCGGAAGGCCGAAGGTCTCGCTGAGATTCTCGGCGGTCAGGGTGATCTCGATCGGCCCCTGGGCGACGACGCGCCCCTCACGCAGGAGGAGGACGTCGGTGAAGTGGGGCGGGATCTCTTCCACGTGGTGGGTCACGAGGATGAGTGCCGGAGCCGTGACGTCCGCAGCAAGGACACCCAGTCGCGCAACGAGGTCTTCTCGGCCACCGAGATCCAGCCCAGCAGCCGGCTCGTCGAGCAGCATGAGTTCGGGATCGGTCATCAGGGCGCGAGCAATCTGGACGCGCTTGCGCTCGCCTTCCGACAACGTGCCGTAGGTCCGGTCCACGAGGTGGGCCGCGCCGAGCGCATCGAGCAGCTCGCCGGCACGCGCGTGATCGAGCGCGTCATAGCTCTCGCGCCACCGACCCACGACTCCATAGGACGCGGTGACGACGACGTCGCCCACCCGCTCGTCCCCGGGGATGCGCTCCGCCAAGGATGCGGACGCCAGCCCGATCCGCGGACGCAGCTCGAACACGTCGACCGCTCCGAGGACCTCACCGAGCACGCCCGCGACGCCGCGCGTGGGGTGGATGCGGCCCGAGGCCAGCTGCAACAACGTCGTCTTGCCGGCGCCGTTGGGACCCAGGATGACCCATCGCTGGCCCTCCTCGACCTCCCAGTCGACCTCGTCGAGCAGTGTCGCTCCCCCGCGGACGACAGTCACGCCCGCCAGCGCCAGCACATCACTCATGACCGGAACCCTAGTTGAACACCGCGTGCCTACGATGACGGCATGCCCGAGCTGCCTGCATCTGTTCGGATCGCACTGTGGGTCACGTCCGCGTGGGCCCGGGGCGAGACCCTCGACAGCGCCATCGAGTCGGCCCTGCCCGACATCGACGCGGTCGGGTCCGGCGTCCACACCCTCGACCTGTGGCACGACCTCGGTGAGCGCACGGTCCTCGTGTCATTGCCGACGAGCGGCGACATCACGAGCCTTCCCTTGTCCGGGGCCGACGCCCGGGCCGCTGCGGTCGACGCCGAGGAGTGCCTCGTCGCGCCGGGCCTCGGAGCGTTGCTCGTCCCCACGTGGTCGACGTTCGGGGCGCCCGGGGCCACGGGAGCAGACACGGGCACCCGACTGGACTGGACGGCATACGACTGCGATCCCGTCCCTGTTCACCGGGTCGAGGCACTCGACCCACGCGAGTCCACCCGGCTGCTCACCATGACGGTCCTCGAGATGACCGCACGGCTCGACGCTCTCGGCGGTCAGCCATTCGATGCCGTCTCAGCCCGAGAAGCACTCCCGCGCGCGGGCACGTGGGCGCTGCCCGACGAGCTCCCCGGTCCGGCGTTGCGGGCGATCACCTTCGCAGCAGCCATCAGCACAGCCGCCGCGGCCGGGCTCGACGGACCGCAGGACGGCCCCGACGGGCGGACCCTGCAGGGACGGCTCGATGTGCTGCGCGACCTGCGACGCGTGGCCGAACGGGCCCTGGTCGACGCGACGAACGCCGGCGTCGCCGCGGTCGCTCACCCGAGGACGTCGCGATAGACCGCGAGGGTCTCGTCGCCGATGCGCGCCCAGGAGAACGACTCCACAGCCCTGTGACGTCCGGCCTGTCCGAAACGCGTGGCGCGATCGGGGTCTGACACAGCCGCGTTGAGGGCAGCCGCAAGGTCAGCGACGAAGCGGCCCGAGTCGACAGGCGTCCCGGAACCGTCCTGCACCTGGTCGATGGGAACGAGCCACCCGGTCTCGCCGTCGACAACGACTTCGGGGATGCCCCCAGTCGCAGTCGCGACAACAGGCAGCTCACACGCCATGGCCTCGAGGTTGACGATCCCGAGCGGCTCGTAGACCGACGGACACACGAAAACCGTTGCAGCAGAGAGCAATGCGATGACCTCGGCGCGTGGCAACATCTCCGGGACCCACACAACGCCATCTCGCGTCTTGCGCAGGTCTTCGATGAGCTTCTCGACCTCGGCCTTGATCTCGGGGGTGTCCGGCGCTCCTGCGAGGAGCACGATCTGCACCTCGGGCGGGAGCTCAGCCACCGCCTGCAGGAGGTAGGGCAGGCCCTTCTGTCGGGTGATCCGTCCGACGAAGATGACGCTGGGCCGGTCGGGGTCGACGCCGTGACGTCGCACGGTGTCAGGATCCTCGGCGCGCTTCCAGAGCTCGCTGTCGATGCCGTTGTGGACGACCTTCACCTTGGCGGGATCGATCGACGGATAACTGCGCAGGACGTCCTTGCGCATGCCGTCGCTGACCGCGATGACTGCGGCGGCACCTTCGTATGCCGTCCGCTCGATCCACGAGGACAGCCGGTAGCCGCCACCGAGCTGCTCGGCCTTCCATGGGCGCATCGGCTCAAGACTGTGGGCGCTGACAACGTGGGGCACGCCTTCGAGGAGCGAAGCCGTGTGCCCGGCGAAGTTGGCGTACCAGGTGTGCGAGTGCACGAGGTCGGTGCCGCTGCAGTCGGCGGCGATCGCCAAATCCACGCCCATCGTCACGAGCGCCGGGTTGGCGCCCTCGAGAGCCGCCAGGTCGGCATACCCCGTCGTTCCGTCTTCATCACGAGGCGGACCGAAGGCGCGCACGCGAACGTCGATGTCACCACGTTCGCGCAGGGCCCGGGTCAACTCGGCGACGTGCACCCCCGCCCCGCCATAGATCGTGGGTGGGTACTCCTTGCTGAGGATGTCGACGCGCACGCCCTGACCCTAGCCACGTGCCGTCCTCAACGCGAGACGCCGGTCACATTGTGGCGCTCGGTCCACTAGGTTGAGGCGCATGGCATACCGCAGCGGTGGACCCAAAGTTCTCGTCATCGTTCTCGCAGGTGGGGAGGGCAAGCGACTCATGCCACTCACTGCGGACCGCGCCAAACCGGCGGTGCCGTTCGGCGGCATCTATCGGCTTATCGACTTCGCCCTGAGCAACGTCGTCAACTCCGGCTACCTCAAGATCGTCGTGTTGACGCAATACAAGTCGCACAGCCTCGACCGTCACGTCACGAAGACGTGGCGCATGTCGACGATGCTGGGCAACTACGTCGCGCCCATCCCGGCGCAGCAGCGGGTGGACAAGTCTTGGTACCAGGGCAGTGCGGACGCGATCTTCCAGAGCCTCAACACGATCACCGACGAACGCCCGGACATCGTCGTCGTCGTGGGCGCCGACCACGTCTATCGCATGGACTTCTCGCAGATGGTCGACCAGCACGTCGAATCCGGCGCCGGAGTCACCGTTGCCGCAATCCGTCAGCCGATCGACATGGCCGACCAGTTCGGCGTCATCGAGGTCGAGGAGGACGACCACACGAGGATCAAGGCCTTCCGAGAGAAGCCGTCCGACCCTCACGCCCTTCCCGACTCCCCTGACGAGATCCTCGCGTCGATGGGCAACTACGTCTTTGACGCTGATGTCCTGCAGGAGGCCGTCACCCGCGACTCCGAGGACCCGGACAGCACGCACGACATGGGTGGTGACCTCGTCCCGGCGCTCGTGAAGCAGGGCTCGGCCTACACCTATGACTTCAAGAAGAACGTCATCCCCGGTGGCACCGAGCGCGACAAGGGCTACTGGCGCGACGTCGGGACGCTCGACTCCTACTTTGACGCCCACATGGATCTCATCTCGATCCACCCGATCTTCAACCTCTACAACTACGACTGGCCGCTGTTCACGAGCTATGGCCCCTACCCGCCGGCCAAATTCGTCCACGGCGCCTCTGGTCGCTTCGGTGAAGCCCTCAACTCAATGGTCTCCCCCGGCGTCATCATCAGTGGTGCGCGCGTGAACTCCTCGATCCTCTCCCCCGATGTCCGGGTCCACAGCTACAGCGAGGTCGACGACTCGGTCCTCCTCGACGGTGTCGACATCGGTCGCAACTGCCGTGTGCGGCGGGCAATCATCGACAAGAACGTCCACCTCCCCGAGGGATCGTCGGTCGGCTTCGACGCAGAGCAGGACCGCGCCCGCGGGTTCACCGTCACTGACTCCGGCATCACCGTGGTCGGCAAGGGCACGGTGCTCGAGTCGTGAGCCGAGCGCGCATCGGCGTCCAGATCCAGCCGCAGCACGCGGCATACGCCGACATCCGGCGGACCTGCGCGATGCTCGAGGAGATGGACGTCGATGTCTTGTTCAACTGGGACCATTTCTTCCCGCTCAACGGTGACCCCGACGGTGCGCACTTCGAGTGCTGGTCCATGCTCGCGGCCTGGGCCGAGGCGACCGAGCGCGTCGAGTTCGGCGCCCTCGTCACCTGCAACTCCTATCGCAACCCGCACCATACCTATTGCGTCGCCTGACGGCGTGTAAACGCGGCCTAGCGGACGAGAACCGACGTCGGGCGCTCGACCGTCAAGCGCCGCGCGTCTCCCCGTCGAGCCGGACTTGCGGACTACCTGTGGTCGCCGAGGAGAGCGACGTCGGGGGGTCCATCGCACTCAGGCGAGCCGCATTTGATCGCGATGATCGTCACGGCGCCGACCTCGCGGTGGTCGAGGCGCTTGATTACTTGAGCGGGTCCAGAGCACAGGGGGCAGAGGGCGACTTGATCGGTCATTTGGCAAGCGTAGGGCGGGATCCGACGTCTGCACGCTTCGCCGCGGTCCCACCAGCGGATCGGGTGCCCGCTGAGGGTTCGTTCCTGTCGGCTTGAGAACTGTCCGTGCCCGGGCAGGCTCGTAGTGTGGGCATATGAAAGCAGCGAATGCCCGCACCGTAGGCCATTTAAGTCTGACGGTCGCTGCACAGATCCGGGCAGAGCGTGCCTCAGCGGGCCTGACGCAGGACAAGATCATCGCGGCTTCGGGCGTCTCGAGGTCGACTTACCTGCGATTGGAGTCCGGGAAGCGGCCCGCTGATATCACGCAGATCGGGGGCATCTGCGACGCTCTCAATCTGGACCTCGTCACGTTCTTCGAGCGCGTGAAGGAGAGGATGGGGTGACACGCCCCGCGACAGGGGGCGACGCTTGTCGGATCTGCACCCATGCGCAGAGCCCCACTCGCGCTCAGAAACGCGGTCTAGGTTCCAAGCCCACAGACCGGGGCCAAAGCGTCATGCGGGGTCAGGCCCGCTAGTCGGTTGAGCTCCGCTCAAGAACCACGACCGCGCAGCCACCACCCTCGACGGCGGCTCCAAGGTAGGAAACGTGAGCGTCGGCCATGTATTGAGCCTCGTCTCGACTGTCGGCATTGCCGTGCGTGTCGTGCTCGTCGCAATACCAGAGCCAGCCTGCGACCGTGCTAGCACAGATACCGGACTCTGCAGGCTCGTACAGCGCATCGGGGTTATTTGTCGTCATTCGCGAAGGATGACACGTCAAAGAGGCCCGGGCATCGAAACCTGTCAAGTCGTGTCGAGGGGAGGACGGGGCCAACGGTCACATGGCGCGGAGGCGAGCGGTCACGGTGAAGGTCGCGAGCGGCGAGCCGTCGTCGGGGTCGAGCGACGGGAGAGCCCGTGAGCCGCCCGCGAAGCCACGCGAGGCCGCGTCGCCGCCGTAGGCCAGGAGGTGCGCGCGGAGGCGCGAGGCGAGCCCTGAGGCGTCGTGAGCGTCGGGGGCCCACACGGTCACGCGAACGACCGCGTCCTCGGACGCGGGCCACGCGCCAGTGCCCGCATCGCCATCGTCCGCGACGAGGGGCACGGGAGCCGCGCTATCGCGGGTGCGGGTCGTAGCGGGAGCCGTCGACCTCGATGACGTCTTCGGCAAGCGCGTTGCCGGGGACGCGGACCTCGAGACGGACGAAGTCGAAGTAGAGCCGCGAGGCGGTCACGACGACGGCCACGCCGTCAGAGGTCATCTCGGTCGAAGACGACGTCTGAGCCCACGCCGGGAAGGGCGAGCCGCCTGGAAACCGTAAACGGCCTCATTCGTTGGATGACAGCAACGTTGACAGCGACGCGGCGGGATGACTGCAACGGAGGCCCGCTATCGCATCACGCTGCAACGCGAAAAGCGGAGGCGGTGGCCCTGCGGCGGCGATGGCGGCACGGGCGCGAGCGAGGGCCGCGGCGAGTTCGGGGGTCATCCCCTGAGAGTAGGCAAGGCCCCTCCCCCGAGGCGGGCCGTGCCCTAGCCTGCGAGGACCAACGACGAGGGGATCTCACATGGCACAACTCACGGACGCGAGCCTCAGCACCAAGGGCGGGCTACTCCTCACCTATACGGTCGAGGGCACCCTCCCCGACGCGGGCCATTGGCTCCTGTCGACCACGGTCGTCGGCGGCGAGAACGGCCCCATTCATCAGTACGGCGTGAAGGTGGTCGACGGGGCTCACGTCGCGTCCTTCGACTTCGACCACGTCGCGGGAAGACAGCACGATGCGCCGGGCGTCTCCCTCTCGCGGATCGGCGATAAGACGACGGTCCGCTTCCCGCTTGACGTCGAGGCCGTCACTCCCGGCGCGAAGTGGCAGGCGGACCTGGACGTGAACGGCCACGACTCGGGGAGCGTCGAGGGCGTCGTCGAGTAGTACGAACTGCGTGTAAAAGACGAATGGCCCTGTCCCTCGAGTGAGGGACCGGGCCATTTCTCATCGCGCGACGGCGGTGCCGCGACAGACTGCACACATGACGTATCCGACCGACGAAGAGCCGCCCCTCGTCGGCGAGACGATTGCGCGGATGGCGCTCTCGGTCGTGCCGTTCGGCGGGGCCGTCGACATCATGCTTGAGGACACGCGGAAGCGACTCGCCTACCGCGTGCGGCAGACCGTCGAGGAGATCGTCGACGAGACGGGCGAGGACGTGCTCGCAACACGACTCGCGGAGTCGCCGGACGTCGAGGCAGTCTTCGTGCAAGGCATCGAGGCAGCGACACGGACGGGCTATGAGGCGAAGCGGCGCCTCCTGAGCCGCGTCGTAACAGCGGCAGTGCTCGACGACGCGAGGATCGACGAGGGCCTCCTCGTCGTCATGGCACTACGTGATCTCGACGCGCCGCACCTCCGCACGTTGGCAGTGATGCGGCGCGCCGTGGCGGAGGCCGAAAGAGAGGACGCGTTGCTTCCTCCCGAAGTCAAAGGCGACGGCGCCTTTCCTCCCAACCGACTTATTGACGCCGTCGTAGGCGCGATAGCGACCGCCACGGCAGAGATCCCGTGGGTAGTGATCGCTGGACTGACGCGCTCTGGCGCGCTGGAACCGCGAGGCACGCTCGGCAGCATCGAACGATCGCGAGCCGAGCACTTCCAAATCTCGCACTTCGGCGAACAACTACTGGCGCACCTGAGTGAGGTAGGAGACTCGGCGAGTCCGCCCTCAATGTGACGCCGTCGCGGCGGACGGTGCTCGGCGTCTAGTGCGTGTGAACGACGAAAGGCCCCGCCCCTCTGGAAGAGGGACGGGGCCAGTCTTGCGCCGTGCCGTGGGCGGCGCCTACGCCCTACTGCGTCGGCTACGGCGTTGTCGGGGGCACGGTCAAGGGCTACGCGGAGAGAAGAGCCTCGAGGGCGTCGTCGAGGGACTGCTCGGCGGCGTCGTCGGTGTCCTCGTCGAGGACGGGTTCGGGGTCGGGGGCCGATTCCTGGTGGTCGTTGAGGGGCTCCTCTGGGAAGGCGTCGGGCGTGTGCTCGAGCCATCCCTCATGGACGGCATCTGCGACCGCGGCGAGGTCCGCCTCGACGACGACGCGAGCCCACTCGCGAGAGTGGAGAGCGTCCTTGGGCGAGTCCACGCGGCGGCGAGTGGAGACCTCACGGGCGAGCCCGACGAGGACGGCCTCGCACACTTCGAGAGAGCCGAAGCGCGAGTAGGCGCGCTCGACGCGGGAGCGGCGGCGGGCGTCCTCGAGGAGGGTTGCCGGGTGTCGGGCGTAGCGGTCACGACGAGGCGAGGGCGGGTGATGGCCTCGGCGCCTGATCGCCTCAGCGGCGATGTGGTGGGAGTTGGTGCCCGCCATGACATGCAAGGCTCGGGGCGGCGGGACAAAGTCGGTCATGGGTACTCCAAGAGGCTGTGGGTGGCGCGAACGCGGCCCACCTCGAGGAGGAGGGCCGCGGCGGCGTCGAGGATCTCGTCGGCGGTCATGGCGTCATAAGGGGATGACATCGGGGGCGGGCTCGGGGGCGGGCCTGAGCCAATCGACGCCGTCGAGGCGCGCGACGATGTCGGCCCGGCGAAGACGCGGAGAGGCCACAGAGATCCACGCCGATTGGGCCAGTCCGGAAGCGGAGCCGGAGGCGCTGTGCTCCTCGGCATAGTCGAGACACGCGGCGGTGAGGGTCGGCAGTGACCAACCCTCGCGAGGTTCGCGGGCCGTGAAGGGCGGGAGGTCGACCCGCCCGCAACGGACGCGGACGACAGAGGACGCGGGGTGGTGGCCGGAGGGGCGAAGACTCATGACGCGGTCCCTGTTCTCCCGTGGCGCACTCGTGCGGCACGGCGTGCCTTAGTCGAACGGGTGTCGGCGGCGTCGGTGCGGAGCGATTTGAGGATGGCCGCGGAGGCGGTCCTCGACAAGCGAGCCTCGATCATTGCGGGACTCACGGTTGGTTGCCCCTGTGAACCGACGGACATAGGCCCGTGCTCGCGGGCGTAGGCGTCGAGGAGGTCCGCCGCGGCGGAGAGTTCCGCGGCCTCGAAGAGGGTCGCTAGCGCGGCGCCTTGAAGATCAGGGATCTCCTCGATGACGGCCTCGAAGATGTCGCGGGTGCGGGCCTGCCAGTGAGCGGGCAAGTCCCATGCATCGGCAGGGGCAGGGTCAGAGTCGGAGGGAGCGGAGTGATCGGTAGCCACGGGAGGGCCTCCTAACGGGGGAGGTGAGAGGGGCGGCGTTGTCGACGGCCTCGAGGGCCTCGGCGGGGTCATAGACGGCGCGCCTGGACTGGTCGGGGGCGATGATCAGGAACGCGGGACGGGCACCGATGCCGACGGTCGTCGGAACGATGGTGTGGCCTCGGTGATTGACGACGCCGGAAGGGCTGCGCGTCGCGCCCTCGGGGAGTGGGGCTGTGCGGAGGGCATAGGTCGGATCGTTGACGAGGCGGCGGTCGTGTGCGTCGTGGCGGGCTCGGCGACGCGACGCGGTCGCCTCGCGGTGAGTGCGTTCACGGGCCGCGCGAATGCGACGGACGTCGTTCGCCTCGGCGTGCGAGAGGAGGCGCGTCTTCGCGGCCTCGGTGAGGTCGTTGTAGATGGCGCGGATCTCGGGAGACTCCTCCTCAGGAGGCGTTTCGACGGCGTCCTCAGGTGCCTCGGGGCCGTCGGACGGGGGCGGTATGGGGCTCATTTGGGCTCCTAGAAGTGGATTGAGGGCGGTAGCGAAATAGGGCACACCAGCAGCGTTTAGCAGCGGCGGGGGCAGACGCCATACCTGACGAGGAGGAGGGCGACCGGGGAGGGGAGGGGTCGGGATCGTTCTCGGGTCAGAGCAAGCCTGGATGACGCTCGGGCGGCAGGCGGCGGGACTTGAGACGGCGAGCCGCGAGGCTCTCCTTCTGCGTCTTGACCTTGTGGCACGCGACGCACAACGCCTGCAAGTTGCGCGGGCTGTGGTCGTTGTTCGGCACGATGTGATCGCACTGATTCGCGGGCGCTAGACAACGCGAGCCCGTCGACTTAACCATCTGGCAACGGTGCCCGTCGCGGGCTAGGACGTGGCCGCGGATGGCGTGCCAGTTGGCGGGGCGGGACTGTGAGCGGGGGGATGGGTTACGGGTCCATGACATAGGGGGCCTCTTAGAGGGGTCGTTGAGAGGAGGGGCTCAGGCGGCGCGGCGGGCTCGCAGGTCACGCCGGGCCTCGAGTCGCTCGACGGCGTCAGCCACCTCGGCGCGGCACCTGTCGTTGAGGAAGGGCCAAGCCGCGGAAGCGAGATCCTCGGCACGTCGGCCTTGTATGCGGACCGCGAAGCCGGAAGCGCACGGCACGACGCGGAGATCGAGGGCCGCGGCGGCTGCGGTGGCGAGGGCCTCATCGGGCATGAAGAATGTCAGCCGGAAGCGGGGCGTAAACGCCTTGCCGCCCGTGAGGGTGGCGCGACCGTAGGCGTTCATGAGTGTGGCGATGTCCTCGGGTGTCATGCCCAATCTTCCGGCGCGAGAACGGGATTGGGGAGGGACACGGCAGTCATGCCACGATCACATCGCCGCTGAGAGACGGCGTCGACGACCGCGTCGAGGTGCTCGAGCCGGGCGAGACTCATGAGCGGGCGGGCCGCATCGACGAGGGCGACCGCGGCGAGACCGCATACCTCGAGGCGATACCTCACGGGGCGGTCGCCGCGGGCGGGCTGAGCGACGACACGGCGACCAGCGGACCCGGCGAGGGCGGTCGCCTCCTCGAGGTCGGGGAGGTCGAGACGGAAGCGGAAGCGGGCCGGGACGCGGCGCGTCGGCGAGCCGGTGCCCTTGATGCCAAACGATCCGCGGGTGGCGATGAGGTCGAGGAGAGCGGGAGAGGCCATGAGGTGAGGGCTCCTGAGGGGGTGAGAGGGCGGGGCCCACGACGAGGACCACTGCAGGACAATGGCCCTCGTCGTGGGCGAGGCGGGCGCTACTTGTCGGCGACCATGCCGCGGAGAGACGAGGTGTCGACGGGCTCGGGCTTGGTCCCGGTCCCGACGCGAGGCGGCGGCGGGACGAAGAGGACCGGGGCCGGGCGCCCCGCGAGTCTCGAGAGGGCCTTAGGCGTTGAGCCGGGGTCGCCATAGTTGGCCGGGCGGTTGTTGCTGCGCGGCATCAGCGACCTCGGATCTCGAGCGCCAGCGCGGCCCGCGCTGCGGACTCCGCGACCTTCTCGGCGCGAGCGATTGAGTCGGCGTCGTCGGGGCGGATCGTCGCAAGGATCTCGTCGAGTCGGGCGTCGAGGGAGTCGCTCACTTGGCGCTCATCTCCGCGACGAGAGCCGAGACCTGATTCCTTGGCGCGACCATGACGACCACGCGCATTTCGTCACGCTGCGTCCTCGCGCCGAGGTCCTTACTACGGATGTGGACGCTCCGCACCCAAGAGCCGGTGTTCGGCTGCGCGGAGCCGTCGGACTGCGGGACGTAGCGGCTGAGCCCTTCGCGCTCTTCGAGGGCGGCGTCGAGGATCGCGAGGGACTCGCGGGCGCGACGGTCTGCATCGAGCCACGCGGCACAGAACGCGGCGCGGCCTCCCTTCGCCATGCCCGACGTCTGTGTCTTGTCGTAGGCGATGAGGGCGGCCTTAGCCGGGGCAGTGAGGGCACGCGCGGCCTCTTCGAGAGAGCGAACGGCCACGTTGCGGGCGGCAAGCCAGGCGTCGCGGTCGCCGTAGTCGCGCTCGGGGTGTGTGTCGGCCCACTCCCGAGACGCGGCGGCATGCTCGCGATGAGCGGCGGCGCCCGCCGCGTTGGCGGAGAGCCACGCTTCGCGGGCGTCGGTGGCACCGAGAGCGTTGTCGAGAGCGGCGGGGAGAAGGTCGCGGCCCGCGGGGGCAGGCTGCGCTTGGCCGGGGGTCGTGGTGATGATGAGGCGATCAGACATGGGTTAGGCGTCCTTGGGTGTGTGGAGGGTTGCCGCGGGCCGGTATTCGGCACACGGTGTAAACGGGATGGGCGGTTAGAGGCCGATAGCGGACGCGGCGCGAGCCCGCTCGAAGTGGGCGCGCGAAGCGTTGTCGACATCGTCGACGTCGTGCGACGTAGCGGCGTCCTCGAGGGCCTCAAGGCGACGGCGCTCGACGCGGGCGGTCGTGACCCGTGAAGCGCGGGCGGTGGCGAGATCGCGCCGGTAGGACGTCATGCACTCGCGGCAATAGCCATAGCGAGTGTCCGTGATGCGGCCCGTGGCGCCCTTGGCGCGGAAGTCGGCCTCGGTCCGCGGATGCTCGCAACGTGAGCACGTCCGCGGATCGGTGAGATCGACGGCGTCGTCGTCCTGGTCTTCGTCCTCGATGCCGTCAAAGAGAGTTACGCGACCGTACGGGCGGGCCGACGCGGGGAGTGGGCGCTCGAGGGCGTTGTCGATTCCCAGAAGCGCGGGGATGACCTCGTCGATCTCGACCTCGGGGCTATCGAGGAGACACGCGGGCGCGATGTGGTCGGCCCACACGAGGAGGGCCGTGTCGTTCTCGACGTCGTCGGAGACGCGAGTGAGGACGACGGTGGGGCCGCCGTGCCAGCGCGTCAGACGGATGACGGGGCCGGTCTCCTCGAGCGCCGTAGCAGTCATGGCCTCGGCGGCGTCGATTGACAGGCGCTCGAGGCGACGCAGGGCGGCTAAGGCGGTGTTCCTGCCGATGGGTGCGAAAGCGGAGACCACGGCAAGAACGTCGGGCTGAGAGACGCGGACTAGAGGAGTGTCAAGGTAGGCCTCATCGGCCTCGTCGCTGTAGGAGCGCGACGCAAGGAGGAGGAGGGCGCGGGCTGTATGGCCGAGGTCGGCGTCGGTGACGCGGGCGTCGGCGCGGGAGGTGGGATTGAGTGGCACGGGGGCGGCCTCTGGGGCGTGGGAAGGGGCAAGGGCGGTACCTCGTTTCTGATTCAGGTGAAGCGACGAGCCACTTGGCTACGTCGTGCCTCTCGCGCCACTGAGGCGAGAGGACTTACCTCGTCGTCGTCGAGGACGCGGCGAGGAGTTGGAGGGGCGTTCAGTCCACGGGGACCGGCGCGGGTTGCGAGACGCCGAACGCGGGGGGCGTGTCGGCGAACGTCTCGGGCTTCATCGGAGGGAACGCTCGAGGATCTCGGAGGCCATGCGCACGGCCTCGCTGGCGGCGGCGTGGTCTCCGCGGTCGAGGGCCTCAAGGGCTGCGACGTCGAGGAGTTGGACGGCCTCCGCGCGGCGGGCGGCGTCGAGAGCGCGGGCGCCCGCGACGACCGCGCGATGCTCGGCAACGCGATGTGCCGGGCGGCAGTACGTTGCCTTGCTCGACGGATCGAGAGGGGCGGTGCAGCCGCGATAGCGGCACTTGGTGACGGTGAGTGACATGAGGGCTCCTTGGCCCTCGACAGGGACCGGGTTGGTTGGTGGGTAGGAGAAGCTGTTACGTACGGACGGAGGCACAAGAGAGACGCCGTGGGCCATGGGGCCGACGGCGTCGGGGACTTGCGAGGGAGGAGCGGGGACACCGCCCGCCCCGTCGAGGAGCGCGTCCTGAGAACGGCGTCAACGAGGCGAGCGGCGAGGGCCGCCCAATTCCCAAGGGGCGGGAGCGTCGCGCTGGGCGCGTTTCGCTTCCAATAGGAAGGTGTCCGCGCTGAGGGTGAGTTGCTCATCCTGAGTCGAAAAGTGGCGTAGGTCACATCAGGTAGTGGGTTGCTCCTGACGGGAAGGTGTCCGAGTTGGGGCCTCGTTGCCCACGAGAGCGGCAGCGGGGCCGTGTGGGTCTTTAACTGCCACCCCTAGGTGGGTTTTAGCGTCCTTTCCCTATCTCTCTTAGAGAGTTGGTTCGCAGTAAGGCGGGAATAGTGAATAGAGGCTAAAACCCACCTGGGGGTGGCAGTTAGAGACCCACAAGCGCCGCCGCCCCTCCGCGTCTGGTCTGTCAGCCGCCGCCGCGGCCTTCCGCGATGCGTGTAAACGCTGCTGCGCCGCGCCCGCGGCCACCTCGAGGCGTGTAAAGGCTCCTCGATGGCGGCGCGGAGAGCCACACGCGGCCCCGCCCTCGACGACGTGAGGGCACCAGGAACGCGAGAGCCCCTCACGCGGCCCGTGTGGGGCTGCGGAGGGGCTCGAGGGGCGCGGAGGGCGCTAGTCGTCGGTGACGACGCGGAGGTAATCGCGGGACGGAGTCGGGAGCGGCTCGAGACCCAACCCACTGTCGACGCCGGGGCCGGGCGGAGGAGGCGCTGGGAGATCGGCGAAGCGCTCCCAGCCGGGCGCGAGGGCATCGTCGGTCGCGGCGAGAGCGGCACGGGCCTCGTCGGCTCAGGGACCGCGGGAACGGCGCGGAGGTGGCGCGGGCGGCGCTTCACGCGACGCTCACGTCGTCGCGGATGTAGTCGATAACGAGGCGTGAGGGATCGAACTTGCGAGACGCGGGGGCGAAGCCCGTGAGACGGACCCTCGCGACGACCGGCGCGAGGAGGAGTTGCCGCGCCGTCACGACGTCGCGCACTCCCCCGCGAGCGTCGGTCTCGGAGGCGTCGCCGAGGCGAGTCGCGGCGAGGGTGTCAGCGACCTCGGCGGCGTGCCAGTCGTTAGCCCAGGAACGTCCTGTGTCGCGCACGAACGCGAGGACGGCGCCGGACTCGGCCTCGGCTCGGAGACGCGCCCTCTCGGCCTTGAGGGTCGCGAGACGGGCGAGGAGCGCGGCGACGTCGGCGTCGTCGGCGCCCATCGCGGCGGATGCCTCACCGATGGCCGTCGCGACATCGAGGAGGGTGGCGCGGGCGGCTGCGGTGAGGGGTGACTCCTCGGACACGGTCTCGGTGATGCGCCGCTCCCCCACGGCTGCGAGCACCTCGGCGACGACGTGAGCCTCGGCGCGGTGAGCGGAGACCGTGGGCGAGTCACACGTCGCCCCTGTCGTCTTGCCCATGCAGCGATAGGCCGCAATGCCTCGAGAGGACGTGACGACCATGTTCTTGCCGCACCCGTCGCACACCATGAGGCCGGAGAGGAGCCGGGACCGCTTACGCCGTGGCTGCCCGCGCTCGGCGTGAGCGAGGAGAGCCGCCACGGCGTCGACGCGAGGCCGGTCGAGGAGCGGAGGCCATACGGCCAGCGGGAGGCCCGCCTCATCGCGGATGACGTCGCCGCGGTGGCTCTGACGTCCGAGGAGGTGAGGGGACGTCATCGTCGTGCGGAACGGGGTCGTGCTCCATGTACCGCGGTCGGCGCCGGTCGCGTCCTTGCCCGCGCGGATGAGGCGGCGGACCTCGGAGCGCGGCGCCGGGACGCCGCGGTTGTTGAGATCGCGGCAGATTCGCCACGGGCTCTCCCCCGCGATGAGGCGGTCGGCGCACTCGGAGAGGATCGCGACCTCATCCGCGATGGGGACGAGAGCCACGCCGGGTCCATCGACGCGGGGGGCGGTGGTGTAGCCGAAGCCGACGGCGCCGCCTGAGAAGCGGCCAGAGTGGCGGAGCGCGTGGATGCTCGAGGTGACGCGCTCGCGGATCGCGTCGCCCTCCATCTCGGCGAAGACGCCGATGAGGGTCGCCATCGCTTTGCCCTGCGCACTAGTGAGGTCGACGGCCTCCGTCGCGGAGGCGACCGCAACGTCCTTCTTGCCCCACTCATCAAGGAGGGTGAGGAGGTCGAGCGTCTTACGTGCGAGGCGGTCAAGGCGCCAGACGACGACGACGTCGACCTCGTCCGCGGCGATGCGTGCGCGGAGAGCGTCAAGGCCCGGGCGGTTAAGGCGTGAGTGCGTCGCCGACACGTCGACGTCCTCGAAGGTTGCAATGACCTTCCACGGCGCGGGGTCGCCGCGCTCATCGAAGCGGCCCGCCGCGTAGGCGGACGTGATCTCACGTTGACGAGTGACGGAGGTCGAGGTCTCGGTCTCCTGAGACAGCCGGACATAGAGGGCCGCGCGTAGGGTCTTCTTCGGGCTCATGGGATCTCCTCGCAGGTGTCCGCGTGTAAACGGACCTGTCTGACAGTAGTTGGTCAACTACCGCAACCCGCAGTTGCTCGCCGACATGGCACGAACCATCGACCACATCTCAGCGCGTGACGGCGAGGGTCGCCTCATCCTCGGGATCGGCTCCGGCTGGTTCGAGCGCGACTACGACGAGTACGGCTACGAGTTCGGTTCTGCTGGCGGCCGACTCAACGCGCTCGACCGCGACCTGCCCCTCATCAAGGAACGCTGGAGCAAGCTCAATCCGGCGCCCACACGTGAGATCCCGGTGCTCATCGGTGGCGGCGGCGAGCGCAAGACCCTGCGGATCGTCGCCGAGCAGGCCGACATCTGGCACGGATTCGGCGACGCCGACAAGATCGCCCACAAACACCGCGTCCTCGACGAGTGGTGCGCTCGCATCGGCCGCGACCCGTCGACCATCACCCGCTCCGCGGGCGTCAGCCCGACGCCTGGCCGGTTCCCCGAGGACGTCAGGGACTACGCCGCCGGAGCGGACGCCCTGTATGCCGTGGGCACCCGTCTGTTCACGACCGGACTGGGCGGTCCGGACTACGACCTCGGTCCGGTCCGTGACCTCCTCGCGTGGCGGGACGCGAAGAACTCCTAACCTGTGCCCGTGACCACGCAATCGCCCATGGACGCGCCGACGCCGGAACTGCCCTCCACGCTGCTCGTGACCCTCACTGGTGATGACCGTCCTGGTGTGACCAGTGCCCTGTTCGACGTGGTCGCGCCGACCGGAGCCGTCGTTCTCGACCTCGAGCAGGTCGTGGTGCGTGGCCAACTCACCCTTGCTGCTCTGCTGGCTCCGGGTGGCACGTCCAAGGAGCTGCGCGAGGTGCTGACCGAGGTGGGCGAGGACCTCGGCCTCGCCGTGAGTGTCGTCAAGGGTCGAGGTGACAACCGTCAACGACCCACAGGACGCGCGGCAGTCGTCGTCCTCGGCGCTCCTTTGCTCGCCGCGTCGGTCGCGGCCGTGTCTCGCTCGATCGCCGCGCACGGCGCCAACATCGACCGCATCCGGCGCCTCTCCCGCTATCCGGTGACGACGCTCGAGCTGGACGTCAGTGGGTCTGATCTCACCTCCCTGCGCCGCGAACTGTCTCTCGTCGCAGCCCGGGAGAAGGTCGACATCGCGGTCTCCCCTGCCGGGCTCGCCCGGCGTGGCCGACGCCTGGTCGTCATGGACGTCGACTCGACCCTCATCCAGGACGAAGTCATCGAGCTCCTCGCGCGCCATGCCGGTCGCGAGGCCGAGGTCGCTGCGGTCACCGAGCGCGCCATGGCGGGCGAGCTCGACTTCGCCGAGAGCCTCCATGCCCGCGTCGCCACCCTGGCCGGGCTCGACGTCTCAGTTCTCGACGAGGTGCGCGCGGCAGTCCGTCTCACGCCGGGGGCGCGCACCCTCGTGCGAACGCTCAAGCGCCTCGGATTCACCGTGGCCCTGGTCTCGGGCGGTTTCATCGAGATCGTCCAGCCGATCGCTGACGAGCTCGGCATCGACCACGCGCGGGCCAACCGGCTTGAGGTCATCGACGGACGCCTCACCGGTCGCGTCCTGGGGACAGTCGTGGACCGCGAGGGCAAGGCCACCGCCCTGCGTGAGTTCGCCGAGGCCGCTGGGCTCCCTCTGGCGCGCACGGTCGCCATCGGGGACGGCGCCAATGATCTCGACATGCTGGACACCGCCGGACTCGGCATTGCGTTCAACGCCAAGCCGCTGGTGCGCGAACAGGCCGACACTGCGGTCAACGTGCCCTATCTTGACGCAGTACTCCACCTTCTCGGGATCACCCGTGAAGAGATCGAGGAGGCCGACGACGCTGACGGCACACCGACACCCGCGCCTGCCGTCGAGCACGGCTGACACCTCCTAGGCTGGTCCAATGCCCCGCTACCCGTCCACCACACCGACTCTGTTCATCATCGGAGGCGCCGAAGACCGCGTCGGCCGGGCAGCTCTGCTGCGTCGGTTCGTCCGCATCAGTGGTGGTCGGCACTCACGCCTTGTGGTCATCCCGACGGCGTCGTCCTTCCAGGACGAGGTTGTTGCCTCCTACCGCGAGGTGTTCAACCGCTTCGGGGTCGAGTCGGTCGACGTCGTCAGCCCTCAGTCCCGCCACGAGGCTCACGACCCTCGCTCCGTCGCCCTCCTCGACCAGGCGACGGGGATCTTCATGAGCGGCGGTTCCCAGCTGCGACTCTCCCAATTCTTCCCCGGCACACCTCTCGGCGACGCCCTGCACCGCGCCCACGCGCGCGGCGCTGTCGTCGCGGGCACGTCCGCGGGTGCCTCGATCATGAGCGAGTTCATGATCTCCATGGGCGACGAGGGCATCACCCCGGTGCAGCGGGCGAGCCAGGTCAGCGCCGGCATCGGCCTCCTCAAGGGCGTCATCGTCGACCAGCACTTCGCCCAGCGCTCGCGATATGGTCGCCTGCTGTCCGTCGTGGCCACCTCGCCGAGCCTGCTCGGCATCGGGATCGACGAGGACACCGCCATCGAGGTCACCGACGGGTCCCGCTTCACCGTCCATGGCCGCGGTGGTGTCATCGTGATGAACTGTCGTGACGTGGTCACCGACGCCCCCGAAGCCCGCCGAGGCGCCCCTCTGCTCATCTCCGGTGCCGTCATCCACACGCTTCCCGCAGGCGCCACCTTCGACCTCATGTCGGCCAGCCTCGTCGACTTCGACGAGCAGCACGCCGACGTCGGCATCAGTCTCGCCGCGGCGAAGTCCTGACCAGCCCGACCTCCCTGCACCCTGCACCGCCCCTGCCAGCACCGAGGAGTCCGATGACCGAGGACCGCCCCACCCCCACCGGCCCCGCCGCACCCGAGCTCACGATCGTCGAGTCACGGATCTATCGCGGAGGCAACATCTGGTCCTACGACCAGGCCATTCATCTCATCGTGGACCTGGGCATCCTCGAGCAGTACCCCACCGATCTCCTCGACGGTTTCACCGACCGCCTCCTCGAGTTCCTTCCAGGCATGGAGAACCACACCTGCTCTCGTGGCGTCAAGGGCGGGTTCGTCCAGCGGCTGCGCGAGGGCACCTGGCTCGGACATGTGAGCGAGCACATCGCCCTCCAGCTCCAGCAGGAAGCCGGTCACGACCAGCGTCGCGGAAAGACGCGTGAGCTCAAGGATCACCCCGGTCGCTACAACGTCGTCTACGGCTACTCCGATGAGGGCGTGGGCCTGGCCGCAGGCAAGCTCGCGGTTCGTCTCGTCAACCACCTCGTCGAGGCCGAAGAGGACTTTGATTTCGACAGCGCCCTCGAGACGTTCCTGCGCCGCGCCGAGCGGACCGGATTCGGACCGTCGACCGCCGCGATCCTCGAAGAGGCCGTCAGCCGCGACATCCCCTACATCCGGCTCAACAGCGCCAGCTTGGTTCAGCTCGGGCAGGGAGTCCACGCCCAGCGCATCCGGGCAACGATGACCTCCAAGACCGGTGCGCTGGCCGTCGACATCGCCTCCGACAAGGACCTGACGACCAAGCTGCTGGGTTCGGCCGGGCTTCCCGTGCCCAAGCAGGAGACCGTGCGTGGGCCCGAGGACGCCGTCGCTGCCGCGCGACGGGTCGGTTTTCCCGTCGTCCTCAAGCCCCTCGACGGCAACCACGGCCGCGGCGTCTGCCTCGACATCACCACCGACGACGAGGTGCGAGAGGCCTTCGTTATCGCCCGCGAGCAGTCACGACGTGGGCACGTCATCGTCGAGTCGTTCATCACGGGCAAGGACTATCGCTGCCTCATCGTCGGGGGCCGCATGCAGGCCATCGCCGAACGCGTCCCGGCACACGTCGTGGGCGACGGCGAACACACGGTCACCGAGCTCGTCGACATCACGAACGCCGACCCGCGACGTGGGGTCGGCCACGAGAAGGTCCTCACCCGCATCAAGGTCGATCGGACCGCCGAAGGGCTCGTTCTGGAGCAGGGTTTCTCGATGGACGCCGTCCCGCCGCAGGGCACGATGGTCAAGCTCGCCCTCACCGGCAACATGTCGACGGGTGGCATCTCCGTCGACCGGACCTTCGACGCGCACCCCGACAACGTGGAGATCGCTGAAGAGGCGGCCCGCATGGTCGGGCTCGACGTCGCCGGCATCGATTTCATCTGCCCCGACATCGCCTCACCCGTGCGTGAGACCGGAGGCGCGATCTGTGAGGTCAACGCCGCACCGGGCTTCCGCATGCACACCCACCCGACGATCGGCGAGCCGCAGTTCATCGCCAAGCCCGTCGTCGATCTGCTCTTCCCGCCAGGTTCGCCCTCCCGCGTGCCGATCGTCGCGGTCACCGGCACCAACGGCAAGACGACGACCTCGCGCATGATCGCCCACATCATGAAGGGTGTCGGTCGCAAGGTCGGCATGACGTCGACGGATGGCATCGTCGTCGACGAGCGCCTCGTCTTCAAGGCCGACGCCTCCGGACCCAAGTCCGCCCGGATGGTGCTGCAGAACCCCCGCGTCGACTTTGCCGTGATGGAGGTCGCCCGCGGTGGCATCCTGCGCGAGGGTCTCGGCTACGACCGCAACGACGTCGCGGTGGTGACCAACGTCGCGCCCGACCACCTGGGGCTCCGAGGCATCAATACGGTCGAGCAGCTCGCCGACGTCAAGGCCGTCATCGTCGAAGCGGTGCCCCGCACCGGTTTTGCGGTGCTCAATGCCGACGACCCACTGGTCCGCAAGATGCGTCGGCGGTGCTCCGGGTCCATCGTGTGGTTCACCATGTCGCCCCCCGGATCCTCCATCCGTGACTTCGTCGACGACCACTGCCGCCGTGGAGGTCGGGCCGTCGTGCTCGAGCCGTCCGAGAAGGGCGACATGATCGTCATCCGGCACGGTCGCCGGGCGATGCAGCTCGCCTGGACCCACCTCCTCCCTGCCACCTTCGGCGGCACCGCGATGTTCAACGTCGCCAACGCCATGGCCGCGGCAGGAGCCGCCTTCGCCGTCGGCACCGGCCTGCACGAGATCCGTCAGGGGCTGCGGACCTTCTCGACGAGCTACTACCTCTCACCCGGCCGCATGAACCAGATCAGCGTCAACAACGTGGACGTCATCGTGGACTACTGCCACAACGCCCCCGCCATGAAGGTCCTCGGCGACTTCGTCGAGCGATATGCCGACGCCAAGGCGGGTTCGAGCGAGCTCGGCAAGATCTCCCGCCTGGGTGTCATCGCCACCGCTGGTGACCGACGCGATGAGGACATGCGCGAGCTCGGCGCCATCGCTGCTCAGCACTTCGACGTCCTGGTCGTGCGTGAGGACGTCGGTCTGCGGGGTCGCAAGCGTGCCGAGACCGCGGGTCTTGTCGCCGAGGGCGCGAAGGCGGCCATGGCCGACGGTGCCCGCTGCCGCCAGGTCGAGATCGTCACCGACGAGCTCTCCGCTGTGCGTCACGTCATGGCCCGCGCCAACCCCGGTGACATCGTCGTCGTCTGCGTCGACCAGCACGGCGTCGTCATGAACGAGCTCGAGACCATGACCAAGCAGGCCCAACCGGGCACGCACACGGCGGACTCGCTCGCCGACCCTGACCTCGACCCGAACGCGCTCTCCGCGGAGGCGCAGCTCAGTGGCGACCAGGCCACCGATCAGGATCTTGCCGAGCACGACGCAGACGTTGACAGTGAGGCTCAGGCCACCACCTGATCGTCACGTCCCGTTGCGCGACCCGGTCCGAAAGGGACGTGGATCCGATCAGTCGCGCGGCGGGATCAGGTCGGCTGCGTATGCCGTGAGCGAACGGCGGTAGCGCCGGACGTCTTCGTCCATGCTCTCGTGAGCCACTGCCGCCAGCAGGCCACCGAGGGCCTCCTCGTGGCGTCCTGCCGACTGCAGGGCCAACGCGCGGAAGGCGGCGATGCCGATCGACTCCGGCCGCTCCAGCGCCAGGTCGTCAAGGAGCTTGACGGCTTCGTCGTGCTCACCGGCGTTGCGCAGCGACGACGCCATCTGGATCACGGCTCGGTGCCGGAACGGCTCTCGCAGACCGCTGCTCAACGCCTCACGATAGAGCTCAACCGCTCGCTCGGGCTGCCCGGCCGAGTCGAACGTCCCGCCGTACTCGTAGGCGATACGGGCATCAGCCGGGTACGCGGCATACAGTGCCGTCCCGGTCGAGATGCGCCTCTCTTCGTCCTCGTCCTCCCATAGCGCCGCGATGGCGTCCTCCGCCTCGTGCTCGCCGCGGGCGAGGATGACCTTGCGTCGGATCGTGGAAGCGGTGTCGGCGACCGCACCGGTCTGCGCCAGCCAGTCATAGATGGCCTCGCGCTCGGAGTGACACATGATCGCCACGACGTCACCGTCGTGGGCCACCTCGACCAGGGCCTTGAGTCCGGCCAGCTCGGTCGGGGCCGAGGCGATGTCGGCAACGCCGGCGCGCTGGAGCCCGACCCGCAGGTGCGCTTCGAGATCCTCCATCGTGCGTCCGCGAAGGTAGTGCTCCTTGTGGGCCGCGATGATGTGGTCTGCCCGGTGTCCGGCGATCTCGCCGAGGTTCTCGAGGATCTCGTCGGTGCGGTCTCCGCCGGCCCCGAGTCCGAGGTGAATCCTCGAGCCCGGCTGCCGCAGTCCCTCGGCGACATCCATGAGCGCTTCCAGTCCAGCCTCGTTGTGGGCGAGGTCGACGATGACGGTGCACCTGCCGCCAGCGCCCGCGGGGGCCGTGTAGGTGTTCATCCGGCCGGGGTTGAGGGCCGCGTCGGGTCGGAACGTCCGCAGTCCTTCGATGACGGCGGCCCGGTCGATCCCCAGCGCCAGGGCGGCCGCGGTGGCAGCGAGCACGTTGGCGACGTTGTGGCTGGAGAGCCCGCTGATCGTCATCGGAACGTCGACCACGGACACGAGACGGTCCGGGATGCCGGAGTCGGTGAGGACGGTGACACTGTCGTCGAGCACAGTGATCGCCCGACCTCCCAGACCGAGGGCTTCACGGATGGCCGGGGAGTTGGCATCGAGCGTGAAGACCCAGGGTTTGGCGGGCGAGCCGGTGCGCATCGCCCAGACCCGGGGGTCGTCGCCGTTGAGCACCGTCCAGCCATCGGGCCGGGTGGCCCGGGTGATGATTGCCTTGACCTCGGCGAGCTGGTCCACCGTGTCGACGCCCTGCAGGCCGAGGTGATCCGCCGTCACGTTGGTCACGACCGATACGTCGTTGTGCGAGACGCCCAGACCCTTGAGGAGCATGCCGCCGCGGGCCGTCTCGAGGATGCCGACCTCGACTCCGGGCGCATCGAGCACACCTCGCGCGCCGGCAGGGCCAGAGAAGTCCCCCGGCTCGATCATGGTCCCGTGGTCAACGACACCGTCGGTGGAGCTCCAGGCCGTGTGCTTGCCGGCCGTCATCGAGATGTGGGCGAGCAATCGCGTGGTCGAGGTCTTGCCGTTGGTGCCGGTGATGGAAGCGACCGGAATGCGCGGCGTGACGATGCGAGCAGGCTGACCATGGGGTGCGTCACGCACCAGCTCGGCCTGCGCGTCGACGACGTCACGACCCTCGAGCCACGCCGCCAGAACGGGGGCGACTGACTCACCGAGCGCCTGAGCCGGTCCGCGACGACGCCACACGAACGAGACGACGACGACGGAGCGGTCACCGCCGGAGCGAGACCGCACCCCGAGTCGGCTCGTGCCGGAGTCGCGCGACACCCGACGCACCGCGCGCTCGGCCAGCCGGGCGATGACCCGCTGACGCTGCTCGGTGCCCGCAGCTCCCGCCTGGATGGCGCCCAGACCAGCGGTGCGCGCAACGCGGCGGACGGTGTCCTTGTCCGCTTGGAGGTATGCCGTGAGGTCCAGGGTGACCTTGACGGCCGGCTTGGGGAAATAGAGGTTGGGGCCTTCGAGGACCCGGACCTCGATGGCGGTCACGGCAGGGCTGGTGCGAAGGTCGCTGGTCACCCGCAGAGCCTAGTTGTCGTGGGGGTCAGAAGCCCATCGCGTGCGCGCCACCGTCGACGTGGACGATTTCGCCCGTCGTCGCCGGGAACCAGTCGGACAGGAGCGCAACACATGCCTTGGCGGCGGGCACCGCGTCGTTGACGTCCCAGCCCAGGGGCGCGCGCTGGTCCCAGGACTCCTCGAACGTCTGGAAGCCGGGGATGGACTTGGCGGCGGTGGTACGGATCGGACCGGCCGCGACGAGGTTGCAGCACACTCCCTTGGGGCCGAGGTCGCGCGCCAGATAGCGGTTGGTCGACTCGAACGCGGCCTTCGCCACGCCCATCCAGTCATAGACCGGCCAGGCGAACTTCGCATCGAAGGTGAGTCCGACGACCGACGAGCCAGGGCTCATGAGAGGCAGCGCCGCAACGGCGAGTGACTTGAGTGAGTACGCCGAGGCATGCATTGCCGTCGAGACGTCCTCGAACGTCGCGTCGAGGAAGTTGAACGCTCCTTGCGGGGCGAAACCGATCGAGTGCAGCACACCGTCGAGGTGGTCGACGTGCTCACCGAGACGCTCTGCCAGCGTCTCCAGGTGCTCGGCGTTGGTGACGTCGAGCTCGACGACCGGCGGCGTCGTCGGCAACCGCTTGGCGATGGTCGTCGTGATCTTCATGGTCCGCCCGAAGGAGGTGAGCACGACCTCGGCGCCCTGCTCCTGCGCCAGCTTGGCGACGTGGAAGGCGATCGAGGAGTCCATGAGGACTCCCGTGATGAGCAGCTTCTTGCCCTCGAGCAGCATCGGCGTCGTTCTCCTTCTCGGTGTGGGTCTTCGGGGTTGGGGTCAGGCGGGTCAGTGGCCCATGCCAAGGCCGCCATCGACGGGGATGACTGCCCCGGTCACATAGGCCGCGTCGTCGGAGGCGAGAAAGCGCACCACAGCGGCCACCTCGGCGGGCTGGGCAAAACGACCAGCAGGTATGCCGGCCTTGTAGGTCTTCTGCGTGTCGTCCGGCAGCGCTGCGGTCATGTCCGTCTCAATGAACCCCGGGGCGACGACGTTGGCGGTGATGCCGCGGCCGCCCAACTCACGGGTCACGGAGCGTGCGAGTCCCACGAGGCCCGCCTTGCTCGCCGCGTAGTTGGCCTGCCCCGGTCCGCCATAGAGCCCGACCACGCTCGAGATGAGGATGATCCGGCCGCCGCGAGCCTTGATCATGCCGGTGCTCGCGCGACGAACACAGCGGAAGGCACCAGCGAGGTTGGTGTCGATCACTGCGTCGAAGTCGGCGTCGCTCATGCGCATGAGGAGGCCGTCCTTGGTGATGCCCGCGTTGGCCACGAGCACCTGGACGGGTCCGCCGAATATCTCCTCGGCGGCGTTGAAGGCCGCGTCGACCGAAGCAGAGTCGGTGACGTCACACGTCACGGCAGTCAGCCCGTCCGGAGCGTCACCGCTTCGGCTCGTCACGACCACGGTGTCCCCACCGTCGACGAACGCCGTGGCGATGGCCAGACCGATCCCCCGGTTGCCCCCGGTGACGAGGACGTTGCGTGCTTCGCTCATGGCGCCTGACGCTAGTGGACTACTCCCCGGTAGCCCGCATCGCCCTGGTCGTGCCGCGCCTTCAGGATGCAGACGTAGAGTGCAGTGGTGAGCGCGAACCGGCGAGGCGAGCCGACGGTGCAGTCCGTGACGAGTGCACGGTCTGCAGCCGACGACGACATCAGCGCGAGGACGAAGCACTACCTCGTGACGATGGGGATCCGCACAGGGTGTTTCGTCCTCGCCGTCATTACCGAGGGGTGGATCCGGTGGACGTGCGTCGCGCTGGCCGTCGTCCTTCCCTACGTCGCGGTCGTGTTTGCCAACGCCCGGTCGCCGCGCACGGCCGGTCGGGTCTCGGCCGTCACTCCGCGCGACCCTCACCGCCAGCAGCTCGACCAGTGATCAGTCTGTTTGAGTCGGGATCGCCGAGTCCGAGCAGCCCCGAGATGATCTGCAGTGCCAAAGGCTGCCGGCAGCAGGCAACCTGGGCCCTGCTGTGGAACAACCCGAAACTCCACACGACGCAGCGCCGCAAGGTGTGGCTCGGTTGCGACGAACACCGCGTCACGCTGGGTGACTTCCTGTCGATGCGGGGCTTCCTGCGCGAGACCGTCCCGGTCGACGCGATCCCCGCCGACGCCGGCTAGTTTCCTAGCCGCCGATGGCGCTCATGGGGCGGATCGGTTGCACGAAGTCGGCACTGCCGATGCCGTGCCCCTTGGCCTTGCGCCACATCTCCCCCGTGATGAGAGACGCGAGCTCGTCATCGCTGGCGCCGTCTCGCATAGGCCCGCGCAGGTCGGTCTCGCGCTGCGAGAAGAGGCAGTTGCGCACCTGACCGTCGGCGGTGAGCCGGGTGCGGTCGCAGGCCCCGCAGAACGGTGCAGTGACACTCGCGATGATGCCGACCGTGGCCGGTCCCCCATCGACGAGGAAGCGCTCTGCCGGGGCACTGCCGCGCTCAGCCTCAGGCAGCGGCGTGATCGTGAAGCGTTCGGACAGGCGTGACCTGATCTCGTCGGCACCGATCATCGTCGAGGCATCCCAGCCGTGCTGCGCATCGAGCGGCATCTGCTCGATGAAGCGCAACTCGTAGCCGCGCTCCAGACACCAGGACAGCAGGTCTGCCACCGAGTGGTCGTTGATGCCGCGCATGGCGACGGCGTTGACCTTGACCGGGACGAGTCCGGCCTCTCGGGCTGCGTCCAGACCGGCCTCGACGTCGTGGAGGCGGTCCCGACGAGTGAGGTCCGCGAACTCCTGGGGGTCGACGGTGTCGAGACTGATGTTGACCCGGTCCAGACCCGCTGCCGCCAACGGGCCGGCGAGCCGGTTCAAGCCGATGCCGTTGGTGGTCATGGCGATCTTCGGGCGCGGTGAGAGTGCCGCGATCCTAGCCACGACGTCCGTGAGGGATCGACGGAGCAGTGGCTCTCCCCCGGTGAGTCGCACCTGCTCGACACCCAGCGCGACAAAGATCGTGACCAGCCGGACCAGCTCATCGTCGGTCAGCATCTCGGGTTTGGCGAGCCACGGCAGACCCTCGGCCGGCATGCAATAGCGGCACCGCAGGTTGCATCGGTCGGTGACCGATACCCGCAGGTCACGAGCCACCCGACCATGTTGGTCGAGGAGGCGGGCGGCCGTCGGGGCGGTGGACATGACCTCAGGGTATGCCGGGTAGCGTGACGAGCGTGTTTCGGCGTCTGTTCACCCCCCGCTGGATGGGTGTTCTCGCCCTCTCGGTCCTCTATGCCGTGCTCGCCTATCAACTCGGTCACTGGCAGTACGGGCGCCACGAGTTCAAGGTCGAGCGCAACGCACTCCTCGACTCCCACTACCGGGCCGACCCGCTTCCGGTCGACGACGTCCTGACGGATCGTCCGGTGAACCGCGCCGAGGACGACTGGACCAGGGTCACCGCCTCAGGCGTGTATGCCGGCGAGCAGCTTCTCGTGCGCAACCGGCCCAACAACAGCATTTTCGGCTACGAGGTGCTTGCACCCCTGCGGCTCGCGGATGGGACAACCGTGGTCGTCGACCGCGGGTGGGTGGAGAACTCCGCGCGCGGTGCAGCAGTCCTCCCCGACATCCCGCCGGCACCGCAGGGTGAGGTCACGGTCGTCGGTTGGGTCCGCCCTGCCGAGAGCACTCAGAACAAGAAGCTGCCCTCTGGTCAGGTCGCGAGCATCAGCCTTCCCGATGTCGAGCAGGCTTGGGACACCGAGGTCCTCGACGGCTACGTCGTTCTCGACTCGGAACGAACCTCCGACGGATCCACTCCAGCTCGCCCGGCCCGGCTCGCCGACCCTGACCGCAGCCTGGGCCCCCATCAGGCGTATGCATTCCAGTGGTGGATGTCGATGCCGGTCGGGTTGCTTCTGATCTGGTTGGGACTGCGGCGGGAAATTCGGGATGAGCAGCCGGAACACGCAGCGAAGCCCAAGAAGGTCCGCATCTGGGACGAAGAGGACTACTGACGCCCGGTCTGATCGATACGGGTCGCGGGTTCAGGTTCAGATCGCGTCAGCGACGACGACGTAGTTCGCGACCCGATGTCCGTCGCTGCGATAGCCCAGCTCGTCATCGCACGTGATGAGCACGATCCGACGCTTCGAGGTGTTCTGACCCCACACGTCCGCATCTCGTGTAAGCGCGGACTTCTTCACCACGGCGGCGCGCTTGACGATGTAGGTCCGGGTGACCGAGCCCGAGGTGACGACCACCTTGTCGCCCACGCGGACCGCAGAGAGCCGAGCGAAGACGTCACCCTCGCCGGACGAGACGACGTGACCCGCCACCACAGCCGTGCCGACCTTGCCCGGTTGGACCCGGCCATAGCCGCGGACCCACATCGCTGTGCCTGCGGCCGGATTGATCTTGCCCGCCGAGTTCACCCCGCCGGAACGCATCGGGGTGTTCAGGCCGATGTCGGACACCCGCAGCCGCAGGCCCCCTGTGACCGTCGACTTCGAGACCTGGGGAGGGCTGGCGCTCTGAGCCGAGTCGCGCTGGGGTGTGAGCGTGGGCTCTGGCTCTGGCTTGGGCTCGGGTGTCGCAGTGGGCGCGGCCCGGGGAACCACCGTCACCAATGGGGTCCTCGATGAGGTCGCAGACGGACTCACCACCGGGGCACTCGCACTCGGTGGCGCAGACGTCGAGGCCGACGGCCCCGAAGCGATTGGGGACGCCTCTTCTCTCCCCCGGTTGAGACCGAGGGAGAGAAGGAGCGCGCCGACGAAGATGGCGACCACGCCCCCAGCAAGCAAGGGGCGGCGTCTCATCAGGAGTGGCTGCCCCGACGACGGACGACGACTGCGGTTGCGGCACCACCGGCGAGGAGCAGGGCGGCGCCCCCGCCGACGAGGGCGAGGTTGGGGCCGACTGGCTCGACGAGGTCGGTCTCCACGACCGGCCCAGTGGGACCCGTCGGCGTCGAGGTGGCCGTCACGGTCGAGGTGGCCGTCACGGTCGAGGTGGGCGTCTTGCTCGGCTCCGGGTTCTGCGGCTCGCCGCAGTCCTCCGCATCCACCTTTTCGGTGGCGACCCCCTCGCCGTTGGTCTCCCAGTTGTCGTCCCAGTTCTGGCCCGGGAAGCTCACCGTCTCCTCGGAGTTCTCGGCCATGTACTCGAACGGCGGGATGACGTCGTTGTCGTTCTGGTGCTGGTCGTGGCCCTGCTGAGTGATGGCGGCAGCGTCGATCGTGATGACGACGAACTTGTCCGGATTGCCTGTTGCGTGGCAGATCGTGACGTTGGGATTCGGGTCCGCGCTCGCGGCGCCCGCGAAGGCGATGCCCGAGGCGCCGATCACGGCCAGACCGAATCCAGCGGTGGTGAGTCGACGAGCTGTGTGGCGTGCCATGAGTCCTCCAAAGAATGAACTGGGGGACGCGCAGGTCGCGCCTCCCCCCACAACCATCGTGGTGACGACTGTCCCGAGAAGCCGCCAAAGTGGCCGAAGTTGACTCGAAGGGTCGCGGGGTGCGCTCGAAGTGACTAGACCGCCACGGATTCGGAGTGACCTTGGTGTCAGCGGAGAACTATCCAGCTCTTTGCATTCCCCCAGTTCACCGGCGGCGAGCCAGCCGATCCTCCCCGTCCCCGGCGCACCAGCCGGGGTACTTGACCTGCGGAAATGTCGTCACAGAGATCTTCTCCTTGGCATCAAATCGACGGCGGGGGACCTTCCGCGCAGACACTCAGTAGATGACGCCATGACCACAGCAGCCGACAGGATCGATGACGACGGCTCACCGGCTCCGCGAGCCGCCGAGCGAGCAAGTCCCCCGGGGACCTCGACGATCTCGACCGTCTTCGTCACGCGGCGTTCGTTTCGCAGTCGCGAGTTGTGAAGCACGATGTCGATGGCTCCGCCATACGGCACCGCCGACAAGGCCATTCGCGCGATCGTCTCCCCGATGAGTGGCGGCTCATCGCCAGTCTGAGTGCTCATCTCGGAAGTCTGCCCGGGCCGCCCCCGCCGGGAGAGGCAAAGATCGGCGGCGACGGGTTGAACGCAGCCAGTCACGGGCGAGGGGCTCTTAGGCGGTGGTGCGCGAGGTGGAGCCCTCATTATCTGCAGATGTGTCGAACTGTGTTGTGTAGAGGTCGCTGTAGAGACCACCAACCGTAAGCAGTTCGGCATGGGTGCCTCGTTCGACGATCCTCCCCTTGTCGAGCACGAGGATCACGTCGGCGTGCCGGACCGTGGAGAGTCGGTGGGCGATGACGAGCGCGGTCCGGCCCTCGAGGGCGGTGTCGAGCGCGCGCTGGACGGCCACCTCGCTCTCGCTGTCCAGGTGGGCGGTCGCCTCGTCGAGGACGACGAGGCGAGGACCCTTGAGGAGAAGCCGCGCAATGGCGATGCGCTGCTTCTCACCGCCGCTCAGCCGGTGCCCGCGGTCGCCGACAACCGTGTCGAGACCTGCTGGCAGTCGCTCGACGAGTTCCCACACACGAGCGGCGCGAAGTGCCGCCTCGACGTCGGCGTCGGTGGCCAACGGCGCGGCATACATGAGGTTGGCCCGGATCGTGTCGTGGAAGAGGTGCGCCTCCTGCGTGACCACGCTGACGGTGTCGCGCAGCGACTCCAGGGTGACCGTGCGCAGATCTACACCATTGATGCGCACCGCGCCGCTCGTCGGGTCATAGAGGCGGGCCACGAGTGCGGTCAGAGTCGACTTGCCGGCGCCGCTGGGGCCGACCAGAGCCACGAGCTGCCCGGGCTCGATGGTCGCGTCGATCTCGTGGAGCACGACGTCACCGGCCTCGCGGTCTCCGCTGGCGGACGACTCGAGCGACTTGAGCGACATCTCGCCAGCAGCCGGATAGTTGAAGCCGACGTGGTCGAGATCGAGGCGCACCGGGCCGGCGGGAACCACGGCCGCATCGGGCGCCTCGGCGACGAGGGGCTCGAGGTCGACGATCTCAAAGACCCGCTCGAAGGACACCAGCGCAGTCATGACGTCGACGCGAGCGTTGGAGATCGTCGTCAACGGACCATAGAGGCGCGCGAGCAGGGCGGTGAGAGCGAGGAGGGTGCCGACCGATATCCCCCCGTTCACCGCCATAACGCCGCCGAATCCGTAGACCAAGGCCGTTGCCAAAGCGGCAACGAGGGTGAGCCCGACGAAGAAGACGGAACGGTTGACGGCGATCCGCACCCCCACGTCCCTGACGCTCTCGGCGCGCTGGGAGTACTCACGGTTCTCGACCGCGGGATTGCCGTAGATCTTGACGAGGAGGGCACCGGCCACGTTGAAGCGCTCGGTCATGCGGGTGCCGAGGTCGGCGTTGAGGCCCATCTGGTCGTGGGCGAGCCCGGCCAGTCGTCCTCCCATCGTGCGCGCCGGAAGGAGGAACAGCGGCACGAGCACGAGGGAGGCGAGGGTCAGCTGCCACGAGAGATAGAACATGGTTCCGACGATGACGACGAGCGAGACGGCGTTGCTCACGACGCTCGAAAGCACCGACGTGAAGGCCTGCTGCGCTCCGATGACGTCGTTGTTGAGGCGCGACACCAGTGCACCTGTCTGGGCGCGGGTGAAGAACGCGATCGGCTGACGGAGGACGTGGGCGAACACCTGCGTGCGCAGGTCGACGATGAGCCCTTCCCCGATCCGGGCCGAGAGCCAGCGAGACAGCAGGGTGACCGCGGCGCTGACAACCGCAATGGCGGCGACGAGGAGGGACAGCCGGACGACGACCGCGGAGTCCTTCGGTTGGATTCCGTCGTCAATGAGGCTCTTGAAGAGCAGTGGCGTCGCGACGATGAGCAGTGCGTCGACGACGACGAGCGCGAGGAAGCCCACGATGATGCGGCGATAGGGACGCGCGTAGGAAAGGACGCGGCGTGCCGTCCCCGGCGCCAGCTCCTTGGACTTGACGCTCGCGTCCTTGCTCAGGCTCTGGATCGCCTGCCATCCGGCCATGCTCATGGTCTGGTGTTCCCGCCGTCGATGAACGTCTTCATGTGTCCGATCCTCATTGCTCAGGTGCGCTTGAGGTCAAACCAGCACCGTCGCCAACACATTCCGACGGTGCCCGAGGGCCACACGTTTCAAGCGTACGAGTCGGCACCGACAGGGCGCCTCCACGGCAAGCGTCAGGCGAGGTTGACGAGGTCCTTGTAGTCGGGACCCCACAGGTCCTCGACACCATCGGGCAACAGCAGGATGCGCTCGGGCTCGAGGGCGTCAACCGCGCCCTCATCGTGCGTCACGAGGACGACGGCACCCTTGTAGGTCTTGAGGGCACCGAGGATCTCGGCGCGCGACGCCGGGTCGAGGTTGTTGGTGGGTTCGTCCAGAAGGAGGACGTTGGCCGACGACACGACGAGGAGAGCGAGCGACAAACGGGTCTTCTCTCCACCAGACAGCACGCCGGCGGGCTTGTCGACGTCGTCGCCGGTGAAGAGGAACGACCCGAGGGTCTTGCGCACGTCGGTCTCGCCGAGCTCCGGTGCGGCCGACTTCATGTTGTCGAGCACGGAGCGGTCGACATCGAGGTTCTCGTGCTCCTGGGCGTAGTAGCCGATCTTGAGGCCGTGTCCGGGCTCGACCTGGCCGGTGTCGGGCGCGTCCACGCCAGCAAGCATCCGCAAGAGCGTCGTCTTGCCGGCACCGTTGAGACCCAGCACGACGACGCGCGAGCCGCGGTCGATGGCGAGGTCGACATCGGTGAAGATCTCGAGGGAGCCATAGGAGCGGGACAACCCGCTCGCGCGCAGCGGCGTCTTGCCGCACGGGGAGGGGTCCGGGAAGCGCAGCTTGGCCACGCGGTCCGTGACCCGCTCGGTCTCCAGGCCCGACAGGAGACGCTCGGCGCGACGCGCCATGTTCTGGGCGGCCACGGTCTTGGTGGCCTTGGCGCGCATCTTGTCGGCCTGGGCCATGAGCACCCCGGCCTTCTTCTCGGCGTTGGCCCGCTCGCGCTTGCGCCGACGCTCGTCGGTCTCGCGTTGCTGGAGGTAGGCCTTCCAGCCGAGGCTGTAGATGTCGAGTTCGGCTCGGTTGGCGTCGAGGTGGAAGACCTTGTTGACGACCGCGTCGAGCAGCTCCACGTCGTGCGAGATGACGATAAGCCCGCCCTTGTAGCCCTTGAGATGGTCACGCAGCCACACGATCGAGTCGGCGTCGAGGTGGTTGGTCGGCTCGTCGAGCAGCAACGTCTCGGCGCCGGAGAAGAGGATGCGCGAGAGCTCGATGCGTCGTCGCTGACCACCAGAGAGGGTGGCGAGGGTCTGGTCGAGGTGGCGCTCCTCGAGCGCCAAGGCTGAGGCGATCGACGCGGCCTCGGACTCCGCGGCATAGCCACCAGCGGCGTGGAACTCGCCCTCGAGGCGCCCATAGCGGCGCATGGCCTGCTCGAGCTTCTCTCCTGTCTGCTCGGCCATGGCCAACTCGGCGGCGCGCAGGTCGCGCACGATGCGGTCGAGGCCACGCGCGGACAGGATGCGATCGCGCCCGGTGACGTGGAGGTCACCCGTGCGGGGGTCCTGCGGCAGGTAGCCGACCTCACCGGTGCTCTGCACCGTCCCGGCAGCGGCTTGTCCCGCGCCTGCGAGCACCTTGGTGAGAGTGGTCTTGCCGGCGCCGTTGCGGCCGACGAGGCCGATCCGGTCTCCGGCGGCCACCCGGAAGGAGACGTTGTCGAGGAGGAGTCGGGATCCTGCGCGCAGCTCGATAGCGGCAGCAGTAAGCACAGGAAAGTCCTTCGTCGGGGGAAAACTGAGTTGGATCGTGAGGCGCACCGCTGACGCACCGCGGGCCTTTCGACCTTTAGTCTAGGTGGGCCGTGCTCCGCACGGAAAACGCGATACATGGGAGGCCTTGGATGAGCTTCAACGACGGTGTCGGTCTCGACACCTCGCAGGTGGAGTCCGGCGGCGGTGGCGGTGGCCCCGGAGGCATCGCCGTGGGTGGTGGGCTCGGCGGCATCATCCTTCTCATCCTCGGCCTGATCTTCGGTATCAACCCCTCCGACCTCCCCACGGGCGGCGGGTCGGCCGGCACCAGCCAGGAGCAGGTCGAAGGCACGAGCACGGGCGGCGACGCCTTCGAGCGCTGCAAGACCGGCGCTGACGCCAACGCCGACGTCGAGTGCCGGGTCATCGGCACTGTGAACTCGCTCAATGCCTTCTGGACCGCCGAGCTCCCCCGCTACCAGAAGCAGTGGGTTCCGGCCAAGACCGTCCTCTTCAAGGGCACGACGCAGTCGCAGTGCGGCACCGCGAGCAACCAGGTCGGGCCGTTCTACTGCCCGCTCGACCAGAAGATCTTCATCGACGCCGACTTCTTCGCGATCCTCGAGAAGGACTTCGGGTCCGACGGCGGCGCGCTCGCCCAGGAGTACGTCGTTGCCCACGAGTACGGCCACGCCCTCCAGGACCAGCTCGGACTCCTCGGGCGCGCCCAGCAGGACCCGCAGGGTGCCAACAGTGGTGCCGTCAAGATCGAGCTCATGGCCGACTGCCTCGCAGGTGTATGGGCCCAGGCTGCCTCGACGACCGAAGGTCCCGGCGGCGAACCCTTCCTCAAGCCGCTGACCGAGGCCGACATCAAGAGCGCCCTCTCCGCAGCTTCGGCTGTCGGTGACGACCGCATCCAGGAGAAGACCCAGGGTCAGGTCAACCCCGAGGCGTGGACCCATGGCTCCGCCGAGCAGCGCCAGCGCTGGTTCCTCCAGGGCTACAGCAAGGGCGACCTCAACCAGTGCAACACCTTCGGCTGAGCCGCTTGACCGGCATCGTCTGACGCAGTCCCCTCACCCCGGGTTCGGATCAGTCCGGCCTGGGGTGAGCCTTGTCCAGCTCCTGCAGCAAGCGGTGCGCGGCCAGCTCGACCTTCTTGTGTCGCCACTGCGAGGCTCGATAGACGCAGGCGATCAGGGCGCTTCGGTGAACCCTGTCGAAGTCGCCGAAGGCGAAGGCGTGACGCGCCTTGGTCTCGTCGCTGGCGTCGTCGGTGAGGCCCAGGTGCCACGCCGCGTAGTCGTCCCAGTCGTGCCTGTCGAGGAACGTGTTCTGGGCGTCGGCGTCGGGCTGGGCATCTCCCCAGTCACTCTCGAGGACGACCTTGCCTGACTCGATGAGCTCGCGGCAGCGCTTCACCGCGGCCTTGTTCACGCTGTAGCTGGCCATCTCCCCATCATGGCCCCGCCAACCCGATCAGTCCCGTCCGGGACCGTCGTCGATGCGAACCTCGACGCTGCGTGCTCGTCGCACAACCTCGTCGAGTACGGCCCGTCGCGGGTCACCGATGTTGTGGAACTCGCGCCTGGGCAGGTCCCCCACAAACACCGTTCGTGGATCCTCCAGGACTTCCCCCACGAGGGTCTTGTCCCCACCAACGACCAAACCCGTGGGTATGCCGGCCGGCACGATGCGCAGGAAGTGCTCGGTCACAGCGCGGACCAGTTCGTCGGCCTGGTTGCCGCGCCGTCGCGCGAACCGCTGCTGCGACCATCCACCGGCAGCCGTGCGCGACTGGACGTGACGCGTCCCCACCTTGTGCAGGACGAGAGCGGACCCCTCGACGTGCGCCACGGCATACCCACCGCGTCGGATCAGCAGGACGGCCAGGTGAGGGTGATCGAAATGCGAAACCCCGACGATCCGCTGGGGACCGTCGGGATTGGCGGCATCGAAACGCTCGCGCCAGGCGGGATACCGCTCGGGCGCGACCTCGACGACGCGACTCACGTGGTGTTCAGGCTCAGATGTTGACGGCTCAGAGATTGAACCCGAGGGCGCGAAGCTGGTCGCGACCGTCGTCGGTGATCTTGTCCGGACCCCACGGCGGCATCCAGACCCAGTTGACGCGGTAGGACGACACGAGTCCCTCGAGCGACTGCTGGGTCTGGTCCTCGATGACATCGGTGAGCGGGCAGGCCGCCGACGTCAGGGTCATGTCGATGACGGCGTGGTTCTGGCCATCGACGGTGATGCCGTAGACGAGGCCGAGGTCGACGACGTTGATCCCTAGCTCGGGGTCGACGACATCGCGCATGGCCTCCTCGACGTCGGCCACATTGACCGGTGCGTTGGTGGTCTCACTCATGACGTTCCTTCCACGGACTTCACAGGTTCTTGCGCGGGCGGAGTGGTGGTCACCGTGGCATTTCCACGACCACTCTGGTGCAACGCGTCAGTGAACGCCATCCATCCCAGGAGGGCGCACTTGACGCGTGCGGGGTACTTGCCGACACCGGCGAGGGCGACACCGTCACCGATGACCTCTTCGTCGCCGGGGTCCTCACCCTTGGAGGTGAGCATGGCCTTCATCGCCTCGAAGGTCACGAGGACCTCGCTCAGCGGGCGACCGATGCTCTCCTCAGCGAGGATCGACGTCGAGGCCATGCTGATCGAGCAGCCGAGCGCGTCGTAGGAGATGTCCTCGACGATGGCCGCATCTCCTTCTCCAACGACGTGGATCCGCATGGTCACCTCGTCCCCGCACGTCGGGTTGACGTGGTGCACCTCGGCCTCGAACGGCTCGCGCAAACCAGCATGCTGCGGGCGCTTCGAGTGCTCGAGGATCAGTTCTTGAAACAGGTCCATCAGCTGGCCACTCCGTAAATCTGCGGAACGCGGTCGAGCGCGTCGAGGAGGGTGTCGACTTCGTCGAACGTGTTGTATGCCGCGAAGCTGGCTCGCGTCGTCGCCGCCACCTTGAAGCGGCGGTGCAGCGGCCACGCGCAGTGGTGACCGACACGGACGGCGACACCGGCGCTGTCGAGCACGTGCCCGACGTCGTGGGCGTGGACGCCGTCGACGACGAATGCGACGGTGCCACCACGGGATTCGAGGTCAGTCGGGCCGACGACGGTGATCCAGGAGCGCGTGGCGAGACCGGCGAGCAGCCGCTCAGTGAGGGCCAGCTCGTGCGCGTGGATGCGCTCGATCCCGAGCTCGTTGATGTAGTCGACAGCTGCTGCGAGGCCGATCGCCTGCGCGGACATCGGGACCCCGGCCTCGAAGCGCTGCGGTGGCGGCGCATAGGTGCTGCCCTCCATGCGGACCATCTCGATCATCGAGCCACCGGTGAGAAATGGCGGCATGGCCTCGAGCAGTTCGCGGCGCCCCCAGAGGACGCCGATGCCGCTCGGACCGAACATCTTGTGGCCAGAGAAGGCAACGAAGTCGACGCCATGCGCGCTGAGGTTCTCGACGTCAACACTGAGGTGCGGCACCGACTGGCAGGCGTCGAGGACGACGACTGCACCGACCTCGTGGGCTCGCTCGGCAATCTCGCTGACGGGGTTGACCGTGCCGAGGACGTTGGACGCGTGAACGAGGGCGACGACCTTGGTGTGCTCGTTGATGAGCTCGCCCAGAGCGCTGAGGTCGAGCCGACCGTCGTCGGTGACGGGGATCCACCGCAGCGTGGCGCCGGTGCGACGACAGAGCTCCTGCCACGGCACGAGGTTGGCGTGGTGCTCCATCTCGGTGATGAGCACCTCGTCGCCCTCGCCGAGCGCAAACCGCTCGCTGCCCGGGATGCCCGGGTGCGGCGAGTTCGAGAACGCGTAGGCGACCAGGTTGAGCGACTCCGTCGCGTTCTTGGTGAAGACGACGTCCTGCGCCTGCGCCCCGATGAACGCCGCGATGCGCTCACGGGCACCTTCGTATGCCGCCGTCGCCTCTTCGGAGAGTGCGTGTGCCCCGCGGTGCGGCGCAGAGTTCAGGCGCTCATAGAAGTCACGCTCCGCGTCGAGGACCTGGACCGGCTTGTGGGAGGTCGCGCCCGAGTCGAGATAGACGAGCGACGCACCGTCACGCACAGTGCGCGCAAGGATCGGGAAGTCGGCCCGGATGCGGGCTACTTCCTCAGCGGTGAACGGCGTACTCAACGGCTCAGGCATTTGAGCCTCCAATCACGCGGTCGTGACGGTCGCGGGTGCGGTCTGAAAGCGGTCATAGCCCTCGGCCTCGAGGCGGTCGGCGAGCTCGGATCCACCCTGCTCGGCGATCTTGCCGTCGACGAAGACGTGCACGAAGTCGGGCTGGATGTAGCGCAGGATCCGCGTGTAGTGCGTGATGAGCAGAACGCCCGAACCCGTGGCCTCCTTGGCGCGGTTGACGCCCTCGGAGACGATGCGGAGCGCGTCGACATCGAGGCCGGAGTCGGTCTCGTCGAGGATGGCGATCTTGGGCTTGAGCAGCTCCATCTGGAGGATCTCGTGACGCTTCTTCTCGCCACCGGAGAAGCCCTCGTTGACCCCGCGCTCGGACACGGCCGGGTCCATCTTGAGGTCGGTCATGGACTGCTTGAGTTCCTTGACCCACGTGCGGAGCTTGGGGGCCTCGCCGTCGATCGCGGTCTTGGCGGTGCGCAGGAAGTTGCTCACCGTCACGCCGGGGACCTCGACGGGGTACTGCATCGCGAGGAAGAGCCCGGCGCGGGCGCGCTCGTCGACACTCATCGCGAGGACATCCTCACCGTCGAGGGTGACGGTGCCGCTGGTGACGGTGTACTTGGGGTGACCGGCGATGGAGTAGGCGAGGGTCGACTTGCCCGAGCCGTTGGGGCCCATGATCGCGTGGGTCTCGCCCGAGTTGATGGTCAGCGTGACGCCGCGGAGGATCTCCTTGGTGCCCTGCTCGGTGTCCACCGTGACGTGGAGGTCCTTGATCACAAGGGTGCTCATATTTCAGTTCTCCTCAGCGACGGCGACGAAGACGTCACCGTTCTCGATCTTGACGGTGTGGACGGCGATGGGGACGGTCGCCGGGGGGCCGGACGGTGTGCCGGTGCGGATGTCGAAACGTGAGCCGTGGAGCCAGCACTCGAGGGTGCAGCCGTCGAGCTCGCCCTCGGAAAGCGACACATTGGCGTGGCTGCAGATGTCGTCAACGGCGTGGACATCGCCGTCCTCGGTGCGGACGATGGCGACCGTCCGGCCGTGGATGTCTGCCGCTGCGGCTCCCACGGTGGGGAGCTCGTCAAGGGAGCAGACACGCGTGAAGACAGCCGAGCTGGACCGTGTGGCGGCTCCGGTGACCTCGCTCATGCGTTGGCCTCCAGCTCGCGGTCGATCGCCTCCATGAGGTGCTCCTCGATCTCGGGCACGCCGATGCGACCGATGATCGAGGCAAAGAAGCCACGCACGACGAGTCGTCGGGCGGTGTCCTCGTCAATGCCACGAGCCTGCAGGTAGAACAGCTGCTGGTCGTCGAATCGGCCGGTGGCAGAGGCGTGTCCGGCTCCGGCGATCTCGCCGGTCTCGATCTCGAGGTTGGGCACGGAGTCGGCGCGAGCGCCGTCAGTGAGGATGAGGTTGCGGTTGAGCTCGTAGGTGTCGGTGCCCTCGGCGGCTGCGCGGATGAGGACGTCACCGACCCACACCGTGTGCGCACTGTCGCCCTGGAGAGCGCCCTTGTATTCGACGTTGGAGCGACAGTGGGGCGCCTCGTGGTCGACGAACAGCCGGTGCTCCTGGTGCTGTCCTGCGTCGGCGAAGTAGACGCCGAGCGCTTCGAACGAACCGCCGGGACCGGCATACGAGGCATTGGTGTTGAGCCGCACGATGCCGCCACCGAGGGTGACCGCGATGTGGCGGACCTTGGCGTCACGGCCGACGACGACGTCGTGCTGCCCGAGGTGCAGGGCGCTGTCGGCCCACTCCTGGACCGTGACGACGGTGACGTCGGCTCCGTCGCCGACGACGACGGAGAGCAGCTCGGAGTACTGGGCGTCGCCCTCGTGACGCAGGACGACGGTCGCCCTGGCGAACTTGCCCACGCGAATGACGGTGTGTCCGTGGGACAGCCCGCCGTCACCGGTGAGCAGCAGGCGCACGGGCTCGGCGAGCTCGGCCTCGGCCGGGACGTCGAGCACGGTGATCGACTCGGCCTGGGCGGTCGCGACGACGGCAGCGCGGTCAGCCGGCTTCGGCGCAGCACTCCCCTGCCACTCCTCACGAGAGAGCGACGAGACGGTCACGCCGTCGGGCAGTGACTCCTCGCGGCGTAGGGCCGTGCCGGCCGTCTCGGCAAACAGGGCCTGGAGACGGTCGACGGGAGTGAACCGCCACTCCTCCTCGCGACCGGACGGGACCGGGAAGTCCGCCACGGCATACGAGGTGGTCCGCTCGGCGCGGGACTGATCGGGGACGAAGGCAGCGGCGGAGTCCACATGGGCTCCAGCGGCGGGGTTCTTCTGGGGGGTCAGCAGGCTCATCAGCCGACTGCTCCTTCCATCTGGAGCTCAATGAGGCGGTTCAGCTCGAGGGCGTACTCCATGGGGAGTTCCTTGGCGATGGGCTCGACGAAGCCGCGCACGATCATCGCCATGGCCTCGGTCTCTGACATGCCTCGGGACATGAGATAGAACATCTGGTCCTCGGACACCTTGGAGACGGTGGCCTCGTGGCCCATCGTCACGTCGTCCTCGCGGATGTCGACGTAGGGGTAGGTGTCGGAGCGGCTGATCGTGTCGACGAGCAGGGCGTCGCAGACGACGCTCGACTTGGAGCCGTGTGCGCCCTCCATGATCTGGACGAGGCCGCGGTAGGACGTGCGGCCACCGCCACGGGCGACCGACTTCGACACGATCGTCGAGGAGGTGTTGGGGGCAGCGTGGACCATCTTGGAACCGGCGTCCTGGTGCTGGCCCTCGCCAGCGAAGGCGACGGAGAGCGTCTCGCCCTTGGCGTACTCGCCCATGAGGAAGACCGCGGGGTACTTCATCGTCACCTTGGAGCCGATGTTGCCGTCGATCCACTCCATCGTCGCGCCCTCGGCGCAGGTCGCGCGCTTGGTGACGAGGTTGTAGACGTTGTTGGACCAGTTCTGGATCGTCGTGTAACGCACGCGGGCGTTCTTCTTGACGATGATCTCGACGACGGCCGAGTGCAGCGAGTCGGACTGGTAGATCGGCGCGGTGCAGCCCTCGACGTAGTGCACGTAGGAGCCCTCGTCCGCGATGATCAGCGTCCGCTCGAACTGGCCCATGTTCTCGGTGTTGATCCGGAAGTAGGCCTGCAGCGGGATGTCGACGTGGACGCCCGGCGGGATGTAGATGAACGACCCACCCGACCAGACGGCGGTGTTGAGCGCGGCGAACTTGTTGTCACCGGCGGGGATCACCGACGCGAAGTACTCGCGGAACAGGTCCTCGTGCTCGCGCAGGCCCGTGTCGGTGTCGACGAAGATGACGCCCTTCTCCTCCAGGTCCTCGCGGATCTGGTGGTAGACGACCTCGGACTCGTACTGAGCCGCGACGCCGGACACGAGGCGCTGCTTCTCTGCCTCGGGGATGCCGAGCCGGTCGTAGGTGTTCTTGATGTCCTCGGGCAGGTCCTCCCAGGAGGTGGCCTGCTTCTCGGTCGACTTCACGAAGTACTTGATGTTCTGGAAGTCGATGCCGGTGAGGTCGCTCCCCCACGTCGGCATGGGCTTCTTGTAGAACAGGCGCAGCGACTTCATGCGGAGGTCCTCCATCCACTGCGGCTCACTCTTGCGCCGCGAGATGTCGAGGACGACCTCGTCATTCAGTCCGCGACGGGCGTTGGTGCCAGCGGTGTCGCTGTCTGCCCATCCGAAGTCGTAGCGCCCGATGTCTTTGAGACCGGGGTTGAGTTCCTCGATGGTGCTCATCGCGTGGACCCTTCTGTTGAAAGCTCAGACTTGGTGGGGACGAACGTCGTGCACACGTGATCACCGTGCGCGAGTGTTGCGAGTCGTTGGACGTGCACGCCGAGCAGGCGCGAGAACGCGTCCGTTTCAGCGTCACAGAACTGAGGAAATTCCCGGGCGGCGTCCTGAACCGGGCAATGACCCTGACAGAGCTGTATGCCGGACAGTCCGGAGACCGCGTTGGATCCCTTTGCTGCCCCGTGGTTTTCACCCATCGGGCGTGCTGACGCGGCGAAGCCGTCGCGCGTGAGCGCGGCGACCAGGGCCTCGACCCGAGCGGCAGTGTCGGTGCCTGCCGCAGCGAGCTCTGCGGCATATTTCTCCTCGAGGAGACCGACGCGGGACTCGGCGAAGCGCCGCACCGCCTCCTCGCCCACCTCGGCGGACAGGAAACGCAGGGCCTCGGTCGCGAGGTGGTCGTAGTCGGAATCCAGCGCCTGGTGACCGCCCTCGCTGAGGACGAAAGAGCGGGCCGGACGACCTCGACCACGGCTGGAGGCCACCGCGACCTCGCGCTCGTCGATGAGTCCGGACTCGGTGAGGTTCTCGAGGTGACGCCGCACGGCCGGGACGGTGAGGCTCAACTCATCAGCCAGTGCCGTGGCGGTCACCGGGCCGTGCTCACTGATGGCCTGCAGGACCCGGTCGCGCGTGCGCGACTCGAGGACCAGAGGCACTCCAGTGCTGGCCGGGATATTCACAACGACAATGTTACGTAATTGCGCAACCCCCGTGAAACGAAGGTGATCCTAACCTTCAGCGGTTGTTGCCGTCGGCGTCCGCGTCGCTGCCGCCGTCGCCGTCGCCGTCGCCGCCGTCGTCTTCATCATCGTCCGTGTCCGGCAGGAAGACCGATGGCATGCGTTCGCGCCGGGGGGCCACGGAGTCAGGACCGAGCAGGCGCTCCCGCAACGGTGCCGTAAGGACACCGAGCGGCGCCTGGAGGATGTAGCCGTAGCCGATGACGAGCCCGGTGAGGCCTGGGCTGAGGGCCAGACCCACCACGACGGCCAGCACGGCGAGGCCGGTGGTGATCCACCCTGCTCGACCCGTGGGTGCGAGCAGGTTACGGAACGACCGGAACCGGATCGACGTCACCATGAGCACCGCCGGGACGAAGCTCACGATGACCGGCACGATGAGGGAGGCGTCGTAGCCGCCTGCCTTCGGTTGGTTGAGAGCAAAGATCGTCGCCATGATGACCGCCGCCGCCGCCGGGCTGGGCAGCCCGACGAAGTAGCGCTTGTCCGCTGTCGGGTCGACGGTGACGTTGAACCGCGCGAGCCGGAAGGCGGCACAGCCCAGCCAGAAGAACGCCGCCAGCCAGGAGAGCACCGGGTAGTCCGGCAGTGCCCAGGTGTGCACGAGGATGGCTGGCGCGAACCCGAACGCGATGAGGTCGGCCAGAGAGTCCATCTGCAGACCGAACGGCGACGTCGCCCCGACCAAACGGGCCACCCCACCGTCGGCGATGTCCATGACGATCGAGACCGCGATGAGGATCGCGGCGAGCGTGAACTCCCCACGGAAGGCGAGCAGCACCGACGAGAGGCCGCTCATCATGTTGACGATGGTGAAGAGCGTCGGCGCCGTGACGCGCAGGCGCTCACGTTTGCTCAGCTGACGCAGCGAGACGACCTCGGCACCGCTGGGCGAGATGAGCCGCCAGCGGTCAAAGCGGCGGCGACGCCCGGCCTCGTCGCTCACGTGGGCACGACCGAGGACGGCCACCGGGCGATGACGGTCTCGCCGGCGACCACTCGCTGCCCGGCATGCACGAGCAGTCCGACCTCTGGTGGCACGAAGACGTCCATCCTGGAGCCGAACTTCATCAGGCCGATCCGCTGGCCGGTCGCGAGTTCTTCGCCCACGGCGACGCGCGTGACGACGCGGCGGGCCATGAGTCCCACGATCTGCCGGAAGTGGACGACTCGGGTCTGCCCATGGACCTCACGTTCAATGACGAGGTCGGTGCGCTCGTTCAGGTGCGCACTTTCATGCGTGTATGCCGCAAGCCACTTGCCGGGGCGGTAGGTCACCTCGCGCAGCGTGCCGCCGTAGGGCGCCCTGTTGATGTGCACGTCGAAGGCCGACAGGAAGATGCTCACCTGCTGCCACTCCCCCTCCGGTGCCACGCCATCCTGGCCGGGACCGGAATACATGACCTTGCCGTCGGCCGGTGCGACGACGGTGTCGGCGTCAACCGAGCCGCGTGACGAAGTGCCGGCGCCATGGTCCGGACGACGGTCGGGGTCGCGGAAGAACAGTGCCACGGCAGCTGGCAGGACACCGAGGGCGAGTGCCGCTCCCCGCCGTCCGGCGAGGGCCGCCACGAGGGCGGGAACGGCTGCCACGGCGGTGGCCGGGGCGGCCTCGCGGTCGAGGGTGACCATGGGTCTCCTTGGGTTGAGTGCGGTCCAGCCTAAGATGTGCGCCGTGTCTGCAGTCGAGGTCGTGGGTCTGCGCCGAGATGTCGGCGCGGTGCGAGCCGTCGACGACGCATCGTGGTCCGCACAGTCTGGCGCAGTGACGGCAGTGCTCGGCCCCAACGGTGCAGGGAAGACCACGACGATGGAGTGCCTCGAGGGTCTGCAGCGCCCCACGGCGGGCACGGCTCGGGTCCTCGGGGTCGACCCGTGGCGGGCTCCGGCAGAGCATCGGGCTCGCATCGGCGTGATGCTTCAGGACGGCGGACTTCCGGTGACCACGACGGCGCGGCGACTGCTTCGGCACGTTGCTCGATTGCACCGATCCCCCGCCGACGTGGAAAGCCTCATGACCCGTCTCGACCTCGACCGGGTCTCGGACCGTTCGATCCGCCGGCTGTCCGGTGGCGAACGCCAACGTGTCGCCCTCGCGGCAGCCTTGGTCGGCCGCCCCGAGGTGGCGTTCCTCGACGAGCCAACGGCCGGGCTGGACCCGCACGCCCGGCTCGAGGTGTGGGCCCTCATCTCAGAAACAGCGCGCGAGTCAGCAGTGGTCGTGACGACACACTCGTTCGAGGAGGCCGAGCGCCTCGCCGACCACGTCGTCATCATGAACGCCGGCCGGGTCGTTGCCGAGGGCTCACTCGCCGAGGTCTGCGACGGGCACCCCCTCGAAGAGCGCTACTTCGCCCTCACTGCGGGAGGCCGGCGATGAGCGCCCCAACGACAGGAGCAGGTCCGGCGCGACCGATGCAGCGCTGGCTCGCCCAGGCACGCTTCGAGACCGCGACCATCCTCAGCCACGGCGAGCAGCTCCTCGTCGCACTCGTCCTCCCGGCCCTCGCCCTCGTCGCACTCGGGCTGGCCGACGTCCCCGATCTCGGACCCGGACGGCGCATCGACGTCGTCACAGCGGGGGTGTTCGCGCTGGCTGTCGTGTCGACGGCCTTCACCGGGCAGGCCATCGCGACCGGATTCGACCGGCGACACGGTGTCCTGCGATTCCTCGGTGCGAGCCCTCTCGGTCGTGAGGGCCTGCTCATCGGCAAGTTCGCGGCCGTCGGCATCGTCATCGTCGTGCAGCTCGTGGTCCTCGGCGTCATCGCAACACTTCTCGGGTGGCGTCCGGAGCTGTCAGGTGTCCTGCCTGCACTCGTCACCGCCGCGCTCGGTGCCGCCGCCTTCCTTGCGCTTGGCCTGCTTCTCGCCGGGAGGGTCCGCGCTGAGGGCGTGCTCGCCCTGGCCAACCTCGCGTGGGTGCTGCTGCTGGGCCTCGGGGTCCTGCTCCCCACTGACCGGCTCCCGGATGGACTCGCAGGTCTCGCCCGGGCCCTGCCCTCTGGCGCGCTGGGCGACGGGCTGCGGCTGGCCCTGGTCGAGGGCCAGTGGCCCCTCGGGCAGTGGCTCGTCCTCCTGATCTGGGCGCTCGTCGCCGGGCTGGCGGCGGCCCGCTGGTTCCGCTGGTCCGACTGACCTCCGCCTTCCCCTCGGACTGCGCACAACGGTCCGCCCCGATCCTGCGTCTCCCCGGGCCTTCGTCCCTCGACCGGACACAACGATGGGCCGGCACCCGGAGGCGTGCCGGCCCATCGTCGGTCCGTGTCGTCTGAGGCAGGTCTTCCGCTTCAGCTCGTGGTGAGTGCAGTGTCGTCGACGACGAAGGACGTCTGGAGCGAGGAGTCCTCACTCATGACGTACTTCACCGTCACGGTCTTGCCCTTGTATGAAGTGAGGTTGAACGACTTCTGCGCGTAGGTCGCGTTGGCGCCAACGTTGGAGTACGTCGCCAACGTGGTCGTCATGGAACCGTCGACGACCTGGACCTTCACCGTGTCGTAGACCGTGGAGCCGGACTCGGCCGTGTCGGTGCGCAGCCAGAACGACAACGTCGCTGCCGTGACCGTCGACGGGATCGCGACGCTCTGCTGGACCGTCTCGGTCGACGTCGCACCGTTGCCACCGAGCCACGCCTTCCAGCTACCGGTGCGAGCCGGTCGGCTGGTGCTGTTGGTGATCGGGCCAGAAGTGCCGGTCCAGCTCACGGCACCGGACTCGAAGCCCGGGTTCTTCAGCAGATTGCCACCGGTGGGCGGCGTTGTGGTGCCGTAGTCCTTGGCGGCATACAGCCACAGCATGTGACCGATGACGTCGACACCACGGTCGAGCGCGGTCACGTTGATGTTGTTGATGTTGTCGCACGAGGAGTGGTAGCAGGGGTCGAACGCGCGGCCCGCCGTACCGCCCCACTTCGACGCCTGGCTGCTCGACTTGAGCGTCTCGGCACCACTGAAGATGCCGGCCGTGGCAATGCCATAGGACCGGAAGGCAGCATGGTCGCTGCGACCCTGCACGTCGATGTACTCCCACGCGATCCCCTTGGACGTGTACCAGCTCGTGAGCTCGTCACGCGCGGCGTTGCCTGCGGGGTTGTCGTTGTAGACGAAGTAGCCGGGGTTGGGCGAACCGATCATGTCGAAGTTGAGATAGACGCGGATCTTGTTCTTGTCCGTGGTCGACAGGCTGCTCATGTAGTGCTTCGAGCCCAGCAGGCCGAGCTCCTCGGCACCCCAGAACCCGATGCGCAGGCGACTCTTCGCGCTCTGGCCGCTCGCGGCATACGCCAGGGCAGCCTCGAGGACCCCGGCGCTGCCGGAACCGTTGTCGTTGATCCCCGCGCCGGTCGAGACGCTGTCGAGGTGGCCACCGAGCATGACGACGTTGTTGGCGTCACCTACCGGCCACTCGGCGATGAGGTTGGACGTCATCCCGGCTGAGGTGCTGAAGTTCTGGACGGTCGTCGTGTAGCCGGCGGCGTCGAGCTTGCCCTTCACGTAGTTGATCGAGGCGGCGTAGCCGGATCGGCCGGTGTAGCGGTTGCCGCCGTTGGCGGTGGCGATCGACTGCAGCTGGTTGAGGTGCGCCTGGGTGTTGGCCACCGAGATGTCGGGACTGGCAGCGACGGCGGACGCCGCTGCCGGGCGCGCCTGGGTGATCGGTGCCGCTGCCACGAGAGAGGCTGCGGCGAGCGAGGCGATGGCCACCGGCGCGAGGAACTGTCGAATGTGCGAAGGCATGCGAAATCTCCTTGAGGTTGCAGGTTGGTTGCAGCGTGGGTGCAGCGAAGGGCCGGGCCGGCGCTCTGGGTGGAGCGCCGACCCGGCCCGGAATCGCCTAGCTGGTGGCCAGTGCCGTGTCGTCGACGACGAACGACGTCTGCAGGGAGGAGTCCTCACTCATGAGGTACTTCACCGTCACGGTCTTGCCCTTGTATGCCGTGAGGTTGAAGGACTTCTGGGTGTAGGTCGCGTTCGTCCCGACGTTGGAATACGTCGCGAGAGTCGTGGTCGTCGAGCCGTCGACGACCTGGACCTTCATCGTGTCGTAGACCGTGGAGCCGGACTCAGCCGTGTCGGTGCGCAGCCAGAACGACAGGGTCGCTGCGGTGACGGTCGACGGGATCGCGACGCTCTGCTGGATCGTCTCGGTCGACGTCGAGCCGTTGCCACCGAGCCACGCCTTCCAGCTGCCGGTGCGGGCCGGACGACCGGTGTTGTTGGTGATCGGTCCGGAGGTGCCGGTCCAACTCACCGCACCGGACTCGAAGCCCGGGTTGAGGAGCAAGTTGCCACCGGTGGGCGGCGGGGTTGTCGTGCCATCACACTTCTCCGTGCCGACCGGGACCGAGATGGCCGTGAACGCCGCCTCGACCGACTTGCAGGTCTGGCTGGTGGCGCCGTAGAGCTCCTTGGCGGAGGCGATCGCACCGTTGCGGGCGGCGGCATACGTGCTGCCCGAGGTGAGCTTGGTCGACAGGGTGCGGTACCAGACCTTCTCGACGTTGCTGCGACCGGCGCCGATGACGGCCGGAGCGCCTCCACAGGTGGCGCTGTTGTAGCTGACACCGTTGATCGTCTTGGCGCCCGAGCCCTCAGCGGCCATGTAGAACCAGTGGTTCAGTGCGCCCGAGGAGTAGTGCGGGTCGAGATTCTTGGTGTTGGTTGACCAGCAGTCCGGGCTCCGGCCGTCCTTGCTCGGCTTGTCCATGTAGCGCAGGGGCGTGCCATTGCCGTTGATGTCGATCTTCTCGCCGATGAGGTAGTCCCCGACGTCGCTCGAGTTGTTGGCGTAGAACTCCACGGCCGCACCGAAGATGTCCGACGTGGCCTCGTTGAGTCCCCCGGCGTCGCCGCTGTAGTTGAGGTTCGACGTGTTCTCGGTGACACCGTGGCTCATCTCGTGTCCAGCGATGTCGATGGCCGTCAGCGGCTTGGCGTTGCCTGCACCGTCGCCGTAGGTCATCTGGGTGCCGTCCCAGAACGCGTTGACGTAGGCGTTGCCGTAGTGGACGCGGCTGCGAGCGCCGGTGCCGTTGTTCCAGATGCCGGCGCGACCCAGGACCGAGTTGAAGTACGCGTAGGTCTTCTCGGCGCCGTACTGCGCGTCGACGCCCGCGGTCTGACGGCTCGTGGTCGAGCCGTTGCCCCAGATGTTGTCGGCGTCGGTGAACTGTGTGCCGGTGCCCGACGTCGCCCCGTTGAGGTCGGTCGTGTGGTTGCCGACCGAGTCCTTGAGCAGCCAGGAGCTGCCGGACTGAGTCGAGTTGAGCGTGACCTGACCGGAGTACTGCGAGTTCCCGGTGCCGTGCTTGACCTCGTCCCAAGACTCGAGGATCGCGCCGGAGTCGGCGTCGACGAGGGTGTGCAGGCGCGTCGGCGTCTGGTCGGCCTTGATCCCCTCAGTGATGACCTCGTACGCGAGTCGGGGCGACGTGCCGCCGGCCCACACCACGAGTTCGCTCGCGTCGACCTTGGCCGACGCGCTCTTGCGGGCGTTCTTGGTCGCCACGGCTGAAGCCTCTGCGGCGCTCTTCTTGGGCGACGTCGACGTGACTGCGGCCTTGCCGGACGCGTTGAACCGCACGTCCTTCTTGGCGCCGCTCTTGGCCTTCGCGAGGACGAGGTCCCCACCGATCACGCGCAGACCCTTGAAGGTGCGGTTGTAGCGGATGTGCTGCGTGCCGTCCTTGTCCGTCAGGATCGACGTCACGACGAGCTTCTCGTCAGCCGACAGGCCGAGCGCCTTGTGGTCGCCAGCCGGGTCGGCCTTGGCGTTCGAGGTACGGGTTGGCCACGTCGTGTCCGCTCCGAGGGCTTGTGCTCCAGGGACGGCCAGGGACAGGGCCAGAGGAAGGGCCAGGGCAGCGGTAACCGCCATGGCGCCAGTGGATCGTCGAATCACGTCGTACCTCTTCTCGTTCGGACCGCACGGGATGACGTGCGGCCACGGGTGGAAGCGTCGTCCCCCTCCGGAGCGGCCTGGATATGCCGCGGGCTTCGGCGCGATCCTGACCCAACCGGCGGGCTGACGTGCGCGTCAACGAAACTGACCAATCCTTTGCCAAACCCGGACTTTGTCAGCCGCTGGCACATCGACGGTCAAGTGCCGGTCAAGAATTGGTCAAGCACGAGAGGCACGGCGCAGCGCCGACCTGCGGAGATTTTCTCCGCTACAGGCCGGGAGCCACAGGCGATACCCCAGCGAGGGCTGACATGGAGGTCCCATACTCTGCGTTAAGTGAACACGCTGATCTCCCGGAACTATCACCGCATCCTCTTGGCGAACCTCGTTGCCCAGGTGGGAATCATCGTGTCCGGTGGCCTCGTACGCCTCACCGGCAGCGGCCTGGGGTGCCCGACCTGGCCGGAGTGTGTGCCCGGCTCCTATGTTCCGGTGCAGGAGCAGGCCGAGGGCTTCCACAAGGTCATCGAGTTCGGCAACCGCATGCTCACGAGCGTTCTCACGATCATTGCCATCCTCGCGGTCGTGGCCGTCTGGCAGTGTGCACCTGCACGGCGCCTCAAGATCGCCGCCGCCACCGTGCTCGGCGGAGTCATCTTCCAGGCCGCCCTCGGCGGCGTCACTGTTCTCACCGAGCTCCACCCGGTGACAGTCGCGGCCCACTTCCTCGTCTCGGCAGGGCTCGTGGCCGTCGCGGCATACCTGTGGTTCGCCCGCAACGAGCGAGACGGCGAGCCGGCCGCTCTCGTCCCTGACCTCGTGCGTCGTATCGCCTGGCTCACCAGCGGCGTGGGCGCTGTCGTCCTCGTCCTTGGGACCGTCGTCACGGGCTCAGGCCCCCACTCCGGCGACGCCGACGCACCCGCGCGCTTCGGCTTCGACCCGCGAACCATCTCGTGGCTGCACGCCGATGCCGTGATGCTCTTCGTCGGACTCGTCGTGGCGGTCTGGTTGGCCACCCGCCTCTCCCCTGCCCCCGAGACGGTGAGCTCTGCTTGGCGAGCCGTCCTCATCGTGACGCTCGCGCAGGGAGCGATCGGCTACGTCCAGTACCTCACCGACCTGCCCGAGGTCCTCGTCCTGGTTCACATGTTCGGCGCAGCCGCCCTCGTTGTGGCCCTCACCCACGGTCTCGTGTCTCTTCGGAGAATTGCACAAGACTAGTTGCACAATGGTTCTTGTGGGTCTAGGTTCATCGATATGAGCACACCCAATAGCCCAGAGCGGCGCTCCCCCGACGGCGTCCGAACGATCACCGACGCCAAGGCCCTGTCGGCCATGGCCAACGTGTTCCGCTCGCGGATGATGGACGCCCTCAAGGTCGACGGGCCATCCACGGCGTCTGCTCTGGCAGCCCGCACCGGCCAAGCAGTTGGTTCCGCCAGCCACCACCTCAAGGTGCTGAGTGAGGCCGGCCTCGTCGAAGAGGCACCCGAGCTCGCCAAGGACCGTCGCGAGCGGTGGTGGCGCCTCGTCGACCCCGGCACCCGGTGGTCCCGCGCTGACTTCGCCTCCGACACCGCTGCCGTCACTGCGGCGTATGCCGCGGAGGCCCTGACCGTGCAGCGGCAGTTCGAGCGGGTCCAGGAGTGGAACGCCAACGCTGCCACGGTGCCCGAGTGGGACAGTGCCGCCTTCGCCACCCAGAACTGGATGCGTCTCACCCCCACGGAGTCGCGCGAGGTCGCTGCGGAACTCATCGAGGTCCTCGTGAGGTGGAGCCAGAGAGAGATCCCCGACGACGGCGCGGAACGCGAGCCATTCTTCGTGTTCTCCCGCGGCTTCCCGGCCCAGCCGTGACGACCGCGACGGACGTGATTGGGCCTCAGCCCTCGCTGGCCCGCAACCGCAACTTCCGGCTGCTGTGGGCCGGAGAAGGCATCAGCGTCCTCGGCTCGATGACGACGACCGTGATCTTCCCGCTCGTCGCCGTGACCCAGTTCGATGCCGGTCCGTTCTGGATGGGCGTCCTCGCCGGCGCCATCTGGTTGCCGTGGCTCATGCTGGGGCTCGTCGCCGGCGCCTGGGTCGACCGCTCGGACCCGCGCCGCGTCATGATGCGGGCCGACCTCGTCGCCGCCCTGGTGGTTGCGACGGTTCCCGTGGCGTGGGCCCTCGGAGTCCTCACCCTCCCCCACCTCGTCCTCGCCGCGCTGGGACTGGGCTGCTGCACGGTCTTCTTCCGGACGGCATACGCCGCGTTCGTGCCCCGCGTCGTGGCGAGCCCGGATCTCGAACGCGCCAACGCGCGGATCTACGGAACCGAGGCGGCAATGCAGATCGGCGGCCCCGGCGTGGGTGGGCTTCTCGTGCAGGCGTTCTCGGCCGCCTTCGCCATCGTGATCGACGTCGTCAGCTTCCTGGCGTCGTGGGTGTGCCTGGCGCGGATGCGTCCCGACGAGTTCGGCCCGGCGCCCGACAGGCCAGCGGCCCAGCCGATGCGCCGACAGGTGCGCGAAGGCGTCGCGATCGTCGCGCGCGACCCCTTCCTCCGCTTCTTCTCGATCCAGGGCGGGTTGAGCAACTTCGCCCTCACCGGCTACGGCGCGCTGATCGTGCTCTTCATGGTGCGCGACCTCGGTCTCGAGCCCGGGTCGGTCGGCTTCGTGATGGCCTTCGGGTCTGCGGGCGGTCTGGTCGGAGCCGCAATCGCGACGCGCGCGACGACCTGGCTCGGCAACGCCGGCTCCCTGCGGATGCTGCAGGTCATCGGCGGACCGCCAGCACTGCTCCTCGGGCTGGCGCAACCCGAACTCGGGGCCGCCCTCGTCGCTGCGGGATCATTCATCGTGGGCCTCGGGGTCGTCGGCGCCAACGTCGTGCGCAGCTCTTTCCGCGTTCGCTATGTGCCCGGAGACCTGCTCGGCCGCACCACGGCGACCTCGTCGGTCCTCAACTTCGGAACGATGCCCTTGGCGGGCCTCCTCGCCGGTGGCCTCGGCACGTGGATCGGCGTCCGCGAGACCATTCTGGTCATGGCTGCGATGCACGCTCTCGTGTCGCTGTCTGTGTTCGTCGGCCCCTTTCGCTCGGGCCGCAACCTGCCGGATCAGCCGATGGAGAGGTGGACCAGCGGGTCGATGGCGACCGCGAGGAAGAGCAGCGTCACGTAGGTGATCGAGAAGTGGAAGAGCCGCATCGGCTTGAGTTCCTTGGTTGCAGCGCCCGACTTCGCGAGGTGCAGTAGGCGGTGCGCCTCGCCGATGAAGACCGCGCCGCTGACGACAGCGGCCACGAGATAGATCCAGCCCATGTCGGCCACCGGGATCAGGGCCAGGGAGACCAACACCATGACCCAGCTGTAGGCGACGATCTGGCGCGCGACGGCGAGTGCTCCGCGCTCGACCGGGAGCATCGGCACCTGAGCGTTGGCGTAGTCGTCCTTGAAGGCCATCGACAGCGGCCAGTAGTGCGGCGGCGTCCAAAAGAAGATGACGAAGAAGAGGATCACGGCCGGCCAGCCGACCGATCCCGTCACTGCCGACCAACCGATGAGCGTCGGCATGCAGCCAGCGACGCCACCCCAGACGATGTTCTGCGGGGTGCGGCGCTTGAGAATCATCGTGTAGAGCACGGCATACAAAGCGATGGCCGCGAGTGACAACAGGGCCGACGCGACGTTGACGAAGGCGACGAACCACACCGTCGACAGCACCGTGAGGGCGGCGCCGAAGATCAACCCGGCGCGAGGCGTGATCTCACCCGTGACCATGGGCCGGTTCTTCGTGCGGTCCATGAGTGCGTCGATGTCGCGGTCATAGACACAGTTGAAGGTGTTGGCCGCCCCAGCGCTGAGGGTGCCGCCGACAAGCGTCGCGACCACGAGCCAGAGGTTCGGGACACCGCGTTCGGCGAGGAACATCACTGGAACCGTTGTCACGAGCAGCAACTCGATGATGCGCGGCTTGGTGAGTGCTACGTAGTTGCCCACCGATCGCTTCCAGCCAGTCGTCGGCCGAGCCGGCGAGGCGGTGCTGATCGGGGCGGTTGCCACGGCGTCCTTCGGGGTAGTTCGCGGTGCGGTGGGGCAGTGAAGTCAACGTGAGTCTAACCGGGGCGGACGTGGTCGCTCTCACCGGTGGGCTGCGGTCTAGGGTGGGAATCAAAGGTTTGATCTGCATCACAATTGCTCGACGTCAGAGAGGCTCCACGTGACCACCACCCCGACGAAGGCAGGCCGGGCCAAGACCCGCCGCACCTCCGCAGCGACCGCCACTCGCTCCACCGAGATCGCCCGCCCCACGGCTCGCAAGGCGAAGTGGAACGACCTGGACGTCAAGGCCGTCGACACGGTTCGCGTCCTCGCCGCCGATGCCGTGCAGAAGGTCGGCAACGGCCACCCCGGCACGGCCATGAGCCTGGCCCCCGCGGCATACCTGCTCTTCCAGAACGTCATGACGCACGACCCGTCGGACCCGACGTGGCTCGGCCGTGACCGGTTCGTCCTTTCGTGCGGCCACTCGAGCCTCACCCAATACATCCAGCTCTACCTGTCGGGCTACGGCCTCGAGCTGAAGGACCTCAAGGCGCTGCGCACGTGGGGCTCGCTCACCCCGGGCCACCCAGAGGTGCACCACACCCCCGGCGTCGAGATCACTACCGGGCCGCTCGGCTCAGGCCTCGCCTCCGCCGTGGGAATGGCCATGGCGCAGCGTCGTCAGCGCGGCCTGCTCGACCCCGATGCCAAGCCCGGACAGAGCCCGTTCGACCACCATGTGTGGGTCATTGCCTCCGATGGTGACCTCATGGAGGGCGTGGCGTCCGAGGCCAGCTCGCTCGCCGGACACCAGGAGCTCGGCAACCTGACCGTCATCTATGACGCCAACCAGATCTCCATCGAGGACGACACCGACATCTCGTTCTCCGAGGACGTGGCCAAGCGCTACGAGGCCTACGGCTGGGAGGTCGCAGACGTCGACTGGCGCCAGAGCAACGACCCGGCGGGCTCGGCCGACTACGTCGAGGACGTCGACGCCCTGCTCGACGCACTCACCAAGAGCAAGAAGTCGGCCAAGCCGACACTCGTGCGTCTGCACACGGTCATCGCCTGGCCGTCCCCGACCAAGAAGGGCACCGGCAAGTCGCACGGTTCAGCCTTGGGCGACGACGAGATCTCCGGCCTCAAGGAGCTTCTCGGCTTCGACCCCAAGAAGACCTTCGAGGTCGACAAGGACGTGCTCGCCCATGCGCGCAAGTCCAAGGCCCGCGGCAAGGCCGCCCACAAGGCGTGGAACACCACGTATGCCGCGTGGCGGCGCAAGAACAAGGACGCCGCGACGCTGCTCGACCGTCTCGTTGCCGGAGACCTCCCGGACGGGCTCGACGCCGCCCTGCCGACCTTCCCTGCCGACGACAAGGGCATCGCCACCCGCGCCGCCTCCGGCAAGGTGCTGGGTGCCCTTGCGCCGATCATGCCGGAGCTGTGGGGCGGTTCGGCCGACCTCGCGGAGTCCAACAACACGACGATGGAGGGCGAGGCTTCCTTCATCCCGAAGTCCAAGCAGACCGACGCGTGGAAGGGCGGACCCTACGGCCGCACCCTGCACTTCGGCATCCGCGAGAACGCCATGGGCATGATCCTCAACGGCATCGCCCTCGAGGGGATGACCCGCCCCTACGGCGGCACCTTCCTCGTGTTCTCCGACTACATGCGACCGGCCGTGCGCCTTGCTGCGATCCAGCAGCTCCCGGTGACTTATGTCTGGACGCACGACTCCATCGGGCTGGGTGAGGACGGCCCGACCCACCAGCCGATCGAGCACCTCGCCGCGCTGCGCGCCATGCCCGGACTCGATGTCGTGCGCCCGGCCGACGCCAACGAGACGTCGGCCGCCTGGGGCGCCATCCTGCGCAACGGTGCAACCGCCGCTCTGGCGCTCAGCCGTCAGGCCCTGCCCACTATCGACCGCAAGACGCACGCCAACGCGAGCAACGTCGCCAAGGGCGGCTACGTCCTCATCGACGGCGGCGCCGACGGCAAGCAGAAGCCGAAGGTCATCATCGTCGCCACCGGCTCCGAGGTGTCCGTCGCGCTCGAGGCCCGACTCACTCTCGAGAAGTCGGGTGTGCCGACTCGGGTCGTGTCGATGCCCTGCCGCGAGTGGTTCGACGACCAGACCAAGGCCTACCGCGACAAGGTGCTTCCGCCCGCCATCCGCGCTCGCGTCAGCGTGGAAGCCGGTGTGGCACAGGGCTGGCGAGAGATCATCGGTGACGCCGGTCGCTCGATCAGCATCGAGCACTTCGGTGCATCCGCTGACGCCAAGACCCTCTTCACCGAGTTCGGTTTCACCCCCGCCGCCGTCGTCAAGGCGGCCAAGGACTCGATCAAGGCGGCCAAGGCCGGCGCCGGGGTCGTCGGTGCAGTTGAGACCGCCCCCCGCACGCGCAAGGACACCGGCACAGACGTGCCGACCACCAAGAAGCCTGCCGCCAAGAGCGCGGCAACGGCTGGGAAGTGACGTCTCATGACTGACAACACCGCACTCAAGGCCCTCGCCGACAATGGCGTGTCCATCTGGCTCGACGACCTGAGCCGCGAGCGGCTCACGTCCGGCAACCTCCAGGAAGTCATCGACACCAAGGGCGTCGTCGGTGTGACGACGAACCCGTCGATCTTCCAGGTAGCCCTCTCCAACGGAGAGAGCTACAGCGAGCAGGTTGCCCAGCTGGCCGCCGACAAGGCGACCCTCGATGATGCCGTCACTGCCTTGACGACGCAGGACGTTCGCGACGCCTGCGACATCCTTCTGCCCGTCTTCGAGGCGACCGACGGCCTCGACGGTCGGGTCTCCATCGAGGTCGACCCTCGACTTGCCCGCGACACCGACGGGACTGTGGCCCAGGCCAAGCAGTTGCGAGAGCTCGTCGACCGCCCCAACCTGCTCGTCAAGATCCCGGCGACGGTTGAGGGCCTGCCCGCGATCAGCAAGGTCATCGCTGAGGGCATCTCGGTCAACGTCACGCTGATCTTCAGCCTCGACCGCTACCGCGCGGTGATGAACGCCTTCCTCACCGGCGTCGAGCAGGCCCGTGAGGCAGGCAAGGACATCAGCACTCTCGAGTCCGTGGCGTCGTTCTTCGTCTCCCGCGTCGACTCCGAGGTCGACAAGCGTCTCGATGCCGTCAAGGGCGAGCACGCCGAGACCGCCAAGAGCCTCAAGGGCAAGGCTGCGATCGCCAACGCACGACTGGCCTACCAGGCGTTCGAAGAGGTCTTCTCGACTCCGCGCTGGAAGAACTTGGAGGCCGACGGAGCCAAGCCACAGCGCCCCCTGTGGGCGTCCACGGGCGTCAAGGACCCGGCATACCCCGACACCATGTATGTCACCGAGCTCGTCGCACCCGGCACCGTCAACACGATGCCCGAGAAGACGCTCGACGCGGTCAAGGACCACGGCGAGATCACCGGCAACACCATCGAGGGCACCTACGAGGAAGCCGCTGAGGTCCTCGACGCCCTCGAACGTCTCGGCATCTCCTACTCCGAGGTCACCGCCCAGCTCGAGAAGGAAGGCGTCGACAAGTTCGAGAAGTCGTGGGGAGAGTTGCTCGACGGCGTGCAGTCCGAGCTCGACAAGGCTTCTCGATGAGCAGCCTCGAGGTCACGGCCCGCGGCGCCGCCGCTGACGCCATCTCGACCCACGTCCCCCAGCTGGTCAAGGACGAGGTGGCCAGCAAGCTCTTCGCCCAGGACGCCACGCTCTGGGGCAAGGCCGCCGAAGAAGAGGCTGGCAAGCGCCTGTCGTGGGTCGGCCTCCCCCGGTCGTCCCGTCCCCTGCTCGGCGAGATCGCCGCGTTGCGCGAAGAGTTGCGTGGCGACGGCGTGTCCCGAATCGTCCTCTGCGGCATGGGTGGCTCGTCGCTCGCGCCGGAGGTCATCTGCGCCACCGCCGGTGTCGACATCGTCGTCCTCGACTCGTCCGCCCCCGACGTCGTGCGCCGCGCCGTCTCGACCGACCTCAAGAAGACCGCCGTCGTCGTCTCGTCGAAGTCGGGCTCCACGGTTGAGACCGACTCTCAGCGCCGAGCCTTCGAGCAGGCGTTCACCGATGCCGGCATCGACGCCACCCGTCGCATCATCATCGTCACCGACCCGGGCAGCCCGCTCGACGGTGAGGCTCGCACGGCAGGTTTCCGGGTCATCAACGCGGACCCCGACGTGGGCGGCCGCTACTCGGCCCTGACCGCGTTCGGCCTGGTCCCATCCGGCCTGGCCGGAGTCGACGTGGGCGCGCTCCTCGACGACGCCGAAGCGGTGGCCGACCTTCTCGCGGCCGACGACGAGGGCAACCCTGCCCTGCGTCTCGGGGCCGCCATGGCCGGCACCAAGCCATTGCGCGACAAGCTCGTCCTCGTAGACGCCGGAACCGAGAACGTCGGGTTCGGCGCCTGGGCCGAGCAGCTCATCGCTGAATCCACCGGCAAGGACGGCAAGGGCATCCTCCCCGTCGTCGCCGACGGGGAAGCACCGAAGCACACCTACGCCGACGCGAACCTCGTGCGCCTCGTCGCCGCGGGCGACGACGATGACGAGCCCGACGACGACACAGACCTCACGACCGACGCCGAGGGCGCTCCGCGCCACCCCGACTCGATCGCCGCAGAGCAGCCCGGGCCGGCCGACATCAGTCCCGAAGAGAACATCGGTGACAGCGGTTCGGTCATCACTGTTGCCGGCACGCTCGGCGCTCAGCTCCTTCTGTGGGAGGTCGCCACCGCCGTCGCTGGTCGCCTGCTCGGCATCAACCCGTTCGACCAGCCCGATGTCGAGAGCGCCAAGAACGCTGCCCGAGGCTTGCTCGACCAGACCGGTTCAGCCGCTGAGGAGCCGGCGTTCGTCGACGGTTCCGTCGAGGTCCGCACCCTCGGGGGCGAGTGGCTCGGCGACGAGAGCACGTTGCCCGGTGCCGTGTCGGCGCTGCTTTCCCAGATCGACGAGAAGGCCGGCTACATCGCTGTCATGGCCTACCTCGACCGCGAGCAGGATGCCGACCTCGAGCAGGTCGCCCGCACCCTCTTCGACCACACCGGTCGCCCCGTGACCTTTGGCTGGGGGCCTCGTTTCCTCCACTCCACCGGTCAGTACCACAAGGGTGGGCCCGCCAACGGCGTCTTCATCCAGATCACTGCCACCCCCGTCGAGGACCTCGCGGTCCCGGGGCGCGAGTTCACCTTCGGCGAGTTCATCGATGCCCAGGCCGGTGGCGATGCCCAAGTCCTTGCCGAGCACGGACGTCCCGTCCTTCGCCTTAACCTCACCCAGCATGGGCGCGGCCTGAGTCAGGTGCGGTCGGCCCTCACGACACCAGGAGCCTGATGAGTCCGGCGCGCGTCACTGCCACCCACAACCCCCTTCGGGATCCGCGCGACAAGCGACTTCCCCGCATCGCGGGCCCGTGCAGCCTTGTGCTGTTCGGTGTCACTGGCGACCTCGCCACCAAGAAGCTCATGCCGGCGATCTACGACCTCGCCAACCGTGGTCTGCTTCCCCCGGGCTTCTCGCTCATCGGTTTTGCTCGTCGCGACTGGGCCGACCAGGACTTCGGCAAGATCGTCTATGAGGCGGTCAAGGAGCGTTCCCGCACACCGTTTCGTGAGGACGTGTGGCGTTCGCTGAGCGAAGGCATCCGTTTCGTGCCCGGCACGTTCGATGACCCCAAGGCCTTCGACCTCCTCGCCGAGACCGTGCGTGAGCTCGATGAACAACGCGGCACCGGCGGCAACCACGCCTTCTACCTGTCGATCCCGCCATCGTTCTTCGCGACGGTGTGCGAGCAACTCAAGCGCTCGGGCCTGTCCACGGCCCCAGACGGATCGTGGCGTCGCGTCGTCATCGAGAAGCCCTTCGGCCACGACCTGCAGAGCGCGCGCGAACTCAACGAGATCGTCGCCGATGTCTTTCCTGCGGACTCGGTCTTCCGGATCGACCACTACCTGGGCAAGGAGACTGTCCAGAACCTCTTGGCACTCCGCTTCGCCAACCAGATGTTCGAGCCGGTCTGGAACAGCCACTACGTCGACCACGTCCAGATCACGATGGCCGAGGACATCGGCATCGGTGGACGAGCCGGCTACTACGACGGAATCGGCGCGGCTCGGGACGTCATCCAGAACCACCTCCTGCAGCTCCTCGCGCTGACGGCGATGGAGGAGCCGGTCTCCTTCGACGCCAACCACCTGCGCAGCGAGAAGGAGAAGGTCCTGTCTGCGGTCCGCCTGCCCAAGGACCTCACCCAGGGCACCGCGCGCGGGCAGTACGCCCGGGGTTGGCAGGGTGGCGAAGAGGTCATCTCCTACCTCAGCGAGGAAGGCGTGGGTGCCACTTCGACCACCGAGACGTATGCCGCGGTCAAGCTCGAGATCGACACCCGCCGTTGGGCGGGGGTCCCGTTCTATCTCAGAACCGGCAAACGGCTGGGCAAGCGCGTCACCGAGATCGCGGTCGTCTTCAAGAAGGCACCGCACCTGCCCTTCGCCGACACCGCGACCGAGGAGCTCGGTCAGAACGCGGTCGTCATCCGGGTCCAGCCCGACGAGGGGGTGACCATGCGCTTTGGCGCCAAGGTCCCCGGCGCACAGATGGAGGTGCGCGACGTGACGATGGACTTCGGCTACGGCCGCGCCTTCACCGAAAGCTCACCCGAAGCCTATGAACGCCTCATCCTCGACGTTCTCCTCGGTGAGCCGCCGCTCTTCCCGCGCCACGAGGAGGTCGAGCTCTCCTGGGAGATCCTCGACCCGATCGAGGAGTTCTGGGCCAAGAACAAGGCCCGCATCGACCAGTACGAATCAGGCACCTGGGGACCCCAGAGCGCTGACGATCTGATGAGCCGTGACGGCCGCGAATGGAGGCTCCCGTGATCGTCGACCTGCCCAGCACGAGCACCGTCAACATCTCCAAGAAGTTGGTCCGACTGCGTTCCGAGACTGGATCCATGGCGCTGACGAGGGTGCTCACCCTGGTCATCGTCGTGGACGAGAACGAGGCCGACGCCGCCATCGAGACGGCCAACGATGCCAGCCGTCAGCACCCCTGTCGCATCATCGTCGTCGTCATCGCCAACCGACGGGGTGCCGCTCGCCTCGACGGGCAGATCAGGATCGGCGGGGACGCCGGCGCCAGTGAGGTCGTCGTCCTTCGCCTGTTCGGACCACTGGCGTCCCACGGTCGCGCCGTCGTCACACCGCTCCTGCTCGCGGACGCGCCGATCGTCGCGTGGTGGCCCGCAGAGTCCCCCAAGGACCCCTCCGCCGACCCGATCGGCGAGATGGCGCAGCGACGGATCACCGACGTCTCCCGGTCCAAGGGCGCACCCAATGCCCCGCTGGCCCGCCTCGCGGCGGCCTACGCCCCCGGTGACACCGACCTTGCGTGGTCGCGCATCACGCTGTGGCGGGCACTGCTGACCGCAGCACTCGACCAAGCGCCCTACGAGCCGGTCGTCTCCGTGACGGTCACCGGTGCATCCGACTCACCTTCGGCCAAGCTGCTCGCCGGTTGGTTGGCCAAGCAGTTGCGGTGCCCGGTCGCACTGGTGGCCTCACGCAAGGGCTCAGGCATCATCAGCGTCCGACTCGACCGGCCCAGTGGCCCCCTTGACCTCGTGCGCCCGCAGAACGGCACCACCGCGACCATGTCGCAGACCGGACGTCCCGAGCGGACGATCGCGCTGCCTCCCCGAAGCGACGCAGAGTGCCTGGCCGACGAGCTGCGCAGGCTCGACCCCGACGAGGTCTATGCGGACGCCCTGCGTCAGGGACTCGAGGGAGTGAGCCACAGTCGGCGCACCTCCACCGACGCACAGCGCAAGGGCATCACCCCGTCGGTGGCCGAGTCGCGTGAGGACGCCGCCCGCATTCGCCGCGAGGCCAAGGTCAACGCCAGTGCCGCCATGGTCGAGGCACCCATGCCCGAGAAGGCCGACGACCCCAAGCAGGTCAAGAAGGCCGCCGCCCGCCAGCTCGACCAGGCGCGTGCCAAGCGCAAGAAGTCATCCGTGAGAGGCAGCAGCTCATGACCGGAGCCAACGACATCAGCCAGGTGCACGACGTCGACGTCATCGTGCACCCGGGCAAACAGGAGCTGAGCGACGCCATCGCCGCCCGGCTCGTGACGGCGATCGCCGATGCCCAGGCCAACCAGGACGTCGTCCACATCTCGCTCACCGGCGGATCTTTGGGCTCGGACCTTTGGGCGTCGATGGCGGCCCTGCCGGCTCGCTCGGCCATCGACTGGTCACGCGTCGAGCTGTGGTGGGGCGACGAGCGCTACCTCCCCGCCGGCGACAAGGACCGCAACGACGCCCAGAATGATGCGGCCGGCTTGGACTCGCTCCCCCTCGACCCCGCCCGCGTCCACAGAGTTCTCGGTCCGGACGCCTGCGACAGTGCGGAAGCCAGTGCGACGGCATACGCAGAGACTGTTCGCGCCAGCGGCGCGGGCGCCTTCGACGTGATGATCCTCGGGGTCGGACCTGACGGGCACATTGCCTCGCTCTTCCCCGGCCACCCCGCTCAGCAGAGCGCGGACGCCATCGCCGTCGCGGTGCACGACTCCCCCAAGCCCCCGCCGGTCCGGGTCAGCCTGACCTTCGAGGCGCTGCGTCGCTCTCGCGAGGTGTGGTTCATCGTCGCCGGGGCCGACAAGGCCAAGGCCGTGGCCAACGGGGTCGCTGGCGCGGGACCTGCCCTCAGCTCCGCAGCGCAGGTCAAGGGCGAGCAGCGGACGCTCTGGCTCATCGACGCGGACGCCGCCGCCAACCTCTGACACCACTGATTGCCCGTTCGGCCAGTCCGTCGTTGCCCTCCACACTGGCCGAACGGGCAATCAGTGGTGGAGCTACTGGATGAGGCCGCGCTCGCGCAGTGATCCGAGAGCCTCGTCCAGAATCGCTTCGCCGTCCTTGTCGGAGCGACGCTCCTTCACATAGGCGAGGTGAGTCTTGTAGGGCTCCACCTTGGTCTGTGCCGGAGGGTTGTCCTTGTCCTGGCCGGCGGTGAAGCCGCATCGTGGGCAGTCCCACGTCTCGGGGACCTCGAGGTCCTGCTCCTGCGAGAAGCTCGGTCGGGTCTCATGCCCGTTGGAGCACCAGAACGAGACGTGGACTCGAGGGGCCGCCTCACCGCGCTCGGCCTCACCCATGGGGCCTGCACCAACGCGGCTGCCACGGATCGCACTTCCACCAGACATGGACATCAGCCTTCTCTCAGTTCAGAAAACGGAGCTGCTGTTGACGAATCGAGCTGCGGTCAGGCAGCGACCCGGTCGAGGACACCCAGACCGACGACACACACGAACCACACGGTCGCGACGGCATACGTGATGCGGTCGAGGTTGCGCTCAGCCACCGAGGAGCCTCCGAGGGACGTGGACATACCTCCACCGAACATGTCGGACAGGCCGCCACCCTTGCCCTTGTGCAGCAGGACAAGCAGGGTGAGGAAAAGTCCACCCAGGACCAAGAGGACCTGGAGGCCGATGCGTACCGCGTCCACGGTGCTCCTTCGGTAGATCTGTTGAATGTACGTCGCCCGGTGGGGCGTGCCGCTACAGGATACCTGCCGCGTCAGTTCGTCTTGTGATGATCGCGGTAGCGGCAGATGGCGGCGAACTCGGAGGGATCGATCGATGCGCCTCCGACGAGAGCCCCATCGACGTCGTCCTGACTCATGATCGCCGCGACGTTGCCCGACTTCACGGACCCGCCATAGAGGATGCGCACACGGTCGGCGAGGTCGCCGGTGTAGAGCTCGGCCAGCACCGTCCGGATGGCCGCACACACCTCCTGCGCGTCCTCAGGAGTCGCAACCTCGCCCGTCCCGATGGCCCACACGGGTTCGTAGGCGACGACGATGCTCGCGGCCTTGTCTGCGGGAATGCCCTCGAGGCCGGCGCGCACCTGAGTCAGGACATGGTCGACGTGAGTGCCCGCCTGGCGGATCTCGAGACCTTCCCCGACGCAGAAGATCGGCGTGATGCCGTTCTCGTATGCCGCGGCAACCTTGGCGTTCACGGTCTCGTCCGTCTCGGCGTGGTACTGGCGACGCTCGCTGTGTCCGACCGCGACGTAGGTGCAGCCGAGCTTGGCGAGGAAGGCGCCGCTGATCTCGCCGGTGTAGGCGCCGTTCTGGTGCTGGGAGATGTCCTGCGCGCCGTACTTGATCGCGAGCCGGTCACCGTCGACGAGCGTCTGCACGCTTCGCAGGTCGGTGAACGGCGGCAGCACGGCCACTTCGACCCCACCGTGGTCGTGCTTGGCGTCACGCAGGGTCCAGTCGAGCTTCTGGACGAGGTGGGTCGCCTGGAGGTGGTCGAGGTTCATCTTCCAGTTGCCCGCCATGAGCGGGACGCGCTGGGTGTTCGGTTGGGCGGCCTTGGCCATCAGAGTCGTCCTTCAGGATTCGTCGAGAACAGTGAGGCCGGGGAGGTCCTTGCCTTCGAGGAACTCGAGGCTGGCGCCACCACCGGTGGAGATGTGTCCGAACTGGTCGTCGGTGAAGCCGAGCTGACGCACCGCTGCTGCCGAGTCCCCGCCACCGACGACCGTGAGGGCGCCGGTGCTGGTGATCTCGGCGAGCGCCTTGGCCAGGGCGGCTGTGCCCGCGGCGTAGGGCTCCATCTCGAACGCGCCCATCGGCCCGTTCCAGAAGACGGTCCGGCAGTCGGCAAGCTTCTCGGCGAACAGTTGCGACGACTTCGGCCCGATGTCGAGCCCCATACGGTCTGCCGGGATGGCGTCGATGGTGACGACCTCGTGTTCGGCGTCTGCCGAGAACTCGGTCGCGGCCACGACGTCCACGGGCAGGACGATCTCGACGCCACGCTCCTGTGCCAGTGCGAGGTAACCCTCGACCGCTTCGACCTGGTCCTGCTCGAGGAGGCTCTTGCCGACCTCGTGACCCTGGGCCTTGAGGAAGGTGAAGACCATTCCACCACCAATGAGAAGGCGGTCGGCCGTCTGGATGAGGTTGTCGATGACAGCGAGCTTGTCGGACACCTTTGCGCCACCCAGCACCACGGCATACGGGCGTTCGGGGTCGGTCGTGAGGCGACGCAACACGCCGACCTCGGTCTCGACGAGACCACCGACCGCCGACGGCAGGAGCCGGGCGACGTCGAAGACCGACGCCTGCTCACGGTGAACGACGCCGAAGCCGTCCGAGACGAGAACGTCTGCGAGAGAGGCGAGCTGGCCTGCGAACTCGGCCCGCTCCTCGGCGGTCTTGGCCGTCTCCCCCGCGTTGAAGCGGAGGTTCTCGATCAGCACGACGTTGCCGTCCTCTGCTGCCTCGACAGCGGCCTTTGCGCTCTCGCCGACGGTGTCGGTCGCGAACGTCACGTCCTGGCCGAGGAGCTCACCCAGGCGGGTGGCCACGGGTGCGAGCGAGAACTTGTCCTCAGGCGCTCCCTTGGGGCGGCCGAGGTGGGCGCACACGATGACGCGTGCGCCCGCCTCGGACAAAGCCGCGATCGTCGGCACGGACGCACGGATGCGTCCGTCATCGGTGATCTCTGCACCATCGAGTGGCACGTTGAGGTCGGAGCGGACCAGGACGCGTTTGCCCCGCAGGTCGCCGAGGTCAGCGATCGAATGCATGTCAGAGAACTCCGTAGGTGGTGGTCAGGTCCGAATCAGAGGGACGTGCCGACGAGCGTGACGAGGTCCGCGAGGCGGTTGGAGTAGCCCCACTCGTTGTCGTACCAGCCAACGACCTTGACCTGGTTGCCGATGACCTTGGTCAGGCCCGAGTCGAAGATGCACGACGCCGGGTCGGTCTCGATGTCCTTGGACACGATCGGGTCCTCGGTGTAGACGAGGATGCCCTTGAGCGGGCCCTCCGCAGCCTTCTTGATTGCGGCGTTGACCTCTTCGACGGTGGTCTCGCGACCGGCCTCGAAGGTGAGGTCCGTGGCCGAGCCGGTCGCAACCGGGACGCGCAGCGCGTAGCCGTCGAGCTTGCCCTTGAGCTCGGGCAGGACCAAGGCGACGGCCTTGGCCGCACCAGTCGTGGTGGGCACGATGTTGAGGGCCGCTGCGCGGGCGCGACGGAGGTCGCTGTGCGGGCCGTCGTGCAGGTTCTGGTCGCCGGTGTAGGCGTGGATCGTCGTCATGAGGCCCTTGACGATGCCGAACTCGTCGTTGAGGACCTTGGCCATCGGCGCGAGGCAGTTCGTCGTGCACGACGCGTTGGAGATGACCGTGTGCGTGGCGGCGTCGTAGTCGCCGTCGTTGACGCCCATGACGATCGTGACGTCCTCGTTCTTGGCGGGCGCCGAGATGATGACCTTCTTGGCACCGTTGGCGACGTGGACCTTGGCCTTCTCGGCGTCGGTGAAGAACCCGGTCGACTCGATGACCACGTCAGCGCCCAGCTCGCCCCACTTGAGGTTGGCGGGGTCGCGCTCGGCGAAGACCTTGAACGTCTTGCCGTTGGCGGTGATGTCGGTGTCGGTGGAGGTGACGTCACCGTCGAACCGACCGAGGATCGAGTCGTACTTCAGCAGGTGGGCCAGCGTGGCGTTGTCGGTGAGATCGTTGACGGCGACGATCTCGATGTCGGCGCCGGACGCGATCACGGCGCGGTAGAAGTTGCGGCCGATGCGGCCAAAGCCATTGATGCCAACGCGCACAGTCACGAGCAGTCTGCCTTCCGAAAGGGAGGGTGCGTGGGGTCGACCACGTCACCGGGGTACGTCGTACAACCTTAGTGCCGCACCCAGCGCGCTCCCCCAGAGGTCCGGCGTACGGTCAAGTAACCGTTCTCGCACCCGGCTCGGGAGCCGACATTGCGCGGTCAGGTGTCGAGCATGTCGGGCGTGAGGTCGGCATCTGTGCCGGGGAGGCCCATGTCCTCGGCCCGTTTGTCGGCCATGGCGAGCAGCCGACGGATGCGCCCAGCGACAGCGTCCTTGGTCATGGCCGGCTGCGCGAGCTGCCCGAGCTCCTCGAGGGAGGCCTGCTTGTGCTGCAGCCGCAGCTGCCCGGCTTCGCGCAGGTGGTCGGGAATCTCGTCACCGAGGATCTCGAGCGCGCGGCCGACCCGTGACCCCGCCGCGACCGCAGCGCGCGCGGACCGGCGCAGGTTGGCGTCGTCGAAGTTGGCGAGACGGTTGGCGGTCGCACGCACCTCGCGGCGCATCCGTCGCTCCTCCCAGGCGAGCACCGCGTCGTGGGCTCCCAGCCGGGTGAGCATCGCGCCGATGGCGTCGCCGTCACGGATGACAACCCGGTCGATGCCGCGGACCTCGCGGGCCTTGGCCTGGATGCCGAGCCGTCGGGCGGCACCCACGAGCGCCAGCGCGGCCTCCGGGCCGGGACAAGTCAGCTCGAGCGCCGAGGATCGGCCGGGCTCGGTCAGCGAGCCGTGCGCAATGAACGCACCCCGCCAGGCAGCCTCGGCGTCACACACCGACCCGGACACGACCTTGGGCGGCAGCCCACGGACCGGCCGGCCCCGACCGTCGATGAGACCGGTCTGTCGAGCCAGTGCCTCGCCGTCCTGCACCACGCGCACGACATAGCGGCTCCCCTTGCGCAGTCCCCCTGCCGCGAGCACCAGAACCTCGGGCGTCTGTCCATAGAGCTCGTGGATCTCGCGACGCAGCCGCCGGGCAGCGTTTGCCGTGTCGAGCTCAGCCTCCACCACGATGCGTCCCCCGATGATGTGCAACCCGCCCGCGAACCGGAGCGTGGAAGCCACCTCAGACTTGCGGCAACAGGGCTTGGTCACCTCGTGGCGGCTGAGTTCGTCCTTCACCTTCGCCGTCATTGCCATGCCGGTCATCCTGCCACGCGACATCAGGGGCGGCGTCCTGAGCCGAGAACGTCCTGCAGTGCGGCCGCCAGTCGCAGCCGGTCGTGCTGTGTCGGAGACGTCGAGACGGCCACCCGGTGAATGTGCAGTTCCGCGCCCAGGGCTCGACACGCCGCTGCCAACTCCTCCTCGTCGTCGACGATCGACGGGTCGGCAAGGACGGCATCGAGGACAATGCCCGGCGCGTGGGCCGCGAAGGACTCGAGGTGGTGGGTGGCGCTGAATCCTGCGGTCTCGTTGGTCACCATCTCAAGGTTGAGGACCAGCAGACGTCGAGCACGGGTGACGGCCAGGGCTTCGGCGAGTTCGGGCACGAGGAGGTGCGGCATCACCGACGTGAACCACGAGCCCGGGCCGAGAACCACCCAGTCGGCGGCCCGGATGGCCGCGATGGACTCAGGGTATGCCGGCGGGCTGGCCGGGACGAGCCGCAGGTCGCGCACCCTGCCACGGGTCGTGGCGACCTGGGCCTGACCGCGCACGAGGGTCACCTCTTCAGGCTCAGTCGGGTCCGCACCGATCACGTCGGCCTCGATGTCGAGCGGCACCGATGCCATGGGCAGCACGCGGCCGCGGGCGTTGAGGAGCCGCCCGACGAGCTCAAGCCCGGCTACGGGGTCCTCGTGCAACTCCCAGAGTGCGACGATCAGCAGGTTGCCGAGGGCATGCCCACCGAGTGGACCGGTGCCCTCGAACCGGTGCTGCAGGACGTCGCGCCAGGTGTGTCCCCACTCGGTCTCTTCACAGAGCGCGGCCAACGCCATGCGCAGGTCGCCCGGGGGCAGGACGCCAAACTCACCCCGCAGCCGCCCGGACGATCCACCGTTGTCGGCGACAGTGACGATCGCCGTGATCTCGTCGGTGACGAAGCGCAACGCGGCCAGGGATGCCGCGAGGCCGTGCCCGCCACCGAGGGCGGCCACGACAGGGCCACTCACTCGCGCCCCAGGTCTCGGTGGACGAGGAAGGTCTCGATGCGGTCCGAGCTCAGCCGCTGCGCCAGAGCCTCGGCCATCGCCACCGAGCGGTGCTTGCCGCCCGTGCACCCAATCGCGAGCGTGACGTAGCGCCGGCCCTCGGAGTGATAGCCACGGGTCACCGGCTCCATCAGCGCGACAACCCGGTCGAGGAACTCCTGCGCTCCGGCCTGCCCGAGGACATGCGCTGACACCTCGGGGTCCCGACCATCGAGCTGCCGCAGCTCGGGCACCCAGAACGGGTTGGGCAGGAAGCGCATGTCGAAGACGAAATCGGCATCCAGGGGCACTCCGTACTTGAAGCCGAATGACAGCAGGGCGAGGCGCAGTGACGGTCCGTCGCCGGTGCCGAAGAGCGGTGCGACCTTGCGGGCGAGCTGGTGGACGTTGAGGCCGGAGGTGTCGACCACGATGTGGGCTCGCGACCGCAGGTCGCGCAGGATCTCGCGCTCGTGCTGGATGCCGTCGAGCAACCGACCATCGCCCTGGAGCGGGTGCGGTCGCCGCACCGACTCGAACCGGCGAACCAGTGCCTCATCGGTGGCGTCGAGGAAGAGCAGCTGTGGCGTCCAACCGGTGGACTTCAGGTGCTGGACCGCGTCGTTGAACTCGGTGAAGAAGTGCTGGCTCCGGACGTCGACCACGGCAGCGATCTTGATCTCACGGCCCTCGGCGCGCGCCTGGTTGCCGAGCTCAGCCATGGAGACGAGCAGTTGAGGAGGCAGGTTGTCGACGACATACCAGCCCCGGTCCTCCATGACGTTGGCCGTCGTGGAGCGCCCTGCCCCACTCATGCCGGTGACGATGACGAAGTCGGCACCAGATGCCGCTGCGGGCTCCGGGGCCTCGGGGACGGGACCTTCAGGCATTGCTGCCCCTCTCGTCGTCGATGATCTCGCCGGTCATGAGGTTGACCGTGGGTTCTGCGGGCGCGCCAGTCAACTCGCGCTGGATCGTCTCTGCAAGCGTAGGTCCGATTCCCTTGACTTCCCCGAGTTCGTCCAAGGTTGCCGCCCGGATCCGCTTGACCGAACCGAAGTGCCGCAGCAGCGACTTCTGCTTGACGTCACCGAGGCCGGGTATGCCGTCCAGTGCCGAGTTCGTCATGGCCTTGCTCCGCCGTTGGCGATGGAACGTGATGGCGAACCGGTGCGCCTCGTCGCGCAGCCGCTGGAGGAGATAAAGACCTTCGCTCGTTCGAGGCAGGACGATCGGGAAGTCCTGGCCCGGCACCCAGACCTCCTCGAGTCGCTTGGCGAGTCCGACGACAGCGACATCGACGATGCCGAGGTCCTCGATCGCGCGAGCCGCGGCGTTGACCTGCGGCAGGCCACCGTCAACGACAACGAGCTGGGGCGGGTAGGCGAATCGCGTTGGCCTGCCGGTCTCTTCGTCGCGTCCCTGCGGCTCGTCACGGTCCTTGAGGTAGCGGCGGAAGCGACGCGTGAGGACCTCGTGCATCGCAGCCGTGTCATCGCTGGCGCCGGTCTCGTCATCGCCGCGCACGATGAACCGGCGGTACTCCCCCTTGCGGGAGAGCCCGTCCTCGAAGACGACCATGGAGCCGACGATCTGGGTGCCCTGGACGTGACTGATGTCGTAGCACTCGATCCGCAGCGGGGACTCGTCGAGCGCGAGGAACTCCTGGAGCTGCTGCAGGGCCTGCGACCGTGCGGTCAGGTCACCGGCGCGAGCCACCTTGTGCCGGGCCAGGCTCTGGGTCGCGTTGCGACCCACGGTCTCCATGAGGGTCTTCTTGTCACCGCGTTGGGGGACACGCAGATCGACGTTGCTCCCCCGCAGACCGGACAGCCACTCGCCCATCGAGTCGGAGTCGTCGGGCAGCACGGGCACGAGCACCTCACGCGGCACCGACTCACCCTCCTCGCCACCATAGAGCTGCTGCAGGAGGTGACCGACGACCTCGGGAACCGTCTCGAACTCCTTCTCGGCGACCCACCCGCGCTGGCCACGGATCCGGCCGCCGCGGACGTGGAAGACCTGGACGGCCACCTCGAGCTCGTCATCCGCGAGGGCGAACACGTCGGCGTCAGTGCCGTCACCGAACACGACTGCCGACTTCTCGAGCACTCGCTGGAGCGCTCCGATGTCGTCACGCAGCCGCGCTGCCTGCTCGAACTCCAGGGCGTCCGAGGCGTCGCGCATCTGGCGCTCGAGACGCTTCATGAACTTCGTGCTCTCGCCCGCCATGAAGTCGCAGAAGTCCTCCGCGATCTGGCGGTGGCTGTCGGCGTCGACACGCTCTACACAGGGCGCGGAGCACTTGTCGATGTAGCCCAGGAGACAGGGCCGCCCCACCTGGCTCGCGCGCTTGAACACACCCTGCGAACAGGTGCGGATCGGGAAGACGCGCAGCGCCTGGTCGAGGGTCTCGCGGATGGCCCAGGCGTGCGCATAGGGCCCGAAGTACCGAGTCCCCTTGCGCTTGGCACCGCGCAACACCTGGGCCCGCGGAAACTCCTCACCCATCGTCACCGCGAGATAGGGATAGGACTTGTCGTCGCGGTACTTGACGTTGAAGCGCGGGTCGAACTCCTTGATCCACGAATACTCGAGCTGCAGCGCCTCCACCTCGGTCGAGACCGTGGTCCACTCGACGCTCGCGCCGGCCATGACCATCGATGCGGTGCGCGGATGCAGCATCCCGACGTCCTGGAAGTAGGACGACAGCCGGGAGCGCAACGATTTGGCCTTGCCGACATAGATGACACGACCGTCCTTGTCCCGAAACCGGTAGACACCCGGATCGGTCGGGATCTCTCCCGGACGGGGACGGTACGTCGACGGATGAGCCACGCCCCAACCCTAGGACGCGGCACCGTCAGTCTCGAATGGCACCGCCGGGACCACCCGGCATACTCACTGCTTTGGTATGCCGTCCACTCACGTGACGCTGATGCCGTCGGCTCCTACGGTCGCCGACTTCGTGGGCAGGCCGGACGTGGCCGGTCCCTGCTTCACCTCACCGGTGGCGATGTCGAACTTGCTGCCGTGACACGCACAGTTGATGGTGCCGTCCGCGACACCCGACACGGTGCACCCCTGGTGCGTGCACACGGCTGAAAAGGCCTTGTACTCACCCGCGGTCGGCTGGGTGATGACGACCTTGGCGGACTCGATGACCTTGCCGCCCCCCACCGGGATTTCGGCCTTCTTGGCAAGGTCCTTCACCGCGCCCACAGCCCCCGATGCTGCTGACGATGCAGCCGACGAGGCGGCATCGGTGGCGCCTTCAACATCGTCGGCGCTGGTCCCGCACGCCGTCAGGCCCGCGCCCGCGATGGCGACCACGCCCACTGCGCGCAGTGCTTCTCGTCGACCGCAGCAGGAGAGCGGAGCGGGCTCGGCTTCGCTTGCTGCCTGTCGTGTGTCCAGTGCCTCAGTCATCGTCCTCTTGCCTTTCGTCCTGCGCTGGGTTCGTGTTGTCCGAACTCAGTATGCCCATCGTTCCTTTTGCCTACCTGTGGAGAACGCACAAGACATTGTGCATAGCGGCCTTGATAACGACTCTGCACAAGATCTGCGCAACAGCCCCAGAGCGTCCCCGGTCCGTGGCATTGTTCGGGTGCTCGCACACCCGTCGCGAGTTCCTCGGCTGATCGCCGCGGGAGAAGAAGTCTCAGGAGGAAACGTGGCTCAGCGTTCCGTCATGACCATGGGTGCATCGCTGCTGGTGGCCTCGATCGCACTCGCCGGCTGCGGTGACCGCGGCGAAACCGAGGGCGGCACCGGCAACACCGGCGGCACCGCCAAGGTTGCCAAGATCGGCGTCATCGCACCCCTTTCGGGTGACCTGTCCGCTCTCGGCAAGGGCATCCAGCACTCCGTCGAACTGGCCGTCAAGCAGGCCAACGACTCCAAGGCCATCCCCGGCTGGACCCTCGAGGTCGAGGCCGTGGACGACGAGGGCAAGGCCGACGTCGGCAAGAACGGTGCGACCAAACTCGCCGGTGACGACCAGGTCGTCGGCGTCGTCGGCAACCTCAACTCGAGCGTCAGCCAGCAGACCCAGCCGGTCTTCGCTGCCGCCAACATCACCCAGATCTCCCCCGCCAACACCGGCCCCGCGCTGACCCGCGGCGCCGACGGCAACGCGCGTCCCTACAAGACGTTCTTCCGCACCTGCACCACCGACATCGCGCAGGGCGGCTTCGCGGCCAAGTTCCTCATCGACCAGGGCATCAAGACCGTCGCGACGATCCACGACAAGAAGACCTACGGCCAGGGTCTGGTCAAGCACTTCAGCGACGCCTACAAGGCTGCCGGTGGCACCATCGTTGCCGCTGAGACCATCAACCCGGACGAGTCCAACTACTCCCCGGTCGTCTCCAAGGTCGCGCCGTCCAAGCCGGGCGCTGTGTTCTACGGTGGCGAGTACCCCCAGGGTGGACCGCTGTCCAAGCAGATGAAGGCCGGTGGCCTCAACGTTCCCCTCATGGGTGGCGACGGGATCTTCGACCCCCAGTACATCGCGCTGGCCGGTTCCACCTCGGCCAACGACCTCGCCACCTCGGTCGGCGAGCCGACCGACGCCAGCGAGGCCGGCAAGAAGTTCCTCGCTGACTACGAGGCAGCCAGCTACGCCGAGCCGTCTGCTGCCTACGGCGGTTACTCGTACGACGCGGCCAACGCCATCATCAACGCCCTCAAGATCTCCCTCAAGGACGCTGCTGACGCCAAGAGCGCCCGCCAGGCCACGGTCACCGAGGTCGGCAAGGTCTCCTTCGACGGAGTCACCGGCAAGGTCTCGTTCGACGAGTTCGGCGACACGCTCGTCAAGGTCATTACGGGCTACAAGGTCGAAGGTGGCAAGTGGGCCACCGTCAAGTCCGAGAACGTGAGCTGAACCGGACTGAGTCCGACACGCTGACGTAGTTCATCCAAGCAGGGGCGGGCGAGAGCCCGTCCCTGCTTGAATGTGCCAGCCCCCCAATACACAGAGAGGTGCCGGTTCTGCGATGACCGAGTTCCTGCAACAGATCGTGAACGGCTTGACCATCGGGTCGCTGTACGCGCTGATCGCCGTCGGCTACACCGTCGTCTACGGGATCGTCCAGCTCATCAACTTCGCCCACGGCGAGGTCTTCATGATCGGCTCCTTCGGCGCCCTGGCTACTTGGTCGGTCCTCTTCAAGGGACAGACCGGGCTGTGGGTGCTGCCGATCATGGTGTTCGGCGCCGTGGCCGTCTCCGTCCTCACCGCCGTCGTCATGGAGCGTCTCGCCTATCGGCCGCTGCGCAATGCTCCCCGGCTCGCGCCGCTGATCACGGCGATCGGCATCTCGGTCTTCCTGCAGGAAGCCGTCCGCCTCTTCTATCCGGGCGCCAAGAGCAAGTTGACCTTCCCCGAGATCGACGTCGTCACCGGCTCCGCCCTCGCCATCGGCGGCCTCAACATCCAACGCGCCGCGATCTTCACCGTCGGCGCGTTGGTCGTCTCCGCGATCGTGCTCTGGTTCTTCGTCAACCGGACACGGCTCGGCCAGGGCATGCAGGCCGTCTCGCAGGACCCTGACACGGCTCAGCTCATGGGCATCAATGTCAACCGCATCATCGTCATCGCCTTCGCGGTCGGCGCCGCCCTTGCGGCCGTCGCTGGTGTCGCGCAAGGCCTGCTCAACTCCAACATCGACTTCCGCATGGGATTCCTCGCAGGACTCAAGGCCTTCACGGCCGCGGTCCTCGGCGGTATCGGCAACATCCAGGGAGCCGTCGTCGGCGGCCTCACCCTGGGAATCGCCGAGTCGATGGCCACCCAGTTCATTCCCGGCCAGTTCGGCGGGTCGGCATGGAAGGACGTGTGGGCGTTCGTGCTCCTCATTCTCGTGCTCGTCTTCAGGCCCCAGGGCCTCCTCGGCGCCCGGGTGGTGGACCGCGCATGAGCACCTCGACGGCTGACCTCACTCACGAGCACGACGACGACGGCGCCAAGACGCCCCTGCTCGAGCGCATCCCCGGGCGGGGCAGCGCCGCTGCTTGGCCAATGGGTCTTGCCGGTGCCGGCCTGCTCATCGTCGGCTCGCTTCTCTCGTGGAGCCATGACGGGAGCGTTCTCGGCGATCTCTCGGTCGACCTGTATCCCAATGGCCTGCAGATCACGGCCATCGCACTTGGTCTGGTGGCGCTGCTCTTCCTCCTCGCTCACAAGGGTCCCCTGCGGGGCCTCGGCGAGTGGCTCGACACAGCCAGTGCCGTGCGCCTTCTCGGCATGGGGGCCGTCGCCTACATGGTGGTGACCATTGCCGCCATTGCCTGGCAGACGGGGGCGATCCTCAATGTCAACCCCGGCGGGTGGATTTCCTTCATCGGATCCCTCCTGCTCCTGGCTTCGGGCCTCATGCTCGTCTCTCGCCGGCACCGTGATCCGCTCTTTGCGAAGACATCGTCGTGGCTCGAGATCTGCACGATCATCGTGATGATGGCCCTGATCCTCTTCGGAGCTGCCTACGCCCTCGGTGTCGGCGACCCGATCAGCTTCGCCCTCTTCCTCCTCTTCGCCGGCACCCTTGCGTTCGCACTTGCCAAGGCGGGCGTCTTCACCTGGGTCGGACTCATCGCCCAGAAGAACCGTCCGGTGCTCATGCTCGGTGCGTTCGCCGTCGCGTTCCTCTTCCCGTTCACCCAGGGCGGGTCCGACGAGAACATGTCGATCGCCACTCAGGTGCTGATCTTTGCGGCGACCGCGCTGGGCCTCAACATCGTCGTTGGCCTCGCGGGCCTCCTCGACCTCGGCTACATCGCCTTCCTCGGCGCCGGAGCCTACGTCGGTGCGGTGCTCTCCAACTCGGCCTTCGCGACGATCGGGTGGAAGCCCCCGTTCATCATCGTCGTCCTGGTGGGCGCCAGCTTCTCTGCACTGCTCGGGCTCATCATCGGGTCGCCGACCCTACGAGTATCGGGCGACTACCTGGCCATCGTGACCTTGGCCTTCGGTGAGATCTTCCGATTCACGATGGGCAACCTCGACGGCGAGAACGGACCGGACCTCACCAACGGTCCCAACGGGATCCCCGCGATCCCGGAGCTCAAGTTCGGTTCCTTCGACTTCGGTCAGCCTCACGAGATCCTGGGGATCACCCTGGGGCGGTTCGCGAACTACTATTTCCTCCTCCTCATCATCGCGGCGATCATCATCCTCGTGTTCGTCCGGCTCAACAACAGCCGGATCGGTCGTGGTTGGGTCGCGATCCGCGAGGACGAGAAGGCTGCCGAGGCCATGGGCGTCAACGTCTTCGGACTCAAGCTGTTCGCCTTCGCCGGCGGCGCCTTCCTTGCTGGCATGGCGGGCACGGTCAAGGCGCACCATGACGTCTCGGTGTCGCCCGACCAATACATCTTCCTCGAGTCGGCATTCCTGCTCGCGGCGATCGTCCTGGGTGGCATGGGAACCGTGGCCGGCGTGCTCGTCGGTGCCACGATCCTCAAGCTGCTCCCCGAGAAGTTGCGGGATCTGGCGGACTACCGACTACTCATCTTCGGACTCGTGCTCGTCCTGATGATGCGCTTCCGCCCAGAGGGGCTCATCGCAAGCCAACGGCGCAAGCTTGAGTTCCACGAGGACGACGAAGAGCTCGCGAAACGCATCGAAGAAGTCCATCTCGAGGAAGAGGAGGTCAAGGCATGACCGTCACCGAGACTCCCCCACCGCCTGCGACCGCGACCGTCGGCGCACCGATCCTTGAGGCCCGCGGCGTGACCATGCGCTTCGGTGGCCTCACGGCCGTCAAGGACGTCGACATGACGGTCAACGAGGGCGAGATCGTTGGCCTCATCGGCCCCAACGGCGCCGGCAAGACGACCTTCTTCAACTGCCTCACCGGCCTCTACAAGCCGACCGAGGGCCAGGTGAGGCTGGGCGGTGAGATCCTTCCGCCCAAGCCGCGGGCCGTCGTCATCGCCGGCATGGCTCGCACCTTCCAGAACATCCGGCTCTTCGCCAACATGACGGCGCTCGAGAACGTCATGGTCGGCCGCTACTGCCGCACCAGTTCGATGGCGCTCACCTCGATCCTGCGTGGACCGAAGTTCCGTCGTGAGGAAGAGGCAACCCGGGCCCGCGCCCAGGAGCTCCTGGAGTTCGTGGGTCTCGGCAAGTCAGCCGAGAACCTCGCGCGCAACATGCCCTACGGCGACCAGCGCCGCCTTGAGATTGCTCGCGCCCTTGCGACCGACCCCAAGCTCATCCTCCTCGACGAGCCCACGGCCGGTATGAACCCGCAGGAGACCAAGCAGGCAAGCGACCTCATCTTCCGGATCCGTGACAGCGGCCTCGCAGTCGTCGTCATCGAGCACGACATGAGGTTCATCTTTGGCCTCTGCGACCGCGTGCTCTGTCTCGTGCGCGGAGAGGTCCTCGTCCAGGGCACGCCCGGTGAGGTCCAGTCGGACCCGCGAGTCATCGAGGCCTATATCGGTGGCGGCGACGATGACGATGACGATGACGATGAGGACGTGGTCCCGGCCAAGGCCGCTGACGACGTTCCGGATTCGACGGAGGAGAAGCTGTGAGCCCCATGCTCGAGGTCAAGGACCTCGTCGTCGCCTACGGCAAGATCAAAGCCGTCAAGGGCATCAGCTTCACCGTCGAGGAGGGTGAAGTCGTCACACTCATCGGCACCAATGGTGCCGGCAAGACGACGACCCTGCGAACCATCTCTGGACTCCTTCGGCCGGCGAGCGGCTCGATCCGCTTTCAGGGCAACCGTATTGACGACACCCCTGCGCACGAGATCGTCACGCTGGGACTGGCACACTCGCCGGAGGGACGCCGGATCTTCCCGCGACTCTCGGTCGAGCAGAACCTCCTGCTCGGTGCCTTTGCGCGGCGCGATGGCGATGTCGCGAAGGATCTGAAGGCGGCCTACGAGCTCTTCCCGATCCTCGGTGAGCGCAAGGCCCAGGCGGCCGGCACGTTCTCCGGTGGCGAGCAGCAGATGCTCGCCATGGGTCGGGCGATGATGAGCCGCCCCAAGTTGCTCATGCTCGACGAACCGTCGATGGGTCTGTCGCCGCTGATGATGAAGACGGTCATGTCGACCGTGACGACGCTGCAGGAGCAGGGCACGACGATCCTCCTCGTGGAGCAGAACGCTCAGGCCGCGCTCAAGCGGGCCACCAAGGGCTACGTGCTCGAGGTCGGCAAGATCGTCCTCTCGGGTACCGGCTCCGAGCTGCTCAAGAGCGATGACGTCCGCAAGGCCTACCTCGGGGAAGACTGAGGTAGCCATCACGACGAGGGCCCCGCACCGGATTCGGTGCGGGGCCCTCGTCCTGTGATCGGCAGACAACCCCTCAGGTATGCCGCCCCTCGCTCAGGCGCTCTTGCGCGGCGCCCGCTTCGCAACCTTGGAGCCGGTGACTTTGGCACCGCTGACCTTGTCGCCCGTGACCTTGCCGCCTTTCGCGCGGGTCGTTGTCGCAGACGACGTTGCTGCCGTCGTCTGGGGCCGAGAGGCGGTGTGCGCCGCAGCGGTCTTCTTGGGCGTGGCCGCCTTGGTTCCCACCGCCTGAGTCCGCACCGACGTGGTCACGGCCCCCTTGGTGCTCGACCGCGTGGTGTTCGACCGCGTGGTGGTCGAGGACGCTGCCTTCTTCGCAACCGCCTTCGTGGGCTTCGCGGCCGCCTTCGTCGCCTTGGCAGCAGCGGCGGTGGGGCGGGTCACGGTCCGCGAGGTCTTCGCGAGCACCGGGGCGAGGAAGTGGCCCGTGTAGCTGTCGGGGTGAACGGCCACCTCTTCGGGTGTTCCGGTGGCGACGACGTAGCCGCCCTTGTTGCCACCCTCCGGGCCGAGGTCGACGATGTAGTCGGCGCACTTGATGACGTCGAGGTTGTGCTCGATGACGATGACGGTGTTGCCCTTGTCGACGAGGCCCTGAAGGACACCGAGCAGCTTGCGGATGTCCTCGAAGTGGAGCCCCGTCGTGGGCTCGTCGAGGACATAGATCGTCCGCCCCGTCGACCGCTTCTGCAGCTCGGTGGCGAGCTTGACGCGCTGCGCCTCGCCGCCCGAGAGCGTCGGAGCGGGCTGACCCAACCGGACATAGCCCAGGCCGACCTCGGTCAGTGTGATCATGTGGCGGGCAATGCCGGGGACCGCAGCGAAGAACTCGGCGGCCTCCTCGATCGGCATGTCGAGGACGTCGGCGATGGTCTTGCCCTTGAAGTGGACCTCGAGCGTCTCGCGGTTGTAGCGCGCGCCGTGACAGACCTCGCAGGGGACGTAGACGTCCGGGAGGAAGTTCATCTCGATCTTGATCGTGCCGTCACCGGAGCAGGCGTCGCAGCGCCCACCCTTGACGTTGAACGAGAACCGACCGGGCTGGTAACCGCGGATCTTGGCCTCGGTCGTCGTCGCGAAGAGCTTGCGGATCGCGTCAAAGACACCGGTGTAGGTCGCCGCGTTGGAGCGCGGAGTGCGACCGATCGGGCCCTGGTCGACGTGGACGACCTTGTCGAGATGCTCCAGTCCGGTGACCGTCTTGTGCCGCCCGGGCACGTGCCTCGCGCCGTTGAGCTTGTTGGCGAGCACGTGATAGAGGATGTCGTTGACCAGCGTTGACTTGCCGGACCCCGAGACACCCGTCACGGCGACGAGGTTGCCCAGCGGGAAGCTGGCGGTGACGTCGTGCAGGTTGTGCTCGCGTGCACCGACGACCGTGACCTCTCGGCCCTTCTCCTGCGGACGCCGCACTGGCGGCAGCGGGATCTCGGCGCGACCGGAGAGATATTTGCCGGTGATCGAGGTCGGGTGCGTGAGCAGGTCGGCGACAGTGCCGGAGTGGACGACCTCTCCCCCGTGCTCGCCCGCACCCGGGCCGATGTCGACGACCCAGTCAGCCGTGGCGATGGTGTCTTCGTCGTGCTCGACGACGATGAGCGTGTTGCCGAGGTCGCGCAACCGCGTCAGGGTCTCGATGAGCCGATGGTTGTCGCGCTGGTGCAGGCCGATGCTCGGCTCATCGAGGACATAGAGGACGCCGACCAGGCCGGAACCGATCTGGGTGGCGAGTCGGATGCGCTGCGCCTCACCACCGGACAGGGTGCCGGAGGGCCGGTCGAGGCTGAGGTAGTCGAGTCCCACGTCGAGGAGGAACCCGAGCCGGGCGTTGATCTCCTTGATGACGCGCTCGGCGATCTGCCGTTCGCGCACCGAGAAGTCGACCTGCTCGAGGAACCCCGCCGAATCCGAGATCGGCAGCGCGCAGACGTCCGCGATGCTTTTGCCGCCGATGAGCACAGCGAGGGACTCGGGCTTGAGCCGGCTACCGCGGCAGGCCGGGCACGGCACCTCACGCATGTAGCCCTCGTAGCGCTCACGGCTCCATTCGGAGTCGGTCTCGGCGTGCCGACGCTTGACGAACGGAATCGCGCCCTCGAAGCCGGTCGTGTAGGAACGCTCGCGCCCGAACCGGTTCTTGTACTTGACGTGGACCTTGTGGTTGCGCCCGTGGAGCAGCGACTCCCTGGCCCGCTCCGGCAGCGCACGCCAGGGCACGTCGATGCCGAACTTCAGCTCCTCGGCCAGTGCGCCTAGGACCCTCTGGAAGTACTCAGACGCTCCGCTGCCCGAGGCCCACGGTGCGATCGCACCCTGCGCCAATGAGAGGTCGTCGTTGGGAACGACGAGCTCGGGGTCGACCTCGAGCTCGGTGCCGATGCCGGTGCAGACCGTGCAGGCACCGAACGGGGAGTTGAACGAGAAGGAGCGCGGCTCGACCTCATCCATGCCCAGCGGGTGGTTGTTGGGGCAGGCCATCTTCTCGGAGTAGCGCCGCTCGCGTGGCAGCGCCTCACCGGCTGCTCCCTCGGGCACGTCGACGAACTCGATGAGGACGATGCCGCCAGCCAGGCCCAACGCGGTCTCGACGGAGTCAGTGAGGCGCCGCTTGGACGAGGCGTCGCCGCCCTTGGCGACGAGCCGGTCGACGACGACATCGATGGTGTGCTTGATCTGCTTCTCGAGGGTCGGCGGCTCAGTGAGCGACACGACCTCGCCGTCGACGCGGGCGCGTGCGAACCCCTTGGACTGCAGCTCGGCGAAGAGATCGACGAATTCGCCCTTGCGCGCACGAACCACGGGTGCGAGCACCTGGAAACGGGTGCGCTCGGGCAGCTCGAGCAGCTGGTCGACGATCTGCTGCGGGCTCTGGCGGGTGATCGGCTCGCCACAGGTCGGGCAGTGCGGACGGCCCGCGCGGGCAAACAGCAGGCGAAGGTAGTCGTAGACCTCAGTGATCGTGCCGACGGTCGAACGCGGGTTGCGGTTGGTCGACTTCTGGTCGATCGAGACCGCCGGTGACAACCCCTCGATGAAGTCGACGTCGGGCTTGTCCATCTGCCCGAGGAACTGACGGGCGTAGGCCGACAGTGACTCGACGTAGCGGCGCTGCCCCTCGGCGAAGATCGTGTCGAAGGCCAGTGACGACTTGCCCGACCCCGAGAGCCCGGTGAAGACGACGAGAGAGTCACGCGGCAACTCGACCGAGACGTCCTTGAGGTTGTGCTCACGCGCACCGCGCACGATCAGGTGGTCGTGGGTGGCGCTCCCGGAGCGGCGGGCGGGCGTGTTGGTCACAGCAGAAGTCACGATCACCATGCTAGGTGTCACCACCGACAGCCCCTGACGAAGACCACTCCAGCCCCTACAGTGACAGGCGTGAGCGTGCGTTCGCTCCTCGGAGCCGTCGTGGTGTCTGGTTTGCTCGTCAGCGCGTGCAGCACCGACGTCCCCGAACTGACCCGCACCACGGGTCAGCTGGGCACCTCGTGGCAGCGCGTCCCGCTCACTGGCGGGCTGACCCCCGTCACTCTGGCCGTGGACGGCACCACCGTCCTCATCGGCGGTCACAGCCCCCGGCGACCACACCCCCGCCTCCTCTCGGGCACGGATGCGACGGCACTGCGCGAGGTGCCACTCACCCCACGCTCCCCCTACGCCTTCGAGGGACGCTGGTTCCAGATCATCAGCCGCGACGGTCACGTCGATGCCATCGCCGGCGCCCGCGGCGGCGCCCACGGCAACTACCGCTGGACGACGTGGTCGGGTTCTGCGAAGGGTGTCTCCGAGCAGGAACAGCCCTTCGGAGTTTTCGGCAGCTATGGCGCGGGAGACCTTGCCGGCATGGCGTATGCCGGTGAGTCGCCCGTGATCCTCGGTGCCTGGCAGAGCGATCGCACCGGCCTCGACGTTGCGACGTGGGCGCGCACGGGCGAGCGCTGGGCCCGACAGCCGTCGACAGGCACGCCGTTGGGCAGCACTGCCGACGAGCTGGTCGCCGGCAGGGCGATCACCTCCGGCGGCGCCGGTCTCGTCCTGTCGGGTTCGGTCACCCGTCTCGCGCCCGGCTCGGTTCGCGTCGACCCCGCGGTATGGACCTCGCCTGACGCGGATGGGCCGTGGAAGCGGATCGACCTCCCCCGCGCTCCGGACGCCACCGGACTGACCGAGGCCCACGCAGCGAGCTGCACCCCACACCGCTGTCTCGTCTCGGGAGCCAGCGGGGCAAGACTCACGATCTGGGAAGTGGCAGGCCAGAGCGTGAGGCGACTGACCGGCATACCCGATGTCGTGATGCCTGAGACTGCCGTCGCCCTTGCACCACTGATGATGGGCGACGACGACGTGGTCGTGACGCCGTCCGAGGGTGGAAGCACCGTGTTGCGACGCTCAGGTGAGTCGTGGTCCGTGGGCGAGGGACCGCGCGGCACTCCCGTCTCGGCGATCGTGAATGGCGATGAGTTGTGGCTCGTGACAACCGATGCGCAAGCAACCGGCACGCTCTGGCGCTCGCGCGTACGGTGATCCCGTGACCGATCTCCTCACCGCCATCGATGACCAGACCGCCCTCCTCGTCTCCGACGCCCGCCACTGCCCGGACCTCGCCGCCCCCAGCCTGTGCCAGGGATGGAGCCGTGACCACGTGCTCAACCACATCGCACGCAACGCCGAAGCCCTCATCCGGCTCGTGGGTTCGGCCGTCGACGGGACCGGCGAGACGATGTATGTCTCGCCCGAGGCCAGGGACGCGGAGATCGACGACGGCGTCGGAAGGGCACAGCCCGAACTCGTCGCGGACGTCCAGAACACGGCCGTGCCGCTCGCCGCAGCGCTGCGCCGCCTCACTCCGGATCACGCCGACGTCGTCCTCGAGCGCACCCCCGGTGGGCCAACGTTCAAGGGCGGGATGCTCACCTTCATGCGATTGCGTGAGGTCGTCTACCACCACGTGGATCTCGACCTCGCCTTCGATTTCGAGGACCTCGATGCGGAGCTCCAGGTGCTCTTCATCGAGAACGAAGTGAAGCGTCAGCGGGCCGCGTCCACCGCCCCTTCCCTCACGATCCGCAGCGATGAAGGCGACGACTGGTCCATCGGCGACGGTGACGTCCACGTCAGCGGTTCGCGCGGCGGCATACTCCGCTGGTTGGCCCGCCAGGACGCATCCGGTGTCCGCGGCGACGCCATCCCCGACCTGACGGCCGGGTTGTGATCATGGCCAACCGCCCGGACTACACCGGTGACGTCTCTCCCGGCGGCGCCACCGACGTGCGTGAGCTGGAGCATCTCGTGATCCGCAAGATCGCGGTGTCGGAGATGTCGAACAACACCTATCTCCTCACTTGTCGCGCCACCGGGGAGCAGCTCCTCATCGACGCCGCGGACGACCCTGCGCGCCTCGGCACCCTGATCCGTGAGGGCACGGGCAGCCTCGACCACCTCGTGACGACGCACCAGCACTGGGACCACGTGCGCGCCCTGTCGGAGCTCGTGGCGGCCTTCCACCCGCGCACCCACGCCGGCCGCGACGACGCCGATGCCCTGCCAGTGCGGCCCGACGTCCGGCTGGTTCAGGGCGACCGAGTGACCGTTGGTCAGTGCGATCTGCACGTGATCCACCTGCGCGGGCACACCCCCGGTTCGGTGGCGCTGGCATATGCCGACCCTGCCGGACACACCCACCTCTTCACCGGCGACACCCTCTTCCCCGGCGGGGTGGGCGCGACCACCAGCTACGAGTACCAGAGCTTCGACAGCCTCATCGAGGACGTCACGACCCGACTCTTCGGCGTCTACGACGACAACACCTGGGTCTATCCGGGGCATGGTGGCGACACCACCCTCGGTGTCGAGCGTCCGCATCTCAACGAGTGGCGCGAACGCGGCTGGTGAGCCGCGCGCCTCGAACTGGCACGCCACGCCGAGGCTTACGCTCACCTGATGGCGGTCAACCGGAGTCGCAGGGCCGTGGCTGCACGCCGCCGCAAGCGCCGCATGGGCCAGGTCGAGCACGATCTGAGCGCCGAGCAGTGGTCGGCACTGAAGGAGGCGTGGGGTGGCTGCGCGTACTGTTGCGCGACCGAGCGCGCCCTGCAGAAGGACTGCGTCCTGCCCCTGTCCCGCGGCGGGCGCTACACGCTCGACAACATCGTTCCCGCCTGCGGGCCGTGCAACGCCAGCAAGTGCAACGACGAGGTCACCGGGTGGCTCCGCCGGAAGCGCTATGACGAGCGCGGCTTCATCGAGCGTCACCTGGCCGTGCGGGCCCGCCTCGCTGCCCCTCCGGTGGCCACTGTCGATGGCGTCTCACGGAGTGGCGTGACCGTGGATGGTGACGCGCTCGACCTAGCCTGACCACGTGCGACGTCTCGAAGGTGTGCCCGCCCCGCTCCTCGTCCTCGCCGGCATCGTCTCGGTGCAATTCGGTGGAGCGCTCGCTGCCACGCTCGTCCCCGAGATCGGGGCCGGCGGCTCCGTGGTCATGCGCCTGCTGTTCGCGACGGTCATCCTCGTCGCCGTCGCCCGACCACGGTGGCGTGGACACTCGCGCAAGGCGTGGCTCACCGTCATCGGTTTCGGGATTGCCCTGGGTCTCATGAACTTCACGTTCTACGGATCGCTCGCGCACCTGCCCATCGGCGTCGCCGTCACCATCGAGTTCCTCGGCCCCCTACTGCTCGCCGCAGCCCTGTCGCGGCGGGCGGTTGACCTCATCGCCGTCCTCGCTGCCGCCGGTGGAGTCCTCCTCATCTCGGAGGCGCTCACGGTGCCGTTCGCCGAACTCAACCTGACTGGGCTGGGACTCGCCGCGACCGCAGGAGCCTTCTGGGCGGCATACATCATCTTCAGCGGACGGACCGGAGCCGAGTTCGACAAGCTCGAAGGTCTGGCCCTGGCCATGGTCGTGGCCACCGCCGTCACCCTGCCGTTCGGAATCGCCTCCGTTCCCGACTGGGACGGCGAGCTCATTGCCAAGGGTCTCGGGATCGCCATCCTGTCGTCGGTGCTGCCCTACTCCCTGGAGATGGTGGCGCTGCGCCGCATGACTGCCCAGGTCTTCGGAATCCTGCTCAGCCTGGAGCCAGCCGTCGCTGCTCTCGCCGGGCTGATCATCCTCAGCCAGCGGCTGCACGGCTGGCAGCTGCTCGGCATGGCTCTCGTGGTGCTCGCCTCCGCGATCGTCCTGGGCGTGGGAGCGCGCAAGGACCCCGCCGAATCGACGGGGTCCTAGACGCTTTCGTGCGGCGTATGCCGCCCACTCACCTTCAGGCGTCGATCTCCGCCTTCTCGTCGCGGCGCGTCTTCCAGAGGCTGGCGACGGTCGTGACACCGAGGATGACGACGATCGCGCCGAGCGAGACGGCGATCGGGATGTCCCAGACCTTGAGGTGCTCGCCGCCGTTGATGAACGGCAACTCGTTCTCGTGGAGGGCGTGCAGGATGAGCTTGACGCCGATGAACGCGAGCAGCACCGACAGGCCCAGGCTGAGGTAGACGAGCTTCTGCAGCAGACCACCGAGCAGGAAGTAGAGCTGGCGCAGACCCATCAACGCGAAGAGGTTCGCGGTGAGGACGAGGTAGGGCTCCTGGGTGAGACCGTAGATCGCCGGGATCGAGTCGAGCGCGAACAGCAGGTCGGTCGTGCCCAGCGCCAGGACAACGATGAAGAGTGGCGTGACGACGCGCTTCGCGTTCTCCGTGGTGAGGAGCTTGCTGCTCCACTCCTTGGTCGACGGCAGCGTCTTCTCGACCCACTTCATGAAGCGGTTCTCCTCGTACTCCTCGTCGTCGCTCTCACCCTCGGTCGCGAGCTTGACCGCGGTGTAGATGAGGAACGCGCCGAAGATGTAGAAGACCCAGGAGAAGTTGTTGATCGCCGCGGCGCCGACCCAGATGAAGATGCCGCGCAGCACGATCGCGATGATGATGCCCCACATGAGGGCGGTCTGCTGGTACTTCTCGGGCACGGCGAACTTCGCCATGATCAGGAGGAAGATGAAGAGGTTGTCGACCGACAAGGAGTACTCGGTCAGCCAGCCGGCATAGAACTCACCTGCCAGCTGGCTCCCGTGGCTCACCCACACCCAGACACCGAAGAGGATCGCCGCCCCGACGTAGAAGGAGAGAGCGGTCACCAGCTCTTTCGTCGATGGCCGGTGCGGGTTGCGCGCGATCATGATGACGTCGAAGAGCAGCACCGCTGCGGCGATGCCGATGGTGAGGAACCACTGCCAGGCGGCGACGTTCATCGACGGTGTCGCCGTAGGGAGAGTCAAGAGGGAGTGCAACGCGGGAACCTTCCGGGGTGGGGTCAAGGGCCCGGAGGTCTCTCCCGTCCCATGGACGGACCGGCTCCCCGGGCGATGTGCCGCCGTGATGACGAGGATGCCGCGCTGGGGATACTCCCCTCCGCTGGTCAGGATTCTCTCACGGCTTCGCGCGTGAGATGAATCCTGACCACCGAAGTGGGCCCGCCCTCCGCTCACACGGCCCTCACGGCTTCGCGCGTGAGATGAATCCTGACCACCGAAAATGGGCCCGCCCTCCGCTCAACGGCTTCGCTCGTGAGATGAATCCTGACCACCGAAATGGGCCCGCCCTCCGCTCACACGGCCCTCACGGCTTCGCTCGTGAGATGAATCCTGACCACCGAAGTGGGCCCGCCCTCCGCTGAAACCACCTGCACGAACGAGTTCGAAGCGAGAATCGGCGACGTTTCGGTTGGCGTCGATAACCCATTGGTGTTGGGCTGAGAACCTATGGGTTATCGATGCGGACAACCACATGTAGGCGGAGCACGCCCGGGGCAACGTGGCGGCATACGCTGCGTGAATGCCCAACCGGAGAACAGTGCTCGCCGCAGCCGCTGCACTCCCGCTCGCGGCCTGCAGTGGCCCGGCCGAACCCGACAAGGCTGAGGAAGAGAGTCGACCGATGCGCATCGCCTATGGAGACGACAAGAGCCAGTTCGGCGAGCTGACCCGGCCGGTCGGAGTCAGCAAGGGTGTCGTGGTCGTCATCCACGGCGGCTTCTGGAAGGCGGAGTACGACCTCGAACTGGGCCGCCCGCTCGCCCGCTCACTGGCCGCCAACGGTTGGACGGCCTGGACCATCGAGTACCGCCGCGTCGGCAACGGTGGCGGGACACCCGCGACGTTCGACGATGTCCACGCCGCCATCGAGCAGCTCGCGAAGATCCCGGATCTCGACACGAGCACGACCCTCACGCTCGGCCACTCGGCCGGCGGGCACCTTGCGGTGTGGGCGGCCGGGCGGCAGAGCCAACCGCAGTGGCGGGCCAGCAAGGTCCCGATCACGGGCGCCCTCTCGCAGGCAGGTGTCCTCGACCTCCGATCAGCGCACGACGCCGACCTCGGGGGCGGTGCCGTCGAACAGTTCTTGGGTCATGCGCCCACGGACGCGGACAGGGCCTACGACCCGCAACAGCAGATCCCTCTGGGGGTGCCGGTGCGCTGCATTCACGGCCACGCCGATGAGAACGTGCCGCCGAGTCAGTCCACCGACTACGTCACGGCCGCCCAGGACGCCGGTGCGGACGCATCTCTCGTCGAGGTGGACGGCGACCACTTCGTCGTCATCGACGCTGACTCGACCACCTGGACGCGTCAACTCGAGTTGCTGGACGAGCTCTCCGGTCGCTGACTGCGAGGTAGCTTGGCGACGACGAGCTCGTAGGACGTGTCGATCGCCTCACGCATCGCCTCGTCAGGGATGGCACCGCCGATCGCCAAGGTGTTCCAGCCGTGCCGACCGATGTAGGGCGACACTCGTCGGGCGTCACCTCCAGTACCCGCACGTCACTTGGTGGCCTCGCTCATCTGGCGCAACTCCTTCTTGAGGTCACCGACCTCGTCACGCAGCCGAGCGGCCAGCTCGAAGTGGAGGTCGGCGGCGGCCTTGTGCATCTGCGTCGTGAGCTCCTGGATGAGGTTGGCCAGATCTCCGGCCGCGATGTTCTCGAGCCGCCCTGCACCGACGGTCATCGCATCTGCAGCCAGCGCGCCACGACCACCACGCCCGCCGTCGCTCTTGCCACGCGAGCGGGCACGACCGGACCCGAGCAGCTCTTCGGTGTCGGCGTCCTCGCGCTCGAGCATGTCGGTGATGTCGGCGATCCTCTTGCGAAGCGGTTGGGGGTCGACACCTCGCTCGAGGTTGTAGGCAACCTGCTTCTCGCGTCGTCGGCTTGTCTCGTCGACAGCCTGTTGCATCGAGGGCGTCACCTTGTCGGCATACATGTGGACCTGGCCGGACACATTTCGGGCGGCACGACCGATGGTCTGGATGAGTGAGCGCGCTGACCTGAGGAAGCCCTCCTTGTCGGCGTCCAGGATCGACACGAGCGAGACCTCGGGCAGGTCGAGACCTTCGCGCAACAGGTTGATGCCGACCAGAACGTCGTACTCTCCCAGCCGCAACTCCCGCAGCAGCTCGACGCGGCGCAGGGTGTCGATGTCGGAGTGCAGATAACGCACCCGCACGCCCTTGTCGAGGAGGTAGTCGGTGAGGTCCTCGGCCATCTTCTTGGTCAACGTGGTGACCAGCACTCGCTCGTTCTTGGCGGCTCGCTCGTTGATCTCGTGGAGGAGGTCGTCGATCTGGCCCCTGGTCGGCTTGAGGACGATCTCGGGGTCGATGAGACCCGTCGGCCGGATGATCTGCTCGACGACCCCATCGGCCTGCGCGATCTCGTAGTTGCCCGGCGTCGCCGACAGATAGACGGTCTGACCGATGCGCTCGAGGAACTCCTCCCACTTGAGCGGCCGGTTGTCCATGGCCGACGGCAACCGGAAGCCGTGGTCGACCAAGGTGCGCTTGCGCGATGCGTCGCCTTCGTACATCGCGCCGATCTGCGGCACGGTCACGTGGGACTCGTCCAGGACGAGGAGGAAGTCCTCCGGGAAGTAGTCGAGCAGACAGTTGGGCGCCGTCCCAGCGGTGCGACCGTCGAGGTGCATCGAGTAGTTCTCGATGCCCGAGCACGAACCGACCTGACGCATCATCTCGATGTCATAGGTGGTGCGCATGCGCAGCCGCTGGGCCTCGAGCAGCTTGCCCTGGCTCTCGAAGGTCTTGAGCTGCTCCGCGAGCTCGTGCTCGATCCCCGCGATGGCTCGCTCCATGCGCTCTGGGCCAGCGATGTAGTGCGAGGCCGGGAAGACGTACATCTCCGTCTCGTCGCGCACGATCTCTCCGGTGAGCGGGTGCAAGGTGTAGATCTTGTCGACCTCGTCGCCGAAGAACTCGATGCGCACGGCGAGCTCTTCATACATCGGGATGATCTCGACCGTGTCGCCGCGCACCCGGAACGTCCCGCGGGTGAAGGCCAGGTCGTTGCGCGTGTATTGCATCTGCACGAAGCGGCGCAGCAGGTCGTCACGGTCGAGCTCGTCACCGACCCGCAGCTGCACCATCTTGTCGACGTACTCCTGCGGCGTGCCGAGACCATAGATGCACGACACCGAGGCGACGACGATGACATCGCGCCGAGTCAGCAACGAGTTGGTCGCCGAGTGGCGCAGCCGCTCGACCTCGTCGTTGATGGACGAGTCCTTCTCGATATAGGTGTCGGTCTGCGGGACGTAGGCCTCGGGCTGGAAGTAGTCGTAGTAGCTCACGAAGTACTCGACCGCGTTGTTGGGCAGCAGCTCTCGGAACTCGTTGGCGAGCTGGGCCGCGAGCGTCTTGTTGGGCGCCATGACGAGCGTCGGCCGCTGCACCTGCTCGACGAGCCACGCCGTGGTCGCCGACTTGCCCGTGCCCGTGGCACCGAGGAGGACGACGTTCTGCTGGCCGGCGTTGATCCGCTCGGTGAGGTCCTTGATCGCGGTCGGCTGGTCACCCGCGGGCTCGAAGTCGGAGACGACCTGGAACGGTGCGACGGTGCGCTTCAAGTCAGTGATGGGACGCATACAGCCACGGTATGCCGTGCCACCGACATCGGAGCCGAGTCACCCCGTCTGGGGCCTCACGGCGTGGGGTCGGTGAAGGTACCTCCGTAGATCGAGGAGTTTCCGAACGTGGACGGGCACTGGTTGTTCGGCCCGGGCCGAAGGGCCGTGGAGTGGGCGTTGGGCATCTCCGCCGCCTGGGCCCGGCTGCGTGGACGATCACCGACGATGGGCTCGGCCCCGCCTGCGCTCACGTCATCGACGAAGGCTTGGCGGTAGGCGTTGATGGCCGCGCAAACGGCGCCGTCACGCATGTCCTGCCACACGAACGAGCCGAAGTCCCGGGTCGCCACCGCGTAGTTGTAGTCGCCGAAGAACTCCGAGGTCAGCCCGTTTGCGCTGGAGGCACGGCCGTCGCCGACCGCTCCACGGTGCTCAGTTGTCCACGGACCGATCGCGCCGGTGGTGCTGACGTCGGCGTGCCGAACAACTCCAGCGGTGCGACGCGCCGACGTCGTGTCGTCGCGCCAGGGATCCAGCCAGGCGTTGTAGACCAGCCAGGCGTCGGTGCCGTCGGGCGAGATCGCGATGGCGGGCTGGTTGGCGCGGTCGGCGCCATCGTTGGCGCTCACCGGTGCCGTGTAGGAGTCGCCGCCGTTGGTCGAGGTGATGACGTAGGCCCGCTCCAGGTTCTGACCGGCGCGGTCATCGGACCACGTGATCACCGCCTGGTCGGTTGCGTCGACACCGGACGGCGCCCCGTTGGCGATGTCAAGGCTCGGGAAGGTGTTGGTTCGCGATCCGGCGATCCCGTCGATGGTCAGCCTGCCCTGCGCTGGGTCGAACTGACCGATGCTCGCCACGGTGGCAATCACTCGCGGGCGCTCGAAGCGCGCACCACCGTCCCACGACCGGGCCTGCAGGAACACATCCTGACGGGTCCGGATGTCGGCGCCCTCCCAGACGACGTACACCACGCCGGCGCTGTCCGTGCGGACCGTGCAGCCCTGCCGTCCGCCGGTCTGGCTGTTGTTCGTCGCCGCGCTCAGCTGGCGCACCCGCCACGTGTCTCCACCGTCGGTGGACCGGGAGAACAGCACCGGCTCCGAGCCGGCCGCCCCACGGAAGCCGACGTTGCACACGTAGGCGTTCCCAAAGTGCGGGCTCGACTCGGCGTTGTCCGCCCACAGCTGCTCCTTGTCACTGAACAGCGCGCCGTTCTGCCGGGTCACCACGACCGGCGCCATCCAGGCGTCGTTGTCCCCGGCCAGTGCACCAGCGATGTCGTCGGTGCGGGAGACCGCGATGGCGGCGTCCCCGGAGAACGGGTTCTGACCGGCGACCTTCGTCGCGATGTTGGCGTAGTAGAGCCGCTGCCCGTTGGCCCAGGAGAAGGTGCCGGTCGCATCCGGGACCGGCCCGAACGCGAGCTCGGGGTCACCGTTGGACACCATGCCGCTCTCGAAGTACTTGGGGATCGTGCCGATCGGGCCGTTCGGGTCGGGGACACAACCGGTGTCGCCGGGCGGCGGCTGTCCCACGACAGGGTCCACCGCACCGAGGCAGCTCGGCGTCACCCGGGCCGAGTTGCCGGTGTACGTCGGTTGGGCCCAGGTCCGGCCGGAGTCCATCGAGATCTGCACGCCGGACAGGCCAACGCCGGGGGTGAAGGGGCAGGTGCGGTCGTCGCCCGCGTTGCAGGCCTCCATGTCGATGTTGTCGTTGGCACCCGCGACGAGGATGGCCGGGTTGACCGGGTTGACAGCCAGGCCCGGCTCGTTCTGTTTGTTCTGAGAGAAGAGGTTGTCGTTGCTGCCGACGGTGACCTCCGTCGAGCCGCCAGGCGTGATCGGGGCGCCGTTGGCCGGCCCCGGGACGAGGATGAGGGTGGTAGCCGCGAGGATGGCCGCAGCGGGCAGGTGTATGCGCATGACGCTCCTTGGTATTTCCAGGGCGGACAGTCTGCACGGCGCGCCACGTCGGTCGCTCGGGCCGGGACGAGGTGGTCGCAGGTTCCACCCTCCCAGCAGGCGTTCGGTTCCACAACCCCTCGGACGCGCGCACGGCGTACAACGTCCGGCAGGGTGATGGAGTAGCCCCAGAGTTGCGGACGCAAGCGATCGCGTATGCCGTGTGCCCACCTCCCCACCTCGCGTCACCTCGTGCGCGACGATGGACCCGTGACCCCAACGCTGCCTTCTCCTCGCACCTCTGACCCGCGCACCGCTCCCACCCTCCGGTGGGGCATTCTCGGCCCCGGCTACATCGCTCGCGAGACAGCCGCGGCCCTGCGCGCCGAGACCGACCAGGTCATCCAGGCGGTCGCCTCACGCGACCTGACCCGAGCGCAAGGCTTCGCGGACGAGTTCGGTGCGCACACGGCATACGGGTCCTATGACGAGCTGGTCGCCGACCCCGACGTCGACATCGTCTATGTCGCCACGCCACACTCCGAGCATCGCGCCCAGGCACTGCTGGCCCTCAACGCGGGCAAGCACGTCCTCGTCGAGAAGGCGTTCGCGCGCAACGCCTCCGAGGCCCGCGACATCCTCGACGCCGCACAGGCCAAGGGACTGCTCGCCATGGAGGCCATGTGGACGCGCTTCCTGCCCGGCATCGACGTGGTCCGCCAGTGCCTCGAGAACGGCCTACTCGGTGAGGTCGAGAACGTCTTCGCCGACCACGGGCAGCCGCTCTATCCTGGCGGACCGCAGCGTCTGTCCGACCCAGCTCTCGCCGGTGGTGCGCTCCTCGACCTCGGGATCTATCCGACGTCGTTCGCGTCCTTCGCCCTCGGCGGCATCGACACCGTCACGGCCACGGGCCGTCTCACCGACGAAGGGGTCGACGCGGAGGAGACCATCCTCGTCACCGGCGTGCAGGGCGGCCGCGGCCTGCTGCACGCGACGATGACGTCCCGCACGCCGACCACCGCGAGCATCAACGGCACCGCAGGACGCCTCGAGCTCGGCGACCCGGACAACCCCGCCAGCAGTTGGTATGCGCCGACGCGAGTCCGGTTCGTGTCGCGCGATGCCGAGACCGACATCTCGTGGGAGCCGGAGAACCGCACCCACGGCCTGCACTTCGAGCTCTGCGAGGCGGCACGCTGCGTCGATGCCGGCCTCACCGAGAGCCCACTCCTGCCCGCAGCCGAGACGCTGCGGATCATGGAGGTCCTGGACGAGGTCCGTGCCCGAGTGGGGGTCAGCTACCCGGGCGAGTGACCGGTGACGCGCTCGTGCACGGAGTCAAACCACAGCTCCTTGGCGTCGGAGTAGTGCTCGGTCGTGAGACCTTGCGCGAGCAGCTCCAGCTTCAGCGCTGCGTACTCCTCGCGCGCCCCTGCATCCGCGCGTAGCCAGTCGCGGAAGCCCAGCGCCCAGCGGTAGCCCGGACCGTCGACCTCACGCACATGGACGTGGGCCACCCGGCCCGGGTCGGCACTGCCGTGAAACCGCTTGGGCCACTCGGACCCGTCCTTGGCGTTGTCCCGGGCACTCCCACCAACTCTGGGAAAACCGCTGCGCCCCAACGCTTCCACGAACTCCGGCGTGTCGGCGTCGGCGAGGGTCCGCACCCCGAGCTGCAGGTCGATGACGTCCTTGGCGACCAGCCCGGGGACCGCCGTCGACCCGACGTGGTCGACGGTCACGGCCCGCTCCCCCAGTGCGTGCTGGATGCGGGCGATGAGGCGCGCGGCCTCTGCGGGCCACTCGTCTCGTGGTTCGCTGAGCGTCAGCACGTCCGGACGACGAGCGCGTATGCCGTGCAGCAGGTTCTCGTTGAACGGCTCGAGCCGCTCGGCCCACAACCGGCGGACCTCGGCCTGGAGGTGGTCACGGGTGCCGTCGTTGTCGAGCCAGATGTCGGCAGCGGCACGGCGAGCGTCGTCGTCGGCCTGGGCGCCGATCCGCGCCCGGGCGTCGTCGGGCGTCATGCCCCGGTCACGCACGAGTCGGGCGAGCCGTTCGCCCGCGTCGACGCCCACGACGACGACGAGGTGGTAGTCGGTCCCCATGTCCTTCTCGACGATGAGCGGCATGTCGTGGACGAGGACCGCGTCGTCCGGTGCCGCCTCGAATAGCTCGGCCGTGCGCCTCCAGATCGCCGGGTGGGTGATGCCCTCCAGGTCGGCCAAGGCGCTCGGGTCCGAGAACACGACGCGCCCCAGCGCCGGCCGGTCCAGCCCGCCGTCAGCGGTGAACACAGCGTCGCCGTAGCGCTCACGGATGGCCGTGAGGGCCGGCATACCCGGTTCGACGACCTCTCGAGCCACTGCGTCCGCATCGACGACGACGGCGCCGAGGTCTGCGAGGGCACGCGCAACCGTCGACTTGCCCGACCCGATTCCCCCGGTGAGTCCCACGCGCAGCATGGACCCAACCTAGGGGGCGGGCGCGGGTCAGTCGGCGAGCCGGGCCGGGAAACCACCCGTGGCGACCGGCCCCCACCGCGTCGGCGTGATGCGCAGCAGCGACTTGTCCTGCTCACGCATGGCCTGCCGGTACTCGTCCCAGTCGGGGTGCTCCCCAGAGATGCAGCGGTAGTAGTCGACGAGCGCGTCCGCGGCCTCGGGCATGTCGATGACCTCGCACTCACCGTCGACCTGGTCCCAGGCCCCGTCGAAGTCATCGGACAGGACGAGCACACTCACCCTCGGGTGACGACGGGCGTTGGCCGTCTTGGCTCGCTCGGGGTAGGTCGAGATGACGATGCGTCCCTCCTGGTCGACGCCGCCGGTCACCGGAGAGGCCTGCGGGGTGCCGTCGCGCCTCGTGGTGATGAGGACGAGGTGGTGGCGCGGCCTGACGAAGTCGAGCAGCCCTTCGAGGTCCACCGCTGAGTTCGTCGCGATGGTGCGTGCCATGGAGTCACTCTCGCACGAGATGGCTCCATGGCACCCGTCGTCGGCGTCAGCAGCCCTCGTCGGTGAAGCCGCACAGCTGGGGGTACACGTGCTCCACCGAGGGTCGAGCAGCCCGGATGAGTCCCGGGTCGACACGGTCGGTACGAGTGAACGAGCCGGACGCGCTTGACAGGGTCACGGCGCGCCCTGACCGGACCGCTAGGACGACCGACCCACCGGACACGGGTGGCTGGCTCGAGAAGTAGCTCAGGGCGAGTCCGTCACTCCACGGTCCGCTCAGCCCTTCGACGACTCCACCGATGGCGCCGTCCGTGGTGGACGTGCACCTGCGGCTCTGGTTGCGCAGGTCGTCCATGAAGGCGGCTGCGCCATCCTCGTCGACGAACAGCACGTACGCCTCGCCGTTGGCCTGGCCCTCGCCACTGTCGTTGCGGCGCTGGTCGTCGAGGTAGGCGTGCCGCAGGCCGGCGATGCCGGAGATCTCCCTGCCACACGGTCCGGCGAAGGCGTTCGTGGGGGTCCAGGACCTGGCGTGGAGCAACGTGACCGGGTTGAGCGTCTCCCACGCCGGTTCGATGGCTGGCGGGCTGGTCGGTGTGAGCACTGGGAGCGGAGTGGGTGTGAGCTCGGGGGCGGTGGGCCGCGTGGGTGTGGACGAGGGGACTGACGTGGCGGAGGCCGATGCCATCGGCGTGGCCGTGGGGCTCACCGTGGGGGTGCCCGAGGCCGTCGCGGTCGACGAAGGCGACGACGTGCCGGTCACCGTCGGCGTCACCTCCGGTTGGGTCGGTGTGGGCGTGGGGCTCGCCGGCAGGGCCTCCTCGCGCCCGATCTGGTCCCCGATCGCCAGGGCTCCACCTCCGATGACCGCGACTGCGGCGGCGGCGGCCACCGCCATCACCCAGCGCTGCCGACGGCGCCGCCCGCGTCCTTGCTGGACGACTCGCTCCGCGAACCCGTGACGCGCCGGTGACAGCTGCACGTCCTCGAGCCTGGCGCGGAGCTCGTCCTCACTGATCGGGCTCATGACAACCTTCCTTCCTCCACGCGCTGCGACCCGAGACGCGCGAGCGCCCGGGAACACGTGGACTTCACTGTTCCGACTGAAATGTCGAGTTCTTCGGCGACCTGGCGTTCGCTGAGGTCGAGGTAGTAGCGCAGGACAACGATCGAGCGCTCACGATCCGACAGCCCTGCCAGTTCGTGGACGATCGAGTCCCGACGGTCGACGGTTTCGTACGCCCGAGACGCTGCCCGACTGGTGTGCTGGTCGCCGAGGTCCCCCACCACGGCCTCGAGGTGACGACGACGCCACCGGTCAGTGTTGAGGTTGACCAGGATCTTGCGGGTGTAGGAGTACGCGCCCTCGGGCCGGACTTTGCCCCAGTTGAGATACGTCCGAATGAACGCCTCCTGGAGAAGATCCTCAGCCGTGGCCCGGTTGCCCGTGAGGAGCACCGCCACGCGGGACAACCTCGGTTGTGCCCCCTCGACGAAGGCCGTGAACTCGACATCCGCCCCCTCCGATGTCTTCACATCGCCCCCCTGTTGTCCGTCGGCCCTGCCATCAGGTGCCCCTCACCCATCCCTACGAGAGGGACGCCCGAAAGGTTGAGTGTCGCCGAGGAAACCGTTGCCAGACCCCGCGACAGGCCGAAGGCCCGGCTCCCCGCAAGGGGAACCGGGCCTTCGATCTGGCGTCACGGCATACGCAGGGTATGCCGGTCAGCTCAGTTTCCGGTGAGCTTCTCGCGCAGTGCGGCGAGGGCCTCGTCGGAGGCGAGGGTGCCCTCGTTGGCCGGCGGAGCGGCGGGACGCGAGTCCGTGCCCTCTTCGTCGTCCGAGTCGGACGCAGCGGAGGAGGACGAGTCGCTGCTGTAGGACGTGGCGGTGTCGCCACCAGCGGCGGCCTCGGCGTCAGCCTTGGCGGCCTCCTCGACCTGGGTGCGGTGCGACTCCCAGCGCGTGTGCGCCTCGGCGTACTGCTTCTCCCAGACCTCGCGCTGCTTCTCGAAGCCCTCGAGCCACTCGTTGGTCTCGGAGTCGAAGCCCTCGGGGTACTTGTAGGCACCCTGATCGTCGTACTCGGCTGCCATGCCATAGAGGGTCGGGTCGAACTCAGTGAGTCCGGCGCCGTCCTCGTTGGCCTGCTTGAGCGACAGCGAGATGCGACGACGCTCGAGGTCGATGTCGATGACCTTGACGAAGATGTCAGCACCGACGGTGACGACCTGCTCCGGCAGCTCCACGTGGCGCTCGGCCAGCTCGGAGATGTGGACGAGGCCTTCGATGCCGTCCTCGACACGCACGAACGAGCCGAACGGGACGAGCTTGGTGACCTTGCCCGGCACGACCTGACCGATGGCGTGCGTGCGAGCGAAGTGCTGCCACGGGTCCTCCTGCGTCGCCTTCAGCGACAGGGACACACGCTCACGGTCCATGTCGACGTCGAGCACCTCGACGGTGACCTCGTCGCCAACCTCGACGACCTCGGACGGGTGGTCGATGTGCTTCCAGGACAGCTCCGAGACGTGGACGAGACCGTCGACGCCGCCGAGGTCCACGAACGCACCGAAGTTGACGATGGAGGACACGACGCCCGTGCGGACCTGGCCCTTCTGGAGCTCCTTGAGGAAGGTCGTGCGGACCTCGCTCTGGGTCTGCTCGAGCCATGCGCGACGCGACAGAACCACGTTGTTGCGGTTCTTGTCGAGCTCGATGATCTTGGCCTCGATCTCCTTGCCGACGTACGGCTGGAGGTCGCGGACACGACGCATCTCGACGAGGGAGGCGGGGAGGAAGCCGCGCAGGCCGATGTCGAGGATGAGTCCACCCTTGACGACCTCGATGACGGTGCCAGTGACGACGCCGTCCTCTTCCTTGACCTTCTCGATGGTGCCCCAGGCACGCTCGTACTGAGCGCGCTTCTTGGACAGGATGAGGCGGCCTTCCTTGTCCTCCTTCTGGAGAACAAGTGCTTCGACCTCGTCGCCGACCTTGACGACCTCGTTGGGGTCAATGTCGTGCTTGATCGACAACTCACGCGAGGGGATGACACCCTCGGTCTTGTAGCCGATGTCGAGCAGAACCTCGTCGCGGTCAACCTTGACGATGATGCCTTCGACGATGTCGCCATCGTTGAAGTGCTTGATCGTCGCGTCGATGGCGGCGAGAAGGTCTTCCTCAGAGCCGATGTCGTTGATGGCGATCTGAGGGGCGGTCGTTTCGACCGTGCTGGCAGTCATGTAGTAGGAACTCCGATGTGGACAGATGGATGAGGGTTGGTACTGATGCCGTTCGACGTGCTTGCATGCCCTTGCGGGCATGCAAGATCACACACGAATGCTCGCCCACCTTACCGAGGTTGTCTGTGAGCGGTCAAAGTGGGGTATGCCGGTGAGCGACGACGTCGGTCGACGCACCGCTGACACGGGCGAGACCCATTCCGCCAATCGGGCCTGGTGGGACGGTGAGGCGGCGGAGTACTACGCCGAGCACGGCTCCTTCCTCGGCGACGACGAGTTCGTCTGGGGTCCCGAGGGGTGGACCGAGGAGATGCTCGACCTGCTTCAGGCCAAGGCCGGCCAGCGGATCCTCGAGATCGGTGCCGGCGCCGGCCAGTGTGCGCGGTGGCTGCAGCGCAATGTGGGCGCATCGGTGGTCGCAAGTGACCTGTCGGCAGGGATGTTGCGCGTCGGCCTGGAGGTGAGCGAACGGACTGGGGTGGCTCCCCCGCTCGTGCAGTGTGACGGCCTTGCCCTGCCGTTCGGTGACGCCTCGTTCGACACTGTCTTCACGGCATACGGAGTCGTGCCGTTCGTCGCCGACAGCGCAGCCGTGATGACGGAGGTCGCGCGGGTGCTGCGCCCCGGTGGCCGGTTCGTCTTCTCGACGACCCACCCGATCCGGTGGGCCTTCGCGGACGACCCCGGCGAGGCCGGGCTCACGGCGCGACTCAGCTATTTCGACCGGACGCCCTATGTCGAGTCCGACAGTTCGGGTCGAGCGACCTATGTCGAGCACCACCGGACCATGGGCGACCGGATCCGCGAGATCGTCGCGGGTGGTCTCGTGGTGGAGGACGTCGTCGAGCCGGAGTGGCCGGAGGACAACACGGCGACGTGGGGTGGCTGGTCCCCCACCCGCGGCGCCGTCATCCCCGGGACGGCGATCTTCGTCTGCCGCCGCCCGTCAGGCGGGTGACCAGGGGTGCACCTCGCGGAACCACGCGATGGTGCGGGCCAGGCCCTCGTCCATGTCGACCTTGGGTTCCCACTTGAGCACGTCGCGCGCCAGCGTGGTGTCCGGCTGACGCACCGTGGGGTCGTCGACGGGCCGGTCGATCAGGACGATCTCGGACTTGGACTCCGTGAGGCTGATGACTTTGCGGGCCAGGTCAAGCATGGAGATCTCGTGCGGGTTCCCGATGTTGATCGGGCCCTGGTGCTCGCCGTCGGCCATCCGCAGGATGGCCTCGACGAGGTCGTCGACGTAGCAGATCGACCGGGTCTGCGACCCGTCCCCCGCCACCGTGACCGGCTCGCCGGACAGTGACTGACGGATGAAGTTGGGGATGGCCCGACCGTCGTTGGGACGCATCCTGGGACCGAAGGTGTTGAAGATCCTCACGATGCCCGTGTCGACCTGATGGGTGTTGCGGTAGGCCAAGGTCAGCGCTTCTGCATAGCGCTTCGCCTCGTCGTAGACCCCTCGGGGCCCGACCGGGTTGACGTGCCCCCAGTAGGTCTCGGGCTGAGGGTGAACTTTCGGGTCGCCATAGACCTCTGAGGTCGAGGCGAGGATGATCCGAGCGCCCTTGTCCCGAGCCAGACCCAGGGCGTGCAGGGTTCCGATCGAACCCACCTTGAGCGTCTCGATCGGCAGCTTGAGGTAGTCGATCGGCGACGCCGGGCTCGCGAAGTGGAGGACGAGATCCACCGTGCCGCCGACGTGGACGAAGTCCGTCACGTCAGACCGGATCAGCTGGAACCCGGGCTCCTCGACCAGGTGAGCGACGTTTGCGGGCGCACCGGTGAGGAAGTTGTCGAGGCACACGACCTCATCCCCACGTCCGATGAGGGCCTCGCACAGATGCGAGCCGAGGAACCCGGCGCCGCCGGTGACGACGGCACGCATGTCAGGAACGACGCAGGTCGGAGCGACTGCGAGTCGTGTCGTTGCCCTCGCCGAAGACGTCGAGAGAACTGGTCTCGGCATTGCTGTTGCCGCCACCATTGACGTCACCGACGTCCCGCGGCTCACCCTCGTCTCGGGCGCGACGCGCAGAGTTCCACAGGAAGAAGCCTGCCAGGCCCGAGAGGAGGCCGAGCAGCCCGGCGATGAGCGGGAGCTTGCCGACGGTCGCGAGCGAGGAGCCACTTTCCTTGGCTGACGCGACATTGGCGGCCACCGTCTCGTCGGTGAAGCCGAAGTCCAGGTCCAGGACCGTCGTGCCGTTCTCGAGAACGCGCTTCTGCTGCTCGGTCTGCTTTTGGATCGCACCGGTGACGGGGTCGATGTTCATTGTCTTGAGCGACGAGTAGGTGCCCTGAATGCCATTGGCGATCTCGGCCGGCTCGTCCGCGACATCGATGACGAACTTGTAGGTGTCGAGCCCGTTGACCTTCTCTTCGCCCTCGAAGGTGGCGTCGACGGCGCGCCCGAGGATGCCGTCCCAGAATGGGTAGGTCTTCTTCTCGACGTCGAACGGGAACTTGTTGATCAGCCCCTCATGTGGCGTGGCGTCACCGATGTACTTCTCGTCGTTGACAGCAACACCCGTCTTGCGGTTGGTCGCGAACCGGTCCGTCGTGGCCGAGACAAGACGCTTGTCGGGGTCGGTGTCGTCGACGCAGTCTGGCGCGTCACCGTCGGGGTCGGTGATGAGGCAGGTGAACGTGTCGAAGACAACGACGTCGCCATCCGACTTGGCACCATCGGCCACGGTGTGGCTCAGTGCCTTGACCGGGGCCCCATCACCGGTGGGCAGTGCTGCAGCCTGTCCCGTGAGACGCGTGTTGGAATCCGTGTCGAGCGGGGTCTTCTTCACCTGGCCGGGGATGTAGATCAACGCCAGCAAGGCGGTGGTGACGAGGAAGCCGGCAAGGCCCATCAACACCAGACCGATAATTCTGCGCATCTGCGGGACACCTTTGTCTCAGTGGGCTAGGAGCAGGGGTTTGGCGCGACCTTACCAGCCGGTAGCCGTAGTGTCCGAGAGTCGGAGGGCGTGAGTCGCGTCTCCCCTATTGTGCGTTCATGAGCTCGCGCCGGACCACCACACCAGCACAGGGTGTCGTGACGCTCATCCCCGCTCTCGACGGACTGCGGGCGGTGGCCGCCGGAATGGTCGTCCTGACCCATGCGGCATACCTCACCGGAGTCGGAGTGGGCAGCGGTCTCACTGGACGAATGATGGCCAGAGGGGACTTCGGCGTCGCCATCTTCTTCGCGCTCTCAGGTTTTCTTCTGCACCGGGGACTCGTGGCCGACGACCGAGACGGGCGCCTCGACGTCGTTGGCTACGCCTTCCGGCGAGCAGCTCGCATCCTGCCCGCCTATTGGATCGCTCTGGCTGTGGTTGTCGTTGCGTCCCACCCGTCGGCGCGTGACTCGCTCATCCACGCGGCAGGCCTTCAGATCTACTGGTCGGACGCGTGGATCTCCGACTTCGGACAGTCCTGGAGTATCGCCACCGAGATAGCCTTCTATGCGGCTTTGCCGTTTGTCGTCCTGGCACTGCGGCCGCTGCGACGGCGGCGGCCCGCCCTACCGCTCATCGTCCTGGCGATCCTCGCCGTCGCCCTGACCCTCACATCAGGTCTCGGCGGTGGTGGCGCCTTCGGAGAAGACGTCCTCTACGAGAGGTGGCTGCATGCTCGAGCACCGCATTTTCTCGTGGGAATGATCTGTGCCGAGGCGCTGCTCGTCCCCGGGCACGCCATCGCACGGCGCCTGACCTCATGGGGATCCGACGCCGTGATGTGCCTCGCCGTCGCCGGCGCCGCCTATCTCATGGCGACCGCACCGATCACCGGCTCCCTCACCCTTGAGCCAGCCACTCCGTCGCAGCTCGTGGTGCGCACGGCCCTGTCCGCCGTCATCGCGCTCGGCCTACTGCTCCCCCTCACACACGGGGGCCCCTCTGCCTATCGCGCCGTTCTCTCGCGACCGGTGGTTCGTTGGCTGGGCGTGACGAGCTACGGCCTGTTCCTCTGGCACCTTCCAGTGTTCGAAGCCTTGTATGCCGTGACCGGTGCCTCAGAGTTCGCCGGTGGTCTCCTGCCGCTGCTCGCCGTTGGCCTCCCGATCAGCCTCCTGCTGGCCGCCCTCAGCCATCACTGGATCGAGGTGCCGAGTTCACGCCTCGCCGGTCGCCTGCTCGCTCGACGACGCCAGCGCCAGCGCGATCGCCCCGAGGACAAGGAGTCGCACCGTCCCCTCGACAGCGGTGCTTCCGACAGTGCCCGGTGAGATCCAGGCCTGGGTCGTGGATGCGACCAGTCCGAGCGCTACGACGGTCGCGGGCCACACCCACCGACGAAGGCTGAGGAAACGCACCAGGCCGACCGCTCCGACACCTATGGCCAACCCCGCAGGTCCCGCCACAAGGCCGGAACAGGCAACAATCCCAAGATCGGACCACAGCCGTGTTGCCCTCGGGGATGACTCGAATGCCCTCGCGCGTCGACGCCGGTCCGGGAGGACCGCCACGAGCAGCAGCGCACCGGCCAGCAGCCCGCCGAGGAGCAGTCCCCACCGGTAGGGCGAGTCCGGCGAGAAGTCGATCGTCAGCCGACCAGAGGCGCCTTCCGGGACGATGAACCCTTGCCGCCACCCATCGACGACCTGGGGTTCGAGTTGGGTGTCCCCCAGCCGGGCCTGCCATCCCGTGTTGGAGTTCTCCGCCATGACAAGGAGACGACGCTGGCCCGCGTCGACCTCGGCCTCCACCACGGAGGCGCTGGCGCGTTCGAGGGCAACGTTCTGGGGAGCGACCGCAGCGCGCTCCTCGGCCGGCGTGATGAACACGCTTCGGGGGGCGAGTCCACGCCACGGCTCGAGGCTGACTCGGTGCCGAGGCGCGTCTCTCACGTCGACCGACCCACAAGCCTTCCAGGTGAACTCACCCACTCCGAACACGGCAGAGCGGGGGCCATCGGCCGAGGTCGGGACCTGGCGACCATCGACCACGAGATCCGGCCCCGACCCGCATGCGCCGCGAAGTTCCTGTGGCGGAGGAGCGAAGTCGCGCCCAAAGATCTCGAGCTCCTCGAGCTCGAGGGACCCGATCCCTGGCCGGTTCCTGCCCGGCACGCTGATGAAGGTCAACGTGAGCTTGCGTCCCACGGTCGGCGGGATCGTCACGAGACCTCCGGGCTGCAGGCGCCTGGTCACCTCGGTTCCGTCGACGTCCACGACCACGGCCGGCGACTCCTTCTGCGCCCACTCTCGCCGCGCGTGCATGCGTATGGACGTGAACGTCGTCGGCTCGTCAAGCGTCACCGTCAGCGACGGGGTCTCGTCACTGGGGGACGGACTCCAGGCGGTGCGATCGTCACTGTCGACGGCTGCGACAGGGAGTGCGGCTGGCGCGTATCCCCTCAAGCTGCTCGCCGTCACCTCGACCCCCGGCACCTTCATCAGCTCCGCCGGCGGGCGCAGTGGATCCACGGCCAGGGCTCCGCGCAGGACTCGCTCGCCGCGGCCCAGACCTTCGACGTCGCGCACCATGGGCCCGGTCGACTCGGGGTCGACAAGTTCGCCGCTGAAACAGGTGGACTGCCTGGTCAGGACCACGCAGCCGTCCTTGCCTGCCAGTCCAGCGCCCAGAACGGCCGAGTCTGCGTTCGTCGTGGAGGTGGACGGCGTGATGACGACCTCGGTGGGGGCGACTCCGAGCATGACGACCTCGGAGAAGCCGGTGACGACACCGCTCGTGTCGCCACCCGTTGTGTCGCGAATCCGCATCCTCACGGTCGAGGTCGAACCTGCGGGAAGCGCAACCGTGGTGGGGTCACCCGTGGTCGACAGCTGTGCGTCAATTGATCCCGAGTCGGTGGTCACCGTCACGTCCGTCGCAACACCGAGCCCGTCACCGAAGCGCACCCGGTCGGCCCACGCGCTGATCGTCACCTGCCTCAGGTCCGTCGGCCGCTCCAGCTCGATCGTGAGCTCGGGAGCGTCATCCCACAGGGCTGCCCACGCCGTACGGGGGTTCCCGTCGAGGGCCGCGAAGGGGCGGTGGGCGGGCTGGAGCCCGGCAAAGCCGAAGTCTTCGGCGATCGACGAACTCGCCCTGACGTCGCGGATCCCGGTGACGTCCACGACCGAGCGGCGCTCGACCTCGGGCCAGGGCAGGTAGTCGGGTGCCCCGCGGGCCGCCTGCGCGTCCAGACCACTCGTAACGTCCTGGCCCCGGGGGGCCCCGAACCATCGTGTGCGCGCACGGAACCCGTCGGTGATGACCTCGGACGCCGGGACGAGGCCGTCGGTGCGGTCGCCATCGAAGATCACCGGTCGTCCTGCGAGACCGGCGTCGGCCAAGCGGGCAAGATCCTCCGACGCGCCCGTGGCACCGACCACGTCCGCAACGTCCCAGAGCGCGAGGTCCGGTGCCACCGAACCGGTGAGGGTGAAAACCTCCACGGGGTGGACCCGCGTCCCCACAGCGTCGAGCCGCGTCTGGCCGAATCCACGGTTGAACGTGACGTCGGGGGTGTTGAGGAGTGCGGACCGGGCCAGTGCCACGGGAGGCTGCCCGCTCTCCGACGGGACGAGGTCGTTGCGCAGCACCAGGTGCCGTATGCCGGCCGCGCGCAACATGGTCGTGGCCCCACCCAGGGAGCCGCCGGTCTGCATCCGTCGTTCGACCTCGTCGAGGAGGCGGATCGTGCCCGCCGGGGTGAGCGGAACCGCATCACGCACGGCATACGGTGATGATGTGAGGGCACGCAGGGGCTCGTCGATCGTCCGCCCCCAGGAGTACTCCCCGAAGTTCGCGGCCGGCACGATGAGCGCCCGGCTGTCCTTCTGGGTGTCGAGCCACGCACCGAGGTCGCGCCATTGGGGTGCCATCTCGGTGAAGGTCCCCCGCGTGGCGATGGCACCGCCGAAGGCTGGTGCTGCGGCGCCGATCACCACACCCACGGCGGCGGTGAGAGCACCGGCCCTCAGCCACGCGCGACGCGGGCGCCAAGCGACGACGAGCCCAAGGACATGTGCCAGACCCACCGCGAGCGGGAGCCGGACAAGCAGGTCAGCCTTGTGGATGTTGCGCAGCGCGACGAGGGGGCCGTCGAGAGCCGTCTGTGCCGCCCCGACCACCGGTGAGGCGAACGGACCGTCGTGCGGAAGGCTCAACGCGACGACGCCACAGACGAGAACGGTCAGGAGAAAGGAGCGGTGTCGTCTGGGACCAAGGCTGAGTCCGGCGAGTCCGACGGCCATGACGACCGTCGTCAGGATGATGCTGGACCTGGAGGACACGAGCTCGTGCCCGGCCGGCCACCACACCCCACCCGGCGTGACGAGGTGGCCGAGCCAGTGGGTGGTCCCGCGCAGGACATCGAGCAGGGTGACCTGTGTTGAGACCGCCCGCGCATTCTCGATCCAGTCGAGGAACGGCGGTGAGTGCCGCCCCATGATGAGGAGCGGCACGAGCCACCAGCTCGTCGCCGCGGCGACCGCCACGCCCCAGACCCAAGTTGTCGACCGCCGCCACCAGGCCCGCCGGGTCAGCAGCCAGATCGCGGACGGCAGGATCGCGAAGGCCGTCGCCGTCGCGTTGACGCCACCGCAGCAGAGGATGGCGAGACCGCTGAGAGCCACTCCCTTGCGCACCCCGAGGCGACCTTGGTCGATGAGGACGAGGGGCCAGAGGATCGCCGGGGCCAGCAGCTGGGTCTGGGCCTCCGACGACAGACCTCCGATGGTGCTGACCACCCGGGGTGCGAGCGTGTAGGCGAGCGAGGCGATGACGCGGACGCTGGGGGTTCCCACGTCAAGGGCACGGAGCAGTCCCAGCACTCCCACGAACCCAGCGGTGAGCAGCGTCATCCACCAGAGTCGCTGGACGACCCACATGGGAAACACCTCTGACCCGAGGCCGAAGAACGGCCCCATCGGGAAGAGGTAGCCGAAGGCCTGGTTCTGCAGACCACCCCAGGTGACCTGCGGATCCCACAGGTGCAGCGCTCGCCCGAGGAAGCCCCACGGGTCGACGTAGAGGTCGTTCTTGGTGTCCTCCGCAACTCGCCCCGGGGTGACCGACCAGGCCACGGTCCACACAACGAGGAGTCCCGCCCAGACGAGACCGCTGACGGGCGGCGCCCGCCTCACGTTCGGCGCAGAACCATCATCAGGTTCCACGTGAGCACCTCACGGATGCCCGGGAGGCTGAGGACGCCATCCGCCCAGTCGGGGTGGTAGCGCGGCGCCGCTTCGATGAGCCATGCCTCGGGGTGGTTGCGCGCCCAACGAAGGCCTCCGGCGACGGTCGTCGCGTGCATTGACTCACCGAAGATGTTCTTGGGCGGTCGGCCGTGCTTGCGCTCGTAGCGTTGAGCGGCGTAGTCGCCGCCGAACCAGTGCCACGGCGAGGTCTCGTGGCCACCCCACGGCGATGACCACGCAGTGTAGGAAATAAAGACGAGACCACCGGGTCGCACCACTCGCACCATCTCGTCGCCTAGGACGCCTGGGGTCGATACGTGCTCCATGACGTTGTTGGCCATGACGATGTCGACGCTTCCGTCTGCGATGGGGATCTGTTCGCCGCGCCCGACGACGGCGCCGTTCGACGGGCCCGGGTTCAGGGCATCACGCTCCAGGTCGATCGCGACATAACGGGCTCCGCGCGTCACAAATTCACGTCCGAACTGCTCCGAGCCGGCACCGACGTCGAGCACCAGTCGACCATCGAGGGGCTCGTGTCGCGTGATGAGCTCGATCGTGTCGTTGGCAAGGTCGGTGTAGAAACGCTCCGGTTCGGTCTGCTCGACCAAGAACGAACGGAACAGGTCGGCCGACCTCGTTACTGTCCGGTATCTTCGGGTCGGCGTGCGGCGCATCCCTGAATGCTAGTCATGATGAATCGGCCCCGCGCACCGCCTGTCGACACCGCCGTCAACGCCTACCAGTCAAGGGGATTTCCATGGCACTCCGCATCCTCATGTTCAACTGGCGCGACATGCACCACCCAGAAGCGGGCGGTGCCGAGAAGTACCTCGTCACTGTGGCGGAGGGCCTTTCGGCCCGCGGCCACGAGGTGATCTTCCGCACCAGCGCCTATCCCGGAGGACTGCCGGACGAGGTCGTGAACGGCGTGCGCTATGTCCGCAAGGGCGGTCGCTTCGGCATCTATCCCAGGGCGCTGGCCGCAAACCTCACCCGCCGCTACAAGGCTGACGTCGTCGTCGACGTGCAGAACGGTGTTCCCTACCTCAGCCCGCTCACGCGTCGACGCCCCGTGATCAACCTCGTCCACCACGTCCACAAGGAGCAGTGGCCCGTCTTCTTCGGCCCGCGGCTCGCCAAGGCCGGGTGGGTGCTCGAGTCCCGCATTGCTCCACGGGTCTACGGCGGCACCAGCTATGTCGCCGTGAGTGACGCCACCCGGACCGAGCTCGGTGGCCTCGGCATCGACCCGGACCGGGTCGAGGTGATCCACAACGGCACTGACGCCATCCCGCTCGACGGCACGCCGCGCTCGCTCAACCCCTCGCTCATCGTTCTCGGCCGACTGGTCCCACAGAAGCGTGTCGAGTTCGCCCTCGAGGCGGTAGCCCGACTCATCGACGAGATCCCCAACCTCACCCTTGACGTCGTGGGATCTGGCTGGTGGGAGCCCCACCTCCACGCAAAGGTGGCCGAGTTGGGTATCGAGAAGCACGTCACCTTCCACGGTCACGTCTCAGAGGCCGAGAAGCACCATCTCCTGGCCCAGGCGTGGGTGCATGCGATGCCCAGCCTCAAGGAAGGATGGGGGCTCGTCGTGGTCGAGGCCGGCGTGCACGGAACTCCCACCGTCGCGTTCACCGAGGCCGGAGGTCCCACGAACTCGATCGTCCACGACCAGACAGGTTTGCTCGTCGATCACGGGTCGCAGGAGTTCACTGCGGCCGTTCGATCGCTGCTGCTCAACGATGAGCAGCGAGCCCGGATGAGCTCCGAAGTCGCGACCTGGGTGGCGCAGTTCCACTGGGATGAGTCCGTGGAGCGGTGGGAGCAGGCTCTGCTCAGGGCCGCTGGTCGCGTCAGCCCCACAGAAGACCCCAACTCGTAAGGGTCGAGGCTCGACCGCGAACGGGGATCCACAGCGAAACCGGCACCCAACTGGGTGCCGGTCTCGACTCAGATCTGGGGAACGCCCGCGGTCACGGGGCGTCGTAGTTGACGACCTGCTCGCTCTTCGCGGCGGAGTTCGCCGACGGGGTCACGGCGGAGACGCCACCGACAACGGCGACAATGGCCAGCACAACGCCCGTGATCGTCGAGCCGATGGCAGCAGCGGAAGTCATCATGGCCGGAAGGTTAGCAGACCCGTGGGTAACCTACGGCCGACACTGCCAACAACACCCCATGTGATGAGCGCAACTCCGGTCAGGGCCGAGAGGAGCCAGCCGACCCAGCCAGCCCACCCTGCTGGAATCGGATGGACGTCTCGAGAACCCATGTCGACCACGAGCAAGGTGGGGTCGTCCACGACTACCCGTCCGGCGCCCCGCACGGCCTCGACGTCGAGATCAAGTCCGGTGTCCAGCTCGGCAGCGAGGTAGCGCACACCCTCGGCCCCGAGTGCAGCGACGGGGGTGGTTCCCCCAGCAATCCGTGCCGAGACCCGCGCCGACCGCGGGCTCTCCCCAGCCACGGACTGCTCGCGCAGGGGCAGGGAGTCATCGAAGAGGACCAGTTGGTCGATGACGCGAGGACCGAGAGTTAGGGAGACACGGCTGTCGTTCCACGCGTATCGACGGTATTGGTTCCATGGGAGCAGCCCCACCTCCCCTGGGGGCAGCGCGGACAGGTGACCAGCGGCCGCGCGGTACCCCTCGGGCACTCTCACCGCGTCGAGGCGGCCGCCAATGCCCCAGAACATCTGCGGCGAGAGAAGGAGGATGAGTCCGATCGTGCCCACGGTCACGGGGCCAGCCAAGGAGCGAGGAACCGTCGCCAGGACACGGTCAAGGAGCAGGCCCGTGCCCAGCGCAATCCCCAGCACCCAGATCGCAAGGAGCTTCTGGCTGTCACGCAACGCTCCTCCTCCCGGGACGTCTGTGACAAGTACGGTCCACAACGCGCGGGTCAAGGGCAGCGCGCTCAGCACGACCAGGGTGGCCCCCACGAGGATCGGGACGGTGAGCAACCACTGCCTGTGCCGTCTGAGCTCGACAGCCAGGCAGGCCACCGCAGCCACCGACAGCAGCGCGGCGAGGACAGCAATGAGGGGAACACCACGAGCGTCGGGGTGCGACGCTCCGTTCCAGAAGCCACCACCGCTGAGCAGGGAGCCCCACACACCCAACGGGGTGTCAGAGGTGGGCGCAAAGGCTTCCGCACTCTCGCCGGACACCCGCGCACCGGCGAGCAGGGAAGGAAGGGCCCAGACCGCCGACGCACCGATCGTCACTGCGACCGCCAGCGCGAGGACCTGTGTCGCTCGACGGGAGCGTTGGGTGAGGAACGCGCCCAGCACGACGGGGATCACGGCCAGCGACACGATGACGACGGTGTTGACCCCACCCACCCCAGCAACGAGCAGAGCCAGCCCCACGGCATACAGACTGCCTTTGCCGCCCAGAGCGCGAAGGGTCGCACGCAGTGCCCAAGGAAGAACCGCGAGACCCAGGACGACAACCCACTGACCGATGACCAGCCGCTCGGAAACAAAGGGATTCCACACTGCCGCCACGGCACAGGCACATCGACCAGCCACGCCCATGCCGGGAGCGAGCTCGTCCGACAGGGCGACAGCACCCAGCGCCAACCCGACGAGGATCGCCACAAGGACGATGGACTGGGCCAGACCTGCCCCCAAAACCTTGCCGAGGAGCACCATGACGGCATCGCTGGGTACGACGCGCGGCGCCGGGGTGTCCTGCCCCAGGACGAACGGCGTCCACCGCGCATCCGGTGACCACGGCATGTCGTAGGCGACGACCACGCCGGGGCCGAGCGCCGGCCCGAGCACGAGCAGAGCCTGCACGACGGACACCAACTCAGGAAGCCAGCGTTGCGGCGCCCTGACGGTCACTTCGAACGAGACGCTTTGGCCGCACCGAGGGCGTAGGCGACGCCTTCCGCCACACGCAATCCACCCAGTGCAACGGCATGGACCGGATCGCCGGCCAGTGTCGGAAGCCCTCGCCAATAGGCCCTCATCGTCGCCAGCCCTTGCGCCCGGATGGCTCCCGGCTGGGCGTCGTTGTATGCGGGCAGCGACTGGCCGTAGTAGTAGCGTTTGCGCATGACGTCACTGAACGTCAACCGACCCTCGTCATGAAGGATGGGCGTGTCGATGTGGGTCATTGACAGGCCATTCCGGAGCAGCCGCATCCGCAGGTCGGCGTCCTCCTGCCCGGCGACGGTGAGGACGAACCCACCATGTTGGGCGAAGAAGTCGCGTCGGATGAGGCGGGGCGCCTCGATCATCTCCTCGCCGACGTAGCATTTGCGCTCGAGGGTGCGGCACGCGGTCAGGAAGCCATCGCCCACCGTCTCCTCGGGGATGAAGACAGCACTGCTCCCCGTCTCTTCGGCGGCGCGGACCGCATCCTCGATGACGTGCGGGGTCAGCACCATGTCGGCGTCAATCCACAGGATGTAGTCCCCCGTCGCCTTCTCGATGCCGAGGTTGCGCTGGGCGCTCCGCTCCGGGCCGGCCTGGATGGCGATGTCGGCGTACTCTTGCGCGATCTCGAAGGTCCGGTCGTCGCTGAAGTTGTCGATGACGACGAGTTCGGTCGCGTCCCAGCTCTGACCGACGATGGAGCGCAGGCATCGTTCCATCGTCCGTTCGACGTTCTTCGTCGGCACGACGACGGACACGACGGGTCGGGTGGGCACGCGGTATTCCTCCAGGGTTTGCCATCCCACGTCGGAACGGTCGGTGTCGACTATGCCTCATGGGACTGGATTGCCAGTCCATTCCACATAGGATCTGGGACGGTTCCTACTCAGGAGTAGACGTTGCGCGCAGAGTTGCCCCACCGCCCGGCCCTCGATGGCGTGCGCGCCATCGCGGTGTTGCTGGTCCTGCTGTACCACGGGGGCGTGCGGTCCCTACCCGGAGGCTTTCTCGGGGTCGATGTCTTCTTCGTGTTGTCCGGCTTCCTGATCACCAGCCTGCTCTTGGTGGAATGGAGCACCACTGACCGGATCGACGTCGCTGCATTCTGGTTCCGCAGGGCTCGCCGACTCCTCCCAGCCCTCGTCCTCGTCCTGATCGTCGTTGCCGCGTATGCCGCATGGATGGCTCCGGATATCACCCGAGAGCGTCTGCGGGGAGACATGTTGTCCGCCCTGTTCTACGTGGCGAACTGGCGCTTTGTCGTCAACGGCGTGTCCTACTTCGAGCAGTACGCCACCCCCACTCCCCTGCTTCACACCTGGTCACTGGCGATCGAGGAACAGTTCTACTTGGTCTGGCCGATCGTCGTGTTCGTCCTGGCTCGATACCTCGCCAAGGGCTCCAAGGAAAAGGCCCCCTTGGTGATCGGGGCGGTGTGCGCCGGCGCCGCAGTGGTGTCGGCCGGACTGATGTTTGCCATGTACGAGCCAGGCCTCGATCCGTCACGCGTCTACTACGGCACCGACACGAGGGCACAGGCCCTGCTCGTCGGCGCTGCCGCGGCGGGCCTCGCCGTCTCTCGCGGGTGGTGGACGGACCGGGGTGGATCTGGCGGCAGGCTGGCTGCCGCACTCGGGGTCGTGGGACTTCTCGGGGTCGGTGCATTCGGCGCGTTCGGCTCCGACAGCGCTCCGTGGATGTATCGGGGCGGGTTCCTCGTCGCGGCCCTGGCCGCCGCAGCGCTGGTGGTCGCTGTCGCCCATCCCAGCGTCAACCCCGTCACCAGCCTCCTGTCTGTGGGACCTCTTCGTTGGATCGGGCTCGCGTCCTACGGGATCTACCTGTGGCACTGGGTCATCTTCGTCATCCTCACTCCAGAACGCACCGGCGCCGAGGGCAAGCCACTTCTCGCCATCCGCATTGCCTTGACGCTGCTCGTCTCCACCATGTCCTACGTGTGGGTCGAGAAGCCGGTCCGCGAGTGGCGGCCCCGCCGGGGTGAGTCCGTGTGGAGTCGGCGCGTCGTGAGTGCCGTCGGTGCAGCCTTGGCATTCAGCCTCGCGGTCACGGTGCTCAGCACCGGAGCTCGTGCTGCCCGTCCAGAGCTTTCCTCCGACAACCTCGTCGGACCGGCACCCCAGTCGTCGGATGTGGCGCCGACAGGTCCCACGCTCCCGGTGTTCCTCCTCGGGGACAGCGTCGCTTGGAACATGCATCACGACAATCCCCCCGACCCAGCGCTTGGCCTCGATGTCTCCGGTTCGACGAAACTCGGCTGCGGACAGTTCCCGGGCGGCTTGGTGGTCTTCGGCCAAAAGGAGCCGGTCAATCCAGTGTGCCGAGATTGGCCGGCCGAGTGGAGGGAAACCGTCCAACGGCTCAAGCCCAAGATCTCGGTGATGATGCCTGGCAATCTCGAGCTCTTCGACCACCACGATTCCAACAGGAACGACTACGCGTTCGGAACCCCTGAGTACCGCGACGCGCTTCTCGAATGGATGGAGACAACGACCAACGACCTCGGTGAGACGTCGCAGGCCGTGGCCATCACGACGATCCCGTGCTACGACAAACCCAACACAGGTCTCGATGAGAATTACAGGGTTGTCAACGATGTGACCCGTCAAGACTGGCTCAACGGCGTCATCAGGAACTTTGCTCGCACTCACCCTGAGGTGCATTTGATGGACCTTCGGTCCGCGGTCTGTCCCGATGGCAGGTACGAAGAGGTGGTCGGTGGGGTCAAACTTCGCGTCGACGGTGTGCACTGGTCGCCTGCGGGCAGCCAATGGGTCTGGCGCTGGATGGCGGGACAGCTCCGTACGATCGAGGAGCAGCTCAAACCCATGTGAGCTGCTCCCGCAGCCGCGGGAACCGCCTCAGCAGCCTGCGTGGCGTCGACCGCTCGGTGGTGTCGGCCACGGCCCGGTGGGCGCCGTCGCGACGTAGAGCAACCCGGACGCGATGTGCACGAGGCGTCGCGAAACCAGCTTGTCGAATTTGTCCAGTGGCGGCGGGAAGAAGGCTGGCACGCCCTCCTGACGGATGACGTCGAAGCCGTAGCGCTCGAGGATCTCCTTGAGCGCTCGGTGCGTGAACACCTTGAGGTGTCCCTGCACCTGGTTGCCCTGACCCAGAACGCGGTGCTTGCGCCCCAGCGCAACCTCACTGCTCGTCTCGGTCCCAAGGGGTTGCACGCCGAGCGGGACGAGGACGCGGTTGGCCCAGGACACCATGTTGGGCGTCGAGATGATGAGCGTCCCTCCGGGTACGAGCACCCGACGGATCTCGCGCAGGAAGCTGTCGGGATCGGGCACGTGCTCGATGATCTCGCCCGCCACGACGCAGCCGAATGATGCGTCGTCGAACGGGAGCCGTTGGGTCACATCGCCACGGGCGTAGTCCCATCGGTCGCTCGTGACGTCGCCATAGACGTCCACACCCGTGAGGCCGACGAGGCCGGCGTCGGCGAAGCGATCGAGGAGGAATCCGCGACCACAGCCGATGTCGAGAAGGGACTCGGGTCGCAGTTCAGCCGCGAGCTCGATGATCCGTCCGAGGCGGGGGTCGACCCGCGAGATGTACGTCACGTTGCCTTGGTAGTACTGCTCGAAAGTCATGCTCGGTGCCTTCTCGTCTCGTGGGTCTGCGTGCCATCTTCGACACTCACCACCGCGTCGCCCGTCGCGTCGTCGTCGGTGAGGCGATCCGCCTCCTCACGTTTCGGCCTACCACTGGCCACGTAGCAACCGCCAGCGAGGAGCAGCACTGACAGGGTCATGCCCCCGATGGCGAGGGTCTTCTGACGCTCCGGAAGGAGGCCGCAGGTGCCACGCATGAAAGGTTCGGTCGTGGGGTTGAGGGCCGTGCCACACCTGATGAGCGCTCCATCTGAGGCCTCGGTACCGACAGGGGTGAACAGGGCGGCAAAGGAGAGGGCCGTCAGTGGGAGGGCAAGTGGGGCGACCACGGCCAGGCCACGAACAGCAGCCAGATCTGACAACCACGGAACGATGAGTTCACTCAATAGCAGGAGCAGCGCGGCTGCGGCCAGCAGGGCATATGCGAAGTACCGCGCCTCCGAGACGTCGTCGCTGCAGATGGCCTTGGCGAGGTTGCCCGGCATCGGAGCGGATGGGGAGCCGCAACCAAACGGCTGCAAGTTCTTGACGGGCACACTCATGGGTACGAGCCAGACGAGAAGAGCGCCACCGAAAAGAAGCAGAGTGGCCACGCGGAGCAGCCGGATCGGCCAGGCCGGAGTGGTTTCGACCGAAGTCATCTTTGCTCCCTTTCCAGCGGTGATATGTCGAGCCAGGCGGCGACACAGAGCATCCAGATCGCGAGACCACCCAACTGGTGGGCGGCCGTGTTGTCCTGCAGTCGTGTCGACGGCGAGTCGAGCGGAATACTAGAGCCGAGCAGCCACACCACCGGGATAGCCATGAGCAGGATCACTGTCGCGGTCGCCAGAAACCTCCGGTCAGGCGCGAAGACACGATCGTAGACAAGCAGGGCTCCCGCCCCGAGGGCAGCCCATCCGCCCACCGTGGCCCAGACCAGCACGGTGATGGCGGCGCACCCCAGAGCGGTGCGAAGACGTGGACGTGAGGGGGCATTCATACCGGCTTCACCACCACGTCCTCAGCGACAGGCCTCGCTGAAGTGCCGCTCTTGGAGCGGGGGCGCCACACCCCGGCGGCCAGCAGGCCAAGGCAGAAGAGCAACGCCGCAGCAGTGACCAGCCAAGCGGCCAGCGCGGCCTTGGCGGGACCGAAAGTGATGTGGATGACGTCCCCCGGGGCAGCGTTGACTCGCCACCCCGCGGCGAACGCATCGATCACGACGGGTTTGCCGAGATTCTTCCCTCCGGAGTACGCCTCCCACCCTTCGTCAAAGGACTGCCCAGAAGAGACGAAGCACGGCGAGCAGTTGCCCGTGATACGCAGGTCCATCGAAGCGGATCCATGCTTGAGCACCTCGACGCCAGGTGGCGTCCCGACGGGGGCATCTCTTGGCGTGGACGCGAAGCGAAGGTCGTCGATCGCGAAGTCGCTCACCGAACCCACATCGTGGCGTCCTTGGTCGAGCACCAAAGACGGTTCACAGCCGACGAAGGGCACTGCCTCGCCCTCCAGGAGCCTCGGGAACATCGCGCCGATATCTGCGCGCACTGGCTCACCGTCGACCGACCCGACGACCGCGCAGCGCTCCGGTGTCCCCGAGGGCGCCGGCACACGGGGAAGCCCGATGTCCTCGATGCGCACGAAGCCGACGCCCTCCCGCTCGGCGAGAAGTATGCGCACCCGACTCGCGTCGACGGGGTCGGGTAGCTGAACGCGGTGGGTGCCTGCGCCGAGTTCCACCTCGAAGGGCTCACCGTCGTTGACGGAGACGAGAGCCTTGGTTGCACGAGCGCCCACCGCCCCCTGCGTGACAGAAAACGATGACAGGCGCCGCTCGGGGAACTTCAAGGTGATCCACTCACCCAAGACTGGCTCGTTGGGCACCCAGGCGGTGGACCGGTCCGGCTCCCCTCCGGTGTCATCAAATGCTTGGGATGCCCTTGCGTTCGGGTTGTTGAACGCTCGCGAGCTCGACTCGGCTTGGATGTCCCCCCGACGGCCCGACAGTGCATCGATGCGGCTGTCCGACGCTCCTCCCGCCAGTCGGACGGTTCCCGATGTCGTGAACTGGCGCTTGTCCGCCAGAGTGAACTCACGCTCGAGTCGGTGTTCTTCGGCGCTCAGCCCGTTGGCGTCCCCCACGCTTCGTCGCATCACCACGTCGAGCGGAATGTCCGCGGGGTCGAGTCCAGCTGCCCGAGCCGCGGTGTCGATCCGGCTGACAAGGCCACGTGGAAGGACCCCAACCTTGCGTACGTTGACGCCTGGGACCACGATCTCGGAGAAGCCGACAGGCCCATCGTCGGAGCCGTCCACTCCGGTCACCTCGATGTTGATCGCCGATACGACGCCCGGGCCGAGATCGACCTTGGCGGGGAAGGTGTTCCAGCTCTCGAAGGTCACGTCCTTGGTCACGAGGCCTCCACCCTTGGACGCCGTGACCCGGGCTGAGGTGATCCGGTTCGCTCCGCCCTGCATCGGCGACAAGGAGATGGTCCCGACCTCGCGCGGCTGGTTCAGTCGCACAAGGGCCGAGTTTCCGACCCCCGATCCGAAGTTGCCGAACTGCCACCCCGTGGTCCGATCTCCGTCGAACGCCTGCGTCACCTGTCCCGTAGCGTGCGGACCGAAGAGCAAACCCTGACCTGCAGCTGTGACCCGAGCGTTGCCCCTGACGACGGCGACCGTCTGGTCCGAAGTGTCGAAGAGCGCCCGGGTGGACTGTGGGTCCTCGTTCGCGCTGAGCAACGCGCCGCTCTGCGCGGGGTTGTGATTGCTCGCCTCGCGTCGGCCGTTGCTGTCGGTGAGGACGACCCGACCTTCGTCGCCGAGCGCCTCCTCCAACTCGCCATTTGTCAGGCCGCCCGCCAGAAGGATGCCTGGACGGCCCGAGAGCAGGCCGGCACTCTGGAGGTTGGGCAGGGCGGCTCCTGCCCCGTCGACGATGAGACTCCCGCGGGCCGACCGTGCAGTGGCAGACGTGCTCGGGAGCGGACCTGCGACGGGGCGCACCGTCGCCGGCGCAGGGGCGCCGTGACCCGTGCCCTCGGGTCCGAAGCCCTGCGGCGCGCCCAGGCCAGGGTCGGCATTGAGGGCGGACTCAACCCTGGCGCCGATGTCTCCTGTGCCGCGGACGTCGTAGCGACCGACAACGTCTCCGACCCCGAGATAGGCCGCGAGGGTTGAGACCGTGCCTGGGGGCAGGGTTCCCTGATGCAACCGCATATCGACGCCTGCGAGCAGGTTCGATGCGTAGCTGCCACCGGAGGGCGAGGCACTGCGGTACACGAAGGGCCGTCGGAAGAGCGATGGGCCGATCTCGTCCGGACCGAAGTAGCCCCACGAGTACGCGGGCAGACCGGTGCCCGGAACCATGAGCACGCGACTGTCAGCGCCACGGGCGTTGACGACGTCCGCAGCCTCGTTCCAGTACTTCGGCAGGTCCATCGGAACGTGATAGAGATCACCGGTCAACGCGGGGAAGACCGATCCGGCAACGATGATCACGCCTCCCAGCCCGGCGACCAGCCGAACCCAGACCGACCGCACCCACGGTGCGATCCCCATCACCCCAAGGCCGACAAGCACCGCCATTCCCAGCTCCAGAACGGCACCCGCTTTGTTGGTGGTGCGGAAGGCGATCAACCCGGGCACCGTCTCGATCGTCATGCCGAGCGCTCGCCCCCAGGGGGTCTGGTCGTGGAAAGGGAAGGAACCGACCATGACGAGCGCGCCCGTGAGGACCGACACCGTGCCGAAGAGTCGGCCCGGTGAACGGCTGAGCCGGACCCCCAGCCCAGCGATGATTGGGCCACCAAAGGAGAGCAGGACCACGAGAGGGGCGAGTACGAAGGAGATGTGGCCGGGGTCGAACCAGCCATTGCCGTCGGCGCCGTAGAGAGTCCACATCCCCAAACCTCGCAGCACCTCGGGGAAGGAGTTGGCCATGTTGATGGCCTCGAGACTCTCGGTGCCGGCCGCGATCGAACTGCCCACGGAGATGGCCATGAGCGCTGGGACCAGCCAGTACGCCGAGAGAGCGACATAGATCATGCCCGTCCGAAGGACGAGCCACAGGACGTCACGAAACCGATGGCGTTCGATGAGGCACGCATGAAGTGCAATGGGAACGAGAACGATGAGCTGAATGAGCGGTACCACGCCAGCATTGATTCCACTCATAGCCGCAAGGACCAACGCCGACGCCACTGCCCATCTCCACGACGGCTCCCGAAAGCCGCGGAGCCAGCACACAACCAACCACGGAAGCAGCGCGTAGGGAAGGAGTGTCGGGGTCGTCGCGCCCCCGACAAGTACGTAGGGGTTCGCGGCGTAGGCGATGGCTGCCCCGAGGGAGGCCATGTTCGTGAAACGAGAGGATGCCCCCTGACCGAGCAATTCACGCAGCACGAGTCGTGCGCCCCACGCCGCGAGCAGGAGCAGGCCCATGCGCCAGAGGCGCATGATCAGCCACGCTGGAAGGCCCACGAGATCGAGAACAGAGAAGATCGCAGCCACGAGGAAGTTGCCGACATTGAAGTTCGGCGTGCCCAGATTTGGGGTGTCAAGCCAAGCGGAGGCAAATCGAGCCGCAGTACGTGCCGGTGCCAGGAAGATCTCTGGCTTGGTGTCCGGGGTAAGAATGCCGAAGTCATTGGCCAGCACCACGATGGCCAACAGTGCCGAGAGTGCCGTGAGCCACAGGGTGACTGGAGAGAGGGAAAGACTGGCCCAGCGACCAACTCGTGGAACTCGGCGCGTCTTCTTCACTTCTCTCCGAACGTCGGCTACTGGTTGGTACTAACATAACCGCCAATGACAACTCACCCTCGGCGACGGGGAGCGGCGACGGTGGCGCTGGGAATGACCGTCCAGTCGACCGCACTCGACCGTCGCACTCTTTCCCTCGCCGCCCTCCCGGTCTCGGCCCGCTGGCACCTCCTCCGGTCCAAGGCCGGAGCACTGGCTTTGCTGGCCTTCGGGAAGTCGGCCACGATGCACGTGGGCGCCTTGAGGCTCGCTGTCCAGACCACGAACGACGTCGGCACCCTGCAAAGCAGCGTTTGCGACGTTCACGACGACGTCGTCCTGGAGGTCCTGAGCAAGGATCGTCCCGTGATCGTCGACGTGGGGGCAAATATTGGGCAGTTCTCTGCAGCCGTGCTCCTCTTCGCGCCGACTGCCTCCATTCTCGCCATCGAACCCGATCCCGAGATTCACACGCGACTCGCCGCCAACCTCGCGGCTGCGACCAGTGTCACGACAGCTTGCGCAGCTGCTGGTGCCAGGCACGACATCCTGCCGTTGGGCCGTGCCGTGCTTCCCGTCATGTCGACCCTTCGACGCGACGGGCTCGCGGGGTACGACATCGTTGGAACTGTGGACGTGGAGGTGTCCCCACTCGACGACCTGACCGAAGCCGTCGGGGAAGTCGACCTCCTGAAGATCGACGTAGAGGGATTCGAGCTCGAGGCACTGCAGGGCGCCCATGCCCTCATGCGGCGGACGCGGTTCCTCCTCATCGAACTCGGCCTCGCCAGAGACACTTCTCGGTCGAATCTCGACGTCCTTGAAGCCATCCGCGCGGTCTGCCCCCGAGCCCGTGTCGTGAGGTTCGGTCGGCCACTGGGCGACGCGCGCAGGCCGCTGTGCCAAGACGTCTTGCTTGAGCTGTGGCCCGACTGACGGGACGTGCGAGAAAGGGTGCGAGTCTCGGGATGGGGGCTGTGGGCGCTGGCACGCTCCTGGCCAACGTCTTCGGCTACGGGCTCTTCCTCGTCCTCAATCGTGAGCTTGGCGCCGACGAACTCGGCGCAGTCGCCTCGCTCCTCAACCTCGTCATCATCGCCGGTGTCGCGGCCCTGTCGACCCAGCTCGTCAGCGCGTGGCGCGTCGCCCTGCACCGCCCTGACGCACAGGCCACCGCACTGCGCACCGGCGCTTTGGTCGGCATCATCGTCACGGTGGTCGTCGCCCTGCTCACCCCGGTGATCGTTCCCCTGCTGCATCTCGATGGTCCGTCGCCCGTCCTCCTTGTCGCCGCGTCGATGCTCCCCACGTGCCTGACCGCTGCCGTCCAGGGCAGCCTTCAGGGCGCCGAACGCTTCGTCGCCCTCGGCACGGTGTATGCCGTCGCATCCGTCGCGCGCGCGACCGGCGGTGCGCTCGCGGCGTGGCTCGGCTGGGGCGTCACCGGAGTCATGGCACTGACGGCCGTCGCCTCGTGGGCCTTGGCCCTCGGCGTGATCCTCCTCATGCGTGGCCACCTGGGCCGCACGATGCATGCCGACGTGCCCACGCAGGTTCGACGAGTCCTGGCCGGGATGGCCGGCACCTCGGCGCTACTCGTCGCGTCCACCATCGACACCCCCGTCGCGCGTCACGTCCTGTCCGGTGACGACTCGGGCGCGTATGCCGTCCTCAGCCTCTTCGCGAAGGCCGCCTTCTGGGGACCGGCCTTCCTCGCGACGGTGTTGTTTCCACACATGTCCCGGACCAAGGGATTGCGTCCGCTCTTCGTGGCACTCGGCGGGACTGCGGCCATCGTTGCGGTCGGCGTCACGTTTTCGGCCCTGCTCTCAGGTCCGCTGGTCCGCATCGTCGGCGGAACGGCATACGCGCATCTCGCCAGCCTCGTGCCGGCCTTCACCGCGCTCGGCGGAGCCTGGGCGCTCACTCAGGTGCTCGTCTTCTGGGGCGCGGCCCGCGGTCGGCATGTCGTCGGCTACCTCGTGTGGGCCGCCGTTGGCCTGGCGACCGTCGTTGTCGTCCTGTGGCGCCACGACTCCGTCGCCGAGGTCGCCACGACCTTCCTCGTCGCGTCGCTCATCGTGGCGGCCGTCGGTGTGGCGGTCAGTGTGCCGCGTCGTGCCAGCTCCGGCCCAGCCCAACACTGACGTCGAGCGGGACGTCCATCTCGATGGCGCGTCCCATCTCGGTGCGCACCAGCGCCTCGACGTCCTCGCGCTCCCCCGCAGCCACCTCGAGCACGAGCTCGTCGTGGACCTGGAGCAGCATGCGTGACTTCGCGCCGGACTCGCGGAGTGCGCCATCGACGCCCTTCATCGCGAGCTTGATGATGTCGGCGGCCGAGCCCTGGATCGGCGCGTTGAGAGCCATCCGCTCGGCCATCTCACGACGTTGACGGTTGTCGCTGGTGAGATCGGGCAGATAGCGGCGGCGACCGAGCATCGTCTCGGTGTAGCCGGTCCCGCGGGCCTGGCCGACGATCTCGCGCAGGTAGTCACGCACCCCACCGAAGCGCGCGAAGTACTCATCCATGAGTCCCTGCGCCTCCCCCGTCGAGATGGACAGCTGTTTGGACAGCCCGAACGCCGACAGGCCGTAGGCGAGGCCGTAGCTCATCGCCTTGACCTTGCTGCGCATCTCGGCCGTGACGTCCTCGGGTTCGACGCCGAAGACGCGTGCCCCGACGAACCGGTGCAGGTCCTCGCCGGTGCGGAACGCCTCGATGAGGCCCTCGTCGCCGGACAGGTGCGCCATGATCCGCATCTCGATCTGGCTGTAGTCCGCGCTCATCAGGGACTCGTAGCCCTTGCCCACGACGAAGACCTCGCGGATGCGCCGGCCGGCCTCCGTGCGGATCGGCACGTTCTGGAGGTTGGGGTCGGTCGAACTGAGGCGCCCCGTGGCGGCGATGGTCTGGATGTAGGTCGTGTGGATCCGCTGGTCCTCGGCCACCGACTTGATGAGCCCCTCAACCGTGACGCGCAGGCGCATGGCGTCGCGGTGACGGAGCATCGCCTCGAGGAACGGGTGCTCGGTCTTGGCATAGAGATCGGTGAGCGCATCCGCGTCGGTCGTGTAACCCGTCTTGGTCTTGCGCGTCTTGGGCAGACCGAGCGTCTCGAAGAGGACCGTCTGCAGTTGCTTGGGCGAGCCGAGGTTGATCTCGTCGCCACCGATGGCGTCGTAGGCGTCGAGCTGGGCCTCTCGGACCTTGGCGGCGAAGTCAGCCTCAAGAGCGCTGAGGGCGTCGGTGTCGACGGCGATGCCGGTGCGCTCCATCGCCCCGAGGATGTCGACGAGGGGCAGCTCGATGTCGCGGAGCAGCTCGGTGCCGCCGGTCGCTTCGAGCTGCTCGCTCAACGGAACGGACAGGTCGAGGACGGCCCGGGCCCGGACCATCGCGTCCTGCCCGACCACGTCATCCTCAGCACCGATATCGAGCATGCCTTGACCGCCTGGGTGCTCCTCGGCCTTGAGCTCGCGCCCGAGGTGACGGACCACGAGGTCAGCGAGGTCAAAGCTGCGTTGGTCGGGCTTCACGAGATAAGCGGCAAGGGCGGTGTCCATCGTGACCCCGCGCAACGGCATACCCCTTGCTTGCAAGGCGTGCATCGGACCCTTGGCGTCGTGCAGGATCTTGGGACGCTCCGCGTCGGCCAGCCAGTCGACCAACGCCTTCTCGCCGCTCTCGTCGAGATCGGCAACATCGATGTATGCCGCGGCGTCGCCTGCCGTCGCCAACGCCACTGCCGTGACGTCACCGGTCCCCCGGCCCCAGGCGCCGACGACGTGGACACCGGTCGGCTCCGTCGTCGCGTGCTCGTCGAGCCAGGGCTTGACCTCGGCCGACGTCAGGACGGACGCGTCGAGGTCGAAGCCACCCTCGGCCTCGTCCGGTGTCGCGTCGAAGGTGTCGAAGAGACGCTCACGCAGGACCCGGAACTCGAGTCCGTCAAAGACCTTGTGGACCTCTTCACGGTCCCACGTGGCTCGCTCCAGCTCGGCGATCGTCACGGGCAATGAGAGGTCGCGCACGAGCTGGTTGAGGCGACGGTTGCGCAGGACGCCATTGAGGTGCTCGCGCAGCGACTCCCCCGCCTTGCCCTTGATCTCGTCGGCGTGGGCGACGACGCCCTGGAGGTCGCCATAGAGGCCGAGCCACTTGGCCGCAGTCTTGGGGCCGACCCCGGGGACACCCGGGAGGTTGTCGCTCGTCTCGCCGACGAGGGCAGCGAGGTCGCTGTAGCGCTCGGGCGCGACGAGGTACTTCTCCTCCACGGCCTTGGGGTCCATCCGCCACACGTCCGAGACGCCGCGCACCGGATAGATCAACGAGACGTTCTTTGTCACGAGCTGGAAGGCGTCGCGGTCGCCCGTGACGATGACGACCTCCATGCCCTCGGCCTCGGCCATCGTCGTCAGCGTGGCGATGACGTCATCGGCCTCGAACCCGTCGACCTGCACGTGCTTGATCCGCAGCGCGTCAAGCACCTCACGGACCAACGCAACCTGCCCCTGGAACTCGCTCGGCGTGGCCGACCGGGTCGCCTTGTAGTCGGGGTACTCCTCCGAACGGAAGGTCTGCCGGGACACGTCGAACGCGACGGCAATGTGGGTGGGGTTCTCGTCGCGCAGCACGTTGATGAGCATCGACGTGAACCCGTAGACGCCGTTGGTGTGCTGACCCGTGCTCGTCGAGAAGTTCTCCACCGGAAGGGCGAAGAACGCGCGATAGGCGAGGGAATGACCGTCAAGAACAAGGAGGCGACTCACGCATGGCAGCCTATGGCCAGCCCCCGACACCAGTGAAGGCGACCACACATGAGCAGCACCACGGACAACGCAGCCAGTCACTCATCGCAGGACCTCATGCCCCTCGTTGAGCAGATTGGGTCCCTCAACCCGAACTCCCTCATGCACCGGATGGGGATCGAGATCACCGAGGCCACGCTGGAACGCGTGGTCGCGACGATGCCGGTCGAGGGCAACACCCAGCCCTATGGACTGCTCCACGGTGGAGCGTCGGTCGTGCTGGCCGAGACGCTCGGTTCCATCGGTGCCGCCATCCATGCGGGTGCGGACCGGATCGTGGTCGGCACCGACATCAACGCGACCCACCACCGCGCGGCGCGGTCCGGGCTGGTCACGGGAGTGGCGACGCCGCTGACCCTCGGAAACACCCTGAGCGCGTGGGAGATCGTCGTCACCGACGAGGACGGCAAGCGGGTCTGCACGTCGCGCCTCACGTGCCTCATCCGCCAGGCGCCGCCAGGCAGCTGAAGGCCTCGTCGCCTCTCTAGCTGGCGCGTGACGCGATCGAACGCAGCGACCGACGGCGTCGGATCAGGGTGTCGACCGCCGCGTTGGCGACGGTGCCCTGAGGGGCAAGTCGGCGCCGCAGCTGAGTCGTGCCGACGACTCGGCGCACCAGGACCGACGAGAAACCGAGTCGGGCAAAGAACCGGTGTGCCTCACGGCTCTGGGTCGGGACGTTGCTGACGACGACCTCTGACCCGGTGCGCTCGGCCAGCGAGGCGACCGACGAGATCAGGGCGCGGGCCACACCGTGGCGGCGCGATGCCGGGTCGACGAAGAGGAGCTCGATCGCGATCTCAGGCTCCGGCTGGAGCCCGAACGGGTTCTCGGTGGACACGACGAAGCCGACGGGGCGGCCGTCGATGCGAGCCAGGTGGGCGAAGACGTCCGGGCGACTGAGGGCCAGCTCGAGCCGTCCGTCATTTGCGAACCGTGTCGCCACCTCAAGAGGGACGCCGGCATCGATCTTGGATGCCAGCCAGAGCCCGACAAAGTCCCGCATCTCGTCCTGTGGGACCGCTGCGACCTCGACCATGCTGCGCGCCATCGGCGCCTCCTCGAACCTCACAGCCCCCTGCGCGGTTGACGGTCACGACCCTACGGGTCCGTAGCCCCGCGCGGTAGTCCTTGGGCAAGATCGTTGAATGCGGAAGTAGAGTCAGCGCCGTGGATCCCTCGTTCCCCGGTCTCGGAACCGTCATCAACGTCGTCACCGTCGTCGTCGGGGCGCTGTTGGGCATGGCTGTGGGGCACCGCTTTCCGGACCGCACTCGCTCCGTCGTCACCGACTGCCTCGGGCTCACGACGCTGCTCATGGCCGGGCTGTCGGCAGTGAGCGTCACCGACCGCGCCCTGTCCGATGCCACTGGCGCCGGCGCTCCCGTCCTCATCGTCCTCGGCTCACTCCTCATCGGCTCGATCGCAGGGTCCCTCCTGCGCATCGGTGACCGTCTCGAGTCGCTCGCCGGCATCATCGAGGCGTGGTTCGCACGCCGCTCCCCCGCACTCGCCGACGCCGATGACGCGGACCCGTCCGATGGCGCGACTCGTGGGACAACTGCGCGCGAGAAGTTCATCGAGGGCTGGCTCGGTGCATCGCTGCTCTTCTGCGTCGGCCCACTGACGATCCTCGGGCCGCTCTCCGACGGCCTGGGTCGTGGCATCGACCAGCTCCTGCTGAAGTCTGTCCTCGACGGTTTCGCGGCTCTCGCCTTCGCCTCGACCTTCGGGGTCGGCGTGCTGCTGTCCGCCGTGTCAGTGGCGGTGGTCCAGGGTGCCCTGACGGTTGTGGGCGTCCTGCTCGGCTCCGTGCTGCCCGAGCCGCACATCCTCGCGCTGACGGCCACGGGTGGGCTGATGCTCGCCGGCATCGGTCTGCGGCTGCTGCGGATCAAGGACGTGCCGGTCGCGGACATGCTCCCGGCCCTGATCGTCGCGCCGCTGCTCACTCAGCTCGTCATCACCCTGAGGTGACACGACGTTGAGGTGAGACAAGCGTGTATGCCGTGTGGCCGGCATACGCGATCACCTCGCCGCAGTATCGGGTCACCCGATAAGGGGGCGCTCGACCCGACTTGGCAACTCGGGCGAAGCGGGACAAAGTCGGGCGAAGCCGACGAAGGTCAGGCCTTCTCCATGCCGGCGACGACAGCGTCCGCGACTTCCTTCATACCCATACGGCGGTCCATCGCGGTCTTCTGGATCCAGCGGAAGGCCTCGGACTCGGTGATCTTGAGCTTGGCCATGAGCACGCCCTTGGCGCGGTCAACAGACTTGCGGGTCTCGAGGCGCTCACCGAGGTCGGCCACCTCGGACTCGAGGGTCTTGAGCTCGCCCCAGCGTGAGAGCGCGATGTCGATGGCCGGCATGACGTCGGTGGCCGTGAAGGGCTTGACGATGTAGGCCATGACGCCCGCGTCACGAGCGCGCTCGACGAGCTCGGTCTGGCTGAAGGCCGTGAGCATCACGACCGGGCAGATGCGCTCTTTGCCGATCTGCTCGGCCGCCGTGATGCCATCCATGACGGGCATCTTCACGTCCATGACCACGAGGTCTGGACGCAGTGACGTCGCCATCTGGACGGCCTGCTCACCATTGCTGGCTTGGCCGACAACGTCGTAGCCGGCCTCCCCGAGCATCTCGGCCAGGTCGAGCCGGATGATGGCCTCGTCCTCGGCGACAAGGATCCGCTTTGCGGTCGGTGTGGGGGTCCCGGGCGCTTCGGGGGTCGCGGTGCTCACGGGGTCAGCCTAGGGGACGGTGTGAATGCCTCGCGCAGGCACGTGGACCGTCCGCCCCGCGCGCCCGGGATGTCATGTGAGTCGCATGGGTGCCGAGGGCGGGACTTGAACCCGCACGCCCTTTCGAGCAAAGCATTTTGAGTGCTCCGTGTCTGCCATTCCACCACCCCGGCGGGCGTGCGCGACCATTCTAACGTCGGTGGTGGGGCTGCGTGCGCATCCCCACCAGCCGTCACTTCTGCGGTGCGCCGGCCACGTCCTCGTATGCCGGGGCCACCCTGTTGATGGCGTCACCGATGCGGTGAATCCGCAGGGCGTTGGTCGAGCCGGGGATGCCGGGGGGCGAGCCAGCCACGATGACCACGACGTCGCCCTCCTCTGCCTTGCCGCACGCGAGCAGCTCCTCATCGACCTGCATCGCAAACTGGTCGGTGTGCCGGGCGGGGGCCGTCATGAAGGTTTCGACACCCCAGGTGAGCGCAAGCTGGGAACGCGTCCACTGGTGCGGGGTGAAGGCCAGCATGGGAATCCGCGGCCTGACCCGCGCCAGCCGACGAGACGAGTCACCACTCACCGTGAAGGTGATGAGGTACTTGCAGCCGAGAAGCTCGCCGATCTCGGCCGCAGCGGCCGTGACGGCGCCACCCTTGGTCCTCGGCTTGGTGTCGAGCGGCCTGATCCGGCCGAGGCCGTGCTCCTCGGTGTTCTCGATGATGCGGGCCATGGTCGTGACGGCCTCGATCGGGTGCGCCCCGACACTCGTCTCGCCCGACAGCATGAGGGCATCGGCACCGTCGAGCACCGCGTTGGCCGCATCGCTGGCCTCGGCCCGCGTCGGTCGGCTGTTGGTGATCATCGACTCGAGCACCTGGGTCGCGACGATGACCGGCTTGGCGTTGCGACGACCGAGCTCACAGGCGCGCTTCTGGACGAGCGGGACCGTCTCGAGCGGCATCTCGACGCCAAGGTCACCACGCGCGACCATGAGCCCGTCGAAGGCGCGGACGATCTCGTCGAGGTTGTCGACGGCCTGGGGCTTCTCGATCTTGGCGATGACCGGGATCCGGTAGCCAATTTCGTCCATGATGCGGTGCACCGGCTCGATGTCGGCGGCACTGCGCACGAACGACAGGGCGATCATGTCGACCTTGGTGTTGAGGGCCCAGCGCAGGTCTTCTTCGTCCTTGTCGGACAGGGCGGGAACACTCATGGCCGCACCCGGGACGTTGATGCCCTTGTTGTTGCTGAGAACGCCGCCCTCGACGACCTCGCAGATGATGTCGGTGTCGTTGGACTCGATCACGGTCAGGGCGAGCTTGCCGTCGTCGATGAGGATCGCGTCGCCGGCCGAGACATCGCCCGGCAGGCCGGCATAGGTCGTTCCGACTTCGTCCTTGGTGCCCTCGACTTCACGGTTCGTAATCGTGAACCGGGCACCGTTCTCGAGCATGACCGAGCCGTCCTTGAACCGCCCCGTGCGGATCTTGGGACCCTGCAGGTCGGCAAGAATGCCGACCGCGTGACCCAGCTCGTCGCTCGCGCGACGGACATCCATGTAGACCTTGGCGTGCTCCTCCAGGTCACCGTGAGAGAGGTTGAACCGGGCCACATCCATCCCCGCTTTGACCAGCTCGCGGAGCTGCTCGGGGGAGGATGTGGCGGGGCCCAGGGTGCAAACGATCTTGGCGCGGCGCATGCCCACGATCCTAACGAGGCAACCGTTTACGCGGTGACGCGGGTCACACAGTGAGAGGACGGTCCGTCGGGTTCACCGGACGCGGCAATCGCGACGGCTTGCCCGACAGCCACGCATCGACGTGGTGCGCAGCGGCGCGGCCCTCGGCGATGGCCCAGACAATGAGCGACTGACCGCGACCGGCATCGCCAGCGACGAACACTCCGGGCACCGAGGACATGTAGTCGGCGCCTCGACGGACGTTGGAACGCTCATCGAGCTCGACCCCGAGCTGGGCCACGAGCGTCTCTGTCTGCGGTCCGAGGAATCCCATGGCGAGCAGCACGAGCTGCGTCGCAATGACCTTCTCCGTGCCCTCGACCGGCTCGAACCCGTTCTCGCCGCGACGGACCTCGTGAACCCGAAGGCCACTCACGCGACCCTGGTCGTCGGAGACGACCTCTTGGGTGCTCACGGCATACAGGCGGTCACCGCCCTCCTCGTGGGCGGAAGCCACGCGGAAGGTCATCGGATAGGTCGGCCACGGCTGCCCCGGAGCACGTTGGTCCCCCGGTTGCGGCATGATCTCCAGGCTCGTGACCGACTTGGCGCCCTGACGGTGCGAGGTGCCGATGCAGTCAGCACCGGTGTCGCCGCCGCCGATGACGATGACGTCCTTGCCCTTTGCCGTGACCTGACCATCGACCGTCTCACCGAGTGCGACCCGGTTGGCGGGCGGGAGGAAGTCCATCGCCTGCAGAACACCCTCGACCTTGCGGCCGGGCACGTCGAGGTCACGAGGAATCGTGGCACCCATGGCGATGACAACCGCGTCGTAGCGGGCACGCAGCTGCTCCCACGTGACATCGGCACCGACGTCGACAGAGCTGCGGAAACGCGTGCCCTCGGCCTGCATCTGCTGGAGGCGCCGGTCCACGACCGACTTCTCCATCTTGAACTCGGGGATGCCGTAGCGAAGCAGACCGCCGGGGCGATCGGCGCGCTCATAGACCGCGACCGTGTGACCGGCGCGGGTGAGCTGCTGGGCGGCGGCGAGGCCGGCCGGACCGGAACCGACCACGGCGACGGTCTTGCCGGACAGGCGCTCGGGCGGACGAGGGGTGACTCCCCCGTCGGCGAAGGCCTTCTCGATCGTCGTGACCTCGACCTGCTTGATCGTCACTGCCGGCTGGTTGATGCCCAGCACACACGCGGTCTCGCAGGGCGCCGGGCAGAGGCGACCGGTGAACTCAGGGAAGTTGTTGGTCGCGTGCAGACGCTCGATCGCGGACCGCCAGTCACCTTGGCGGGCGAGGTCGTTCCACTCCGGGATGAGGTTGCCGAGCGGACAACCGCTGTGGCAGAACGGGATCCCGCAGTCCATGCATCGGCCGGCTTGCGTCTGGAGCTGTCCGAGCTCCTGCTCTTCGTAGACCTCGCGCCAGTCCTTGATGCGGACCGGGACAGGTCGACGAGCCGGGAGCTCGCGCTCACGGTTCTTGAGAAACCCTTGAGGATCAGGCACGGGAAGCCTCCATGATGCGATCCCAGACCTCAGCGCCTTCGAGGTCGAGGCCCTCGGCCTCGGCAGCGGCGCGCACGTCAAGGACTCGCTGGTAGTCGCGGGGAAGGACGAGCGAGAAGCGCTGACGCGCCGACTCCCAGTCCTCGAGCAGGTGGGTGGCAACAGCCGACCCGGTGTGGCTGCGATGACGCTCGAGCAGGTCGCGAACGACGGCGATGTCGCTGTCCCGCAAGGGAGACACGTCGACGAGTTCGCCATTGACTCGAGCGGCGTCGAGGTCCAGGACATAACCAACGCCACCTGACATCCCGGCCGCGACGTTGCGGCCGGTCGACCCGAGGATGAGCACTGTGCCGCCAGTCATGTATTCGAGGCCGTGGTCACCCACGCCCTCGACGACGGCAGTGATGCCGGAGTTGCGCACGCAGAACCGCTCACCGACACGGCCTCGCAGGAAGATCTCGCCCGAGGTCGCGCCGTAGCCGATCACGTTGCCGGCGATGACGTTGTCCTCGGCCGTGAGCGGCGCGTTGGGGTCGGGCGCGACGATGATGCGTCCACCCGAGAGGCCCTTGCCGACGTAGTCGTTCGCGTCCCCGACGAGACGCAGGGTCACGCCCTTGGGCACGAACGCGCCGAAACTCTGGCCCGCCGACCCGCGCAGGGTGAGATCGATCGTGCCGTCCGGGAGTCCGTTGGAGTGGACCCGGGTGACCTCGTGACCCAGCATCGTGCCGACGGTGCGGTTGACGTTGCGGACAGCCGCGGAGCCGGTCACGGGGGTGCCGTCATCGATGGCCTCGCGGGCGATGGCGATGAGTTGGTGGTCGAGTGCCTTCTCGAGTCCGTGATCCTGGCCGATCGTGTGGCGCTTCGCAGAGCCATCGGGGCTGTCGACCTCGGCGAGAATCGGAGAGAGGTCGAGGCCTGCGGCCTTCCAGTGGGCGACGGCCTTGCTCGTGTCGAGCGCGGTGATCTGCCCGATCGCCTCCTCGATGCTGCGGAACCCGAGGGACGCGAGGTGCTCACGGACCTCCTCTGCGACGTACTCGAAGAAGGTCTCGACGAACTCCGGCTTGCCGGTGTAGCGCGAACGCAGTTCGGGGTTCTGGGTGGCGATGCCGACGGGACACGTGTCGAGGTGGCACACCCGCATGAGGATGCAGCCACTCACGACGAGGGGCGCGGTGGCAAAGCCGAACTCCTCGGCTCCGAGCAGCGCCGCGATGACGACGTCGCGACCGGTCTTGATCTGACCATCGACCTGGACGACGATCCGGTCGCGCAACCCGTTGAGGACGAGGGTCTGCTGGGTCTCGGCGAGACCGAGCTCCCAGGGTCCACCCGCGTGCTTGAGCGAGGTCAGCGGCGAGGCACCGGTGCCACCGTCGTGGCCAGAGATGAGCACGACGTCGGCGTGAGCCTTGGACACCCCTGCCGCGACCGTGCCGACACCGATCTCGGACACGAGCTTGACGTGGATCCGAGCCTGCGGGTTGGCGTTCTTGAGGTCGTGGATCAGCTGAGCCAGGTCCTCGATCGAATAGATGTCGTGGTGCGGCGGAGGACTGATGAGACCGACGCCGGGCGTGCTGTGACGCGTGCGCGCCACCCACGGGTAGACCTTGGGGCCGGGCAGCTGACCACCCTCGCCGGGCTTGGCACCCTGCGCCATCTTGATCTGGATGTCGTCGGCATGGGTGAGGTAGGCCGAGGTGACACCGAAGCGACCCGAGGCAACCTGCTTGATCGCGGACCGACGCTCGGGGTCGAGGAGTCGCTCGAGGTCCTCGCCACCCTCACCGGTGTTGGAGCGGCCACCGAGACGGTTCATCGCGACGGCCATCGTCTCGTGAGCCTCCTTGCTGATCGATCCATAGCTCATCGCACCCGTGCTGAAACGCTTGACGATGTCGCTGACGGGCTCGACCTCGTCGATGGAGATCGGCTCACCCCCAGCGTTGCCGCCGAGCTCGAACAGACCGCGCAGCGTCATGAGACGCTCGGACTGGTCGTCGATGCGCGACGTGTACTGCTTGAAGATGTCGTAGCGGCGCTCACGCGTCGCGTGCTGCAACCGGAAGACGGTGTCGGGGTCGAAGAGGTGCGGCTCGCCTTCGCGACGCCACTGGTATTCACCTCCGACGCGGAGCTTGCGGTGCGAGAGAATCACGCCGTCGGTGGGGTATGCCGAGTCGTGGCGTGCCGCGGTCTCCGCGGCAATGACGTCGAGGCCGATCCCACCCAGCTGGGAGACGATGCCGGTGAAGTACTCGTCGACGAGCTCCTGCGAGAGTCCGAGCGCCTCGAAGACCTGGGCTCCGCGGTAGGACGCAACCGTGGAGATGCCCATCTTGGACATGACCTTGAGGATCCCCTTGCCGAGCGCCTTGATGAGGTTCTTGACGGCCTGCTCCGCGGTGACTCCGGTGACGGCGCCGGTGCGGACCATGTCCTCGACGGTTTCCATCGCGAGGTAGGGGTTGATCGCGGCCGCGCCGAACCCGACGAGCAGTGCGACGTGGTGCACCTCGCGGACGTCACCAGCCTCGACGAGGAGCCCAACCATGTTGCGGGTCTTCTCGCGGATGAGGTGGTGGTGCACGGCGGAGGTGAGGAGCAGCGATGGGATGGGCGCGTGGTCGCGGTCGGAGTCACGGTCCGAGAGCACGACGAAGCGGGCGCCGCGGGCGATGGCCGCGCTGACCTCGCTGCAGATCTCGTCGAGACGGCTGCGCAGGGCGGTCTCACCCTCGTCGACTTTGTAGGTGCCGCGGGCGACGTGGGTGGCGTAGCCGGGGAGGTCACCGTCGGCATTGATGTGCACGATCTTCGCTAGCTCGTCGTTGTCGAGGACCGGGAACGGCAGAACGACCTGGCGGGCGTGCACCGGGGTGGCCTCGAACATGTTGCCCTCGGGGCCGATGACCGTGCCGAGCGAGGTGACGAGCTCCTCGCGGATGGCGTCGAGGGGCGGGTTCGTCACCTGGGCGAAGAGCTGGGTGAAGTAGTCGAAGAGCAGTCGCGGCTTGTCGGACAGCACCGCGACGGGCGTGTCCGTGCCCATTGAGCCCAGGGCTTCGCCACCTGTGCGCGCCATGGGCGCGAGGAGGATCTTGAGCTCCTCCTCGGTGTAGCCGAAGGTGCGCTGACGTCGCGCGACCGACGCCGCCGTGTGGATGATGTGCTCACGGTCTGGGAGATCCTCGAGCGACAACAGGCCTGCGTGCAGCCACTCCTCATAGGGCTTCTCGGCGGCGAGCTCGGACTTGACCTCGTCGTCGCTGATGATGCGGCCGGCAGCCGTGTCGATGAGGAACATGCGACCCGGCTGGAGTCGGCCGCGCTTGACCACTGTCTCGGGCGGAAGGTCCAGGACACCGGCCTCGGAGGCAAGGACGACGAGACCGTCCTCGGTGACCCAGTAGCGGCCGGGGCGCAGACCGTTGCGGTCGAGGACCGCGCCGATGAGCGTGCCGTCGGTGAAGGCGACACAGGCCGGACCGTCCCACGGCTCCATGAAGGTCGAGTGGAACTCGTAGAACGCGCGCCGGGCCGGATCCATCTCGGCGTGGTTCTCCCACGCCTCCGGGATCATCATGAGGACGGCGTGGGGCAGCGATCGGCCACCGAGGTGGACGAGCTCGAGCACCTCGTCGAAGCTCGCCGAGTCGGAGGCGTCGGGGGTGCAGATCGGGAAGAGCCGGTCGAGGTCGCCACCGAAGGCGTTCGACACGAGCTGGCTCTCACGGGCGCGCATCCAGTTGCGGTTGCCTTTGACGGTGTTGATCTCCCCGTTGTGCGCCATGAGGCGATAGGGGTGGGCCAACGGCCAGCTCGGGAAGGTGTTGGTCGAGAAGCGTGAGTGCACCAGGGCGAGCTCGCTCGCGAAGCGCTCGTCCGAGAGGTCCGGGAAGAACGGCTCGAGCTGACCAGTCGTCAGCATGCCCTTGTAGACGATGGTGCGGGCCGAGAGCGACGGGAAGTAGACCTCGGCCTCGCGCTCGGCGCGCTTGCGCAGACAGAAGGCGAGACGGTCGAGCTCGATGCCCGAGACGCCGCTGTCGGGAGCCGCGACGAAGAGCTGGCGGAAGACCGGCATACAGGCTCGTGCGGCCTCACCGACCAGGTCGGGGGTCACGGGCACATCGCGCCAGGCGAGGACCTCCAGGCCCTCTTCGGAAGCGATCTGGCTGATCCGGTGCTCGGCAGCGGCACGCTCGGACTCGTCGACGGGCAGGTAGGCCATGCCCGCGGCATACGCCCCGGCCTGCGGCAGTTCGACGTCCAGGACCGCGCGGAAGAACGTGTCGGGCAGCTGCGTGAGGATGCCGGCTCCGTCACCGACGAGGGGGTCGGCGCCGGTGGCACCACGGTGGTCGAGGTTGCGCAGGGCGGTGAGCGCGTGCTCAACGATGTCGTGGCCCGCCGTGCCACGCATGGTCGCCACCATGGCGACACCACAGGCGTCGTGCTCGTGGGCGCGCCGGTAGAGACCGGTGTCGGCCGGGTGGGCGGAGAAGCGCGTCGGAGACACGTCGGGTCACCGTCCTCAGGGAGTCGGGGCCGGGAACGCGAGAACGCGAGAATCCGGGCACGGGGAGGTCATCGGACGCGGACAGCAGTGGCCACGTTTTGACGGATGCTATCCCACGGGCGTCTTGCAATGCGAGCGGACGTATCTCACATCGTGGATGGTTGGGCTGGGGCGTCCTGACCCTTGCGAGCGCGCCGCCCCGTGTGGACGACGATCGCCACACCGATGAGGAAGACGACGATGCTCGTCCAGACATTGACCCGCTGTCCGAAGATGAGCTCGGCGTCGTCGGTGCGCATCTTCTCGATGATGATCCGCCCGACCGGATAGCCCGCGATGTAGAGGCCGAAGAGCTGTCCACGGGCCAGGGACCAGCGGCGTTCGATGAGCAGCAGCACCAGCGCCAGAAGCATGACGAAGATCGCTTCATAGAGGAACGTGGGGTGATAGATGCCCTGCACGATGGCGTCACCGTTCGCGTCCGTGACGGCCCGACCAGTGGAGTTGTCCCACCTGTGGATCTCGAGGCCCCAGGGCAGGTCCGTCGGCCCACCGAAGAGCTCGTTGTTGAACCAGTTGCCCCAGCGACCGATGCCCTGGGCCACGAGAATGCCCGGTGCCGCGGCGTCGGCGAAGTCGAGATATCTCACACCGACGCGACGGCATCCCACCCAGGCTCCGAGGGCACCGAGCGCCACGGCGCCCCAGATGCCCAGGCCGCCCTCCCAGATCTTGAGCGCGTCGACGGGGTTGCCGTCTTTGCCCCAATAAGGATCCGGTGTGGTGATGACGTGATAGATCCGGCCACCGATGATTCCGGCAACGACGGCGTATGCCGCAACGTCCAGCACCTGCCCCGGCTCACCTCCGCGGGTGCGCATCCGGCGCTCGGTGATCCAGACGGCGACGACGATGCCGAGCAGGATGCACAGCGCGTAGCCACGGATCGGCAGGGGCCCGAGATGGAAGACGCCCGCGGTGGGGCTCGGGATGGTTGCGGGGAGCATCACTTGGTTGCGGCTTCGATGGCGGCCGTGAGCGCGGCGGCGTCGGGGACCTGGTTGAAGTCGAGCTTCTCACCGGCCAGGAGGACGGTGGGGGTGCCGGTGATGTTGGCCTTGGCCGAGGCCTCTTCGGTCGACTCGACGTAGGTCGCGTACTTCCGATCGTCGACGCACGTCTGCCACGTGTCCAGGGCTGCTCCGGTGATCCCGGCCTTCTCGGCGAAGCCCGTCGTCTGGGCGGCAGTCCAGCCCTGACCCTCCTGCTCGGGCAGGTTGGCGAACACGTCGTCGTGGAAGGCCTGGAAGCTGCCCTGGTCGGCGGCGCACATGGCTGCGTTGCCCATCGTCAACGAATGGGTGGTGCCGGTGTTCGCGTCGATGATCGTCTTGAGGTGATACACGAGCTTGATCTTGCCCTGTTCGGCGAGCTCATTCACCGTGCCGCCCATGATTCGCTCGAACTGCGCGCAGGCCGGGCACTGGAAGTCCTCATAGATGTCCAGGGTCGGTGCCCCGGCAACGAGGGTGGCGTCCTTGTTGGCGACGAAACCCTCGCCCATCGCACCGGCAGCCGCCGGAACCGCGGTGCTCGTGCCCACGCGCTCCTGCTTCTTCTGGTCTGCGATCACCACGCCCCCGACGATCGCGACGATCGCGACGACGAGGACCACGGCAGCGACGATGATCTTGTTGGCGCCTCCACCTGCGTTCTTGGTGGCCGCGTCGATCTTGGCCTGGCGCGCGCTGGCCGGGCCTGTCATCTTCTTCGCCATGGTGCTCGGGCTCCTTGTGCAGCGGTGGGAGGGTCGGTGCGGCGGGCTCAGTCGGCCGGGCCGAAGATCGCCCGCTCGAGGGACAGAGGGGACTTCGGGCGCCACGAGAGCCACAGGCCGCAGGCGAGCAGGCCGAAGTCCTCGAGGATGCGAGGCAGATAGGACGTCTCGTCGGCGCTCACCGTGCCGCCACCGCCGAAGCAGCCGCAGTCGATGGTCAGCCCACGAGCCCACGCCTGCGCGATCCCGATAATGAACGCGACGAGCAGGAGCGAGCTGATGACCGCCGACGCCCGGGTGAAGAGGCCGAGGCTGAGCAGCAGGCCGAGGATGACCTCCGCGATGGGCAGGGCATAGCCGACGTAGGCCGCGACATCGTGCGGGAGGACCTGGTAGGCCTGGGTGGCCTTGGCCAGGGCTTCAGGAGTGGGAACCTTGAGGGCACCGGCGACGAGGAAGACTGTGCCGAGGACGAGACGGGCAACCAGCCCGAGGCCGTCCGCGACACGAGTGCTCACCTCGCTCCTTCCCTCACTCCCCTGGCCAAATCAGTCGTCAACTCGCGCAACGCGTCGAGACGGGCTCCGAGTTCCCCGTCACCGCTGAGAGTCCTGACGAAGGCGGTGCCGACGATGACGCCGTCGGCATACTGAGCCAGCTCGGCGGCCTGATCACCGTTGGAGACACCGAGGCCGACGCAGACAGGCAGATCGGTCACGGACTTCGTCCGGTCGACGAGGTCACGAGCCGCTGAGCCAACACTCGTCCGCTCCCCCGTCACGCCCATCGTCGAGGCGGCGTAGACGAATCCGCGGCAGGCCTCGGTGACGCGGGACAGTCGCTCCGGTGTGGAACTCGGTGCCACGAGGAAGACCCGGTCGAGGCCCTCACGCTCACTGGCAGCGATCCATTCCTGCGCCTCGTCGGGGATGAGGTCCGGCGTGATGAGACCGGCGCCGCCAGCGGCAGCCAGCTCCGCGGCATAGCGGTCGACCCCCCGCCGAAGGATGAGGTTCCAATAGCTCATGACGAGCGCGGGGGCACCGGCATCGCGAATCGCCTGTGTCGCGCGGAACCCGTCGACGACGTGGACCCCACCGTGCAGGGCGACCTCGACGGCGTTCTGGATGACGGGCCCGTCCATGAGCGGATCGGAGTATGGGAGACCGACTTCGACGATGTCGACACCACACTCGACCATGGCGACCATGGCGCGGATCGAACCTTCGACGTCGGGGAAGCCGACCGGGAGGTAGCCGATGAGAGCGGCGCGCCCCTCCGCCTTGCACTGCGCGAGAACGTCACTGGCGCCGAGGTTTGCGCTCACAGCTGGGTCCGTCCGTCGCCGGTGGCACCGGGGTCGTCGGACTCACCCGACGGCACCACCTCGTCGTCGTCGACAACATCGCCGACGAGGTTGAACCACTCCGCCGCGGTGTGCATGTCCTTGTCCCCGCGCCCCGACAGGTTGACGAGGAGTGTGGCGTCCGGACCCAGCTCGCGCCCGAGAACCAGGGCACCGGCGAGGGCGTGCGCCGACTCGATCGCCGGGATGATGCCCTCGGTGCGGCACAGGAGAGCGAACGCTTCCATGGCCTGATCATCAGTGGCATAGACGTATTCGGCGCGACCCGTGTCACGCAGGTAGGAGTGCTCGGGACCCACGCTCGGGTAGTCGAGTCCGGCCGACACCGAGTGCGAATCGACCGTCTGACCGTCCTCGTCCTGCATGAGATAACTCATCGCACCATGGAGGACTCCGGGCACAGCAGTGGCGAAGCGGGCGGCATGACGGCCTCCCAGGCCTTCTCCCCCGGCCTCGACACCGACGAGCCGGACACCCTCGTCCTCGATGAAGCGGTGGAAGATGCCCATCGCGTTGGACCCGCCACCGACGCAGGCGACCACGGCGTCGGGCAGGCGACCAGTCAGCTCGAGAACCTGCTCGCGGGCCTCGACGCCGATGATGCGGTGGAAGTCGCGCACCATCTCGGGGAACGGGTGCGGGCCGGTGACCGTGCCAATGAGGTAGTGAGTGTCTTCGACGTTGGTGACCCAGTCGCGCAGGGCCTCGTTGATGGCGTCCTTGAGGGTGGCGCTGCCGTGCTCAACGGCCACGACCTCGGCACCGAGCATCCGCATGCGCGCGACGTTGAGCGCCTGCCGCTCGGTGTCGACCTTGCCCATGTAGACGCGGCACTCGAGACCCATGAGCGCGGCCGCGGTCGCGGTGGCGACACCGTGCTGCCCTGCACCGGTTTCGGCGATGACGCGGGTCTTGCCCATGCGCTTGGTCAGCAGCGCCTGGGCGATGACGTTGTTGATCTTGTGGGAACCGGTGTGGTTGAGGTCCTCACGCTTGAGGATGATCCGGGCTCCACCGGCGTGCGCCGCGAACCGGGGCACCTCGGTGATGATGCTCGGGCGACCGGTGTAGGTGCGGTGCAGCTCATCGAGCTCGGCCTGGAAGGTCGGGTCCTGCATCGCCGTGAGTCGGGCCTCGTCGAGCTGCTCGAGGGCGGGGATGAGCGCTTCGGGGACGTAGCGTCCACCGAATTGGCCGAAGCGTCCGGCGGTCATGCAGTGCCCTCAGTGCCCACGGTGCCCATGGGGCTGGCGGCACCGGCCGCGATGATGTCGCGCACCGCGGCACTCGGGTCCGTGCCTCGCACGAGCGTCTCACCGACGAGCACGGCCTGCGCGCCCTGGGCGGCATACATGGCTGCGTCCTGGGCCCCACGGATTCCGGACTCGGCCACGGTCACGACACCCGGCGGGATGAGCGGCACGAGACGCGAGAAGGTGTCGGTGTGGATGTCGAGGGTCTTGAGGTTGCGGGCGTTCACGCCGATGACGCGGGCACCGGCGTCGACGGCGCGCTGGGTCTCACCCTCGTCGTGGACCTCGACGAGGGCGGTCATGCCGAGGTCATGGGCGAGGCTGTGCATCCGGAAGAGCTCCTCATCGGTGAGCGACGCGACGATGAGCAGGATGATGTCCGCGCCGTGGGCCCGGGCCTCCCACAGCTGGTAGTCGGTGACCATGAAGTCCTTGCGCAGCACCGGGATGGTGACTGCTGACCGCACTGCGTCGAGATCGTCGAGGCTGCCACCGAAGCGGCGCTGCTCGGTGAGGACGCTGATGGCGGTGGCGCCGGCCTCGGCATAGGTGCGCGCCAGGGAAGCCGGATCAGGGATGTCGGCCAGGGCACCCTTGCTGGGGCTGGCCCGCTTGACCTCGGCGATGAGTGAGAGGCCGTCGGCGCGCAGTCGTTCCTCGGCGTCGATCGCTCCGGGGACCTCACCCACCCGACGTTCGAGGTCGCCCAGGCTGACCCGCTCGGCACGGACGGCGAGGTCCTCGCGCACACCGGCGACGATGGCGTCGAGCACGGTGGTCATGGACGCCGGCTCAGGAGAGGTTGGTGTCGCTGCGTGCGACGTCGCCGTTGATGCCATAGCCCGCGAGGGCCATCAGCTTGCCCGCGACGAGACCCGCGATCACCACGACGACACCGACGACGAAGAGCGCGACGCTGGGGAAGATGAACGCGAGCGACATGATGAACGACCCGAGGAGGACAAGACCGACCATGACCCAAGCGGCCACGCTGTTGCCGTGGTTGTCGTCGTCGTCGTGCTCAGCCATGGGTGCCTCCCGGAAGATGTGAGTTCGCGCGTCATTCTGTCAGGTTCGCGACGTCGGACTGACATCGGTGGGGTCCTCCCCTGCGCTGAGCTGGTCCCAGTCGCTCTCGGGGGCTCGACCCGGCGCCTCGTAGCGTGACGACAGCCCAGGGGCGACGCGTCTGACCCGGGTCAGACCCGCCAGCGCAAGCCCGGCCAGGGCGAAACCGAGCATCGCCACCCAGGGCCAGGCGTTGACGCTGGAGTGCGTCTCGAGGGAGCCGGTTCGACCGGCTGCGGCCGCCGCGATCGGGCCCAACACCGTGTCCGGGTCGAGCAGCACCCGAGCCACGTTGACGATGCCGACAACCGTTGCCAACGCAGTGAGGACGAGCGCGACGATGCGAGCGCGGGGTCCAGCGGTCGCTGACGCCACGGCTCCCGCCACGACCACGAGCGCCAGCGCAACGACTCCCCCAGCGGCCTCGGCACCCGTGGCGCTCACCGACCGGGCGCCGAGGACGACGTCATCGACGGATCCGGTGAGCCAGGTGCGCGACGCCGTGACCACCACGAGGAGGGCCCCGAGGATGACGAGCAGGACGAGGACGCCGCGGCGGCGGAGCACCCTCATGGCACTCTCCGCAACGCCGATGCCGTCGCGACGGCACGCAGCACCGCGGTCGCCTTGGCGATGCACTCGTCGTGCTCGTTGCGCGGGACAGAATCGGCGACGATGCCGGCTCCTGCCTGGACATGGGCCACCGCACCGTCGATGAGGGCGGTGCGGATGGCGATCGCCATGTCGAGGTCTCCGTGGAAATCGAGATAGCCGACGACGCCGCCGTAGACGCCACGTCGCGACGGCTCGTAGCCCTCGATGAGGGCGAGCGCGCGCGGCTTCGGCGCCCCCGACAGCGTCCCGGCAGGGAAGGTGGACACGAGGACGTCATAGGCCCGCACGCCCGGGCGCAGCTCCCCCACGACCGTGGACTCGATGTGCATGACATGGCTGTATCGGCGTACGTCCATGAACTCGACGACGTCAACCGTCCCCGCTCGGCAGACGCGTCCGAGGTCGTTGCGTCCGAGGTCGACGAGCATCACGTGCTCGGACCGTTCCTTGGGATCGGCGAGAAGGTCCTCGGCCAGGCGCACGTCATCCTCGGGCGACTTGCCACGTGGCCGTGACCCGGCAATGGGATGCGTGATGGCCTGGGTGCCGGTCACCTTGACGAGCGCCTCCGGCGAACTACCCACGACGTCGTATGCCGTGCCGTCCGGTCGCGTGAACCGGAACAGGTACATGTAGGGGCTGGGGTTGCCGACGCGCAGAGCGCGGTAGACGTCGAGGGCGTCGGCGGGGCAGGGCATCGAGAACCGTTGTGAGAGAACGACCTGGAAGACCTCGCCGGCGCGAATGTCCTCCTTGGCGCTCTCGACCATCGCCTCGTACTCGTCACGCGTGAGGTTCGCGGTGACCGTGTCCAGAGCCTGATCGACCACTTCGGTCTCCACGAAGGACACGGTGCTCTCGGCGCTCGCACCGAGGTCGCGGGTCATCGTGTCGAGCCGCGCGACTGCGTCGGCCCAGGCGTCCTCGACGCGTTCGTCCGTGGCGTCGTAGTTCACGGCGTTGGCGATGAGCAGGACCGAACCATCGGCGTGGTCGAGGACGGCAAGGTCGGTGGCGAGCATCATCGCGATCTCGGGGATGTGCAGGACGTCAGGGGTCGTGGACGGCACCTTCTCCCAGCGACGCACGGCGTCGTAGGAGATCATCCCGACCATGCCCCCGGTGAGGGGAGGCAGGCCCGGGATCGGGTCGGTCGCGAGGGCGGCGACAGTGTCGCGCAGCGCCTCGGTGGCGAGCCCGGTGGTGGGGGCACCGACCGGAGGTTCGCCGACCCAGTGCACCTCGCCATCCTTCTCGGTCAGCGTCGCGTGACTGGCGACCCCGACGATGGAGTAGCGCGACCACACGCCGCCATGTTCGGCCGACTCGAGGAGGAAGGTCCCGGGACGATTCTGGGCGAGCTTGCGATAGAGCCCGACGGGTGTCTCGGCGTCGGCCATGAGGCGTCGGACGACGGGGATGACCCGTCGCCCTTCAGCAAGGACGGAGAAGACGTCGAGCGAGGGCCAGGTCGTGCCGAAACTGAGATCAGGGGCGGGCTGCGGCTGCTCACTCGTGCTCACTGGCGCACCTCTCCGACATCGATGCCACCGACGCCCCCAGCGACCCCGACGACGACCTCGAGTGCGCCGGCATCGAAGCAGGTGCGGTCACCCGTGTGGCAGGCCGCACCGACCTGCTCGACCCGGACGAGAAGGGCATCACCGTCGCAGTCGACCGCCGCCGACTTCACGAACTGGGCGTGGCCCGAGGTGTCGCCCTTGCGCCAGTACTCCTGTCGGCTGCGCGACCAGAACGTCACGCGCCCCTCACTCAGCGTGCGACGGACCGCCTCGATGTCCATCCACCCGAGCATGAGCACCTCACCGGTGTCGTGCTGCTGGATGACCGCGGCAACGAGGCCGGCGTCGTCGAAGCGAAGGCGGCTGGAGACAGCAGGGTCGAGATCGGGCACGTCCGCCATTGTGCCGCGCGGTGCATTTGGCGCGAGGATGGGTCCATGACCCAAGCCTCGGTGAACATTGCACGCAGGGAGCGCCTCGACCTGTGCGAGACCTTCGAACTGGTGGGCCCGGACGCTCCCACGCTGTGTATGCCGTGGACCACCCGCGATCTCGCGGCGCACCTCGTCATCCGTGAGGGTCGCCCCGACCTCGCCTCGGGCATCTGGGTCCCCTTTCTGGCGGACCGCACCGAGCGCGAACAGGCCAAGGTCGCGGCCCAGCCATGGCCCGCCCTCGTCGAAGCGGTCCGCTCCGGCCCACCGAGGTGGCACCCGGCGCAGATGGCCCCCATAGACAACGCGGTCAACCTCGCCGAGATGGTCGTCCACCACGAGGACGTGCTGCGCGGCGACGGGACACCGGGCCCGCGTCGCGAGCCCACTGCGCACCTCGAAGCCGCGGCCTGGGCCCTTCTCTCCCGCATGGGTCGGCTCCTCTTCCGCAAGGTTCCGGACGGCGTCGAGCTGCACGCGCCCGGCCGTGGTGCGCTCACCGTGAGTGGCGGCGACGTCACCGTCCACGTGTCGGGAGCGCCGCTGGAACTGTTGCTCACGGCATACGGGCGTCGCCAGGTCGCACAGATCGACCTGACGGGCGACGAGGCCGCCATGGCCCGCTTCGAGACGTCCCGCTTCGGACTCTGATCAGCGGACGGGGTGACCGTCGGCGCGCAGCGCGTCCTTGACCTGGCCGATCGTGAGGTCGCCGAAGTGGAAGACACTGGCGGCGAGGACTGCGTCAGCACCGGCCCGGACAGCGGGTGCGAAGTGCTCCACGGCCCCCGCGCCACCACTGGCGATGACGGGAATCGACACCTCTCGCCGGACCCGCTGGATGAGGTCGAGGTCGAAGCCCGCCTTGGTCCCATCGGCGTCCATCGAGTTGAGCAGGATCTCACCGGCGCCGAACTCGGCCGCGCGGACACACCACTCGATGGCGTCGAGCCCGGTTCGGGTCCGCCCGCCGTGGGTGGTCACCTCGACGTCATCGGTCACGCTGCCGTCAACGGCGCGGCGGCGACGCACGTCCGCCGACAGCACGAGCACCTGCGAACCGAAGCGGTCAGCGGTCTCGGCGATGAGCTCGGGGCGGGCGATGGCGGCCGTATTGACGCCCACCTTGTCTGCGCCACTGCGCAGCAGGCGGTCGACGTCGTCGACTGTGCGCACTCCCCCGCCGACAGTGAGCGGGATGAAGACCTGCTCTGCGGTGCGCCGCACGACGTCATAGGTCGTCGCCCGGTCACCGCTGCTCGCGGTGACGTCGAGGAAGGTCAGCTCGTCGGCGCCCTGCTCGCCATAGGAGCGGGCGAGCTCGACGGGGTCTCCTGCGTCACGCAGGTTCTCGAAGTTCACGCCCTTGACGACGCGACCGGCGTCGACGTCGAGGCATGGGATGACACGGATGGCGACGCTCACGTCCGCAGGTTATCCGGCAGGGGATGATGCGGTGTATGCCGTCCGCCTCCGAACTGCCTGCCCGCGTCGCCGCGCGCTCGCGCACCGAGGCGCGGATCCGCACCGACCGCCTGTCCGGCCGGTTCGTCTTCATCGTCCAGTGCGGGATCGGGGCGGCGCTCGCATGGTGGCTCGCGAAGGACGTCTTCGACCACCCATTGCCCTTCTTCGCCCCCGTGACGGCGATCATCTCGCTCGGCCTGTCCTACGGGCAGCGGGTGCGTCGCGCCGTCGAGGTGATGATCGGCGTCGCGATCGGCGTCCTCATCGGCGACATCTTCGCCCACCTCTTCGGCAGCGGGGTCATCCAACTGCTCGTCGTCATCATGCTCGCCATGACCATCGCCTCGCTCTTCGGGGCAGGACTGCTCATCACGATCCAGGCGGGGGTCCAGGCGGCCATCATCACGACGCTCGTGGCCGCACCGGGTCAGGCGTTCACCCGCTGGCTCGACGCCGTCATCGGTGGCAGCGTCGCCCTCATCATCAGTGCGCTCGTTCCTGCGACGGGCCTGCATCGACCCCGCCAGCAGGCTGCGCGGGTCGTCGACGAGATCGCCGCCATCCTCAACGAGACGGCCCGAGTCATCCGGACCGACGACACGGCCCTCGCCACTCGCACGCTCGAGCGGGCACGCGCGTCCGAGGCGATGCTCGTCGAGCTGCAGTCCCTCGCCTCCGAGGGGGTCGCGGTCGTGCGGCTCTCACCGTTTCGCCGCCGGCACCTGCCCGGCGCCCAGGCGATCTCGGACCTGCTCGAGCCGCTCGACCGCAGCATCCGCAACCTGCGCGTGCTCGTCCGGCGGGCCGCGGTCGGGACCAAACGTCACGAAGTCGTCCCGGCGGCATACGTCGCCCTGATCGATGACCTGGCGCGGTCGTGCGCCGACATCTCTCGCGAGCTCCACGAGCGGCACGCACCGGTGGCGGCGCGGGCCGGGCTGCGACGACTCGGCGAACGAAGTGCCGCGATCGACCCCGACTCGGGACTCTCCGGCGAGGTCATCCGCGCACAGGTGAGGTCGATGGTCGTCGACCTGCTGCTCCTCACCGGCGTGCCGCTGGACGAGGCGGGCGGCTACATCCCGGTGTCGGGTCGACCCACTGACGAGGGCGACGGCGAGGGCGACGGCGCTGACGAGGACGAGTCGACCCCGAATTAGGGTTGCCGGTGTGGCGATGGAGGCGATGACCGACGTGGGCGATCTCGCGACCGAGGTTCGAGCACTCGCTGCGGAACGGGGTGCGCGCTGCGGCTCCGTCACCCTCATCGCCATCGACGGGCCCAGTGGATCGGGCAAGACCACGCTCGCTGCCGACCTCGGGGACGAGCTCGACGCGCTCATCCTGCACGTGGACGACATGCACCAGGGGTGGACAGGACTGCTCGAGACGGTGGACCTGGCGCGCGCGACCATGGTGGACGCGTGGTTGCGGGGTGAGCCGGCCAGTCACCCGACCTGGAACTGGGAGGTGGGCGTTCGCGGACCCGACCTCGCAGTGCCGCAGGCGAAGCTCGTCGTGCTCGAAGGGGTCGGGGCCTTCGCGATCGCGGCGGGCATCGCGACGGCCGGGGTCTGGGTCGAGGCGCCGTGCGAACAGCGTCACGACCGCGCGATCGCCCGCGACGGCGAGGTGTTCGCGTCGCACTGGGACGTGTGGGCGGACCAGGAACGCCAGCTCTATGCCGTCTCGCCCGGGCGCGCAGAGGCCGACCTGCGCGTCGACACCGGCAGGGTGGGTGCCGAACCTGCGGTCGACGCCCCACGCGGACCATCACTGGCTCTCGTCGTCATCGGGGTGGTCGCGGTGTCGCTGAGCATGCGGACCCTCATGACGTCGCTGCCACCGCTGCTGCCGCGGATCCGTGGAGACCTCGGCCTGAGCTCGGTCTGGCTCGGTGTCCTCACGACACTCCCGGTGCTCTGCATGGGCCTGCTCGCACCGGCGGCGGCCCGGTTGGGGCTGCGTCTCGGCGTGGCCCGGTGCATCTCGCTCGCCATGGTGGCGGTGGCCGTCGGCAACCTCGTGCGCGGGTTCGGGCATGAGCTCGTCGCCCTCTATCTCGGCACCCTCTGCGCCGGCGCCGGGATGGCGCTCGCCGGGACCCTGCTGCCGGGCATGGTCAAGGGCTTCTTCCCCACTGGCCGCTCGGGTCTGGCGACCGGAGTGCAGATGCTCGCGATGATGGGTGGCGCCGGACTGGCCGCCGCCGTCTCGGTCCCGTTGGCCGGTGCGCTGGGCGACTGGGACCTCGCGCTCGGGTTCTGGGGACTCGTCGCGGTGGTCGGTCTCGTGTTCTGGATCCCCGTCGACCGGGCGGTGCACCGCGGTGGCGACCACGACCAGCACCCGGCTGACACCAGCCACGGCCTCCCTTGGCGCAGCACCACCGCCTGGCTCGTCGCGGCCTTTCTCGCCATCCAGTCCTGGCAGTTCTACTCGACGCTGGCCTGGCTCTCACCCACCTATGTCGACCACGGATGGGACGCCCGTGACGCTGGCCTCTTGCTGTCGGTCTTCACCGGCGCCCAGCTCGTCTCGGGGCTCGTCGGTCCGGCGATCACCGACCGCGTGGGCGACTGGCGGATCCCGCTCGTGGGCGCCGGTCTGTTCGGCCTGGCTGGCCAGACGGGCGTGTGGGCCGCCCCCGATGCCGCGCCCTGGGTGTGGGCGCTGCTGCTCGGTGCCGCCCAGGGCGCGTCCTTCGCGATCGGGCTCGTCCTGCTCGTCCGGTATGCCGTGTCGCCGGCCGCCGCTGCTCGGTTCACCGCGATGGCGTTCCTCATGTCCTACTCGGTGGCGTCGATGGGGCCCACCACGATGGGCGCGGTGCGAGACCTCACCGGTGGCTACTCGGCGATCTGGTTGGTGCTGGCGCTGCTCATGCTCGTCCAGCTCGCCGCGACCCTGACCCTCAAACCCAGCCGACCCCCCGTCCGCTGACCCGTCCGACGGGTCCTGCCGTTCGGCCCCTCGTCGGCTTCCCCAGCGCCTCGACCTAGGTGCTGTCGGCGTCGATAACCCATAGGTGCGCAGGTGAACACCTTTCGGTTGTAGACCCGAAACCACACATGTATCACGGGGTCGTCACCCGCCGCTCAGCGTCAGGGGCGGGTGCGGGACCCGGCGGCGAGGTCTGCGAGTCGGACCTCAGTCCTCGTCGTCATCGTTGACACCCCAGCGGAACGGGTCGTCCATGGAGTCATCGAGTTCCTGCTCGGACAGGTCGTACATCGCAGTCCGGGAGGACCTGGATGAGCAGTCGTGCGGAACGCATCAGGGCGTCCACATCGTCGATTCGCAGATCGAAGCGCTGAAACTGGAAGACGAACTCGCCCTCGGTCATGGAACTCCCTCCGATGCGTCAGGGTCGGGTGCGGGACTCGGCGACGAGGTCGGCGAGCCGCTGGGCCTCCCCGCGGGCAGCGTCGCCGTCGGCGCGCTGGATCGCCATGACCGCCACGGACTCGGTGTCCCTGAGGTGAACGGTCGCCCACGGGTCGCCCTCGTCGAACGTGACGTCGGCGATCTCGTCCCACAGGATGTGCCTTCGACCGACGAGATTGTGGATCGACAGCCCTGATTCGTCGGGCACGGCCGCGATGATGGCCCACCGCCAGAGGACAGCACCCAGGCCCAGACCGAGGACGGCCATCATGATCCGGTCGGCGACGACCCAGTCACCACCGGCGTCGGGCCCGGCCACGAGCAGGGCGAGCACGGTGAAGAGCACGACCGAGAGGACCGCCATGACGATCGCCATGCGACGGCCGCGGCGCGACCGGAACGAGGCCCGCGAGGCTGAGGAGACCGAAGCTGCCCCGGGCTCGGTCACAGGCGGCACGCAGCGATGTCGGTGACGAGGATGGCTCGCGCCCCCATCTCCCAGAGCTGGTCCATGATCTGGTTCGTCACCGACCTGGGGACCATGGCGCGCACGGCCTTCCACTCCGGGTTCTGCAGGTTCGAGACCGTCGGGGACTCCAGGCCGGGTGTGATCGCGCAGGCCTCGTCGACGAGCGTGGCCGGCACGTCGTAGTCGAGCATCACGTAGTGGCGGGCGGTCACGACACCGAGCATGCGGCGGTGCAGCACCTCGATCCCCGAGTCCTCGTGGCTGCCATCGCGGCGAATGAGCACGGCCTCGCTGCGCAGGATCGGGTCACCGAAGACCTCGAGTCCCTGGCTGCGCAATGTCGCACCGGTCTCGACCACGTCGGCGATGACATCGGCGACGCCCAGGGTGATCGCCGTCTCCACCGCACCATCGAGGCGCACGACCTCGGCCTGCACACCCTGCTCGGCAAGGTGCTTCTCGACGAGTCCCTGATAGCTCGTGGCCACCCGGCGACCCGCGATGTCCGCAACGGCGGACACGGAACCCGGCCGACCGGCATACCGGAAGGTCGATCCTCCGAAGCCGAGCGTCATCACCTCGGTGGCGGCACTGCCCGAGTCGAGGAGCAGGTCGCGGCCGGTGATGCCGCAGTCGACGGTGCCGGAGCCGACATAGACCGCGATGTCGCGCGGTCGCAGATAGAACAGCTCGACCCCGTTGGCCTCGTCGTTGACGACGAGCTCCTTGGAGTCACGGCGCGTGCGGTAGCCCGCTTCGCGCAGCATCTCGGCGGCGGGGTCGGCAAGAGAACCCTTGTTGGGAACGGCAATGCGCAGCATGAAGGGCTCGAGTCTCAGAGGTGGGTGTAGACGTCATCGAGGGTCAGACCCTTGGCGACCATGAGGACCTGCAGGTGATAGAGCAGCTGGGAGATCTCTTCAGCTGCGCGCTCGTCGCTCTCGTGCTCGGCGGCCATCCAGACTTCGGCGGCCTCCTCGACGATCTTCTTGCCGATGGCATGCACGCCCGCATCGAGCTCCGCGACGGTGCGCGAACCCTCCGGACGGGTCGCGGCCTTGTCGGTGAGCTCGGCGAACAGCGCGTCGAAGGTCTTCACGCGTCAATCGTACGAGGGGCGAGGTCACGCAACGTCACGGCGGTCGCGACGGCGGCCAGAGCAGCCTCTGCACCCTTGTCCTCACTCGACCCCGGCAGCCCGGCCCGCGCCAGAGCCTGCTCGGCCGTGTCGCAGGTGAGGACGCCGAAGCCGATGGGGACTCCGGTGCGGATGCTGACGTCGGTGAGGCCATGGGTCACCCCGCTGCAGACGTAGTCGAAGTGCGGTGTGCCGCCGCGGATGACGACTCCCAGGGCGACGAGGGCGTCGTGGGTCGGCGCGAGGCGGGCGCAGGCGACCGACAGCTCGACCGTGCCGGGGACTCGGACGACGGGGACGTCGGTGAGTCCGGCTTCGGCGAGGGCCGCGACGGCTCCGTCGACGAGCCCGTCCATGACGGCCTTGTGCCAGGACGCCGCGACGATGGCGACCCGCAGGCCACTCCCGTTGGTGTGCACCTCAGGTGCTCCGGCTTTCATGCGCTTGCCTCCGAGGAGTCGTGGGAGTCGAGGACGAGGTCGTGCCCGAGACGGTCGCGCTTGGTCCGCAGATAGGCGGCGTTCGTCGCGACGGGGGCGACCTGGAGCCGCTCGACCGTCGTGATGTCGATGCCTGCGGCCCGGACGGCTTCGACCTTGTCGGGGTTGTTGGTGAGCAGCCGGACAGCGGTCACACCGAGGTCGTGGAGGATCGCCGTGGCCGCCGAGTAGTCGCGGGCGTCAATGGGCAGACCCAGCTCCACCTGCGCGGCGACGGTGTCAATCCCGCTGTCCTGCACGGCATACGCCGCGATCTTGTCAGCAAGGCCAACCCCGCGACCCTCGTGACCACGGACGTAGACGACAACGCCTCCCTCGCGGGCGACCCGGCTCTGGGCGCGACGCAGCTGCGGGCCGCAGTCGCAACGTGCCGAACCGAAGACGTCGCCGGTGAGGCACTCGCTGTGGAGACGGGTGAGGACCGAGCCGTCACCGAGCCCGAGTGGGCTGACGAGGGCGAGGTGCTCGTCGCCGGTGAGGGTGTCGCGGTAGGCGTGAGCGGTGAAGGTGCCGTCCGCTGTCGGCAGCGTCGTCGTCGCGTGACGGGTGACCCGGTCGTGGCGCTGACGGTGCGCGACGAGCTGCTCGATGGTGATGACGGGCAGGTCGTGCTGTGCTCCGAGGTCGAGGACAGCGGGCAGTCGCATCATCGTGCCGTCGTCGTGAGTCAGCTCGGCGATGGCGCCCACCGGCTCAAGTCCTGCGAGGCGGCACAGGTCCACGGCAGCCTCTGTGTGACCGCGGCGCACGAGCACTCCCCCGGCACGCGCGCGCAGCGGCACGACGTGACCGGGGCGCACGAAGCTGTCGGCGTTCGCCTCCTGCGACGAGAGTGTCCGGATCGTGTGAGCGCGATCCGCCGCGCTGATCCCCGTCGTCACGCCTTGCGCCGCGTCGACCGTGATCGTGTATGCCGTCCGCAACCGGTCAGCGTTGTCCCTCACCATGAGCGGCAGGTCCAGACGGTCGGCGACGGCATCGGGCATGGGGGCGCAGACGTAGCCCGACGAGTGGCGGATGGTCCACGCCATCCACTCGTCGGTCAGGCTCTGCGCGGCCAGGATGACGTCGCCCTCGTTCTCTCGGTCCTCGTCGTCAGTGACCAGCACCGGACGGCCAGCACGCAAGGCCTCCAGTGCCTCCTCGATCGTCGAGAGCTGGCTCATGAGCGCATCTCCGCCAACTCGCGCTCAGGGTCTCGCTCTTCGCGAGAAGCCTTGAGCCACACCGTGAAGCCGTAGAGCACCAAGGCGCCGTAGACGGCATACAGGACTGCGGACGGATAGAACTTCGAGTGCCAGAGGAGTGGAACACCGACAAGATCCACGGCGATCCACATGAGCCAGAAGTCGTTCCAGCCGCGCGCCATGGCATAGGTCGCGAGCATCGAGCCGACGAAGATCCAGGCGTCGCACCAGAAGTACCAGCGAGGCGCGGGCCATTCGGCGCCGATCGTCGCGAAGATCCACTGGCCGACGACGAGCCCAGCGGCCCAGACCCCGACGTAGGCCGCGCGCTCACGCACCGTGGCCCAGCGCGGCGTGATGGCCGGCGAGTCGTCGCCGCGCACCTTGCGATGCTGCTGCCAGAGCCACCAGCCATAGACGCTCGTGATGATGAAGAACACCTGACGGCCGGCCTGGCCATAGAGGGTCTGATGCTGCGGGTTGGCGAAGGCCACGCCGAAGAAGACCGTGAAGAGCAGGACATTGCCGATGATGCCGGCTGGCCACGCCCACACGCGGCGCCGCATGCCACCGATCGCGGAGGCGAAGCCGAAGACGTTGCCGACGATCTCGCGCCACAGGATGTGCGAGCTGCCGATCGTCAGCTGGGCCTCGAAGAGACGCTCGAGCCAGTTCATGCGAGAACCTCCGTGGTGGTTGGGTCGATGGTGGCGCGGGCGCCGGGGGTGGTGGTGAGGAGACGCTCGACGTACTTCGCGAGGACGTCGACCTCGAGGTTGACGGTGTCTCCGACGGCGCGGTGACCAAGCGTCGTGAGGGCGAGCGTGGTGGGGATGAGCGAGACGCTGAACGTGTCGTCGGTGACGGCCGAGACCGTGAGACTCACCCCGTCGACGGTGATGGAACCCTTCTCGACGACGTAGCGCGCCAGATCCGTGGGCAACGTGAAGGTGACGACCTCCCAGCGGTCACCGGGGACGCGCTCGAGGACGGTGGCAGTGCCGTCGACATGCCCTTGGACGATGTGGCCACCGAAGCGACTCGACGCAGCCATGGCGCGCTCAAGGTTGACCGGCGCTCCGGCCACCAGGTCGCCAAGACCGGTGCGGGACAGGGTCTCTGCCATCACATCGACGGTGAACCGGCCTGCATCGGCATCGTGCTCCACGACGGTGAGGCACACGCCGTTGACCGCGATGGAGGCACCGTGCACGGCGTCGCTCGTCACGAGTGGCCCGTGCAACGTGAGCCGGGCAGAGGTCTCACCCAGGGCGAGGACTTCGACCCGACCGAGCTCTTCGACGATTCCGGTAAACATCAGCGGGACTCCTCCAAGGTGGCGGTGATGCGGATGTCGTGACCGACGATCCGGGTGTCAGTGGGTTCGAGACGCAGCGCGTCGGCCATCGTCGTGATTCCGAGGTCGCTCACGGATGGTCGACCTCGCCCGAGCAGGACGGGCGCGACGTAGACGACGATCTCGTCGACGAGGTGGTCGGCCATGAAGGCGGCGGCGACCGTCGGGCCTCCCTCGAGCCAGACGCGGTGGATCTTGCGCCCTGCCAAATGGGCCAGGACCTCGCGAGGGCTTCGGGTGCGCAGGTGCACGGTCTCGGCCGCATCGTCGAAGAGGTGGGCATCAGCGGGCAGGTCGCGCTGACCCATGACGACGCGCAACGGCTGGCGATCGTGCAGCGTGCCGTCGGGGCGACGAGCGGTGAGTTGCGGGTTGTCGGTGAGGGCAGTGCCGGTGCCGACGACGATCGCCCCGCTGCGGGCCCGCTGGTCGTGGACGTCGGCTCGTGCCTCGGGGCCGGTGATCCACTGGCTCGTGCCGTCGGCGGCCGCGCTGCGACCGTCGAGTGTCGTCGCAACCTTCCACGTGACCCAGGGCCGGCCCGCGCGGACGCTATGCAGCCAGCTTCGGTTGAGTGCCTCACCATCCGCTTCGAGCACGCCGCCCTCGACGGCGACGCCCTGCGTCGCCAGCCAGGCAGCGCCACCGGCAGCCGGAGCGTTCGGGTCGCTCACGGCATACACGACACGGGCAACACCAGCCGCGGCCAAGGCGCGCGAACACGGTGACGTGCGTCCGGTGTGGTTGCAGGGCTCAAGCGTGACGTATGCCGTGCAACCGGCCGCGCGCTCCCCTGCGGCCGCGAGGGTGGCGGCTTCGGCGTGGTCCGTGCCAGCACCGTGGTGCCAGCCCTCGGCGACGAGAGCCCCGTCGGGGTCAACGAGAACACAGCCGACGCGCGGATTGGCGTCAGCCTCGGGACCGTTGGTCGCGAGGCCCAGCGCGCGCAGCATCCACTGTGCGTCGGTCGTGCTGCGCTCCTGCATGCGTCCTGCCCTCGTGCTCGAGACCGTGAAGTCGAGCTCCGGGGGACGTGCAGCGGGTGCCGTCGACGCATGACGCCGGACGGCGCGACCCCGAAAGGTCTTAGCTGTCGCGTGCTGCCTACCATCCGGACTTTAACCGTCGGTCTGGGAGTTCCACCCAGTCAACCGGCCGCTGGTTGCGGTCGGGTCGCGGACTGTCACCGCCGGTTCGGAATTGCACCGACCCCGGAGCACGTCACTGGCCATTATGCCGCAGGCGACCCCCGTCACCGCACCTCTGTCCACCGTGACACTCATCTCTCGCCTTGTGTGCCTCTGGGGACGCCGGAGCGTCCCCTGAGGCACACAGGGCCAGAGGGGTCAGAGGAACGTGACTCCGAAGACGTCGAGCAGGCCGGGCGCGGCATCGAGGTCGAGGCGCGCACCCTTGAGCCGGTTGTCCCGCGGGTCTAGGGCAAGCCCGCGGGTTCCCCGCAGATCGGCGTCGCGCAGGTCGGTGTTGGCGAACCGTGCACCGGAAAGCTCCGAGCCGCCGAGGTCCACGCGGCGCAGGTCGGCGTCGGTGAAGTCGACGTCGGTGAGGACGCAGTCGCGGAACACGAAGGCGGTGAGGTCCAGCCCGGCGAACGTCGTCCCATCGAGGCGGCATCGTTCGAACCGAAGCGGCTGCGCCAGCAGCGAGCCGGCACCGGTCACGGTCCAGTTGACCGCCAGCATCTTGCAGCCGACGAACGTGCACTCGACGAACCGGGTGTCGGTCAGAGCCGTCATCGAGAAGTTGCAGCTCGTGAAGGTGCACTCCTCGAAGACGCAGTCGAGCAGCGTGGCGCTCTCCCAGTTGAGCCTGTTGAGCTCCTCACCCATCAGCTCGCGACCGCGCAGGGTCTCACCCACTGCCAACGACTCCAGCACCTGCTCGGCCACGATCAGTGGGCGTGCGAGGTTGCTAGAGCGCGGAGCTCGTCGATGGCAGTGGACGCGGACTCCGCGCCATAGACCGCAGACCCGGCGACGAAGACGTCTGCTCCGGCCTCGGCGCACTGCTCAATGGTCTTGGCCGACACTCCCCCGTCGACCTGGATCCACACCTCGCCGCCGTGCTTCTCGACCGCCTTGCGGACCTGCGCGACCTTGGACATCTGATCGGCCATGAAGGACTGACCGCCGAAGCCGGGCTCGACCGTCATGACGAGCACCATGTCGAGCTCGGGCAACAGGTCCGCATAGGGCTCCCAGGCCGTCCCCGGCTTGAGCGCCATGCCGGCCCGCGCCCCGGCGCCGCGCAGGTTGCGCGCCAGGGTGCGCGGGTCGCGGGCTGCCTCCACGTGGAAGGTCACCGACTGCGCTCCGGCCTCGGCATATGCGGGTGCCCAGCGGTCCGGGTCCTCGATCATGAGGTGGCAGTCGAGCGGAATCGGCGACACCTTGAGCAGGGACTCGACGATCGGCAGGCCGAGGGTGAGGTTGGGGACGAAGTGGTTGTCCATGACGTCGACGTGCGCCCAGTCGGCGTTCGAGATCGCGGCGAGCTCGGACTGGAGGTTGGCGAAGTCGGCGGAGAGGATCGACGGTGAGATCTGCACGCGAGCAGCCTAAGGGTGGGGTGCTGTCCGGTCGTCAGGCCTTCTTGCGCAGCAGCGTGAAGAACATCGCGTCGGTGCCGTGGACGTGCGGCCACAGCTGCACTTCCGGGCCGTCTCCGAGGTCGTGGAGCACGTCGCCGGAGGCGTTGCGGAACAGTTCGCGCGCGTCGACGACCTCGATGTCGTCACGCTTCTTGAGCACGTCGCGGACCACGAACGTCGTCTCGGCCGGGTGCGGGCTGCACGTGGCATAGCCGACGAGCCCACCCGGAGCGACGGCGTCGAGCGCACTGCGCAGCAGGTCGCGCTGCAGGGGGCCGAGCTGGACGAGATCACTCGGCTGACGACGCCACCGGGCCTCGGGTCGCCGACGCAGCGCGCCGAGCCCGGTGCAGGGCGCATCGACGAGAACGCGTCCGTATGCCGCCGGCTCGGCTTCTCCGACCTCGCGACCGTCAGCGGTGCGCACCTCGATGCGCCGTCCGGCAGCGTTGGCCAGAGCAATGACGGGTTCGAGTGTGGAACGCACGAGGTCGGCTCGGTGGTCGCTGATCTCGACGGCCACGAGGTCGGCTCCGGCCTCGACGGCGAGCGCGCCGAGCACACCGCTCTTGCCTCCCGGCCCTGCACAGAGGTCGAGCCAGCGGGTCGGCACATCAGGGTCGACAGGAGCCAGGGCGAGAGCGGCAGCCAGCAGCTGCGACCCCTCGTCCTGCACGGCGGCCCGGCGATCACGGATCGCGGCGATGGCCCCCGGCTCGCCGTGGTCGAGGACGGCACCAAAGGGTGAGGTCTCGCTGGCTGTGGCGCCGGCATCGACGAGTTCTTCGACCGTGGCGAGACCCGGGCGGGCGACGAGGCTGACCTTGGCGGGGGTGTTGTCGCTGTCGAGCAGCTCGCGCAGCTCACCGTCGACGGTCTCGGCGGTGGCGCGCCCGCCTGAGAGCAGGGCCCCCCGCATGGCGCTGACCACCCACTCGGGGTGGGAGTACTCCACGGCCAGCGCGGCCGTCGACCCACCCTCTGGCACAACCTCGGTCACCCACTCCTCGCGCGTCCGCTCACTGACCCGGCGCATCACTGCGTTGACGAAGCCGCTGGCACCGGCGCCACTCACGGTGCGCGCAAGACCAACGGTCTGGTCGGCGGCGGCGTGCGACGGGACGCGCATGCCGAGCAGCTGGTGCGCACCGAGCCGCAGGACGTCGAGCACCCCGTTGTCGATCTTGCTGGTGGGCCGACCGGCCGCACGCTCGATGACCGCGTCATAGAAGCCCTGCATCCGCAGGGTCCCGAAGGCGAGCTCGGTCGCGAACGCCGCGTCCCGCGAATCGAGTCGGTGGCGTCGGATGATCGCGGGGAACTCGAGGTTCGCGTAGGCACCCTCGTCGACGGCCCGGAGCAGTGTGTATGCCGCCAGGCGCGCCGGTTCGGCGTGCTTGGCCCGCTCGCTCGGCTTCTGGAGCGAGCGCTGGCTACCGCGTGGTCCCGACCGGCCTTGGGGGCGTCGGGGCTGGGAGGAGTCGGGTGCGGGCATCAGGTCAGCGTAGTGGCGCGACCGAGCACCTCACCCACGTCGATCCTGACCCCGCGGGCCCAGTCGGCGGCCGCCATGGGCTTCTTGCCCTGAGGACGCACTTCACCGAGTGTCACCACACCCGACGCAGTCCCGACGTGGACAGCCTTCTTGGTGACGTGGATCTCCCCCGGTGCCAACGGTTGCGTGGACTCCCGCGCGTCAAGGGCGTCAAGTGCATCACCACCCGCGGCCACCACGGGGCCGACCCCGAGGCGCTCGTCGCGGAACGTCGTCCAGGCGCCAGGAGCCGGCGTGCACCCGCGGACGTGACGATTCACGGCATACGCAGGGGTGCTCCACGAGATCTCCGCATCGGCGGTCGTCAGCTTCGCAGCATGCGAGACACCCTCGCCAGGTTGCGGCACCGCGTGGAGGTCGCCGCTCTCGAGGCCGTCCATGGTCGCGACGAGCAGGCCAGCGCCTGCCTGGGCGAGCCGGTCAAGGAGGGTGCCGGAGGTGTCGTCGGACCGGATCGTCTCGGTCATGAGGCCCAGCACCGGTCCGGTGTCGAGTCCCTCCTCGATGACGAACGTCGTCGCACCGGTGGCCTCATCGCCGGCCATGATGGCGCGCTGGACGGGCGCGGCACCGCGCCACGCCGGGAGCACCGAGAAGTGAAGGTTGATCCAACCGTGGGTCGGGATGTCGAGGACGTCGCGCGGCAGGAGCGCCCCATACGCAACGACCGGGCAGGCATCGGGGGCGATCTCGCGCAGGCGAGCCTGGAACTCGGGATCCCTCGGTGAGACCGGCGTGAGCACCTCGATCTCCCGCTCGACCGCGAGCGCCTTCACCGGCGACGGGTGGAGCGTGCGACCGCGACCGGCGCGTGCGTCGGGCCGCGTGAGGACAGCGACGACCTCGTGCGAGGAGGCGAGCAGCGCCTCGAGGGCAGGCACGGCGGTCTCGGGGGTGCCGGCGAAGACCAGCCTCATCGGGTGTTGCAGTTCTGGCTCGTCACGCGGGCCAGTCTACGAATCGTGGGCCCTCTCCCCTGCACCGAGGGCGAGCGCCCGAGCGATGACCACGTCGGGACGCTCCTCGACCATCCAGTGCCCGGCCCCGGTGACCTCCTCGACCTGCACCCCAGCTGCCTGCGCCGCGTCCCCTGCGACGAACTCCGCCCGGACCACCGGGTCGTGGACGCCGGTGAGCAGCAGGGTCGGACACGGCATGGCGTAGCCCTCTCGGCGCCCACGCGTCAGCTCCATCCCCGCAGGCAGGATGTAGTCGCGATAGAGCAGGTGCCCGGCTCGCGCCCGAGCCGGCTCACGCATCGCCGCGAGATACGGCTCGATGACTTCGTCGGTCCACGCGTTCGGGTCCGCGGTGAAGGTCCGGAAGAGGTGCTTCTGGAAGCGCTGCTTGCCCGCCCTGAGCAGCCACGGCCCGAGTCCGGGCGTGAGGACCAACGGGAGGTACCACGAGTGCCGGAAGGCCCACAGCATCGACGCACTCATCCGGGTCCACGGGTGCGGCACCGACATCGCCAACAGCCATTCGACCCGCGTCGGGTGGTCCAGCGCGAGACCGAAGGACAGGACCGCGCCCCAGTCGTGGGCGACGAACCCCGCCCGCTCGACGCCGAAGTGGTCGAGGATGTCGAGCAGGTCGGCGGTCAGCGTAGGCCCGTCATAGCCGGAAGGTGGGGCGTCGCTGTCTCCCGAGCCGCGCATGTCCGGGCAGATGACGCGGTGGTGCTGGGCGAGGGACCCGATGACGTCGCGGTACTCCCACCAAGACTCCGGGAATCCGTGGAGCAGCACGAGGTTCGGACCTGCCCCAGCGGTGACGACGTGGAGTCGCACACCGGACCGGTCGAGCCAGTGGTGTTCGACGCCATCGAGGTCGACGCGCCGCGCGTTCGTCTCCATACGGGTATTTTACTATGTTCATAGTGTGATGTCACTACGTTTATCGTGAGGCTCATGTCCACCAGAGAACGCGCCCTCACAGCCGCCGTCTCCCTCCTCGCCGAGGGCGGGCTGCGGTCGCTCACCCACGGCCGCATCGACGAGCGCGCGGGCCTGCCCAAGGGGTCGACCTCCAACTTCTTCCGCACCCGAGCGGCCCTCGTCAGCGGAGTGATGGACTGGATCATCGCGATCGAAGCGCCTCGCGTCGCTGGCGCCGCCCTCCCCCGCTCCGCCGACGGGTTGGTCGACGCGCTGAACGCCCTCTTCGAGCTGACGACGGGTCCCTCTCGCGAGCTCACCACGGCGCGCGTCGTCCTCTTCACCGAAGCGGTCCACAACAGGGAGATTCGCGACGCGGCCAATGAGGGCCGCTCCGCCCTCGAGGCCCTCGTCGTGCCAGTGTTCGCCGACCTCGGTGCGTCTGACCCCCAGGTGTCTGCCACCACAGTCATGGCCTGCCTCGAAGGGCTGATCTTCCACCGCATCACCCGTGGTGACGCGAGCGACCAGCGGGCCGTCATCGAGCTCGCCGTCAGGGCCGCTCTGCAGTGAGCCGTTCCAGCGCCTCACGCACGGCGTCCGGCCGCTCGAGGTGCGCCGAGTGCCCACACCCCTCCAGCGTCGTCTCCGTGAAGGTGCCACCGGCCGCGGCGTAGCGCTCGAGGACCGCCCGCGTCTGCCCCACCATCGGCTGCGGCGGACAGGCATCTGCACCGGGCCATCCGGGCACGACCCCGAGTTGGCCGAGGTGGGCCAGGTCGAACAGGGAAGTGTCACTGACGATGACGTCGGCAGTGCCGCGCACCCACTCCACCGGCGGCTTGGGGTCCAGGGCCAACAGATCCTCGGCCACCGAGAACCAGCGCGGTGACATCGCGTTGGCCACGCCGCGCGTCCCCGGACCGACCATCGGCCAGTGTGCGCTCGGCACCGAGTCGCCCGGGTAGTTGTGGTCGCCGGTCGCCGTCGAGAGGACCGTGTCGAGCATCGCGTCCTCGTCGGCTCCGAGGACGTCGGGATCTGCGATGTATGCCGTCCGCATGACGTTGCGTGGACTGGTCGGCTCGTCACTGCTCCTGTCGCCCGCCGCGACCCGCGCGACGAAGTCGGGGTTGACCGTGCCACCGCCCGTGCCGGCGAAGTCGTCCGTGGTCGCGGTGCCGTTCACGTCTCGCGTTCCGCCGAAACCGTAGGGCGACAGCGGAGCCGTGAGCAACAGCCCGGCACAGCGCTCGGGGTGATCGACGGTCCACTGCATCGCAACGCCGCATCCCATGGAGTGGCCCACCACCACGATGGGCGCGTCGGATCCGAACACTCACTCGGCACCCAGCAGCGCCTCGAGGTCGTCGGCAAAGTCCCGCAGCCCGCGCGTCGCGTCGACCGGTGCTGTCTCGGTCTCGCCGAACCCGCGAAGGTCCGGGGCGACGATCCGCCACGATCCCGAGCCACCGTCGAGCGCGTTCCGGACGAACGGCTCAAAGAAACCGCCGCTCGAGCAGTTGCCGTGGATCAACAGGACCGGTGTGCCGTCCTCTGGCCCCCACACGCGAAGGTGCTGTCGAATCCCACCGGCGTCGATGAATTCACCCATGGGCCCGACAGTAGGCCCGGCCAGCACGGTCGACCATGTGTTCCGCCACCACGCCCGCCGGTGCTGGCCGTGCCACGGCGCCGCTCAGCTCGTCGGGTCGCGTGGGTCCAGTCGAGCCGTGATCGGAGCCGGATCCTTGCGCGCGGAGCGGCGCGCTCTCATCGCCGCGACCTCGGCTGCGAGCGCGGGTCCGTCGGGCAGGGGTGCACTCAGGACCAGTCGCTCGTTCTCGGCGTCCACGGGCAGCGGGCCAAGGACGCGCACCGACTCCCCCAACCTCATCTCGGACACCGCCGCCTGCAGTGCCGACCGGGCACCGGTCAACGTCGCGACTCGTGCGGTCGGAGGCAGCGACAGCTCGAGCCGCTCGGCCAATTCGCGTTCGGCGAACCACGCGGGGTCCCAGCGCACCAGCGCCTCGATGGCCGGCACCGTCGTGTGGGTCGGCACCCCGGCGAGCACGGCGACCCCCCCGTCGGCGGCACCGCGGGTCAGCGCGACGGCGTTCATCCACCGCCGCAGGGATTCCTCGGCCGCGTCGAGTGAGGGTCGGTCGAGCAGTGCCCAGGCGTCGAGGAGCAAGCAGGCGGCGTAGCCACCCTCGGCGACCGGCTCGGCGCCCGGCGTCGAGATGACGAGGCGCGGTTTGGCGTTCACGTGGTCGACCACCGCTCCGGCTCCCGAAGTGGTCACGGGCACACCGGGGAAGGCACGCCCCAGCTCTTCGGCAGTCCGACGCGCACCGACGACCGACGAGCGCAGCCGCGGAGATCCGCAGTGCGAGCACTCGAAGCGGGTCTCGACCGCGCCGCACCACCGACACGTCGGCGGCTGACCCGGACCGACAAGGCCGAGTGGCCCCGAACACACGCCACATCGCGCCGGGCGCCGGCAGTCCTGGCACGAGAGCGAGGGCAGATAGCCGCGCCGAGGCACCTGGACGAGCACCGGTCCACGAGACAGTGCCTCCTTGGCGACCTGCCACGCCGCCGACGGCAGATGGGCCCGCGCGGCTGCCGGATCCCGGGCGAGGTCCGCCCCTTCACCGGCCACCCGCACCCGGGCAACCACCCTGCGCAACACGGACCGCTCGACCTCGAGGGCCACGACGACACCCTTGGCACACCACTGCGCCAGCGCCGCGCTCCGCGTGAAACCGGCGCTGAGCAGGGCCGCTCCCTCGAGCTCGGCACGGAGGCGGGCGACCTCACGTACCTGCGGATAGGGGGCGCGCTGCTCGTCATGGAGGTCGTCGCCGTCGTCCCACCACGCGACGAGGCCCAGGTCTCGCACCGGCGCGAACGCCGCTGCACGTGTCCCCACCACGACGCGCACGTGACCGCGCAGAACTTTGAGGTATGCCGTGTAGCGGGCCTGCGGCCCTTGGTCTGCGGTCAGGCGCACGTGGTGCCCCTTGCCGAGGCGATCCGTGAGTGCAGCCTCCACTCGAGCCACATCACGGGCGTCGGGAACGACGATAACGCTGCCTCTGTCTCCGGCCAGTGCGGCAGCGGCGGCGTCGGCGAGCAACCGCGGCCAGTCCTCGGCGGGGTCGGACGACGGAGCGGCGAGCACGGACGCGGTCGGGGCTTCGCCGGCGGTGACCCGGGACAGGAAGGCCGGCCCCACGGCATACCGGCTCCAGGCGGACGAGACGGAATCTGGCACGGCGTCGACTTCAGGTGCGTCGCGCGCAAGGGCCTTCTCGGCCGCCGCGTGGCGTGGCGGCACGGCCTGCCGCAGCACGTCCCCCACGACACCCCCATAGCGACGCGCAACGGCCTTTGCCGTCTCGAGCACCGGCGCGGTGAGGACTCCCTCTGGCGAGACGACCCGCCGGATCAGGGCGAGCCGACCTTCGTGCTCGGGATCCGCTGTGCGCAAGATGACGAACCCGTCAAGGTCCTGGCCCGCAAAGCGCACCTTGACGCGCACCCCCGGCACGACGTCGTCGGCCATGGATGCCGGCACGAGGTACTCGAACGGGCGGTCGAGGTGAGCCAGTCCGGTGTCGACGAGGACGGAGGCGACCGGATCGACCTCGGCCACCGGCTCTCCGCCGGACTTGGGCCTGGGTCGCGCCCGAGCAGACGGCTGGATGAGCTCCAGCTGCGTCCCCTCACCCGGCTCGGTCATGCCCCGAAACTAGACGACCGGGGCGACAGGCCCACTCCCGAGGTGTGCGAGCAAGAGCTCAGCGACCTCGTCGGGTCGCTCGACGGACGGCAGGTGCCCGGCCCAGCTCAGCTCGACCAGCTCGGCGGCGCCGACCTCACGAGCGAGCACTGTCGCGATGTCCCGGTGGTGAGCGACGTCGAGGTCGCCGGAGACAACGAGCGTCGAGGTGGTGATGGCGGACGGGTCGACCTCGACCCGCTCCGGCTGCGGCGGTGGGTCGAGCGCGTCCGCGGCGAGCTGGACCTCGAACGCGCGACGCTGCATCCGGGCCACGTCGGCGCGGGCGGACGAGGTGGCCTCGGGCCCGACCCACATGTCGATGTTGAGAGCAACCGCACCGTCGAGGTCACCGACCTCGAGCAGCTCGTCCTCACGCTCGCCGAAGGCCAGGACCACGGGGTCGGTCACCTCGAGTCCGCGGTAGGCCGGGCAGAGCAGGACGAGCGAACGCACTCGTTGCGCGTGCCGTGTCGCCAGCTCCAGCGCGACGCGGCCGCCGAACGACGCGCCGACGACCACAGCCCGGTCGACACCGAGAACCTCGAGCAGGTGCGCGACATCATCGGCATCCGCATAGACCTCGCCAGGGATTGGCGTCTCGCCGAAACCACGAAGGTCAGGCGCGATGACTCGGTGGGCAGCGCTCAGCGCAGGGACGATCGGCGCCCACATGCCCCGATCGGTGACCCCGGAGTGCAGGAGAACGACAGCGGACCCGCTGCCCTCGTCATCATGCGCGAGGAGCAGCGGGCCCGAGGTGCTGTTCAGCGTCGTCAGCCCTTGACCGCGCGCTGGAGGTCCTCGACGCGGTCCGTGCGCTCCCACGTGAACGGGTTGTGGACACCGTCGGCCGTCGTGCGGCCGAAGTGACCATAGGCCGCCGTGGGCTTGTAGATCGGGCGGAGCAGGTCGAGCGCGTCGAGGATCGCGGCGGGCCGCAGGTCGAAGACCGAGAGGATCGCGTCCTGGATCTTGTCCGCCGGGGCGGTCTCGGTGCCGAAGGTCTCGACATAGATGCCGACGGGCTGCGCCTTGCCGATGGCGTAGGCGACCTGGACCTCACAACGACGGGCCAGGCCAGCGGCAACGACGTTCTTGGCGACCCAGCGCGTGGCGTAGGCAGCCGAACGGTCGACCTTGCTCGGGTCCTTGCCCGAGAAGGCGCCACCTCCGTGGCGGGCCATGCCGCCGTAGGTGTCGACGATGATCTTGCGGCCGGTGAGGCCGGCGTCGCCCATCGGACCACCGATGACGAAGGTGCCCGTGGGGTTGATGAGCGAGCGATAGTCAGAGGTGTCAAGGTCGGCCGTGCCGGACTCGGCGAGCTCGGCGAGCACCGGCGCGATGACGTGCTTCTCGATGTCGGGGCTCAGCAGACCGTCGAGCGAGATGCCGTCGGCGTGCTGAGTCGAAAGGACGACGGTGTCGAGCTTGACTGCCTTGTCCCCTTCGTAGCTGATCGTCACCTGCGTCTTGCCGTCCGGTCGCAGGTAGGCCAGCTCCTCGGACTTGCGGACCGCGCTGAGGCGCTCGGCCAGCCGGTGGGCCAGATAGATCGGGAGTGGCATGAACTCAGCCGTGTCGTCGCACGCGTAGCCGAACATGAGGCCCTGGTCGCCAGCGCCCTGCTTGTCGAGCGGGTCGACGGCCCCGGTGCGGCTCTCGTATGCAGTGTCAACACCCTGGGCAATGTCGGGGCTCTGCTGACCGATCGAGACCTCGACACCACAGGAGGCGCCGTCAAAGCCCTTGGTCGAAGAGTCATAGCCAATCCCGAGCACGGTGTCGCGCACGATCTTGGGGATCTCGACGTAGGCCTCGGTCGTCACCTCTCCGGCGACATGGACGAGCCCGGTCGTGACCATGGTCTCGACGGCGACGCGCGCCCGCGGATCCTGCGCGAGCATCGCGTCGAGGATCGAGTCGGAGATCTGGTCGCAGATCTTGTCGGGGTGCCCCTCGGTGACGGACTCGGACGTGAACAGGCGTGCAGCCACCCGGGGTACTCCTTCGTGCGGGAATGGTTGATCGCGCCAACACGGCACGAGACGACAAACCTAACGGGTCCCACGTGCTCATGGGTGCGGGGCCCACCACGTGGCACGGTGGCGTGCGCCACGATGGACGATCCTGGGGCGCGCCGACGGCCACGAGGTGCCAGAATGTCCGCGTGAATGACCGGCCGGAGCCCGAGGCCCCCGTGAGTTCGCCAGAACCCACGGACACGGTGGCGGCGACCTCGATCTCCGGCAACCCTCTCGACCTCCTGGTCCGGGCCCAGATGCTCGCCGATCAGGTGCGTGGCGAGTCGGTCCGTGAGGTGGCCGAGGCCAGGCGGGATGCCGCGCAGGTGCGCGCCCGAACTGCCGACGCACTCTCTGAGCTGGAGACCATCACGGCATCGCTCAACAGCGCTCGCGCCGAGGCGGATGCCGTCATCGAAGCGGCCCGTCAGGAGGCCCACTCACTCCTCGTCGATGCCTCTGATCAGGCGGCCCTCGTGCGCTCCCGCTCATCGAAGGCCGCCGACGAGGCCCTCTCGATCGCCGAGGACGACGCGGCAACGAGCATGGCCACGGCCGCACGGCGCGCGAGCGAGATCGTCGAGGCGGCTGAGCGCTCCAGCCGTCAGACCCTCGAGCGGGCTGCCGCTGATGTCGCTGCCGCTCAGTGGGCGTGGGACACCGACCGTGCGAGCGCCGAGAGTGCGATCTCGCGGATGCGCGAACTCGCCGAGGGTGAGGCCGCTCGCCTCCGCGCGGAAGCAGAGGCGTATGCCGTGGCGCACCGTGACGAGGCCGAGCGCGAAGTGAGTGCCCGGTTGGCCGAGATCGACCGCCTCACGAGTGACTCGTCGAGTGAGCGCGAGGCGGTTGTCCGTCAGGCCCGCGAGGAAGCTTCCGCCCACCTCGAGCAGACCCGCGCCGAGGCCGACGAAGTCATGGAGTCGGCCCAGACCCACCTGGCGTGGGCGCAGACGACGGTCCGGGAGATCCTCGACAAGACCGAGCGGGAGACGTCGACCCACAAGCGTGCGCACCACCAGTCCCTGGCAGAACGCTCCCAGCAACATCGTGCGCGAGCGACAAACCTGCTGGCCGCTGCCACCGCCCGCGCCACCGATCTCAGCGCCGAGACCGAGGCCGAGTCGGACCGGATCCGCGCCCAGGCCACATCGGTCCTCGAAGTGGCCAGGGCCGATGCTGCCCGCACGCTCGACGACGCCCGCCGCGAGGCCGAACGCATCACGCGATCTGCGCGCGAACGGCTCCAGGAGGCGGAGGCCCGGGCCGACCGCCGGCTGAGCGAAGCCGAGAAGGGTGCTCAGCTCGTCCGCCAGAGCGCCGCCGACGACATCGAAGAGTTCCAGCGCCAGGCCCACGAACAGCACCGTGCCGCGCGCGCCGAGATCCTCCGGATCACCGAAGAGGCGCAGCGTCGCTCCGACGAGATCCGGGCCGAAGCACAGGAGAGCCTCACCCGGACCCGGGCCGAGGTGGCCGTGCTCACTGCCCGACGCAATGCCATCACCACTCAGCTGGGCGATCTCAGCGGGGTCATCGATGCTCTCGCCATGAACGACAGCCCCTCCCCGGCCCCCCTCGACGACGACCCACTGCCACTGTCCGCCCCGCACCGCATCCAGCCCCAGGAGCACTGATGAGCACGCCCCAGTTCCCGACCATCTTTCGTGGATACGACCCGGTCCAGGTCGACCGACACCTCGCCTCCATTGGCGGCACCGTCGACTCGGCCCGACAGGAAGTCTCGGAGATCACCGTCGAACTGACCAAGGCCAAGCAGCACAACGCCGACCTCGAGCAGAGCCTGAAGCAGCAGAAAGCCCTCGTCGCCTCCCTCGAGGCCAAGCAGGCGCAGGTCTCCTCACCGACCTTCGCCCACCTGGGTGAGCGCATCGGCAGCATGCTCGGTCTCGCCGACGAGGAAGCGGCCTCGATCCGTGAGTCGGCGACGACCGATGCCAACGAGCACCGCCGCCTCGCTGACGAGTCAGCTGCGGCAGTGCGCGCCGGGGCGGACCGCTACGCAGAGGAGCTCCGTTCCCGTGCCGAGGTCGACGTCTCTGAGCTCGTCGCCAAGGCGAAGCGGGATGCGAGCGCACTGATCGATGACGCGGGACGCGAAGCCTCGGCCCGTCGCGAGGAGGCAGAGGCCTACTTCGAGAACCAGCGCGCTCGTGCTGCTGCGGCCGCCGCCGATTTCGAGGGCACCCTTCAGGGGCGCCGCGACAAGGCAGCGAGCGAGTTCACCCTCGCGCAGAGCAGCCTCGAGGACCGCCTCCGGGAGCTTCAGGAACGTACGGACCAGCTCGCCAAGGAATCCGAGGCGGAGCACACGGCCCGCTCGGCCGAGTCCGCGTCGATCCTCGACCAGGCCAAGGCGGAGGCCTCCGCGATCGTCACAGCGGCCAAGGAACAGGCCGAGCGGATCAAGCGGGACTCCGAGCGCGAGCTCGCTGCTGCCACGGCCCGCCGCGACAGCATCACCGCCCAGTTGAGCAACGTCCGCAACATGCTGGGCACCCTCGGCGGCGCTTCGGCCCTCGGCCAGGTGGATGTGCCCGTCGACGACACCCCGACCGCGGCGCCCACCGAGGCCGGGGCCGAGGACAAGCCCGAGGTCGAGGTCGAGGTCAAGTCCGAGCGCGTAGCAGTGGACAAGGTCGAGGCACCCGCTGCCACGTCAGAAGCCGACACTCGGACTGGGACGGAAACCCAGACGAAGGCCGAGTCCACGCCGAAGGCGAACGCCAAGACGCGCTGACCCAATCGAGACTGGATCGCCAGGTCAGAGGAGGGTGGCGACGACGTCCCAGACCGCGTCGGACACTGCTGCCTTGGTGGCCGGACCGACCTCGACGGACTCGTCACTGCCGCGGCGCAGGACGGTGACGGTGTTGTCGTCGGCGCCGAACGTCTTGCCTTCGCCCACCTCGTTGACGACGAGGACGTCGCAGCCCTTGCGCTCGAGCTTGGCGCGGCCGTGCTCGAGGACCGTGCCGTCGTCGTCGCCGGTCTCGGCGGCGAACCCCACGATGACAGGACTCCCCGAGCCGCCGCGGGCCCGGACGAGCTCGGCGAGGATGTCGGGGTTGCGCACGAGCGTGATCGTCGGAGCGGAGTCGTCCTCGCTGCCGTCGACGTGGGCTGAGTGGGACTTCTTGATCTTGGACGGCGCATAGGCGGCCGGGCGGAAGTCCGCGACGGCTGCAGCCATGACGACGACATCGCTGTCGGCGAACGCCGCGAGGACGGCTTCACGCATCTGCAGGGCTGTCTCGACCGCGACGACGTCGATGCCCGGGAGATCGGCTGCCGCAGACGTCACGAGGGTCACTCGAGCGCCTCGCTCGGCTGCCGAGACTGCGAGGGCATGCCCCTGCTTGCCCGAGCTCCGATTGCCGAGATAACGCACCGGATCCAAGGGTTCGCGGGTGCCTCCGGCGCTCACGACAACCCGTCGACCAGTGAGGTCGCCACGACCGCGACCGGGACCCCTCGCAACGTCTGCGGAAGTGGTCGCTCTGGCCGCCGCATCCGCGGACGCAACGGTGTGGGCTGCGGTGGCTGAGCGGGCCATCTCACGCTCGCACACGGCATACAGGACCTCGGGTTCCGGAAGACGACCGGGACCGGTGTCCTTGCCGGTGAGGCGACCGCTCGCGGGAGGCACGATGTGCACTCCCCGCTCGGTCAGGGTCGAGACGTTGGCCTGCGTCGCGGGGTGGTCCCACATCTCGGTGTGCATGGCGGGGGCCATGACGACGGGACAACGCGCGGTGAGCAGGACGTTGGTGAGCAGGTCGTCAGCCTGACCGGTTGCGGCCTTCGCCAACAGGTCGGCGGTGGCAGGCGCGACGATGACGAGGTCGGCCTCCTGCCCCAGGCGCACGTGCGGCACTTCATGGACGCTGGACCACACGTCGGGGCTCACCGGCTTGCCGGAGAGCGCCGCCCACGTGGGGGCGCCGACGAACTTCAGCGCAGCAGCCGTCGGCACGACCGTGACGTCGTGTCCGGCCTCGGCGAGGAGGCGAAGGAGCGAGCAGGCCTTGTAGGCCGCGATGCCGCCCGCCACACCGAGGACGACGCGCACTGGTTGCTCAGTCCTCGATCTTCTCTGAGGTCAGCAGGTTGCCATTGATCTCGCGCAGGGCGATGGAGAGGGGCTTCTCGTGGACCTCGGCGTCAACCAGCGGGCCGACGTACTCGAGCAGACCGTCCTGGAGCTGCGCGTAGTAGGCGTTGATCTGGCGCGCGCGCTTGGCCGAGTAGAGGACCAAGGAGTACTTGGAGTCGACGTGCGTGAGGAGATCGTCGATCGGCGGGTTGGTGATGCCGATGGGGTTGGCCTTGGTGCCTGACACGGAATCAGTCTCGTTTCGTCTGGTGGGGGGTGCGCATCAATGATACGAGTTCGTCGGCCACACGCCGAACGTCGTCGTTCACGAGGGTCACGTCGAACTCCTCGGCGGCGGCCAGCTCGGCCTTGGCGGTGGTCAGCCGGACCTCTCGCTCCTCCTGGGATTCGGTGCCACGCCCGACCAACCGGCGGACCAACTCGTCCCAGCTGGGCGGTGCGAGGAACACGAAGAGCGCGTCTGGCATGGTTTCGCGGACCTGACGGGCCCCCTGGAGATCGATCTCGAGGAGGGCCGGACGGCCTTCTGCCAGAGCGGCCTCGACCGGCCCGCGCGGCGTGCCGTACTGCGCGCGGCCGTGGACGGTGGCGAACTCGAGGAACTCGCCATGATCGACCATGCGGCCGAACTGCTCGTTGGACACGAAATGATAGTGACGACCATCGACCTCAGTAGGCCGCGGGCTCCGGGTCGTGGCGGAGACCGACAGCCACACGTCCGGGTGGTGCTCACGAACAAAGGCTGCGACGGTGCCCTTGCCGACTGCGGTGGGGCCGGCGAGCACGGTGAGCCGGGAGGCGCCGCTCACGCCTTGGCGAACCGGGCCAGCAGGGCAGAGATCTGGTTCTGACCCAGTCCCCGGACACGACGGCTCTCGCTGATGCCGATCTCCTGCATGAGGGCCTTGGCCTTGACCCGACCGACCCCGGGCATGGACTCGAGCAACGCGGAGACCCGCATCTTGCCGATCACGTCGTTCGACTTCCCTTCGGTGATGACCTCACCGAGGTCACCCTGGGCGTACTTGAGGCGGTTCTTGACGGTGGCCCGCTCGCGCCGTGCCTCCGCCGCTTTCTGCAGCGCGGCGGCGCGTTGCTCCGGTGTCAGCGGCGGGAGTGCCATGGGGGATGTCCTCCGTATGAATCTTGGGCGGCGCTGCTTCTCAACGCCTCCCGCGATTTAATCACGTCAGGGTGAGTGGGCCGCCCCCCAGAAGTGAGGGGTGAAGTCCGCGCATCTCGGGGTTGTCCCGGGCTGCACGCCCAGCGCGTTCTCGACATCATAAGTGCGTGCGCGCGTGTTGCGGCCGCGCGCACCCTCCCTGATCCGCAACTCGACGCCTTTGATGGATGTGTCGGTCGCGCCAGCAGGAATCCCGACCCCACGTCTCAGCGCAGCAGCGCGGCCAGGGCCTCGTTGGTCCGAGCGGCCTGGGCGCGCAGCGTGGGCACATCGGGGCCAGCGGAGAGGACCTCACGACTGCTCGCCGGGAGGACGTTGCGCAGAGCGTCACCGAAGACGCGCTTGAGGTCCTCGGACGTGCCACCCTGTGCGCCGACGCCCGGTGCCAGGATCGGGCCGCCCATGGCCGCCAGATCGAGGTCGAGGTCTTGGACGGCGCTGCCGACGGTGGCGCCCACGACGAGACCGACATGGCCGAGCTCGCCTCGAGCCAGTGCGTCCGCGTTGTCCGCCCGGGCCCCGTCGACGATCGAGCCAGCGACCGAGCGGCCCTCGCGCACCGCGTGCTGGACCTGCGCACCCTCGGGATTGGAGGTCAGCGCAAGGACGAAGACACCGCGACCGGTCTGGTCGGCGAGGTCAATCGCGGGGCGGAGCGAGCCGTAGCCGAGATAGGGGCTCACAGTGAGCGCGTCAGCGGGGTCAACCGCGTCCTTGCCGAGGAACGCCTCGGCGTAGGCATCCATCGTCGTGCCGATGTCGCCCCGCTTCGCGTCAAGGATGACCACCGTCCCCCGCTCGCGCAGTGCCGTGATCGCGCCCTCGAGAACAGCCACACCTGCGGAACCGAACACCTCGAAGAACGCCGACTGTGGTTTGACCACTCCGACGTGGCCGCCGAAGGCATCGACACACGCCCCGGTGAAGGCGCGCAGTCCGTCGAGGTCATGGGCGAGTCCCCACGACTCGAGCAGGGCCCGGTGCGGGTCGATGCCGGCGCACAGGGGGCCGTGCTGTTCCATCACGGCGCGCAGCCGCTGCCCGAAGGTCGCTGTCATGGCGTCGGCGCTGGTCTCGGTGGATGCGGTCACGGGATCACCATCCTGTCGTGCGCGACGCCAACGAGCTCGGTGATGCGGGCGACGCCGTGGGACTCGGCGAGCGCCTCGAGCTCGGTGAGGACGCGCTGGGGAGCGGTCGGGTCGTTGAAGGTCGCTGTGCCCACCTGGATGCCGGTCGCGCCGGCAGCGATGAGCTCGAGGGCGTCTCGGCCGGTGCGCACACCCCCGACCCCGATGAGCGGCACCGTCTGGAAGCGCCCGGCGCGCATTGCGGCGGTGACCTGCCACAGGGCACGGACGGCAACTGGTCGGATCGAAGGCCCGGAGAGTCCGCCAGTGATGCCACCAAGTTGCGGTCGCAGACGGTCGGTGTCGATGACCATGCCCAGGAGGGTGTTGATCATCGTGAGGCCAGTGGCACCAGCCTTCACCGACGCGTCAGCGATCGACACGATGTCGGTGACGTCGGGGGTGAGCTTGGCGAACATCGGCACGTCGCGAGGCAGCTGTTCGCGCACGAGCGCGATGACCTTGCCAGAGGCGAGCGGGTCGCACGCGAAGACCAGGCCGCGGTTGGCGACGTTGGGGCACGAGATGTTGACCTCGACGCCAACGACACAGTCGAACGCGTCGCTGGCCGCGAGCACCTGCGCCACATCCGCGAACTCCCCCGCGGTGTTGCCCGCGATCGACACGAGCACGCGCGCACCGACAGACTTCAGCCAGGGCAGGTCCTTCTCGACGAAGGCGTGGATTCCTGGACCCTGAAGGCCGATCGAGTTGAGCATGCCTGAGCTCGTCTCGGCCATGCGCGGAGTTCCGCGACCAGAGCGCGGATCCATCATCACGGTCTTGGTGACGAAGGCCCCGAGCTGGGAGACATCAAAGAAGCGGTGCAGCTCGCGGCCGTTGGCGGCGCACCCTGACGCGGTCATGACAGGGTTGGGAAGGGTCCGACCGGTGAAGGTCACGGACATGTCGACCGCCATCAGTGACCTCCCACTCTCGGCGCACCCACCGCATCGTCGGGGACGCCGCAGACACCGTCGTGGAACGCCTCCCAGCGGATGCGGTCACCGCGAAAGACGGGTCCCTCGACACACGAGCGCACCATCGACGTCACGCCGTCCCTGCCCCGCACGGGCATGACACACGTCATGCAGACCCCGATGCCGCAGGCCATCGATTCCTCGACCGCGACCTGGGCCACCGCCCCGTGCTCGGACGCGACGCGCGTGACGGACTGCAGCATCCCCATGGGTCCGCACGCATAGGCCACCGGCGCACCGGTGCGCCGGAACACGTCCGGCAGAACGTCGCTCACCCAGCCGCGCTGTCCGGCGGAGCCGTCATCGGTCGTCACCGTGACGCGATCAGCGGCCCGTCGGGCCTCGACGACACCGAAGAGCCGGTCCTCCGAGGCCGCACCGAGCACCATCTCGACGGTGCAGCCCCGCGCGCGCAGGACCTCGGCCAGCCAGAAGAGTGGTGCAGATCCGTAGCCGCCTCCGACGAGCACGCAAGGCACTGGCTCGGTCGGCAACGGGAAGGGCCGTCCGAGCGGAGCCACCACGTCAACCGTGTCGTGGGCACGCAGCGACGTGAGCCACTCGGTCCCGGCGCCCTTGGCGGCGATGACGAGGTCGAGCGTCCCGCCGTAGGTGCCGGAAGGGCTCACCTTGTGGATCGAGAAGGAGCGCCGCAGCAGGTTGCCCGTCGTGGGGCCGCCGACCGCCAGCGCCGCGAACTGTCCCGGGCGCGCGAGCTCGGCGACACCGGGAGCGACGATCGTCAGGTGGTGATAGGCGCCGGCCCGGCGGGTCGCGATGATTTCGCCCTGCACCTGGATCACACCCGCCTGAGCCGCGCCGTTCGTGCCCGCACTGCTCATCGGTCGGCCACCTGCATGAGGTTGAGGTGCCGCGCGTGCTCCTGCAGTGAGGTCACCGTGAGGTCACCCCGACGCAGCGCCTCGATGGCCTGCACGGCGGCAGCGAATTCCTGGACCGTCGTGATGAGCGGGACGTCGGCGGTGTTGGCCGCGGCCCGGATCGCGTAGCCGTCCGCGCGAGCGCTCTGTCCGGTGGGCGTGTTGATGACCATGGCGATCTCACCCTGGAGGATGAGCTCACCGATCGTGCGGGCGTCGCTGGCCTCGGCGTCGCCCTCGCGCTCGGTGATCTTGCGGATGACCTTGGCGGGGATTCCGTTGCGCCGCAGCACATCCGTTGTGCCCGACGTCGCGACGATGTCGAACCCGAGGTCGACGAGACGGTTGACCGGGAAGAGCATCGCGCGCTTGTCGCGGTTCGCAACGGAGACGAAGACCGTGCCGCTGTCGGGCAGACCACCGTATGCCGCGAGCTGACTCTTGCCGAACGCGCGGCCGAACGTCGTGTCGATGCCCATGACCTCACCGGTGGAGCGCATCTCCGGCCCGAGGAGACTGTCGACCATCGAGCCGTCGGCCTGACGGAACCGATGGAAGGGCAGCACGGCTTCCTTGACCGAGATGGGCGCGTGCGGAGGGAGGTTCCCACCGTCGCCACTGGGCGGCAGGACACCCTCGGTGCGGAGCTCGGCGATGGTCGCACCGAGCATGATCCGACTCGCTGCGTTGGCCAGCGCGACACCCGTTGCCTTGGCGACGAATGGCACCGTGCGCGACGCCCGCGGGTTGGCCTCGAGGACATAGAGGATGTCCTGCGCGAGGGCGAACTGGACGTTCATCAGGCCGAGGACGCCGATCCCCTGGGCCAGCTTGAGCGTGCTCTCGCGGACGAGCTCGATCTCGGCGTTGCCCAGGGTCGCCGGCGGGAGCGTGCAGGCACTGTCACCGGAGTGGATACCGGCCTCCTCGATGTGCTCCATGACTCCGCCGAGATACATCTCGGTGCCGTCGTAGAGCACGTCGACATCGATCTCGATGGCGTCGTCGAGGAAGCGGTCGACGAGCACCGGATGCTCGGGCGAAGCCGTGGTGGCGCGTTCGACATAGGTGACAAGGGTGTCGTCGTCGTAGACGATCTCCATGCCGCGCCCGCCGAGGACATATGAGGGACGGACGAGGACCGGGTAGCCGATGTCTCGTGCCACCGCGAGTGCCTCAGAAGCGCTGTATGCCGTGCCGTGCTTGGGAGCGGGCAGCTTCGCCTCTGCGAGGACTCGCCCGAAGGCTCCGCGGTCCTCGGCGAGGTCGATCGCCTCGGGGGACGTGCCGACGATCGGCACACCCGCGTCCTTGAGGGCACGAGCCAGGCCGAGGGGGGTCTGACCACCGAGTTGGACGATGACACCCGCGATCGGGCCGGCCTGCTTCTCGGCGTGATAGACCTCGAGCACGTCCTCGAGCGTCAGCGGCTCGAAGTAGAGACGGCTGCTCGTGTCGTAGTCGGTGGAGACCGTCTCGGGGTTGCAGTTGATCATCACGGTGTCGTAGCCGGCATCGCGCAGGGCGAAGCTCGCGTGGACGCAGGAGTAGTCGAACTCGACGCCCTGCCCGATGCGGTTCGGTCCGGAGCCCAGGATGATGACGGCCTCCCGCTCGCGCGGTGCCACCTCGGTCTCCTCGTCGTAGGAGCTGTAGTAGTAGGGCGTCTGCGCGTCGAACTCGGCCGCGCAGGTGTCGACGGTCTTGAAGACCGGTCGCACCCCGAGGGCGTGACGAACCCCGCGAACGACACTCTCCGGCATACTCCGCAATTCGCTCAGCTGAGCGTCCGAGAAGCCGTGACGCTTGGCCAGGCGCAGCAGGTCTGGCGTCAGCTCCGGTGACTCACCGATCTCGCGGGCGATGTCGTTGATGAGTTCGAACTGATCGAGGAACCAGGGGTCGATGCCGGTCGCCTCGTGGGTCTCCTCGACAGTGGCGCCCCCGCGCATCGCCTGCTGCACCGTGACGATTCGGCCGTCGGTGGGGCGTGCCGCGATCTTGAGGAGTTCGAGCGCCTCGTCGCGACTCGGCGTCTCGCCGCGCCAGTGGAATGAGGACCCCTTCTGCTCGACCGAGCGCAGCGCCTTCTGCATGGCCTCGGTGAAGTTGCGACCGATGGACATGGCCTCGCCGACTGACTTCATCGTCGTGGTGAGGGTGTCGTCGGCAGACGGGAACTTCTCGAAGGCGAAGCGGGGCACCTTGACGACCACGTAGTCGAGACTCGGCTCGAAGCTCGCCGGCGTCTCCTGGGTGATGTCGTTGGGGACCTCGTCCAACGTGTAGCCGATCGCCATCTTGGCCGCGATCTTGGCGATCGGGAAGCCAGTGGCCTTCGAGGCGAGCGCCGACGAGCGCGAGACGCGCGGGTTCATCTCGATGACGATGATCCGGCCGTCGAGCGGGTTGATCGCGAACTGGATGTTGCAGCCACCGGTGTCGACCCCGACCTCACGGATGATCGCGATACCGACATCACGCAGCCGCTGGTACTCGCGGTCGGTGAGGGTGAGCGCGGGCGCGACCGTGATCGAGTCGCCCGTGTGCACGCCCATCGGGTCGAGGTTCTCGATGGAGCAGACGACCACGACGTTGTCCTTGTGGTCGCGCATCACCTCGAGTTCGTACTCCTTCCAGCCCTTGATCGACTCCTCGAGGAGGACCTCGGTGGTCGGGCTGGCCTGCAGGCCGGCGCCGGCCATGCGGCGCAGCTCGGTCTCGTCGTGGGCGAAGCCGGAACCCAGTCCACCCATGGTGAACGACGGGCGCACGACCATCGGGTAGCCGAGCTCGTCGGCCGCCGCGAGACACTCGTCCATCGTGTGGGCGATGACGGAGCGCGCGCTGTCGGCACCGCACCGCTCGACGACGCCCTTGAACAGCTGACGGTCCTCACCAAGCTGGATCGCCTCGACGTTGGCGCCGATGAGTGGGGCGTTGTACTTCTCGAGGACACCGTTCTCGTGCAACGCAATGGCGCAGTTGAGTGCGGTCTGCCCACCGAGAGTTGCGAGCACCGCGTCGGGGCGCTCCTTCTCGATGATCTTCTCGACGACCTCGGGGGTGATCGGCTCGATGTAGGTCGCGTCCGCGAACTCCGGGTCGGTCATGATCGTCGCCGGGTTGGAGTTCACGAGGATGACACGCACGCCTTCCTCCCGCAGGACCCGGCAGGCCTGGGTCCCCGAGTAGTCGAACTCGCAGGCCTGCCCGATGACGATCGGGCCGGACCCGATGACGAGGACGCTCTTGATGTCGTCGCGCTTCGGCATCAGGCGCCCACCTTCGTGTTGCTCGAGAGAAGTTCAACAAACCGATCAAACAGATAGGCCGCATCGTGCGGTCCCGCTGCTGCTTCCGGGTGGTACTGGACTGAGAACGCCCTGAGGACACCGGAGTTCGCATCATGGAGTTCGAGGCCTTCGACGACGTCGTCGTTGAGGCACACGTGCGAGACCCGCGCCTGCCCGAACTCGGTATGGCTGTCCTCGTCGAGGGGAGCATCGACCGCGAAGCCGTGGTTGTGCGCGGTGACCTCGACCTTGCCCGTCGTGCGGTCCATGACCGGCTGGTTGATGCCGCGGTGGCCGTACTTAAGCTTGAAGGTGCCGAAGCCCAACGCCCGGCCGAACAGCTGGTTGCCGAAGCAGATCCCGAAGAACGGGATCCCGGCAGCGAGCACCTCGCGCAGGACTCCAACTTCGTGGTCGGCGCTCGACGGGTCTCCCGGGCCGTTGCTGAAGAAGACACCGTCGGGGCTGAGCGCCTCGATCTGCGCGAAAGTCGTGGTCGCGGGGAGGACGTGGACCTCGATACCGCGCTCGGCCATGCACTGCGGCGTCATCGCCTTGATGCCGAGGTCGATTGCGGCGACGGTGAAGCGCTTCTCCCCCACCGCCTGCACGACGTAGGGCTCTTTGGTGCTGACCTCTTGGGCGAGGGAGGCACCCGCCATCTGGGGCGCGGCGGTGACGCGCTCGACGAGCTCGTGCGACGGCATACGCGCCTCGTCCCCGGAGAAGATGCCGACTCGCATGGCTCCACGCTCACGCAGGTGGCGCGTGAGGGCGCGGGTGTCGATGTCGCAGATGCCCACGACGCCCTGGGCCACGAGCTCGTCCTCGAGGCTGCGCTGCGAGCGCCAGTTCGAGGGCCGCAGGGCAGGGTCGCGCACGACGTAGCCGGCGACCCAGATGCGCGAGGACTCGTCGTCCTCGTCGTTCCAGCCGGTGTTCCCCACGTGCGGGGCCGTCATGACGACGACCTGGCGGTGATAGCTCGGATCGGTCAGCGTCTCCTGATAGCCGGTCATCGCTGTGCAGAAGACGGCCTCGCCGACCGTCTCCCCACGGCTGCCGTAGGAGCGCCCGGTGAAGGTGCGACCGTCCTCGAGGACGAGCACTGCCAGTTCGCGGGTATGGACTGTGGTGTTCATGCGTGCTCCTGAAGCGTGGCCGTGACCCGGCCGCGCAGGATGGTCGTGTGGACGGCACCGGTGAAGCTCATGCCGTGCCACGGATTGTTGCGGGACTGGGAATGGGAGGCTTCGGCGTCCACGGTCTGGTTGGCCTCGGTGTCGATGAGGACGAGGTTGGCGGGGGCGCCCACCTCGAGTGCCCGGCCATGGTCGGACAGGCCGGCGATGCGCGCCGGGGCGGTCGACATGCGATCGGCCAGACCGGCGAGGTCGAGCGCCCCGCTCAGGACCATCGTGTCGTGGACCACGGCGAAGGCGGTCTCGAGGCCGAGCATGCCGAACGCCGCGTCGACGAAGGCATGCTCCTTGTCGTGTCGGGCGTGCGGCGCGTGGTCGGTGGCGACCGCGTCGATGGTCCCGTCGACCAAGGCTGCCCGAAGGGCCTCGACGTCCTCAGAAGGTCGCAGCGGCGGGTTGACCTTGAACGTCGGGTCGTAGCCACTGACCAGGTCCTGCGTGAGGAGCAGGTGGTGTGGAGTCACCTCGGCGGTGAGGTCGATGCCGCGAGCCTTGGCCCAGCGGACGACCTCGACGCCCTCCGCGGTGGTCACATGCGCCACGTGGACGCGCGAACCCGTGTGCTGGGCGAGCTGCGCATCGCGGGCGATGATGCTCGACTCGGCGACGGCGGGCCAGCCCGGCAGTCCGAGGCGGCCGCTGAGTTCACCCTCGTGGCAGCAGGCACTGGACCCGGCCAGGTCGGGATCCTGACTGTGTTGACTGACGACACCGCCGAAGGCGCGCACGTACTCGAGGGCCCGGCGCATGACTCGCGCGTCGTGGACACAGCGACCGTCATCAGAGAAGACCCGGACGTTGGCGCGTGAGCGGTGCATGAGCGCGAGCTCGGCGAGCTCCTCGCCCGCGAGGCCCTTGGTCACGGCGCCGATGGGCTGAACGTCAACGAGGCCGGTGGCGCGGCCGAGGTCGAGGACCCGCTCTGCGGCCTCCGCCGTGTCGGTCACCGGGTTGGTGTTGGCCATGGCGAGCACTGCGGTGAAGCCCCCGAAGGCTGCAGCGGCAGCTCCCGTCGCGATCGTCTCGGCGTCCTCCCGACCAGGTTCGCGCAAATGCGTGTGGAGGTCGACGAAGCCGGGCAGCAGCGCGAGACCATCGGCGTCGATGCTCTCGACTCCCTGGGGCACATCGAGTCCGCCGCCGATCGCCGCGATCTGACCCTCGAGAACAAGGACATCGTTGGCCTCGCCCCCGAGAAGTGTGGCCCCCGTGATGTGCAGGTTCGTCATGCTGCACTCCCCTCAGTGTTCGATGTGGGCGCCCCGACTTCGGTCGGCGAATCCTCCCCAGCGAGGAGGTGATAGAGCACCGACATCCGAACGGCCACACCGGCGCTCACTTGGTCAAGCACGAGGCTCTGCGCGGCATCGGCAGCATCGGCGCTGATCTCGAGTCCACGGTTCATCGGGCCGGGGTGACAGATGACGAGGTCCGGGTTGGCGTCGGTGAGGCGAGCGAGCCGGTCCCGGGTGAGGCCGTAGCCCACGGTGTATTCACGGGCCGTCGGGAAGTAGCCGCCACTCATGCGTTCCTTCTGGACACGCAGCATCATGAGCGCGTCGATCGGCCCCGCCGATGCGCCACCCTGCAACACCACGTCCAGGTCGTGGCTCACGTCGAAGCCGTCGCGCTCGGACCAGGTGCTGATACCGCTCGGCATGAGCGTCGGCGGCGCGACCACGGTGACATGAGCCCCGAGACGGCGCAGCGAGATGAGATTCGAGCGCACCACCCGCGAGTGGGTGAGGTCTCCGACGATGGCGACGTGCTTGCCCTCGAGTGAGCCCAGCCGCTGCTCCATCGTGTAGGCGTCGAGCAACGCCTGCGTCGGGTGCTCGTGCGTGCCGTCGCCAGCGTTGATGACATGAGCGTCGACCCAGCCCGCGACCTGGTGGCAGGCCCCGGAGGCGCCGTGACGGATGACCATCGCATCGACGCCCATCGCGTCGATCGTGCGCACTGTGTCGCGCAAGGACTCGCCCTTGGAGGCCGACGAGCCCTTGCCGGTGATGTTGATCGTGTCGGCGCTCATCCACTTGCCCGCGATCTCGAAGGAGCTGCGGGTGCGGGTGGAGTCCTCGAAGAAGAGGTTGATGATCGTGCGTCCGCGCAGGGTCGGGATCTTCTTGACCGCCCGCTTCTGGACGTCGTGCATCTGGGTCGCGGTGTCGAGAATCGTCCGGATGCCAGTGGCATCCAGGTCGGCCATCGACAGGAGGTGACGCGGCATCCGCGTCTGCGTCTTCGGTTCGGTCATCGGGCACCTCCGGTGATCGTGACGCTGTCGGCGTCGTCGAAGTCGGCCAGACGCACGCGCACCTTCTCGGTCTGGGCAGTGGGGAGGTTCTTGCCCACGTGGTCGGCGCGGATCGGGAGCTCACGGTGACCACGGTCGACGAGGACGGCCAGTCGCACTGCAGCCGGACGTCCGTGGTCGGCCAGCGCGTCAAGTGCGGCCCGGACCGTGCGGCCGCTGTAGAGGACGTCGTCGACGAGGACGACGGTCTTGCCGTCCACTCCGCCCTCGGGGATGTCGGTCGGCATCGGCGCCCTGGTGGGTTGGCGGCGCAAGTCGTCGCGATACATCGTCACGTCGAGGCTGCCGACGGGGATCTCGCTGCCCTCGAACTCGGCGATGGTCGCGGCCAGGCGGCGGGCGAGCGGCACGCCGCGAGAAGGGATGCCGAGGAGGACGAGATCGTCAGCGCCTTTGTTGGCCTCAAGGATCTCGTGGGCGATGCGACGCAGTGCGCGGGAGATGTCGGCGGCTCCGAGGACCGTCCTCCCGTCATCTGTCGCGGGGTCGGTCTCACTCGAGGAGCCTGGGGCGTTCTGTGGCACAGCGTCAGGACACATCAGTGTCGTGACCTCCTTCCCTGCCTCACGGGACAGGTCGTTAAAGGATGTCGGTCGCCTCACTCTAGCGACTCGGATCGCTCTCCCCCAAGCCGACCCCGCCGGACCGTCCCACCACTCGGAACATATAACGCAGCGCTATGCCTGCCCCAAGGTCACGTGATGTAATAGGACAACGTTCCCAGCCGAAGGAGGCACCGTGCACCCACAGACGCTCACGACACCCACCTCTGGCGACACCTGTGCCCCGGCCCTACCAATGAACTCAGAACGCGCCCCGCTCTTCCCGCCGCGTGACGCCGACGCCGACACGTATCGCGCCTGGCTCGCTCGTGCCGCGTGGCCCGAAGTCGTGTTCGGCGCAAGGATGCCTGCCACCACCTCACACTGAGCTGTCCCCCGGCGGGCTGTGACTCCTCGCGTCAGGAAGCCCGGTCGAGGGTGACGACGCGGACCCCACCGGCAAGGTCCTCCTGGCCGACCGGAGTGAACCGTGCGTGCGTGAACTCCCCCGCGAACAGCGGGATCCCGGAGCCAATGGCCGACGGGTTGACCTTGAGGACGAGCCGGTCGATCTCCGGCAGGAGCGCGTGGGCGAGAGGGCCGCCCCCGACCAACCAGATGTCGAGACCGTCCTGCGCCTTGAGTTCGCGGACCCTCGTGATCGGGTCGCCGCTGACGATCTCGACCGGCAGCTCAGTGCGCTCGCCCAACGTGGTCGACACGACCAGGTGTCGCAGATGCGGATAGGCGTCATCGAGACCGGCGGCCAGGCCCAGATCATAGGAAGCCCGCCCCTCGATGACCGTGTCGAAGTGTTGCCCCTGCCCCGTGATCCCCATGGCGTCACGCGCTGGCCCGGGAAGCGTCTCGGGGTAATTCGCCACGATGAACTCGATGAGATCCGGGGTGATCGGGAAGAACTCGGCCCCACTGGGGTCTCCCCGTCCGGTCCTGCGATGAACCCATCGAGTGTGACAGCGACGTAGTAGACGAGTTTGCGCATGGCGCCAATCCTGTCAGGTGCCCACCCACGGATTCATGACGGCAATGCCGGTGTCCTCGAAGTCCCTGATGTTCCGGGTCGCAAGCGGGACATCATGGCGACGGCAGATGGCCGCGATCCACGCATCCATGGCTCCTATGGGACGGCCAAGTCGTCGCCTCGTGGCCCTGATGTCGGCAAAGTACGGAGCGGTCCGCGTGTCGGCGTCCAGAACTCCACCGCGAAACGTCGCCAGGACACTGTCGACAGCCTCATGAAGGTGGTCTCGGCGTTGGCCCTGAGGCAGGACAAACACCCCCTGCAAGAGCTCCGCTGCAGTGATCACGGTGATGCGACGGTGGCGGTGAGGCAGTTCGAGGAGCCACTCGACGACGCGCTCGTCAGGGGCGGGTTGCAATGTCTCGGACAGGACGTTGGTGTCGAGGACGATCACGAGAAGTCGGGAACGGGTCGCTCGATGTCGTCAGCTCGCGACGGGATGTCTAGTTCGAGGCCCCCGGTCAGCCGGCGGAAGTCGCGCAGTGCCGCGAAGAGTGGATCCTCCGTTTCCACCGCCGCGTCGATCGAGACCGCCTCAGTCAGAATCGCCCGAACCTCAGCCTCCATTGAGCGGCCATTGCGCGCCGCTCGCACCTGAAGCCGCTTCTTCACGTCCTCGTCAACCTGACGGATGGTCAGTGTGCTCATCGCTGCCGCCCCTGTCGCTCGTTCAGTGCTGTCAATGCTAGCACCGCGACGCGGGGGACGAAGCGGGAGGCGAGCACACGGCATACGCCGAAATGCTGGGTCGGAGCACAGCCCAACGGCCGCCGACCCGAAAGGGTCAGCGGCCGTCAGGCGACTACGGGGACGTCAGGCCAGGGTCGGCTTGACCTCGGCGAGACGTGCGAGGAGTCCATTGACGAACTTCGGCGAGTCATCGGTCGACAGCTCGGTCGCGATCGCCACGGCCTCACTGATCGCGACGCCCTCGGGCACCTCGCCGAAGAGCACCTCGAACGCGCCGACACGCAGGATGGCGCGGTCGACTGCAGGCATCCGCTCGACCGACCAACCCTGCGAGTAGGTCGTGAGCAGGTCGTTGATCTGGGTCCAGTTGTCGACGACGCCCGTGACGAGGTCGGCCGTGAACTCGTTGAGAGGCGCCTCGGTCACGGGAGTGGCGAGGCGTTCCTTGAGGAGCTCAGTCGCGTTGACCTGACGCTGCTCGGCCTCGAAGAGCAGGTCGATGGCGCGTCGGCGCGATTTGGTGCGGGCAGCCATGTGGTGGGAGTCCGCCGATCAGTTGACGCGGCCGAGGTAGGACCCGTCGCGCGTGTCCACCTTGACCTTGTCGCCGGTGTTGAGGAAGAGCGGGACGCCGATCTCGGCGCCGGTCTCGAGCGTCGCCGGCTTGGTGCCACCGGTCGAGCGGTCACCCTGCAGACCCGGCTCGGTGTACTGGATCGACAGGACGACCGAGGCAGGCAACTCGATGAAGAGGACGTTGCCCTCGTGCCGCGCGACGATGGCGTCCTGGTTCTCGAGCATGTACTTGGCTGCGTCACCGACGACGGTGGGGGTGACCGTGATCTGGTCGAACGTGTCGCCGTCCATGAAGACGTAGTCGGTGCCGTCGTTGTAGAGGTACTGCATGTTGCGCTTGTCCACGCTGGCGGTCTCGACCTTGGTGCCGGCGTTGAACGTCTTGTCGACGACCTTGCCCGACAGCACGTGCTTGAGCTTGGTCCGCACGAAGGCCGGTCCCTTGCCGGGCTTGACGTGCTGGAACTCCACGACGGTCCACAGCTGGCCCTCGAGGTTGAGGACGAGGCCGTTCTTGAGTTCGTTCGTCGATGCCACGTGGGTTCACTTTCGATGAGATTGAAAAGATTCGGTATGCCGTGTGCGCAGGGCGCGCTGAGGCGTCACGCAGGCGGCACGGAAGTCTGGCGCTGAGATTCGCCGGTGAGTCTATCCGGCAGGACGCTGACGCCCGAATTCCACGACTCGAAGGCCGCGACTCAGAGGAACTGCGACGGGTCGAACTCGTCAATCGGGATGACCCGGACGCGCGGCAGGCGTGAAGTGAACGCCTTGACGTCGTACTCGAGGTCGAAGGTCTCCAGCCCGTCGGCCTCCAGGGCAGTGAACCCGCTGTTGCGGAACTCGCGGAAGGCCATGACCCCGACGCGGCGGTCGTCATCGAGCAGTCCCTCGATCTCCTCGAGGAAGTCACCGTCGTGGCTGACGAGCATGACATCGGCGTCGCGGTCGCGGATGGCCCGCAGGGTCTTCTGAATGGCGACGTCGACGACCTTGACGTCGGTGGCACCTGACAGCGGCACCGGCGTGAACCCGAGCGCGTTGAGCGCCTGGATGAACGACATCGGCATGCTCGTCGTCGCGTTGAGGAAGAACAGCCCCCGCACGTCCTGGTCCCACTGGTCGCGAGCGAACGAGAGGAGGCGGTCCCACCGCGGACGCTCGTCGGGCTGCGGGCGTCGACCCAGGATCGAGGTGCCGAGGGTGGCGTCGATGTTCTCGCCGTCGACGAGGACGTAGGTGAGCACGGCGTCACCGCCGTTCTCGGACGGGGACGACGTGTGCTGGGCTGCCATGGGTCGGAGTCTAGAGCCACTCCCCGCTCAGACCCCGATCGTGAGGTTCGCGACGTAGCCGCTCGCCGCATCGCCCGTCACTGTCGCGAGCTGGTGGATGCCGCCGTCGTCACCGAAGACCATGTCCGAGGTGAGGGATGTCTGCGACATGTTGCGCACACTCTGCTCGTAGCCGGAGGACGCATAGACCGTCTTGCACACGGCCTCGGGCAGGGCGAGCTGCGAGGTCTTGACGATCTGACCGCTGCTCGTCGCCTCGGCCGTGGACTTGTAGACCTCGAAGTGGATGTGCGGCCAACGACCCATGTATGCCGCGGGGAAGATGCTCGTGAACGTCGCCGTGCCGTTGGCGTTCGTCGGTTGCACCCCGCGCAGGTAGTTCTCGTTCTCGACACCCTCGGAGTACATCGAGTAGTTGCCCTCCCGGTCGCAGTGCCAGAGATAGACGGCGACGCCCTCCATGGCGGCATACCCGTTGGCACTGTCGGTGACCGTGAGGTTGATGGTGAGGGGAACGCCTTCGGCCTTCGTCGTTGACGTGCCGATCGAACGTGTGATGTCGGAGCGGATGATGCCCGCGTCGTCGAGGACGTTGGCCCCGTTGCTGCCGTCACCGGGGTATGGGCCGCCGGTCTCGTCGGGCACCTCGGTGTCCACCGTGGTCGCAGAGGCGCTCGCGGAAGCCGTGCTCGAAGCCGACGCGGACGCGGACGCCGAGCCGGTGGACGAAGCTGCCGTGCCGGTTGACCCGGTCGTGGCATCGGCGCACCCCGCGAGGGCAAGGAGGCCGGCTCCGCCGAAGAGGCCGAGGGCCTTGCGTCGTCCGAGCAGGGTGGCGACGTCGAACTCGAGGCCGCGGTCGTGGTTCGGGTGGGGCTGGTTGGGGATCTGACGTTCGCTCATGACTCCACTGTGGCGGCTCTGGCCTACCGCGAACCATGAGTCGGCTGTGCGGCGCCTGTGAGCGCTCCCCCCACCATCTCTGTCGAGCGACCCACCGTCGGAACCCGGCGCCGCACGGCAGACTGCGAGACATGAAAGCGAAGTCGCTCATTGGTGCCACGGTCGTCGGGCTCGCAGGAGTGGCGGTTCGCGACCTCACCCAGAAGAAGCACTCGCTCAAACGCAACTTTCCGGTCGTCGCGAACCTGCGCTACCTGCTCGAGAAGGTGGGGCCTGAGCTGCGGCAATACATCATCACGGGCAACGACGCCGAGCGACCGTTCTCCCGCGACCAGCGCTCCTGGGTCTATGCCAGCAGCAAGCTCGAGAACAACTACGTCGGCTTCGGCACCGACAACGACATCGAGCACCTCGAGAACTACCCGATCGTCAAGCACCGCACCTTCTCGCCGATGGCCCCGTCGACGGCCGTCGCGCACGGGCACCATGACGAGAAGGTCGAACTGCCGGCCGCCAAGGTGCTCGGAGCGCCGCGCGGTCGCCGCCACGCCTTCCGCCCGGGTTCGGTCGTCAACGTGTCGGCGATGAGCTTCGGCTCACTGTCGGGCAACGCCATCGAGGCGATGAACCGAGGAGTCGCTCTCGCAGGCGCCCTCCACAACACCGGCGAGGGCGGCCTGTCCGACCATCACCGCAAGGGTGGCGACCTCATCCTCCAGATCGGCACCGCCTATTTTGGCTGCCGCGACAACCAAGGTCGTTTTGACCTCGCCCGGCTCAAGGACCTCGTCCAGACTGCCCCGGTCAAGACGATCGAGATCAAGTTGAGCCAGGGTGCCAAACCCGGTCTCGGTGGGGTCCTGCCCGCCGCGAAGATCACCGACGAGATCAGCCGGATCCGCGGCATACCCAAGGGTGAGGACTGTGTCAGTCCGTCACGGCACGCCGAATTCGACAGCGTCGACAGCATGCTCGACTGGGTCGAGCTCATCGCTGACGAGACCGGCCTGCCCGTCGGGATCAAGTCGGCCGTCGGCGAGATGGACTTCTGGACCGAGCTCGCGCAGCAGATGTCCGGGCGCACGCGAGGGGTGGATTTCATCACCGTCGACGGCGGTGAGGGTGGCACGGGTGCGGCGCCGCTCGTCTTCACCGACAACGTCGCCCTGCCGTTCCGGATCGGCTTTGCCCGGGTCTATTCGACGTTCGCCCAAGCCGGTCTGACCGACGACGTCGCGTTCATCGGCAGCGGCAAGCTTGGCCTGCCCGACAACGCGCTCGTCGCTTTCGCACTGGGTGTCGACATGGTCAACGTTGCACGAGAGCCGATGCTGGCGCTCGGGTGCATCCAGGCGCAGAAGTGCCACACCGACCACTGCCCCACCGGCGTCGCGACCCAGGACCCGTGGCTGGCACACGGTCTCGACCCCACGCTCAAGTCGGTACGACTGGCCAACTATCTGCAGACGCTCCGGCGGGATCTGCTCAAGGTGTCGGAAGCCTGCGGGGTGGCCCATCCCGGGCTCATCGATGCGGACGCTGTCGAGATCCTGGACGGCAACCGATCAGGCACACCGTTGCGCGAGGTCTACGGCTACGAGCCCGGCTGGGGCGCGCTCGGCCCGGACCTCGCCCGGGAGATCACCTCGATCATGTGGCCCGAGCGTGACCGGGACACCGAGGCCCCCGAATCCGCCACCTCCACGGCCTGACCTGACCCTCGACCGGGCTACCTTTCGATGATGAAGTTTGTCGAGACGAACGGGCTCACGATCGCCTACGAGCGGGTCGGTGAGGGGCACCCTCTGGTCCTAGTCCACGGCGCGGCCGACGACAGCCGCATCTGGCACCCACAGCTCGCCGCCCTTGCCGACGAGTTCACCGTCCTCGCGTGGGACGAGCCCGGCGCCGGGCGGTCCAGCGACCTGCCCGATGAGTGGACCCTCGAGGGCTTCGCGGACGCGCTCGCGGCGCTCATCGAGTCGCTGCAGCTCGGGCCTGCGCACCTGGCCGGGATGTCGTGGGGCGGCACGGTGGCCCTCGAGCTGTACCGCCGCCACCCCGGGCTCGTCGCAACCCTGATCATGATCGACACCTACGCCGGGTGGAAGGGGTCGCTCCCCGCCGACGAGGTCCGGGCGCGAGTCGCCGGCGCCCGCCGGATGCTCTCCGCACCCCCGGCGGAGTTCGATCCCACCTTCCCCGGACTTTTCGCAGGCGATCCACCCGCGGCTCACGTGGAGTTGCTCGCCGCCATCGCCGCTGACGTCCGTCCCGCCACCCTCGAGCAGGAGCTGGCCATCATGGCCGAGACCGACCTGCGTGGCCTGCTGCCTCATGTCGCCGTCCCCACCCTGCTGCTGTGGGGCGACTCCGATGTTCGCTCGCCGCTGACCGTCGCCCGCCAGTTCGAGGAGGCCATCCCCGGCACGAAGCTCGTCGTGATCGAGGCGGCCGGCCACCTGAGCAGTCTCGAGCGGCCCGAGCAGGTCAATGCTGCTCTGCGTGAGTTCTGCCGCGCGCACCCGCCGCGTGCGACCTGATGGGTGCCGCCCCGACGCGGGACCGCCACTCCCCAGGGGAGAAGTGGATGCAAAACGGTGGTTGGATCGACTCATGCGCATCTTCTTCACCGGTGGCAGTGGCAAGGCCGGCAAGCACGTCGCGACGCACCTCGCTGACCTCGGCCACCAGGTCACCAACGCCGACCTCGTCCATCTTGGATACCCCTCGGTCACCGACCTGAAGGTCGACCTCACGGACGTCGGCGAGACCTACTCGGCAATGGCAGGGCTGGCGAGGATGGACGAGTTGGACCTGGGGAGCAAGCCCAACTACGACGCCGTCGTCCACTTCGCCGCGGTGCCGGCGATCTTGCTCGCGCCCGACGCGAAGACCTACGCAACCAATGTGCTCAGCACCTACAACGTGCTCGAGGCCGCAACCCGGTTGGGCATCCGCAAGATCGTGTTCGCCTCCTCGGAAACGACCTACGGCGTCTGCTTCGCCCAGGGTGAGCGGCGACCTCAGTACGTGCCGGTGGACGAGGAACACCCCACCGTGCCCGAGGACTCCTATGCGATGTCCAAGGTGGCGGGCGAGGTGACCGCGCGCTCGTTCCAGGCACGCACCGGAGCCGACATCTACGGTCTGCGGATCAACAACGTCATCGAGCCACACGAGTACGCCGACATGTTCCCTGACTTCCTCACCGATCCGTCGCTGAGGCGGCGCAACATCTTCGCCTACATAGACACTCGCGACCTTGGTCAGATGGTGCAGCGCTGCCTCGAGGTCGACGGGCTCGGCTACGAGGTGTTCAACGTGGCCAACGCCGACATGTCCGTCGCGGCAACGACCCAAGAGGTCCAGGACCGCTTCTACGACGGGATCGAGCTGACCCGGCAGATGGGGCCCAACGAGACGTTCTACTCCATCGACAAGGCCCGCCGCCTTCTCGGCTATGAGCCACAACACTCGTGGCGCGACGTCCTGCCTGATCCCCGGGCCGACACCTGACCGGCGACTACTGACAAACCGCCCAGCCAGACCTCTACGCGGCGAAGTGACGCACTCATGCCGCGGAGAGCGGTCAGCACCGACCGAAGATTCCCCACAATCCACCCTGGGCAAAGAATACCGTTCACGAACCCATGGCATTGGCGAGCCGCAGCCCCGACGATGAACGGCCCCCACCTCACCGGCTCGGCCTGATACTTCGCCAAGCGGCTCGCCGCAGTCACAGACCTCGTTGGCTGCTCGTCGAGAACGTGCAAGGTCGTCATCGATTCTGAGGCTGCAGCGCCCGGAGCGCACGCTGGAAAGACCGAGACGTGAGCACCCTTGATTCGACAACAGATGGTTCCAGTCCGATCTCTCGGAGGACGTGAAGACGCAGAACCAACATCAGGAGAGCCCCGAGCCATTGCTGCTGCGTGGTGTCGGTCTTCATGCCCCCGTGAGAGACGGCTGTTCGGGCCGCCGACATCCGCTGAGCCGCGCCGGGTATCGCGCGATTGATAGCCGCGCCGACTTCGCCAGTGTCGTCGATGAGCTTTTCGATGAGCACGCGCAGAGGACTGTCGTTTCTGGACCGAAGAACCCGCTCGGCCCAATCGATGTGAGCGTCCGGGACGCAGGCGTCTCGCGATGCTCCCAATATCATCTCGACCCGCTCCTGATGTTGGGCCTTCGGCAGGTCCGAAGTCTCGAAACTCCTCTTTGCCAGCTCTTCCGCAGCCTTAAACGTATTCGCGTACCTGTGCTCAGAGTAGATCGAAGCCGAATAAAAAATACTCGTCATCGGTTCGATCACTTTGGCGAGGTCGTCGCGCAGCTGAAGCCACTCCGGGACGAAGTAGCTGAAGTCTGCCGGCTCATCTTCAGGGAACAGAAGGGCTAATGTTCCGTGTTCGCGAAGCCGGAATGCCGAGATATCCCTCCTGGATGTGTCCTGAGTCGCTCGAAAAACGAGTGCTGCCCATTTGGTTCCACCCCAGATGGAGCCGACCTCGACGCGGACTTCGCTCAGAGCGACCGGCCCACCTATGCACACAATTAGTAGGTCGTGAATAGACCGGATCCACTTAGAGTGAAGGCCGCCGAATGGCGACTCGTTCAGTGCCTCGACCTCAATCCACGTTCGCCGATCAAGGTGGACATCCAGGCCCCAGACGCCCTCGGCCGAGGAAAGCACGCGATAGGTAGCGTCAGCGGTGACCGCTTGATGGAGGACTGATTCGGTTATGTCCGCAGTAACCACACCATCCCTGCGGTACCCACCGGCCAGAAACGGCGGGTTCGCCCACCCCTTCAACGCATCAAAGTGAAGGCGCGCCTTCTTGGTCGCGGTGTCGATGGTATGTGCGCCAAGAATAATGCAATCGATGTCCCATCGTTGCGTGAGCTCCTCTGCGGGGAGGTTCAAGACCATCCCAACGGCGTCGACCAGGGTCACGTGATGGGCGTTGCCCAAGCCCACGGATGAAGTGTCGTCGTCGCCGTCCTCAATCAACCGACCAAAGATTCGGGGATGCGTTTCACGCTGAGGATGCCCCAAGCCCAGACCATCTGGCGGCATCTCCACCACAGTCAGGTTGTCGAACAACGATAGTTCGATGCTCGTCCCATCAAAATTGACGCGTCCGGTGACCCTCCTGGCCGGATCGTCAGGCAGCCAGAAGTAGCCCACTGAAGAGAATGGTTGCACCCACCCATAATGCAGTCTCGCCGCCCAGTGGCTCCATTCGCAGATCGGAAGCCGAGTGGCGTCCTCAGTTTCGGGCGCGCCGCCGGTGGGCGAGGGGCGAGGGGCGAGGTTCAACCGTCCCCTGGCTGGCGCTGAACCGGTGCAGTCTCCGCAGCTGCACCCTGGGCGAGTCGACCACCCCACTTCATGCGTCTAATTAGGCGGAATCGACGCAGTTGCCCCAGCAGATCAGACGCCGGCCACGTAGGCAGTGAGGAAGTGGACGCCGTGTCGGTCGAGGTTGCCTCGAGCGCGGTCGTAGTGCTCGGTGGTTCTCGGGTCGGCGTGCCGGGCCAGGATCTGGGCGTCCCGCAGGGGAACGCCAGCGTCGAGGGCGTTGGTGATCGCGGCATGTCGCAGGGAGTGCGGGCTGATGTGACGCGGGATGCCGGTGGCCTTGGCGATCCGGGCGACCATCCGATAGGCGTCGCGCCGATCAATCGGCTTGCCGGTGAGTGGCCGCAGGATTAGAGGCCCGCAGGTGCGCTCGCCCCGGCATGCCTCCAAGACCCGCAGCACCGGGACGGTGATAGGCATCGTCGCCGGCTTGTTGCCCTTGCCCACCAGGTGCAATACCCGGTGTCCACGCAGTGTGTCGGCGTAGTTCTCGACCCGCACCGCAGCGGCCTCTGATGCTCGCAGTGCATTGATGCCGAGCAGGAAGGCCAGCGCGCCGTGGTGGACGGTGATGGTCTGGGCAACTTGGAGGAAACGGATCAGCTCTAGACGGTCCAGTCCCTGAGTGCGCGACTCGTCGCGGTGGACCTTGGGCAGCCTCGCGTACACGGCCGGGTCGGCGGGGATGAGACCGTCGATGTGCGCGAACCGAAAGAAACCCCCGGACGCCGTGCATCATCGTCACGACGGACGAGTCCATCAGACCTCGCTCGCCGAGACTGCGGATGTACAGCTCCACGTGGGCGCGCTGGACCCCCAACAACGGATCCAAGGTGTTCGCCTCGCACCAGGCGAACCATTCCCGCAGTTGGAACGCGTACAGCGTATGGATGCGCCCGGAGTAACGCGCCAAGAAAGAGACCGCTGCCAACTGGGCGGTCGACATCGAAGACGGCTGAAACGGAAGGACAGTCGTCGGAGCAGACATGGCGTCACCTCACGCGGCGACCGCAGGGAGAGGCCAAGGTCGCGCCCGCCGCCAGCACGGCCCAGGCACCCGAACCGCAGTGATGCTAGACCCCTCGCCAAGCAGCGAGTCCGCAGGCGGCGTTGTGACTCACCTCAAGGAGCCACTGGTGGCGGCCGATCGCAGATCCCGAGTAGGCAATTTCCTACTGGTCTGGAGGTAGACGGTCGCCTCCCACCCAGCTCCCCATGCCTTGGTGGTGAGCGTGCGCCACCCCCCTGCCGTGTTGGGAGTGAGAGGCGCCGATGCGGTATCCGGCGGCTCTCGATCTAGATCTACACCATCCCGAATCCCCACCTGAGGAGACCCAATGAGCACGGACTTGATGATCCCGGAATCTATCCAACACGTCGTTCGGGACCTGGTGACAGACACCATGTATTTCGACGAGAGCACCAAGCACGGCGGTTCATGGTTGGAGCTCTGCACCTGGCTGATCAGGATGCAGGCCAAGCTCGACACCCTGCTTGAGATCGGCCCCGACGGTATCCGTCGCTCGGCGCGCATGACTATTGACGCGGCAACCCAGCAGATAATCATCGAAGGATTCGTCGTCCTGACGACCTTGCTGCAGACGACCTGGATGGCGAGTGACTCCGCGTTCACGGAACGAGGGACCTTCTCGCTGCCACAGCTGGTCAAGGCGCTGTAGCCGCCACGGTGCGTCCTGAGGACGGCTCGATCGCCCAGGTGCGCTACGACGGATTGCACAAAGGTGTTCGGCCCTTGTGATCGGTCTGACGCGCTGTGTCGTCCTTGTGCCTCATGGCAGGCGTCCGCCGCTTCGCGACGGAAGGGACGCATCTGCGTCGTGGCTCAAGCGAGCGGATAGCGTCACGAGCGATGACCTCGGCATGCCTATTGACGAGTCTCGGGCGCCAGGACTTCATAGCGCGGTGGAGGTCCAGGAATCAGCGAGGTGATGCGACTGTGTTGATCTTCGAGGTCGCTCGGCTGCTCAGTTGCGTGATGTGCCGGAGCGGCATGGCGACCAAGTCGAGTATCCAATCGATCCAGGCTGGGTCGATCTTCTGCAATGACTGCACTTCCGTGAGGGCAGAGGTAGGCAGATAGGAGAAGCTCTGCGGGACGGCCGGGCGAGAACTAAGGTCGGCTAGAGCGACGGGGTACGTGTAGCGCTCAGCGCGTTTGATGACCAACCCGACTGCCAGTTCGCTGGCTCCGTAGTAGTTGAGGTAGTCGGCTCGCGCGATCGATCCGACGGATCCGAACGACCTCCACAGTCTTCGGGGCGTGGCGAGCACGGTCCGCTCAATGATGAAGTGGCCAACAATTCGCTTCGTTGGGGCGCTCTCGTAGATCAGTACGGTGTCGATGTCGGCGGCGAGCCGGCGCTTGCGGAACTCGACTTGCTTGGACCCGTCGAGAATCGCCCGCGCGTAGGGAGGCTGGATGGCCATGAGTGCTACCCGACGAGCAGGTCCTGCACCCAAGGGATGCCCTGCTGACGAAGGCGGGTGATCGACTGGGGCCACGATCTCAGTGCTCCTGCCAGCTGCATGTCGGTCAAGGTGATGGGTGGTTCCAAGAATCGATCTTGCCGGAAGCGGATCGCTAGGACCCCGCGGGCGCGCCGAGTCATGGCGGCAATCTCGGTCGCGGTGTACACCGTACGGCGGCCGACGAACTGCGTGACCTCGTTAGGGTCACTCGAGCGTAGAACGTCCTCCACGATCCCGACGGCACTGAAGTTTTGGACACTCGACCGGTAGAAAAGCAGTACGTCCCCTTCTTCGACCTGATTGGTGGAGGCATTACACAGGTACGCCTTACGGATTGCGTTTCCCCAGGGGTGAGTCTGTTCTTGGGTAGGCCCGAATAAGGTTAGCTGAGCGGACTGATAGCGGGGGGCACGCTCCGGGAAGAGCTGATCGTGCCATCGAGGTTCAATTGGCACGGCGAACACACGCTGTCTGCACAAAAGGGCGGGAGGGCCGTAAAGAACGTGGTGATCAAGGTCGGAATGTTGCGTCGGGTCGGCGGGGGGTCGCAGACACTTCGTCACAACGTGCTCGCCCCTGCCACTCCTATGACCTTGGTCCACGAAGCCGAATGCCGCGAGGAAGTCGATGACCTCAGCGTGTGACGGGAGCACTTCCACGTAGAGGCTGGCGGACTCCGTGGTAGTGAGGCTGAGAAGGATGGCCTTTAGCAGCAGCTCTCCATATTTCACGCCCGAGTGGTCTTCCGATACCTTGAACGTACTGATCTTGACTACAGGTCCCTCGATGAGGTAGACGCAGTCAGTCTCAAACTTCAACAAGGCCAAGGCGGCATAAGCGCCATCTTCCTCGATGACGAAGCAACGACGAGTGTCGCTCTGTCGGCGGACCACGGCGAACCATTCGTCAAATTCGGGATAGTCGAATCGCAGGCCGTCGAAAATCTTGTCATCTGGGTTGAGGGCATAACACGGCACAGTGGCAACTCGGGGCGGCGGCGTGATCTCGGTCGGCTCGAAGCCCGCAAGGAGTGCGGCGGCGTCCGCCAAGGAAAGTGCGCGGTCGCCCAGACCTGCACGCGCTGCCCGCCGACGGAGGCGACCGTCGTCAGTGACGAGGTACGTGACAGCACCCGCATGCAGTTCGGCCAGCAGGCGCAGGTCACGCTCATCGTTGGATCCAGGGCTACTGACGCCCGCTCGCTTCCCCAGTTCTGAAGTGACCGGCGCTTCCGCCAGAAGATGGAACTTCCCGAGTTCTGCGAGCCGTTGTCGGCGACGAACCACGTCCGTCCCCTCTAGCAAGTCATCGCGCGTCGCCGGTGCCACACACAACAAATGGCGCTGCTCGTTCGCCAACCGAAGGAAACGCACACCGAGTTCCATGTTGCCCTCGAGCTCACCGGAGAACGGCTCGACGGCGATCACGACGTTCGAGTCCAAGAGGAATCTCAAACGCGCGGAATCATCACCCCCCGGTTGCGCCATGGAACCCATACTGAACGAAAGAGCCCTCGCACGTCGGTATATTGCGATGCGCCGTGGGGCTGCTCACTCAACTTGCTGAGTTACGGGGGCGCGCCTCGGTCAACGACGCCCGCCGAAAGTGCGAGTCGGCAAGTCCTTCACGTCCGGAACTCGGGACGACCGAACCGACAGCGACATGACCGGACGATCGTTGGCGGGTCACCGGCGGCGAAGTGAAGCACGTCATGACTCGCGATCATGGCGATGAGCGGGGCCTTCCGAGCGTCTGCAGAGCCCAAGAACGCGTCGCACGCCTGACGCAAGCCGCTCACGCACTCCATTGCGCGCTTGGGACCGCGTAAGTCGTGGATACACCTCAGGTACCTCCTCCGCTTCGTGGGCAATCAATGACATCAGTCGCGATGTCTCGCTCGAGTCGATCTGGAAACCCTCATGAGCGACGAGGCCTTGGCGAAAGACGACCCGTCGGTGCCCGAACAGTGGAAGCGCGGCCAAGTCACCATTCGACGGCGATCCACGAAGCAGCTCCCACGCCTCACCTCGTTCCACGAGTGGGTGCACCACTGTCAAACCCGGGTGCGAAACGACCGCCACAGCAACGTTCGGAGTCACTATCTGAAATACGTGACTCACACGGAAGGCGCCATTACTCAGTGCGATGTGCTCAGGTACTCCTAGGATGGCCTCGGTTTCGCCTGCATCCATCGACGAGTGGTGGACAAAGACTGATAAGTCGACGGGGACTGCGGTCCCATCAACCATCCACTTGTACTCCGGGGGCGAGCTGTTGAACCGGATGGCTTCCTCGTTCAACTTTCGATGTTCATACCGCGCATCTGCGTGCCCGAGCATCAGACCAATCTTGGCCCACCACATTCCGACCGCTTGCCATTCGGCGGCGCTGTGTCCGCCTAACCAACGGTTGGTGGAAAGTTGGGTCACGGTATCGATCGCCGGATCCTCAAAGCGTTGCGCGAGTTTGCCGTTGCACGCCTGGCAGACAGGCAGGAACACGCGCGTGCGCCGAGGCAGAGCTATCTGCGTGCCGCGCGAGTTTAGGATCGGGTTGCCGTTCTTCGACCACGCAGTCGGTGGCTTGCCCTGCGAGTCCATCAGTTTCAGAAACCAGCGTGGCCATACGTGTTCACCGACTCGACTTGCATCGTTGACGGTGCAGATGGAGCACTTGGTCTTGGCCACGCAACGACGATCGCAGTTCGGGCGTCGTCGCGCCAGGTGCGCCTCTTGGGTCTGAGACCCCTGACCGTGGACGGTCGCAGCGCGGGCATCGCGACATGCTGCATTATCGTGGCATGGCTGGGGGAACATCGGCGTCGGTTCGGTGGCGGGATCAGATGGCGCGGTATGTCGTCTCCGACGACTATGCGCCTCAGTTCCTGCAGACCAAGGGCGAGTCGCTCGACATGAGCCGGTGGGGCTCTCTGCTGCTTCAGATGTGCCCGCGCGACCATCTGCTCGTGGCACTGGCAGCGGCCTCCCGTGCCGCCGGGGCCGGCGAGAGCGCGCTTGAGGAGTGGGAGGAGTACGTGCTGAGCCATGTCGAGCCGGCCCTGGCGAAGGCGCTGCTGGCTGGGCTGAAGGGCACAGACGGCGGTCCGCGACGGGTCCTTCTGGCTCGGCAGCCAGTGTTGTTGGCAACGCGTCTCGCGCTCACGGAACCGCCTCCGCAGAGTCCGACAGGTACTGCGGACCCGGCGGTCGTGGCGACGATGCTGAGCCACTTCGCGGCACGTTCCTCCTACTCCTCGCGCAGAGCCACGTCGCCTGATCGGCGTCTGGGCGGCATCCCGGAGGGCATGGCATTGGAGATCGTGGCGAACGGCCACTTCAACGCCTCTTTCGACTTCGGGGACCGCTTGGCGCGCACCTACTTGCTGTGGACCGAGTACGAGAGCCGGCTTGAGCGGTACCGACCCCGCATCCCGCTGAGGGAGTTGGTGCGTGAGGCGACCGGCATGACCGTGATTGACCTGTTGGTGCTGGCGTTTGGGATATTCGCGCACGCGGACGCTTCCCGCCCCGATCTGGCCCCGCCGTTGGACCTAGCTCGCATCGGGCTCCCGGGTGAACGCATCGAGCGGTTTTTGGCGCGGTTCTCCGCTACCGCGACGGAGTTCGCGCGCCAGCTCGCCGGTGGCGACGGCGATTGGATGTTCCTGCCGTTCGAGGACCGGCCGCTGTTGCGCCTCGGGCCAGGGCAGCAGGTCGTGGTGCTCGATATCCAACTGTTCAAACTGCGCGTCACCTCCGCCTTGTACTGGCTAGTCCACGACCACGAAAAAGCAAGCGGGGAACGGCAGCGGGGGGCGTGGACGCAGGTGTACTCGGAGCTGGTCGAGATTTGCGCCGAGGAGATCCTGCGCGGCTTCGCGGCCCCGCAGCACACATTCTTCACCGAGGAGGCGCTGGCGCCATTGGGTGGCAAGGCGGTTGACTGCGGCGTTGACTTCGGCGACTTCGTCTTCTTGGCTGATGTCGTGCAGCACCAGTTGACGGTTCCGACCCGAATGCTGCTCGACGCTGACGCCTTCGAGAAGGACATGCGCCTGACGGTGATGACGAAGGTGAAACAGCTTGACGGCAGCGCCGCGGTCCTGTTGGAGCGTGCCGCGGATCCGCTGCACCCTCTCGGCCGGCGTCCGCAACGCATCGTCCCGGTCGTGGTCCAGGGTGCCGACTTCCCGGTGAATCGGGTGACCGTCAGGTACGCGCGGGAGAAGGCGCTCGAGGCGGGCTGGTTGACCCAGCCAGAGTGCACGCCGCTGGTAATGTGCACGCTCGAGGAACTGGAGATGGTTGCGACGGTCGTGAACAACGACGTCGACTCTGCTGAAGACCTGCTCCGCGCGTGGGTGCACGAAGGTGGCGAGGAGCCGTTGCGCAACTTCATCTTCCGGCGGTATGGGGGGTCGGAGTGGGAGCGGCCAGCGCGCATGCAGCAGGCTTTGACAGAGATCTTGGACCGGGTCGAGGAAGCCTTCGCGGCTCTTGACGGCTGACTGCACAGCCCAGTTCATGAGGGACACAGATGGGCAGCCATTGCTGTGGCGCTGGTCGCTCGGCCGCGCGAGCATACGGACGCGATGACGTGCTGCGAAGTGATAATCCAGGAATAGCCGACCATCCCGCTCGCCTCGCATGGTCGACTAGGGGCGTGGAGGTGCATCCGCGAGAACCAACCACCGCATGTTGCGGCGCTGGTCGTTCATCGAGGCGGCGATGAGGGCTGTTGGTCGACGTCGGTCCGGGCGCGCTCGGTCGGTGTGGCCGTTCAACGCGCCCATCAGACCGAGTGTGGGCGATACTGGGCCGGAGACGAGCCCGCATTGCCGGCATCAGGAACGTACAGTCTCGGCTATCCTCGAGCACCATTCGGACCTGGCCAAGTAGAAGTTCGCAGGCTGAAATAGGAGAAGGTGTGAACTGGTGGAACGCGGTCCTTCCTGTGCTAACTCTCGTTCTGGGGTACGTCGGAACGCTGACCACAGAGGCGGCGCAAGGGAACCGAGCTCGTCGAGTCGCCAAGGAGGAGCGTGAAGACGCGCTCAGCATTGCTCACATCACTGAGCGCCGCGCGTTCGAACTCCAGACCTTGCGCGACCTCAAGGCCGCGCTTGCAGACCTTGGGCGCGCCATGGGGAAGGCTCACCACTACGACTTGATGAACGCGCGGGAGACCGGTTCGGCATCAATGCCAAGCACACTGCTGCCAGAAGCGATAGACACTGAGCTCTTCGAGGCTAACCGGCGAGTCCAATCTCTCGTGGAACTCGTGATGGACAGGGCCGCTAGAGACAAGGTTCGCAACTTCACTTCGGCCGCTGCCCGTCTCGGAACGATTTCGCGTCCTGTCGCCAAGGCCCAGGATGAACTCCTCGCGACGGTCGAGATTGTCGACGAAGCACAACAACTGCTCGCTGAACGAATCCGCGCCATTTATGACGGTTCGGTCGCCAGTACGTGACCTACTCGTGCGTGCTATTAGGCGGGTGGCCTCTAATTGATCGACGCTCCGGCCGTCCAATTGCGCTCAAGGAAACTGAAGGATGACTGAGCAAAACTCTAGCAATAGCGAAATCGCCTCTGCGGGCGCCAATGGGGCCGAAGTCGATCTTACCGCGGTTGCCGTTCAGGACACGGGATATGTGTTCGATGCTCACGAAGCGATCTTGGTAGCGTCAGTCATCGACGAGGGATTTGCCGACAATGCCGGCTACATCAATGCGCACGGCAAGATCCGGATTGCGCTCGCTGCGTTGTGTGGATCGGATGGTGACAACGCGTCAAAGTTCGCCGACCGAGCCCAAGTGGGTAACGAGAGTCAAGAACGTGTAGATGAGCCAACTGTCGCCTCAATGCCTGCGGTTGGGGCGCGCGATATTGAGGAGCCAGTAACCCATGAGGTCGATCGGGCTTTGATGTACGAGCTCGTGGTGCCGTTCGATGGACCGGTCATGTGCAACCTCGGGCACTACGACACAGGCAGCGCTTTCGTGTGGCCGCCTCGTATCGAAAAGGTAACCGAGTCGGTCGTAGACCTATGGGAAATTCTTGCCGCCAACGTCTCCGCTCCTCCCGCCCGTGCTCGTTTCAACGACCTGGCAATGTGCCGCGGACGGAAGAGATACCTGCATGGCGTGGCCGCAAGAGATGCCTATCTGGAGTTCGCCTCTTCACTCGATGTCGTCGACTCGGACCGCGCATATGCGCTACTTCGTGCGTGGGCTATCGATAGGATGTTCGGTCGCGCTGACCGTGAGCAGGAGTGCCGGGTCGAGATCGCGAAGGCGACCGCTGCCGCCTGGGACGCAGGAGAGCGAGCGGCAGGAGTCCTACTCCCCCTGCTGGGCGCCCTGTGTCGTACGCACGCGGATGCGGTCGATGACGCAGTCCCGGTGGACGCACTCCTCCAGCGGGCCTCAAAGCTGTATTTTGGTTCGGACTCGGTCAACTACATCGGAGATTTGCGCCGTGGGCGCGCCGCGACCCAAGAAGAGCGGAATGCCATCTCGATGTGGCAGGTCGGTGCACTCGCCGAAGAGGCGCGCAACTCCACGGGCCTGATTAAGGTCATCCGGCTAAAAGAAGCCATCGACCTGGCGCGTCGTCTTCAGGTCAAATCGATGCAGGACGACCTAACCGTCGAGTTGCAGGGGCTTCCGCCTGAAGACGTCAAGTTGGACGCTGTGTCATCGACAGTCCGAGTCTCGCGCATCCCTCTCGAGCACTACTTCCGCAAATTCACCGACGACCGGGACTGGCGCCACGGTATATCCTTGTTCGCGAGTACGACTCCGCCGACCGGTCAGTACGAGGACCTCGTCAAATACGCCGAGGAGCGTCGGCTACGTCCCTATCTTTCAGACTTGTTTTCCACGGTTCTTCTTGATGAGGACCGGCTACCCACTTGGCAACCGCAAACCGAGGACGAGCGGCGCGAGTGGATTATGGCTAGACAGGCGGCATTTCGGGCAGAGATTACCGGGACTCATCTTGCCGAGATTCTCGACAGAATCCGCATCCGGTACGGGTTAGTGCCTGTCGATGACATAACGGCGCACCTCGCGTGGGGAGGCCGGGGCAACTACGAACTTGCGGCCGTCGTGGCTCGGGGACTGCACCACTACTGGAATGGCGACCTCGAAGCATGTGTGCACGTCACAGTCCCGCGCGTGGAGAGCGCCATCCGGCTGCTGCTGCGCGAGCTTGACGTTGCTATCTACCGCACCCAACTCGGTCAGCGACCCGGCGTTTACCCGGCCCTTGGTTCGCTTCTCGACGCCCTCGAGTCGCTAGGATTTGACGACTCGTGGGCGTACTTTATGCGCTGGTTCCTTGCGGACCACTCAGGAAAGAACCTGCGTAATCAGATTGCTCACGGAAGGGTTACGAAGGTCTCTTTCGCTGATGCCGCTCTGGCTCTTCGAGCGCTCATGCTTGTCACGCTCCTCGCAGGGCCGGGCATAGCGGACGACATCGAAGGCGACCTCGAGGCGGGGCCGGTTGAAGTGAGAACCGGAGCGTCGCGAGATTCCGCGGATCTAGCAGCCAAGGTCAAAAACCCAGTTGCCGCACCGAAGCCGTTTCCGTCGCAGTGGTTACTGATGCTGGACAAGACAATTGGGGCGGGGGTCAGCCTCAGCCATGACTTGCTCGGAGCCGTCCGCGCGGCCAGACGTCGATAGTCACGGTTGCGTAGCAGGCGAGGCAAGAGCGCGGTCGCGGCGGTCGACATCTGAGCGAACATCCGCCGACAACAGAGCCGACTCAGCGGCCTATCTGGGCGGAATCGACGCAGCTGTCGCCTGTGGACTAGACGCCGGCGACGTATGCGGTTAGGAAGTGGACGCCGTCTCGGTCGAGGTTGCCTCGGGCTCGGTCATAGTGCTCGGTGGTTCTCGGGTCGGCGTGCCGAGCCAGGATCTGGGCGTCCCGCAGGGGGACGCCGGCGTCGAGGGCGTTGGTGATCGCGGCGTGGCGCAAGGAGTGCGGGCTGATGTGCCGTGGGATGCGGGCGGCCTTGACGATCCGGGCGACCATCCGATAGGCGTCGCGCCGGTCGATCGCCTTGCCGGTGAGCGGCCGCAGGACCAAGGGGCCGCTGGTGCGCTCGCCTCGGCATGCCTCCAAGACGCGCAGCACTGGGACGGTGATCGGCATGGTGGCGGGCTTGTTGCCTTTGCCCACCAGGTGCAACACCCGGTGTCCACGCAGGGTGTCGGCGTAGTCCTCGATCCGCACCGCGGCGGCCTCCGATGCGCGCAGCGCGTTGATGCCGAGCAGGTAGGCGAGCGCGCCGTGGTGGACGGTGATGGTCTGGGCGACTTGGAGGAAACGGATCAGCTCCAGGCGGTCCAGACCTTGAGTGCGCGATTCGTCGCGGTGAACTTTCGGCAGCCTCGCGTAGACGGCCGGGTCGGCGGGGATGAGACCGTCGATGTGCGTGAACCGGAAGAAGCCACGGACGCCGTGCATCATCGTCACGACGGAGGAGTCCATCAGGCCCCGCTCGCCGAGACTGCGGATGTACAGCTCGACATGGGCGCGTTGGACCCCCACCAAGGGGTCCAACGTGTTCGCCTCACACCAGGCGAACTACTGCCGCAGCTGGAACGCGTACAAGGTGTGGGTGCGCCCGGAGTAGCGGGCTAAGAACGAGACCACCGCCAACTGGGCGGTCGACATCGAAGACGGCTGGAACGGAAGGAGATTCGTCGGAGCGGACATGGCGTCACCTCATGCGGCGATCGCGAGACGCCAAGGTCACGCCCGCCGCCAGCGCGGCCCAGGCACCCGAACCGCATCGACGCTAGACCCCGTTCGCCGAAGCAGTGAGTCCGGAGCGGCGATGTGACGCACTGTGCCACTCGCCAATCGGATTGAAGTCAGACTGTGGCGAGCATCCTCCGGAAAGAGACCGAGAGTCGCCCGGTTCCTCATCGGGAAGCGGACGCCGTCCGCCAGAATGCTTGTCATGCGGAAATGGGGGGCCCGGCGGGCCAGGTCGGTGGCTGTCGGGCTGCTGGTGGCCACTCTGGCCGGGTGCAGCATGTCGGGGGACGCGAAGGCGCCGCCGTCCCCGACCGGGCCGCAGCGCACTGCGACGGTGACCGCGTCCGGGTTCACCATCACCGATGGCAGTTCCACGGTGAGCGGGCCGGCCGCGGTCGCCCAGGCCGGGACCGAGGCCACCTTGACCGCGCTGCCGGACCCGGAGATGCCCGCGGGTGTGCGGTGGGAGCCGGCCGCGCCCGGGTTCGACATCGCGTTCGAGGGTGGTGTGCAGCCGAAGGAGCCTGTCACGGTCACCATCGACCTGCCGGCGGCGGCCGCCTCGAGGGGCGGGCTGGCGTTCGTAACCCAGGACTCGACCACCGGCGCCTGGGAGGGCCTGCCGGTCAAGCGGGCCGGCACTACCGCGAGCGTGACGCTGAGGCACTTCTCGGGTGGCTTTTGGGCGTGGGGTGACTCGCTGGCGGCCACGTTCACCAAGGCGATCAACGACTACCTCAAACTGCGCTACGACGCGCCGGCGTGCAACGGCAAGCCGCTGGCCACCGGCGGGCACCGGTACTCCGCGAAGGTCAACGGCAACGGGATCTACGCCTGCACCGAGAAGGTGAACGGCGACCCAACACTGACCCTGCGCAGCAACTCCCCCTTCGTCTGGACGCTGACCGGGCCGGCGGGGCAAGTCAAGCCGGTGCCGCCGGTGGCCCCGCTGGACTGGGCGCAGATCGCGACCGTCGCCGCGTTCGACTTCACCGTGTTCAAACTGGCAGACCGCAGGACAGTCCTGGTCCCCGGCGGGCAGGCCGGCCTGGCGATCACGGGGAACCGGGACTTCAAGGTCGCCGCGGACGTCGACGCTGGCTTGGGCCTGATCGCGGTCTTGGTGGCCGCCATCGACGAGGCGCTGACGGTGACCGGGACCAAACTGGCCTTCAACCAGGTCCGCGCACTCGGGGAATGCGCCGCCGGGGTCATCGAGGCCGGCGCCGACCCGGACCCGGGCCGGGTGCTGCGCACCGTGCTGGACTGCTTCGGCGGGCAGGTGGAGGGCGCGGCCGCGGTCATCGTCGGCGTTCTGACGTCGCTGGCGTCGCTGCTGGTCACCCAAGTGGTCGGCCTGATCGGTGAGGTCACCCAGACCAACCACCTGACCATCTCCGTGACCAACACGGACCTGTCGGCGGCGCCCGCGCAGCCAGCTGGGCCGGTGCTCGGCTTCGACGGGGTGGGCCCTGCCAGGATCGGGATGCGGATGACGGAGTTCGCGGCCGCGCTGGGCTCGAGTCGGCCTGAGACGATGGACTTCGGCGGGTGCGCCCAGGGCCGGTTCACCGCCGACGGCGTGAGCTATAACATGCTCAGCGACGGCACCGGTGCCGGCGGGCCGGTGCAGTCCGTCACGGTGCCCCGGGTTAGTCCCGACGGTGGCGCCGCGGGGCAGTCGCGCGTGGTGACCGCGAAGGGCATCCACGTCGGGAGCCGGCTGCGAGACGTGCTCGCTGCGTACCCGGGCGCCACGACGGAGCCGAGCGAGGTCGCCATCGACTGGAAGGTCGTGACCGCGTTCAGCCCGGACCGGACCAAGGCATTGGTGTTCGACATCGACGACAAGGGCGTGGTCGCCGGCCTGAACGCCGGGCTCGTCCCGCAGGTGCAATACCCGGAGGGGTGCGCGTAGGCAGGCTGGGCTGGCGCGGGCCGGGTGTGCGCTGTGGGGCGCATTAGTTGGCGGGCAGGGGGGGTGCGCCAGCTCAGGTCTCCCATTGACGAAGGCCGCGTAGTTGGCATGTCGTAGTGGGGCGAAAGCGACCGTATGACGCAACCTGCTCGTCAACCTGCAAGCAGCGTCACGACCGCACATGGCGGAGCGGCGCGGCGGGTTTGGCGCCACGTAGGCGTGGCTGCTGGATGGGTGGGCACCACGAAGCGATCGCGAGGGGTCAGCCTCGCCTATGCCTCTAGCTAGCAGTGGATTTCGTAGCCCGGGTACGCGGTCTCAACGCTTCGGGCAGGATTGCTCTGAAGTCCTCGAACCCTACCGAGGAGTGCAGCAATGGAGTGGACCGAACGCGCCGCGCGCCCGTTCACCTCAGTTGACGGTCACGCCTCTCGAACGCCCCCACGGGAACGCCTCGTTCGCGCTTTAGAGCGGTGGGAACCCGAGTCGTGGCTTCGCTTTCGGCTTTCCATCGACGAGCACGATCTCGCGCAACTAATCCTGCCTCACAGCCTCCTCACGGTAGCTCAGCTTGAGCGGGTTAGATGGGCAGCAGTGTTGGTCGCGAAAGCGATTGGCAGCAGCAGCGTTGAGGTCGGGCACGTGGCCATAGCCCTGGGTATTACGAGCAGAGCATGCACGAACGAGGCTCTTGGCTCGCTGGGTGACTCTTTTGGCTTGCCCACCATGTCCCCCGACGACCTGTCGTCGTTGCGTTCGCAGGTCGCGACGCAACTGCTCGAGGAGACCACCGATAAACATCCCGATTCAGAGCCGATCGGTTTCACCTCGATGCCGGCTTGGCGTGTTGAACGAGCCTGTCAGGTGGTTTCGGTTGGCGTGAGGGTGACTGTTGCTGTTGCGATCGTCGGCGGGGCTGTTGCGGGTCGAGGGTGGTGGTTGGTGGGCTTCGCGATCGCTGCCCTGTTCTCCACGCAGCCCCAGCATCGCGTCGAACCGCTGCTCGTGAGCGAGACACGTCCACTGGTGTGGCCTTCCAGGGTGCCGTGGCTGTTGTGCTGCGCTCTGGTCTTGTGCCTGCTGAGGCGACCACAAGAGGCTGCGTGGTTCACGATCGCGTGGTTCGTCGTCAGGCTAAGTGCTCACGTCGGTGAATACGCCGTCGCCACTGGGACGTCAATCATCGACAGCCGGTTCACGGGGCGACTCACGACCTTCATCAGGCCCGCCGCGGCTTTCGTGGTTCGGAGCCGAACATACGACTCCTTCGTCACGATCGGTGCGGGAGTCGTCCTCGGCACTGCCACCGCCCTTCTCGCACCGTCTGCAAATCCAACCGCGGCATTCGGACTAGGACTGCTCGCCGCCATCGTCATCGAGAACTCTTCTGGGCGATGGCAATGGACCGACGCCTGGCTACGGGTTCTCGGCGTAGTCGCACTAACGATGTTGGCGACGCGCGTTCACTGGTGGGTCCTCCTCGCGCCGATCACGGCCAGCCTTGCCATGATGCTCCTCCGCGCCAACCACACACTTGGGTATGTTCCGTTGACCAAACCCGCCGACGCGCGTGTCAAGAGCGCATGGGTCGATCTGGCCAAAGGACGAACGCGCCAGGTCATCACCAACCTGGAAGGCGAAGAAGCAGCTCACCCTGACGTGATGGCGGCCCTGGCAGTCGCTCACGCGCTCGACGGTCACCCCGGCCACGCCCGGCGCCTTGCCCGCCACCTAGCAGATCAACACTGCGGCGTGAGGGACCTGGTTGAAGCGCAGGTGCACGCACTACTCGGCACCCGACCACCTGAACTTCGGGAGGCGCCAGACCTCACGACCTCACTTGGCCGGGCCACCCAGCTCGCCTGGCTTCGCGCGTCGATCCCGCACGGTTCCGCCATGGTGATTGCGGAAGAGATCGCTGGGCTGATTCCAAGCAGAATCACGCGAGATACCGTCATGTGGGCGGCCGATTGCTACCTGGCGCTGGGCGAGACGCTTCTCGGGATCGACCAGTTCACGTCGGGGACCGCGGCTTCCCGGGCATTCGCGCTGGCCGACCTGTTTCTCACCCAAGACCGTGAGTTCCTCGATCGCTCAACCCTGGAGGCCCGGCAGCTCCAACAGCCCGCGCCTCATGAGTTAGGGGCTCGCGGGGCCGCCGTCACCAGACTGGCATTCGCCGGAGACCAAGAGTCCCCGGCCATGTTCCTGTTAGACGATGACGCGCTACTGGTCCTGACCGAGCTGTCATCTCCCTTCGTCGTCGCGGCCTACTGCAACAGGGGCGCCGACCTGCACCGAAACAACCGCCAACACGTCACTTCCGAGAGCATCCAGTTGAGAGCGCAAGCGTTTGCGTCACTAAATGTCGTGCGCCACGAACTAGCCGACCCCGACGATCGTGCTTGCTGGTGGGACGCCTTCCTCCCCACTTTGGACACCCTCCTAGAGGAGGTGCATGGCTTCCAAGACTGGCCCCTTCTTCTTGAGATCATCGAAGCAGCACGACTCCAGCTCGGGACCAGCCGCGAGGACTTGCGACCGACGGCCTTAAGGATCGCGGGCCAATCAATACTGGGAAGTCAGCGCTACTACTTTGGCAGCCGCCCCACCATGGTCGACCTCGAGGACATCATTCACGCCGCCGGGGGCAAGGGTGCGTGGTGGTGGTCGACACACGTCTCGAGGAAACATCTCTACTGGGCCCTCACAAGCGAAGATCAACAAGGCGTCGTGCAGGGCGGGCGCATCTCCATGGCCGCGGTAAACGCGGTGCTACAGGAATTTGGGCCACATCTCAGCCTTCAAGGCCAGGGCGAAAGCGATCATGACTTCTTCGAGCGCATGAGCCGCAGCGCCCTGTTGGCACCTCCCTCGGACGTCGAGTCAACGCTTGCAGACAGAGTGGGCCAGCTTCTACCCAGGACCATCACCGACGTTCGGTCGCACAACCGCATTCGGACGACGATCTGCATGGCGCTGGCACCCGAACTAGCCCACATTCCGTGGGCCTGGACGAGCATTGGTGGGCATCGCTTGGTCGAATCCTTCGACACCGTGATCGTCCCACCCGCCTCCGTCCTCCCCACACCAGACGCAGACGACGAATACACTTGCCCCATCGCCACATGCCTAGTCGATCCCGGTGGCGACCTATATGCCGCCGAGGAGGCCTCGGCTCATCTGCCCCTACAGGCCGCCCGTATCGACTCGCAGACGGAAGATCCCCGCGCTAGCCTCACCGCCGCACTGCGCGCAGCGCCCTACGACAGCACGCTCTTCCTCGCCTGCCATACCGTCAAGATCGCGAACCGGCGCGGCTTCGCACTAGCACCATTGGACAACATCGACTCGAGCGACGTCCTTTTCGCCTCCGACATCGCTCGCGCTGACACCGATTACCCGATGCCACGCCAAGTCATTGCCCTGGCGTGTGAGAGCTCCGACATGACCAGTGCACTCCTTGGAGAGTGGACGGTCCTAGGCGCGGCCCTCATCCAAGCTGGCGCACGTCGAGCCCTAGTTACCGCATTCCCCATCCTCGACATACCCGAAGTGGATCGATACATGGTTGCTGGCGTCGCAGACGGAGTCCCCCTTCACGTCCTCATCTCGAGTTTGCAACTGAGCATGCTCCACCGCTGGCGTGCTGGGGATAGCAGTGCCGCCCCGATGGCATGGGCCGGACTCCAACTGTTTGGCGCGCTTCCCGCAGCCGATCCAACAGCCAGAGTGTCTTTCCCCGCTTGGGCGGAAGAGAACCTCCTACGAGGAATCGACGACGCAGCCGAGCACGCGCTCCCCGGCAGTCCCACCGTTGACGTCGCGGACCTGATGACCTGCTTCGCTACCTATGGACACACTGACGGACTCCCCCGGCGCGTCAGAGCCGCGGTCCGCAGACGCTTCATCACCAAGTGGCCTGCGCCTCTGCACCTGATGGGGTACCGGAACATGCTTGCGCGTCTCGATCACAGGCCGCGCGTGATCTCCGACGAGCTTCTCGCGATCATCGTGGATGCCCGTGATCTCGCAAGAGAGGCTGGACAGTGCGTGTACGACATCGACCACGTCTTCGTTGCGGCCCTGCGCACTGATCACCCTTCATGCGTTGCCATGCGCAACTTGACGGGGCTCGACTCAAGGAATCCGGCAGTCGTCGAACGCTTTCTCGCAGGCGGACGCGACAACTACCACCACACGGGTGAGGCCGTGACGCCGCACCTCGCAAGCGGCGAGGCCGAACGCGTCTATCACGCCTTGGGCATCGCTCCCCCCAGGGGCGAAGATCGCTGGCTGCACAGCGATCGCGTGGCCTGACAGGCCCGAGTGCTCTCGTGCTCACCTGCGACTCATCCGTGAAGCACTGACAACATGTGGGCCGGCCCGCGCACCTACCGCCATCCGGCCCGTCGGCAAACTAGCTGGCATTGAGCTCTTCGACGAAGAAGTCGAACAGCTGGTCTTCCGCGCCAGGATCGGTGAGGTCCACCTCCAGCAGTTCGCTGCGATCCCCTATGGTGATTCTCAGTGATGCCTTGTGCGGGTCCGAGGGCCGCCGGCGACGGATGAACGCCTGAGCAAGCCGTCGACAGGTGGCCACGGCGACGACTACCGATACGGCGGCCGACCCGGTATTGATGGACTCCACCGCAATGTGGACAGCGTCGGTGAGGGCCGTGCCACGCATGCGCAGCGCCCGCACTGCAGTCCGGTCTGAGATGAGGTCATCCGCGACCTCTTGCGGCAGAGTGAGGCGTAAGTAGTCCGGCACCGTCGATGTCTCCTCGATCGTCATCCCTGACGCCGCATTCTGCCGCCACCGGCTCGCCTCTGTGCCGCAATTCGTCACTATGTTCGCTGAGACTGAGTGGGAGGTGACCGGTCACGAACAGGTGAGCGCGGCGCGCGACTGCAACCGAAGCGGCGGAGTGACGCTTGCTCAACGATCGGGGTCTGCTGTGACACCAGGAGGCGTAACTGCCTACGTCGTCCGTCGGGCGGCGTTGCCGACAGGATCGAGATGAGGGCATGTGCTGCCGTTCGTCGGGCCGATTCGCGTCAGAAGCACACGTGGGACGGCAGACTCCGGACATGGCCCTTGAACCGCTTGACCGGTCCCGACTCGTGCTCGCATTCGGCCGTCATTGGCGGCGTGACGAGGTTCGATGGAGCACCGGAAATCAGTGGCAAATGCTGGGGCGTGTGAGCGATCGGCGACCGGGGCTGCGGTTGTGCGACTTCGGCTGGGCGCGCGGCGTCTACGTGCTGGAACTGAGGAAGAAGCCGGTCTACGTCGGCATCGCGCGCGGCAGGATGGGTTTCGCCGAACGATTGGTCAAACACCACGTCGAAAACAAGAAGCAGTGGACGACCTTCTCGTGGTTCAGCTTCGACGGTGTAAGCGACGTCGGCACTCAAGCCAACCCGATCTATCCTCAGTGGGCGCGCGTCAAGGACCGCGACGCCATAGCCCGAGGAGAGACGAGCAAGCGGATCGAGGAGATGGAGGCGATTTTTGTAGGTCTCCTCGGCCAGGGCCTGACCAACGTGCAGAAGCCCAAGTTCGGTTCTGCATTGCAGTGGGAGCAGATCGTGTCTAGCAACTACGGCCGCAACGGCATCTGCAGTCGCGCTGACCGACGGGGGTTTCTCGCGAGCGAAAACATGCGTTTCCGGGAATGACCAGGGACGCTGCTAGCACCGCGGCCAGATAGCCGGACTGCGACCCCGGTTCCGTTCGCGGCGGTATGCCGCACATCCTGCACTGATGCGAGGGTGCCGAACCGCTTACTGAGCTGCGTCGTATGCGTTGAGGACGTCGGCGCTGATCCGGCCCCGCTCGCTGACGTGGCGACCGTTGGTCTTCGCCCATTCGCGGACGGCGCCCAGGTCGGTGCGTGACTTTGCCCGAGATGGCGTGCGGGCTGCCTTGCCGCGACGGCCCTGCCTGCCTTGCTCAATTGCTTTGGCAATGTAGGGCTTGAGCGCCTTCTCCATGGCAGCGCGGTTCTTGGCGCTGAGGTCGATCAGCCAGGTCCTGCCATCGAGGCTGAACGAAACCTCCTTCGCGTTGGCCGAACCGTCTAGGTCATCGGTGATCGTCACCGTCGTGTTCTTTGCCATGAAAGGAATGATGGGGCCAAACGGTCCAGATCGCTAATCACCCATCAATGGACACTCCTGCACTCTGTTGATCTCCACCCTCACACCCCCTGGATGAGGGACGTTTGATGCGTCACACCTGCAGGGCTAGACCATTGGTAATGGCGCTGGTGCACAGATGCCGCCGTCACCGCCCGACCTGAGCGCTTAGTGGAGGAACTCGACAAGGTCCTCGAATCTTTACGCAACTGGTCCCACCGACGTTTCCATGGGCATAGGCGGTGAAATGACTCACCGCTCGGAACCGCGACAGGTCCGGGCGTTGCCGGGCGGGGATCTACTCGTATCCCCTAGTCGGACCTGTGGCTGAAGTTCTACAAGCAGTTGGCGTAACTCGTTCGCGCTGACACCAGACTCCGACCTAGCCTAGTGACGGCCCCACCGCCAACAGGCGCACCACCCTCGATGCGGCCTCGTCTAGCTGGTCGGCGAGGTGCTCCAACGCCTCGGGGCTCGCGTGCAGCAAAACTAGGTCCGGCCCGTCTTCCCCCGCGCGGCGTAATGGCTCCGGCCGTGCAGCGCGCCACCCAGCGTCGTCGTGGACTCCGACGGCCCAGTTTCCATGTACCACGTCATTGCGGGCGTGGAACAGTTCTGTCAGGTCGTCAGCGAGCGCAGCCAACTCCGGAACGCGGGCGGAATAACGGGGATGGCGTGATGCCTTCTTTAGCTCTTCGACCAACTTCGCAGCATTCTCTCCACGCCTCTCCCGCCAGCCGAGTTGCAGGGACAGCATGTACTCGAGATTGGCTGCGAAGAAGGTGACCCGTCCCAGCGCGGTCAACAGTCGGGGATCTGGTTCTGGCCGTCTCATCGGCAACAGGCTAGGCGGTCAGGTCCCCCGAGTCTCGCAGCGCCAGAGCGTGAGCAGAGGCACCCGATCCGCGCGTCAGTTGTCCCGATGACCATTCCGGAAGACTCAGGCCTGCTCGGCACGCGACTCACTGTCCTTCGGCGGCTGGAGTTGAGTCGTCTCTCTGCTCGGGCAGTCGGATTCAATCCAGGAGGGCCCCGGGACCGCGATGCGACGCGCAGCCATGTGAACCGCCCGACTCATCATGGAGGCCGCTCCTGTCGGAGACGCCGACGCTGCCGTTCCGGCGGCTGCTCGGCACAAATCCTCGATGGTGAGCTCGGCGTCTCAAACTGCTCCACCTCTCAACGGGATGGCCCACCCTACCCGCTCAGGCTGGTCCCCTTGGCGGGCTGGCTCACCCCAGGAAGCCGGCCTGCTTTGCAGCTCACGTGCACAGCTCGACACCCTGAGGGGTGAGTTGAAGGTCCCAGTGGGGGCGCAGCAACGAGCGGGGCGCGAGGGTGCCGGAGACGGGGTGGCCGCGCCATCGGCAAGGCCCGAGTCAATTCCTAAGAGTGAGCTCCCACACACGCTCAACATCACGGACGTCGCGATACGCGTAACACGCGACTTTCACCCGACCCTTTGCGTTGAAGGGGCGATATATCGAAAAGGTGTTTAGGCCGATCTCCCCTGGAATGCGACCTGCTTCAACTCCCGACGAGCCTGACGCCAAGACGTGGATAGCTGATCGTTTCGGCCGAACGACGCCCGCCGAAGTGTATTCGGCAAGCCGTGTGACTGAAGCAGCGAAGGGAAGGTGCTGATGACCGTGCAAGATGGTGGAGACCCCAGATTCCTGCGCAAGCGTTAGCAATTCCCCTGCGTCCAAGCACAGGCTCACTGGCCTTTCCTCCTCTGGAATTTCCACGTGCTGGCCCGGCAGTACGTGATGGTGCAGAGTTACGGCCACCCAAGCGGCTTGGCGCGGGCGTTGCGCCAATGCGCTCATGGAGCGAAACACTGGGGCACTTCGATCTCGGCCCACATATCCATAATCCATATTTGTGCGGTGACGAGGACGAGACGAGTTCAGGACCCCAATGATGTAGTGCCGGCCATGCGGATCCCTAAGATCGTGAACCCGCTCAATGTCGACTTTTTCACCATAGAACAGTGCGAGCAATTCCCGGAAGGGCAACTCATTGCTGAAGTCGCGTGTCAACTCTGGGTCATCGATGAGGATGTCGTGATTTCCTGGCGCAATCACGATGCAATGCTTAGGGAGCCCGAGCCGCTCGGCCAGTTCTTCAAGGAACAGCCGGGCGCTGCGAAGCCCGTCGCCCTGACCCTTGGTCGTCAGGTCCCCGGAGACCACGACGCAGGCTGGGCGACATGGGAGGGACTCGGTCACCTTCTCAAGAAGATTGCGCCGAAAGTACGTTGAATCCTGCGGCCGGCGCGAGTACCCATGGTCCGTTCCGAAATGAAGGTCGGATATATGGAGCACGCCTTCGCACCCCTCAGGTATGTCCGCCTCCATGAGGTACGACTCGATCTGGGGCCGAGCCCGTTGGAGCTCGTAAATCGTGGCGTCGCCAGTGGGGACCCGTCCGAACTCCTGTTCCCAATCCCCCCGACTCACTTGCGAAATAGTGGTGAATCGAAACCAAGCAGGAAAGGCCATGTCGCGGTAATACACCGGTGCCGAATCTGGCTCGGGACACGGTAGCTCGCCATCTGCCGTGTAGACGCAGTTGTCACACTCGGCAACGAAGTACCGCTCATCTACGCGGTCAGTGAGCCCTAGCCGTACCGATCCGTCCTTCAACTGCCGCACCAGGCCAGCCAGTAGATCGCTTCTGTCAGCTTCGTGCACCTTCTTCCACCATGCCCACCAAACCGCTCCTGCGTCTGCAATAATGTCTGCGTGCTCAGCAATGGTGTCAGTCTCAAAGTCACTGAATCGTAGAATCAACAACTAGTCTCCCCCAAAAAGGTCTTGAAATACCCGCATGGCGATTTCTGGAGCATCCCCGGTACGGGCTGTCCCGGCCGACTCGCTCAGCCACTCCAGAGCACCAATGACCGACCCAGCATCATGAACTACGATGAGCCTATTCTCGCAGCTCCAAATATGTGCTCTTTCAATACTCGGATGCCTTTGGCTTACGCTATCCAGAGTGCCAAGTGCATCGTATGCGGCGCTGGCACTCTCACCCGCGAACTCGGAATCGAAGACCTCGCTCCTCACGGAGGCAGTATGATCACCTATCCGTATCTCTCTCCAAGGTCGGCGCTCCACCGTCATCTTCGGTCGGGCGGCGGGGCGCTCGTTTCGCACCACCACTAAGTCGGCCCTGCGCCAGACGTCCTCCAAAACAAGGCCACTTGCTTCTAGAGCGCGCCACTCGAAAAGGGGTATGTCATAGGTAACCTCATCTCTGTAGATTTCGGTTTCACCGATAGAACGCGCCAACTTAAGGATTCGCACCCGATCCTTAGCCGCATCCGGCCTCGTCAACTCTCCCAACAGTGCCAGTGTTATGACGCCCCCAGGTCTAGTTAAGCTGCTCGCCAGCCGCAGCCAATTCTCGATGTTCCTTCCGTACCAAGGTGGGTCGATACAGGCAGCGTCGAAGAGCTGGGAGTCCGGAATCTCCGCGACATCGGCCTGGATGAAGCGAGCTGCCCGGAGGTCAAAGCGTTCAGACACCCACGGGCTGGCGTCGACCAGTGTGGCCCGAGAGGAGCACAACGCCGCCACCGATGGGCTGCCAAGATGCAGCGATCGGCCCGACATCATCGAGGCTATTCGTTCCGAAGTGTCAGGGGTGAAGTACCACTCCGATAGCCCCGGCGACTGGTGCGGAACGGAACCCAGCCAAAGCGCGAGACCCGTGGCTGGGGCGGGGACCATTCCCAGGCCCTCGGCGATGATCGTTGGAAAAGAACCTCGAACACTGAGCAGTCCCCCGTCCGAGGCGCCGTCTTGGCTTCGTCCTCGCGCGGCGGAGGCAACGCTCGACAAGAAGCCACTCGGGTTCCATCGATCCCCGATGCCGCGCAGGTGATTGCGCGCGCCTGAAAGCGCCTGAATCAAGAGTGACCCCTCGCATGCAAGAGTGCTGTTATTCGCAGTGGCTTCGAGCCTACCCGGGAGCCCTTCAGGTCACCGGACTTTGGACGAGAGCCCTCTCGAGGCAGTTCGAACCCGCGTCTGGCTGCGCTTCAGCCAACGTGCTCGGCAGAGCATCTGAGTCTAGGGCTGCGCCCATAGTGGGCGGAGTTGACGCGGCCGCAGCTAAGCCCTTCGCTTCAGACGCCGGCGACGTAGGCGGTCAGGAAATGGACGCCGTGTCGGTCGAGGTTGCCGCGTGCTCTGTCGTAGTGCTCGGTGGTTCTGGGGTCGGCGTGCCGGGCCAGGATCTGGGCATCCCGCAGGGGAACGCCCGCGTCGAGGGCGTTGGTGATCGCGGCGTGCCGCAGCGAGTGCGGGCTGATGTGACGCGGGATGCTGGCGGCCTTCGCGATCCGGGCGACCATCCGGTAGGCGTCGCGCCGGTCGATCGGTTTGCCAGTGAGCGGCCGGAGGATCAGTGGCCCACTGGTGCGCTCGCCCCGGCATGCCTCCAAGACCCGCAGCACAGGAACGGTAATCGGCATCGTGGCGGGCTTGTTGCCCTTGCCCACCAAGTGCAGCACCCGGTGTCCACGCAGGGTGTCGGCGTAGTCCTCGATCCGCACCGCGGCAGCCTCCGAAGCGCGCAGGGCGTTGATGCCGAGCAGATATGCCAGGGCGCCGTGGTGAACGGTGATGGTCTGGGCGACTTGGAGGAAACGGATCAGCTCCAGTCGGTCCAGACCCTGGGTGCGGGATTCGTCGCGGTGGACCTTGGGCAGCCTCGCGTAGACGGCCGGGTCGGCGGGGATGAGACCGTCGATGTGCGCGAACCGGAAGAAGCCCCGGACGCCGTGCATCATCGTCACGACTGAGGAGTCCATCAGGCCCCGATCCCCGAGGCTGCGGATGTACAACTCGACGTGGGCCCGCTGGATTCCCACCAACGGGTCCAGGGCGCTCGCTTCACACCAGGCGAACCACTGCCGCAGCTGGAACGCGTAAAGGGTGTGGGTGCGCCCGGAGTAGCGGGCCAAGAACGAGACCGCTGCCAGTTGGGCGGTCGACATTGATGACGGCTGGAACGGAAGCAGAGTCGTTGGAGCGGACATGGCGTCACCTCATGCGGCGACCGCGAGAGGCCAAGGTCACGCCCGCCGCCAACGCGGCCCAGGCACCCGAACCGCAACGACGGTAGACCCCGTTCGCCGAAGCAGCGAGTCCGCAGGCGGCGAAGTGACCCATGGCGGGTTGTCATGTGGGCTGGAGAGTGAGGCACCTCCGGCCCCGCACTTGCGAAGGTGCGACGCAAGGCCCTTAATAAGGCCTAAGCCATCGCTGCGCTAATGCTTTGCGAGTTGGGCGCCATACTGAGCGACCTCACAGCCATCGAGCAGTTCGGAGCCATGGTTGACGGGCGCGGACGCTTGCCACTCTCGCGACGGCTCCAGTCAGTCGTCGTGTCGCGCGTGGTCCATGATGGCTGGGTCGAATCGGGCGGTTGCGCATAACAAGAGTCAGCCTGGCCCCGTCGTTCGCTCGAGGCCAGTCCGATCAGGAGGGAAGGTGGGCGTTGTCTCTCAAGAAGGGGCATAGGCTGACATGCAAAGGCATTGACTACGAACTGCAGACGACCGTTGGCGGTGGCGGGGCAGGCGACGTGTGGCTTTCTGAGGCCCAGGCAAAACTCTGGGCCGTCAAGCTGCTCAGAGTCGGCGCCGATGAGAAAAGGGTCGAGCGGTTCAACCGCGAAGCGTTGTTTCAAGCGAGTTGTCGTCACGACCACATCGTCCCTGTCGTGGCGAGGGGTGAGTACGAGGATCGACCCTTTTACATCATGCCCTTCTACCCGGACACTCTTCGCGGCGTCATCGACCGAGGGGAAACGGACGCCAGCACGCTCCTGTCGTACATCCAACAGATTGGCGCGGCGCTGCAATTCGCGCATGAGCGTGGGGTCGTGCACCGCGACGTCAAGCCGGAGAACGTGCTCATCGATGGCGCGTTCGCGGCCCTAGCAGACTTCGGGATAGCTCACTTCGCGGACTCCGCCCTAACGTCCGCGGGTGAACTTGTCGGCAACAGGGACTACCGATCTCCAGAACAACGGAAGGGGCAAGACGCCCGCGACGTGGGACCGGAAGCCGATGTCTACGCACTGGGCATGATCGTCCACGAGTGCTTCACTCGAGAGCTACCCGTCGGCCCTCGTTATCGTTCCATCGAGGCGTCCCATCCGCTTATGTCCTACCTCGACCCCGTAGTGACACGCATGCTGGCGCAGAGCCCAGGCGACCGGCCCGCGATTGCAGACATCCTGACTGACATCCGGTTCTTGGAGGCGAAGAAGGCGGACGATATCGACGACATCCAGGAGGCACTCCGGCTGGACCATGACGACCCACCTGGTAGCGCTGCCCGGTTCGACGCGCTCTTCCGGCAGGCAAGCGAAGACATCTGGTACGCGGCGCGCCTCATCAGAACGAAGACACCTGACGAACTTACGCAGTACAACGGGAACTGGCACATGCGTTTGGGGTACGACGCGGATGCCTTCCTCGTGAATCCGTGCGTGCAATCGCGACTGATCGACCTGTGCCAGCGCAAGTTCGACTACGAGAGCAACACCTATACGCGCGGCCAACCGTATTCGCCGCTTGACCTGGACGGCGAACCTAAGCACCGGGAGTTGTTTGTCCAGGCGCAAGCCTTGGTTTCGGAACATTGGCTGCCGCCGGCCGACGATCTGAGTGGGCGCATCCTGAAGACATTCGCGTCGTGTGCCGATTACCACTGCGTAGAACTTCTATCAGACGCTCGTCAGATAGTTTCCGAAGTGCGCAAGAACTTGCTGGACGTCCCGATACTTTGGCTGGCTACGTACCTTGCGATGAACGCCCCGAGAATCGCAGACGTCAATAATGTCACGGATCGCATTCTGATCAACTGGCAACGCTCAAGAACGCTCGACGAGAACCCGGATGATCCCAGGCTCTTCACTCAGCCCCATCCTTTGCTGGACCCCGGGCCAGTAATGGCGGCGTTCAGGGCGTCGTGGGATGTCTCTATATCGAAGGTCGGCGACGAGTGGTTCTCCGTCTTGTTCCGCACGCCAGGCGAGTATCGGCGATTCCGCCAGCATTCCCTCAGCCTGGCGAGGCCGCGATCTTTGTTCGAAGCCGACGTAATGGACCTGTTCCATGGTGCGGTCTCTGCTGGTGGCATCACGCAAATACAACTGAATTCAGGGTTCGATGTCCGCAGCACTCTCGCCAAGATCCTCGGCCTTCGAGACGACCTCTGACGGACCGGAACGGCGAGATTGTGGTGCGCGCCCCGCGATGTGACGCAACTAAGTTCGACCAGGGCTCCCACCTGCGCGCTGGCGCCACCACATCCTGAGGATGACGGCCAAATCTATTTCGGCGGAGAACCGAGGCTTTCATCCCCCGAAGCGGCAACCTTATAGAAGCCCCACCGCCCCGAATCGTTGCCCGAGAACTCGTAGGTCGTCCCTCGGGTGACGGATTGGCCTGGATCCACATTCTCGAAAACGATGGCCTGGCCGAGAAACTCCTGATCCAAATATCGATAGAACGCGTAACCAACTTCATCGTCGATGAGTTCCGTGTCACCCTTTTCCACCTTGGGAGACTTATATGTGACCAGGGGCGAGTCGAGGACCACGAACCCCGGGTGTGGAAGGCCCTTTCGGATGCAAAGTTGCGCGAATGCAACAACCTGCGCGGCGTAAAGGATCGCGCGTACGCCCTTTCCGCGCTCGGACCGTCGCTTGCCCTCCAATGAGGCTTCCAAAGTCTCGGGAACGATGTGGGCGGTACTTGCCCCCGGGACGCTCCACGCCGCTAGCACCCGGGCAACCTCCTTGGAGTATTCGGATAGGGCCACCGGGGACATCTGGAGATTAGGCAGTTGCTGACCCTCGATATTCTGGATCTCGGATCGAAACTCGTCGATGGAATCCAGCTGCTCATATTTTGCGAGCGTCGTGTCCAAGGACGCTAGCTTCTGGCTCAATTCGGCGATCTCAGTTCTGACGGGGGCTACCACCCCTTCAGCGGCGGCAAGACGTGAAGTAGCAGCAAGGATGGCAAGTTGGGCATCCTGAGCCGCTCCCTGGGCCGCCGAGAGTTCCTCCTCGAGTTCGCGCATCGTCGAGCGTAGACCGTCGGTGAGCATCTCGATTCTGAAGCGCTCCCGGCGAACAGCATCCGCTATAGACCCGTCATTTTGATCTGCGTGAATTGCGTGTTCAGCGTGCGCAGTCGGTTCGGTCTCCACGTCTAGGGATTGGCCGCACAGCGCACACGTCGACGTCTCATGGAGATTGAGAATCAGGGCACCTTCCTCCACTACATCGAGCCGCTCCATGTCACTTTGATACTGAGCGTTAAGCACCTCGAAGCGCGCGAGGGACTCAGAGATCTCCGCTGCTCGGCTACTCGCTGCCGCACCGCTTGCGGAAACGTCGGAGCGCGATTGGAGAGCCGAGTCGAGCTCTTGCAGGGCGGGTTCCAGGTGAGCGCTTCTCTCCTCTACTGCCGCCGCCAGCTTCTGACGCATGCCCTCAGCCTCTATGCGGGAAGGCTCGTTCTCGAGTTCCCCAAGGAGCCGCCCCATGAGGCGGTCCAGAAGCTTTCGCTGCTCTTTACTCAGTGCCTTCTCTTTGATTCTCGCGCCCTTGACCTGCGCCGGATCGGACGCACCGTTAAGGATGCAGCGCACGAGAGACCGCTCCTTGGTACCCGTTTCAAACTTACCAGATGAGAAAGGTGGCGCCTTTCCAAGGACGCCATCCTCATCTCCAAGGACCAAGTGGAGAACATCGCGAAAACTAACGGTGTCGGTGTCGCCGTTCTGGTTCCTGATCACTACCCACTCGTCCGCGCCCATCGCGGCAAGCATCAAACGCGAGATATTGTCGGATGCAGACACGGAATGTCTCGTCTTGAGTGACCGGCTCGATGAATCTTCCGAGACACGCTCAATCGTTTTGCTATCGAAGCGCCTCCGAAATGTCTCGAGCCCCTCTGATTCGGAGACCTGGCAAACCATCTCGACCGCCGTGAACTCCTTTGCCTCAGGCAGGACTCGAATGTCCGCCTGTGAACCAAATACGAAGTCAATTAGGTCCAGCAAATATGACTTTCCGGTGTCGGATGCACCGTGCACCACTGTTAGGCCCTGCGCAAACTCCAAAGATGCCGCCGCGACTCCAGCCCCGGTCGCAGTGATTGACTTGATCCAGATCACTCGAGCGTCCCGTCGTCATGAGTGGCTGCTGGGCGAAGCTCGGCAAGCATAAGCTGCGCAAACGCTGCAACTAGGTCTTCGTCGTTCATTCGCCCAACCGTATTCGCCGCTTGCTGACAAGTAGCCCTCATCTTCAGGGCCGCCGGACTTTCCAGGAGTGATACGAAGGCCGGAGCGCTCTCCGTGGCCCTGAATCCTGCGCCCCCGTCTTCCGTCTCGGCCAGACCAGCTCGCAAGAGCACCTGCAGGCCGCTTCTCACGTTGCTCCTTCTCGTGGAGAGGCCTGTAGACGCTTGGCCGATCGGGGGCTGGATACCTTCTACGTCTGGCCCACCAAACAACACAAAGTGCTCCATCAATGCAAGCCTGTCAACGTCCAGCGGTTCCGGCCAAGCCGAGGTAAGCAGGCAAGCGGTGTGGATGCTCGATTCGAAGGGCCCGTTCAGAAGAATCATGGTGTCGCTACCCACCTCAGGCCCTCGTCACCCGCGAGCTGGTGGCAGGCGCCTTGTTTGTCTTTGATCTCGCTGCTCTGCACGAGGGCGTTTGCAGATATGTCGATCCGCGCAGCTTGAGCCATGGTGGCCCCGAGTCTGTCGTACCCAGAGGGGTAAGTTGCCTCACAAGTATCAACAACCCCCACGTACACATCCTCTTGGTAGGCGTCATACGCCCCCGGGGGGAGCAGGTCCCTGACGTGACGCTTCAATGTCTCGGCACTATAAAATGCCTCGCGTTGTCGAAGCAGATGGTTTGATACGCGAGTGTCCTTTACGCATGTCTCAAACGAGTCTAGTTCCGTCCCGTATCTTTCCGTGTAGACGGGCCAAAGCGCGCTTAGGTATGGGGCCTCTTCGCTAGTGGGTGCCTCGGGGACCGGTTCCGGCGTGGGTTTAGGTGGCATGCCGCCACCAAAGCGCAAGACGTACCGGTCTGTTTGCTTATGAGAGCTCAACGCGTCCTCAACGGATATTTCACGGAACATCGCGAAATCGACGGACGCCGCGTAGGTCTCTACTCGGACGCGGTCTTCGCTGCTACTCGTGATGGTTTGCGTCTTTATGTCCGCCTGTAGCCGATCAAGAAAGGCTGCTCGGAGGTCCCTCCCGCCGTTGAGGTACTGCATCAACGAGGGGCCGCAACCCTTCGGTGCGACAAAGAAGTAGCGCTGGGGGAGCGCCCAGACGCCGTCCAGAACGGCCAGAAACAACTTGAAGATTTCTTTGTATGCATCCGCTGGCTCGAGGCTTCGGTTGTAATGCTTGCATTGGTACGCATCCCAGTCTCCAGCAAAGCCACTCTCGGACAACCAGCCGGCTACGTCGACTCCGCGATCACCGGCGCCGGAAATCCTTCCGACCTTGGCGTAGCCCGGGAGTATCGCGACCCATTCGTTCGTGAATTCTTCCCACTCATCGGGGTCGAAGATGCTTACAATTTTGGCTGGCGATCGAAAGCGTCCCATTTGCACTTGGGAAGCCAACAAAGGAGCAGCCACAGGTTTAGTTTGGATTTCCTCTAAGGACGCGGAACCACTCATGCACACCCCTCTAGTAGATCCCGACTGTCGTCACCGTACTTGATCCCTCCTACTCGCACTGCTGCGGCTCCCCGAGCGCTTCAGATCTGTTGGGATGTCACCCGTTGTCCGATGGCGGACCCGCCCGAAGTAGGCGTGGGGACGAGTTGCGGAGGGCGGACCCAGGAGGTCTTGCTCCTTGGTAGACGGCTTCCGCTCGCAGCCTGTCACCATCGTGGCCATGACGCTGCCCGATCTCGACCAGCCGCTCGCCTACCCTCACGACACCAGCGACCACCCCGGCGGTGGTCATTGCCTAGACCTCACGGCCTACGGAGATGCGGAGAGGTGGCGGCAGATCCTGGACCAACAGTTCTTGGCCTTCGCCCAACTGGTGGAGCGCGCGCGCACACCGTCGGAGGCCTCAAACGCCGGGTACGAGGTGACACGTCCGCTTCTCTTCTTAGCTCACCACGTGTGCGAGGTGGCGATCAAGGTGGGCCTGGCGACCCACCACGCCGAACCAAGACATCGAGAGCACTCCTTACCAACGCTTTGGACACGGCTCGAGGGGGCCCGAGGAACGGATCGGTTGAGTCGTTTCGAAGAATCCTGGTGCGAGCGTTTTGTGGTTCAGATGCACGCGATCAAGCCGCGCGGCTTTGACGGTCGGTACGCCGACGAGACAACTGCCGAGGAAGCCTGGTGTTGTCTGCACTTGGATCAGCTCGAAGCTTGCGTCACCGTTTTCGCGAGCCTCATGGTCAAGTCGTGAGTGGTGGCGCGGTCGGTGGCGGACGGGTGGCGCGGCGCGGAATTGACGCTGTGATGAGTAGGCCGCCGACCACGATTCGGGCGTCAAGAGACGCCACGCTCCAACGGCCACTCGGACCTCCCATCTTGTGCTTTCCGACGAGTTCGGATCGGCAGGGCGGTGGTAATGGGTTCGCTCGAATGTAGCCAGATCGGGCGCCGAGATGGCCTCCGCGCATAGGCGGCCGGCCTTCCCCAACGGTCGAAGCCGGGCAGGTTGAGTGGGCGAAGAGCACCGGGCTAAGTGGGCGGAAACGGGGCGCTCACTGTGGGCGAAAGGACGCGGACCACACAGTCGCCGCCGACGGCTGCGTGGTCTGGCGCTTCGCCGCGACTCACGCATGGATATGGGTCTCGGCCGATGGGGATCTAGTTGTCCCCGGCGTTCGGATCCTTCAACTGGCAGCAGGTCGGCGGTCACCCAGAGACGGCGGCGTATGCCGTGCGCAACTGGTCCTCAGTGGGACCTTCCAGCCTGACGGGCTTGGCGACGTCCTCGAGGACGACGAACCGCAGGAGTGAGCCTCGGGTCTTCTTGTCGCGGCGCATCGCCGTCTCAAGCTCGGCCCATTTCCCCGACTCATAGGTCGTCGGAAGCCCGACCGACTCCAGGGCGGAGCGGTGATGGTCCACGACGCCACGCGTGAGCACACCTGCCGCGCAAGCCAACTCGGCGGCGAAGACCATGCCGATCGCGACCGCCTCACCGTGACGGCGACGGTAGTGCTCAACGTGCTCGATGGCATGCCCGAAGGTGTGCCCGTAGTTGAGGATCTCGCGCAGCGAGGACTCCTTGAGGTCTTGGCTGACGACGTCGGCCTTGACCTGGATGGCCCGCTCGATGAGTTCAAGAGTGTGCGGCCCGTCGGGTCGTGTGGCCGCGTCAGGATCGCCGGCGATGAGGTCGAGAATGACGGGATCGACGATGAAGCCGGCCTTGATGATCTCGGCGAGCCCGGCGACGTAGTCCTCACGCGGCAGGGTCCGCAGGACGTCGAGGTCGCAGAGCACCGCACGCGGTAGGTGGAACGACCCGACGAGGTTCTTGCCCTCTGCCGTGTTGATGCCCGTCTTGCCACCGACCGCGGCATCGACCATGCCGAGCAGCGTCGTCGGCACCTGCACGACCGGGACCCCGCGCAACCAGGTCGCGGCGACGAACCCGGCGAGGTCGGTGACCGTCCCTCCCCCGACACCGACGACGACGTCGGTCCGGGTGAATCCGTGCCGACCCAGCAGCGCCCAGAGGTCGGCCGCGACCACAGCGGTCTTGGCGTCCTCTGCGTCAGGCACGCCCACGGCATACGCGTCAATGTCCCTGTCCCGCAGGGACGCTGTGACCTTCTCGCCCAGCGGGCGCATGGAGTCCGGGTGCACGACAAGGGCCCGTTGTACGCCGTCACCGATGACATCGGCGACCCGCGTGGAGCAGCCGGCCTCGATGACGACGTCGTAGTCGCCACCGACTGAGACGACGCTCATCGCTGTGACCGCAGGTGCTCGGCGATCTCACTCACGATGTCGGAGACCGGGCGCCCGGCCGTGTCGACATGGTGCGTGGCGACCTGGTCATAGGTGGGGCGTCGTTCGTTCATCAGCTTGGTCCAGGATGCCCGTGGGTTGATGGCGAGCAGCGGACGGCTCCCGTCGAAGCCGACGCGTTTGGCCGCGTCCGCGATGGTGACATCGAGAAAGACAACCACCTGGTCCGCAAGAACCCTCTGGGTCTCGGTGTCCATCGGCGCTCCCCCGCCGAGGGCCACAACGCCCCGCTCCACCGACGCGGATCGGGCGACCTCGGCGCGCTCGAGCGCCCGGAACGCCGCCTCACCCTCGAGGACAAAGATGTCGGAGATCGAGCAGCCCTGGTCCGCCTCGATGGCGGCGTCGGTGTCGTGAAAGGGCACGTCGAGCTCAGCGGCGAGCGCCTCGCCGATCGTCGTCTTGCCCGCACCGGGCGGTCCGATCAAGATGACGGTCGGACTGCCCTCTCGTCGGGTCACCACGAGCGCATTGTCTCGGGGATGGCCGCAAGGTATGCCGCATGGTTGCGTCGCGTCTCCTCGACCGAGTCCCCACCGAACTTCTCAACGCAGGCCTCCGCGAGCACGAGCGCGACCATGGCCTCTGCGACAACCCCAGCGGCCGGGACCGCAGAGACGTCGGAGCGCTGGTGGATCGCCTTGGCCTCGGCCTCGCCCGTGGTGTCGATCGTGTCGAGGGCTCGAGGGACGGTGGAGATCGGCTTCATCGCGGCCCGCACGCGGAGCACGTCGCCAGTCGACATCCCGCCTTCGGTGCCGCCGGCTCGCCCAGTGCGGCGCTGGATCGTCCCGGAGGCGTCGCGCTCCATCTCGTCGTGAGCGGCCGAACCGCGGCGCGCAGCCGTGCGGAAACCGTCCCCGACCTCGACGCCCTTGATCGCCTGAATGCTCATGAGCGCACCGGCGAGCCGTGCGTCGAGGCGACGGTCCCAGTGAACGTGCGATCCCAGGCCCGGGGGCAGACCGTAGGCGAGGACCTCGACGACGCCACCGAGGGTGTCGCCGTCCTTCTTGGCGGCTTCCACCTCAGCGACCATGGCTGCCGAACCGGCAGCGTCGAGCGTGCGGACGGGGTCGGCGTCGATCTCGGCGACCTGGTCGGGGGTCGGCAGCGCTGCGTCCTCGGCAACGCCGGCAGGCCCCATCGACACGGTGTGAGAGACCAGACGGATGCCGTAAGCCTGCTCCAGGAAGCGCGCGGCGACCTCACCCAGAGCGACTCGGGCGGCGGTCTCGCGGGCCGAGGCACGCTCGAGCACGGGACGGGCGTCATCGAAGCCGTACTTCTGCATGCCGACGAGGTCTGCGTGACCCGGGCGGGGACGCGTCAGTGGTCGGTTGCGGGCGATCTCCTTCTCGGCGTTGACGTCGTCGGACGCGGCATAGGCCTCGTCGGACACCGGGTCGGCCGACATGACCGTCTCCCACTTGGGCCATTCGGTGTTGCCGATGCGGATCGCGACCGGCGAACCCATCGTCAGGCCGTGGCGAACCCCGCCAAGGAACTCGACCTCGTCCTGCTCGAACTTCATCCGGGCACCGCGGCCGTAGCCGAGGCGGCGCCGGGCCAGAGCGTCAGCGAGGTCCTTGCGAGTCACCTCGACTCCAGCGGGTAGGCCTTCGATCGTGGCAAGGAGGGCAGGGCCGTGAGACTCGCCTGCGGTCAACCAACGGAGCATGGCACCGAGTCTCCCACGGCCGTGAGGAGCGCCCTTGCCATGTCCGGCGTCCGACCAGCGGGCTACTGGTCGAGCTGGGTGGCGCCCACGGCCGTGGGCTGGGGGGACGGGACCGAGCCGGCCGGGACGACCTCGTCCTGCTGGCCGGCATACTTCTTGATGAGTGACTCGAAGTCGAGACCGGTGGTGTCCTTGAGCAGGGCCATGGTCTGGACGATGTTGTCAGTCACCTGACGCGGGAGCTGGCCAGCGCCGTCGGTGGAGATGACCGTGAGCCTGTCGATCGCCGCCATCGGAGCCGCCACCTCGTGGGCCACTGCGGGCAGCACCTCGACGAGCATCTGGAGCACAGCGGCCTCGTTGTATCGAGCGAAGGCGTCGGCCTTCTTGGTCATCGCGATCGCCTCGGCCTCCCCAGCAGCCAAAGTAGCGGCGGCGCTGGCCTCACCCTCGGCCCGCACCGCATCGGCTTCGGCGATACGCCGCGACTTCTCGGCAGCACCACGGTTGGCACCCTCGATGGCCTCGGCCTCGGCGAGCGCCGAACGGCGCGACTTCTCACCCTCACCGGTCAGGCGCGCCTTCTCGGCCTCAGCCTCTGCCGCTGCGATCGAGGACGCCTTGCGGGCCTCGGCCTCGAGGATCTCGGAGGTCCGTCGACCGTTGGCCTCGGTCTCGACGCGGTAGCGCTCGGCGTCAGCCGGTTTGCGCACCTCGGTGTCGAGCTGACGCTCCTTGAGGGCCGCCTGGCGCACTGCCACCTTCTCCTGCTCGGCGAGGATCGCCTGGTCACGATCAGCCTGGGCCAGCGGCCCGGCCGCGGCGGCAGTCGCGCTCGCGGCGTCGGTCTCAGCCTTGATCTCGGCAGTCTTGAGTGCCAGCAGTCGCTGCGTGACCGCGATCTCCTGCTCGGCGGTGATCCGGGCCTGCTCAGCGGCTTGGCGGGCATTGGCCTCCGCGATGGCGGCGAGCTGACCGATCTTGGCCGCCTCGGGCCGGCCGAGGTCGGCGAGGTAGGAGCCGTCGTCGGTGATGTCCTGGATCTGGAAGGTGTCCAGGACCAGTCCCTGGCCGGTGAGCGAGGTCTCGGACTCGTCGGCAACCCGCTGCGCGAAGGCGGCCCGGTCGCGGATGATCTGCTCGACCGAGAGGGACCCGACGATCGAGCGCAGGGCGCCGGCGAGGGTCTCCTGGGTGAACGTCTCGATCTCGGCCTGCTGGCTGAGGAAGCGTTGCGCGGCGGCACGGATGGAGTCCTCGTTGCCGCCGACCTTGACGATCGCGACACCGTCGAGGTTGAGCTTGATGCCCTGCCCAGAGACGGCACCGCGGATCTGGACCGAGATCCGTCGCGACGACAGGTCGAGGGTGTGCGACTTCTGCACGAAGGGCAGGACGAAGACACCGCCACCCATGACGACCTTCTGCCCGGACAGGTCGGTGGACACCACCCCGGTCTCGAGGTTCTTGACCTCCTTGCCCTTGCGGCCGGTGACAAGGAAGGCCTCGTTGGGTCCGGCGACCTTGTAGCGGGTCGTGACGAGGAGCCCGAGCAGCACCACGAGGGCTACGAGGCCCAGGACAGCGAAGAGCGTGGAAGACAGGCCGAACATGGTGGGTGGTCCTTTGCTGTCAGCAGGAAGTGGTCAAAGTCAGGCGCGGGGAGCGACGCTCACCGAGGTGGGCGAGAGCACGCTGGTGATGGTGACCGGCGTGCCGGCCGCCAGGCCCCCGGGGCAGCGTGCGTTGAGCTGGGTGATGTGGCCCGAGGCGACGATCGAGATCTGGCCGTAGCCGTCCTCGGGTATCGCTCCGACGACGGTCGCGTCACGACCTGCGAGGTCCGCAGAACGCACGTTGGCCTCGTCGCCGCCCTTTTGAAGCTGCGACGACGCCCACCCCGCGCCCGCGCCGAGCACGAGCCCCGCGACGACGCCGCTGGCGATCGCGATCCCCATCGAGCCGGAGGCCTCGAGCGCCAGCGCCCCACCGAAGCCGAAGGCGCCGATGAACGCCGCGAGCGCCGACCCCGAGATGAGGTCCCCGCCGAACTCCAACGCACCGTCGAGAACGTCCCCCACGACGAGCGAGACCAGCAGCAGGAGAATTCCGATGCCACCGATGACGAGAAGCGCAACCATGAGTCGCATCCTAGGGTGCCGAAAGCGTCGGGTTAGGGCGGCCAGGCCAAATGGCTGCCGACGCCGACGAGCGGCCGGGCAACGATCACGCCTTCGAAGACCCCTGACAACCCGGTGCGGATCCGCGAGATCCACGACCGGCGGGCATCCCGGTTCCTCGTCACCGACGCTGCCACGACCCCCGCTACTCTCACGACATGACGACATCTCCCGCCGCGGCCGCGCCGTTCGCTCTGTCCGCGCGCATCCTGAGCGGCACCCTCATGGGCGCACTGGTCTTCATGGGCATGGCACTCTTCTTCGTCCTCGGCACTGAGGCGACTCCCCCGTTGTGGGTTCCACTCGCCCAGTTCGGTGCTGGCATCGTCATTCACTTCGTTGTGGAAGCGATTGGCTACCGGCCCCAACCGCTTGATCCGTCCATGAGCGACCCGGACGCCGCGACGGCGGCGCGCACCCGTTGGCAGAGCTCAATGATCCTGAGGTTCGCCCTCATCGAGGCCGTCGCCATTGCTTCGCTCGCTGCAGCGTTCGTCATCGATGGCGGGGTGTGGACATATGCAGTGGGCGCGCTCGTGTCCCTCCTGCTGATGGGTGTCCACGTCTGGCCAGCAGGGCGCTCGGTCGGCAAGACCGCCAATGCCCTTGAGTCGCAGGGACAGGCTTCCTTCCTGCGCGAGGCGTTCGGGCTGCCGATCCCCGGCCCCATCCAGCAGCACTAGGCCCCACGCATCCCGGTGCGTCCCATAGGCGCCTCCTTAGTACTCGATGAAGGGTCACGATGCGCACGTTCACCGACTGGGTGCTTCGCCACCGGATGGTGGTGGGACTGACATGGCTTGTGGTTGCGGTCGCCGGCGGAGCGCTCGCACCCACCACGCTGGACCGACTCAGCTACGAGTTCGCGCTCCCTGGCCAACCCGCTTATGAGACCAACATCGACATCGCAAAGGAGTTCGGCGGCGGCGGCGGGACGACGGACCCACTCGTCGTCATCGTTCGCGGCGATGAGGCGCAGTCAGGGGCTGTGGCGATTGCGCGATCCGTCGAGGAGGCGGTCGACGGCACGCGCACCGTCACGGCCAGCGCACCCGGTGGGCAGGCGCTGACTTCGGCTGACGGACAGGTGTCCGCGGCCATCCTGTACCCACCCGTGACTCCCGGGCCCGAGCCGTATGCCGCCGCTCAGCCGCAGATCGAAGGCGTGCTCGCGGGGTTCGATGCCCAGGCGCAGAACGGGGCCGACGCAGATCTGGAGACTGATCTGACGGGATTCCTGCTGCTGGCCGAGGGTGGCGGCGAGGGTGATCGTGGCGTCCTCGTCGAGGTGCTGCTGGGTGGGATTGGTGCGCTGGTCGTCCTCGTCCTCGTTTTTGGCTCGTTCCTGGCCGGCATACCGCTCCTGGTCGCGGCAGTCTCGATCTTGGGGACCTACTTGGCACTGCTCGGGCTGACCGGTGTCACCGACGTGTCCTTCGTGGTGCAGTATCTCGTCGCCCTCATCGGCCTGGGTGTCGCCATCGACTACTCGCTGCTCGTCGTCACCCGCTGGCGCGAGGAGCGCGCTCGCGGGCGGGACAACGACGACGCCGTCCGGGTGGCCATGCAGACCGCGGGCACGTCAGTGCTCTTCAGCGGCATCACCGTGGCGATCTCTCTCGCCGCGCTGATCGTCGTGCCCCTGCCGTTCCTGCGCAGCATCGGCCTCGGTGGTCTGCTGATCCCGCTGCTCAGCGTTGCGACGTCAGTGACGTTGGTGCCCGCTCTGCTCAGCGCTCTGGGGCCGCGGCTGCAATGGCCGCGCAAGACCCCTTCGAGTGGTCGCTCGCGCTTCTGGGCGAGCGTCGCGCGGGCCGTGCTGCGACGTCGGTGGTTGACGATCATCGGCTCCACCGCCCTGCTGCTTGCCCTTGCCGCGCCGGTGGCCGGGTTGACGCTCGGCTCCCCCCAGCTCGATGGACTTGCCTCCGACGCCCCGGCGTCGACAGCAGCGACCGCTGCGATCGACGCCGGTGTCCCCGCGGGAGTGCTGCGCCCGGTGGAAGTCCTCACCGCCAGCACGGATGCAGGCCCTCTCGCCGAGGACCTACGGCGCCTGGACGGCGTCGCCGCCGTCGCCGCACCGACCGAAGGCTGGACCACGAGCGGGTCAGGACCTGGCCAGTCCCTGATGCAGGTGTGGTTCGCCGACGACCCGGCCAGCGCGAACGGCAGGGACACCCTCGATCAGGTCCGCATGACCGCTGCCGAGGCCGGCGCGCGGGTTGGTGGCAGCCCCGCCGAGGACGCCGACTTCGTCTCGGCCGTCTACGGGAACGTCGTCTGGGTGGTGCTCGCAGTCGTTCTCGTGACCTTCCTGCTGCTGGCCCGAGCGCTGCGCTCGTTCTGGCTGCCGGTCAAGGCGCTGCTGCTCAACGTGATCTCGATCGGGGCGGCATACGGCGTGACCGTGCTCATCTGGCAGTGGGGCTTCGGCTCGGAGCTCCTCTTCGGGCAGCCCGCCACCGGGGTGATCACGACCTGGGTGCCCATTGCCGCCTTCGCCTTCCTGTTCGGCCTCTCGATGGACTACGAGGTGTTCATTCTTTCGCGCATCCGCGAGGCCTATGACGAGCTGGGCGACGTCGAGGGCACCGACCGGGCCGTCGTCGACGGCATCGCGCACACCGGGCGGCTGGTCACCTCGGCAGCGCTCATCCTGTTCCTGGCATTCATCGCCCTCTCGACCGTGCCTGCCGTCGAGGTGAAGATCCTGGCCACGACGTTGGCGATCGGCATCGCCATCGACGCGCTGGTCGTGCGTGGGCTGCTCGCGCCCGCTCTCGTCGGAGTGATGGGCCGAGCCAACTGGACCTTGCCGAAGGTGTGGGCAAAACTGCTGCGCGTCTCGCCCTAGGGCGTGGCGCCAGGGCCGGGCCGGCCTCAGGGTGCGCGGTTGCCACGCTCCTCCTCCTGCGCGACGAGCGCCTCCAGGTCCTTCAGCCGATCCAGGCCCTGGACGGCGCGTGACATCCGCTGGTTGCCGGACAGCTGGTCACGGTTTCGGTCGAGGAACCACCAGTAGCCGGCCGTGAACGGGCAGGCGTTCTCCCCCACCCGCACCTTGGGGTTGAACCGGCACGGGCCGCAGTGGTCGCTCATCGTGTTGATGTAGGCCCCGCCCGAGGTATAGGGCTTGGTGGCCATGACGCCGCCGTCCGCATGCTGCGACATCCCGACGATGTTGGGAACCATGACCCAGTCATAGCCGTCCACGAAGGCGCGGTGAAACCAGTCGGTCACCTGGGTCGGCGCCCACCCGCGCTGCATCGCGAAGGAACCCAGCACCATGAGGCGTGGGATGTGGTGGACCCATCCGTGCTCGGCAACCTGGTCGAGGGTGTGCGACAGGCACCGGGCATCGGTGGCCTTGGAGTCGAGCTCGGCAAACCACTGCGGCATCCGTTGCCTCGCCGCGAGCGCGTTGCCGCGACGGTAGGCCTGACCCTGGTGCCAATAGAGGTGCCAGACGTAGTCGCGCCATCCGATCACCTGGCGCACGAACCCCTCGACGCTTGCGATCGGCGCATCCCCCGCGAGGTAGGCCGCTTCGGCCCGCGCGACAACCTCGAGCGGGTCGAGCAGCCCCAGGTTGAGCGGCACGCTGAGCAGGCTGTGCGCCATCCACGGGTCGCCTTCCAGGATCGCGTCCTCGTGTGCACCGAAGTCGGGCAGCCGGTGCTCGACGAAGTGGTCGAGGGCGGCGAGCGCCTCGGTCCGCGTGGCCGCAAAGCGCCGCGGCCGGTCACGTCCGATGAAGCTCACCTCGCCGTCCCGCTCCCACCGGTCGAGGTCCTCACGCACCTGAGCGTCGATCTCGTCCTCGTCGGGCCACCACGGCGCGGTCACGCCAAGGCTGCTCGCGCCCTTGGGCGGAGGCTTGCGGTTGTCGTGGTCGAAGTTCCACTGGCCCCCGGCCGGGTCGGCGCCGTCCATGAGCACCCCATGCCGTCGACGCGCCTCGCGATAGAAGTCCTCCATGAGCAGGCGACGACCACCGCGTCCCTCCACCCACGGGGTGAAGTCCTCACGGCTGGTGGCAAATCCGCGCGGCGGCAGGACGCGCACGCCGAGCCGCTCGACGAGGCCCACCGCGGCATACGACGTCGGGTGGACCACCTCGACGTCGTCGAGCGTCCCCACGACCTCGCCGTAGGTGTCGGCGCGGTGATAGCTCACCCGGTCCCCCAGCTCGGCCGCCCGGTGCCGCATGGCCGACAGCACGAGGTGGGCCTTGGCACGATGGAACCGGCGGCGGGCGAAGACCGCTCGGGACTCAATCATGAGCACGGGGCCCTGGTGGTCATCGACGAAGTGCGGGCCGAGCTGGTCACCGAAGAGCCAGCGCGTCGTCATGGCCGCACGCTATCGCCTGCTGCTGGCGTCAGGCTGGGTGGCGAACCAACCAGACATCGACCGGATTCTCTCGCTCCCACACGAATCCGTGCCGTTCGTAGAGCCTGCGCGCGGGGCTGCCCTGGAGGACGTTGAGACGGAACGGCAGACCTTCTGGCGGTTGGCGCAGGGCCCACCGCAGGACCTCACCACCCAGGCCTCGACCCTGATGGTCGGGGTACAGATAGAAGTGCTCGATCCAGCGCTCCTCCTGCTCCGGCCGCACGGCGATGACGCCGACCACAGTCCCGGCGACGGTGATGACGTGCGTCAGGTCCGGCTGGAACCCGGTGAGGAAGCGCTGCCGAACCCGCGTCGCGTCGTAGCGCCCGAGACGTTCGAGGTCGGGACGCATCACCACGGCCCGCAGCTCGGCGATCCACGGGGCATCCTCCACCCGGGCGGGCTGGAGCGCGAAGCCGCTCACTGACCGAGGAATCCGGCAAGCACCGGTTCGGTCCACGCCACGGCGACGAAGACCCCGGCGCACATGAACGGCCCGAACGCCATCGCCGACTTGCGGCCGGCCCGCCCGGTGAGCAGCAGGACCATCGCGCCGACACCACCGAGGACGAACGCCGCCAGTGTGCCGACGACGACGTGGCCGACCGAGAACCAGCCGAGCAGCAGTCCGATGGTCGGCGCGAGCTGGACGTCACCACCTCCGAAACCCCCACCGGGCAGGAAGGCGAACGCGACATAGATCGCAGTCAGCACAACGCAGCAGATACCTGCCGTGAGAAGTCTGTCCCACTCGCCCGTGGCGATCGTCGGAGGCACCAGCAGCACCGCGAAGGCCGGCAGGGCCGGGCGCGTGAGACCGACCGGGAGACGATGGACGTCGATGTCGATCCAGACGAGACACACCGTGAGCCAAGCGAAGAGCAGGTATGCCGGCAGCGCGGCATACGCGGCCGTGTCACCGACCGTCTGGGTCAGGACGAAGACCAGGACACCGAGCAACGGAGCCGCCCACCACGACCGAGGGGGGTCGTGCGTGGCCTCGTCCTCGGGTATGCGGTAGTCGCCAGTGGCGAGGTGCTGCCCGGTGACGTGTCCGAGGGCCACGCCGCCCAGCGTGAGGATCGCCGCGGCGGCAAGGTGCACGGGCTGGCCGTCCATCAGCCAGCGATCGCCGTGCGGGCAGCCGCAAACATGACCTCAACCGGGCCCGGCCGGCCGGTGAACAGCTCGACCTGCGCTGCGGCCTGATAGACGAGCATGTCGATGCCCGATATGACCTCGGCCCCGGCGCCGAGGGCTGCACGCGCCAAGGGGGTCGGCCAGTCGGCATAGACGACGTCGAGCAGTGTCATCCCCTCGTACGTCGATCCCGACTCGTCCACGGCGCCGCCTGCGACATCGCTGGCAGCAGGCGGAAGCGTCGAGATGACCAGCCGTCGCCGCTCGTCGGCCCACCGCTCGAGGGGGATGTGTGTCGCTTCGACGCCGTGACGCGCCAGCAAGGTCACGAGCTCTCTGGACGCTTCGGCGTTGCGGGCAGCGACGAAGACGTCCCTCACCTCGAGTTCGGCGAGCGCCAGTGCCGCCGATCGGCTCGTGGCTCCCGATCCGAGGATCGTGGCACGACCATCGTGCTCGACGTGCTCGACGGCACGGACGATGCCGACGACATCGGTGTTGTGTCCGTCCCACTGGCCGTCAGCGCGACGCACGAGCGTGTTGATGGCACCTGCGTCGCGCGCGATCGTGGTCACTGTGGCGACCACGTCGAAGGCGGCCTCCTTCAGCGGCATCGTCAGGCTCAGACCGCGCCAGTCGTCACCGAGCTCAGTGACGACACCGGCCAACTGATCTGAGGTGACCTCACGACGACCGTAGGACCACTGCGAAAGGCCCAATGCGGCATACGCCGCAGTGTGGAGGGCAGGTGACAGCGAGTGCGAGATCGGCGAACCGAGGACGGCCGCTCTCAGCACTTGTCCTTGTTCGCTGCGCACCACTGGTTGAACTCCTGGACGTTGACATCGTGCTCGGCCTGCGTCACCGCGAACTTCGTCTCGCCCGTGGTCGGGTTGACTGCGACGAAGTAGAACCACGGTCCCTCGGCCGGGTTCGCCGCCGCCTCGATGGAGGCGGCACCGGGGCTGTTGATCGGACCCGGTGGGAGTCCCGTGACCTTGTAGGTGTTGTAGGGGCTGTTGGAGTTGCGCGCCTCGTTGGAGGTGCCGGCCCGTCCGCGCTTCTGCTCGATGTAGTGGACGGTGGAGTCCATCTGGAGCCGGCCGATGGTGGGACCGTTCGGGTCATCGAGCCGGTTCTCGATGACGCGGGCAACCTTGGCGCGGTCGGCGTCCCCGTTGACCTCGCCCTCGACGATCGACGCCACCGTGAGGATCCGCGCGTAGTCGTCCGGCTGCACGCCGGCCTTCTTGAGCTCGGCGAGCGTCATCGCGACCATGGCTTTGAGTTGGCTGGCCGCCGGCGTGCCCTTGTCGAACTCGTAGCTCGACGGGAAGAGGTAGCCCTCGACCTTGCCCTTGGCACTCTCGGGAAGTCCGAGAGCCGTCGTGTCCTTGAGGGCCGCCTCGTAGTTCGCGACGGGCACTCCGGTGGCCTTGCTGAGCCGCGGGATGATCTCGCTGGCCCAGAGCCCTTCCGGGATCGTCAGGCGTGGACCGCTGCGGTTGGCCGGGTCCGCGAGCAGCGTGAAGGCGTCGAGGGCCTTCATCCCCTTCTTGAGCGTGTAGGTGCCTGCCTGGATCTTCGCGCTCAGCTCCGGGTCCGCCGCAGAGGCGTCAAGGTATGCCGTGCGCGACTTCACGACGCCGGCAGACTTCAGGGTTGTCGCGATGGACTCCCCACTGTCTCCCTGCTTCACGGTCACGGCGACCTCACCGTCACCGGGTCCGGCGAAGTCCTCCCCCTCGGATCCGCCTCCCCCGGTGATCGAGGAGACGATCGGCTTGAGGATGGTGAAAGCCATGACAGTCGCGCCCCCCACGAGGACGACGGCCAAGATGATCGTCAGCAGACTGCGGCCGGTGCTTCGCTTCTGACGCTGGCGGCGGCGACGACGTGGCTCCTCGGGCGGGGGCTCCCCGAAGATCGTCGTGTCGAGGTGGTCCTGGGTCACCGTGGTCCGTCCTTCATCTTCGGCCTGCGCCGCTTCTGCCGCTTCACCGGTTCGCCCGGCGGGCGGCCCGAACTGCGTTCCTCATCCAGTGCGGCCTGAAGGATGAGCACCGCCGCCGCTTGGTCGACCACTGCACGCTGTCGACGTCCGGCGACACCACTGTCGCGCAGGGCCCTGTGAGCGCTGACACTCGTGAGGCGTTCGTCGACGAGACGGACGCCCACGGGTGTCACTCGGCGAGCCAACTCCGCAGCATACTTGCGCGCTGCCTCAGCGCTTGGACCTTCGTCCCCCGAAAGTGAACGCGGCAGACCAACGATGACCTCGATGGCGTCGCGTTCGGAGCTCAAGGCGACGATCTCGGCGACGTCGTCGTGCGCGACATCCGGGTCGGGCCAGATCCGGGTGAGGGTGGCGTGCGGTGTCGCCAAAATGCCCGAGGGGTCGCTGACGGCCACGCCGACACGCACGGTGCCGACGTCCACCCCCAGACGAACCCCGGGGCGGACGCTCAACCGACCAGCTCCCCGACTCGCCACTCGACGGCGTTGATGGCGTCACCGGACTTCGTGAGGTCCTGGCCTCCGCCCTGGGCGATGTCGTCCTTGCCACCGCCACCTCCACCGAGGGTCTGAGCAGCAATGCGCACGAGCTCGCCAGCCTTGATGCCCTTGTCACGCGCGGCCTGGTTGGTCGCGATGACGACGACCGGGCGGCCCTTGGCGCCACCGGTGACGGCGACGACCGAGGGCCCTGCTTCGCCGAGCTTCTGACGCGCGTCGAGCACCATGGCCCGCACGTCGTCCGCGCCGGCCTCGCCACCGGCGTCGTGACCAACGAAGCGGACACCCCCGACGTCCTTGGCGTTGTCGCTGAGGGACCCGGCCGCGGCGAGCACGGCCTGCTTGCGGGTGCGCTCGATCTCACGCTCGGCGTCCTTGAGCCGCGTGACCATGGCGCCAATGCGCTCGGTGAGCTCACCCGGCTGTGCACCGACGATTCCGGTCAGCTCGGCAACGATCGCCCGCTCGCGGGCGAGGTATCGCAGGGCGTCCATGCCGACGAAGGCCTCGACACGGCGGACTCCGGAGCCGATGGAGGCCTCCCCCGTCACCGTGATGGCACCGACCTGCGAGGAGTGACCGACGTGGGTGCCACCGCAGAGCTCACGCGACCAGGCGCCGCCGATCTCGACGACGCGCACGGCCTCGCCATAGGTCTCGCCGAAGAGCGCCAGCGCCCCGGCCTCACGAGCCTGCTCGAGGGACATCCATGCCGCCGACACAGGGAGGTCCTTGCGCACGGCGAGGTTGGCGACCTCTTCGATCTCGCTGCGGGTCTGCGGCGAAAGCGCCTGGCCCCACGCGAAGTCGAGACGGAGGTAGCCGGGCTTGTTGTAGGAGCCGGACTGCAGCGCCGACGGGCCGAGCACCTGGCGGAGCGCGGCGTGGATGACGTGGGTGCCGGAGTGTGCCTGACACGCCGAGAGACGCCAATCGGGGTCGACCTCGGCGAGGACGGGCGAACCAGCGCGCAGAGGTCCGTGGACGACCTCGACCGTGTGGGCGATGAGGCCCTTGACCGGGCGCTGGACGTCGACGACCTTGAGGTGGACCCCATCGGCGGTGATGATGCCCTCGTCCGCGATCTGACCGCCGGACTCGGCATAGAACGGGGTGCGGTCGAGCACAACCTGCCCCTGCTGCCCGGGCTCGATCTCCTCGACACGCTGGCCGTCAACGACGAGGCCCATGACCTTGGCCTCGCTGTTGAGTTCCTGCCACGCGCGGAAGTCGGTCTCGCCGGCCGCCCGCAGCTCCTTCCACACCTCGGTGTTGGCGTGGCCGGACTTCTTGGACTTGGCGTCTGCCTTGGCGCGGTTGCGCTGCCCCTGCATGAGGCGCGTGAAGCCCTCGCGGTCGACCGAAAGGCCCTGCTCCTCCGCCATCTCGAGGGTGAGGTCGATCGGGAAACCATAGGTGTCGTGCAGCTGGAAGGCCTGGTCTCCCGCGAGCGTCGTGCCACCGGACTGCTTGGTCTTCGACACCGCGGTGTCGAGGATCGTCGTGCCCGAGGCGAGCGTGCGACGGAAGGCCTCCTCCTCGGCATACGCGATCTTGCTGATCCGGTCGAAGCCGGTCTCGAGCTCGGGATAGGACTGCTTCATCCGCTCCATCGAGATCGGGAGCAGGTGCGGCAGCGCTGGCTCCTCGAAGCCGAGCAGGCGCATCGAGCGCACGGCGCGTCGCAGCATGCGGCGCAGGACATAACCACGTCCCTCGTTGCCGGGGGTGACGCCGTCGCCGATGAGCATGAGCGAGGACCGGACGTGGTCGGCGACGACACGCAGGCGGACGTCGTCGGGGTGGGACTCCTGCGCCGAGTGCCCGGAGTGGGCGCCGTAGGACTTGCCCGTCATCTCTGCAGCCTTGGCGAGGACCGGATAGACCTCGTCGATCTCATAGAGGTTGTCGACACCCTGCAGGACAGAGGCGATGCGCTCGAGGCCCATGCCGGTGTCGATGTTCTGTGCCGGCAGGGGGCCCTCGATGTCGAAGTCGTCCTTGGCGCGGACCTTCGAGAGCTCCTCCTGCATGAAGACGAGGTTCCAGATCTCCATGTAGCGGTCCTCGTCGACCGCCGGCCCACCTTCCTGGCCGTACTCCTCACCGCGGTCATAGAAGATCTCACTGCACGGCCCCCCGGGACCGGGAACGCCCATGTGCCAGTAGTTGTCGAGCTTGCCGCGGCGCACGATGCGCTCCATGGGGATCGAGGTGTACTCGGCCCACAGACGCTCGGCCTCGTCGTCATCCTCGTAGACCGTCGCCCACAGGCGGTCCGGGTCGAGGCCGTAGCCGCCGTCGTCCTGCGAGGTCGTGAGGAGCGCCCAGGCGAACTGGATCGCTTCCTTTTTGAAGTAGTCCCCGAACGAGAAGTTGCCGTTCATCTGGAAGAACGTGCCGTGACGCGAGGTCTTGCCCACCTCTTCGATGTCACCCGTGCGGACACACTTCTGCACGCTCGTGGCCCGCTCCCACTGCGGCGTCTCCTGGCCCGAGAAGTAGGGCTTGAACGGCACCATGCCCGCGTTGACGAACAGCAGGTTGGGGTCGTCGTGGATGAGCGGCGCGGAGGGCACCACCGTGTGACCGTTCTTCTTGAAGAAGTCGAGCCAGCGGCGCCGGATCTCAGCGGTTTCCATGTCGTGTCAGTCCTGAGGTTGAAATGCGTCGAGTCGAGTGCGTCGTGCCCGGGTGGGGCACCGGTGAATCCTACGGGTCGCACCTCGGCGAGCGCCGCTGCGTTCCTTGCAGTCGCCGACGAGCGCCGCTCGAGGCTCGCCTCCCCTCCTCTGCAGCGGTGCAACCATGACCGGGCTCGCCAGCGCGATCCTTTCCTTGGCGCTCTGGCTGCTCCCCCAGCAGGAGCGCCGACGCTATGCCGACGAGTTCGACCCCGACCTGCGGTCCCTGCCCGGCGGCGGACGTCTTGCGTATGCCGTGTCAACCGTTCTCGGGATGCCGCGCCTTCGCTGGGACTCCTCGCCCGTCTGGCGGGGCAGCCGGTGCCGTTCTGCTTCCTGGGATCCGCGGCAGTACACCCTGCGGGTCAACCCCAAGGGTCTGGGACCGGTGACGCCGCCTCAGCTATGACCTGAGGCGATGAGATGACAATGGGTCAAGTGCGCCCGCCGAGCCGATCCTTGAGCCAGGTCCAGCGCTCCTGCAGCCGCGCCTCGAAGCCGCGATCGGTCGGGTGGTAGTAGTCGGCCCTGCCGTGCAGGTCGTCCGGGAGGTACTGCTGACGGGCCACTCCGTCGGCCTCGTCGTGGGCATAGACGTAGCCCTTGCCGTGCTCGAGACGGGACGCACCGGCATACCCGCTTCCGCGAAGGTGAGGGGGCACGGCCCCGCCACGTCCGCCACGGATGTCGGCGATGGCGGCATTGATCCCGGCATAAGCCGCATTGCTCTTGGGAGCGAGCGTGTTGTGAACAACGGCCTGCGCCAGGATGATTCGCGCCTCGGGCATGCCGACCTGGGCGACGGCGTGCATCGCCGCCACCGCGGTCTGGAGAGCAGTCGGGTCGCCCATGCCGACGTCCTCGCTCGCCGAGATGACGATGCGCCGGGCGATGAAGCGCGGGTCCTCACCGGCCTCGAGCTGGCGGGCGAGGTAGTGCAGGGCCGCGTCGACGTCGGAGCCACGCATCGACTTGATGAAGGCGGAGGCGACGTCGTAGTGCTGGTCGCCGGTCTTGTCGTAGCGGACCGACGCCTGGGCCACGGCCTGCTCTGCGTGGGCGAGCGTGATCTCGATCGGGGTGTCGTCGTCGCGTCCGGCGGGCGCGTCATCCAGGGCCACACCGGCAGCCGCCTCGAGCGAGGTGAGAGCGCGGCGTGCGTCTCCCCCGGAGATGCGGACGAGGTGTTCGCGTGCCTGCGTCGACAGCGCGTATGCCGCGTCGAGACCGCGCTCGTCGCTCACTGCCGAGTCCAGCACCGCGGTGACCTGCTCGTCGTCGAGGGAGGTGAGAGTGATGAGCATCGATCGCGAGAGCAAAGGTGCGATGACGGCGAAGGACGGGTTCTCGGTCGTCGCGGCGACGAGGATGACCTGCCGTGTCTCGACCCCCGGGAGCAGCGCGTCCTGCTGAGCCTTGGTGAAGCGGTGGATCTCATCGAGGAAGAGCACCGTCTGGCGGTCATAGAGATCACGGTTGCGGGCGGCCGCTTCCATGACGGCCCGCACGTCCTTGACCCCGGCGGTGACGGCCGACAACTCGACGAACTCACGGCCAGCAGCCGTGGCAACGAGGTGGGCCAGAGTCGTCTTGCCTGTCCCGGGCGGACCCCAGATGATCGCGCTCAGCGACCCAGCAGTGCCCTCGGAACCCTCGATGAGCCGACGGAGCGGACTGCCGGGCCGGAGCACAGCCTCCTGGCCGCGGACCTCGTCGATCGACGCCGGGCGCATGCGCACGGCAAGTGGCGGAAGAGTCGCGGCACCGGTCCCCTCAGCGGAGGCGAAAAGGTCGTTGGGGGCCGGCACTCCCGCAGACTAACGTGCTGGTCAGACAGGTCACGCCGGTCAGACCAAGCCGACGGTGCGCCTGTGACGAACGAGGTGCGTAGGGTCATCAGATCCTCTGGCCCCTTCTCGAAAGGTGAACCATGACCGACACTCCCTTGACGACACCGACATCACCGACGCTGCACCACGAGGACACCGGCGGCGAGGGACGACCCGTCGTCCTCATCCACGGATGGCCGTTGTCCGGAGCCTCCTGGAAGGACACCGTCCCGGCGCTCACCGCGGCAGGACTGCGCGTCATCACCTACGACCGGCGCGGTTTCGGCCAGTCGGCCCCGGCACCAGATGGCGACTACGACTACGACACGCTCACGGCGGATCTGGCGGGGCTCATCGAGTCGCTCGACCTGCGAGACGTCTCGCTCGTCGGGTTCTCCATGGGCGGCGGAGAGGTCGCGCGCTATGTCGGCAACCACGGTGAGGAGCGACTGCGCAGCATCGCCTTCGCCGCAGCGATCCCCCCGTGGCTCCTCAAGAGCGACGACAACCCTGACGGCGGCCTCCCCCGAGCCGAGGCCGAGAAGATGCAGGCCGGTCTGCGCGCAGACCGCGAGGGCTTCCTCGACGAGTTCACCACGAACTTCTTCAGCGCAGACGGCGAGCTCAAGGTCACTGAGGACCAGCGCGTCGAGGCTGCGGCACTGGCGGCCCAGGCCGACCTCGACGCCGCTGTCACGTGCATCGCGTCGTGGCTCGAGGACTTCAGCAGCGACCTCGCCAAGGTCACCGTGCCCACCCTTGTCATCCACGGCGACTCCGACGCGATCGTCCCGTTCGAGGCCTCCGGGCAGCGCACCCACGAGCAGGTCGCGGGCAGCGAGCTGGTCATCATCAAGGACGGCCCCCACGGGGTCAACGTCAGCCACACCGACGAGTTCAACGCGGCGCTGGTGCGCTTCCTGACTGCGTGAGCCCAACCCCTGTTGACGTCGAGCGCCTCTCCTCACGAGAGGCGCTCGTCGTCGCGAGCGGGGGCCACCCCGTCATCCGCTACGACACGGGCGCCGGACTTCTCCTTCCTTCGTTGGGTCTCACCGGGACGTCAGCCGTGGCGTGGGCCCAGACGTGGCCCGACGAGCGCAGGGGTGTGCAGCTCCTCGGGAGTCATGACGAGCTCGCTGCTCTGCTCGCCTCCCCGTCGTTCCCGGAATGGTTCACGGAGCACGACCCGGTCCATGTCACTGCACCACGCGATTCCTATGCAGCGGTCGACGGCGTCCTTCCGGTGCGCGGCGGCAACACGTGGGACTGGATGTGGACGGTGACACCATCGGCGACGCTGCCGGCCGAGGCCCGAGTGGAGCGGATCCTCGACGACGAGCGAGACGCCCTCGTCGAGTTCCTCCGACTCCACAACCCCACCACTCACGCGACCCCGTTCGCCCGGCCGACACAGCAGTGGGTGGTCGTTCGAGACGACTCCGGCCTGCTCATCGGCTCCGGGTGCTCCGAGCCGGGCAACGCCAGGATTCCCCTGCTCGGGGGGATCACCGTGGACACAGCGCATCGTGGCCGTGGGCTGGGAGCCGCCATCACGGCATACCTGACCCGCGAAGCGATCGAACGGACGGGTGCGTCGTCGCTCGGAGTCTTCGAGGACAACCCGCTGGCCCGCAGACTCTATGAGCGCCTCGGCTACCGGGTCGGCCTGTCCGCTCGCACACGATTTGTCATGCGTCGCCGTTGACCGTCAGGACTGGGTGGCGCGCACCTTGTCGAGACGCGCGGTGAGCGACTCAATGCGGTGCGAGTTGCCGTGGAGGCCGATGTAGCGAGGCCCGAACACCGCGAGCAGGGCGTCGTCGAGCCGGCGCACGGCACCGGCCGGATAGCGATAGTCCATCCGCTCGTTGATCCCCTGCGCATCGATCGAGCCGAGCAATCCCGCGAGTTCATCAAGTGAGGTGATGCCGAGCTCGAGGAGGAGACCCGAGATCCACGAGTAGTGGTCGGTGCGCGACCACCCCGCGTCCTGGTACTGAGCCGACAGGAAGGCCGCAAGGTCGGTCCCGCTGATGCGCGGGTCGTCGTCCGCCACCCCGGGATCGACTTCACCGACGCTGGCCTGCAGACGGTCACGGATGGCCGTGAACTCACGGTCGGCCAGCTCCAGCAGCCCTGCGGCGAGCGTGAATCGGCGATCGAGATCGGGCACGTCCGCCGCAGGGACGGACCCCTTGTAGCGCACGTCGTGCTCGAACTCGGCCCAAGCGTGCTGCAGGATCGTGCGCACCTGGACGGACGCGGAGCGACCACGAAGATGCTTGTATGCCGGGTCGTCCTCCTCGCCATCCAAGGTCACCAGGAGGTGCCGGCTGGCATAGCCGAAACGGCCCTCGCTCGCGGTCTCCTGACCGAGGTCGCGGTCATCCAGGACGCTGAACTCGCCGGAGAGGAGCTCCGCGACAGCGGCCACATCGCCGTGCAGGTAGGTGACGACGCGCACCCCGATCTGGTCGGTGATCTCGGTGAGCGGGTCCGTGTAGGCCGGCTCACCGTCGATCCGGCGAGCGGCCTTGACCGCGAACGAGCCGACACTCTTGGCCCGGCCAGTGACACTCACGTAGTTGATGCCGGCGTCGTCGAGCATGGCCGTGATCATCGTCGCGAAGTCGTCCGCCACCGGTCGAAGCCCGGGCTGCTGGGCGGCATACAGCTTGATGGCCTGGCGCACGACGTCGCCGTCGGCGGTGTCGGACATCGCGCTCACGCCCGCCACCCCAGCGCACTCCGCAGGCCGGCGACCCCGGAAGCCGGGTCGTGGTGCACTGCCCGGATGCCGAACTCGAGGGCAGAGGCAACGTTGGCGCGGTTGTCGTCGACGAACCCGACCTCGTCGGCCCGGACGTCGAGTGCGTCCAGCACCCGCTCGAAATAGGCGGGCTCGGGCTTCATGGCCCCCAGGTCGCAGGAGTAGAAGGAGCGGGAGAACACGTCGTCGTAGCCGAATCGGTGGCGAAGATATGCCTTGCGGTGGTCCTGTTGGTTCGTCGCGAGCACGCAGGTCACTCCCCAGGCAGCGACCTCGCGCACGAGCTCGATGGCTTCGTCGTCCGCGTCAACCTGCTCCCACAGCTGCAACAGGTCGTCGACCCCCGCGCGGACGTCGGGCCATGAGACGAGCAGCTGGGCCAGGGCGTCGCGGAACGGGACCTCTCCGCGCAGGGCAGGCAGCTCGGCGGCAAAGAGTGCCTGACCGAAACCCGGCCCGCCCCACGCTTCGAGCCGCGGCGCCCACTCGTGCTGCGGGTGCTGCAGGACTCCGTCGGCGTCCCAGAGCAGGACCGAGACCGGCCGCGCCGGATCGAGGGGCCGGTCGACGACGGTGTCGATGTCGGCGCGGGCGGTCATGTCAGGCCTGCTCCGGCGTCTTCGGCTGGGCGCCGTTCGACTCACCCTTGGGCTCCGGCTTGGCGTCGACGCCGGCTTCCTTGCGCTGCTCCGAGGTGATCGGTGCCGGCGCCGCGGTCAGGGGGTCGTACCCACCACCGGACTTGGGGAAGGCGATGACATCGCGGATCGACTCGGTCCCGGCGAGCAGCGAGACGATGCGGTCCCACCCGAAGGCGATCCCGCCGTGCGGTGGGGCACCGAACGCGAAGGCGTCGAGCAGGAAGCCGAACTTCTCCTGGGCTTCCTCGTCCGACAGGCCCATGACCTTGAAGACGCGCTCCTGGATGTCACGGCGGTGGATACGGATCGACCCGCCACCGATCTCGTTGCCGTTGCAGACCATGTCGTAGGCGTAGGCGAGGGCCGGACCGGGGTCGGTGTCGAACGTCTCGAGGAACTCGGCCTTCGGGGACGTGAAGGCGTGGTGGACAGCGGTCCACGCTCCCCCACCGACAGCGACGTCACCAGCCGCGACGGCCTCGGACGCGGGCTCGAACAGTGGTGCGTCAAGGACCCAGAGGAAGGACCACGCGCTCTGGTCGATGAGTTCGCAGCGCTTGCCGATCTCGAGGCGAGCAGCGCCGAGCAGGGCACGCGAGGATTTTGTCGGCCCCGCGGCGAAGAAGACGCAGTCGCCGGGCTGGGCGCCGACGTGAGCGGCGAGCCCGGCCTTCTCGTCGTCGGACAGGTTCTTGGCCACCGGTCCGCCCAGTTCGCCGTCCTCCTGAACGAGCACATAGGCGAGGCCCTTGGCGCCCCGGCTCTTGGCCCAGTCCTGCCACGCGTCGAGCTGCTTGCGAGGCTGGCTCGCACCCCCGGGCATGACGACGGCCCCGACGTACTCGGCCTGGAAGACGCGGAAGGGCGTCTCCTTGAAGTAGTCGGTGCACTCGACGAGCTCGTTGCCGAAACGCAGGTCAGGCTTGTCCGAGCCGAACCGGCGCATCGCGTCGGCATAGGTCATCTGCTCGAACGGTGCGTCGAGCTCGACGCCGATGAGCTGCCAGACGGCCTTGACGATGGCCTCACCGAGCTCGAGCACGTCGGCCTGCTCGACGAAGGACATCTCGATGTCGAGCTGGGTGAACTCCGGCTGACGGTCGGCGCGGAAGTCCTCGTCGCGGTAGCAGCGGGCGATCTGGTAGTAACGCTCCATGCCGGCGACCATGAGCAGCTGCTTGAACAGCTGCGGGCTCTGCGGCAGGGCATACCAGGAGCCGGGGGCCAGACGCGCGGGCACGAGGAAGTCGCGGGCACCCTCAGGGGTCGAACGGGTCAGCGTCGGCGTCTCGATCTCGACAAAGTCGCGCCCACCGAGCACCTCACGGGCGGCGGCGTTCACCTTGGACCGCAGACGCAGGGCTGCGCCGGCCGACGACGCACCCGGGCGACGCAGGTCGAGATAGCGGTGCTTGAGGCGGGCCTCCTCACCGACGGTGACGCGCTCGTCGATCTGGAAGGGCAGCGGCGCACTCGGCGCGAGCACCTCGATGTCGGTGGCCACGACCTCGATGGCGCCGGTCGGCAGCTCCGAGTTGACGTTGGCTTCGGTGCGCGCGACGACTTCGCCGGTCACCTTGATGCAGAACTCAGCCCTCAGGTCGTGAGCTGCTCCGGTGAGGACCTCGTCGCGTGCGACGACCTGGACGACTCCGCTGGCATCGCGCAGGTCGATGAACGCCACGCCTCCGTGATCGCGACGCTTGCCAACCCAGCCGGTGAGCGTGACGGTCTGGGTGGTGTGGTCGGCGCGCAGAGTGCCGGCCTCATGGGTGCGGAGCACGAGGGGTCCTGTCGGTTCGGGGGTGGATGAACTCCGTCATCCTACGGAGTCGCGCCCACCTCACACGAACCGCATTTCCGGTCTGCCGTCCGCTCACGACGTGACGAAGGGCCGCGCCTCACGCGCTGCTCCATGCGAATCACGTCGTGAGATCCACACCATCGCGATAGAACCAGCGGCCCGCTCGTCGCAGGAAGGTGCTTCTCTCACGCAGCACACCGTTCTGCCGTGTGCGCCCCTCGCCCGAGCGCCAGTGCGCGGCGAACTCGACGGTTCCTTCGACGTCATCGCCCGAGGACGTGATGATCTCGAGCCCGACCCACTCGAGCGAGCCATCGAGGTCCACGTCCGCTGGCCGCGTCGCGGGGTGCCAGGTGCGAAACACGTGGTCACTGTGGCCGATTGCGTATGCCGTGTAGCGCGATCGCATGACCGTCACCGGAGTCGGCGGCCAGGCCTCACCGGCCAGGAACGGACCGCAGCAGGCGGACAACGCCGCGCCTTCGGGCTGCCCTCCACACGGACACCGGTGGTCACCGGATGCGGTGATCACGTCCGCGCCGCCCCTCCCGGACCTTGGGGCCACGGGGCGTCGTGCGGCCTCAACGCGTCCCAATTCCCCTGTTTCGCAACGTGAGCCGCGAGCACGGCAGACACGAGGATGCCGTTCTGGAGGCGGCCCTCGAGCACCGCTTCGACTGCGTCATCGAGCGCAACCCAGGCAAGCGGCATACCGTGCTCTTCTGCTTCGCGGGAATGACGTTCGGACTCGGCGACGAGGGAGACGTCGCGTGCGAGATAGACCCGGATCGCCTCGTCGAGTCCGCCCGGTGACGGTCGGAGGTCGACGAGGACATCGAGACGCCCGGCGACGAGGTCGGCCTCCTCGTGCAGCTCACGGGCGGCCGCCTCCCAGGCCGGCTCACCCGGCACGTCGAGCAGCCCCGCCGGGATCTCCCACTCGCGGGTGCGGATGGGATGGCGATACTGCTGGATGAGGCAGATGCGTCCCTCGTCGTCGAGAGCGAGCACGGCAACGGCACCGGGGTGACGGACGTACTCACGCACGTGGCGCCCCGCGTCCCCCAGGTCGACCTCGTCGCGGACGACGTCCCACACGCGCCCGGCCATGACGACCTCGGAGTGCGTCACCGTCTGCGGGTCGAACTCGTCGCAGAACCGATCCGCGGTCACATGACCTCGGCGTCGGCGCTGACCTTGGGTCGTTCGACCTCGACGAGCCGCGCGGACCGCTGCTCCTCGATCGCGGCCCCGATGAGGCCGGCGAAGAGTGGGTGCGCCCGGGTCGGACGGGATTTGAACTCTGGGTGGGCCTGCGTGGCGACGTAGTAGGGGTGCTCCTCGCGCGCCAGCTCGACGAACTCGACGAGTCCGAGCTCGGGGTGCGTGCCCGAGATGACGAGACCCGCGTCCTCGATCCGGGACCGGTAGGAGTCGTTGACCTCGTAGCGGTGACGGTGGCGCTCGTCGGCGCTCAGGCCGCCATAGACCTCGGCAACGACCGAGCCCTTGCGAAGGTCGGCGCGCTGCGAACCCAGACGCATCGTCCCGCCGAGGTCACCGGCACCCTCGACGAACGCCTTCTGCTCCTCGATGGTCGCGATGACCGGTGCCGGAGTCTCGGGGTCGAACTCGGTCGAGCTCGCGCCCTCGATCCCGGCAACGTTGCGGGCGTACTCGATGACCATGCACTGGAGGCCGAGGCAGATGCCGAGCGTGGGGACGCGGTGGGTGCGCGCCCAGGTCAACGCTCCGAGCTTGCCCTCGATGCCGCGGACCCCGAAGCCTCCGGGGACGAGGACGGCGTCAACTCCACCGAGTGCTTTCTGGGCACCAGCAGCGGTCTGGCACTCGTCGCTCGCGACCCAGCGGATCTTGACCTTGGCGTCGTGATGGAAGCCACCTGCGCGCAGCGCCTCGGTGACCGAGAGGTAGGCATCGGGCAGGTCGATGTACTTGCCGACGAGGGCGACCTCGACCTCGTGCTCGGGGTTGTGGACCCGACCGAGCAGCTTGTCCCAGTCGGTCCAGTCGACGTCGCGGAAGATGAGCGACAGCCGTCGGATGACGTAGGCGTCGAGGCCCTCGCGGTGCAGGACCTTGGGGATGTCATAGATGCTCGGGGCGTCGACGCAGGCAGCGACGCCGTCCGTGTCGACGTCGCACATCAGCGAGATCTTGCGCTTGATCGACTCCGGGATTTCCCGATCGGCCCTCAGCACAAGGGCATCGGGCTGGATGCCGACCTGGCGCAGGGCAGCCACGGAGTGCTGCGTCGGCTTCGTCTTGAGCTCACCGCTCGGCGCGAGATAGGGCACGAGCGAGACGTGGAGGAAGAAGACCTTGTCACGACCGAGGTCGTGTCGCACCTGGCGGGCGGCCTCGAGGAAGGGCAGCGACTCGATGTCACCGACGGTCCCACCGATCTCGGTGATGATGACGTCGGGGGCCTCGCGGTCATCGACGTCCGGCGCGCCGGCCGCTTGGGCCCGCATGCGCTCTTTGATCTCGTTGGTGATGTGCGGGATGACCTGGACGGTGTCGCCGAGGTACTCACCACGCCGCTCCTTGGCGATGACCTTGTTGTAGACCTGACCGGTCGTGACATTGGCCTTGCCGATGAGGTTGCGGTCGAGGAAGCGCTCGTAGTGCCCCACATCGAGGTCCGTCTCGGCACCGTCATCGGTGACAAAGACCTCACCGTGCTGGAACGGGTTCATCGTCCCGGGGTCCACGTTGAGATAGGGGTCGAGCTTCTGCATCGTCACGCGCAAACCGCGTGCCCCGAGCAGGAATCCGAGGCTGGATGCCGTGAGGCCCTTGCCGAGCGAAGAGGCAACGCCTCCGGTTACGAAGATGTGTTTCGTCTGGGCCACCACGGGCTTCAACACTACGTCATGACGGCGGTCGTGCGCGCCATGCCTGGTGACGACGCGCTGATGAGCGCGCTGATCACAGGACCGACCGGTATGCCGTGAGCGCAGCTTCCAGCGCGTCGGCACTCGTGGGCAGCTCGGCTCCGCGACCGATGGCTCGGGAGCGAAGGTCGTCGCGCACCGCGCCGTGCAGCAGGACGTCGGCGAGCGCGCGCGCCATCGAGGCAACGTCACCCACCGGCACGAGGATCGCTGCGTCACCGACGACGGCGCCGGTGCCACCGGCATCGGTCGCGACAATGGCGGCACCGGAGTGGAGGGCCTCCTGGAGCCCGACGGGCTGCCCTTCCCACCTTGCAGTCGAGACGACGGCGTCTGCAGCGGCAATGAGGTCGGCGACGTCGGTGCGGTGGCCGAGGAGCCGAACCGGCACCCTGGTGTCATCGATGCGGAGCTGGAGTCGCTCGCGGTCGGGCCCGTCGCCAGCCACTGCGGCGAGCACGGCGATGTCGTGACGTCCGAGCATCTCTGCGACGGCATCGATGAGGAGGTCGAGGTCCTTCTGCGGAGCGAGCCGGGCCACCGTGACGAGGAGCATGGTGCGCGCGTCCATGCCGAGATCGCGACGCACGGCATAGCGGTCACGGGTGACGGCGGCAGGTGGCGGTGCGGCGATGACGGCGAGCTCGGAGCGTTTGGCATCAAGACGCAGCTGATCCTTGACGATGTCGGCCGAGACACCGAGGACGAGGTCGGCACCGCGGGCCACGACCCGCTCGAGGACGGCGTGGACGCGCCCGGCAAACCCACCCCCAGGTGACGCGTTGTGGATCGTCACGACGAGGGGGGTGGCGACACCGACGAGGGCCAGGGTGGCCAGCGCCCCGACCCTGGCTCCATGGGCATGGACGACGTCCGCTCCCCCGCACACCTCCCGCAGGGTGGCGAGAGCTCTGGCATCACCCCTGGGCTGTGGACGGTCCCTGACGGTGAGTTCGACCGTCGCGGCGCCCGCTCCGGCGAAGTCGAACTGGTCCAGCTCGCCCGCGGGTGCGAGCACGACGACGTCGTGACCGGCCCCGACGAGTCCGTGGACAAGGTCGTGGACGTGACGCCCGGTCCCCCCGGCGCTCGTCCCCATCACGAGAGCAATCCTCATGTCCCTGCTCCTCCCCTGCGCCGAGTCCTGACGCGATCGACTACCTCTCTCATCATCTCCCTGTCGGCGAACCAGAGGACGACGAGCCCTGCCAGGAGTGCCGCCAGCCCGGCGCTGAGGCCGGTCAGCACCACCTCGGCAAAATCGTCGAGGTCGCGACCGCGCGTCACGGCGCCACCCGTGGCCAGGCCCGCCGCCGCCGTCACGACGAGGACGCCGGCGGTGCGAGCCACCCCAGCCACGGCCTCCGGCCCCCACTCGCGGCGAACCAGCATGAGCAGCAGCACGGCGGACAGGGTCATCCCGAGCGAGGACGCGACGCCGAGTGCGCCCAGCGTTGCTCCGGGACCCTGGTCCGGCCCGACGACGACGATCGGCAGGAGGGCCACGAGCCACCCAGCGGCGACGGCGAGGGCCGCGTGCATGGGGCGCCCTCGGACGTAGAGGGCCCGGGTCAGCAGCGCGCTCAGACCGAATCCGACCAACCCCGGCGCATAAGCCGTGAGGGCGCCCGACATGGCCGAAAGCGCCACGGGACTGGCGCCTTCGGCACCGCGTCGGGCGTCGAGCAGCTCGAAGAAGGCGCCCACGGCCGGAGCTGCAGCGAGAAGCGCCCCCACGGCCAGACCGGTCAGCACGAGGACCCCTCCGAGTGCCCTAGCCAGAGTGGAGCTGACCTCACGCCCGGCGCCCGCGCCGGCCGCCAGGGCAGGAAAGGTGCTCGTGGCCACGGGAACGGCGAGGACGGCATAAGGAAGCAGGTAGATCGCCTGGACGTAGCCGTAGACGGGGAACGCACCGCGGTCCCCTGAGTGGTTCGTCAGCCACATCGTCGCGAGCACGGCAGCCTGCTGGGCGAGGAGCGCCAGAACACCCGCGCCGGCGAGACTGCCGATGCGGCGCGCGTCGTCGGCCGGCAGGCGGAAAGACGGACGCCAGCGCCAGCCAGTCCGAAGGGCGGGGATCACCAGGGGTAGCGACAGAGCCACCACCCCGAGGGTCGTTCCCCAGCCCAGGACCACAAGCGCGGATCCACTGACGAGTGAGGGTGAGGTCTCGCCGCCGGTGAGCTGGCCGTACCAGAGGTAGGACCCCAGCACGACGATCGAGGAGAGCAGAGGTGCAAGGGCGGCCATGAGGAAGCGGCGGTGGGCCTGGAGGAGCCCGGCGAGAATGATGCCGACCCCGTAGAGAGGCACTTGAACCGCGAAGATGCGCAGGAGCGTGGCTCCAACCTCGTGGGCACGTGGATCGAAGTCCTTGATCATGAGACCGGATAGGGCAGGGGCGGCAAGGAAGAGCACGATGGCGGCCGGCACGAGGGTGGCCAAGGCCCAGGTGAGCAGGACTGACGCAACGCGATCGGCGTGGTCGCGGTCGCCCACGCCGAGCCGACTGGCGATGAGGGGCACGGCAACCGCGGCGAGGATCCCACCGGCCGCGACCTCGAACAGCACGTTGGGGAGAGCGTTGACGGTCTGATAGATCTCGCCGACGCCCTTGGCGCGCACGGCATCGGCGAAGACGAAGATCCGCCCGACGCCGGCGATGCGCGAGAACAGCGTCATCACGGCAATGAGCCCTGCAGCACCGGCGATGCCGGCTGCGGCCCGACGCGCGTTCACGAGGTCGGTCGGCCGAGAGCGTCGATGCGTCGAAGCACCTCGTTGCCCTCGATGACCTTGCTGAACGAGACCTTCTCGGACAGGACCGTGAGAGCAGCGGTGACGATCAGGACCCCGAGTCGCCCCCGCAGCCCGGTGCGTTCGACGAGCGCGAGGCCGACCATGGCTCCGGCGGCGTTGGCTCCGGTGTCGCCAAGCATCGACTCGCCCCGCAGGTCGCCAGGCAGGGTGCCGACAGCGGCGCCCAGGGCAGCTGCTGCGGTGGCCGCGCCGTTCGCGCCTAGCGGGAAAAGCAGCGGAACGGCGCCGAGGGTGGCGACCTTGAGAGTTCGCCCGGGGCGAAGGTCGAAGAGGTTGGCGAGGTTGGCCGAACCGGCGATGGCCGCGCCGCCGACCAGAGTCGTGAGGAGCCCGCGGTCTGTGCGTCGGTCGGCGAGGGCGGCGGCGACGAGCCCGGTCGCCGCCAGACCAACGATTTTGATCGCACCGGTCGTCACCTCGCCGTGCGCCAGCGCTCCGAGGTGGCCCTTGAGTCCCTTGCTCGAGGAGTCCCCCGCGAGGTCGTCCAGGGCTCCGAAGGCTCCAGCCCCCAGGCTGGTCACGACACCCGCGGCCGAAGGGGCGCCAGCCGCAGCCGCACCGACAGCCGCGGCAACGGCATACACCGGTCCTTCAAGGAGGGTCACGGTCCGGCCTGCGTGGTTGGTGCGGTCCCACCGCGCGCGCAGGTGTGCGGGCACGTGGTGGCGCGCAAGCATGGCGCCACCTGCCGCCGCGGCCGCCACGACGGCACCCACGAGCGGTCGTCGGGTCATGGCGCCGGGATCGGCGGGTAGCCGGCCGAGACGCCGTCGCCGAGGCCGTACTGGCCAACGCCCCCGGAGAGCTGCTGAACCAGCGCATAGACGACGCTGACCTGGCCGAGCGAGAGGCTGATGTCGTCGACGGTGGAAAGAGCGCCGGCCGTGGTGGCGTCACTGCGCGCGGCACGGACCACTGAGGCGCCGCCGGCGAAGCCACTCACGCCGATGTCCTCCGTGAGGACGGCTCCCTGGCCCGCACGGTCCAGCGCCGCGGCGAGCGATGCCAGACGTGTCGCCTCACGGTCTCGGTCCGCAGCAACATCACCCTTGACCGGGGCGGCGACCACGACGGCGGTGCTGGCCCGGACGAGGTCGGCGCTGTCCACATCGATGAGCTTGGCGCTGGCGAGCGCGTCGATGGCTGCCTTGTTTGCGTCGTTGGCGGCTGCCGCGTCGGGCGCCACGAGCGAGGTGGCGAGCACGTCGTCGAGCGGACTCGTGTCGGACTCGGCTGCCGCAGGCAGGCCAAGTGCACGCCGTTGGTCCGTCGCCAACTGGGCCAACTCCTTCGTTGCCTCGGCGTCCTGGGGAACCCACGCGTCCTCGACCGTCGTGCGCGACACCACGGACGCCCCCGAGGCGGCCAACGTGTCGCTCACAGCGTTGACATCATCGGCGTCGGCCTCGGGCAACACGATGAGTGCCACCCTGGTGTTGTTCAGTGTGCCGCCGACAAGCCGGGCTCGTGCGGCCTCGGTGAACTCATCGCGCGTCTCGCCCGCCTTGCGGGCTGTCTCGAGTTCGGTGCGCAACGCGGCACGGTCCTCGCGCAACTGGGTGACCTCTTGGGTGAGGGTGTCGCCGATCTGTCCTTGGAGCGGACCCGCACCGAGGACGATGCCGACAGCCAGCGCCATGAAGACCGAGACGATCGAGACGAGGTGATAGCGGAAGTCGATCACGTGAAGATTCCTCCGAGTGCGGACCAGAGATCGTCGAGGCGGGCACCCAGGACTTGCAGCAACACCTTGCCTCCGGGGGAGGCCCAGAGCGCGGCGGCCAACGCGCACAGGCCAACGAGAACGAGAAGGAGGAGCCAGGTTCCCGAGATGCGTGAGCGATAGAGACGACTCACACCCTTGGCGTCGACGAGTTTGCCGCCGACGCGCAACCGGGTGAGGAACGTGCTGGCCATGCCCGAGCGTCCCTTGTCGAGGAACTCGATGAGGGTGGCGTGGGTTCCGACGGCGACGATGAGGGTCGCGCCCTTGTCGTCGGCGAGCAGCATCGCGACGTCCTCGCTCGTGCCGGTGGCGGGGAAGACGACCGGTTCGACCCCCAGATCACGCACGCGCTCCAGGCCGGGCGCGCGGCCGTCACGGTAGGCGTGGACCACGACCTCGGCGCCGGACCTCAGCGTCGCGTCGGAGACGGAGTCCATGTCGCCGACGATGAGGTCCGGCTTGTGGCGGGCCTCGACGATGGCGTCTGCTCCCCCATCGACGCCGATGAGGATCGGTTTGAACTCGCGGATGTAGGACCGAAGCATCTTCAGGTCCTCCTTGTAGTGGTACCCGCGGACCACGATGAGGACGTGGCGACCGTCGAGATCGGTCTGGATGTCGGGGACGCCCACACCGTCGAGGAGCAGGGCACGTTCCTGCTTGAGATACTCCATCGTGTTGGCGGCGAACGCCTCGAGCTGATCGTTGAGCCCAGCTCGTGCATCGGCCATCGACGCTGTCACCAAGGCCTCGTCGAGAGCCTGACCCGTGGCGACGACCCGGTCGCCGGCCATGAGGTTCGCGCCGTCGAGATGGACACGGGTGCCATCGGTGACCTTCATCGCCTCGTCACCGACCGCATCGAGCAACGGGATGCCCGCCGCGAGCAGGATCTCGGGTCCGAGGTTGGGATATCGCCCAGAGATCGACGTCGCTGCGTTGACGACCGCGGCGGGACGACAGGCCACCAGCGCCTCAGCGCTCACCCGGTCGATGTCGACATGGTTGATGACGGCGATGTCGCCGGGCTTGAGGCGCTTGGTCAGGTCCTTGGTCCGTGGGTCCACGCGGGCAGGGCCGCTGACGCCGGCAGGTCCGGGGTCGCGTTCGCGGCGGAGGCGGGTCGTGAAGGGCATCCAGCACATCGTGCCACGCGCAACCCTCAGGGCCGCAGAGGGCGCGGCCGGTCAGGCGTCGGCGCTTTGTCCGAGGTCGGCGAGCAGGTCCCGGGCGTGTTCCAGGGCCGCGTCGCTCACACCGCCTGCCATCATTCGGGCGAGCTCGCTGACCCGTTCCTCCCCCGTGACCCGGCGAACACCGCTGCGAGTCACTTGACCGTCGTCGGCCTTGGACACGACGAGATGGTGATCAGCGTGCGCGGCCACCTGGGCCAGGTGCGTCACGACGATCACCTGCGCGCTCGTCGCGAGAGCAGCCAGTCGGGCTCCGACATCGAGAGCAGCCCGCCCGCCGACGCCGGAATCCACCTCATCGAAGACGAAGGTCGGCACTGAGCTCGTGGTGTCGGAGGTGGCCGTCGCGACCTCGATCGCGAGCATCACCCGCGAGAGCTCACCACCGGAGGCCGCCTTGCTGACGCTGCGTGGCGTGCTCCCGACGTTGGCCGCCAACCCGATCTCGACCTCATCGCCGCCGTGCGGACCGAGCCGACCTGCCTCGTCGACCGCGACGACAACCGTGGCCGAACCCATGGCCAAGTGACTCAGCTCGTCGCCGATGCGCGCCGACAAGGTTTTGGCTGCCTTGCGCCGAGCGGTGGAGAGCTTCTTCGCCGAGGCGACCCGGTCTGCCTCGAGGGCTCCCACCTCCTTCTCGAGCACGTCGATCCGGTCATCGTCGCCCTCGAGCTCCAGCACGCGCCTGGACGCGGTCGCACTCCATGCGATGACGTCCTCGATCGTCTCGCCATAGCTGCGCGTGAGGTCCGTGAGCTGCGACCGGCGCTCCTGGACGAACTCGAGTCGGCCGGGGTCCAGGTCGATATCCGCGACGTAGCTGGAGAGGTCGGACGCAAGATCGGTGATGAGGTGCGTGACCTCGTTGAGGCGGCGCTCCAGGTCCGCGAGCGCGGGGTCATTGGCGCTCACCTGACTCATGGACGACCTCGCCGAAGCCAGGGCACCCATCACCCCACCGTCAGCGCCACCAGAAGCGTCGTCGTCACCAGCCAGGAGCAAATGCGCCTCACTCGAACCGCGACGCAATTCCTCTGCGTGTGCCAGCCGTTCGTCCTCGACGCGGAGGTCTGCGTCTTCACCAGCGACCGGCTCCACCGCGGCGATGCGTTCCAGTCCTCGATGCAGCAGGTCGAGCTCCTGGGCGCGTTCGCGCGCGGCAGCGCGCAACGACTCGAGTTCCGCGAGAGCCGAGGCGTGTGCGGCATACGCCTCGTTGTATGCCGTCCGCACACCTGCCACCGGACGACCACCGAACGCGTCGAGCAGTTCGCGGTGCTCCTCCGGGCGCCTCAACCGCCATTGATCTGCTTGTCCATGGACAGCGACGAGGTGTTCGCCCAGTTCGCTGAGCACCCCGACGGGTGCGCTGCGGCCTCCGACGTGGGCGCGCGAGCGACCCTCACCGCTCACGGTGCGGACCAGCACCAAACTCTCATCGACGTCTCCGCCGGCCTCTGCGGCTCGAAGTTTTGCCGGGTGATCGGCTGCCACGTCGAAGACGCCCTCGATGACAGCGCGACCGGATCCCTCGCGGACCAGACCGGAGTCAGAGCGCGATCCAAGCAGCAGCCCGAGGCTTGTGACGACCATCGTCTTGCCTGCACCGGTCTCACCGGTGAGCACGGTCAGCCCCGGCCCGAACTCGATGATCGACTCATCGATGATGCCGACGTCTTTGATCCTGATCTCTTGTAGCACTGGTCCCGGTCAGCCCGTCTCGGTGCCGGATTCGGCGTCGGACTCGGTGCCGGAACCCATCGCGGACTCGCTCGCGCGGCGAGCAGCACCACGCCAGCCGTGCACCGAGAGGTCGAACTTCTCGACGAGACGGTCGGTGAAGGGCGACGCGGCAAAGCGCGCGAGTCGCACGGAGTCGGCGCTGCGATGCACCTGGATGCGCGCGCCGGGAGGAAGGTCGATGGCTCGGCGACCGTCGCACCAGACGACGCCCCCGCCTTCGGTTCGCGGCACGACCTCGACGGCCAGCTGACTGTCGGGCCCGACGACGAGGGGCCGCGCAAAGAGGGCGTGGGCGCTGATGGGGACGAGCAGCATGGCCTCGACATCGGGCCAGACGACCGGACCACCGGCCGAGAACGCGTAGGCGGTCGATCCCGTGGGGGTGGCCATGACGACGCCGTCGCAGCCCCACGTCGAGAGCGGGCGACCGTCGATCTCGACGGTGAGCTCGATCATCCGCTCACGCGACGCCTTCTCGACCGTCACCTCGTTGAGGGCCCAGCTCTTGAAGACGGTCTGACCGTCGTGCATCGCGACGACCTCGAGGGTCATGCGCTCCTCGACGGTGTATTGCCTCGAGACGATGCGCTCCACCGTGACGTCGAGGTCGTCTCGCTCCACCTCGGCGAGGAATCCGACGTGGCCAAAGTTGACCCCGAGCAGCGGGACGCCCGAACCCCGGGACAGCTCGGCCGCGCGCAGGATGGATCCGTCTCCGCCGAGGATGCAGACGAGCTCGCAGCCGTGGGTCGGATCGGCAGGGTCGGCACTGATGAGGTCGGGGGCGTCCTCGAGCGGGGTGCCTCGCATCTCATCGCTGATGACCGCGACGGCCACGCCCGCTGCCTTGAGGCGCTTGACCACGCCGAGCGCGTGGTCGTGGACCTCGGGACGGTTGGGGTGGACCACAAGAAGGATGCGGCGAGACTCGCTCACGCTCGAACCTCCTTGCTCAGCTCACGGACTGCGGCAGTCACCGCACCGTGGTCCATCGTGCCCGAGACCCCTGACCGAGCCCACATGAGGTACTCGGTGTTGCCCCCTCCACCGTGGATCGGGCTGCGCATGAGCCCGTGGACTCCGAGGCCAGCGGCCTGCGCTGCAGCCACGACGTCAGTGAGCGCCCGCCGCCGCTGCCGCGGATCGGTGACGATGCCGTTCTTGCTCAAGCGACCACGCCCCACCTCGAACTGCGGCTTGACGAGCAGCACGACGTCACCGCCGGGGTTGGTGAGTCGTGACATCGGCTCGAGGACGAGCGTCAGCGAGATGAAGGAGAGGTCCCCGACCACGACGTCGAAGGTGCCGATCTGCTCAGGTTCCACGTCGCGGATCGAGGTGCGACTGCGCTCGGTGACCCGCGGGTCGGCGCGCAGCTCGGCGACGAGCTGGTCACGGCCCACGTCGAGTGCCACCACATGACTGGCGCCGCGGGCCAGCAGGACCTGGGTGAACCCGCCAGTCGAGGCTCCGACGTCAAGGCAGCTGCGCCCCGAGGCCGTGAGGCCGTGAGGCTCCCAGACGGTGAAGGCGTGGTCGAGCTTGTGCGCTGCCCGACCGACCCATCGCGGGCTGTCGGACGAGACCTCGACCGTGCTCCCCTCATCCGTGACGGTCGCCGGCTTGCGCGCAACCTTCCCGTCCACGGTCACGAGCCCGGCTTCGACGAGTTCCCTCGCCTCCCCCCGTGAGCGCGCGAGCCCGCGGCGCACGAGCTCGGCGTCGAGCCGAGCGATGTCAGCCTCCGAGGTCGCTGAGTCGACCCTGCAGGGTGCGCTGCACCTGCTCGCCGCGCTCGATCTGCGCGTCGAGGTCGTCGGCAGGGGCATCGGCGAGGTCGCGCAACGAGGCGTCGATGACGAGGTCACCAGTCTCGGGCGCTCCCCCGACTTCGGGTTGCGGCTCGGACGGCGGCTCGGATCCGGACTCGGGAGATGTGTCGTCCGCTCCTGCGGACTCGGCCCGAGGTGACGCCGACGTCTCCGTGTCGTGGAGGGTCTCGTCGACGTCAGTCACCTCGAACCGGTCCGATTCGGACGGCTGAGAAACCTGTTCGCTCACGCGCCGCCCACCGACGGGGTCGCGGACGAGGCGGAGGGGGAGGTGGTCTTCGACGCCGTGGTGGCAGTGGAGGTCTTCTTGGCGGGCGTCGCCGTCGTAGCCTTCGTGGCCGGAGTTGCCTTCTTGGCGGCTGTCGTCTTCGCGGGCGCAGCCTTCTTGGCGGCTGTCGTCTTCGCGGGCGCAGCCTTCTTGGCGGCTGTCGTCTTCGCGGGCGCAGCCTTCTTGGCGGCTGTCGTCTTCGCGGGCGCAGCCTTCTTGGCGGCTGTCGTCTTGGCCGTCGACACCTTCTTGGCCGGGGCCTTGGTCGCTGTCTTCGTGGCCGTGGCGGCCTTCTTGGCAGGCGTGGCCTTGGCAGCAGACTTCTTCGCGACCGAGGTGTCTGGAGCGGACTTCTTCGCCGTGGACACCTTCTTGGCCGGTGCCTTCTTGGCGGTCCTCTTCAGGGCCGAGCGGGCCGGTCGTCGGCTCGGTGCCGCGGCCGTTGCGGTGTTGCGGGCTGCGTCGCCGGCAGAGTCAACGACCTTGACAGCGCCGGTGGCCGCGCCGGACGCGGTCTTCATCGAGCGGCCGGAGACCGACGAGGCCAACTCTTCGACCTGACCGCGCAACGTGTGGACCGTGTCCGTGACGTTGGAGATCTCCTTCTGGAGGCTTCCCACGTCGAGACGACCTACGGCCTTGTCGACCTCGGAGCGCACGAGTGCCACCAGGCTCTTGCGGTTGGACTTCGCAGCGGCGATGAGGTCATCGGCCAACTGGCTCGCCTGCTTCGTGACCTTCTTCGGCGACAGGTCTGCGTTGGTGAGGGAGACGAGTTCGGCGGCTGCCTCCTTGGCAGCACCCTTGGTCATCTCGCCCAGCCCTGAGGCGAGCTCGACGTATCCCTGGATCGACCGCTTGGCCATGGTTCCTCCTGTGGTTCGTGGTGGTTCTCGCCCACGCTACTCGGCGAGTGGAGTCCGTAGCGGCCCGTCAGTCACTCAGCGAGTCACTCAGCGCGGCAAGTTCCGGCGGCAAGACCCTGGTGCTGCCAGCGTCGACCTGCTCGTGATCGCGGATCTCCCACTCCGCGCGCAACAGCTCTGAGGTCCGCTCCAGCTCATCAATCTCGACAAGAAGGGCGCGCAGGTCCGGTGCCATCCATGTCGGGCGGGCCTGCGGAGGAGCTGCGACGGCGTCACTGACACCGTGCACGCCCGTCAGCACCAACAGCGAGTCCATCCCCGCTTGATGCGCACCTTCGATGTCGGTCTCGAGCCGATCACCAATGGCCAGAACCCGATTCGGCGCAACGCCCAGGCGCTCGGCGCACATGAGATACAGCGGTTCGTCGGGCTTTCCAGCGACCAGTTCGGGTCCTCGGCCCACTGCCGCGCCCACCGCCAGGACCAACGCACCGTTGCCCGGGGCAAAGCCGTCTGCCGTCGGCAACGTGTGATCGGTGTTGGTCGCCAACCAGAGCGCCCCGCGTTGCACGGCGTATGCCGCCTGCGCCAGATCCGTCGCGCTCACGTCGGGGCCGTAGCCCTGGACGACAGCTGCAGGGCGGTCGTCAATCGAAGTGACGGGGACGAAACCGCTCTCTCGCAGCGCCTGCGCCACACCCTCTCCTCCGATGGCGAGCACCGCGGCGCCTGGCTCGAGGTGCCGCGTGAGAACCCATGCGGCCGCTTGACTACTCGTGGCCACGGAGTCGTCGGTGATGTCGAGGCCCAGACGACGTAGGTGGTCAGCCACCTGTCGTGGCGGTCGCGAAGCGTTGTTGGTTGCGAACTGGATGGGGATCCCCGCCGCGGACAGCGCTTCCACGGCATGTGGCACCGCGGGGTCGCCTCGATAGACGACACCATCGAGATCGCAGACGATCGCGTCGTAGCGATCAACGAGCCTCACTCGTTGACCTCGTCCTCCTCGTCGGCACCCCCGAGGAGATCGGTGGTGCTCACCCCGTCCAGTTCCTCAAGGCGCTCAACGGCGTCGGTCTCGTACTCGACGTCGGCGTCCGCCGCTTTCTCGAACCAGTCACGGGCTTCTGCCACGCGTCCCAAGCCAAGCAGCGTGTCCGCATAGGCGTAGGCCAAACGCGGCTGGTTCGACTTCTTGAGCTCGGGGATCTGCAACGCGACCAGAGCGGCGTCGGTCTGACCGAGGTCGCGTCGAATGCCGCTGATGACGATGGCCAGCTCGACGCGCTCTTCCTTGGGAAGCCTCTTGGCCTCCGGGGATTGGGCCAGGTCCAGGGCGCGCTCATGACGCCCGAGTCCACGTTCGCAGTCGACCATGAGCGGAATGAGGTGATCCGAGCCGCTGATACGTCGCACGGTGCGGAACTCACCGAGAGCACGGGCAAAGTCGCCAGAACGGTAGGCCACCATGCCAAGAGCTTCGCGAGCCGCGGGAACACGGCCGGCCCGGCGTACGGCCGTCTCGGCGTGCGCCATGGCATTTTCGATCTCGTCGGCCTCGAGGAGTGCAGCGACCATCACCAAGTGCTGGGCCACGCCCTCTGCGTTCTCCTTGCTCAGGGTGCGCAACTGCTGGTGCACCGAACGGTCCAACTCGTTGCCGGTGACGCCGTCCGGGATACGGGGTTCCGGTCGACGCGCGGTCTTTGGCGCGAGCCGGGGTCCGCCACGCTGCTCTCTGTCGCGCTCCGCACCACCGCGGGTGGGACGCCCGCCGTCGCGGCGGTCATCATTGCCCGAGCTGCGCGAACCGCGGTCATCGCGTCGAGCAGCAGGCGGACCATCACGACGGTCTTCGCGCCCACGGTCAGGCCGGTCGCCACTGCGTGGGGCGCGGCCGCTGGCGTCTCGTCCTCTGGAGCCGCCGTCGCGATCGGACCCGCCACGACGCGAGTCATCACGCCCGCCGTCTCGGCGTGGTCCACGGTTCTCGTCGGTCATGAATACCCTCCAGGCAGGTCAGGCGGCGCTAGCCGCATCGAGCACGTGCAGTCTATGGGGCCGTGCGTGGGAACGCACAGACCCGCAAATGAGAAATGGCCCGCCATAGTGGCGGGCCATTTCTTGAATGTTTGTCCGGCTGCGTCCTACTCTCCCACACCGTCACCAGTGCAGTACCATCGGCGCTGAAGGGCTTAGCTTCCGGGTTCGGAATGGAGCCGGGCGTTTCCCCTTCGCTATGACAGCCGAAACTCTATGGAGATGTGGTTGTTCTTCCCCCCGTTTGTCACGCACCGGGTTTCACCCTTTGTGGGGGTGGTGGTGTGTGTGGGGGGTTCCCGACCGTATCTCGGGAACTGCACAGTGGACGCGAACGCAACTTTTTAGTGTGTATCAAGTTATCGGCTTATTAGTACCAGTCAGCTACATGCATTACTGCACTTCCACGTCTGGCCTATCAACCCAGTAGTCTAGCTGGGAGCCTCTCGGAGATTTAACTCCATGGAAATCTCATCTTGAAGCGTGCTTCCCGCTTAGATGCTTTCAGCGGTTATCACTTCCGAACGTAGCTAATCAGCGGTGCTCTTGGCAGAACAACTGACACACCAGAGGTTCGTCCATCCCGGTCCTCTCGTACTAGGGACAGCCCTTCTCAAATTTCCTACGCGCACAGCGGATAGGGACCGAACTGTCTCACGACGTTCTAAACCCAGCTCGCGTACCGCTTTAATGGGCGAACAGCCCAACCCTTGGGAGAGACTCCACCCCCAGGATGCGACGAGCCGACATCGAGGTGCCAAACCATGCCGTCGATATGGACTCTTGGGCAAGATCAGCCTGTTATCCCCGGGGTACCTTTTATCCGTTGAGCGACGCCGCTTCCACAAGCCAGCGCCGGGTCACTAGTTCCGACTTTCGTCCCTGCTCGACCTGCCGGTCTCGCAGTCAAGCTCCCTTGTGCACTTACACTCGAAACCTGATTACCAACCAGGCTGAGGGAACCTTTGAGCGCCTCCGTTACCTTTTAGGAGGCAACCGCCCCAGTTAAACTACCCACCAGGCAATGTCCCTGATCCGGATCACGGACCTAGGTTAGATATCCAGAACGACCAGAGTGGTATTTCAACGTTGACTCCACGAACACTGGCGTGCCCGCTTCAAAGTCTCCCACCTATCCTACACAAGCCGTACCGAACACCAATACCAAGCTATAGTAAAGGTCCCGGGGTCTTTCCGTCCTGCTGCGCGTAACGAGCATCTTTACTCGTAGTGCAATTTCGCCGAGTTCATGGTTGAGACAGTGGAGAAGTCGTTACGCCATTCGTGCAGGTCGGAACTTACCCGACAAGGAATTTCGCTACCTTAGGATGGTTATAGTTACCACCGCCGTTTACTGGGGCTTAAATTCTGAGCTTCGACCCCGAAGGATCTAACCCGTCCTCTTAACCTTCCAGCACCGGGCAGGCGTCAGTCCGTATACATCGTCTTGCGACTTAGCACGGACCTGTGTTTTTAGTAAACAGTCGCTTCTCCCTGGTCTCTGCGGCCGTTTCCCCTAGACAGCAAGTGTCTTCAGGGTCTGGGCCCCCCTTCTCCCGAAGTTACGGGGGTATTTTGCCGAGTTCCTTAACCATGATTCACTCGATCGCCTTGGTATTCTCTACCTAACCACCTGAGTCGGTTTGGGGTACGGGCGGCTCGAACCTCGCTAGAAGATTTTCTTGGCAGCATAGGATCACCCTGCTTCCCGCATTCGCGGTCACTATCAGGTCTCAGGATATGTGTGAGACGGATTTGCCTATCTCACTCCCTACACCCTTGGACGTGGACTACCATCGCCACGCGGAGGCTACCTTCCTGCGTCTCTCCATCGCTTGACTACTACCAGATCGGGTCACGCGCTCCACTTACAAGATCCACCCGAAGGCTTCACAACGCAAGTTTCAGGCGTTTAGCATCAAAAGGTTCGTCATGGGCGGTTCTTCGCCGGTTCCGGAATATCAACCGGATGTCCATCGACTACGCCTGTCGGCCTCGCCTTAGGTCCCGACTTACCCAGGGCAGATTAGCTTGACCCTGGAACCCTTGGTTATTCGGCGGACGGGTTTCTCGCCCGTCATTCGCTACTCATGCCTGCATTCTCACTCGTGTGGCCTCCACGGCTGGTTCACACCGCCGCTTCCCTGGCCACACGACGCTCCCCTACCCATCAACACGCTTGGACCACCAACCCGCAGGTGTGGTGGCCGGGCAATATGTCAATGCCACAGCTTCGGTGGTGTGCTTGAGCCCCGCTACATTGTCGGCGCGGAATCACTTGACCAGTGAGCTATTACGCACTCTTTAAAGGGTGGCTGCTTCTAAGCCAACCTCCTGGTTGTCAATGCAACTCCACATCCTTTTCCACTTAGCACACGCTTTGGGACCTTAGCTGGTGGTCTGGGCTGTTTCCCTCTCGACTACGGAGCTTATCCCCCGCAGTCTCACTGCCACGCTCTCACTTACCGGCATTCGGAGTTTGGCTAACGTCAGTAACCTGTTGAGGCCCATCGGCTATCCAGTAGCTCTACCTCCGGTAAGAAACACGTGACGCTGCACCTAAATGCATTTCGGGGAGAACCAGCTATCACGGAGTTTGATTGGCCTTTCACCCCTACCCACAGCTCATCCCCTCAGTTTTCAACCTAAGTGGGTTCGGTCCTCCACGACGTCTTACCGTCGCTTCAACCTGGCCATGGGTAGATCACTCCGCTTCGGGTCTAGACCCAGCGACTCATTCGCCCTATTCGGACTCGCTTTCGCTACGGCTTCCCCACACGGGTTAACCTCGCCACTGAGCACTAACTCGCAGGCTCATTCTTCAAAAGGCACGCTGTCACCCCACAATGAGGGCTCCAACGGATTGTAGGCACACGGTTTCAGGATCTATTTCACTCCCCTCCCGGGGTACTTTTCACCTTTCCCTCACGGTACTTGTCCGCTATCGGTCACCAGGGAATATTTAGGCTTAGCGGGTGGTCCCGCCAGATTCATACGGGATTTCTCGGGCCCCGTATTACTTGGGATAACTCTCTGGAGTTCACGTCATTTCGTCTACGGGGGTCGCACCCTCTATGCCGGGCCTTTCAATGCCCTTCGACTATAACGCGAATTTTTGACTCCATGCCGGAATGTCAGTCCCAACTGAGAGGTCCCACGACCCCGTACCTGCAACGCCTGACAGCTATCACACAGATACGGTTTAGCCTCATCCGCTTTCTCTCGCCAATACTCACGGAATCGCGGTTGCTTTCTCTTCCTGTGGGTACTGAGATGTTTCACTTCCCCACGTTCCCTCTACCTGCCCTATATATTCAGGCAGGAGTGACTGGACTTGCCTCCAGCCGGGTTTCCCCATTCGGAAATCCACGGATCACAGTCTGGTTATCGACTCCCCGTGGCTTATCGCAGATTCCTACGTCCTTCTTCGGTTCCTGGTGCCAAGGCATCCACCGTGCGCCCTTAAAAACTTGAGCCACAAAGATGCTCGCGTCCACTGTGTAGTTCTCAACATACGGGCGGCCCCCACACCACACTTCACGCCTCCCACACGCCCAAAGGCACATGATGGTTCGTGATGGCAGGGGTCCTGACCGGATACCGGCCTTCAGGAACGAGCTTTCGCCCGAGCCCTCAGGACCCAACAACGTGTCAAACGCCGACTCCCCCCGCCACACTTTCCGTCCCCCACACGAATGAGGAGGTGTACTTGTGTGCCGACAGTAGCGGCGTCAAATAATCGATGTTCCACCCTTGAGCACCTGCTGCACACGCGTTCGGTGGCAGACCAGGCTCTGGACCCTTGCGGGCCAGTGCTCCTTAGAAAGGAGGTGATCCAGCCGCACCTTCCGGTACGGCTACCTTGTTACGACTTAGTCCCAATCGCCAGTCCCACCTTCGACGGCTCCCTCCACAAGGGTTGGGCCACCGGCTTCGGGTGTTACCGACTTTCGTGACTTGACGGGCGGTGTGTACAAGGCCCGGGAACGTATTCACCGCAGCGTTGCTGATCTGCGATTACTAGCGACTCCAACTTCATGGGGTCGAGTTGCAGACCCCAATCCGAACTGAGACCGGTTTTTTGGGATTCGCTCCACCTTGCGGTATCGCAGCCCTTTGTACCGGCCATTGTAGCATGTGTGAAGCCCAAGACATAAGGGGCATGATGATTTGACCTCATCCCCACCTTCCTCCGAGTTGACCCCGGCAGTCTCCTATGAGTCCCCACCATAACGTGCTGGCAACATAGAACGAGGGTTGCGCTCGTTGCGGGACTTAACCCAACATCTCACGACACGAGCTGACGACAACCATGCACCACCTGTATACCGACCTTGCGGGGCACCCATCTCTGAATGTTTCCGGTATATGTCAAGCCTTGGTAAGGTTCTTCGCGTTGCATCGAATTAATCCACATGCTCCGCCGCTTGTGCGGGCCCCCGTCAATTCCTTTGAGTTTTAGCCTTGCGGCCGTACTCCCCAGGCGGGGAACTTAATGCGTTAGCTGCGGCACGGACCTCGTGGAATGAGGCCCACACCTAGTTCCCAACGTTTACGGCATGGACTACCAGGGTATCTAATCCTGTTCGCTCCCCATGCTTTCGCTTCTCAGCGTCAGTAGTGGCCCAGAGACCTGCCTTCGCCATCGGTGTTCCTCCTGATATCTGCGCATTTCACCGCTACACCAGGAATTCCAGTCTCCCCTACCACACTCTAGTCTGCCCGTACCCACTGCAAGTCCGGGGTTGAGCCCCGGATTTTCACAGCAGACGCGACAAACCGCCTACAAGCTCTTTACGCCCAATAATTCCGGACAACGCTCGCACCCTACGTATTACCGCGGCTGCTGGCACGTAGTTAGCCGGTGCTTCTTCTGCAGGTACCGTCACTTTCGCTTCTTCCCTGCTGAAAGAGGTTTACAACCCGAAGGCCGTCATCCCTCACGCGGCGTCGCTGCATCAGGCTTGCGCCCATTGTGCAATATTCCCCACTGCTGCCTCCCGTAGGAGTCTGGGCCGTGTCTCAGTCCCAGTGTGGCCGATCGCCCTCTCAGGCCGGCTACCCGTCATCGCCTTGGTGAGCCATTACCTCACCAACAAGCTGATAGGCCGCGAGTCCATCCCAGACCGAAAAACTTTCCACACCATAACCATGCGGTTTGATGTCATATCCGGTATTAGACGCCGTTTCCAGCGCTTATTCCAGAGTCTGGGGCAGGTTACTCACGTGTTACTCACCCGTTCGCCACTGCTCACCCGGAGCAAGCTCCAAGATCACCGTTCGACTTGCATGTGTTAAGCACGCCGCCAGCGTTCGTCCTGAGCCAGGATCAAACTCTCCGTTGATGTTCACAAACCCAACCCCCAAAAGAGGTTGGATAAAACTGAACCCAATAAAGGGTTGTCTACCCAGCTGAGCAAGAACAACCAGCAAAAAACACTGTTTGATCATTGTCAACCAAAGGATAATCGAAAAAGAACAACCACTCATCACCCACAAAGGCGAATCGCAGCCACCCTCAGACGAGGTTAATTGGCATCGATTTTTGACACGCTGTTGAGTTCTCAAGGATCGGACGCACACCACCACCCAGCCCATCAGGGCCAGACTCAGGGGCAACTCTCCAAACTTACCCGCGGCCACACTTGGGCGTCAAATTCGTGACCCACTCTCAGAGTGACCGAATCCGACGCGACTTGGATCTTCGCGGTGCACCCACACTAGCAACCTCGCGGCCGCTCTTCCAAACCGGCGTTTCCGCCGCTTCGTGCTGTGGGGATCAACCCTGGGACCGGCCTACTTCGTGCGAGGCGAGCCTCACGCGGTGGTGTCCGTTCCTCCCTTTCGGGCTGACGTCGAGAACATTAGATGAACTCCCGGGCAGACACAAATCGGCTCCTCTGACCGACCCACGCGGGCACACGGCATACCCAAATGCCTTGTGCCACAACGGTTCTAGACCTTGCGGGCAGCAGCCATGGACTTGCGCCCTCGGCGAAGGATGGCCACCGACCCGTGGAGGAAGTGCTCATCGGCGAGCGTGAACTCGGGATCGCTGACCTTTTCGCCGTTGACGGACGCTCCCCCGTCCCCGATCGCACGGCGTGCGGCGTTGCGTGAATCGACGAGACCGACAGCCACGAGGGCGTCGGTCATGGTCATCCCCGAAGAGACCTCACCGCCGGGTAGCTCTGCCGTTGCGTCCTCGAGAGTTCTGAGGTCGAGGGCCGCGAGGTCGCCCTTGCCGAACAGTGCTTCGGATGCAGCCTGGACCGACGCCGTGGCATCAGCCCCGTGCACCAGAGTCGTGACGTCGGCTGCGAGCGTGCGCTGGGCCGCCCGACGGAACGGTTCCTCCGTCACCTGACGTTCGAGCTCGACAACCTCGTCCTGGGTGCGGTCGGTGAAGATCCGCACCAGCTTGATGACGGAGGCATCCTCGACGTTGAGCCAGTACTGGTAGAAGGCGTAGGGGCTCGTCATCTCGGCGGACAACCAGACGGCATTGCCCTCGCTCTTGCCGAACTTGTTGCCGGCGGAGTCGGTGACGAGCGGCGTCGTGAGCAGGTGGACCGACTCGCCCTCCACCTTGTGGATGAGGTCCGAACCAGCGGTGAGGTTGCCCCACTGGTCCTGTCCACCGGTCTGCAACGTGCATCCGTGCGCCCGGTAGAGCTCGAGGAAGTCCAGCCCTTGGAGGATCTGATAGCTGAACTCCGTGTAGGAGATGCCCTCGTCCGAGTTGAGGCGCGCCGCCACGGCATCCTTCTTGACCATCTGGTTGACGCGGAAGTGCTTCCCGATGTCGCGCAGGAAGTCCAGCGCCGACAATGGCGCCGTCCAGTCGAGGTTGTTGACCATGATGGCGGCGTTGTCACCCTCGAATTCGAGGAAGGGCTGGACCTGCGTCTGGATCCCGGCCACCCACTCGGCGGTCTGCTCCTTGGTCTTGAGCACCCGCTCGGCACTGGGTCGTGGATCCCCGATGAGGCCCGTCGAACCACCCACGAGACAGATGACCTTGTGGCCCGCTCGCTGGAGGTGGCGCAGGACGATGAGCTGTACGAGGTTGCCGAAGTGCAGGGACGGTGCAGTCGGGTCGAAGCCGCAGTAGGCGGTGATCGGTCCGCCCGTCAATGCGCCACGCAGGGCGTCCTCGTCGGTCGTCTGGGCGACAAGGCCGCGCCACTGCAGTTCAGCAAGGATGTCGTTCACGGGCGTCAGCCTGCCACGGGGAACCCGGTGGACGATGCAGCGCGTCGACGTGTGGGATGGCCGTATGCCGACACTCTTCGAGGGCGAGACCCCCATCGATCTCGACAACGTCCGTGCTCTGGTGGACTCCCAGTGTCAGCAGTGGCGGGGTCTGCCGTTGCGGCCCATGACCACGTCCGGAACCGAGCACACGACCTATCGGCTCGGCGACGACCTCCTCGTGCGCGTCCCCCGCGATGCCGAAGCCGAAGCGGGTCTGCGCAAGGAGATCGACTGGTTGCCTCGGTTGCGGCAGCGCGTCACTCTCGAGATGCCCGTCATCGAGCACGTGGGCCAGCCCACCGATACGTACCCGCACATCTGGACGGTCAACCACTGGGTCACGGGTGAGGACGCCTCGGCACGTGTGCTCTCGGGAGCTGTTCCGAGTTCGTGGGCTGACACCTTGGCTGAGATCGTGGCCTCGTTCCGCGACGTCGACCTCAGCACAGTCACGCCCGAGCACCTACCCCGCGGGCAACGCGGAGGCCAGTTGGCAGAACGAGCCGACCGCCTCGCTGAACGGACCGACCCCGTCTCGGGCCCTCTCGATCCGACATCGATCTCCGGCCTCATCGACGACGCGATTGCCGCGGGAACGCCGGACCCGGGCCCGGTCCTCCTCCACGCCGACCTCATCCCGGGCAACCTGGTCGTACGCGATGGCCAGCTCGTCGGACTCTTGGACTTCGGCACCCTGACGACGGGGTATGCCGCGTGGGACCTCACCCCTGCTTGGTGGGTTCTCGACCGGGCCGGACGCGAACGCTTCCGGCAGGTCCTCGACGTCGACGACGTGTCGTGGTCCTGGGGCCGGGCGTTCGCCGCCATCCAAGGACTCATGGCGGACTGGTTCTATGCTCCCCGCGGCCACGACCTCGCACCCCTTGGCGCCCGCGCCGTCGCCCAGGCACTCGCCGACTGACAGACTTCAGCGCATGGGTGAGCACACGGCATACGCCGAATTCATTGCGGGACTGCCGAAGGCAGAGTTGCACGTCCACCACGTCGGGTCCGCGCGGCCCGAGACGGTGGCTCGGTTGGCTGAGCGACACCCTGATGCCGGTGTGCCACAGGGCATCGAGGCGCTGCGCGACTTCTATACGTTCTCGGACTTCGCGCACTTCATCGACGTCTACCTCGCCGTCGTCGCGCTCCTGCGCACACCCGAGGACATCCACTTGCTCACCTACGAGGTGGCCGAAGGTCTTGCGGCACAGCAGGTTCGCTATGCCGAGCTGACGATGACGCCGTTCACGAGCGTGCGGATGGGGATCTCGATCGAGGCCTACACAGAGGCCATCGAAGACGCTCGCCGCTGCGCCGAGCGCGATCACGGCATCGTTCTTCAGTGGATCTATGACATCCCCGGTGAGGCCGGGATCGCCGCTGCCGACGCGACGCTCGGCTACGCGCTCGACCACGGTCCGCAGTCGCTCATCGGCTTCGGCCTGGGTGGTCCCGAGGTTCCGCGACCCCAGTTCAAGCCGCATTTCGACCGCGCCAGAGCTGCGGGGCTGCGCTCGCTCCCCCACGCCGGAGAGTCGACCGACGCGCAGTCGGTGTGGGACGCGCTCGACGCTCTCGGAGCCGAGCGCATCGGCCACGGCATCCGGTCCATCGACGACCCGCGCCTCATCGAGCGGCTGGTCGCAGAGCGCATCCCGCTCGAGGTCTGCCCGACGTCCAACATCGCGACACGTTGCGTCGAGCGGCTCGAGCATCACCCGATCCGGGCGCTGCGCGATGCCGGTGTCGTCGTCACGATCAACAGCGACGACCCGCCGATGTTCGGGACAACCCTGAACCGTGAGTACGAGATCGCCGCAGACCTGCTCGGCCTCGACGAGCACGGCCTGGGCGAGCTCGCCGTGACCGCGGTCGAGGCAAGCTACGCGCCCGACGACGTGCAGCGTCGGATCCGCGCCGAGGTCAGCGACCACGTCGGCGGATGACGCCGGCACGATAAGCGCTCACGGTTGGTTCCGCGTCGATCCAGAACCGCCACGGGTATGCCGTCCCGTCACCTCCCGGACCACTCACGCCCACGCGTGGTCCAGTGCGCACGAGGGCCCTGTCGACCGGGATGCCCGCGGTCACTGTGAGCTCGATCGGCGGCGGCCCACCCAGCGCCGGTCGGCAGAAGTCGCGATCGGTGTGTGACCCGTCGAGGGCCAGGGTCTTTGCGAGTCGTGCCGGGCCCCGACACCAGTCCCGCTCACGGATGCCAGGACGCCGCGCCTGCGCGATGTCTTGCCCCTCGATGACCTCGCCTGCCCGCACGAGGACGGCCTCAGCGACTCCCGGCTCCCCCGTGACGAGGCAGAGCATCCAGTGCATTCCGTAGGTGAAGTAGACATAGGTGACGCCGGCGGGGCCGAACATCGGCGCCGTACGTGGCGTCGTTCCGCGGAAGGCGTGCGAACCCGGGTCCTGGTCGCCGGCATACGCCTCGGTCTCGGTGATCCTCACGGTGACACCGCCGTGCGAGACGTGAGCGCCGAGGAGGTCGCGCGTCACGTCAAGGACGGGACGCGCGAAGAACTCCCTCGGCAGGCGCGTCACCGGATGGTGGGCTGACTCGCCGCCCAGCCGCGAATGTCGTCACGGTGGGCCATCGCCCGGGTCACCTGCTCGGCCACCCGGACCGGTGCCGTGCCGCCCTTGGCATCGCGCGAGGCGAGCGAGCCCTCGACCGTGAGGACGTCACGCACCGCCGGTGTGAGGTGCTCGGAGATCGACGCCAGGTCGTTGTCCGAGAGGTCCCAGAGCTCGATGCCCCGGCTTTCGCAGACCCGAACGCACTCCCCCGCCACCTCGTGGGCAATCCGAAATGCCACCCCCTCGCGGACAAGCCACTCGGCGATGTCCGTGGCAAGCGAAAAGCCCTGTGGCGCAAGGGATTCAAGGCGCTCCGTGTTGAAGACCATCGTGTCGACCATCCCGCTGAATGCTGGCAGGAGGACCTCGAGGGTGTCGATGGAGTCGAAGACTGGCTCCTTGTCCTCCTGGAGGTCGCGGTTGTAGGCCAGCGGGAGTCCCTTGAGTGTCGTCAGGAGCCCCGTGAGGTTGCCGACAAGACGGCCGGCCTTGCCCCGGGCCAGTTCCGCCACATCGGGGTTCTTCTTCTGCGGCATGATGCTCGACCCAGTGGAGTAGGAGTCGTCAAGGGCGACGAAGCCGAACTCCTTGGTCGCCCAGAGGATGACCTCCTCGGCGATGCGAGACAGGTCCACGGAGATCATCGCGGTGACGAACGCGAACTCGGCGACGACGTCGCGCGCAGCCGTGCCGTCGATGGAGTTCTCGACAGCACCGGTGAAGCCGAGGTCGGCGGCAACCGCTTCGGGGTCCAGCCCCAGTGAGCTGCCGGCCAGGGCGCCAGACCCGTAGGGGCTCAGGCCAGCCCGGGCGTCCCAGTCACGCAGACGTTCGACGTCGCGCAGCAAGGGCCAGGCATGGGCCAGGAGGTGGTGCGCCAGGAGGACCGGCTGCGCGTGCTGGAGGTGGGTGCGTCCAGGCATCGCGACCGTGGGATGACGCTGCGCCTGGGCGATCAGGGCGTCGACGACATCGAGGACCAGACCGGCGACGGTGCGAGCGTGCTCACGCAGGTACATGCGCACGAGCGTCGCCACCTGGTCGTTGCGCGAGCGCCCGGCACGCAGACGACCACCGACGTCAGCGCCTGCACGCTCGATGAGCCCGCGCTCCAGAGCGGTGTGCACGTCCTCGTCGTCCGGGCCAGCGACGAAGGCACCCGACTCGACATCGGTGGCGAGCTGCTCGAGAGCCGCGAGCATCGCGGCGAGGTCGTCGTCGCCGAGAAGTCCCGCTGCGTGGAGAACGCGCGCGTGGGCACGGGACCCGGCGATGTCGTGCAGCGCCAGTCGCCAGTCGAAGTGGGTCGAACGCGACAATTCCGCCAACGCGTCGGCAGGGCCACCGGTGAAGCGACCTCCCCACAGGCTCAACCCGGGCTGACCTGTCGGCCCTGTATGAGGCGTCTCGTTGCCGTGCGTTCTGCTCACGCGTTCTCCTTGCGGGTGTAGGCCATGAGGCGGGCGGCGACCTTGCGCGACGCCGCCGTTCCGGTCGTCATGACCATGATCGTGTCATCCCCGGCGATGGTGCCGACGATGCCGGGGACTGTCGTGTGGTCGATCGCCGAGGCGAGGAAGTTGGCAGCGCCGGGGGGCGTGCGCAGGACGACGAGGTTGGCCGACATGTCTGCCGAGACGAGCAACTCGTGACAACGTTGGGCCAGCCGGTTCGTCGTCTCCTGACCGTCCAGAGCAACGCGGACGGTGCGGTCACCGCCCTCGCCCGGCACGGCATACACGAGGTATTTGCCCACGCGGACCTTCTCGGCACCGACGTCGACGAGATCACGCGAGAGCGTAGCCTGAGTCACCTCGATGTCGTCCTCGAGCAGGACCTCGAGGAGCTCGGTCTGGGACCGGACGGGCTGGGTGGACAGGATCTCGATGATGCGCTGCTGGCGTGCCGTGCGACTGGACGAGACGGTCATCGACGACCCCCTCCCGACTTCTCGACGAGCCACGACAACACGGCCTTCTGGGCGTGCAGCCGGTTCTCGGACTCGTCCCACACGACCGACTGCGGGCCGTCGATCACCGAGGCATCCACCTCGAAGCCGCGGTAGGCGGGCAGGCAATGGAGGAAGATCGCGTCTGGCTTCGCCATGGCCAGGAGCTCGGCGCTGACGGCGTATGACGCGAACGGACTCGCTGATCCCTGGCGGGACTCCTTCTCCTTCTCGAAACCCATGGACACCCACGTGTCGGTTGCGACGGCGTCCGCGCCCGTGACCGCCTCCGCAGGATCCTCGACGATCGTCACCGATCCGCCTCTCTCCGTTGCGATCTCGGTCGCCCGGGCGAGCACGGTCGGGTGCGGCTGGTAGTTGTGAGGTGTGCCGATGCGCACATGGAGCCCGGACATCGCCATGCCGAGGAGGTAGCTGTGGCTCATGTTGTTGGCACCGTCACCCACGTAGGCAAAGGTGAGGCCGGCCAGGGTGCCCTTGTGCTCCTTGATCGTCAGGAGGTCGGCAAGGATCTGGCACGGATGGAACTCGTCGGTGAGCGCATTGATGACGGGCACGCTGGAGTGGGCGGCCATCTCCTCGATGCGTTCCTGGCCGTAGGTCCGCCACACGATCGCCCGCGCTTCACGGGTCAGCACCCGGGCAACATCTGCGATCGATTCGCGCACGCCCACCTGGGCGAGCTTGCCGTCGATGACGAGCGGGAACCCACCGAGGTGGGCGATGGCGCCAGCGAAGGACACCTGGGTCCGCAGGGTCTGCTTGTCAAAGAGGACGGCCACGACCTCGGGACCTTCGAGGCACCTGTCGCTGAACGGCCGAGCCTTGATCGCGGCCGCTCGCTCAAGGATCTCGGCCTGCTCCTCGGGGGTGACGTCGTCGTCACGGAGAAAGTGCCGGACGGTTGCGGTCATGGAGTCGACTCCTTGGCTGTGGTGATGAGCGCGGGCAGCGCAGCGACGAAGAGGTCCATCTCGTCGCGGGTGACGACCAGTGGTGGCACAAGGCGAATTGCATTGGGCGCCACGGGGTTGACGAGGAAACCGGCCTCGCGCGCAGCGGCCACAATGCCCGCAGACAGGTCCGAGCGCAGCATGATCGCTCGCAGGAGGCCGCGGCCGCGCACGCCCTCGATGTCGGGGTGCATCAGGCTCGCGACGGCCTCGGCGAGGTGCTCCCCCATGGCCGTGACGTGGGCCAACAAACCGTCGCTCTCGATCGTGGCAAGGACGCTGAGACCGGCGGCAGCGACGAGCGGGTTGCCACCGAAGGTCGAGCCGTGCTGCCCTGCAGTGAGCAGCCCGGTGACCTCGGGCCCGAACGTCACGAGGGCACCGATGGGCAAACCGCCGCCGAGACCCTTGGCGAGCGTGATGGCGTCCGGGACGATCCCGCTCTCCTGGAAGCCGAACCAGTCACCGGTGCGTCCGATGCCGGTCTGCACCTCGTCGATGATCAGGAGGGCGCCTGACGCTGTGGTGATCTCGCGCGCAGCCTGCAGGTATGCCGGGTCCGCGACGATCGCTCCCGCCTCACCCTGGATGGGTTCGAGGACGACGGCCGCGGTGTCGGCCGTGACCGCGGCACGCAATGCCTCGATGTCGTTGAAGGGGACGTGTGACACGTCGGGAATGAGCGGGGCGAACGGCTCTCTGTAGGCCGCCTTGTGGGTGAGCGCGAGAGCACCAGTCGTGCGTCCGTGGAAAGCCCCCTCCGCAGCGACGATGCCCGTGCGCCCGGTGCGGCGGGACAACTTGATCGCTGCCTCGATGGCCTCGGCCCCGGAGTTCGCGAAGAAGACACCCGAGCCTTCAGGCGCCTCGGCGATCTCGAGGATCCGCTCGGCTAGCTCGACCTGAACGCGGGACGTGTAGAAGTTCGAGATGTGGGCCATCTCGCCGACCTGCTTGGAGACGGCCGCGACGAGCGCGGGGTGGTTGTGCCCCAACGCGTTGACCGCGATCCCTCCGACGAGGTCCAGGTAGCGCTTGCCGTCGACGTCCCACACCCAGGCGCCGTCACCGCGCTCGAGGACGAGCTGCGGAGTGCCGAACACGGTGATGAGCGAGTGGGCATAGCGGTCAAGGACCGCCTGCTGCGGCTCGCTGCTGTCGTGGGTGCTCATGCGTCCTCCTCGATGAGAGTGCCGATGCCGTCCGAGGTGAAGACCTCGAGCAGCAGGGAGTGCGGTTCACGACCGTCGATGACGTGGGCCTGGGGCACTCCTTCCGCGACGGCGCGGATGCAGGCCTCAAGCTTGGGGATCATGCCCGCATCGACGGTCTTGACGAGTTCTCGCGCCTGGCTGAGGGGCAGGGTCGAGAGAAGTGAGGACCGGTCCGGCCACGCGGCATACACGCCTTCGACGTCAGTGAGCACGACGAATTTGCGTGCCCCGAGCGCCACGGCCAGAGCCGCCGCCGCCGTGTCTGCGTTGACGTTGAGCACCTGACCCTCGTGGTCGAGGTCGGGTGCGATGGTCGAGACGACCGGGATCCGCCCGGCGTCGAGCAGATCATCGACCGCTTGGGTGTTGACCGAGACGACGTCGCCGACCATCCCGAGGTCCTCCTCGACACCGTCAACGAAGACGCCTCGGCGTCGAGCACCGAACAGGGCACCGTCCTCGCCGGACAGGCCGACGGCGAGAGGGCCGTGCTGGTTGAGCAGGCCCACGAGCTCTCGACCGACCTGGCCAGTGAGCACCATGCGCACGACGTCCATGACCTCGGGCGTGGTGACACGGAGTCCGCCCTTGAACTCGCTCTCGAGCCCGAGGCGGTCGAGCATGGCCTTGATCTGCGGACCGCCACCGTGGACGACGACAGGGCGCAATCCGGCATAGCGGAGGAACGCGATGTCCTGGGCGAAGGCGAGCTTGAGCTCACTGTCGATCATGGCGTTGCCGCCATACTTGATGACGACGAGGGCCCCACGGAAGCGCTCGAGCCACGGCAGCGCCTCGACGAGTGTGCTCGCCTTGAGCTTGGTCAGAGCGCCGGTCACCGGGGGGTCCTCATGAGCTGTAGGCCGAGTTCTCGTGGACATAGTCGTGGGTGAGGTCGTTGGTCCAGACCGTCGCGGTGGCGTCGCCTGCGTGCAGATCAATCACGACGTGCACTTCGCGCGGCTCGAGGTCGACAAGATCGCGATCGTCCCCGACCGTCGCTGCTCGGCACACCTGGACGCCGTTGATGGCGACGTCGAGTGTCGTCGCATCGAACTGCGCCTGCGTGGTTCCCACGGCCGCGAGGACACGACCCCAGTTGGGGTCCTTCCCGAAGATCGCGGCCTTGAAGAGGTTGCTGCGAGTGACCGACCGCGCGACGTCAACGGCGTCGGACTCCGTTGCTGCAGAGCGCACCTCGACAGCAATGACGTGGCTGGCTCCCTCGGCGTCGTCAATGAGCTGCTTCGCCAAGGCCGCACACACGTCCGTCACAGCCGCCGTGAGTTCTGCCACCTCGACGGTGAGACCGGATGCGCCGGAGGCCATGAGCACGACGGTGTCGTTGGTGGACATGCACCCGTCGGAGTCGACTCGGTCGAAGGTCACCGCGGTCGCAGCCCGCAACGCCTCGTCGAGGCTGGCGGCGTCCGCCGCGGCGTCTGTCGCGATGACGCAGAGCATCGTCGCGAGTCCGGGTGCGAGCATTCCTGCACCTTTGGCCATGCCACCCACAGTCCACCCGTCACCGGTCGCGGTGGCCTCCTTGTGGACGGAGTCGGTGGTCATGATGGCGCGCGCGGCATCGGCTCCGCCGTCAGGCCCAAGCGAGGCCGACGTCAGGCCGACACCGTTCTCGATCTTGTCCATCGGCAGGAATTCACCGATGAGCCCGGTGGAGCAGACGACGACGTCCATGGCGCTGCACGACATCGCCTCGGCGACCAGCTCGGCCGTGCGATGGGTGTCCTGGAACCCCTGGGGTCCGGTGCATGCATTGGCACCCCCCGAGTTGAGGAACACTGCGTCGGCGCGCCCATCGCTCACGACCTGCCGGGACCACGTCACTGGTGCGGCTTCCACCCGGTTCGACGTGAAGACCGCGGCCACGTGGTGGTCGGGACCGTCATTGACGACAAGTGCCACGTCACGCCCTCCGGATGCCTTGAGGCCGGCTGTGCCCCCAGAGGCACGGAAGCCCTGTGCCGCAGTGACGCTCATGATCCGCTCCGCCCCGTGAGCACGGTCGGTGTCACGATGAGCCGGGCCTTGCGCCAGATCTCGCAGGTCCTGGTGATCTCGCCCTCGGGCACGAGGATCCAGTTGGTGTCGTAGGTCGAGAGCGCCAGAACGCTGATGCCTGCGGGGACCAAAGGCGTGAGGATCTCAGCCATGACGCCCACCGCGTCGAAGGCCAACGGTCCGGCGACCTCGACAACGCGGAAGGGTCCCTCGGTCAGCACGCCGTCAGGGACCGCGCTGGCGAGACCCACGATCGACGTCTCCTGCAACGAGCGACTGAGGGACGCGAACGGGCCCGCGGTCCAGTCCCACGTCGGCTCGACACCCGGGTCGAGCCGGGCGATGGCAAGCGACTCAGGATGAGTCATGAGGTGCATTTGCATGGCGCTCACGGCGCCACCCCCGATCCGAGAAGGCCGGTCGACTCAGGAAGGCCGACGGCAAGGTTGAGGCACTGCACAGCCGCGCCAGCGGTTCCCTTGGCGAGGTTGTCGATCGCCGCGACCACGACCACGCGACCGGCCCGCTCGTCGAACGTGACCTGGACGGTGACATGGTTGCTGCCGACCACCTGCGCCGTGGCAGGCCAGGTGCCGGGCTCGAGGAGGTGCACGAACGTCTCGCCCGAGTAGGCCGCGTGCCAGGCCTCGCGAACCTCCGTTGCGGAGACTCCTGCTGACACCTTGGCAGTGCAGGTGGCCAGGATGCCGCGAGGCATGGGCGCCAATGTCGGGGTGAAGGACACGGTGACGGGCGAGCCAGCGGCGGCGGCGAGGTTCTGCTCGATCTCGGGTGTGTGGCGATGCACTCCCCCGACGCCGTAGAGCGACATGGAACCCATGACCTCGGATCCCAGCAGGTGCGGCTTGACCGCCTTGCCTGCACCGGAGGTGCCAGAGGCCGCGACGATCACGACGTCATCGGTCTGCACCACTCCGGCGGCGAGACCGGGGGCGAGGGCCAAGGAGACCGCAGTCGGATAGCACCCCGGAACAGCAACGCGACGGGCACCGGACAGAGCGTCGCGGCCCGAACCGCCACCCGCCAGCGCAAGTTCAGGCAGACCGTAGGCCCACGACCCGGCATACGGGGTGTCATAGAAGCTGGTCCAGGCAGACTCGCTGCGCAGGCGGAAGTCGGCACCGCAGTCGATGACCACTGTGTCGTCGCCGAGAGCCTCGGCCACCGCAGCTGAGTGACCATGCGGAAGGGCGAGTAGCACGACATCGTGTCCGGCCAGGACGTCCGCGGTCGTCTCGTCGAACACACGGTCCGCGAGGCCAAAGAGGTGCGGGTGGATCCCGCCCAGACGTGAGCCTGCGTTGCCACCAGCGGTGAGAGAACCGATCGTGACTTCAGGGTGCTGCAACAGCCAGCGGAGTGCTTCGCCTCCGGCATAGCCGCTTGCTCCCGCAACTGCGACGCTCACCATGTGCATAGTCTTGCACGCGAAGGCATCTCTATGCAAAAAGGTTTGCTCAGCCCAGCGGGTCGTCGTCTCCCCAAGCAATGAGGCCCAGAGTCCGATCGCCCTCTCCCAGACCGGCTGCTGCTTGGGCCTGCAAGGACTCGACGGTGTCGGTTCCGGCTCGCACCATCCGGCCGCTCCAGGCATCGAGCTCGCCGCCCGCGATCGCGAGCAGCAGCTCGGTGACCTCGTTGGGGGACGTCCATTCTGTGCGGCCTCGGTGCATCACCATCGACTCCGTCATGTCCGTCCTCACGACACCGGGCGCCAGGTCGAAGACGAGTGCGGTGCGGCCCTCGCCGAGACCGAGTTGGGAAGTCAGCCGCGCCAGCGCACCCTTGCTGAGGTTGTAGGCCGTGGCGTTGTCAGCGTTCTTGTAAGCCGCGCCAGAATTGATATTGACGATCCTGCCCACACCGCGCTCAAGGTGGGGGAGCACCGCGCGAGTCATGAGGTAGGGACCACGCACGTTGGTCTCGACCGTCTCCCACCACTCATCAGGGTCACTGTCGACCAGCGTCACCTCGGCGTCGATGACCCCGGCGTTGTTGACGAGCAGGTCGATCCGTCCTCGGCGTGCCACGACATCAGCGACCCACGCCTCGACAGCAGCCCGGTCCGTGACCGGGGCCGTGGAGCGCGAACCGCGCTCCACGGCATACCCGTTGTCCTGCAAAGCATCGGCGAGGTGCGCACCGATGCCACGCGAGGCTCCGGTGACGATCGCGACCGGCTGGTTCATCGCTGCACAGCACCCGTGGCCGATGCCGCCGACGCCACAGCGGAGTCACGAAGCGCCGACACCTCATTGGTCTTGAGGGTGCGGTCGGCGCGGAACGTCAGTCGATAGGCCAAGGACTTCTTGCCGTCCCGGAGCTGGTCTCCGCGATAGATGTCGAAGAGCGAGATCGACTCCAACGACTCCCCCGCGCCATCGCGCAGCGCCGACTCAATGTCGGCGGCAGCGACCGGCTCGTCGACGACGAGCGCAACATCCGTGTGTGCCGCCGGGAAGGTCGACAGCTGGTGTGCCTGAACAGGTGTCCCCGACGCCGCAACGAGGACGTCGACGTCGAGCTCCCCACCCACCGTGGCCACCGGCAGGTCCAGTGCCGCAACCACCTTGGGGTGCAGCTCTCCGACGTGCCCCACCACCGTGCCGTCCGGCAGCGTGACCGCCGCGCACCGACCCGGGTGGAAGGGAGGGAGGTCACGAGCCACCACGACGGACAGCTCGAGGCCGATGGCTCGACCCACCGCCAGAGCCCACGAGACTGCGTCCGAGGCCTCGACTCGACGTGATGGGCCCCACGGGCCACCCCGCTCGATGTCACCGGCTGCAGCGAACGCAACGTGCCGAGGCTGTGCAGGCACTGCGCCGAGAATGTGCGACAGGGTCACGTCGTCCGGCCGCGTGTCGGCCGGCGGGACAGGAGCTGTCGTCGCAGACGCCGATCCCACGGTCACCAGTCCGACCTCATAGACGGCGACATCGCGCGAACCGCGAGAAACGTTGCGGCGCAGCGCATCAAGCAATGTGTCAAGGATTGACGTGCGCATCAGAGGTGACTCGTCGGACAGCGGGTTGGCGATCCTGACCGTCGAACGACGGGCGTCGTCGGCGGTGTAGCCGAGCTGGTCGAATCTGCCCTCGCCGATGAACGGGTAGGTGAGCACCTCCACGAGGCCCTGGTGTGCCAACGTGTCGGCGATCGTCCGCCGGATCCGCTGACCATGGGTGAGACCACGGCCAGCGCTCTTGGGCTGCGGCAGCACCGACGGGATCTGGTCGTAACCACGAACGCGAGCCACCTCCTCGACGAAGTCGGGGCCATCGGTGAGGTCAGGCCGCCACGTGGCTGCGACGACCGTGACGATGTCGCCGTCGCGCTCCTCGACCTCGCAGCCGATCGCGCGCAATGTCGAGAGGACCTCGTCGCGCGAGTAGTCGAGACCGATGTAGCGGCTCGGGAGCGTGACGTCGAAGGTGAAGGCCCTGGGCTCGATGCGGTTGTCGACGTCGGTGACACCGCTGTCGGCCGTGCCACCCCCGTGCTCGACGAGCAGGTCGACTGCGAGCTGGGCCGCTGCCGCCGTGACCGCCGGATCCACACCACGTTCGAAGCGCTTGGATGCCTCGGTCGTGAGCTTGTGCCGGCGCGACGAGCGCGCCACCGTCACCTGGTCGAAGTGCGCAGCCTCGATGAGCACGTCGGTGGTCGAGGCGCTCACCTCGGAGGACTCCCCACCCATGACCCCCGCAATCGCCAGTGGCGTGTCCGATCCATCGACGATGAGCAGGTCCTCGGGATCGAGGGCGCGCTCGACGTCATCGAGAGTCGTGAGCTTCTCCCCCGCCCGCGCACGACGCGTGCCGATGGACCCGGACAGGGTGTCGAGGTCGAAGGCGTGCAGCGGTTGCCCGAGCAGCATCATCACGTAGTTCGTCACATCGACCGCGAGCGAGATGGGTCGCATCCCGACCTGGGTCAGCCTCTTCTGCATCCACTGCGGGCTCGTGGCCGTGGTGTCGACCCCACGGACGACACGCGCCACGTAGCGGTCGCAACCGGCGCGGCCCTCGAGCGGGGACGCGTCGGCGAGTTTCACGGCATACCCACCGTCGTTCGCCGCGGCGACATCGAGGCGAGCCGGGTCACGGAACTCACGCCCCGTCGACAGGGCGTACTCGCGCGCGATTCCCCGCAACGAGAAGCAGTAGCCGCGGTCTGGAGTGACGTTGACCTCGACGACCTCATCACCCAGTCCGAGCAGCGCGATGGCGTCGTCGCCGGGCTCCAGGCCCGCAACAGCATCGGCGCCGAGCAGCTCGGTCAGCACGATGATGCCGTCGTGATCCTCACCAAGTCCCAGCTCTGCGGCCGAGCAGATCATGCCGTTGGAGACGTGCCCGTAGGTCTTGCGCGCCGAGATCTCGAAACCGCCGGGCAGCACCCCTCCCGGCAGCACGACGACGACGAGGTCACCGGGACCGAAGTTGTGGGCGCCGCAGACGATCTCCTGGGCCTTGTTGTCCGAGACCATCTGACCGTGGTTGCCCACGTCGACGGTGCACCAGTTGATCGTCTTGCCATTCTTCTGCGGCTCTGACTCCACGGTGAGGACGCGGCCGACGACGAGCGGACCGGCGATGTCTCCACCGTGCAGGCCCTCCTCCTCGAGACCGACGCGGACGAGAGCGGCAGCAATGTCGACACCCTTGGCGTCGACCGGGACGTCGGTGAGCTCACGCAACCACGAGACGGGGGCGTGCATCAGATCTCCATTCCGAACTGGCGGGAGAAGCGAACGTCTCCCTCGACGATGTCGTGCATGTCACCGATTCCGTGGCGAAGCATGAGCGAGCGCTCGATGCCGAGGCCGAACGCGAAGCCGGTGTAGCGGTCCGGGTCGATGCCGGCGCTGCGCAGGACACGTCGGTTGACCATCCCGGAGCCACCGAGTTCGATCCAGCCGGTGCCACCGCAGGAGCGGCAGGCCTTGACGTCAGCCTCCGAGCCTCCGAGACACACCCAGCACTGGCAGTCGATCTCTGCGCTGGGCTCGGTGAAGGGGAAGTAGTTGGGACGCAGTCGGGTGACGATGCGTCCACCGAAGAGCCGCTGCACGAAGGCGTCAAGCGTTCCGCGCAGGTGCGCCATCGTGATGCCCTCGTCGACGACCAGACCCTCGAACTGGTGGAACACGGGTGTGTGGGTCGCGTCGAGGTCGTCCGTCCGGAATGTCTTGCCCGGGCAAAGGACATAGATGGGCGGCTCACGGTCGAGCATTGTGCGCACCTGAACGGGCGACGTGTGCGTCCGCAGGACGAGCCCCGAACCAGTCGGCGCAACATAGAAGGTGTCCGCTTCCTGTCGCGCAGGGTGGTCGGGACCGATGTTGAGAGCGTCGAAGTTCAGCCACTCGGACTCGATCTCGGGGCCTTCTGCAATCTCCCAACCCATGGACACGAAGATGTCCTCGACTCGCTCGGACACCAGGTTCACCGGGTGACGGGCACCCTCCGGACGGCGGGAGACGCGGACGCTGAGGTCCTGCGTCTCCTCGACGAGGACACGCTCATCGCGCTCGGCCTCGAGCTCACCCTGTCGAGCGGCGAACGCCTGGTTGACGCGACCGCGCGCCTGGCCGACACGCTTCCCGGCTTCGGCCTTGGCGCTCGGAGGCAGCGCGCCGATCTCGCGGTTCGCCAGGGCGAGAGGCGACTTGTCGCCTGTGTGGGTGGGCCGCAGGGCCCTGAGGTCGTCCAGCGAGGTCGCCTCGGCAATCGCATCCACTGCGGCCGACACCGCGGCGGCAATGGCCTCCGGATCGAGCACGGCCACCTCCACGGGGTCGAAATTTGTGTTGGGTCCAGACATGGCTTCCACTCTCATCGCGGGCAACGGTTTTGGCCCCCTTGGGCCGACGCCCTGCGGGCTGGGTCTTCACATACATGGGAGGTCATGCGCCCCCGGGCCAGACGTGGACGCTGCGCCCCGATCCAACGATCAGGCAGCCTGCGTCACCGGGCCCGAGGGCACGGTAAATCGGCGCACGGCACGGGGAGTGCGCGACGCCGAGGAGGGAGACATGGAAGTCAGCCTAGCGCCCGGCTCACCCGGCTCACCCGGCTCGCCCGCCTAGCTCGGCTCGCCCGGCAGGAAGACGCGGACGACCGCGCCACCCTCACCGGCGTCCACGATCTCGGCCCAACCGCCGTGGGCCTCGACGATGCCCTTGACGATGTAGAGCCCCAAGCCAGTGCCGGTCCCACTCGGACCGTGCCAGAACCGGCCGAAGACTGCGCGGCGCTGTGCGGCCGGGATCCCGGGACCGTCGTCAGCGACGCTGACGACGACTCCGCTCTGACCGTTGACCGTGTAGGGCTTCGCAGAGAGGACGACCTTGCTCTCGCGGTGCCGGATGGCGTTCTCGACGAGGTTCGAGATCACCTGGTCGAATCGGTCGCTGTCGGCATAGATCTCCTCGGCGCCCTCCTCGACGCTGATGGTGAATTCGTCCCTGTCGTGCCCCGCCGCCACAGCGCGTTCGACATGGCGAGTCAGCATCGCGTTGGTCAGCACGGGAATCTCGTGGATGCGTAGCTTCCCGGTGTCGATGCGCGAGACGTCGAGCAGATCCGTGATGAGTCTGGTGAGCCGGTCGGCGTCGGCATCGATCGCCTCGAGCATCGTGATGCGTTGCTCCTCGGTGAACTGGTCCCACCGTCGCAGCAGCGTCGACGTGAATCCCTTGACACCGGTCAACGGCGATCGCAGCTCGTGGGCGATGGTCGAGATGAGCGCGGCATGGTCGTGCTCGGCGCGCCGACGCGCCTCGGCATCACGCACGGCCAGCAGGATGGCGCCCAGAGGCCCGGCGTTGCCCGCTCGGAGGTACTTCGCCGTGATGAGCAGTTCGGTGCCGTCCGGCAGCAGCAGGAGCTTCTCGCGGTGGCCGGTGCGAATGCTCAGCCCGCCCCACGGATCGGTGATGGTCCACCACGATTCGCCATTGCGCGTCTCGAGCGGGAGCACGACACGGATGTCGTGCCCGACCAGCTCCGCGGCTGGACGACCGAGGATCTGCTCAGCACGATGGTTCACCGAAGCCACCACACCCGTCGCATCGGCAGTGATGAGCCCGTCGGGAAGCATCTGCGCCGCCGACGAGGCGGATGACACCGGAACGGTCAAGAAGGATTCGGACGTGGGCGATGCAGCCATGTCGCCATCCCACCACGTCTGGGCGCAGTCGTCAGAACCGACGCGTCGCTCCCGCCGACGTTGCGAGGCAGATCGTGGCAGCCATGGCGAGGTTGAGCGACTCGACTCGTTCGTGGATCGGCACGCGCACCACGTCGGTGCACCGGTCGCGGATCTCTGCGGGCAGGCCCCAGGCCTCGTTGCCCATGACCCAGGCGTGTGGCTGGCTGAGGTCGACGTCGGGCAACAGGGTCTCGCCGACTCCGTCGGCAGCAAGGGTGCGTATGCCGTGTGCAGCCATCGCGACCAACGTCTCGTTGACGTCGAGGCCGGTGACGACCGGGAGGTGAAACAAGGAGCCGGCGGTCGAGCGGACGACCTTCGGTGACAGGACGTCGACCGAGCCGTCGGTGACGAGCACGGCGTCGGCACCGAAAGCGTCGGCGCCACGGATGACCGTGCCGGCGTTGCCTGGATCACGCACGTTGCTCAGCAGGACGACCAGTCGGGGCTGGCTCGCGAGCACGTCCTCGAGGGAGTGGCTCTGCGCCGCCACCACGGCGAGCAGACCTTGCGGGGACTCGGTGTCCGACATGGCGACGAGGACGGCGTCGTCGGTCTCGTGCAGGTGGATGTCAGCGTCCTGAGCAGCTGCGATGAGGTCTTGGTGACGCTCGATCGCGGAGGAGGTGACATAGATGTCATCGACGCGCTCTGCGGCATACCGGATCGCCTCGCGCACACCCTGCGGACCGTCGACAACGAAGCGACCGGTGCGCTCACGTGCCGAACGCCGGGAGAGCGATCGCACTGACTTGACCCGATCGGATCGGATGTTGGTCAGCACGGCTCTCCCGACGCTTGAAAAAAGACGCAGGGGTGCGCCTTGGGATGGCTCAGACGGCAGCCTTGTCGACGACCGGCTGGGCCGGAACGTTCGCCTTGGCAATCTCGACGAGGGCCGTGAAGGCCGCCTCGTCGTTGACGGCGAGCTCGGCGAGCATGCGACGGTCAACCTCGATCTCAGCGATCTTGAGACCCTGGATGAGGCGGTTGTAGGTCATGCCGTTGGCGCGGGCCGCAGCGTTGATGCGCTGGATCCACAGACGACGGAAGTCACCCTTGCGGGCGCGACGGTCGCGGTAGGCGTAGCCGAGGGAGTGAGTGACCTGCTCCTTGGCCTTCCGGTAGAGACGGGACCGCTGACCGCGGTAACCGCTCGCGCGCTCGAGGACGACCCGGCGCTTCTTATGGGCATTTACTGCCCGCTTCACGCGTGCCACGTGAGTACTCCTTGCTGTTCTTGGACGTTGGGGGGTGCCGGCTCAGATGCCGAGAAGCTTCTTGACCTTCTTGACATCAGCCTTGGACACGAGAACGTCCTTGCTGAGGGCGCGGGCCTTCTGGGGGGTCTTCTCGTGGAACTTGTGGACGTGACCGGCCTGCTCGCGCATGACCTTGCCGGAACCGGTGACGCGGAAGCGCTTCTTGGTGCCGCTGTGGGTCTTGTTCTTCGGCATGGCTGCCGATCTCCTTCGCTGTCGGTGATGCAGTGGTGCTGCTGTGAAATCTGTGGCTGACGCCTATTCGGCGGCAACGGCCTTCTTCGGAGCCTTGGGCTTCGTCGGGGCCTTGGGCTTCGAGGGGGCCTTGGGCTTCGTGTCAACCGGCTTGGCCTCGACCGGCTTGGCCTCGACAACCGGCTCGGACTCGGCGACCTTTTCGACCTCGGCGACCGGCTCGGACTCGACAACCGGCTCGGACTCCGCGACCTTTTCGACCTCGGCGACCGGCTCGGACTCGACGACCGGCTCGGACTCGACGACCGGCTCGGACTCCGCGACCTTTTCGACCTCGGCGACGGGCTCGGCCTCGACGACCTCAACGGGCTGCTCTGCCTCGATCGCCGCGGCGATCTCGTCATCGAGCTCGACCTGCTGATCCTGCTCAGGGGCGGCCGCCCGGGTGGCGTCCGCAGAATCATCGGCCTTCTTGCGACGCTGCTCGGCGCGAGCCTCGGACTTCTTCTTGGTCGGGCCCAACACCATGATCATGTTGCGACCATCCTGCTTCGGCGCAGACTCCACGGTGCCCAACTCGATGACGTCCTCGGCAAGCTTCTGGAGGAGGCGGTAGCCGAGTTCGGGCCGAGACTGCTCACGGCCGCGGAACATGATCGTCACCTTGACCTTGTCGCCGCCGCCCAGGAATCGGACGACGTGACCCTTCTTGGTGGCGTAGTCGTGCGGGTCGATCTTGGGTCGGAGCTTGATCTCCTTGATGACCGTGTTGACCTGGTTCTTGCGCGCTTCTCGGGCCTTCATGGCGGCTTCGTACTTGTACTTGCCGAAGTCCATGAGCTTGGCGACCGGCGGCTTGGCCATCGGGGCCACCTCGACCAGGTCGAGGTCAGCCTCTGCCGCGAGACGCAGTGCATCTTCGACGCGGACAATGCCGACCTGCTCGCCGTTGGGGCCAACCAACCGCACTTCCGGAACCCGGATGCGGTCGTTGATACGAGGCTCGCTGATGTCGATCTCCTTCTGAGCGGGGAACGGTCAAGTTCATGCTGTGCTGCCACCGGGACAAGTCCGCCACATCTCAGAAATGAGAAAGGGCTCCTCGCGCAGCGCACGAGAAGCCTCACATCCGTCCACGAGAACACCGACAGCAAGAAACTCCTGCCGTGATGTCACATGGAGAACCCGGCGACCTGAGGTCACAGCGGGTGGAAGCGAACTTCTCTTGCGCACTGGGTTCATCATCTGGCAGATGGCGGACCCAGTCGGTCCGTGGACAAGGTTAGCAGCGGGCAGGCCCAAGACCAATTCGGCGTATGCCGCCCGCTCACCAGAGTGGTCTGCCCGCCCCGTGCGTCGTCCAAGACGCACTCAGTCGCCCTCCGGACTGCGCGCCCACCCTTGCGGAATTGGGTCGCCTCCGTGCTCAGGGCGCGCAGTCCTCCGGTCGAACGCACGTCCCGAACGACGCTACGGGGCTTCTCAAGTCAGGTGATGCGGAAGGCGAGCCCGTCGATTCTGGCGCGGAGTTCGCCGTCGGTGGCGAGCCGCTCCCCCACCCGGGTGGCGATGTGCTGGATCTCGGCGGGTTCGAGGCCCTCGGTCAGTTCGAGCACGAGGCCGAGGATTCCTTGGCCGGCGGGCGCGCCCTCCTCAATCCGGTGACCCCGCACGGCACTCTCCTCGGTGAGCGCGGCCGCTACGGACTTCGCGACGAAGGGGTCCAGGTGCGGGATGAGCCACTCACGTTCCTGAGCCAGGGCCCACACCATAGAGGGGCGCAGCACCGACGTCTGGGGGCCAGCGACGTCGATGACGATGACGTCGCATCTTTCGCTGACCGCTGCCTGGGCAGCTCGCGCGGACGTCACCGGCACTGGGCGGGCGGCGGGATCCCAGGCGGCAATGCTCGCGAGGCTCGTGAAGACAGGGAGCGCGCGTTCACCGTCTGGGGCCACGAGAGTCACGGCCGCCATGTCCGTCTGCTTGTCGACCGTCAGCCCATCCTTGACCTCGGTCTCCACCGGTTCGGTGACGATCGGGACGAGAAGCCGGGCGGACGCCAGGGCGAGCATGAGCTCGGACGGGTCGTCCGCGTCCAGGGCCGCGACGACAGCTGGGTCGGCAGCACCCTCGTCACCCTCGAAGCCGGTGACGACGAGATCCCGGGTCATGGGCGGCCGGCGACGTCGAGCGCATCCGGGAGGGTGAAGGCGTCGCGGTAGAGCGCGGATCCGACGATCGCTCCCTCGACTCCGTCTCCCACCATGGTTCGCAGGGCCTCGATGTCCGCGAGGGTCGACACCCCGCCGGAAGCGATGACCGGCCGGTCCGTGCGCGCGCAGACATCGCGCAGGAGGTCGAGGTTCGGGCCCTTGAGCATGCCGTCCTTGTTGACGTCGGTGACGACGTAGCGTGCGCAGCCTTCGGCGTCGAGACGCGTGAGCGTCTCCCAGAGGTCGCCACCCTCCTGGGTCCAACCGCGCGCTGCCAGGGTCGTGCCGCGCACGTCGAGCCCGACGGCAATGCGGTCACCGTGCTCGGCGATGGCCGCAGCCGTCCATTCCGGGTTCTCGAGCGCCGCGGTGCCGAGGTTGACCCGTCGACAGCCGGTCGCGAGAGCCCGCTCCAGGGTCTCGGCGTCCCGGATGCCGCCGCTCATTTCCACGTCGATGTCGAGGCGTCCGACGATCTGTGCGAGCAGGTCAGCGTTGTTGCCGCGCCCGAAGGCGGCATCGAGGTCGACGAGGTGCAACCACTCTGCGCCCTGTTCCTGCCAGCGCATGGCGGCCTCGACGGGCTCGCCGAACTCACCCCCGGTGCCAGCGACCCCCTGGACGAGCTGGACCGCCCGCCCCCCGGCGACGTCGACGGCGGGCAGGAGCTGGAGGCGAGGGGTGGTCATGGCACCTTCACTGTTGAGGTCATCGGTTGGGTCAGGTCTGGAGTCATCGATCTCACGTGGTGCGGCTCAGAGCGAGCTGACCCAGTTCTCGAGCAGGTGCAGTCCCGCGTCGCCCGACTTCTCGGGGTGGAACTGGGTGGCTGACAGGGGGCCGTTCTCGACGGCCGCGACGAAGCGCTCGCCGTGGGTCGCGTGGGTGACACGTGGTGCGACGACCGCGAACGCCCCGGTGGGTTCGGGAAGCGTCCAGGTGCGCACGGCATACGAGTGCACGAAATAGAAGCGTTCGGACTCGACGCCCTCGAAGAGCGCCGAACCGTCAGGCACATCGACCTCGGTCCACCCCATGTGCGGGACGATCGGTGCCTTCAGCCGTTCGACCGTTCCGGGCCACTCGGCCAGCCCCTCCTCGGTCGTGCCACTGGGCTCGGTCGAGGACTCGAAGAGGGCCTGCATCCCGACGCAGACTCCGAGGACGGGACGACCCCCCGAGAGGCGGACGTCGACGATCCGCGGAGCTTCGGCCGCGCGCATCCCGCGGACGCAGGCGTGGAAGTTGCCCACGCCGGGCAGGAACAGCCCGTCACTGTCGAGGGCTCGCTGTCGATCGGCGGTCAGTTCGACCTGCGCGCCGACCCGCTCCAGCGCTCGGACCGCGCTGTGGACGTTGCCGCTGCCGTGGTCGAGGACGACAACCCGGCGAGCGGTCATCGCTCCGTCTCCGAGCGGTGCGCTGCCTCCTCGGCAACGAGCGCGTCGAAGGCTGCGATCGACCGAGGGTTGGGGTCGATGCGCTCGTGGGACTCGTCAGCCCCTCCGAGCAGAAGCTCTTCACCGGGCAGGCCGAGCAGGCGCACGAGGCCCACGAGGACGTCGAGCGGCTGTCCCTGGGTGTCGGCGAAGTGTTCGGTGATCGCGGCCGTCGAAGTGCGTGAACGAGCGCGCGCAACATCGATGATGAGACCTGCTGGAAGCGCCGGGAGGTCCGGCGTGCGTCGGACGCCGGAGCCCGGCTCCCACACGATCCACCGCTGTTCGAGCCGCCATCCGCGCGCTTGAACCGTCACCACCGCGCAGCCGTCGATGACGAACAGTCCGATCGCGGGGCGGTGCCGTGTGGGCACCCGACGGGCGGCGAGGATCTCGAGACCGACGTCGTAGGGCGCGGCCGACAGGGCGCGGTCCTCTGCGAGGTAGACGCCGGTCCAACCCTCGAGCGGCACGACGCGCACAGCCACGAGGCCGCGTCGAACCCAGCGAGCCGACGCGGCGGCACCACCTCGGACGAGGACGATTCCGTGTCCGAGCGCAGATGTCTGTTCAGGGGTGGCCACGCTCAGAGCGCACCCTTGGCGCTCGGGATGCCGACCACGCGAGGGTCGCGTTCGATGGCTGCGCGCAGTGCCCTCGCGACGGCCTTGAACTGGGCTTCGACAATGTGGTGCGGGTCGCGGCCCGCGAGCACGCGCACGTGCAGGGCGATGCCCGCGTGGTAGGCGAACGACTCGAGGACGTGACGCGTCAGCGAGCCGACGTAGTTGCCGCCGATGACGACGTACTCCTGCCCGGCAGGCTCTCCGGTGTGCACGACATAGGGGCGACCAGCGACGTCGACGACCGCGTGGACGAGCGCCTCGTCAAGGGGGACGGTGGCGTCGCCGAAGCGGGAGATGCCACTCTTGTCGCCGAGTGCCTCGCGCAAGGCGTCGCCGAGGACGATCGCGACGTCCTCGACCGTGTGGTGCGCATCGACGTCGACGTCGCCGGTGGCCCGGATCCGCAGGTCGATGAGCGAGTGCTTGGCGAGCGACAGGAGCATGTGGTCATAGAACCGGACTCCGGTGCTGACATCACCGACACCGGTGCCGTCGAGGTTGAGGCTGAGCTCGACACTGCTCTCGGAGGTGGAACGCGTCACCGTCGCGGTGCGGTTGCTGGTCACGACTGTCCTTCCAGGTGTTCGGGACTCAGGTGGTCCTGTGGCAGTGCGGCCATGGCGTCGAGGAACGCCGTCGTCTCCTCTGGTGTCCCGGCGGTCACTCGAAGATAGTGGGCGATCCCCACATCTCGAACGAGAACCCCCCGGTCGAGCAGTGCCTGCCATGTCACATGGCTGTCGCGCAGGCCCCCGAAGAGGACGAAGTTGGCATCGCTCGGCACGGGATCCAACCCGAGCGTGGCCAACTCCGCGACGAGTCGGTCGCGCTGCTCCTTGATGACGTCGACCGTGCCCAACATCGTGTCGGCATGCCGGAGGGTCGCCCGGGCGATCGCCTGCGCGGGTGAGGACAGGTGATAGGGCATGCGCACGAGCCGGAGTGCGTCGACGAGCTCGGGATCAGCTGCGAGATAGCCCAGACGGCCGCCGGCGAAGGCGAACGCCTTGCTCATGGTGCGGGTGACGACAAGTCGGGGCCGCCCCTCGAGCAGGGTGAGCGCGCTGGGCGTTCCCGGTCGGGCGAACTCGGCGTAGGCCTCGTCGACCACGATCACAGCGTGCGGGGCAGCGTCGTGCACCGCCGTGACGACGTCGAGCGTGAGCGCCGTGCCGGTGGGATTGTTGGGAGAGCACAGGAAGACAAGGTGCGGGTCCAGCTGCTCGGCCTGCGCCACGGCGGACTCGACCGAGAGGTCGAACGCTCCCCCTCCAGATGTTGAGTGGACGCCGACGCCCCGCAGACCGTCGGCCCAGGACGTGCCCGTCGTCGCAGCGATGATGGGGTGCATCGAGTATGCGGGGGTGAAACCGAGAGCGGTGCGTCCCTGCCCCCCGAACGCCTGCAACAGGTGCAGGAGAACCTCGTTGGAGCCGTTGCCGGCCCAGACCTGCTCCGGGCTCACCGATGTCCCGCTTCGCGAGAGGTATGCCGCGAGGTCACCTCGCAGGTCCGTGAACTCGCGATCGGGGTAGCGATTCAGACCTGGGGCAACCGTCGCGATGGCGGCGACGATCTCGTCGACGACCGCAGCGGGCACGGCATACGAGTTCTCGTTGGTGTTGAGAGCGACGGGCACGTCGAGCTGTGGTGCGCCGTAGGCGGTGCGGCCCCTGAGGTCCTCGCGCAGCAGCTGCTTGATCGCCCACGCAGAGCGTGGGACCCGACTCATGATTCGAGCTCGGGCAGACGCGCGATGACGGCCTCGCCGTGGGCCGGGAGGTCCTCGGCCCGGGCGAGCGTGACGACGTGCGCTCCCACCTCGCGCAGGGCCTCCTCGGTGTATTCGACCACGTGGATGCCACGCAGGAAGGACTGCACCGACAACCCGCTCGAGTGGGCAGCACAGCCACCGGTCGGAAGGACGTGGTTGGAGCCCGCGCAGTAGTCGCCCAGGCTCACCGGAGACCAGGTGCCGACGAAGACGGCGCCAGCGTTGCGGACCCGCCCAGCGACGGTCGCGGCGTCGGCCGTGTGGATCTCCAGGTGCTCGGCGGCATAGGCGTTGACGACGTCGAGACCCACGTCGATGGAGTCGACGAGGACGACCGCCGACTGTCGGCCCGTGAGCGACACAGTGACGCGCTCGGCGTGCTTGGTGTCGGCGACCCGACGGGCAACGGCAATCTGGACGGCCTCGGCGAGATCCGGGCTGTCGGTGACGAGGACGGCTGCTGCCAGCGGGTCGTGCTCGGCCTGGCTGATGAGGTCGGCGGCGATGTGATCGGGGTCGGCCGTCGCGTCGGCCAGCACCGCGATCTCGGTCGGACCGGCCTCAGAGTCGATGCCGATGAGGCCCTTGAGCAGCCGTTTGGCGGCCGCCACATAGATGTTGCCCGGACCGGTGACGAGGTTGACCGGCTCAAGGGGCTCGGCACCGTCGAGGCCGTGCGCGAACGCTGCGACGGCCTGGGCGCCGCCCATCGACCACACCTCGTCCACATCGAGGAGCGCGCAGGCGGCGAGGATCGTCGGGTGTGGCCAGCCACCGAAGTCCTTCTGGGGCGGGCTCGCCACGGCGATCGATCCGACCTGTGCGAGGAGAGCTGGAACGACGTTCATGACAACACTGCTCGGATAGACCGCGCGGCCGCCCGGGACATAGAGACCGACCCGATCGACCGGGACCCAGCGCTCGGTCACCGTGCCACCCACAGTCACCGTCGTTGTCGACGCGGTGCGGAGTTGGTCGGCGTGGACCAGTCGGGCTCGTCGGATCGACTCCTCAAGAGCCGTGCGCACCTGCGGGTCGAGGTCGACGAGCGCCTCAGCGATGACCTCCGCGGGGACCCGTAGTGAGCTGGGGCGCACACCGTCGAAACGTTCGGAAGCATCGAGCACGGCCTCGCCACCACGGGCGGCCACGTCCGCACACACCGGTCGGACGGCCGCGACGGCCGCCTCGACGTCGAACTCGGCACGCGGCAGGGTGCCCCTGAGTTCGCGGACAGAGGGCGTGCGTCCGCGCAGGTCGAGAACAGGGATCATGCAATCCAGTCTAGGTAGCGTCCCCGTAGAAGACGTGCTCGGCCGCATGCCGGGCACGACGGGCCACCCGGCGGTAGCGATTGGCCAGCTCCTGGCCCGATCGCGCCGGCAGGCCCATGATCCGGGCCATGCCATCGGCATCGCGCAGATCGGACGGGACCGAGTCGACGGGCCGGCCGCGGGCCAGGAGCCCTGCGTTGCGCATCTGCGACGCGAGACGCCACGACTCCGCCAGGGCGACTGCGTCCTCGGCATCAATGAGCCCCTCGGCCTGGGCGGCCGCGAGTGCCTCGAGGGTCGACGTCGTCCGCAGGCTCGGGTGGTCGTGAGCGTGCTGCAGCTGGATGAGCTGGACACACCACTCGACGTCGCTCAGCCCACCGTGCCCGAGCTTGAAGTGCGCCTTGCGGTCGGCACCTCGAGGAAGGCGCTCGGACTCCATGCGCGCCTTGAGAGTGCGAATCTCGCGGATCTGCCCGGCGTCGATCCCTCCCTCGGGCCAACGCAGCGGGTCGATGAGGTCGACGAAGGCGGCTCCGAGCTCCGCATCGCCCGCGACCGGTGCAGCGCGCAGGAGGGCCTGCGACTCCCAGACGAGTGACCAGCGGTCGTAGTAGGAGCGGTAGGAGTCGAGCGAGCGCGTCAGCGGACCGTTCTTGCCCTCGGGCCGCAATCCGGCGTCGACCTCGAGCCGAGGGTCGGGAGCTGCGAGACCAAGGAGGCGGATGACCTCCTTGACGACGTCGAGCGCCTGCTCCTGGGCGGCGTGCGCCTCGACACCGGCCACGGGGTCGTGGACGAAGAGCACGTCGGCGTCGCTGCCGAAGGATGCCTCACCACCGCCGAGTCGACCCATACCCACGATGAGGTGGCGACTCAGCCGCGGCGCACCGGTCTGCTTCTCGACGGCCGCCAGAACGACCTCGAGGGTGACGTCGATGAGGGCGCCGCTGAGGTCGGCCAGCGCCTTGCCGAGGTCCTCGAGAGTGACGTGCCCGAGAAGGGAGGACACTGCCAGCCGGAAGAGTTCCGAACGCCGCACCGCGCGTGCCGCGAGGACGGCCGGCTCGGATCCGTCCTTGCGTCGGGCAGCAGCGCGCATGCGCACCTGGACCTCGTCGCGAGAGCGGGGCCGCAGGCCGCTGGACTCGCCGAGGAACTGCACGGACTCGGGTCCCTGCTCCAGGAGATCCGCGGCATACCGGCTTCGACCAAGTGTGTGTGCGAGACGTTCGGCGGCACTCCCCTCGTCGCGCAGCAGCCGGAGGAACCATGGCGTCGTGCCGAGTTCGTCGCTGATCCGGCGGAAGGCAAGCAGGCCCGCGTCAGGGGCAGCCTCGTCGGCGAACCAGCCGAGCATCACGGGGAGCAACTGGCGCTGGATGGCGGCACGACGGCTCACACCCCCGGACAACGCCTCGAGGTGGCGAAGTGCCCCACGCGGGTCGCGGAAGCCGAGCGCGGCCAGACGCTCGCGTGCGGCCTCAGGCGCGAGTCGGACCTCGTCGGGGCCCAAACGAGCCACTGCGGAGAGCAACGGGCGATAGAAGATGCGCTGGTGAAGACGTCGCACCTCGCGGGCTGCGGATCGCCACTGCGCGGTGACCGAGTCCTCGGGGTCACGCTGGTGCCCGAGGGCTCGGCCAAGTCGACGGAGGTCGCTCGAGGCCGTGGGCATGAGGTGGGTGCGGCGCATTCGGTAGAGCTGAATCCGGTGCTCCAGAGTGCGGAGGAGCCGGTATGCCGCCTCCAGAGTCTGCGCGTCCTCTCGCCCGACGTAGCCACCCTGGGACAGCGCCGACAGCGCCGTGAGAGTGGTCCCTGACCGAAGCGACTTGTCGGCCCGACCGTGGACGAGTTGCAGCAGCTGCACGCTGAATTCGACGTCACGCAGGCCACCCGGCCCAAGCTTGAGCTGACGGTCCGCCTCACCCGAGGGGACGTTGTCCTCGACGCGACGCCGCATGGCCTGGACGTCTTGGACGAAGTTCTCGCGTGACGCAGCCGACCAGACGAAGGGCGCGACGGCATCGACGTAGGCCCGTCCGAGGGCCCGGTCACCGGCGATGGGACGCGCCTTGAGGAGTGCCTGGAACTCCCAGGTCTTGGCCCAGCGCTCGTAGTACGAGACGTGGGACTCGAGCGTGCGCACGAGTGGCCCGTTCTTGCCCTCGGGGCGCAGTGCGGGGTCGACCTGCCACAAGGCGCCCGCGGCCGTCTGGCTCGAACAGATCTTGATGATCCGGGTGGCGAGTTCGGTGCCGGTGGCCAGGGCGGCGTCCTCGTCACAGCCTTCGGCCGGTTCGGCGACGAAGATGACGTCGACGTCGCTGATGTAGTTGAGCTCGCGGCCCCCGGTCTTGCCCATGGCGATGATCGCGAACCGACAGGTGCCGGCGTCGACGCCCATGGCGGCCCGGGCGATGGCCAGTGCGGCTTCGAGGGCTGCCTCGGCAAGGTCAGCGAGCGCAGCGGCCGTCTCGGGGAGGCGGGCCTGAGGGTCTGGTCGTGAGACGTCGAGGGCTGCGATACCGAGCAGCTGGCGGCGGTACTCGATGCGCAGGGCGTCCTCTGGCGTCGTGCCGTCGTCGGGCGTGGTCACCGCGTCGGTCAGGAGCTCGATGCGTTCCTCGACCTCGAGGTGGCACGCGTCGACGACAGCGGTCCAGTGCCCGGGCCGGGCCACCAGGTGGTCGCCCAACGCGGTGGAGGTACCGATGACGGAGAACAGTCGGTCGCGGGCCCGGCCTGGTTCGCGCAATGCCGGAACGAGGGCGTCGCGCAGCTTCTGATGAGCCGGATCCGAGACTGCCTCCATGAGCCGCACGAGCGTCAGGAGTGCCTGGTCAGGGTCGGCGACCCTGGCGAGAGTCACGGCGAGACCATCGGTCTCGACGCGAGACCGATCCTTGACAAGGGGCGCCAGGGCGGAATCCGCGAGGAGACTGTCGGCCCGGCGCGGGTCGGCAAAGCCGAGGCGCGTCAGATCGCCCGGAACGGACGGCATACGGGCGATCATGGTGCGCCGCTCACAGTCGCGGGAGGTACCGCTCGAGCTCGAACGCGGTGACCTGACCGCGGTAGTCCGCCCACTCGGCGCGCTTGTTGCGCAAGAAGAAGTCAAAGGTGTGCTCGCCGAGCGTCTCGGCGACGAGTTCGCTCTCCTCCATGACCTCGATCGCGTCACTCAGGCTGGCCGGCAGGGGTCGGATGCCCATCGCCTTGCGTTCGGAGTCGGTGAGACCCCAGACGTCATCCTCGGTCTCGGGGGCGAGTTCGTAGCCCTCCTCGATGCCCTTGAGGCCTGCCGCCAGGAGCACCGAGAAGGCGAGGTAGGGGTTGCAGGCGCTGTCGATGGATCGGACCTCGACCCGACTGCTCTGCCCCTTGTTGGGCTTGTACATGGGCACGCGCACGAGCGCGGACCGGTTGTTGTGACCCCAGGTGAGGTGCGCCGGCGCCTCGCCGCCGCCCCACAACCGCTTGTAGCTGTTGACCCACTGGTTGGTGACGGCGGTGATCTCGGCGCCGTGGTGCAGCAGTCCGGCGATGAACTGTCGGCCGGTCTTGGACAGCGAGTAGGGAGCACCGGCTTCATAGAACGCGTTGCTGTCACCGTCGAAGAGCGACATGTGCGTGTGCATGCCGGAGCCCGGGTGCTCGGCGAGGGGCTTGGGCATGAAGGAGGCGAAGATGCCCTGCTCCAGTGCCACCTCCTTGATGACCGTCCGGAAGGTCATGATGTTGTCGGCCGTCGAGAGGGCGTCGGCGTAGCGCAGATCGATCTCGTTCTGGCCGGGCGCGCCCTCGTGGTGGCTGAACTCGACGCTGATGCCCATCGACTCGAGCATGGTGATGGCCGCCCGGCGGAAGTCCTGGGCCGAGCCGTGAGGCACGTGGTCGAAGTAGCCCGCCTGGTCGATCGGGGTCGGCGGCGCCCCCGGTGTGAAGTCCTTCTCGAAGAGGAAGAACTCGATCTCGGGGTGGGTGTAGAAGGTGAAACCCTGGTCGGCTGCCTTGGCGAGCGTGCGCTGCAGCACATGGCGCGGGTCGGCCATGCTCGGTGCGCCATCAGGAAGCGTGATGTCGCAGAACATGCGGGCGGTCCCCGGGTTGTCGCCGCGCCACGGGAGGACCTGGAACGTCGACGGGTCCGGCTTGGCGAGCATGTCGGCCTCGTAGACCCTGGCGAAGCCCTCGATCACTGATCCGTCGAAGCCGATGCCCTCGGAGAAGGCACCCTCGAGCTCGGCCGGTGCGACGGCCACGGACTTGAGTCCGCCAAGCACGTCGGTGAACCAGAGGCGGACGAAGCGGATGTCCCGCTCCTCGATGGTGCGGAGAACGAACTCCTGCTGACGATCCATGTTCCGCATCCTAGGGGGAGGCACGCAAAGGGCCCCGGAGCATCTCGCTCCGGGGCCCTTTGTCGTTGTGCAGGTGATGCGTCAGATCAGGCTCACGGGGTGGGAACCGTGATCTTCAGCTGCATCTCCGTGCCCTTCTTGGCCGTCTTGGCCACAGTCACCTTGGTGCCCGTGCCAGCGACCTTGACCGAGTTCCACGGGTTGTCCGCGGTCCAGTACTTGTTGACGTCGGTGTCGTCAAAGGTCGGAATCGCCGCCTGCTTCTTGATCGTCACCGGAACACCGTTGCGGTGGAAGGTGACCTGGTCGGTCTTCTCCTGACCGAAGGTGGCGTCCCACGGCTGACGACGGTTGCCGAGCAGCTCTCCGGTTGGCCACTTCACCGGTGCCGGGCGGGCGTCGACGGGCAGGGCCTGTCCGCCACCTGGGTGAACCGACGTGTTGTTGTCCGCGAACGAGGCGTCGACGTACCAGACGAGCATGCCGTTCTGGTAGGGGAAGCGCTCCACCCAGTCGGGCTTGGTGTTGGCCCAGCCGAAGTTGTACGGGCCGGTCTTGAGCGTCTCGTCGTAGCCGGAGTAGACGCGGTTCTCCACGAGGTAGTAGCGCGGGTACATCTTGTCGATCGTGCCGTTGATGATCGTGAAGCCCGCGGCCGTCCAGCCGTTGGCGCCCGCCTCGACGTTGTCGTTGAGGACAGAGGCACCGTCCACGGTGATGGCGATGTCGTCGATGAACGCACCCTTGGGCGCGAGTCCACCGTCGGTGACGTAGTTGAAGCGGACCTTGGTCTGCTTGCCCGCGAACGGGGAGAGGTTCCAGGACTTCTGGACCCAGCCGCTGCTCTTGCCGCCGATGGCATCCACGTCGGTCCAGTTGGCGCCACCGTCGGTGGAGGCCTGGACATAGAGGTAGTCGTAACCCGCTTCGATGTCGTAGTCGAGCCATGCCGACATCGAGGCCGACGTCTTGCCGGTCAGGTTGACGTCACGCGTGAGCGAGTTCTTGAGATCGTCGCCCGATCCACTCCACCACTCGGCTGCGCCACTGTGCGGGGTGTTGTACTTCGTGACGACCCTCTTGTCGGGCAGGGGGACGGCGACGGCCTGGGGCGTCTTGGCGCCGTCGAGGTCCGCCTGGCCAAGCGTGTAGTTGCCGCTCTTGTCGGCGACCGTGTAGTCGAGCCAGCCAAGCTGGAGCTTCTCGAGCGGGCCCATGTAGCCGGGCTTGGAGCCGATGTCGACGGTGCCGTTGTTGAGCCACGAACCACCGGACATGAGCGTCCAGAAGCCGGTGCCGTTGTCGCCACCTGCGGTGTCGTAGTAGTCCGGGAGGCCGAGGTCGTGACCGAACTCGTGGGTGAAGACACCAAGGCCACCGTTCTCGGGCTCGGTGGTGTAGTCGCCGATCCAGATGCCGGAGGTGCCGAGCTGGACACCACCCGCCTTGTTGGTGGCGGGACCGGTCTTGCCGATCTGGTTGGAGTAGGCGTACCAACGGTGCGACCAGATGGCGTCCTCGCCCTGGGCGCCGCCACCGGCCTCTTCGCCCTCCCCGGCGTGAATGGCCTGGAAGTGGTCGATGTAGCCGTCGGCCTCGGCGAAGTTGCCGTCGCCATCGAAGTCGTAGCGGTCGACCTTGTCGAACTGCAGGAGGTAGGTCTTGATCTCGGCGTCGGTCTTGCCAGCGGCCTTCTGGCTGTCGAACCACGCCGTGGCCGAATCCTGCACAAAGGGCCAGGCACCTTCGGCGTCGCTGATCTTGTTGCTGCCGTAGGTCGCCGCGTTTCCGGGCACACTCACCCAGTCGGAGACGTCACCCTTGGCGAGGAAGCGGCCGTTGGACTGCTTGAGATAGAAGTCCTTGAAGGACTCGCCCTCGCCGAACATCATCTCGAGGTAGTGCTTGCGGTTGAAGTCGGCCCTCCACTCGGTGGAGTTGTTGTCGGTTGCGCTGCCGTCCCAGTTGCGGTCGGGCTCGGGGATCTCGTTGTGGATCGGCCCAGCGGTGCCACCGGTCTTCGGGTTCACCTCGTCGCCGAACTCAGCCAGGATCGTGAAGATGTCCTCTTCACGATCCACCGGATAGGACACGAAACGGTCCTTGGCGGCCTTGGAGCCCTTGGCGGCCTTGGCGTTGCCCTTGACCTTGATGACGCGCTGGCCACCGCGGGTCTCGGTGGTCGCCTCGCCCTTGATGAGCTTGTTGACGGCGTCCTTGCGCAGCTCGCGCGCGGCGTCGCCGAGCGGGTTGGGCAGGTCGTGATCGCGGTGCGACTCCGAGGCCGCCTGGGGGTCCGAGGGTGGGGCGGTGTCCTTCGCCTGCGCACCCAACGGCGCGAGGCTCACCACCAATGCTGCTCCAGCCAGTCCGGCCAGGGCGCGACTGTGTGCTCTTGTCACGGTTCCTCCGAGTGTGTTCGCCCGCCAGGGTAGGCGTGCCCATGCAGAGAAACATGTGCAATCGGATAGCACAATGATTTGTGGGGTTTCTTTGCCTGCCCTTTACCTTCTGTGCTCACAGGCCGAGACAGCACCGCTCTGACAGGATCGCGTCCATGAGCGAACAGCCCACCCCCCAGGCCGAGACGATGAACCCCTACGGCACGGGCGCGCAGGCGGCGCCCCAGAAGCGGATCCGCGTCCCTCATCTTCAGAAGATGAAGGAGACCGGCGAGAAGTGGGCCATGCTCACGGCCTACGACATGTATGCCGCCGAGATCTTCGACGAGGCCGGCATCCCGTGTCTGCTTGTCGGTGACTCAGCCGGCAACAATGTCTACGGCTTCGAGACCACGGTCCCGGTCACGGTCGACCACCTCGTGCCCTTGTGTCGGGCGGTTACCTCGGCGGCCAAGCACGCGATGGTTGTCGCGGACCTGCCCTTCGGTTCCTACCAGGCCAGCCCGCAGCAGGCACTCGCCACCGCGACCCGCTTCATGAAGGAGGGCCTCGCTCACGCGGTCAAGCTCGAGGGCGGCAAGCCGATGGTGCCCGAGGTCGAGCTGCTCGTGCGCGCCGGGATCCCGGTGATGGGACACATCGGATTCACCCCCCAGAGTGAGCACGTCCTCGGCGGCTACCGCGTGCAAGGTCGCGGCGACGGAGCTGATCGCCTGCTCGAGGATGCCCTGGCCCTCGAGGCCGCCGGCTGTTTCGCGATCGTCATGGAGATGGTGCCAGCGCCCGTCGCCAAGAAGGTCACCGAGGCGTTGCGCATCCCGACGATCGGCATCGGAGCTGGCCCCGACTGCGACGCCCAGGTGCTCGTCTGGTCGGACATGGCCGGGTTGCGCGGTGGCCGAGCCCCTCGCTTCGTCAAGAAATACATGGACATGCGGACCGATCTCGGGAACGCCGCGAGGGAGTATGCCGCCGAGGTCGCCTCGGGCGCGTTCCCCGCCGCGGAGCACAGCTTCGAGAACTAGTCGTCAGGAACGACACGAGAGGCGGGTATGCCGGGTGCGCACCCGGCATACCCGACGCATCTGATTGCCTGTTCGGCGCCGTGCGAGGGCAGCGAGCCGCCCGCCGAACGGGCAATCAGTTGCGAGTAGGACTAGTCTTCGAGGTCCTCTTCGCCGTCCCACTTCTTGTCCTCGGCGTCCCACTTCTCGGTGTTCTCGGCAGCGCTGGAGATCGCGTTGCGGGCCTCGTCCTCGGTGTCGTACGGGCCCATGACGTCGTCGTTGCGACTGCGGTTCTCGTCGGTCTCGACCTGCTTGCTCGCGATGTTGTACCAGTACGCCACGGTGTCCTCCTGAGTGTCTGAGCAGGCGCTCTGCCTAGACTCCACCGTATGCCGATGACGTACGGAAGTGTCGCCCCCGGTGAGGTCTCCCGCAGGCGCGCCGTCCCAGCAACCATCGAACGCCCTGAGTACGTCGACAAGCCGACGCCGGACAAGAACCTCTCCCCCGAGGTCAAGGACGCCGAGACGATCGAGCTGATGCGCGTCGCCGGTCGCGTTGCGGCACAGGCGATGGAGGCCGCTGCCACGATCATCGCCCCTGGAGTGACCACCGACGAGATCGACCGCGTCGGCCACGAGTTCCTCCTCGACCACGGCGCCTACCCCTCGACGCTGGGCTACCGCGCCTTCCCGAAGTCGCTCTGCACGTCGGTCAACGAAGTCGTGTGCCACGGCATACCGGACTCGCGTCCACTCGAGGACGGCGACATCGTCAACATCGACATCACGGCCTACATCGGTGGGGTCCACGGAGACACCGATGCGACCTACCTCTGCGGTGACGTCGACGAAGAGTCCCGTCTGCTCGTCGAACGCACCCGCGAGGCGATGATGCGCGGAATCAAGGCAGCCGTCCCCGGCCGTCAGATCAACATCATCGGCCGCGTCATCGAGATGTATGCGAAGCGCTTCGGCTACGGCGTCGTGCGCGACTTCACCGGCCACGGCATCGGACGCTCGTTCCACTCCGGGCTCGTCGTGCCGCACTACGACGCGGCACCGTCCTATGACACGGTCATCGAGCCGGGCATGACCTTCACCATCGAACCCATGCTCAACCTCGGCACCGAGTCGTGGGACATGTGGGATGACGACTGGACCGTCGTCACCGCCGACCGCAAGCGTTCCGCCCAGTTCGAGCACACCATCCTCATCACCGACAGCGGCAACGAGATCCTCACCCTCCCCTGAAGCACCCTCCCCTGAACCGACGGACGAAGGAGTCCCCATGAGCAAGAAGAACGGCCTGCCCCTTGGTATCGACGTGGGCGGGAGTGGCATCAAGGGTGCACCGGTCGACCTCGGGAAGGGCGCGTTCGCGAGCAAACGCAAGCGGATCGACACTCCGGCGAAGTCCACGCCCGAGGCGGTCGGGGACATCATCGGCGAGATCGTCGACCACTTCGACGACGTGCGCGGCGACTCCCCCATCGGCATCACGATCCCGGGTGTCGTCACCAAGGGCGTCGTGCGCTCCGCAGCCAACATCGACAAGTCCTGGCTCGACTTCGAGGCCGAGAAGATGCTCGAGAAGAAGCTCGGCCACGACGTCGTCCTCGTCAACGACGCGGACGCCGCGGGGGTCGCCGAGCTGCACTACGGGGCGGCCAAGGGCCAGAAGGGTCTGGTCATCCTCACCACCCTCGGCACCGGGATCGGGACCGCGCTCATCCACGACGGCAAGCTCATCCCCAACTCCGAGCTGGGCCACCTCGAGATCGACGGCTTCGATGCCGAGAAGCGCGCGGCCTCCTCGATCAAGGACAACGAAGGGCTGACCTACCCGGAGTGGGCGCAGCGGCTCCAGCGCTACTACAGCCACCTCGAGAACCTCCTGTGGCCGGACCTCTTCGTCGTCGGTGGCGGCGTGTCGAAGGACCACAAGGAGTTCCTGTCGCTGCTCAAGCTGCGCACGCCGATCGTCCCTGCGGAGCTCGAGAACAAGGCCGGCATCATCGGCGCAGCCCACCTCGCGCAGGAATACCACGACTCGCTCTGAGCTCCATGCAAACGGGCGCTGAGCGCTCGAGGGCCCAGCGGTTGGGGCTCAGCGCTGGCGCGCGATGACCATCGCCTTGTTGGGGATGTTCTTCTCGACGTCGTACTTCGCCTTCTTGCCGGTGCTCAGCTGCTCGGCATAGCCCATCTTGGAGAGCCGCATGAGGACAACCGGGCACGCCTTGCAGCGTGGCTTGTCCTTGCAGCACTTCTTCTTGGCGGAGACCTTGGGCACGCGACGAGAGTAGGTGAGGCTTACCTACATCTCCAAACCGCGTCCACCCCCGGCGGGTCGAGGCACCCGACGTGAGCAGGACGCTAGTGGCCGGAGAACTCCACCGCACCGCGGGCGGCAAGGTCGCGGATCTCGGTGTTTGCACCCCCGAGCGAGTCAGCCTGCCCGAGATAGAGAGCCCGGCCCCGATCGCCCAGCAGACCGTCGTGGATGGGCACCGCAACAGGTGGGTTCAGTCGGCGCAGGAAGCCTGTCATCTCGCGGCTGCGCTGCCAGGGAGCGTTGAGCGGGAACGCGACGACGTCAATGTTGCCGGGCTCACCGTCCAAGCTGTCACCGGGATGGAGGACGCTGGGCTCGCCCTTCGCACGCAGCACGACGCCAACGTTGGGGATGCGTGGGATGTCGTCGTGGATCAGGGCATGGACCTCACCGACTGGGGTGAGAGTCACCGAGCCGATGGTCGTCTCGCCCTGGTGCCGCTGGCCCTCGATCCCGAGGCCGGACAGCACGTCGATGCTGCCCGGGTCGCAGAGCAGCCGGGCCGTGGGGTTGGCGGCGGCCAGGGCGGGCAGCCGCTTCGGGTCGAGGTGGTCCGGATGCTGGTGGGTGATGACGACGGCTGACAGGTCACGCAGGTCCTCGAAACCCTGGGCGAAGGTTCCGGGATCAATGAGAATGCGTTCGCCACCGATCTCGACGAGAAGACAGGCATGTCCGAGGTGCGTCAGTCGCATCTCTTCACGGTATGCCGTGTGGCCGGCTTGTGGGCGGACGAGTCAGTCATAAGCCGGGTTCTGTCACGTGGCCGGTTGCCCGGGTCACGCTGACGGTCATCCATCTCCGACCACTGTTGCCAGTGGCCTCCAGCGCCCTACCCGTGTGCTCGAGCGGGCCGCCCTCGAACGCACACTGTCTGAGCTTGCTCCCGGTGGGGTTTACCTAGCCGACTCCGTCACCGGAGCCGCTGGTGGTCTCTTACACCACCGTTTCACCCTTACCTGCCGACCGAAGTCGGCGGGCGGTCTGTTTTCTGTGGCACTGTCCCGCGGGTCACCCCGGGTGGCTGTTGGCCACCACCGTGCCCTGTGGAGCCCGGACTTTCCTCGACGTGGTTGCCCACGCCGCGACCGTCGGACTGACTCGTCCGCTCGGACAGCATACGTGGGAGACGCCTGCCTCCCGCGCAACGTCTGCGGATATGGCGGCTAGAACCGCCGAATCCGCAGACGCAACAAGAGGGGGTCTGGTCGGTAGGTCAGGCGACGACGAATCGCACCTGACCTGTCGAGACGTCGACCGACTCGAGGCGGACGTCGATCGTTGCTCCCAGCTCCCCGCTGCCCTTGGCCTTCGCGACGACCGGCAGGTCGAGGAGCTGGACCTCGACGCCCTTCTCGTCACGATCGACGACAACCGCCGAGAAGGTCTCGCCGGCCCGCGGGCTGAGGACTGCCGCTTCGACCGCGTCGGCGCACATGCGCTCAGCCGCACCCGCCCTCCGGTCCGACTCCTTCATGATCCCGGGGATCAAGGGCAGGGCCTCTCGAACCCAGGCCGGGATCTCGGAGCCGCTGCTGATCGCTTCGCAGATGACGAGCCCGAAGCGGTCGACAAGTCGGCGCAGCGGCGCAGTGACGTGGGCGTAGGCGTCGGCGACCGCCGCCTGCTCGACCTGCTCAGGAACGTCACCTTCGAAGGGTGTGTAGGCCGCGCCCCGGAAGAGGGCCGTCGCCTCATAGATCAGGGCGAGGTGCTTGGGGTTGGCACGGTCCAAACTGCGAAGGAAGTCGCCATAACCCTGCTCGGCCGGCCAGGGTGCGCCCAGGGCATTGGCCTGTCGCCGGAAGCGTGCCACGGCGTGGTGTTCGGCCTCGGGCATCGTGCGCAGGATGCCGACTCCGGCGTGCAGCATCATGTCTGCCGCCGCCATGCCCGTGAGCAGGGAGATCTGGGCGTTCCACTCCTCGACGGTGCGCGGTGGACGGAACTCCAGCGTGAAGTTGCCGTCGTCGCCCAGGTGCACCTCCTGCTCCGGCATCGGGAGGCTGGCTCCGCCACGCAGCTGTTCCTGACGAATCCGCTTCTCACCGACCTCCTTGAGAATCACCCAACGCTCGTCGGTGGTGCCCGCGTCGACCTGCTCCTGCACGGCGACATAGTCGAACCGTTCGACCGATTTCACCATGGCGCGATAGACCTCGGCGCTCGTCCCCTCGCCCTCGGCATCGAGGCGCATGTCCCAGACGAAGGCCGGGCGCACCTCTCCCGGGAGCAGGCTGGCGGCACCCTCGCTGACGACGGTGGGGTGCAACGGAACTCGCTTGTCGGGGCAATAGATCGTCTGACCACGGCGACGCGCCTCTGAGTCGATGGCGCCCCCCGCTGCGACGAACGCCGGCACGTCGGCGATGGCATAGCGGATCCGGTAGCCATCACCGTCGCGTTCGAGGTGCATCGCCTGGTCGAGGTCCATGGAGGTTGCGGGGTCGATCGTGAAGAACGGCAGCGCGGTCTCGTCGCGTTCCGGCCGCTCCAGCGGTTGGCCCGCCACGGCTTGGGCCTCGGCCTCCACTTCCGGCGGGAACACCTCACTGACCTTGAGCTCCGCACGGATCGCGGCGAACCGGGCGAGCAGTGTCTCTCGAAGGGTCTCGGACGTCGTGGCGTCGGCCGGGGCGAGGCTGATCTGGCGCTGAGGCATGCCAGCCAACCTACAAGGGGCACGGCACGCATAGGGTGACCGCGTGCTCATCGTCCTGCCCCCGTCGGAGTCCAAGTCGAACCGCCGCAGAGGCAAACCGGTGGACCCGAGCACCTGGTCGTTCCCCGAGCTGACCCCCACCCGCATGGCCGTGGCCACACACCTGCGACTGGCGAGCGAATCTCCCACTGCCACAGCTGATCTCGGCGTCTCCCCCGGCCTCGCCGGCGAGGTCGCCCGCAACCTCTCTCTCGAGACGGCACCGGGCACGCCGGCCGCCGAGGTCTACACCGGCGTGCTCTATGACGCCCTGGGCCTTGACTCGATGGATGCCTCGGCGCGTCGCCGGGCCAACCAGTGGGTCGTCATCGTCTCCGCGCTCCACGGTGCGGTGCGGCTCAAGGACCGGATCACGGCATACCGGCTCTCCATGGACGTCAACCTCGCCGGTCTGGGTCCGGTTGCGGCGGCGTGGCGAACGGTTCTCGACGGCGTCCTCGCCCCGGCCGCCGGGCGCGAGGTGGTCGTGGACTGCCGGAGCTCGACGTATGCCGCAGCGTGGACTCCCACGGGCGACGTCGCCGATCGCTGGGTGCAGATCCGTGTGCCGGGCGCCAGCCACATGGCCAAGCACACGCGCGGCCTCGTGGCCCGCCACCTCTGCGTGAGCGGACAGCGGGCCCGCACGCCCGAGAAGCTCGCCTCCATCGTCGGTGAGGCGTTCGATGTGGAGCTCACTCCCCCGAGCCGACGGGGCAAGGCGTCGATCCTCGACGTCACTGCTCGCTGACGGGGCCACCGACGGCCATGAGCCGCCACAGGCGGCCCGGACCACGGCGAAGCTCCCAGCGACCGCACCGCGCGACCTCGTCGAGCTCCTCCACCAGCACCCGCACCACGGCTTCGGCCTCGGTATCCTCGGACTGCCTCTCGGTGGCAGGGACGAGAAAGCGCAGATGAAGCTGCGGCTGCGGTCGCGGCGACGCCGCCTGCGCGATGTCGAGCAGTCGATCCTCGACAAGATGTGTCTTGGCGAGGATGCGCTCCGCCACCGGGAGCACGTCCTCTGGCCGGACATCGGGGCGCACGCCGACGATGTCAATCGTGACGCGGTAGGACGGCATCAGCCCTGGAGTGCTCCAGCCAGAGCCGCCTCGACGTCCTCGATGAGGTCCTCGACCGACTCGAGCCCGACCGAGATCCGGATCGTGCCGTCGGTGATGCCGACGGCGGCGCGGGCCTCCTCGGAGAGCCGACGGTGGGTCGTCGTCGCCGGATGGGTGACCAACGACTTGGCATCGCCGAGGTTGTTGGAGATGTCGACGAGTTCGAGAGCGTTCATCACCTTGAAGGCGACGTCCTTGCCGCCCTCCACCTCGAAGGTGATCACGGTGCCGCCGCCGCTCATCTGCCGCTGAGCCAGCTCGTGCTGCGGGTGGCTCTCGAGCATCGGATAGATGACCTTGACGATGCCGTCACGACCCTCAAGATGTTGGCCGAGGGCGAGCGCGTTGGCAGACATCTGGCCGACGCGCAACGACAACGTCTCGAGACCCTTGACCAGCACCCAGGCGTTGAAGGGCGACATGGCGGGACCGGTGTGCCGCATGAGGTTCTTGACGGGACCGTCGATGAACTCCGCCGATCCGAGGACGGCGCCGCCGAGGACGCGGCCCTGACCATCGATGTGCTTGGTCGCCGAATAGACGACGATGTCGGCGCCGTGCTCGAGCGGGCGCGAGAACACTGGGGTGCCGAAGACGTTGTCGACCACGACCTTGGCACCGGCAGCGTGGGCCAGCCGGGACACCTCGGCGATGTCGACGAGCTCCTGCATGGGATTGCTCGGGGTCTCGAAGAAGACCGCAGCCGTCGGCACCGACAGGGCCTCCTCCCACTGCGCGAGGTCGGGGCCGTCGACGAAGACCGCCTCGACACCGAACCTTGGCAGGATCTCGTCGATGACGACAAAACACGAGCCGAAGAGCGCCCGGGACGACACGATGCGATCGCCCTTGCCGCAGAGGGCCGCGAGAGCGACCCACACAGCGGCCATCCCCGATGCCGCCGCGAAACAGGCTTCCGCACCCTCGAGGAGGCGGAGCCGCTCCTCGAACATGCTCACCGTCGGGTTGCCGTAGCGGCTGTAGATGAACTTGTCGATCTCGTCCTTGAAGGCGGCTTCTGCCTGCTCAGCCGACTCATAGACGAAGCCCGAGGTGAGGAACATGGCTTCGCTGGTCTCGTCGAAACCGCTGCGGGTCAACCCTCCTCGCACCGCGAGGGTCTCGGGGCGGAATGCCCTGCCCACGTCGGCTGCTTCACTCATGTCAGCCCTGCTTCCACGGGAGACCGGCCACTTTCCAACCGGCCACCGTGCGGTGGCCGTCAGCGTCGTGCGGACCTTCAAAGCCTTCAACAACGTTGTATGCCGGTCCCAGGCCCGCAGCCGTGGCTGCCTCGGCCGCCGAGATCGACCGCGCACCCGATCGACAGAGGAAGTAGATGGGGGTTCCTTCGACAATGCCGGCAGCCTTGAGCTCGTCGACGAAAGAGTCGTTGAGAGCACCGTCGGGATAGTGCTGCCATTCGACCAGCACCGGCGCACGATGCGAATCGACCTGCGGGACACCGACATAGGCCCACTCTGCGCGCGTGCGCACATCGACGAGGACAGCATCCTCGCTCTCGGTCACCGCGGCAAAAGCCTCGGACGGAGTGACATCACCGGCATAGGTCATGCCGCCAGCCTAGGTGTGTCCGTCCCAGTGGGGAGAGGTGGCTCAGAGACCGGACTCCGCCGTGCGCACGAGGATCCGGCGGCACTCCTCGCACCGGTGGACCTCGTCCTGCGCGGCGGACTTGATCACCCGTAGTGCGACCGGGTTGAGCTCAAGTTGACAGCCGCCGCAGCGGCGCTGACGCAACGCAGCGGCACCCGTTCCACTCGTCGCCCGGATCTTGTCGTAGAGGGCCACGAGTTCGACTCCCGCCGAGTGGACCAGATCGTCGCGCGGAGCCCCGACCTCGATGGCGTCGGCGTCGAGTTCGGCCAGACGCTTGTCGCGGGCCGACTCCAGCTCCGTGAGTCGGTCGGAGAGTTCGGCACGGCCCCGCTCGAGCTCGGACACGTCGGACTGGACGGCTTCGGCCCGCTCCATGACCTCGAGTTCGACCTCTTCGAGCTCACCTTGGCGGCGGCCCAGGGACTCGAGCTCGTGCTGGATCGCGGTGAGGTCCTTGGCCGTGCCGACGCCGGAGTCGAGACGCTGCTGGTTGCGCGTGGCACGGTCGCGCACCTGCTGCACGTCGCCGTCGGCCTTGATGACCTCGCGCTGGATGTCGCTGAGTTCGGTGCGCGAGCGCACGAGCTGGTCGTCGAGAAGCCCGGCCTTGCCCTCGAGGTCGGCGATCTCGGCGAGCTGCGGGAGGGTCTTGCGTGCGTGGGCGATCTGCGACAGGCGGGTGTCGAGGGCCTGGAGGTCGAGGAGCTTGGACTGTTGTCCTGGGTCGGCTTTCACGGCATACCTCCGGCTGTCGTTGCTCCGACCGTGAACGTCCACGGATCGGTGCGCACTGTGCTGATGTCGATGTCCACCCTAAGGGCAGCACCGAGCGCGTCTCGCACGGTTGGCAGCCACACGGACTCGCTCGACCAGTGGCCCGCGTCGATGAGATAGGGCGTGCCGCCACGCGCCTCCTCACGGGCCTCCAGTGCTGGGTGGTGACGCAGGTCGGCGGTGACATAGACATCGGCGCCGCAGGCACGCACCGCGTCGAACTGGTCGTCCCCCGCTCCCCCGAGCACGGCCACCCGCTCGACCATGGCGTCGGCCGGGCCGGCGACACGCAGGCCGGCTGCGGCAGCCGGCAGGGCGGCATACAGGGCGACCGCGAAGTCGCTCAACGTCATCGGTGACGCGAGGCGGCCAACGCGGCCGAGCGGTTGGTCCTCGACAAGGGTGAGCGGCTCGGTCTCGGTCAGGCCGGCCGCGACCGCCAGGGCTTCGCACACTCCGGCGGCCGCGACGTCTGCGTTGGTGTGCGCGACATAGAGGGCGATGTCGCCGACGACGAGACCAGTGACGCTCGCTCCCTTGGCGCTCGTCGTGGCCACTGAGTGGATGCCCCGCATGAGCAGGGGGTGATGGGTGATGAGGAGGTCCGCCTGGCCCGCACGAGCCTCCTCGATGACCGCGAGGGTCGGGTCGACGGCGAGCAGGATGCGCTCGATCGGCTGGTCGGGATCACCCGTGACGAGACCCACCTGGTCCCACGACTGCGCAGTGTGTGGCGGATAGAGACGTTCGAGGACGTCGACGACATCGCGCAGGAGAAGGGTCATGTGGGCCCGGCCGGCCTCGAACCGACGACACCCGCGGTGTAAACGCGGTGCTCTACCAACTGAGCTACAGGCCCCATCACGGCGTGGGCCGCGATCGGTCGCCCATTCTGTCAGGCCGTGACCCCGCAGCGGGTCAGGCGTGGGACATGGCGGCGTGATAGCCGCTGAAGTCACGTCGCTCACCGATGCCGGACACGAGGGACCAACGGATGATGCCCTCCCGATCGATGAGGAACGTGCCCCGGCGCGCGACCCCGACCTTCTCGTCAAAGACGCCGTAGGCCTTGGCGACCTCACCATGGGGCCAGAAGTCGGAGAGCAGTGGGAAGAAGTAGCCATCGCGATCGGCGTAGGCACGTAGCGAGAACATCGCATCGCACGAAATCGTGAGGACCTGCACGTCCTCAGTGACGAATCTCCCGAGATCGTCGCGGATCTCGGTCAACTCGCCGGTGCAGATTCCCGAGAACGCCCACGGATAGAAGACGAGAAGGACGTTGCGCCGCCCCAGATGATCGGCGAGGGAAACCTGGGCACCATTCTGGTCGCGCAGGCTGAAGTGCGGGGCGTACTGCCCTACCTCAAGGCCCGACATGGCGTCCGTCATGCCCTGCATTCTGCCGCAGGGCAATCAGAGCCGCCCCTTGGGTGCACCCAGTTTGGTGGCGCGCCAGTTCGCCGAGGCGTGGAAGGCACCTGCGGTGTGGAGACCGGCGGTGGCCGCGGCCTCGTCGATCTCGGCGGCATCGACCGCACCGTCCTTGGCGTCCTTGGGGGTGAGGGCAACGACGAAGCCGCCCTCACCAAGAACCCCGACCAGGTCGACCAGCGCATCGGTGAGGTCGCCGTCATCAGCGCGCCACCAGAAGACGACCGCGTCGGTCTCGCCGGTGTAGTCCTCGTCCTCGAGGTCGGAACCGATGACGCGCTCGACGGCGAAGCGGAAGTCGTTGTCGACGTCATCGTCCCAACCGAACTCCTGCACGATCTGCTCAGCAGCGAAGCCGAGGCGCTCGACGGCACCTGAGCCATCGGGCCCGGGGTCGGCAGGCGGTGGTGCAGCGGTGTTCACGGGGGGACTACCTCTCGTCGGATTCTTCTGGAGTAACTACTCGAGCCACTAGTTGACTAGGAACATCGTCGCTGGTGCAAGCGCTTCGTGAGAATTCTCGCGCGACACGCGCTCGTGCCGCCTCGTCACGGAGCAGCCGGGTGGCCGTCTGCAGGTCGAGGTGGGGAACAGCCACATCCACCGGTCCTGGGGTCGAGACGAGGGTGACGGTCGCAAGATCGAGGCGTCGGTCGAGCGGCCCCTGCGCCAGGGTGAGCGACTGAACGCGAGCGTGGGGCATGACCGAGACGCGGCGGGACAACCGTCCTGCTCGGACCATGACGGAATGTGGTGACACCGCAAAGCCCGAACGCCTCCAGCTGAGCCAGTCGAACCGTCTCGCCCGTGGCGGCACGAGTGTCCAGCCCCCGTCCTCGCCCTCACCGAGCGCGGCCCGGCGCAGGTCTGCCTCTGAGAGCGCTGGATCGAGGAGGGTGAGAACGTCCAGTGCCTGGTCGAGCGTGCCGACGGGGAGCGCCGTCGTCTCGTTGTCTGTGTTGTTGGTCGGGTCGCTTGCGATGCCGGCGACGTTGACCTTGACCCGCCACCAACCCAGCGGCCGCCACCAGAGCGGCTGCACCATCCCGACCGCCTGGATGCGGTGGAGCGGGATGGTCGTCGTCCGCTTGTCGGTGAGTCCGTGCTGGATCCGCGCCGACGTTCCGGTCTCGGCGAGGCGGAAGTTGCCGTGCTTGAGCAGTTCGCCGATGCGGTTGACTGCGATGCCGAAAGCGAGGGGGCCAAGAGCTGGGAGCGCAATGGCCGCCCCTGTCAGGGCCTCGAACCTCGACCCGTACGCCGCGAGCGCGATACTTCCGGTCAGCAGCGCCATGACCCCGAGGAAGATCGTTCCGCCGTGAAGGATGGTGGCGACAAAGAGGCGGGAGTTCGGCACCCGCAGGACTTCGCGGCCCTCGTCAGTGCTGAGTGGCGCGCGGTGGGCTTCGACCATGCCGTCGGATACGTCTTCGGTATCGGCTCCGTCGTCGACGCCCACGCTCCGAGCAGGGCGGGCCTCGTCGCGACGACCCGCAAGGGCGAGCAGCTCGCCCCTCACTTCGTCGGCACGGCCAGTGCGAAGGAACGCGAGTTTGAGCTGCGAGTCTCCGCCGCCTGCGGACTGCACGATGACCTGCGAGAGGCCGGTGAGCTGCGCGAGCAGGGGCCTGCTGATCTCAATCGCCTGGACCCGCTCGAGGGGGACCTGTCGGTGCTCACGGAAGAGCCAGCCCTTGCGGAACTCGATCTGCCCGCCAGCCACCCGGAACTTCGCGAAGCGCCAGGAGAAGTAGCCGACGAGGCCGATCAGCAACAGTGCCGTCAGGATCACCGCGCTGGCGATGAGCGAGTGGTCGAACAGCAGCCCGACACCCTCGCGAATGCCCTGGTCCGCCTCCTCTTTTCCACCGTCGTCCCCGCCACCCATCCCACGGAAGAGGTCGTCGACGAACTGCGTCGCGGCATACCCGAGGATCGCAACGCCGACCACACCGCCACGCACGATGGGCGACAAAGGGTGAAGGTGCTGCCACTCGCTCAGCTCAAGATCACGACCCGCCGAGGACGGTGCCGGCAGCGGCAACGGAGAAGCCGAATCAGGCTGTGTCACAGGCCCGCTCGCTGAGCCTCGCCGTGTGCGGCCAGCCGACCACGCAGGGCCTCGGCCTCGTCAACAGGCAAGCCCGGAAGGGTTCCACCGCTCTCGGGAGAGGCGGTGTGGAACTCGCAGGAGGCGATGCCGCGTGAACGCATGAGTGGACCGGACTCGACGTCGATGTACTGGAGTCGGCCATAGGGAATGCTCACCAGAGACCGGAAGAGGCGTCCCTTGCGGATGACGATCTCGTCGGGCAGCTCGATCCACGAGATCGCCGAGACCTGGCGGACGATGAGCCATGCGCCCCACACGATGAGGCCCGCGGTCACGCCTGCGCCGATCCAGAACCAGGACGACACGAGCACCCCGAGAACAGCGAAGGCCACGAGGAACGGCACCATCCACGCAAACAGGGTGATGAGTCGGACGGTGCGCAGTGCCGGGCTGACTGGACGCCACGGCAGCTCGTCGCCCCTGAGGGTCACGGCGGTCGGGTCGAGCTCGGTGGTCATGACCCCAGCCTGCCAGTCGACCCCAGGGTGCTTGCCATGTGAACCCGACTGTGACCGTCGCCACTCTCAGTGGAAGGATGGATAGGTCGGCCCCATTGGGTCGAATCCGTAGAAGAAGGGACATCGTCGTGACGTTTCGCGAGGAAGCCGGACCAATTCTCAATGGCCTTCCCAGCAGCCTCACCGACATCGACCCCGAGGAAACCTCGGAGTGGTTGGCATCGCTTGACCAGGTGATCGACGAGGGCGGCCGCAAGCGGGCGCGCTATCTCATGCTGCGTCTGCTCGAGCGGGCGCGCGAGAGCCAGATCGGTGTCCCATCGCTCACGGCGACCGACTACGTCAACACCATCGACCAGGAGCAAGAGCCCTGGTTCCCCGGTGACGAAGAGGTTGAACGGCAGTACCGCCGCTGGATCCGTTGGAACGCCGCCGTCATGGTGCACCGCGCCCAGCGGCCCGGGGTCTCCGTCGGCGGGCACATCTCTACCTACGCCTCCGCGGCCACGCTCTACGAAGTCGGCATGAACCACTTCTTCCGCGGCCTGGACCACCCCGGCGGTGGAGACCAGATCTTCTACCAGGGCCACGCCTCTCCCGGGATGTATGCCCGCAGCTTCCTCGAAGGCCACCTCGGTGAGACCGACCTTGACGGTTTCCGCCAGGAGAAGAGCCACATCGTCGACGGCAAGATCCGGGCCCTCTCGTCCTACCCGCACCCGCGGATGATGCCGGACTACTGGCAGTTCCCCACGGTGTCGATGGGCATCGGGCCGATGAACGCGATCTACCAGGCGCAGTTCAACAAGTACCTCCACAACCGAGGCATCAAGGACACGTCCGAGCAGCGGGTGTGGGCCTTCCTCGGCGACGGCGAGATGGACGAGCCCGAATCGCGTGGTCTGCTCCAGCTCGCGGCCAACGAGGAGCTCGACAACCTCACCTTCGTCGTCAACTGCAACCTGCAGCGCCTCGACGGACCGGTGCGAGGCAACGGCAAGATCATCCAGGAGCTCGAAGCGGGCTTCCGCGGCGCCGGCTGGAACGTCGTCAAGGTGATCTGGGGTCGTGGGTGGGACCCGCTGCTCGCAGCGGACCGCGACCACGCGTTGAAGCACATCATGAACACGACGACCGACGGCGACTACCAGACGTTCCGCGCCAACGACGGCGCCTACGTCCGGGAGGAGTTCTTCGGGCGCGACCCCCGCACCCGCAAGATGGTCGAGGGACTGACCGACGAGCAGATCTGGCACGACCTGCAGCGGGGTGGGCACGACTACCGCAAGGTGTACGCCGGCTACCAGGCTGCGGTCCATCACACAGGTCAGCCGACGGTCGTCCTTGCCCACACCATCAAGGGCTACGGCCTCGGCAAGGGCTTCGCCGGTCGCAACGCCACGCACCAGATGAAGAAGATGTCGGTCGAGGACCTCAAGGGCTTCCGCGACCAGCTACGGCTCCCCATCACGGACGCCCAGATCGACGAGGACCCCTACCAGCCGCCGTACTTCCACCCCGGTGAGAACGACTCGACGCTCGAGTACATGCTCGAGCGCCGTCGGGCTCTCGGTGGGTCGATCCCTCAGCGCCGCAGCAAGTACACCCAGCTGTCGCTGCCCGGCGACGAGGCCTACGCGCAGGTCCGCAAGGGCTCGGGCAAGCAGACCATCGCCACGACCATGGCGTTCGTCCGGCTGCTCAAGGACCTCATGCGAGACAAGGAGTTCGGCAAGCGGATCGTGCCGATCATCCCCGACGAGGCACGCACGTTCGGCATGGACTCGTTCTTCCCGACGCTCAAGATCTACAACCCGCACGGGCAGAACTACACCCCCGTCGACCACGACCTGATGCTCAGCTATCGCGAGTCGGTCTCGGGTCAGATCCTCCACGCCGGCATCAACGAGGCGGGGTCCGTCGCGGCGTTCACGGCGGCCGGGTCGAGCTACTCGACCCACGGCGAGCCGATGATCCCGATCTACGTCTTCTACTCGATGTTCGGGTTCCAGCGCACCGGTGACTCGATCTGGGCGGCCGCCGACCAGCTCACCCGCGGCTTCCTCATCGGAGCCACTGCGGGTCGCACGACGCTGACCGGTGAGGGCACCCAGCACGCTGACGGGCACTCGCCGCTGCTGGCGTCGACGAATCCGGGCGTCATCACCTACGACCCGGCCTACGGCTACGAGATCGCGCACATCATGCGCGACGGGCTGAAGCGGATGTACGGCGATGATCCCGAGAACGTCATCTACTACCTCACCGTCTACAACGAGCCCAACGTTCAGCCCAAGGAGCCCGAGGACCTCGACATCGACGGTGTGCTGCGCGGCATGTATCTCCTCGACAAGGCCGACACCTCCGGCTGGACCCACACTCCAGCCCGCGCGCAACTCTTGGCGTCCGGCGTCGGTGTGCCGTGGGCGCTCGAGGCCAAACGGCTGCTCGCCGACCACTGGGGCGTTGCCGCCGACGTGTGGTCCGTGACCTCGTGGGGTGAGTTGCGCCGCGACGGTCTCGCTGCGGAGGAGGATGCCTTCCTTCACCCCGAGAACGAAGCTCGCGTGCCCTACGTGACGCAGAAGCTGGCGGACGCCGAGGGTCCGGTGCTCGCGACCTCCGACTACATGCGGGCTGTGCCCGACCAGATCGCCCAGTACGTCCCCGGGGACTTCCACTCGCTCGGCACTGACGGTTTCGGCTTCGCCGACACCCGACCGGCGGCGCGGCGCTTCTTCCACGTGGATGGTCCCTCGCTCGTGGTGCGCACCCTGCAGGTGCTCGCGGCACGAGGTGAGGTCCCGGCTGACGTTCCCGGCAAGGCCGCGGAGAAGTACGACCTCCTCGACGTCCGCGCCGGCACGAGCGGCAACGAGGGCGGCGACAGCTGAGAGACCCACTTATTGCTAGTTACGCGCGCGAGCTCCAGCGAGTGCGCGTAACTCGCAATAAGTGGGAATCAAGGTTTCAGTCAGAGCCAGCCGCGATCGCGTGCGTGGCTGGCTGCCTCGACCCGCGTCGCCGTCCCGGTCTTGGTCATGACTGACGACAAGTAGTTGCGCACGGTCCCCTCGGACAGGTGCACGCTGCGGGCCACGACCGAGATGGTGGCTCCACCCAGTGCGGCTCGCAGCACGTCCTGCTCGCGCGCAGTGAGCGGGTTGGCGCCCTCGATCAGGGACTCGGCCGCGAGCGCACCATCGACGACCCGCTCCCCGGCGTGGACCCGCCGCACGGCCTCCGCGAGTTCAGAGGCAGGCGTGTCCTTGACGACGAACCCGGCAGCCCCGGCTTCGAGGGCCCGACGAACGAAACCCGGCCGGCCGAACGTCGTGACGATGAGTGCCTTCACCGGACTGCCCGCCTTGGTCAGGGCCTGGCACACCTCGATGCCGTCCAGACCGGGCATCTCGACGTCGAGCAGGGCGACGTCCACTCGATGTTCGTGGACGAGGTCAAGCACCTCGTCGCCGCGACCGGCCTCGGCGACCACCTCGAAGTCGGGCTCGAGACCGAGCAACGTGACGATCGCGCCGCGGACCAACGCCTGGTCGTCAGCGACGAGCAGACGGATCACAGCATCACCAGAAGTCACAGCGTCACCAGCAGACGGGTCCCCGGGGCTGCGTCGCTGATCTGCACGACTCCCCCGGCCATGTCGACGCGTTCGCGCACCCCGCGCAGCCCGTTGCCCTCCCGCAGACCTGACGGACCCCGGCCGTCGTCCTCGACGCTGAGCGTCGACGCACCCAGGACCACACGGCATACCGAGGCATTGCTGTGCCGAACAACGTTGGTGACGGCTTCGCGCAGCACCCAGGCCAGGACGGCGCGGTGTCGCGGATCGACGACGGCGAGGTCCGTCGGCATCTCCGCTGCAATACCCGCTGAAGCGAGGACCCGCTCGGCAGAGGCGATCTCGTCACCAAGGCTCGCGGTGCGCAAACCGCCGACCGCCGCCCGGACCTCAGCAAGCGCCTGCCTGCTCAGGACCCCGACCTCGGCGATCTCGCGGCGGGCGCGCTCGGGATCCGTGGTGATCAGACGCTCGGCGACATCGGACTTGAGGCTCATTGCCGTCAACGTGTGGCCGATGACGTCGTGCACGTCGCGGGCCACCCGGTCGCGCTCCGTGGCGACGGTGAGTTCTGCTGCCAGCTCGTCGTGGATCATGCTGCGACGCTCGATGAACCGCACTGTGCCTGTGGCGACAGCGACGAGGAGGACGATGCCGGTGAGGTACCAGGTGTCGGCCAGTGCATCGGCCTGGATCGTGATGACCAGCGTCCCCATGATGACGAGGATCGTGACACCCACCGCCGCCCACAGCGGAAGCACGAACATCGCCAGGGAGACGAGGTAGGGGCCACCGCCTGCGGACGGTGCGCCCACCAGGAGGTAGATCGCGAGGACGACGGCGACCAGGGCGAGCAGGTGAGCAGCGCCGTTGCGCATCACCGCGCGCTCGGTGAGTCCTCGTGCCATCGAGATGAATCCGTGGATGTAGATCGCGGCGAACGTCGCAAAGAGAACGAGCGAACCAATGATCCGCAATTGGCTCTCGCCGCTGTCGACGGCACCTGCGATCGGGAAGGCCAGGAAGACCAGCCAGACCCCACCCATGATCCACCCGTAGCGCTGCCACGGGTGGGCCTGCGTCGGGGTTGTGTTCACTGGCGGCCGCGGCTGCGTCGCACCAGCCAGGTTGCGGTTATCGCCAAGATCACTGTCCACACGGCCACGTTAGCGAGCGGCATCCACAGTGCTTCGTGCGACATGTTGCCTTCGGTGTCCATGACCATGCCCTCGGTGAGCGGGTAGCGCGCCAGCTGGACGTATCCATAGAGGGGAGTGAAGCGCGCGACGTCGAGCAGCCAGCCGCTCAGCGGAAAGAAGATGTTGCCGAGGAAGCCGAGGACCACGAGCGAACCCGACGCGGCGCTGACCGCTGCCTCACTGCGGAACGCCAGCCCGAAGATCAACCCATAGAGCGAGAACATCACGGCACCGGCGATGAGGATGGCGGCGCTTGCGAGCCACACCATGAGCGTGCCCTGCGAGCCCGTGAAGAGACCCAGAACGTAGACCAGAGTGATGGGGATGATCGCGATGGCGAGCGCCACGATGGCCTTCATCGCGACATAGCTGCCATCACGCAGGGGCGTGAGTCCGAGCTGGCGACCCCAGCCCTGCATCCGCTCCACAGCGGCCATCCCGCCGATACCGACGGTCGCGGTCACCGCTCCGTAGGCGGCCATCGAGATCATCACGTACATCGCGACATTGCCGTTGCCCGCCTCCTCGGCGGAATAGCCGGCCGATGCACCGAAGAGCAGGAAGAAGAATGCTGGCAGTCCGGCGACGAAGAACATCGTCACCAGGTCGCGGGTGACGCGCTTCATTTCCAGGCCGAGGTATGCCGTAGTGATGCCTCCGCTTCGTCGTGCGCCGTCGCGCCCGGATCGTTCGGACAACCTGGGGTTTGTGGAGGTGGTCGAGGTCGGCTGGCTGGTCGTCGCGTTCGTGGTCACGGTGCTCATGCGGCGGTCTCCCGTTCGGTCGTGTTGTGTGCTTCCGGGTCCTCGGTGAGGGCGATGAAGGCGGATTCGAGTGAGCCGGTGGTGATCTCGAGCTCGCGGGCACCCAGCCGCGTGAGGAGTGCGCGTGCCACGACGTCGGAGTCGGTCGAGGTGATCGTGAGTCGGTCACCCTCGACCCTGACGTCCCGCACCACGTCGAGCTCGCGCAGGGCGTCGACCGTCTGCGCAACGGCGTCGGTGTCCACACGGGCCGTCACGGCGCGACCGGTTGCCCGAGCGCGAATGTCGCTCGTCGGCCCGTCCGCGACGACGCACCCCCGAGCGACGAGGACGATCCGGTCAGCAAAGGCGTCGGCCTCTTCGAGGTAGTGCGTCGCAAAGAGGATGGTGCGGCCGGCAGCGGCCTCGGCGTGCATGACGGCCCAGAAGGTGCGCCGAGCCGAGACATCCATGCCCGCGGTCGGCTCGTCCAGGATGAGCAACTCCGGATCGGGCAGCAGGGCCAGGGCGAAGCGCAGACGTTGCTGCTCACCGCCCGAGCACTTCGACACCTTGCGGTCCTCGACGGCGGCGAGGTCAGCACGGGCGATGACGTCATCGACAGGTGCGTGGACGGCATACGTCGAAGCGATCATCCGAACCGTCTCGCGCACGGTCAGGTCGCGCAGGAGGCCCCCGGTCTGGAGGACCGCGCTGACCCGACCGTCGCGCACCGCATCGCGTGGGTGAGAACCGAAGACGCGCGCGTCGCCGCTCGTGGGTTCGGTGAGTCCGAGCACGACGTCGAGGGTGGTCGTCTTGCCGGCACCGTTGGGTCCGAGAATGGCAACGACCTCACCCTGGGTGATGGTGAGGTCGATGCCACGCACGGCCCGGACCGCGCCGCTGCGGCTCGGGAAGGACTTGGTGAGGGCGGTCAGTTCGATCGCCGGAATGCGTGTCTGCTTCATACCTCCAGCGTTGTCGCTGGTGGTGGTTGAGCGTCAGTGCCGGGAAACATGTCCTCGGCATGACATCTGTCAGATCAGCGGGCGAGGAACTCCGTACGGGCTGCGACGCAGATGTCGGGCTGGTCGCAGAAGACGCCGTCGACACCGGCCTCGAAGAAGCGGGTCACCTCGTCAGCCATCCGGCCGTGGGTCGCCGGGTTGGTGCCGATCCGGTAGTCGACAGGCAGGAACGAGTTCTCGGCGCGGAAGGTGTACGGCGTGACGTCAAGGCCGACTTTGTGCGCGTTGGCGACGAGGACGGTCGGGGTGCCGAGCGTGCCGTCAGCGTTGCGCGGGATGACCCGGCTCTTGTCGACACCCAGACCGTCGACGTCCTTGACGAGCGCCTTGAGGCTGGTCGGCGTGAGGAGGTCGGTGTAGGTCCGGGGGTCGCCCTGGTCCACGAGGTCGTAGGGCCGACCGCTGCCACTGACGAGGAAGACCAGCCCGGCCTTGAAGCCGAGTTCGTCATCGAGACGGACGAGGGGGGTCAGCTCGAAGCTCTGGACGAAGAGCGCGGCGTTGGGACGGTTGAGCCCATGCGCGGTGATCGCCGACATGACGGCGACCTCGGGGTCGAACCCGGCGTCGTGGAGGAAGGTCGAGTGCTTGATCTCCGGGATGACGCCGATGGTGCGGCCGGTCTGCTTGCTGAGCTCCTCGCGCAGGTCGAGCACCTCCTCGAACGTCGGCACCTCGAACTGGCCGTTGTAGCTCGCGCTCTCCGGTCGCAGCGCCGGGAGTCGCTCCACAGCCCGCAGGGTCTTGAGCTCGGCAAGGGTGAAGTCCTCCGCCCACCAGCCGGTGAGGGGTGCGCCGTCGAGCTGCTTGGTGACCTTGCGGGAAGCAAACTCGGGGTGGGACGCGACGTCCGTCGTGCCACTGATCTCCGGCTCGTGACGGACGACCAGGACCCCGTCCTTCGTCATGGTGAGGTCGGGCTCGATGAAGTCAGCGCCCTGCTGGACGGCCAGTCGATAGCCCGCCAGCGTGTGCTCGGGGCGGTAGCCCGAGGCGCCTCGGTGCGCGTGGACGAGCGGCGCGACGAACTTCGCCTTGCCGTTGGACTTGGGTGGCGCGTCGGCCTGGGCCACGGAGGTCGCGGCCGCTGAGGACAGGGCCAGACCGGCAGCCACGGACAGTGCTACAAGAGATCGCTTCATGACTCACAACGTAGGGCGGAGCCGGTCACACCGCCTGTCGAGAAGGTGGACGCAGGGTGACCAACCTCCGACACCTGTCCCCGCCGGCATACCCGGCATTTGTGGTTATGCGTTCCTCTGTATAGTCTTGCATTGTGTCCAAGGTACTCACTTCCCTGCCCGTCGGCGAGCGCGTCGGCATCGCCTTTTCCGGAGGTCTCGACACCTCCGTCGCCGTCGCGTGGATGCGCGAGAAGGGCGCCGTCCCCTGCACATACACCGCTGATCTCGGGCAGTACGACGAGCCCGAGATCGACACCGTGCCGGAGCGCGCCGGACAGTACGGCGCGGAGGTCGCACGACTCGTCGACTGCCGCAGCGCACTCGTTGAGGAGGGTCTGTCCGCGATCGCGTGCGGCGCCTTCCACATCCGCAGCGGCGGCAGGACCTACTTCAACACCACTCCCCTGGGCCGCGCCGTCACCGGCACCCTCCTGGTCCGCGCCATGCAGGCCGACAACGTCTCGATCTGGGGCGACGGGTCGACCTTCAAGGGCAACGACATCGAGCGGTTCTACCGCTACGGCCTGCTCGCCAACCCGGACCTGCGCATCTACAAGCCGTGGCTCGACGCAGACTTCGTCAGCGAGCTGGGTGGTCGGCACGAGATGAGCGAGTGGCTCACCGCGCGCGACCTGCCCTACAAGGCCAGCGCCGAGAAGGCCTACTCGACCGACGCCAACATCTGGGGCGCGACGCACGAGGCCAAGACGCTCGAGCACCTCAACGAGTCCATGGAGGTCGTCGAGCCGATCATGGGCGTCAAGCACTGGGACCAGTCGGTCGTCATCGCGCAGGAGGACGTCAGGGTCCGGTTCGTCCAGGGGCGCCCGGTCGCGATCAACGGTGAGGACCTCGACCCGGTTGCCCTGGTCGACCTCGCCAACACCATCGGTGGTCGCCACGGCCTCGGCATGTCCGACCAGATCGAGAACCGCATCATCGAGGCGAAGTCGCGCGGCATCTACGAGGCGCCGGGCATGGCCCTGCTCCACATCGCCTACGAGCGCCTCCTCAACGCCGTCCACAACGAGGACACCATCGCGAACTACCACGCCGAGGGCCGCCGTCTCGGCCGGCTGCTCTATGAAGGACGCTGGCTCGACCCGCAGTCGCTCATGATGCGGGAGGCCATCCAGCGGTGGATCGCGTCGGTCGTCACGGGCGAGGTCACGCTGCGGCTGCGGCGCGGGGACGACTACTCGATCGTCAACACGACCGGAGAGAACTTCAGCTACCACCCCGACAAGCTGTCGATGGAGCGCGTCGAGAACGCCGCGTTCGGGCCGCTGGACCGGATCGGCCAGCTGACCATGCGCAACCTCGACATCGCCGACAGCCGGGCCAAGCTCGAGATCTACGCGGGCCAGCCCGTCGATCAGGGGCAACTCCTTGTCGAGAACGGCACACTGTTCGGCGAGCTGCCGGTCGGCGGCTACGACCGGATCGCCGACAACCCCGTCGATGGCGGTCCCGACGACGACGCGCTCGACCGTGCGGCCATGGAGTTCGGCACCGACTGATTCCGGCCCACGGCGCCCCATCACGGTGGATGCTGGAGGGATGGACGGACGGCGAGTTCTCGAGCGGGTCGTGGCAACGGTCGGAGTGCTGGGCCTGATCGCGGCTCTGCCGTTCTATGTGGCGTCGGGGTTGGCGGCGCCGTTGTGGGCGATCGTCCTCCTTCTTCTCTTCTGGGCAGCGCTGGCCGTCGTGTCGGTGCGCTGGTTCACCCGACGACCGTGGGTCGTCCTCCTGCTTCCACTCGTCGCCGGCGGAGTGTGGATCGCCACCCTCACGATCGGCGAACAGCTCCTCGGCTGGCAGGCCTGAAGGCCCGCCCCACGGACACCAAGGTGTATGCCGTGTGGTTGTGCTCGGCATACAAATAGACTCGCGAGGTGGCCACCTCGAGAACGCGTCCTTCGGCAGCGACACGACGCCGGGTCGAACGCACCGCCGGTGACCTTGGCGCGGCCGCGGTGCAACAGATGGAGAGCGACCACGAGTGGTATCGCGCGCTGCCCCCCGAGGAGCGCTCGTGGGTCGGGCTCATCGCCCAGGCCGGCATCAAGTCGTTCATCGAGTGGTTCAGTGGCAGCCAGGACCACACCCACGTCACCGCGGACGTCTTCGGCACGGCACCGCGTGAGCTGACCCGCTCGATCAGCCTCGGCCAGACCCTTGATCTCATGCGCACCGTCGTCGACGTCGTCGAGCGGGAGTCGGCCGGCCTGGCCGCACGAGGTGACGAGACCAAGGTGCGCGAGGCCGTGCTGCGCTACAGCCGCGAGATCGCCTTCTCCGTCGCCGAGGTCTATGCCCATGCGGCCGAGGCCCGCGGCGCCTGGGATGCGCGCCTCGAGGCCCTCGTCGTCGACGCCGTCATCCGCGGCGAGGCCGATGACTCCATGCAGTCACGAGCGTCGGCGTTGGGATGGGGCACGACCACCGACGTGTGCGTGATCGTCGGATCCACCCCCGGCGAAGGCACGGCACAGGTGATGGACCAGCTGCACCGGGCCGCCAAGCGTCACGACGTCGAGGTGCTCGTCGCGATCCACGGCCGGCGCATCGTCAGCATCGTTGGCCGAGTCACCGATGCCCTGACGACTGCGTCGCACCTGGGCGAACACTTCGGAGAGGGCCCGATCGTCGTGGGTCCCGTTGTCCCGCACCTGTATGCCGCAGGGCGCAGTGCGCGGGCCGCGCTCTCGGGCCACACCGCGGCGCCGGCGTGGCCGACCGCACCACGCCCCGTCCTCAGCGACGACCTGCTGGCAGAGCGAGCACTCCTTGGAGACCTTCCGGCGCGAGCAGCCCTCGTGTCCCGTGTATATGCGCCACTGTCAGCGAGTGGCGGCGGCAACCTGCTCGAGACCGCGGCGGCCTACCTCGATGGCGGGCTCGGCCTCGAGGGCACGGCGCGGGTCCTCTTCGTCCACACCAACACCGTGCGATACCGGCTCGGCAAGATCGCCGACACGATCGGCTACGACCTCACCGAACCCCACGACGCACAGACGGTGCGCCTCGCGCTGGCATACGGACGAGTAGCACCCGAGCCGTCAGGTCGCATCCCCCGTACGACCGGCGCCGCCTCGACCGAGTTGTAGGAAACCTACAGATCTCTGGCCCGAGAATCGTCTCCGCCGGGTGCACCTCTCTGGCCCGGTGACGGCCACTCTGAAGAGGTGCTCGTAGTCGTCTGCCCTGGACAGGGCTCCCAGTCCCCCGGCTTTCTCACCCCTTGGCTCGACATCCCCGGTCTGCGAGAGCGGATGGGGTGGCTCTCCGCCGTCGCTGGCATGGATCTCGTCAAGCACGGGACCGAGTCGGACGAGGAGACGATCAAGGACACGGCTGTCGCCCAGCCCCTCATCGTCGCCTCCGGCCTCGTCTCGCTGCTGGCGCTCTTCCAGCACCCGGCTGACGGCTTCCGTCTCGTCGGCGCGGGCGCGGGCCACTCGGTGGGTGAGATCACGGCGGCTGCTGCCGGGGGCGTGATCTCGGCCGAGCAGGCGATGGTGTTCGTCCGCGAGCGCGGTCGGGCCATGGCTGAGGCGAGCGCAGTGCAGCCCACCGGGATGAGCGCCGTCATGGGCGGCGACCCCGAGGAGGTCACGGCAGCCATCGAGCGCCACGGCCTCACTCCCGCCAACATCAACGGCTCCGGCCAGATCGTCGCTGCCGGGACCATGGAGCAGCTCGCGGCATTCGCTGCCGACCCGCCCGCCAAGAGCCGCGTCATCGCGCTCAAGGTCGCTGGTGCGTTCCACACCGAGCACATGGCGCCTGCCGTCGACCTGCTGGGGCGTTACGCCAAGGCGATGTCGACGCACGACGCCCGCGTGCCCCTTGTCTCCAACCGCGACGGCGCCGTCGTCCACAGCGGCCGTGAGGTGCTCAGCCGGCTCGTGAGTCAGGTGAGCAACCCGGTGCGCTGGGACCTGACGATGGAGACGTTCAAGGAGCTCGGCGTCACCGGGATCATCGAGATCCCTCCGGCGGGCACTTTGGCCGGACTGGCCAAGCGCACCCTCAAGGACGTCGAGATCCTCGCGCTCAAGTCCCCGGACGATCTCGAGCAGGCCCACCGGATGGTCAAGGAGCATGCCGTCTCGAGTGGCGTCGCGCAGGACCCGACCTGGCGCCTGGTCATCAGCCCGGCCAAGGGCATGGTCTCGTTCACCGCGACCGAGCTCGGCACGTCCGTCGAGACCGGCAGCGTGATTGCCACCGTGGGCACGTTGCGCGACACCTATGACGTCGTGGCGCCGCATGGTGGCCGCATCGTCGAGTGGCTCGTCGAGGACGGCGACCCCGTCTCGCCCGGCCAGCCCATCCTCCGCCTGCACCCCCAGGAAGGCTGAGCCAGCATGGCCGCCCTCATCAACTCCACCACTGGCGCCGCACACACCCGCATCTCAGGGATCGGCGCCTACCGGCCTCGTCGCCTCGTCCTCAACTCCGAGATCGTCGAAGCGATCGACTCCTCGGACGAGTGGATCCAGGAACGTTCGGGCATCAAGAGCCGCTACCGCGCCGGTGACGGCGAGAGCGTCATCGAGATGTCCGAGGCCGCGTCACGGGACGCCCTGGAGATGGCCGGTCTTGCAGCAACCGACATCGATGCGGTCATCCTCGCCACGATCACCCACCCCTACCAAACTCCCGCAGCCGCACCGGCGCTCGCGCACCTCATGGGCATGAACTCACCGGCCGCCTTCGACATCTCTGCGGCCTGTGCGGGCTATTGCCACGGCATCGCCCTGGCTCACGACATGGTCCGCGGCGGCAGCGCCCGCAACGTCCTCGTCGTCGGTGTCGAGCGACTCTCCGACTTCACGAGCTCGACCGATCGCGGCACGGCCTTCATCTTCGGTGACGGTGCCGGCGCTGCGATCGTGTCGCCGTCCGAGACGCCCGCGATCGGGCCGACGGTCTGGGGTTCAGAGGGCGACAAGTGGGATGTCATCGCCCAGAACGACAGCTGGGTCGAGATGCGGGACAAGGGCCTCGACTGGCCGACGATCGGGATGAAGGGCCAGAGCGTCTTCCGCTGGGCCATCTGGGGCATGGCGCCCGCGGCGCAAAGGGCCCTTGATGCCGCCGGTGTCACGGTCGACCAGCTCGATGCGTTCATCCCCCACCAGGCCAACGTTCGCATCGTCGACGCGATGTGCAAGCAGCTCAAGATCCCCGATCACGTCGCGGTGGCCCGCGACATCGTCGATTCGGCCAACACGTCTGCCGCCTCGGTGCCCCTCGCGACCGAGCGTCTGCTGCGCGAGGGCCTCGCCCCTCGCGGTGGTTTGGCCCTCCAGATCGGCTTCGGCGCAGGACTCGTGTATGCCGCGCAGGTCGTCGTTCTGCCATAGAGACTCCCGCGGTCCGCGGGTCATCACGGACCACCGCACCACCAGCACCACCCCGCACCACCCCCAGAGCGTCCGCACCCGGCGGACCGAACCATGAAGGAGCAAGGACATGGCTCAGAGCGAGCAGGAGATCCTCGCGGGTCTCGCAGAGATCGTCAACGAGGAGACCGGACTCGACCCCGAGACCGTCCAGAGTGACAAGGCGTTCACCGACGACCTCGACATTGACTCGCTGTCGATGATGACGATCGTCGTCAACGCCGAGGAGAAGTTCGGCGTGCGCATCCCCGACGACGAGGTCAAGAACCTCCGCACCGTCGGCGACGCCGTCACGTTCATCAAGTCCAGCCAGAGCTGATCTCAGCTGTTCCGTCGGCGCCGTCCTCACGATGTGGGGGCGGCGCCGGGACACCACCCCACGTCAAGGAGTCATCGCCATGAGCACCGAACGTCGCGTCGTCGTCACGGGTCTTGGAGCAACCACCCCGCTTGGCGGGACGATCACCCAGACGTGGGAAGCGATCCTCGCCGGCACGTCGGGTGCCCGCACCCTGGCCCAGGAGTGGGTGGAGAAGTACGAACTGCCCGTCACCTTTGCCGCCTCGATCCACACGTCCCCCGAGGAGGTGCTCACCAAGGTCGAGTGCCGCCGGATGGACCCGAGCGCCCAGTACGCCATGGTGGCCTCGCGAGAGGCCTGGGCCGACGCCGGTTCACCCGAGGTCGACCCCGAGCGCTTCATGGTCGCGATCGGCACCGGCATCGGTGGCGTCCACACCCTCCTCGACCAGTGGGACAACCTGCGGGAGAAGGGCGTGCGTCGCGTCTTCCCGCTCGCCGTCCCGATGCTCATGCCCAACACGAGCAGCGGCAATGTCTCACTCGCGCTCGGCGCCCGCGCCGGCGCCCACACGGCCGTCTCAGCCTGCGCATCCGGCGCTGAGTCGATGGCCCTTGCCATGGACCAGATCCGCCTCGGCCGCGCGGACATCGTCGTCGCCGGTGGCACCGAGGCCGCGATCCACCCGCTGCCCTTCGCTGGCTTCACCCAGATGCAGGCACTGTCGACCCGCAACGACGACCCGACGCACGCCTCACGCCCCTATGACACCGACCGTGACGGCTTCGTCATGGGCGAGGGTGCCGCCGTCATCGTCCTCGAATCCGAGGAGCACGCCAAGGCCCGCGGCGCCCGGATCTATGCCGAGCTCTCGGCTGCCGGGATGTCGTCCGACGCCCACCACATCACCGCGCCCGATCCCGAGGGTGCCGGGGCCTCTCGCGCCATGAAGGAAGCCGTCGCGCGCGCCGGGCTGACCGCCAAGGACATCGTCCACATCAACGCGCACGCGACGTCGACCCCGGTGGGTGACATCGCCGAGGCCAAGGCCATCCGCCGGGCCTTCGGCGACGCCACCGACGGCATGTGCGTCAGCGGCACGAAGTCGATGACCGGGCACCTCCTCGGTGCCGCCGGTGCACTCGAGGCGCTGTTCACCATCCTCTCCGTGCACCACCGCATCGCCCCCGCGACGATCAACATCGAGAACCTCGACCCGGCGATCCCACTCGACGTCGTTCGAGGCGAGCACCGCACGCTTCCCGACGGCGACATCGCGGCGCTCAACAACTCGTTCGGCTTCGGCGGTCACAACGTGGCCCTCACCGTGAAGAGCGCCTGATGTCGCGCCAGCCCAACGAGTCCTCAGCAACCGCGTCCGCTGCGACGAAGCCCAAGCCCGACCGGGCCACCGACCCGCGCAACCCGCGGCTGCGGCTCGAGGCGTACTTCGACGACGGCTCGGTCGAGCTGATCACCCCCGAGGACGACTCGGGCATGCTCGCCGCCGTCGGCACCTGCCAGGGCGTGCGTGCGGTGGCCTTCTGCTCCGACGCCACCATCATGGGCGGCGCCATGGGCATCGCCGGTTGCAAGGTCGTCGTGGCTGCCTACGAGCGAGCGCTTGAGGACGGCATACCCGTCGTCGGCATTTGGCACTCCGGAGGCGCACGCCTTCCCGAGGGTGTCGTGAGCCTGCACGCCGTGGGTTTGGTCTTCGCGATCATGACCCGGGCGTCGGGCAAGATCCCCCAGATCTCGGTCGTCATCGGCGCGGCAGCCGGCGGCGCGGCCTATGGTCCCGCCCTGACCGACATCGTCATCCTCGCTCCGGACGGGCGGATCTTCGTCACCGGACCTGACGTCGTCCGCTCGGTCACTGGTGAGAACGTCGATGCCCTGCGCCTCGGCGGGCCTGAACCGCACGGTCGCCGCAGCGGTGTCGTCCACATCGTCACCGACTCGACCGAGCAGGCCTACGAGCGCGGTCGCCAGCTGTGCTCGCTGCTCGCCGATCAGGGGACGCTCGACGTCTCCAAGGTCGAGGACTTCGACCTCGAGGCGACCTTCCCCGAATCCGCCAAGCGCGCCTACGACGTGCACCCAGTCGTCGACAACGTCCTCGACAAGGGCGCCGATTCCATTGAGCTGCACCCGCGTTGGGCTCCGAACATCGTCACGCAGCTCGGTCGCTTCGGTGGCCGCACGGTCGGCGTCATCGCCAACAACCCGATGCGCCTCGGTGGTTGCCTCGACTCCCCATCGGCCGAGAAGGCTGCTCGATTCGTGCGCATGTGCGACGCGTTCGGGGTGCCGCTCATCGTCCTCGTCGACGTCCCCGGCTACCTACCGGGTGTCGGCCAGGAGTGGGACGGTGTCGTCCGGCGCGGGGCCAAGTTGCTGCACGCGTTCGCCGAGGCTGTCGTGCCTCGGGTGACCCTCGTGACCCGCAAGACCTACGGCGGTGCCTACATCGCGATGAATGCCCGCTCGCTCGGCGCCACCAAGGTCTTCGCCTGGCCCACCGCGCACGTCGCGGTCATGGGTTCGGTCGCGGCGATCCGCATCCTGCACCGTCGTCGCCTCGCTGAGGTCGATGACGCCGATCGTGCCGCGGTGGAGCAGCAACTCGCCGAGGAGCACGACCGCCTCTCCGGTGGCCTTGCGCGCGCCGTCGAGATCGGGGTCGTCGACGAGATCGTCGAGCCCAACGTGACCCGTTCCGCCCTGGCCAGCGCGATCGCCGAGGCGCCCCAACGCCGAGGCGACCACGGCAACATTCCCCTGTGATCTCCTCGCAGGCTCGGACTTCCCCGGAGGACCCCGCCCTGTGATCTCCTCGCAGGCTCGGACTTCCCCGGAGGACCCCGCCCTGTGATCTCCTCGCAGGCTCGGACTTCCCCGGAGGACCCCGCCCTGTGAGCTGAGGACGCATGCACGAGGCCCGCTCCCCCTGTACGGGAGCGGGCCTCGTGATGTGCCTAAAGGTGCCGTGATGCGGTCGGCGCGTCAGCCGACCTTGTGCAGCCAGCGGACCGGCGCGCCCTCGCCGGCATAGCGGAACGGCTCGAGCTCGTTGTCCCAATCCGTGCCGAGGACCTCTTCGACCATCTCCTGGATTGCCTCGGGCGAACCCTGGGCGAGCATGAGGATCTCCTTGAGGCGCTCCTCGTTGATCACGGCGTCACCGCTGGCAGAGGTCGTCGAGTGATGGATGCCCAGGCTCGGGGTGTGTGACCACCGTGAGCCGTCGCAACCCGCGCTCGGATCCTCGGTCACCTCGTAGCGCAGGCCCTGCCATCCGCGCAGCGTGGAGGCCATGCGCGCACCCATCCCCTGCTCACCGATCCAGGACCACTCACCGCGGTTGAAGCCGGGCGCAGCGGGCTGCGGAGTCCAGTTGATGGTGACGCGCGAGCCCGTAGCGGACTCGAGCGCCCAAATGATGTGAGGGCACAGCGCTGCCGGGGCCGAGTGGATGAACACCACTCCCCGGGTCGACACACGTCGCGTAGCGACAGACATCCTGGCCTCCTTCACGTGCAAGGGACGTCTTCCCCAACGCCGTCGCACGTGTCTCTTGGAGGCAACAGATTCTGTATGCCGGTCAGCTCGCTATGCAGGCACACATCGGTGCCGTTGACTTCAGTCTTCACGCGCCTCACGAGCGAACTCGTGAACCACGAGGCTCATCATGCCGCATCAGCACCACGAACACCATGCGCGACACGCGCCTGCGCGGGGCGCAGCCACCGCGCCGCATCTTCACCCGCATAACTAGTTCTTAGGTAGGGCCTTTCCATAGTGACTATTTCCTAGAGCTTGTAAGCACAGTAAGCCCAATGAACTATTTCTTTTGGTCATTTCGGGTTGCGTGCATATAGCCCAGAGCCCCACGATATGAGCAGACCCGGTCTTTCGGGCGTTCCTGCTAGCACCACGAGGAGAACCCACGATGGGAACCCACAGAGCCTTCGCCCGTCCGTTGCTGGCTGCAGTTGCCGTCGCCGCCGCTGGCATCAGCTGTCTGGCCGTCGCCCCGGCCCAGGCCAAAAGACCGACTCCTCCCCCACCCACCACCGCGACGCCACCGACCTATCCCACATCTGTGGTTGGCGTGAGTCCGCAGGCGATGGCAAAACCGAACGAGTCCGGTCGCACGATTCGCAGCCTGACAATGGACAACGGCAAGTTCTACGTCGGCTACGGCGATTTCATCGTCAACGGTGGGCCGACCAAGGTCAGCACCTTCGATCCGGTGACGAGGGAGTTCGCCGAGTCCGGCCTGACTGCCCCGACCGAGGAGATCACGACCTACCGCAGGATCAACGGCAAGCTCTATGCCCCGTGGACCGACCCGACCGGCATGCCTTCGGCCAACCAGGGTTTCTCCACCAACGAGAGCGGCACGTGGACCAACGAATACAAGGCACCAGCTGAGCACGTCTTCGACGTGGCCACTCTCACCGGCTCGGACTTGTGGATGGTGGGGTCGGCAAAGAACGTTGCGGCCGGCAAGGGTGGTGCGGCCGCCTATCGGTCCACCGATGGCGGGACATCCTGGTCGATGGTCGCCTCGGACACGTCGATCACCGAAGTTGGTCGCGAGCGCTACTACTGGGCCGCGGCGCTCAACGGAAAGATGTACATGCAGGCCGAGGCTGTGCAGGAGGGCGCTCCCCTGCGCGTGTTCGACGGCACCACGTGGACGACGATGCCCGACGTGAACCCGTGCTACACCCTCGAGACGCGCGCGGTCGAGGTCTTCAAGGGCAAGATCCTCTGCACCAACTACACGAAGGGGGTCGTCGCCTTTGACGGCACCCGAGCCACCACTGTGCTGCCGACGACCGGCTGGAACGTGCTCGACTTCGACATTCCCGGTGACGGCTTCATCTATGCGCTCTCTCCCGGAGCCATCTATCGCAGCGCGGACGGCATGACCTGGACCGCGCTGGCCAAGGCTCCCGACCTTGCCTGGGCCATCGGCGTGCACCAGGGGACGGTCTATGTCGGACAGCGCCTCAACGGCACGATCGTCAAGCTCGACGGGCTGAACGCGACGACAGCCACAGGGACGGGCACCACCCCGGGCACCACCCCCTGCAAGGGGAAGTCCGGCAAGACCTGCTGACCCGATGCATGAGCAAGGGCGGGTCGACCCACTGCGGGTCGGCCCGCCCTCACTCGTCCCGAGGGTGGGGGCGGTGGGCCTTCGGTTGATGGTTGACGGTGTTACGCCGGTTGATCCTTGACACTCCTAACGTTCAGTTTGTCGTGCGGTGCTTGGTGAGTGCACCTCCCAGGGGTCGTTTGTTGCGGACGGGGCCGGTGCTTTCACGGCGGACGGTGCGCAGCAGCTCATTGCCGATCCAGAACTGGAGGGTTTCTGGGCCGACGTGGACGTCGCAGCGTTCTCCGGCGCGGTGACGTCCGACGGATACCTGCTGCCAGGACACGCACACGACACCGACGGTGGAGACCTTGCGGGCGACCCATTCGGGTCCGTCGCGGTCAGGTTGCTCGCGCAAGGTTCGGGGTGTGGCCACGGCGAATTTCTCTGCTGGGGTGGCCATGTCCAGGGATTGGTGGGGCCGGTCCTGGTTGTAGGTGGTGACCCATTCGTCGAGGGCTTGCTGCGCAGCCTGCTGTGAGGCGAACAGGGTTCCGGTGAGGAGCTCGGCGCGCAGGGTGCGGTGGAACCGTTCGATCTTGCCGGTGGTGGTGGGTGAGCGGGGTTTGGTCAGGAGGTGCTCGATGCCGTTTTCCCGGCAGATCCGGTCGAACAGGACCTCGGTGGGCGGGTGGTTGAACCGGCCGGTGAACACCTTGCCGTTGTCGGTGAGGATCTGTTCGGGCACGCCGTGGGTGCGCAACGCGGCGGTGAGGCCGTCACAGACCAGCTGGGTGCGTTCCTTGACCAGCAGTACTGCGCACACGCAGAACCGGGAGTGGTCATCGACACCGGTCAGGCATTTCAGGGTGGTCCCGTCACGCAGGCCGATCCCACCGACGACGTCCATCTGCCACAACTCCATCGGTCGGCCGCGTTCCCACCGTTTCCAGTTTTCGCGGCGACGCCGCCGAGCGGTGGGGTCGATCAGGTTCGCGCGTCGCAACGCCCGGTACACCCCGGACTCTGACGTGGTGGTGCTCTTCTTGGCCAGTTCGAACACGATCCGGCGTGGGCCCCAACCGGGGTGGACCCGACGCATCTCCAGGACCGCGACCTCAACGTCGGGGCGCATCTGGTGCGGACACGCGTCCGGACGGTGCGATCGATCCGCCAACGCCTCCAAGCCGCCCTGCTCGTACCGGGCCAGCCACTCGTGCAGGGTTTGTCGCGACACCGACCACGCGGACGCGACTTCCGTGATGGTCCGGCCGTCACTGATGACTGCCAGAACCGCCTTGTATCGCTGCTCAGCCACACTCATCTCCCTCATTGAGGGAGTGTCAAGGATCAGCCGAAGTAGCTGTCAACCATCAACCGGAACACTGTCAGGCATCAGGTGAAGCCCAAACGTCAAGCATCAGGCGGAGTCATACATCCCGAGGGTGGGGCGGCTGGGGCTTGAACCCAGGACCGACGGATTATGAGTCCGCTGCTCTGACCAACTGAGCTACCGCCCCTGAAGCGGAACCGAGCCTACCTGCGCGGCGAGACCACCCGGCATACCCATCTCTTCGTTGCGAAACGGTGTCGCATCGGCCCAGTGACGCCTGACGGGCGACACGTACCGGTAGGTTGCACGCCATGACTGAGCCCCTGGTCGTCCTCAAGGACGTCAACAAGCACTTCGGCGACCTCCATGTCCTCAAGGACATCCAGATGGAGATCGGCAAGGGAGAGGTGGTCGTCGTCATCGGCCCGTCCGGCTCCGGCAAGTCGACACTGTGCCGCGCAATCAACCGGCTCGAGACCATCGAGTCGGGCACGATCACGATCGACGGCAAGAAGCTCCCCGAGGAGGGCAAGGCCCTCGCCCAGCTCCGAGCAGACGTAGGCATGGTCTTCCAGTCGTTCAACCTGTTCGCCCACAAGTCGATCCTCGACAACGTCACGCTCGGCCCGATCAAGGTCCGCAAGCACAAGAAGGACGCCGCCGAGAAGCGCGGCATGGAGCTGCTCGAGCGGGTCGGCGTTGCGCAGCAGGCCCAGAAGTTCCCCGCGCAACTCTCCGGCGGTCAGCAGCAGCGCGTCGCCATCGCCCGGTCCCTCGCGATGGAACCCAAGGTCATGCTCTTCGACGAGCCGACCTCCGCACTCGACCCCGAGATGATCAACGAGGTCCTCGACGTGATGGTCGGACTCGCCAAGGACGGCATGACGATGATCGTCGTCACCCACGAGATGGGCTTCGCCCGCAAGGCGGCCAACCGCGTCGTCTTCATGGACGGCGGCCAGATCGTCGAGGAGAACACCCCCGAGGAGTTCTTCACCAACCCCAAGAGCGACCGGGCCAAGGACTTCCTCGCCAAGATCCTCACCCACTGAGGCATCTGAGGACCCCAACTTCACGACTCCACATCCAGGCACGCACCGTGCCGACATCACAGGAGGAAACCAGATGAACGCACGACGGATCGGCGCCATCGGCGCAGCGGCCGCCCTGGCCTTCGGTCTCGCAGCCTGCGGGGGCGATGACGGCGGCGACGCCGCCACGGGGGGCGACACAGCCGGCAAGAAGCTCAAGATCGGCATCAAGTTCGACCAGCCCGGCCTCGGCCTCAAGAAGGGCACCGAGGTCACCGGCTTCGACATCGACATGGCGAAGTACGTCGCCAAGGAGCTCGGCACCGCCGAGGGCGACATCGAGTGGGTCCAGGCGCCCTCTCCTCAGCGCGAGACGCTCATCAAGACCGGGCAGGTCGACATGATCTTCGCGACGTACTCGATCACCGACAAGCGCAAGGCCGACGTCACGTTCGCCGGCCCCTACTTCGTCGCAGGACAGGACCTCCTCGTCCGCAGTGACGACACGAGCATCACCGGCGCCGACACCCTCACCGGCAAGAAGCTCTGCTCGGTCAAGGGCTCGACCCCCGCTCAGAAGGTCAAGGACAAGTACCCCGGCGTCCAGCTCCTCGAGTACTCGACCTACTCCGAGTGCCTCCCGGCGCTCACGAGCAAGAAGGTCGATGCTCTCACCACCGACGACACGATCCTCGCGGGCTACGCCGCGCAGGCCGAGTTCAAGGACAAGTTCAAGCTCGTCGGCAAGCCCTTCTCCGAGGAGAACTACGGCGTCGGACTCAAGAAGGGCGACGTCGAGCTCTGCAACAAGGTCACCGAGGCCCTCAAGAAGGCGTTCACCGATGGCGCTTGGCAGAAGGCGATTGACGACAACCTGGGCCCGGCGAACTACAAGCCCGGCCCCGGCAACCCGCCCACCCCGGCCGCCTGCGCCTGACGCTGCGCGAACCGCACCACGGCGTATGCCGTCCGCTCACCTCTCGGTGGGCGGGCGGCATACGCGCCCGCTCCCAACCCACCTGAAGGGTGACCCATGGGTGAGATCCTGAGGAACTACGACGTCCTCGGTGCCTTCTGGATGACGATCTACCTGACGTTCTTCTCCGCCATTGGCGCATTGGTCCTGGGCACCGTCCTCGCGATCATGCGCGTGTCCCCCATCGCGGTTCTGCGCAACGTCGGCGCGTTCTATGTCAACACGGTGCGCAACACCCCGTTGACGCTCATCCTCGTCTTCCTCTCACTCGGGGTCTGGACCATCCTGGCCATCGACGTCACCTCGGCCGAGTCGCAGACCTACATCACCGACACCGCGATTCGCTACGCGATCATTGGCCTCGCGGTCTACCACGCGGCCTTTGTCTGCGAAGCGCTGCGCTCGGGTGTGAACACCGTCCCACTGGGCCAGGCGGAGGCCGCGCGCGCCATCGGCCTGACCTTCATCCAGTCGCTGACGCAGGTGATCATGCCGCAGGCGTTCCGCGGTGCGATTGCCCCGCTCGGCTCGGTTCTCATCGCGCTGACGAAGAACACCACGGTCGCCTCGGTCATCTCCGTGTCCGAAGCCTCAGGTCTGATGAAGGAAGTCATGGAGAACGAGACGGCCTCCATCGGTGTCTTCCTGATCTTCGCTGCCGGCTTCGTCATTCTCACGCTCCCGACCGGGATGCTCTTCACGTGGATGTCGCAGCGCCTGGCGGTGAAGCGATGAGCGCCCAGAACGTCCTCTTCGACGCCCCCGGCCCCAAGGCCCGCCTGCGCCACCTCATCCTCACTGTCGTCGGCGGCCTGTTCATCGCTGCCATCTTTGGCGCCGTCGTCTGGAAGTTCAATCAGGCCGAACAGCTGGCAGGAGCCCTGTGGAGGCCCTTGGCCACCGCCGATATCTGGACCGAATACGTCATCCCAGGAGTGATCTCCACCCTGAAGGCCGCGGTCGTCTCGATCGTGCTCGCCATGACCTTCGGCATCGTCTTCGGTATGGGCAGGCTCTCCCAGAACCGCGCCATCCGGTGGTTCTGCGGAGTGGTAGTCGAGTTCTTCAGGGCCGTGCCAGTCCTGCTGATGATGTACTTCACCTTCTACTACTACGCCAGCAAGGATCTCTTCGGCGTCGAGAACAACAGTTTCGCCGCGGTCGTCACCGGGTTGACGCTGTACAACGGCGCGGTCATTGCCGAACTCGTCCGGTCGGGCGTCTTCGGTCTCCCCACGGGCCAGCGTGAGGCTGGGCTCGCTGTGGGCCTCACGCGGTCGCAGTCCCTGCGCTCGATCGAGCTCCCCCAAGCGCTCACCGCGATGCTCCCGGCACTGGTGAGTCAGCTCGTGGTCATCCTCAAGGACAGCGCCCTGGGCACGGCCATCACCTATCCCGAGCTGCTCGAACAGGCCAAGAACGTCGGGACGGCCTACGGCAACGTCATCCCCGCCTACATCCTCTGCGCGCTGATCTTCATCGCGCTGAACTACGGACTGACAGTCATCGCCGGGCGAATCGAGCGCCGGATCAACAAGCGCGGCAAGACCGCCGGGGGCACGATGACCAACGCCATGCCAGGCGTCCCCCTGGGCACTGGGGTCATGCCGAGCACGGGCCTCGGCGGCACGAACGTCCAGAACCTTGACCCCAAGGGTTGACCGCGCCAAACCATAACGTTGAAGGGCCCGGATCGCGATGATCCGGGCCCTTCGTCGTACTGCTCCCCCGGTTGGACTCGAACCAACAACCTGCCGATTAACAGTCGGCTGCTCTGCCAATTGAGCTACAGGGGAATGCATTCGAAGCGACACTGAGTCAGTGCCGTTCTGCTGCACGAGCGTGCCGCAGGCGGCGCGCTGCGCAACGATAGCAAAGGGTGGGGCCTGTCACGAAAACGCCCCGAGCCACCCAGCTCCTGCGGAGCGACTCAGTCGAGTCCGACCTGCTCACGGAGCCGGTCAAGGGCTGCTCGGGTCTCTTCACGCACACCCGGATCGGTGGACCGCACACCGCGGCCAAGGATCGTCTGGCCCATGAGCGCACCGTTGGCAAGGTCCTTGCGAACGACGACTTTGGCCTTGCGCTTCACGCCGAGGTCGACCTCGTCCGAGAGCACGACTGTGGCCTGGACACGCTCACGGAACACCTGCGGGAAGGTGCCCGGCTCGGCGAGCTCCCACACCGTCGCTGGCGCCTTGTCGACCCAGTTCACCGTGAGGCGAGCCGTCTCGTCGTCCCACGAGCCGGTGTCGACCATGTGCCACTGCCGGTCGAGAACCACGGAACTGTCGCGGACGGCATACACATGCGTTGTGGTCGCAACGATGTATGCCCTGGAGCGCGCGTCGCGCACCAGCGAGAGGACGTCCGTGGCTCGCTCCCCCAAGGTCGAGGTGACCTCGTCGGGAAGCTCGGGTCCACGTCGCCCGAGACGCCCGAGCTTCATGACGTCAGCCGATCACGCAGTCTGGCACGGTTCATCTCGAGCTCGATGAGTCGGCGGGAGCGGGCACGCAGGGCCTCCTGGTCGGGTTCGGGTGAGTTCTGCAGGCGTCGGATCGCGGCGGTCTCGTCGGCGATCTGCCGGCTGAGGCCGGAGTCGTGGACGCCGATGACGAGCGACTCGAGATAGCGCTGGGGCGGCAGGCCCGTGGTCGTGTCGACCTTTGTCGGCAGGGGCGCCACCGACAGCTCCGCCAACAGCCCACGCACGGCCAGCGGCGCGGCCTCGGTCACGGCAGCAACCCATCCCGCAGTGGACAGGTCGGCGGCACGACCGGCGACGGTGCGCACGCCGTCGAAGATCGCCGCGTGCGCGGGGGCCGTGAAGGCCACCGGCGGGATCGCGTCGATCGTCTCGGTGGTGAACCGCGTGGGGTACTGCAGGAGCGCCTGCAGGAGCTGTCGCTCGTTGTTGACCACCGGGTCGCGCAGGTTCGGCGGTGGCAGGGCTGCGGCGCCCTCCTGGGCGTTCGGTTCGGGCACGTCGTCGGTCGACGCGGGCGTGCGGTCAGCCGGGCGCGACGACGCGCCGTCGGTCGAACCCTCGCGGGCCTTGATGCGACCGGCGCGCTGGACCTCGCCCCGGACCTGCTCGACCTCGACACCGAGCATCCCGGCGACGCTGCGCATGTATTCGGGCCGCAACGACGAGTCGCGGATCGAGTTGATGATCGGGGCGACGGCCTGCATCGCCTGGACGCGCCCCTCAGGGGTCTCGAGGTCGAAGCGCTTCATCGTCGTGCGCACTGCGAACTCGAACATCGGCACGGCGTCGTCGACGAGGGCCTTGACCGCCTCGCCGCCCTTGGCGAGCCGGAGGTCGCACGGGTCCATACCGTCGGGGGCGACGGCGACGAACGACTGTGAAGCCCAACGCTGGTCTTCACCGAACGCCTTCATCGCCGCCTTCTGCCCGGCGGCATCACCGTCAAACGTGAAGATCACCTTGGCGGGCGCACCATCGGCCTCGTCGCGCATGATGCGGCGCAAGATCTTGATGTGGTCGATACCGAAGGCGGTGCCACACGTTGCCACTGCACCCTCGACACCGGAGAGCTGCGCGGCCATGACGTCGGTGTAGCCCTCGACGATGACGGCCTGACGGTCCCGGGCGATCGCCTTCTTGGCCGCGTCGAGGCCATAGAGCACGAGCGACTTCTTGTAGATCGGGGTCTCGGACGTGTTGAGGTATTTCGCGGCAATCCGGTCGTCGTCGAGCAGCCGCCGCGCGCCGAAGCCCACCGTGTCACCGGTGACGTCACGGATCGGCCAGACGAGCCGCCCGCGGAACCGGTCATAGAGCCCACGACTCCCCCGCCCCGACAGACCGGCGGTGACCATCTCGTCCTCGGTGAAGCCCTTCTCGCGCAGGTGCCGGGTCAGGTCCTCGCCACCACGCGGGGCGAAGCCCATGCCGTATTGCTCGGCCACGGCCCGGTTGAACCCTCGGTCGCGCATGTAGTCGCGTCCCGGTCGAGCATCGGGCCGGTCGACAAGGATCGACGCATAGAACTCCTCGGCCACACGGTGGGCCTCGATGAGGCGCGAACGCTTGCCGATCCCACCCTCGCGCGGGCCGCCGCCCTCCTCGTAGCGCAGCTCCATGCCGATCTTGGCCGCGAGGCGCTCGATCGACTCGGCGAAGGTGAGGTGCTCAACCTTCTGCACGAACGAGATGACGTCGCCGCCCTCGCCGCACCCGAAGCAGTGATAGGCCCCGACCGCCGGGCGCACGGTGAACGACGGCGTCTTCTCGTCGTGGAACGGGCAGAGACCCTTGAGTGAGCCGACCCCGCCGGGTCGCAGCGTCACGTGGTCACGCACGACGTCCTCGATCGAGGAGCGCTCCTTGACGGACTGGATGTCGTCAGCGTTGATCCGACCCGCCACGTGCGCTCCTCCCGGTGTGCTTTGTTTCTGTGTGGGTGTTCAGTATGCCGCGAACAAATTTGGGGAGAAGTGTCGTATCCCCAGGTCGGCGTTCGTTGAGGAGATGACCACCCTCACCGGGCCCTTGCAACTGACAGGATCAGCATCATGCGCACTCTCATCGTCTCCGAATTCATCACCCTCGACGGCGTCGTGGAGTCACCGGCCTGGACGTTCGAGGTCGTCGAGCACGACGACGCCGCCTACGAGATCAAGGGCCGCGAACAGGCCGATGCCGGCTGCCTGCTCCTGGGCCGCCGGAGCTATGACGAGTTCGCGCCGGTCTGGCCCACCATGGAGGAGTTCGCCGACTACAACGCCATGCCCAAGTACGTCGTGTCGACGACCTTGGAGAACCCGGAGTGGAACAACACGAGCGTCCTTCGGAGTCTCGACGAGGTGGCCGCCCTCAAGGAGTCCGACGGGGAGGGAACGATCCTCGTCCACGCCAGCGCCACTCTCGCCCAGGGCTTGGCTGCGGCTGGTCTCGTTGATCGCTACCACCTGCTCGTCTTCCCGGTCGTCCTCGGCACGGGCAAGCGCCTGTTCCCGACCGACACCGAGGCCACGCAGCGGCTCACCCTCACCGAGCACGCGGCATACGACAACGGGGTGCAGCTGAACGTTCTCGACGTGATGCGCTGACTCCAGCCGTTTGCTCGGTCAGGTCCACTGGCGGTGCAGATGGAGCGCTCGCACATCGGTCAGGGACGCGACCTGGTCAACGACGACGCGCAACGCCTCACCGTCGTCCTGGGCATCGTCGTGGTCCGCCCGCAGCTCGGGATCAAGCCGGGTGGGATCGTGCCGATAGGCCTCAACGAGGTCGCTGATGATGTCGCGCTCCCCCGCTTGGAGTTCGACCCGTTCGACGGCGTTCATGACGAAGTGTGCGGCCGTCGCCTTGAGGACGGCGCACTCGGCGCGCGTCTCGTCGGGCACGACGAGATCCGCCTCGTGCCGGACGAGGTCACCCCAACCGTGTCGCTCGCGTGTCGCCGTCTCGACGACCTGGACGAAACGGCCGATCAGGCGTGAGGTCATGTCCTTGAGGTGGGCGAGATCCACCCGGGTGTTGGCGTATGCCGTGGGCACGGCCTCCGTGGCGAGGATGCGTTCCAGCGCCTCACCAAGAGTGTCGCGAGAAAGGTCCGTCGCATACGTCGCCGTGGCCACGTCAAGCACCGCGTCGACGTCGACGCCGCTGCGGAGCAACCGCGGGTCGAGGCGCCCCGACGCGATGGCGTCCTCGACGTCGTGCACCGAGTAGGCCACGTCGTCGGACCAGTCCATGACCTCGGCCTCGAAGGCCCGCTGCCCCGTCGGGGCGCCAACACGGAACCACTCAAAAACAGGAAGGTCATCGGCATACACGCCGAATTTGCCTGTGGGAGAAGGCGACTCACCCCGGGCCCATGGGTACTTCGTCGTCGCATCGAGCGAGGCCCGGGTGAGGTTGAGTCCGGCGGGACCACCGTTGGCATGGAAGCGCTTCGGCTCCAGCCGGGTGAGGATCCGCAGGGTCTGGGCATTGCCCTCGAAGCCACCGATGTCGGCAGCGATCGCGTTGAGCGCTGTCTCACCGTTGTGACCGAACGGCGGGTGTCCGAGGTCGTGGGCGAGACATGCGGTGTCGACGACGTCGGCGTCGCAGCCGAGGGCGGCACCGAATTCGCGGCCGATCTGGGCCACCTCGAGGCTGTGGGTGAGCCGGTTGCGGATGAAGTCATCGCTACCCGGTTGGAGCACCTGAGTCTTGGCCGAGAGCCGCCGCAGAGATGCCGAGTGGACGAGGCGGGCACGGTCGCGGGCGAAGTCGTCGCGGTCGGCGCGCTTGTGGGCCGGGTCCTCGGCGACCCAGCGTTCGCGATCGCCGGCTGTGTAGGTCACGCGACTGACCCTAAACGGTGGGACCCGTCACGTCGTCGCGTCCGCCGCTGCGGCGCCAGCTCGTTCGACCCACTTGGGCTGGTTGCCATAGCGCTGGCTCGGGATGAGGCGACCGTGGGCACAGTCGTCGATGAGCTGGAGGAGCCGCTTCTCGCGAGTCTCCTCACGCTTGGCCGTCACAACCCAGTTCTCCGCGACCTTGCGGTAGGACGGTGAGGCGATCTCCCAGAAGGCCGCCGCCGCAGGGTCGGCGAGCAGTTGAGCCCGCTGGACCTCGGTGAGTTCCTGGCCCGCCTCGTAGGCGTAGATGCCGCTGCGCTCCGGCTTGCGCTTCTCGAAGGCGGCGATTCCGGCCGGGAGCATCCTGCCCTCGCGCGTGAGCCGTTCGACGTGCGCGATGTTGACGGCGCTCCAGATGCTGGAGGACTTGCGCGGCGTCCAACGCTGGCGCCGACTGTCATCGTCGATGCGCTGCGACACGCTGTCGATCCAGCCGAAGCAGAGCGCCTCGGGCACGGCGTCCTCCCACGTGAGCCCGCGGTCAGTGACGTGCTTCTTGTGCAGCCCCATCCACAGCTCGGTCGCGCTCTCGTGGTGGGCCACGAGCCACGCCCTGAACTGTGCCGCGTCGCGGAAGAAGATGGCTGGACGCTCGACCGAACCACCCGGCATACCGATCTGGGTCATGCAGGCAGTCTGTCAGCCACCTGAGACAGAGAGCTCGGCCTGCGCGACCTGCGCGCGCTGAGCCTCGTTGAGCTCCCGGGACCTGAGCCAGTTCTCGGGCAGGGCGACGACGCGGGGTGAGCCGGCCCGTCCGCGCTGGCCCTCCGCCGGATCGCCGGGCCACGGAGAGTCCAGGTCCATCGTGCCGATGAGGTCGTCGAGCGCCTGGAGGCTGTCGACGAGGGCGAGCTGGTTGCGCACAGTTGAGCCCGCCGGGAAGCCCTTGAGGTACCAGGCGATGTGCTTGCGGATGTCGCGGCAGGCTCGGAGCTCGTCGCCATCATAGAAATCGACGAGGTATGCCGTGTGGCGCCGGAGTGTGTCCGTCACCTCGCGCAGTCCGGGCTGGACGCGAGAAGGCGTGCCCGAGAAGGCGGCCGCGAGATCGGTGAAGAGCCAGGGTCGACCGAGGCATCCGCGCCCGACGACGACGCCGTCGCAGCCCGTCTGACGGACCATCTCGAGCGCGTCCTCGGCGGACCAGATGTCGCCGTTGCCCAGGACCGGCACAGACGTCACGGCTTCCTTGAGTCGTGCAATGGCTGACCAGTCAGCCTGACCCGAATAGGCCTGTGCCGCAGTCCTTGCGTGCAGCGCGACGGCTGCCACGCCCTCGCCCTCGGCGATCCGTCCGGCATTGAGGTAGGTGATGTGGTCGTCGTCGATCCCGATGCGCATCTTCACGGTGACGGGCACGTTGTAGGGGTTGGCCTCGCGCACGACAGCGCTGACAATGCCCCGGAAGAGCTCGGTCTTCCAGGGCAGCGCCGCTCCCCCACCCTTGCGGGTCACCTTGGGGACGGGGCAGCCGAAGTTGAGGTCGATGTGGTCGGCGCGGTCCTCGGTCACGAGCATGCGGGCGGCGAGGCCAGCGGTCACCGGGTCGACGGAATAGAGCTGGACCGACCGAGGGTTCTCCTCGTGGCCGTGGCTGATGAGGCGCATCGTCTCAGGGGTGCGCTCGACGAGCGCCCGCGACGTCACCATCTCGTTGACATAGAGGCTCGTCGCGCCGGTCGCCCCACCCGCTTCAGACCCGGCAGAACCGTATTCACGACACAGCCGACGGAACGCCCGGTTGGTGATGCCGGCCATCGGTGCGAGGACGACGGGCGATTCAATGGTGTGGCGCCCGATCTGCAGCGGTGGCAGAACGGGTTTGGCGGTGACGGCTGGGCCGATCGGTTCAGCACTCATGACGCGTCAGTCTCTCACTGGTTGACTGGGACGCATGCCCACGCTCATCACGCCCGTCGAACTCGCTTCTGCCCTCGACGCGGGAACCATGCGCGTCCTTGACGTCCAGTACTCCCTCGGCGGCGACGGCCCTGCCCTGTATGCCTCGGCGCACCTTCCCGGCGCACCCCACCTCGACCTCGATGCGGTCCTGGCCGGGCCTCCCGGTTCGAGCGGCCGACACCCTCTGCCCGACCCCGACGTGCTGCAGGCGGGACTGCGGGCGGCGGGTGTGCGCCAGGGCGAGTCGCTCGCCGTCTACGACCAGCAGACGTCGCTCGCATCGGCCCGGGCGTGGTGGGTCCTGCGCTGGGCCGGCCTGGCAGACGTGCGGGTGCTCGACGGCGGACTCGCTGCGTGGCAGGCGGCCGGGCTCGACGTGACAACCGCGGTCCCCTCTCCTGAGCCGGGTGACGCGACCGTGAATGCCGGATCGGTGCCTGTCCTCGACGCCGCAGGTGCGGCGCGAGTGGCACAGGACGGCATACTCCTCGATTCGCGTGCGGGAGAACGTTTCCGCGGGGAAACCGAGCCGATCGACGCGGTGGCCGGCCACATTCCCGGTGCGTGCAACGCACCCATGGCGGACCAGTTGGGCAGCGACGGCCGGTTCCTCCCGGCAGGAGAGTTGCGGGACTACTTCACGGGATGTGGCGTTGACGAGGGCAGCGAGATCGGCACGTCGTGCGGGTCGGGCGTCACTGCTGCGCACACGGCTCTCGCCCTGCACCTCGCCGGGTTCGAGGCCACGCCCTACATCGGCTCATGGAGCCACTGGATCACTGACCCCCAGCGCCCGATCGAGACGGGCTCAGGGAGCCAGAGCCACGGCCAGTCCGGCCCTGCCGAGCGGTGAACCCTCGCCGCTGACTGGAAGGGTGGACACACGAGTCAGCGCGCCCGTGCGCACGTTCCACGCGAGGAGATCGCGGCCTTTCCAGCGGATGAGGACCTGGTCGTTGAAGGCCCAGCCCAGAACCTCGCAGCAACCCGTCGCGACGCCCTCGCTCCCGGGAGCGAGGAGGAGTCGGGCCTGCGCCATGGTGGAACTGTCAATGGTGAAGACGCCTTGGAACAGCCGTAGCGGGCGGTGGATGTTCGCCTCCAGTGCAGTCGCCTGGCTCAGGAAGCCGCCCGTGGCGACCCTGCTGTCGACGTTGGTGAAGGTGGAGCCCCAGACGTCACTGAGCACTCGCGGACCACCGATGGTCTTGGTGTTGTTTCCCTGGTCGTCGAACTCCAGTACCCGCATGGTGCCATCGCCGTCCACTACGACCTTGTGCCGACCGAGGCCGGCCCCCACCTGCCCCAACCGGTCCGCCGCCCCGGTCGCCGGCGTGACGCGCCACTCGCGAGTCGTGGACCATGCGATGACCGACCGACCGTCGGGCGTCCATCCGCCTCCCTCGAGGTGGGCATCGGCCACCGCGAAGGTGCTCACCTTGCCGGAGAAGGCGTCGAGAACCAGGACCTTGTCGGGCTGGAGGAACATCACGTGCCGCCGGTCGTTGGCGATCGCCGTGACCTCTAGGGGCTCCGAGGTGTTCCCTCCTTCATCCACATTGGGCTCGAGCGTGAGAGCCTCCACGAGGACGAAGGGGTTGCTCAGAGTCGGCCTCACGAGCACCGGGCGCATCCCGTCGGGCGAACGCCTCAGGAGCACCGCCCGCACCGGTGCGCTGTTGTTGCCGACCTCGCCGAGGGTGGGAATCACAGTCTCTGGGCCAAAGGTCAACGTCTCGGGGAGGGCCACCTGGCTCCTCGTGAGGTCGTCGATCCTGGGCAGGGCGTTGACCTGGCTGAGGTCTGGCCCCACCTGAGTCGTCACGGTGGACAGGCTGAACGTGTCGGGGTCCCTTTGTGCCGATGGTGCGAGGGACGTGGGTCGGGGACTCGACGGGGTCGGGACCGGATTTGCGCGATCGGTTGTGGAACCCCGCGGAACGACGACGATCGCCACCGCAACGAGGGCCACCGCGACGGCTGAGCCGATCCCGATGCGGCGTTGCCGCAGCTTCCTCGCCCGGGCGCCCGATCGTGCGGCATCGACGAAGTCCTGCTCGATGATCGGTTCGGCCGCATCGGCGAGCAACCCGTCGAGCCCATCACCAGCATGAGCCCGGCTGCGCACGCCGCCCATGGAGATGCCAAGGACCTCGGCGGCGTCGCGCTCACTGCGGTGCTCGAAGTGGAGCAGGACGGTGACCGCCCGATCCTTGGGTGAGAGGCGATCTAGCACCGGCACCGCGTGAGATTCGGTGTGCCGCAGCGCCATCGCGTCGCGATACAGAGTTGAGCGGACAAATCTGTCCGGGACGTCTTCTCGCACTTGGCTCCAATGCAGCGCCAGTTCGACAAACGCACCGCGCGCCAGGTCCTCGGCCTCCTGAGGGTCCCCGCAGAGCAGGTGCGCCGCGCGCAGCACCTGGTGCTGGCGCGCGCGCACGAACTCAGCGAAGTCGTCGTCGACCTCGCTTCGCGACGGAGTCATCTCGCCAGTCTCCGCCACAGCTGACGACTTCGTGCCCTTCTGGGACATGACGAGCGCAGCAAGGCGCATCTCAGAAGGGCACGAAGTCGTGTCTTTCAGTCGGTGACGCGCCGGAGCAGGTCGTTGAAGTCGGTGACCTCGTCGAAACGATCCGTGAAGCCCGCCTCGCGCTGCTCGTCGTCGGCAGGCAGGAAGCCCGAGTGGGCCGAACCTGCTCCGGCTGTGGCCCCGAGGAGCGCCGTGACCAGCTCCGCCGCAGCACGGTCGACGCGACGGTCGAGGCCCGGCGTGCCGAAGTCCTCGGTCGCCGCCATGACTCCGGTCGGCACCACCGACGCGTGCAGATAGCTGAAGAGCGGTCGCATCGCGTGGTCGAGCATGAGCGAGTGGCGCGCGGAGCCGCCGGTGGCGCCGACGAGGACCGGCGTGCCGTCCAGGGCGTTGACGTCGAGGTTGTCGAAGAACCCCTTGAACAGCCCGCTGTAGGACCCGGAGAAGACTGGGGTCACGGCGATGAGCGCGTCAGCACCGATGACCTTCTCGATCGCCGACGTCAGCTCACCGCTCGGGAAGCGGGTGAGCATCTGGTCAGCGATGAGCCGTGCGAGCGGACGGAGCTCGACGACCTCCACGTCCACGTCCTCTCCGTGGGCGGTGACGTGACGGCGGACGGCCTCGACGAGTTGATCGGTAAGCAAGCGCGTCGAGCTGGGCTCGGACAGGCCGGCGCTCACGGCGACGATGCGACGGGTCATGGCGTCACCTCCACGGGTGCGTTGAGAGCGGCCAGCCGGTCGGCGTGGCGAGGGGCGGTGACCGGAACGTGGGCCGGGCGGCGAGCGTCCGCGATCCTGCGGAGCTCGGTCACAACCTCACCACCGAGGATGTCGAGTTGCTCGAGGACGGTCTTGAGCGGCAGGCCCGCGTGGTCGATGAGGAACAGCTGGCGCTGGTAGTCACCGACGTGGTCGGCCATCGTGGCATAACGCTCGATGACTTCCTGCGGCGAACCGACCGTCAGCGGGGTCTCGCGGGAGAAGTCCTCGAGCGAGGGTCCGTGGCCATACACCGGTGCGTTGTCGAAGTAGGGGCGGAACTCGCGCACCGCGTCCTGGCTGTTGGCGCGCATGAAGACCTGCCCGCCGAGCCCGACGATGGCCTGGTCGTGCTTTCCGTGGCCATGGTGCTGGTAGCGGCGGCGATAGAGGTTCACCATCTGCTTGGTGTGCGACAGCGGCCAGAAGATGTTGTTGTGAAAGAAGCCGTCGCCATAGAAAGCAGCTTGCTCCGCGATCTCGGGGCTGCGGATCGAGCCGTGCCACACGAACGGCGCCAGGCCGTCGAGCGGGCGCGGCGTGGACGTGAACCCCTGCAGCGGCGTGCGGAACTTGCCCTGCCAAGTGACGTTCTCCTCGGTCCAGAGGCGACGCAGCAGCGCGTAGTTCTCGATCGCGAGGTCGAGCCCGTCGCGGATGTCCTTGCCGAACCAGGGATAGACCGGGCCGGTGTTGCCGCGGCCCATCATGAGGTCCATGCGGCCGTCCGACAGGTGCTGCAGGTAGGCGTAGTCCTCGGCGATCCGCACGGGGTCGTTGGTCGTGATGAGCGTCGTCGATGTCGAGAGCACGAGGCGCTCGGTCTGGGCAGCAATGTGGGCGAGGAGGACGGTCGGGTTGGCCGGAGCGCTGAACGGCGGGTTGTGGTGCTCACCCGTCGCGAAGACGTCGAGCCCGACTTCCTCGGCCTTCTTGGCGATGGCGACGGAGGACTTGATGCGCTCGTTCTCCGAGGGCGTCTGGCCAGTGGTGGGGTTCGTCGTGACGTCCCCGACGGTGAAGATGCCGAACTCCATCTCAGTCACTCCTTGCTAGGTAGTTGAACATTCACCTATCAGAACACGGCTGGCGCAGACTCCATTCCCTGGGCGCCGCACCGCTCGAGGGATGGAGTCTGCCGCTCTAGTCGTCTTGGTCGTCAGATGCCGAGGACCGCCCGTCCGCCGCAGGTGACGTCGAGTAAGGGCTGACCCGGACGCGAGCGATCCTGCGCCCGTCCAGCTCGATGACGGTGAGTTTGCGGTCGTCAACCATGACGCTGTCGCCGACCGAGGGAATGCGCTGCAGCCGCTCGAGGACCAGACCAGCCACCGTCAAGTAGCGCTCGTTGACGAAGTCCGTGCCGATGAGATGCGAGAAGTCATCGAGGTGCAAGCCCCCGTCGACGTCCGAGCCACCCATCGCCTCGTCTGCGCCCGAGCGCCGCGACGACGTGAGCACCTCGGCCGGGTCATACTCGTCGCGGATCTCGCCGACGAGCTCCTCGACGATGTCCTCGAGAGTGATGATGCCGTCGGTGCCGCCATATTCGTCGACGACGAGCGCCATGTGCACGCCCTGGCGCATTTGCGTAAGGGCTGACAGCACTCGGCCACTGCTGGGCATCACGGGGATCTCTCGGACCAGGGCCTCGATGGTGCGGGCCTCACCGTCCTCGACGGGCTCCGCCGACAGCAGGTCGCGCACATGGACGAAGCCGATGACATCGTCAACCGAATGGTTGCGGGTGACGGGGAATCGCGAGTGCGGAGTGCTCCGGATGACCTCACGGGTGTGCTCCAGCGTCACGGTGACATCGAGGAAGTCGACCTCGCCGCGGGGGCGCATGACTTCCTTCAGGCTGCGGTCCGTCGCAGCGAAGACGTCCTGGAGGATCTTGCGCTCATCGGCCTCGAGATCCTTGTGGTGACCCACGAGGTGGCGCAGCTCGTCCTCACTCATCTCATCCCCCGCCGCGTCCGGATCGCCACCGAGCAGCCTCACGACAGCATTGGTCGACCTCGACAGGAACCAGATGACTGGGCGCATGAGGGTTGAGAAGTGCGCAAGAGGTGGGGCCACAGTGAGGGCGATCGCGGCTGGCCTCTGCAGAGCGAGCCGTTTGGGCACGAGCTCACCGAAGACGAGGGACAGGTAGGCGATGACCAGTGTCATGAGGACGAGCGCCGTCGGCTCAGCCGCTGCATCCGAGAGGCCGAGTCGGGTCAGCAACGGAGCGAAATCGGGCGCGAGGGTCGTCGCACCGTAGGCCGCCGAAAGAAAGCCGGCAACTGTCACACCGATCTGGACCGCCGCGAGGAATGTGTTGGGATCGCGCGCGAGCCTCGCGACCTTGGCGCCACGCGAGCCGCTCTTCTCCATCGCGCCGAGCTGCGTCTCGCGCAATGACACCAGGGCCATCTCGGTTGCGGCGAACACTCCACCGATGAGAACGAAGAGCAGCACGAGACCAAAGGCCAAAGCCGTGTCCTGATTCACCGGAACCTCCGCACGGCTTGAGCGGGCAGGTTCCGGATGGGACTTCGAGGGCGATCCATCGCGTCATCCTACGGACAACCACGACACGGTCTGGGCGTCAGCCCGACGGATGCGCCAATCGCTTTCGGGCAGCGTCCAGTCGCCTCTGGGCGGCAACAACGGCCTTGCGTGCGGCACGCGCGGCGTCCTCGGCCGACTCGAGGTCGGCCTGGACCTGCTTCATCTCCGATTCGGCCGCACTCACCTCGGCCTCGGCCTGACGGCGCGCCCTGGCCGCAGTCTTGGCGGCCTTTGCGTCAGCCACGGCCTGGGCCAGCTCCTCGGCCGTGAGCTCTTCGTCGTCATCGTCGTCGGACTCGGACGGGTGCTGCGCCTGCGACTCAGCCTCGGGTGCAGAGTCGGGCTTGCCTCCCTTGAGGACCGACATGATCGAACCCGAACTCGTGACCCCCACCGCGCCTGACAGGTCGACCTCGCCGAACCCGCTGTAGCTCAGCGAGCGCGTCAACTGACCAGACGCCAGCGCCTGGGCCGCGCTCTCATCGGCCAGCGCAGCGATCGCCGAGGCCCGCACCTCGTCGCGACCGCTCGCGCTGAGAGCGGCACCTGCTGCCGTGGTCACCTCCGCAACGCGGTCGACGTATGCCGCCACACTCGCGTCGCGCTCGCCCCTCACCGAGGTGAGCACACGGGCGTCGAGGCGGGCCTGGGCTGCCCGCATCCGGGCGCCGAGACCGAGCAGGTTGGCAACGACGCCCGCATCGTCGCGGGAGGTGAGGTTCATGGCCCAGGCCGTGACCGTCGGCTTGCGCAGCGCGAGGATCTCCTTGGCCGCTGACGCATCGCCGTCAGCTTTCGCGGACGCCGCCAATGCCTTCCGGGACGCAACGAACTCGGCCAGCGGGACGGCATACAGGCTGGCGGCAGCCTCAGCAACGACGTCACTCACTTCAAGCCCACTACCGACTTATTGCGCATTCCGTCGCTCGTCGCCGAACTCCTCGCGACGGAATGCGCAATAGGTCGAGGCATCTCAGCAGCCGATGAGGCGCTGGGCGAGATAGCCCTCCACCTGGTCGAGCGCGACTCGCTCCTGCGCCATGGTGTCGCGCTCGCGAATCGTCACCGCCTGGTCCTCGAGGGTGTCGAAGTCGACGGTGATGCAGAACGGTGTGCCGATCTCGTCCTGACGGCGGTAGCGCTTGCCGATGGCTCCGGCATCGTCGAAGTCGACGTTCCAGTGCTTGCGCAGGGACGCGGCAAGGTCGCGGGCCTTGGGCGAGAGGTCGGCGTTGCGCGACAGGGGAAGCACTGCGGCCTTGACCGGCGCGAGGCGACGGTCGAGCTTGAGGACGACGCGCTTGTCGACGCCACCCTTGGTGTTGGGCGCCTCGTCCTCGACATAGGCGTCGACAAGGAAGGTCATGAGGCTTCGCGAGAGGCCGGCCGCGGGCTCGATGACGTAGGGCGTGTACTTCTCACCCGTCGTCTGGTCGAAGAAGAGGAGGTCGGTGCCCGAGTGCTTGCTGTGCGTCGACAGGTCGAAGTCTGTGCGGTTGGCGATGCCCTCGAGCTCGCCCCACTCGCTACCGGCGAAGTTGAAGCGGTACTCGATGTCGACGGTGCGCGTCGAGTAGTGCGACAGCTTGTCGGCCGGGTGCTCGAAGTGACGCAGGTTGTCGGGGTTGATGCCGAGGTCGACGTACCAGCGGGTGCGCTCCTCGATCCAGTAGTTGTGCCACTCGGTGTCGTCGCCGGGCTTGACGAAGAACTCCATCTCCATCTGCTCGAACTCACGCGTGCGGAAGATGAAGTTGCCCGGCGTGATCTCGTTGCGGAAGCTCTTGCCGGTCTGGGCGATGCCGAACGGCGGCTTCTTGCGCGAGGTCTGCAGGACGTTGAGGAAGTTGACGAAGATGCCCTGCGCCGTCTCGGGGCGCAGGTAGTGCAGGCCACCCTCGTCCTCGATGACACCGAGGTGGGTCTTGAGCATCATGTTGAACTCGCGGGCCTGCGTCCACTGACCACGGGTGCCACAGTTCGGGCAGGCGATGTCGGCGAGCTGGATCGAATCCGGGTCAACCTCTGTCGCGCCCTCACCCGCCTTCTTGTTGGCCTTGTCCGCGAGGGCTTCCTGCATGTGGTCGACGCGGAAGCGCTTGTGACAGCTGAGGCACTCGGTCAGTGGGTCCGTGAAGGTGCCCACGTGGCCGGAGGCGACCCAGGTCTCGCGCGGCAGGATGATCGAGGAGTCGAGACCGACGACGTCGTCGCGGCCGATGACCATCGACTTCCACCACTGGCGACGGATGTTCTCCTTGAGCTCCACACCGAGGGGGCCGTAGTCCCATGCCGAACGCGTGCCGCCGTAGATCTCTCCGCTGGGGAACACGAAGCCCCGACGCTTGCAGAGATTGACGACGGTATCGACGGTGGAGGTTTCCTTGGCCATGCGCGCTAGGTTACTGGCCGCGCAACGCCCCTCTCGCATCGGTTTCTCGCGCCGCGCAACTCCGGTCGACCAGCGGGGTATGCCGTCCGTCACCCCCGTTGGCACGTTAGGCTCCTCGCTCGTGTCACCACTACGCGAATCCTTCGAGCGCGCCAGTGCGCCCATCCTCCAGACGTTGGCCGGGCTCCCCCGCGTCGTTCCGTTCCTCCTCGTCCTCGCGCTGATGGTCGCGGGCGTCATCATCGAGGGCTGGGGCTGGATCCTTGTCGCCGTCGTGACCCTGTTCCTCATCTGGCTGCTCCTGCTCGGCTGGCCCCGCCTGTCGGCACAGGAGCGCCTCATGCGGGTGGCCGTCGTGGCGATCGCCGCCGCCGTCACCATCACCCAGGCGATCCCCAACTGACCGGACATTTGACAACCATTCTCAATTGAGTTGAGAATGGTTGTCATGAAGCGTTCCCTCCTCGTCCTGCCGGTCGTCGGCGTCCTCGCACTCAGCGCCTGTGGTTCGTCGACCGACACGCCCGACGCATCCGGAGGCGGAGACACCGTCGCCGTGTCTGCCGCCTTCTATCCCTTGGCGTATGCCGTGGAGCGCGTCGGAGGCGACCACGTCACCGTGACGAGCCTGGCCAAACCAGGGGCCGAGCCCCACGATGTCGAGCTCACCCCCCGAGACATCATCGAGGTCGGCAAGTCGTCGCTCACGGTCTATGAGAAGGGCTTCCAGCCTGCCGTCGACGAAGCCGTGAAGCAGGTCGACGCGGCCAAGACCCTGGATGTCGCCACGGCCGTCGACCTGACGATCAAGGCCACCGATGACGGCCATGACCACGCTGCGGGCAGCGAAGGGGACGGCCACGCCGAAGAGGGCCAGGCCGACGGCATCGACCCGCACTTCTGGCTCGACCCCACCCGCTATGCGAGCGCCGTCAAGGCGATCGCCACGAAACTTGCGGAGGTCGACAAGGCCAACGCGGCGGCATACGCCAAGAATGCCGATGCGTTCGTCGCCGAGCTGACCACGCTGGACGCCGACTTCACGGCCGGGCTCAAGACCTGCGCGAACCGCGACCTCGTGACCGGGCACGCGGCGTTCGCCTATCTGGCTGACCGCTACGACCTGCACCAGGAGGGCATTGCCGGGCTCTCCCCCGATGCCGAGCCCAATGCAGCCGCGATGAAGGAGATCGTCGAGCACGTCCGCGAGCACAAGGTGAGCACGGTCTATGCCGAGACCCTCGTGAGCAAGGACCTCACCGAGACGATCGCCAAGGAGACCGGTGCGTCCGTGGCCGTCCTGGACCCGATCGAAGGACTCACCGACGCCTCGGCCGGGACGAACTATGTTGAGGTCATGCGCTCCAACCTCGCGACCCTCAAGAAGGGGCAGGACTGTCAGTGACCGGCACACCCCTCATCTCCCTGCGGTCGGCGTCCTTCGGGTATGCCGACCGCAAGGTCGTGGATGGGGTCACCCTGTCGCAGGGACCGGGTGAGGTCATCGCCCTCCTCGGCCCAAACGGCTCGGGCAAGACGACTCTCGTCAAGGGCCTGCTGGGGCTCTCCGATCACCTCGGCGGGGACGTCTCCCTCTTCGGCACACCCTTGGCGAAGTTCCACGACAAACCACGCATCGGCTATGTGCCACAACGGCATTCGCTCTCGGCCTCCGTCCGCGCCACAGTCCGCGAGATCGTCGAGACCGGCCGCCTCCCCCTCCGCCCGTGGTGGCGTCCGAGCAACGCCGAGGACTCCATTGTCGTCGACGAGGCCCTGGACGCCGTGGGTCTGCGCGACCGCGAACGCGAGAACGTCGCGTCCCTGAGCGGTGGTCAGCAGCGGCGGGTGCTCATCGCCCGCGCCCTCGCATCCCAGCCCGACGTCCTCGTCATGGACGAGCCGACGGCTGGCGTCGACAGCGCCAACCAACGCATCCTCGCCGACGTCCTGTCGACCCTCGCCGCGCGCGGAACGTCGATGCTCATCGTCACCCACGAGCTCGCCCCCCTGCGTGACGTCGTGACGCGGATCGTCTGCATGAACAATGGCCACGTCGACTTCGACGGCGCGCCGGCGGCATACGCCGCAGGCCACCGCGGCCACGAGCTCGGCGACGGACACCACCACGGCTCCCCCACCGATGGCGAACGGCCCGCCCCACTCGCGGCGATCGTCACAGACCCGCTGCCGCCACGGGAGGTGCGTTCATGAGCGATCTCTTGTCTCTCGACTTCATGCGTCAGGCACTCGTCGCGGCCGTCCTCGTCGGACTGGCCGCCCCTCTCGTCGGCGCCTTCCTCGTCCAGCGCCGCATGTCCCTCATCGGTGACGGCATCGGGCACGTCGCTCTCGCCGGTGTCGCCGTCGGGATCCTGACCGGCTCGATGCCTGTCCTCACCGCCCTCATCGCGGCCGTGGCTGCGGCAGTGGGCGTCGAACTCATCCGAGCCACCGGTCGCACGAGCGGCGACATCGCCCTCGCCGTCATGTTCTATGGCGGCATCGCGCTCGGCGTCGTCCTCATCTCGAAGTCGACGGCGACGTCACCCGGCAACCTCACCGGCTACCTCTTCGGCGCGATCCTGACGACGAGCCGCTCCGACATCATCGTGTTCGCCGTCCTGGCGGTCGTCGTCGTCGCTGTGACGTGGCTGCTGCGGCACCGCTTCTTCGCCGTCGCCAACGACGAGGAGTACGCCCGCGCAGTCGGTCTGCCCGTCATGCGCTACAACATCGCCCTGTCCGTCCTCACTGCCGTCACGGTCGTGGTCTCGATGCGGGTCGTCGGCCTGCTCCTCATCACGGCGCTGATGATCATCCCCAACGCCACCGCCCAACTTGTCTCGCGCAGCTTCCGGAGCAGTCTGGCCTGGGCCTCCCTCGTCGGCGTGGCGTCCAGCGTCAGCGGCGTCATCGTCTCGTTCTATGCCGAGACGCCGTCGGGCGGGACGATCGTGCTGCTCGCCATCACGACCTTCCTCGTGGTGAGTGTCGTCAGCGGGGTCGTGACGCATGCCCGCCGTGCCGCCCACGATCGCGCCGAGCGCCACGAGCACGAACACGGTCCGGTGTGTGGCCACCCCGCCATCCCCCATGAGGACCACGTCGACTACCTCCACGACGGGCACCGGCACGCGCCGCACGCTGACCACTACGACGAGCACGACGGCCACGGACCCGGCGACCACGCACCCCATCAAGACACCGAGGAGGTCTCTCGATGACCACTTCTTCCACCGAGCCCGGCACAGCGGGCGTCGGCACCGCCAGCACCGCCAGCACCGCCGGCACCTCTCGCCGGCCCACCCGCCAGCGCGCTGCCCTCGCCGAGCTCATGGCGGCGACGCCGGAGTTCGTCTCAGCGCAGGAACTGCACTCCAAGTTGCAGTCGCGCGGGGACTCGGTCGGTCTGGCCACGGTCTATCGCAACCTCCAGGCCATGGCGGCCGACGGTGACGTCGACGTGGTCAGGACCGATGACGGCGAGTGCGTCTATCGCTCCTGCGCGACCGACGCCCACCACCACCACCTGGTGTGTCGAGAGTGCGGTCGCACGGTCGAGGTCGAGGGCCCGGCGGTCGAGAAGTGGGCCACCGAGGTTGCGAGCCGCAACGGCTTCACCGACGTCACCCACACCATCGAACTCTTCGGGACCTGCACGTCGCACTGAGGGTTCGGCGGCGTTTGACGTCGAGGTAGCACGACATGCCGTGCGCAGGGAACTGCCTGCGGCATGTCGCGCTACCTCGACGTCAACCTGCGGCACCTGGGTCTTGCAACTGTGGATAACTCTGCGCTCGGTTGTAGCTGTTCGGGGATGCTTCCGATCCATGCAGCGACTCCCGGACGACCTCGCGGCGCGCCCCTTCTCCACGACGGAGGCCCGCACGCTCGGCGTTTCTGCGCGAGACCTCCGCAACAAGGAGCTCCACGTCCTGACCCGCGGCTCGCGGGTGAAGAGCGAGCCGACCAGCCTCACCGAAAGGGCCCTGGCCTACCTGGTGGCGTTGCGCGCCCCGGTGGCCTTGTCCCACATCAGCGCGGCCATGGTGTGGGGCATCCCGCTCCCGGCAGCCCTGGAGCGGCAGTCGGACCTCAACGTGATGTGCGGTCGCCGCTCGGGTCCCGTCAGGCGAGACGGGTGCATCGGGCACCGAGGGCTGGAGCGTCGGCGCGTGGTCCAGCATCCCTCGAGCGTCGCGGTGACGAGTCTCGCTGACACCTGGGTCGACTTGGGCGTCGACTTGGGCGAAGTCCTCGACCGGGGCCTCGGGCTTGACGACCTCGTCGTTGCCGGTGATGTCACGGCTCGACTCCTGGATAAGGCCAAGGGAGCCGGGGACGGCGTCCAGTTGATCCGGACAACTCTCGACGCGCGTGTCAGACCGAGAGGCAAGGTCATGCTGGATCAAGCGCTCGCCTTGGTCTCGCCACGGGCGAAGTCACCGATGGAGACGCGCGCTCGGCTGATGTTCCACCGCGGCGGCTTGCCGACACCCGAACTGAACGTGGCCGTGGAGTTCGAGCTTGCTGACGGCAGCAGCGCGGGCTGGATGCTGGAGGGCGACTTCGTGTGGCGCGACCAACGGGTCATCGGCGAGTACCAGGGCAAGCACCACCGCGTCATCGGGCAGCGAGCTGTCGATGTTGCGCGCCGACATCTCGCCGAGGACGAGGACTGGACCTTCGTGGAGATCTTTGCGGGGGACGTTTACACCCGACCGAAGCGCATCGCGATGCTGCGTCGACTTGCGCGGGCGCTCGGTGTGCCCGAGTCCGACCTTGATCTGACGCACTGACCGGGGGTCGAGGTAGCACGACTTGCCACAAACCTCGAGTGACTGCGGCATGTCGCGCTACCTCGACTTCAACCTGGCTACTCGTAGGGGTTGGCTGGCGCCGCGATCTGCTGGAGGTCGTCCACCTCGATCACGGGCAGGGTCGCAGGGTCGTCAGCCGGCGTCGAGGACTGCTTCCACTTCCCGGTGAGCGTCACCCACTCATTGTTGGCCGGAGCCGGTGAGCCGACCACGCGCACCTTGATGGCCTGCGCGTCTCCGGCGCAGCAGTTGAGCGACATGCGGGTCAGCGCCCAGCCCTCACCGTCGGTCAGGGTGGAGGCGAAGCCGGTGAGCGAGAACGTCTTGCCCTCGAGGTTCTTGGGGTCGTCATAGAGCGCCCGCATGGAGTATTCGCCGACGGCCAGTTCCACCCCGTCCTCGCCACCATCGATGGGGTCGAACAGGGGCGCCTCACCATTGGTCGCGATCCGACCCGAGTCACGCTCGGCCGAGAACGCCCCGAGCGGTCCCGGCGTGACGACACCGAGCAGGAGGAAGGGGACGATCAGGAGCCAGCCGATGCGCGGTCCACGGCCGTGGTCGTGGGCCTGGACCTCTCCATCGTTGTCGTGAACCGAATCCATGCTCTCGTAGGGCGCCACCGGGTCGGCCTCGCGGCGGCCACGGACCCGCTCGTGCCCGATCAGACCGATGACCGCGACAGCGATGAGCACGAGGGCCGCAACGATGATCGGCCAGCGCATCACCGGCTTGACGAAGTTGAGATAGAGGCCGCCTATCGCGGCCACGACCGAGATGACCCCGATGACCGAGAGGGCAGTGCTCTGCATCGACTTGTTCACGCCTGGGCCTCCGTGAGGGTGGTGGGGGCAGTCATCGCATGCGGCTCCATCATCACAGCAGGACCATCCCGGTGACAGTGGCCACGAGCACCGCGACGACGAACGTCAGCGGGGCAAAGACCATGGCGAACTTCCGCCCGAACGTCGCGATCTGCAAGGCAAAGAGCTTCACGTCGAGCACCGGCCCGACGACCATGAACACGAGGCGCGCCGTCATCGGGAACGCCGACAGACTCGCCGCGACGAAGGCGTCGGCCTCAGAGCAGATCGCGACGATGACGGCAAAGAGAGCGAGGACGATGATCGAGACGAGCAGGTTGCCGGCCAGGGTGTCGATCCACGAACGCGGCACGACGACGTTGACGGTCGCGGCCACGGCGGCACCGACGACGAGATATCCCCCGGCGTGCAACACGTCGTGACTCACCTCGTCGACAAAACGCGCAAGGCGAGAGCCGTCGGACCGGGCGCGACGCGGCATACGGATCACGGAGTCCTTGCCCAGCCGGAGCCAGATCCAGCCGACGACGATCGCGGTGACGAGCGAAGCGAGAAACCGTGCGAGGACGACGCGCCAGTCCCCCGCGAAGGCCACCGCTGTCGAGACCAGCACGATGGGGTTGATCGCGGGCGCAGCGAGCAGGAAGGTCAGGGCGACAGCGGGCTGAATCCCCCGTGATACCAAGGCTCCTGCGATCGGCACACTCGCGCACTCACAGCCCGGCAGGGCCATCCCCGACAGTCCCGCGACGGGCACGGCCGCGGCGGGAGACTTGGGCAGCCAACGACTCAGCGCCTCGGGCGACACGAAGACAGCGACCGCAGCCGAGAGCGTGACACCCAGGACGAGGAACGGCAGCGCCTGCAGCGCGATGGACACAAAGACGGTGAGCCAGGCCTGCACGGCCTCGTGGTCCTCGAGCAGGCCGGTGAGCCGCGGTCGCGCGAGCGCGAGGACGAGCATGGAGCCGGCCAGGATCCAGACCGCGTAGCCGCCGGTCTCAGGAGCAGCATCGCCGCCGTCGACATGATGGGTATGCCGCGCCGAGCGGCGCGTGCTCCCCTCGCCCTCGTCCGTGGTCGACGTCGAGGGTGCCTCGACATCGTGGTGCTCGTGGCTCACGGGCGCGGCCCTCCATCGGTCGTCGTCAGGTCCACGGCTCCACCGTAGCGGCGGTCACGGTCGGCATAGATCTCGATGGCCCGCCACAGGTCGCGCCGGTCGAAGTCGGGCCAGAGGGTGTCGAGGAAGACCATCTCGGCGTAGGCGCTCTGCCACAGCAGGAAGTTGCTCGTGCGCTGCTCGCCCGAGGAGCGCACGAACAGGTCGACGTCAGGCATGTCCGGCTCGGGGAGATAACGGGCCAGGGTGCGTTCATCGACGTTCTTGGCCTTGATGCGACCGCGCGCGACGTCCTCAGCCAAGTCCCGGGCAGCATCACCGAGCTCGGCCCGTCCGCCGTAGTTGACACAGAAATACAGGGTGAGCCCGGTGTTGTGCTGGGTGAGCTCCTGCGCGATCTCGAGCTCCTTGATGACCGAGGACCACAGACGCGGCCGGCGGCCGACCCACCGCATCCGCACGCCCCACTCGTGGAGCTGGTCGCGGCGGCGACGGATGACGTCGCGGTTGAAGCCCATGAGGAAGCGGACCTCGTCGGGCGAACGCTTCCAGTTCTCGGTCGAGAAGGCATAGGTCGACAGGTGCGTGACGCCTGCCTCGATGGCACCGGCGACAACGTCGAGAAGTGCGCCCTCACCCGCCTCGTGGCCCTTGGTGCGGGGCAACCCACGCTGGTTGGCCCAGCGCCCGTTGCCGTCCATGACGATGGCGACGTGGCCCGGCACCTGCTCGGTCGCCAGGGCTGGCGGCTGCGCGCCGCTGGGGTGAGCGAAGGGGCGGCTGGTCACCGCTCAACCATACGTAGCGAGCGCACTCCGTGTTCGAGGTGCCACTGCAGGAACGCTGTGGTCAGTCCGCTCCCCTCCCGTCGGTGACGCAGCTCGGAGGCGTCGGCGATGAACCAATCGCCGGCAAGCAGCGCTGCCAACATTCGCAGCGTCTCTGGCGCGGGTGCTGCGGAGCCGGGAGGACGGCACGAGGAACAGACCGCGCCACCGGAGACGATGTGGAACGCGCGGTGAGGACCCTCGGCGCCGCACTTCGCGCAGTCGTGGAAGCTCGGCGCCCAGCCCGCGATCGCGAGCGCACGCAGGAGGTAGGCGTCGAGGACGAGGTTGGGGTCGTGTTCCTTGCCTGCGAGGGAGCGCAGGGCACCTGTGACGAGGAGGTACTGCTGCAGCGCCGGCTCGCGCTCCTCGGTGAGCCGGTCACACGTCTCGAGCACGGCACTGGCAGCCGTCCACGCGTTGTAGTCGCGCGAGACGATGTCACCCCACGACTCGAGCGTCTCGGCCTGCGTCACCGTGTCGAGGTTGCGCCCTTCGTAGCACTGCAGGTCGACGAGCATCCCCGGCTCGAGCCGGGCTCCGAATCGGGATTTGGTGCGGCGCACACCCTTGCCGACGGTGCGGACCTTGCCCAGACTGCGCGTGAGCACCGTGATGATGCGGTCTGCCTCACCCAGCTTGTGAGTGCGCAGCACGATCCCCTGGTCTCGGTAGAGCGGCACGTCTCATTGTCTCCCGGCACCCTGACAATGCGGGTATGCCGTGCCGCCCGTCGCGCATACCGTGTCGCCATGAGTTCTCGCGAACCGTTCTTCGAGCCACCACTGCCGCCGCCAGAGGAGCCGGAGAGGGATCGCCAGTTCGCCAACGTGCCCTGGTCGCCTCCCATCAATGTCGTCCCCGTGGTGGTGCCGATCGGCGTCGACGTCGTCGTGACGGACGACGTGGTCATCCGGGTCATGGACGCTCAGGCCTATGGCCGGGGCGTGCTCCTTCGAGTGGAGACGTGGGTGCACCCGGAGTCAGCAATGCGCGCCCAGGACCGGCACGGGATGCCGGAGGAGCCGCAGGTGGGCATGCTCCTCGGCGACGGGACCAAGGTGGGGGCCGGGGGTCCCGGCCACTCGCCTGACGTCGGCCCGGGCGAGCCGGGCACGGCCAGCGCCCCGCTCTTTGTCAACGCAGGTGGCGGCGCCGGGGAACTGCGTGTCACTCAAACCTGGTGGGTTTCACCCGTGCCGGACGGAGCTGCCGAGATGGTCGTCGCGTGGACGGCGCTCGACGTGCCAGAGACGTTTGTGCCGCTCGACCTCGACGTCGTGCGCGACGCCAGCGCTCGAGCGAAGGAACTCTGGCCGCTGCCCGACGTCGAGGACGGCAGCTACGGCTGGTTCGCCTACGCACCCGGCGGGCACACGGCATACACATCGAGTTTGGGTCATTCCCTTGATGGTGACGACGACGACAGCGCGAGGTGACGGGGAGCCCTCCCCATGTACGCGCCCGTGCGGGGGCTCCTAGGTTCGTTGCGGCAGAGAACAATCCATGCAGCGAATGAGGGGTAGGACCATGTGTGAACTTCACGACCACGAGTCATTGATGACGCAGACGCCGGACGTGGGACGCCGGAGTCTCCTGCGCGGCGCCGGAGGGATCGTCCTCGGCGGAGGGCTCGTCGTCGCTGGCGCAAGCGCCGCCCACGCGGCCACCTCGCAGAACGGCTGGCCCGCGAGTAGCAGTCCGAGCGCCATCGGGATCACCGGGCTCACCGTCTCGGGACACACTTTCCCCGCCGGCGTGCGCGGCGGCCAGGTCCACACGGTCCTCGGCTACGTCGCGCGTCGCTTCCACAGCGAGGTCGAGGCGCTCGCCAACCCCGGCTGCTGGGGCTACAACTACCGCGTCATCTCGGGCAGCACGAGCTTCTCGAACCACGCGTCAGGGACCGCGATCGACTGCAACGCGCCCCGTCACCCGCTCGGTGCATCCGGCACGTTCTCGTCGGCTCAGGTGAGTCGGATCCGCTCGATCCTCAGCTATTGCAACGGTGTCGTGCGGTGGGGCGGCGACTACTCGGGCCGCAAGGACGAGATGCACTTCGAGATCAACGTCCGTCCCGGCGACTCCCGCATTGCGCCCCTCGTCGCCAAGATCGGTGGATCGACGCCGCCTCCGACCACCACCTGGTCCACGGTGAAGTCGGGAGCCACTGGCTTCCGGGTCACCGCCATCCAGCACCTGCTCCGGGCCCGAGGCCAGTCACTGACCGTCGACGGCGTCTTTGGTGCAGTCACCGTCAGCAAGGTCAAGGCGTTCCAGACCTCACGCGGCCTTCTCGCCGACGGCGTCGTCGGACCAAAGACGTGGGCCGCACTCATCATCACGGTGAAGTCCGGCTCGTCGGGCCAGGCTGTCGTGGCCGCCCAGAAGGCCCTCACGGCGCGCGGCTACACCCTCACCGCCGATGGCATCTTCGGCGCGACGACGGCCTCCAAGGCAAAGGCTTTCCAGGCCAGCCGCGGTCTCCTCGCCGATGGCATCGTCGGCTCGGCGACCTGGGCCAAGCTCACGATCTGACCACCTTGAATGCCCACGACCGCTCCTGCAACCCGGGGGCGGTCGTGGTGCACACGGCATACGCCGTCGTGTCGCACTAGAACATGCGTTCGATTTCGATTAGGCTCGGCGACATGGCCGCAGCGCTGCAGCATTCGCTCTTCGACACCGGTGACGCCATCGACCTCGGGTCGCTGGCCCCGACCCGCACGCACCTTTCACGGGGCGCGTGGGTGGACTACCAACCGAGCTGGCTCACGGGCGCCGACCTCCTCTTCGACGCGCTCCACGAGGCCGTGCCCTGGAAGGCCGAACGCCGAGAGATGTATGAACGGGTCGTCGACGTGCCGCGGCTGCTGAAGTTCTACGAACAGGACGAGGCCCTCCCCCACCCCGTCCTCACCGAAACGCGAAAGACCTTGTCCGACAGGTATGCCGGAGAGTTGGGCGAGCCTTTCGTGTCCGCCGGAATGTGCCTCTACAGAGACGGACGCGACTCCGTGGCGTGGCACGGCGACCGGGTCGGCCGATCCAAGGACCAGGACACGATGGTGGCGATCCTCTCCGTCGGGTCGGCACGTTCACTGATGCTGCGACCGCGTGGTGGCGGGACCTCGATCGGCTTCTCGCTGGGCCACGGCGACCTCGTCGTCATGGGCGGCTCCTGCCAACGCACGTGGGACCACGCCATCCCCAAAACCAACAAGCCTGTCGGCCCCCGGATCTCCATCCAGTTCCGACCCCGCGGAGTGCGCTGAAGCTCTGGTTCTCGTTCGTTCGGTTTGACTGGGATACAGGCCGTGAGCTGGGTGAGGCTTGCGTGACCGGTGGTCCGCGGATCGGACGACCGCCACTTCCTGTGGGGGCCGCCCGACCATCTCGTCAGGAGCAGGTGAAGACGTCGCGGCTGACCGTGGCGACTCCGTTGGCGTTGATCGTCACCTTGCCCGCCAAGTGGAGGGCGAGAGTCGACCCATCTGTTCCGGTCAACGTGCTCCGCAGCCGGTACTGACCAACCCGCTCGACATCGCCCTCGTTGGTGGACTCGGTCACGACCCCGTTGACCTTCTCGCGGTAGGTCCCCGAGTAGGTCGGCAGTGAGGCGTTGTCAGGGACCAGCTCGACGAGGCCGTTGATGACCCCATTGATGTGCAGCTCTCCCGGGTCGCGCCCACCGGGCGGCAGGACAAGCTTGTATCCGCCGGTCCGGACCTCATGGAACGTGCCGGCCCATGGGACGCAGAAACCCTCGCCCGTGGCGAAGTGCTCGTGTGCGTCATAGTCCTCGGGATAGAACTCGTGGATGGCTCCCGCGCCGGCGGATGATGCCGTCCCCACCATGAGGACAAAGCCAGCCAGGACGCTTGCAACAGTGCATTTCATGATCTCTCCTTGGGTTGCTTTCTCAACCGAACAAACACAGGTAGGTGGCCGCAAGGAAGGCGACGGCGGCCAAGGCCAGGGCGACCAGGGCAGTTGCCGAGAAGGAGCCCACGCGGCGGCGATGCTCGACGGCGAGGTAGGCGGCGACAGCCGCGAAGACGTGCGGCCAACCTGACCAGAAGCCGACGACGGTGACTGCGGAGGCCAAGGAAAGCCCCAACGCGGTCCCGGCCACCCGACGCGGAGGCCCGCCCAGCACGCGAAGCGCGAGCCAGACCGCCGGAACGGCCGCGACGACCATCAGCAAGGCATACACGGCTATCTCACTGGCCGGAGTCGGAGGGCTTCCTCCTTGGTCGGCGTTGAGGCCGAAGACGACGCCGGACACCATGCTGGCTGCGAAGGTTGCGGCCCCCACAGCTGCCGCCAACGCTGGGCGGAGTGACTCTGCCCGTGGAACGGAACTCGATGTGATGGTGCTCATCGCTACTCCTCAGTGTGTTGGGCCTTGAGGACACCACGCGGGGCCACCGGGCAGGACCTGTCTCAGGACGCAGTTCAGCCAGGAGGTTCTCCCGCACACATCAGGACAACAGTCCCGGGACAGGGCGCCGCTTCCGGGAGCACACTTCAGGCATGGGAGCGGGCGCCGACGACTGGGCACGCAGGACCGCGGGCTGGCTCGTGGCTGCCCTCATCCTCGCCCTCTTCGCCACCGTCCCGGTGTCACTGTCCGGCGGGGTGCTGAACCGCCCCCTGGTCGTAGGGTCGGAGTCGGGTCTGTGGATCGGAGCAATCGTCGCGGCCCTTGCCCTGTCCGGGGCCGCCCTGACCCACCTCCGCCCGAAGAACGTGATCGGCTGGCTGCTGCTGCTGTCGGGTTTGCTCCAGGTCATCAACATCTCGGCCGACGCGTACGCGACACGCGCCCTCACCGATCCGGACGGCTCACTCCCGCTCGGCCTGGCATGTGCGTGGCTGGCCTCCTGGACGTGGATGCCGTCGCTGCTGCTCTTGGTCCTCGTGCTGCCAGCTCTCTACCCAACGGGCCGCGCGCCTTCGACGTACTGGGCATGGCACGTCCGACTCAGCATGGTCGGCATCACCACGAGCGCCCTGCTGATGGCCTTCGGCCCCGGCGGCGTCGACGACACCGTCGAGGGCGTTGAGCTCCCGTGGACCCTCCCGGAGTGGGCGCTCTGGGCGTTCGGGGTCCCCGCCGCGGTTCTCCTCGCCGCGTCTGCAGTCAGCACGATCGTCGGGACGCTGGTTCGGGCTGTGCGCGCCCGCACTCCCGAACGACAGCAGCTCCTGTGGTTGCTGAGCGTCGTGACCCTCATGGTGGGGACCGTCTTCACCGAGTACTCCGTCCTGTTCGGCCTGTCCTACGGCCTCGTGCCCGTGGCCGTGGTCATCGGTGTGCTGCGCTACCGCCTTCTCGGCATCGAGGTGGCCCTGCGACAGACGCTGCTCTACGTGCCGATGACCCTGCTCGTCGCACTCGTCGTGGGCGGGCTGACGACGGCACTGGCCCGTCTCGTCCCCGAGGGCCCGCTCCCCCTGTTGGCCGCATCCGCCGTCGTGGTGGCCCTCGTGCTGCCAGTGGCTCGACGCCTCAGTGTCCTGGTCGACCGGCTGGTCCTCGGGGAGCGGGCCGACCCCCTGACGCTCGTGGACCGGGTCGCCGCCGATCTCGAGGTCGCGCACGACGACCCCGTCGCGGCGATGCTCCAGGCGGTGGCGTCCGCAGCGTCGTCCCCCAGCGCGGCCGTGCGCGACACCTCGGGACGACTCGTCGCCGAGGTGGGAGGGAACACCGACCCGACTGCGCAGACCTTCGTGGTGCCGCTTCGGCACGGTGGCGACGACCTGGGAACGCTGGAGCTGGCCATGAGCGTCCAGCCCAAAGGCACCACGGACCCGGGACGACGTCTCGCCGCAACGCTGGCACCGCACCTCGCCGTGGTGGTCCACGCCCGCCGGCTCACGCAGGATCTCAAGCGGGAGCGCGCCCGCGTCACGGCGGCCACACTGGCCGAGCGCGACCGGGTGCGGCGAGACCTTCACGATGGGCTCGGCCCCTCCCTCTCCGGTATCGCGCTCAGCCTGGAAGCAGCCACCATGGCGCAGGACACCGACCCGACCTCGGTCCCCCTTCTGCTGGCGCGGACGCGAGAGGAGGCAGACTCGGCGGTCCGGGAGATCCGCCGCGTCGTCGACGGTTTGCGACCGGCCGCCCTGGACCTGAGAGGTCTCCCAAGCGCGGTCGAGGACACCGCGTCAATGCTCGGTCTGGGCCGGCAAGGCGGGGTGGCCTTCAACCTCCAGGCCGACCTCCCCGCCACTCTGCCGCCCGCAGTCGAGGAGGGCGCCTTCCGCATCCTGGCCGAGGCACTGACCAACGTGGTGCGTCATGCGGAAGCCACTCGGTGCGACGTGACGATCCGTCGCTCCCACGGGGATCTGCGGCTGGTCGTCTCCGACGACGGCTGCGGACTTGCAGCGTCCAACGGGTCCGGCCATGGACTCGCCTCCATGCTGCGGCGTGCCACAGATCTCAACGGCCATCTCGAGGTCACCGGCAAGCAGCAGGGCGGAACCGTGATCACCGCAGTGCTCCCGGTGGGTCCGTCATGACGTTGCGTGTGGTCCTCGCGGACGACCACCCGATGTACCGCTTCGGCCTCGCCGCGGTGCTCACCCAGTCGGAGGACATAGACGTGGTCGCCAGCGTGGGCGACGGGTCCGAGCTCCTCCGGGCCGTCGCGGAGTATGCGCCGGACGTGGTGATCACCGACCTGACCATGCCCGGCCTCGATGGAGTCACCGCGACACAGCAGTTGCTCGCCGCGGACCCCGGCCTACCGGTGCTGGTGTTGACCATGCACGAGGACGACGAGCACGTCTTCGCCGCCCTGCGCGCCGGCGCTCGCGGCTACCTCGTCAAGGGTGCGGACGGCTCCGAGATCCTGGGTGCGGTCCGGACTGTCGCCTTGGGCGGCGCCGTGTACGGCGGTAGCGTCGCGCGGCGCATCGTCACCTTCTACGCGGGCGAGGGGGAGGTGTCACCCACCGCGCGCGCCTTCCCCCTGCTCACGCCTCGTGAACGTGAGGTACTCGAGCTCGTCGCCGTCGGATGCCGCAACCACGAGATCGCGCGACGACTGTCCATGTCGGAGAAAACCGTGCGCAACCACGTCTCGCAGGTCCTCACCAAGCTGCAGGCACCCGACCGGACGGCAGCAGCGCTGCGAGCGCGCGACGCGGGTCTGGGCTGAGCTCAGCACCCAGTCTCCGAACCGGTCTCGCCGCGCGGCTGGCGCAGATCGGTGCCAGACTCCCCATGTGAACAAGTTACGTTTGCCGGCCATTCATCGGGAAATTGTTTCCACCTCACTCCGCCGGGGTGGAATTCTCGACATGCCCCCACCCTCGCGCTCGACCCGATCTCGCACCTGGAAGGGCCTGGTCGCCGCCACGATCGCCCTCCTCCTCGCCCTGCTCGCGCCCTCCGGCGCACAGGCCTCACCCACAGGCCCTGACCACGACGGCAGCGCCCCCGTCATCACCGGCGTCGACCCCGCAGTTGGGCGCACGGCCGCGGGCAGCTCGGACATCACCGAGCCGAGAATCGTTGCGCCGCAGGCGAACCAGACCGATGACCGCCTCTGGCTCAGCGATGTCACCCGCCCCGTCGCCCCAGCCGTGTCGCTGCGCTCGTTCGAGTGGCTCGACGCCGGTGGCTTCATGCGCGGCGACCTCCTCAAAGTGGACCTGGCCGCAGGGTCGGTGAAGCCGGACTACATCAACGCTGGCAAGGTCGCGTCGGCGAGCCCGCTCACCGAGCAGGCCGACCCCCGCCGCGCCGTGGCCGCCGTCAACGGCGACTACTTCGACATCAACAACTCCAGCGCCCCTCAGGGCGGCGCGAAGCAGCTCGACGGCACCGTCGTCAAGGGCCCGAACCCGGGCCACAACTATGCCGTCGGCGTGGGCGAGAGCAACCTCGGCCAGATCACGTCGATGTTCCTGCAGGGAACGATTTCCCTCCCGAGCGGTTCCATCCCGTTGGACGGCCTCAATCAGTCCGCCATACCCGCTGATGGTGTCACCGTCTTCAGCCCCCTCTGGGGCGACTACACGCGAACCCGCGTCACCGGAGGTGCGACGAAGGTACGTGAGGTCGTGACCCGCGGTGGCCTCGTCGAGTCGGTTGCCACATCGGCCGGAGCGGGTCAGCTCGCCAGCGACCAGCTCGCCGTCGTCGGGCGCGGCGCTGGCGCCGACAAGCTGGCGGCCCTCAAGGTCGGCGACAAGGTGGGCGTGGACTACGCCCTGCGCAACGAGGGCGCCAACCTCAAGATGGCGATCTCGGGCAACACGATGCTGCTCAAGGACAATGTCGTCCTGCCCCAGACCGACAAGGCGATCCACCCCCGCACGGCCATCGGCTTCGACGCCGATGGGTCCACGATGTTCGTCCTCACCGTCGACGGTCGCATGGCCGCCTCACGCGGCATGACCTATGCCGAGACCGGCACGTTCCTCAAGGAGGTCGGCGCCACCACCGGCATCAACCTCGACGGCGGCGGCTCCTCGACGATGCTCGCCCGCGAGGCCGGCGAAACTGACCTCGACGTGGAGAACCAGCCATCCGACGGCGGCCTTCGCGCAGTGCCCGACGGCGTCGGGCTGTTCGCTGAGGCTGGCTCCGGGCAGGTCCGTGGGATGCGACTCATCACCACCTCCGACGAGGAGAACGTCGACCTGCGTCGCGTCTTCCCCGGGTTCACCCGCCAGCTCACTGCCCTCGGACACGACGAGACGTACGCACCCGTCCAGACCTCACCGGCATACAAGGCGCAGGGCAAGGCGACCGTCTCGAGCACGGGACTGCTGCGCGCCGGCACGCCAGGCGACGTCGTCGCCACTGCGCAGATCGAGGGCCTCAAGGAGACTCTCGAGTTGACCGTGCTGGGGCCGCTGCAGCGACTGCGCCCCAGTGTCGACAAGGTCTCGATCCTTGTCCCCGCCGAGCCTTCGACGTTCCGGATCATCGGCGCTGACGCCAACGGTTTCGAGACCCCTCTCGAGACTGGGGACGTCGCGCTCGACTACGACCCGGCCCTCGTCGACGTCACCAGCAGCGGTGTGGACTTCACTGTGAAGGCCAGGCCGGGCGTCACGACCGGAGCCGTCGTGATCAAGGCCACGGCCGAGGGAGTCGTCACGCATGTCCCGGTGGCTATCGGTTCCGTCAGCACGACACTGAGCAATTTCGACGACGCCGCGACCTGGCGGTTCACCCAAGCGCGAGCTGCTGGCAAGGTCGAGCCGGCGCCCGGACGCGAGGGTGGCACCGGACTGAAGATGACCTATGACTTCACGAAGTCGACGGCCACGCGAGTCGGCTATGCGCGACCGGCCACTCCGATCGTCATCACCCAGGGTCAGCCACTGGCGCTGGGCGTGTGGGTCCACGGGGATGGCATGGGCGCATGGACGTCCTTTGGCATCAGCGACGGCGAGGGCAAGGCCGCCTCGCTCTACGGGCCCTACATCACGTGGACCGGCTGGAAATACATGGAGGTGCCCGTCCCCCAGACGCTCCCAGGGCCGATCACCCTCAACTTCGTGGCGGCGATCGAGACCGGCGCTGCTCGCTCCTACACGGGAGCCGTCGTCTTCGACGACCTCGTCGTGAAGACGGCCCCGCCGGTGAGCGCCCCGGAGACCCCGGTCGTCACCGATCCGGTGGTCCAGCAGCACTCCGCTCTGAGCACGTCGGGTGAACAGTTCACCTATGCCGTGATGTCGGACGGTCAGTTCACCGCTGACAACCAGTCACTCGTCCCGGCCGTGCGTCGCACGATGCGCGAAATCGTCTCCAGCACACCGGACTTCGTTGTCATCACCGGTGACCTGGTCGACACCGGCTACCCCGCCGACTTCGCGCTGGCCAAGAAGGTCATCGACGAGGAACTCACGGCCAAGGAGGTGAAGTGGTACTACTTGCCGGGCAACCACGAGATCTATGGTCCCGGCTCGACGAGCAACTTCAGTGCCGTCTTCGGCGAGACGCATCACAGCTTCGTGCACAAGGGCACCCGATTCGTGCTGCTCGACTCCTCGACCGGCACGTTGCGCGGTGGCGGGTTCGACCAGTGGCAGATGCTGCGGTCGGCGCTCGATGACGCAGAGAAGAACGACGCCGTGAACGGCGTGGTCGTCGGCTGGCACCACCCCCCGCGTGACCCGAGCCCGGTCAAGGGCTCACAGATGACCGACCGCGTGGAGGCCCAGACGGTGGAGACGTGGCTGTCCGACTTCCGGATGCGCAGCGGCAAGGGTGCACTGTTCGTCGGCGGCCACGTCGGTGCCTTCTCTGCAGGGCGCGTCAACGCCGTGCCCTACGTCGTCAACGGCAACTCGGGCAAGGCTCCGTCGACCTCACCCGACGAGGGCGGGTTCTCCGGTTGGACGACCGTGCGCATCGATCCCGAGGCACCACGGGTTCCGGCACCCAAGCTCTATCGGGTCGACCCGGCCGACCCCGGCCCCCACCCCTGGGCGCGAGTCCAGATCCGTCCCCACGTCGATGAGCTCACAGTGAGCGCGCCGGGAGTCACTGTCGGCGCAACCACCCAGGTGTCGACGACGATCAGCCAGGGCACGCGCACGTTCCCGCTCGCCTATCCGGTGAGTGCGTCGTGGAGCGGTGAAGGTGTCCACGTCGGCACTGGAAACGCACCCGGAAGTGCGGTCGCGGCATACGACCCCGTGACCGGGAAGTTGACCGGACTGCGGACAGGAAGCGGGACGCTCACCGTCACTGTCAACGGTGTGACCCGGACTGCGCCGGTGACCGTCAGCTGAAGCCCGCCTTGTGGGGGAGCGCGAACCAGAGGTCGCGCTCAGCCACACAAGGCGTTCGGGTCAGTCGTCGGAGTCGCGGGTGGCGCGGTTGACGGCCGAGAGCACGGCGGTGAGCGAGGCCCGCACGATCGAGGAGTGCATGCCGACGCCCCACAGGACGCGGTCGGCGACGGCGCACTCGACGTACGCCGCAGCCTTCGCGTCACCACCGGAGGACAGCGCGTGCTCGGAGTAGTCGAGCACCCGCACGTCCACCCCGAGCGTCCCAAGCGCGTCGATGAAGGCCGCGATCGGGCCGTTGCCGAACCCGTCGACCGTGATCTCCTGGCCGTGGTCGAGCATGACCGCCGTGATGTGGTCGCGCCCGTCGCCGGCGCTCACGAGGGTGTGGCTCACCGGGGTGAACCGCCCCCATTCGTTGCGCTTTCCGGGCTTGGCCGGGAGGTACTCGTCGCGGAAGATCTTCCACAGCTCCTTGGCTGTGATCTCCCCACCGTGCTCGTCCGCCCGCCGCTGGACGACCTGGCTGAACTCCACCTGGAGCCGACGTGGGAGGTCGAGTCCGTGCTCTGACTTGAGCAGGTAGGCCGAGCCGCCCTTGCCGGACTGGCTGTTGACGCGCACGACGGCCTCGTAGGAGCGGCCGATGTCGTGCGGGTCGATGGGCAGGTAGGGCACGCCCCAGGCAAGCTCGTTGATCGTCTTGCCATCCGCCTTCCCTCGACGTTCCATGTCGTCGAGGCCCTTCTTGATCGCGTCCTGGTGCGACCCTGAGAAGGCGGTGTAGACGAGGTCTCCACCCCACGGGTGCCGCTCGTGCACGGGCAGCTGGTTGCAGTACTCGACCGTGCGGCGGATCTCGGCCATGTCGGAGAAGTCGATCTGGGGGTCGATGCCCTGGCTGTAGAGGTTCATGCCCAGGGTGACGAGGCAGACGTTGCCGGTGCGCTCGCCGTTGCCGAAGAGGCAGCCCTCGATGCGGTCGGCGCCGGCGAGGTAGCCGAGCTCCGCGGCGGCCACTCCCTCACCGCGGTCATTGTGCGGATGCAGGCTCACAACAACGGATTCGCGTCGGTCGAGGTGTCGGACCATCCACTCGATGGAGTCGGCGTAGGCGTTGGGTGTGGCCATCTCGACGGTGGCCGGCAGGTTGATGATCATCTTGTGATCCGGCGTCGGGTCGATGACCTCGATGACCGCGTTGCAGATCTCGACGGCGAACTCGAGCTCGGTGCCCGTGTAGGACTCCGGCGAGTACTCGTAATAGACGTCGGTGTCCGCGACCGTCTCCTCGAGCTTGCGACACAACCGCGCGCCCTGGAGGGCGATGTCGATGATGCCCTCCTTGGGCAGGTCGAAGACGACCCGCCGCTGCAGCACCGAGGTGGAGTTGTAGAAGTGGACGATTGCCTGCTTGCTCCCGCGGATCGCGTCGAAGGTCCGCTCGACGAGGTGGTCGCGGCACTGGGTGAGCACCTGGATCGTCACGTCGTCGGGGATGTGCCCGCCGTCGATCAACTCGCGACAGAAGTCGAAGTCGGTCTGGCTCGCGCTCGGGAAGCCGACCTCGATCTCCTTGTAGCCCATGCGGACGAGGAGCTTGAACATGCGCATCTTGCGCTCGGAGTCCATTGGGTCGATGAGCGCCTGGTTGCCGTCGCGCAGGTCAACCGCGCACCAGCGCGGCGCCTTGGACATGACCTTGTCGGGCCAGGTGCGGTCGGGGAGGTGGACCTCGATCTGGTCCTGGAACGGTGCGTACTTCGTCGTCGGCATTCCGGACGACTGCTGGGGGTGGATCATCTTGCGCCTCTACTCACTTCTCGGTGTGCTCATGGGCTGCTCAGCCGGGCACAGCGAACTCCGCGACGAGGAGGGCCGAATCAGGCCTCGCCGCGGCAGAGAAGGAGGAGACGGTGCTGCACAACGTCGAGTATGCCGTCTGCCCCCGGATCCGTCGACGTTACCTCTGTTTTCGGTCAGCATCCGGACACGACCAACGCGTGCGTCTGCGAATGCGGTTGCCAGAACGGACGCATCCGCAGACGCAAGGTCCAGCGGTAGGTTGCGCAGCATGATGATCCGCCCGGACACCTTGGCCGCCATCAAGGCGGGCGAGGTCGACCTTGCGTTCAGACGGTGGGACCGCCCTCGAGTCCTGGTCGGTACCCGCCTGCGCACCGGCGTCGGGTTGATCGAGGTCACCGGCGTCGAGCAGGTCGCAGCCAGTCGGGTCACGGCCGCAGAGGCGAAGCGAGCCGGCGCGGGATCTCTCGTCGAGCTGCGTCGGATGTTGGAGGGCAAGGCGGACCGCCCGGTGTGGCGGGTTGGCCTGACGTATGCAGGCGCGGACCCACGCGAAGCCCTGCGCGCGAACGCCCCCGACGCCGATGAGGTGATCACCATCCGGGCCCGCCTCGACCGGCTGGACGCCGCCTCGTCGTTCGGCCCGTGGACGCGCGCCACGTTGGCGATCATCGACCGGTCCCCCACCGTGCGAGCCCCCGACCTGGCCGCGGAACTGGGGCGGGACACCCCGAGCTTCAAGCGGGACGTGCGCAAGCTCAAGGAGCTGGGGCTCACCGAGTCCCTCGACATCGGCTACCGCCTCTCGCCCCGCGGTGCCGCGGTCGTCGACGCCGAGGCCACGACGCCTCGGCTCGACCGCGACGCAGCACCCACCGGCACGCCCCTCCCACGCATCGGCGCTCCCGCCACGCGCGCCCTTCGCGCCCAGGGGATCTGGACGCTCGAGCAGGTCCGTGACATGGGCGAAGCCCAGCTCACGGCCCTGCACGGCGTCGGACCCGTGGCGGTTCGCCTTCTCCGACAAGCCTTGGCCGATCGAGGTTGGACCTGGTCCGACTGACCACCAAGGGGCCTCAGCCGCGACAGCGGACGGACAGACAGGTGACGCAACCCTCGAGCTTCTCGAACTCACTGATGTCGACAGTGACCACCTCGTGGCCGCGACCACGCAACAGCTCGGCCGTCTTCGGAGCGCTGGCCGCCAGGAGCAGCACGTTGTCGTCAAGCAGCACCACGTGCGCTCCACCCTCCTCGGGCATCCCCTCATAGGTCGGGAACGCACCGGGCCAGTCCACCACCGGGTCCCAGCCGATGACGGTGCCGTCGGGCAGCGCGGTGACGGCCGACTTGAGGTGCAGCACCCGCTCGACCGTCACGGCCTGGGTGCGCATGCCGACCGTCGCCAGATGCGCCGAGAGCTGGTGGATCCCCGCACCGTTGGTGCGACCACCCAACCCGACGTATGCAGTGTCGCCGATCTTGAGGACGTCTCCCCCGTCCAGCGTGCCCGGGTCCTCGATCCTCAGCACGCGGTAGCCGAGGTCTCGCACCACGCCCTCGACTGCGGCCACCTCTGGTTTGCGCTGTGCTGCACCGGGATTCGTCAGCACTGCCACATCACCACTGACCACGACTGCGTCCTCGATGAACACGGCGTCGGGGCAGTCGTCGGCGGGCGGGACCTCGAGAGTCTCCCAACCCGCCGACCGCAAGCATGCGGCATACGCATCCCATTGCTCGACCGCAAGGTCGAGGTCGATGGACGACTTCTCGAGGTGGGTGACGAGCCCGTCGGCGAGGCGCGGACCGGGGCGACGGATGAGGGCAGTTCGACGAGTCACAGAGCCGACCCTATGCCTACGCTCCGAGGGCGAGATGGGATCGGCGGCTCGGCGCGCGCGAGCCCTGTGCGGAAGCCGTCCACAATCAGCGGGCAGTGCGCCGCGGGCGACCGTAGACGACCTTGACGATCTTCTGCATCAGGGCCTGGCTCCCTGCGTTGAACGGCATGGTGTGCAGCTCGTTCTTCATCGGGAAGTTGGTGACCAGGATGGACTGGCGCTTGGTGAACTTGCGGATGCCTTCGGCGCCATGACGAGCGCCCAGGCCGGAGTCCTTCCATCCCCCCATCGGCAGCTCCAGTGCGAAGTAGTTGGCCAGGACGTCGTTGATCGTGACCGTCCCCGCGTGCAGGCGGCGGGCGACGCGTTGACCCCGCTTCTTGTCCTTGGTGTAGACCGAGGCTTGCAGACCGAAGGAGGTGCTGTTGGCGATCCGGATGGCCTCCTCTTCGTCAGCGACCTTGAGGATGGGCAGGGTCGGGCCGAAGGTCTCTTGCGTCATGCAGTCCATGTCCTCGTCGACGTCGACGAGGAGAGTGGGCTCGAAGAAGCGACCGGCCCCCTCACGAACTGCACCGCCGGTCAGTGCCCTGGCGCCCGCGCGGACGGCGTCCTGGACGTGCGAGGTGACCGTCCTCAGCTGTGGCAGGAAGGTCAGTGATCCGGAGTCCGAGGTCCCCAGCCCGGTCGACTCGCCCATCCGCAGGCTCTCGAAGGCGACCTGCATCTTGGCGACGAACTCGTCATAGACCGGCGCCTCGACGAGCACCCGCTCCACCGACGTGCAGGTCTGGCCCGAGTTGTGCATGGCCCCGAAGAGCGTCATGTGCGCTGCGCGGTCCAGGTCTGCATCGGCCAACACGATGGCGGGGTCCTTGCCGCCGAGCTCCAGGCTCACGGGGATGAGTCGTTCTCCGCAACGTGCGGCGACCTTCTTGCCGGTGCGGGTCGAGCCGGTGAACATCAACGCGTCGACCCTCTCAACGAGCGCCGAGCCGGTTTCGCCGTCGCCCGTTGCCACGGCGAACACGTCAGCTGGCAACCCGATTTCGGATGTCATGCGCGCCATCAGCACCGACGTCAACGGCGTGATCTCCGAAGGCTTGAGGATCACGGCATTGCCTGCCGCCAAGGCGGGGATGACATCACCGAAGTTGTTGAGCAGCGGGTTGTTCCACGGCCCGATGACGCCGACGACACCTGCGGGGGCGTAGCGGATGACGAGCTTGCGGCCGAGCACGAACGGCGAGCGGGTGCGGACGCGCTCGTCGGCGAGATAGCTGCCTGCCTTGCGAGCCCAGAAGGCGCTGGCCATCACGCCATAGGCAACCTCGATGTGCGCCTCGTCGTAGGACTTGCCGTTCTCACGGTGAATCGTCTCGGCGACGAGGTCGGCGTTGTCGATGAACCACTTCTGCATGCTGCGGAGGTAGCGGGCGCGACCGCTGAAGCCCAGTTCGGCCCAAGCCGGCTGGGCCGCGCGCGCCGCCGCGACGAGGGCGTCGACGGCCGCCTCGTCCAGGTTGGGCACGGTCCCGGCCACGGCGCCAGTGGAGGGGTTCTCAACCTGGATGAACCCGGGGTCGTGGGACAGCTCGGCCGACGTCTTTGGCGCGGGGGCGGTGGTGGTCATGCCTGACTCCGATTCTTGGGGGCCGCGTCAGCGGCAAGGACAACGGGTGTGGTGTGCGGTGCGAACTGGCGTGCCATGAGAGGGACCAAGGGAATGAGGATGAGCGGCACGACGAACATCCACCGGTTGCCGGCGGTCTCCGCGACGATGGCGATCCCGAAGGCGGCCAGGATGTAGCCGAGGTAGTTGGCGAGGTTGACCCGTGCGATCGCCTGGCTCCCGCGGACGACGTCAAGGTGGGCTGCAGCGACGTAGGACAGCGGCGGGATCAGGGCCAGACCTCCACCCAACAGGGCGAAGCCGGCCAGGACCAGGGGCAGCCCGGGCGCGACGACAATGAGGAGGAGACCGACCGTGGCGGTGATTCCACTGACTCGCACGACGTCCCGAGCTCCATAGCGTCGGACGAACCGATCGCCGACCAACCGAACGACCAGGAGCACGAACTGGTAGGCGGCATACGCAATCGGCGCCACGCTCGCCGCCGCTCCCAGACCGTCCTCGAGATAGATCCCGCTCCACACCGAGGCTGCGGAGTCGGACAGCCACATGACGGTGGTTGGGATCGCGATGAGCACGATCGGCAGCCACGGGACGTGGTGGTCGGTCGGTCCGGTTGCGTCACCGGCGTCGAGCACAACATGACGAAGCAGGCCCGGACTCGACCACCGGTTGAGGGCAAGGCCCACGACCGCGACGATGAGCATCGAGGGAATCAGTCCGAGGCCAACCTCGATGGCAACGGACGCATAGATCGCGCCGACGACCGCCGCACCACTCCACATCGCGTGGAATCCAGTCATGATGCTGCGCCCGTAGCGATCCTGGACGGCGACGCCCTGGATGTTGAGCGCTGCGTCTGCCGCACCCACGCACAGGCCATACAAGGAGGTGACGAGCACGAGCACCCACAGCGAACCGGAGAAACCGATCAACCCCGCGCAGACGGACACCCCCAGCAGGGCGTTGCGCACCGTGACCGCGCTGCCCCACCGCTGAGCGGCGTAACCGGCGGCCAGGCTGCCGAGCCCCGACGCGACCGCCACAGCTGCGAGCAAGACCAGGATCTGAAGGTCGCTGAGGTCAAACTTGTCCTTGAACGTCGGCAGGCGCGTGACGATCGAGGCGAACGTCAGCCCTTGGATGGCGAAGGCGACCAGGACCGACCGGCGAGCCCGGTGGTCGGACGCGATGGGCGCAAAGCTCTCAAGACCAGGTGTTGTCGTCATCGTCGCGCTCCAGTCACTGGTCCAAGGACACGATCGAGATAGGGATTGGCAAAGGCGCCATGGGGGTCCACGTCCCGGCGGACGGAAAGGAAGTCATCGAAGCGCGGGTACCGCTCCCTCAAGACCACGGCATCGAGGCGGTGCATTTTTCCCCAGTGAGGACGCCCACCCACCGCGCCGAGCACGTCCTCACACGCACGGAACCACCGCTCGTGGGGCATGCGGTGGTACTGGTGGAAGGACACCACGGCGCAGTCTCGCTCGTATGCCGGTGACAACCAGATGTCGTCCCGGCGCACGAAGCGCACCTCGAACGGGAAGGACACCTTCTCGCCGCTGGTGTCCAGCCACGACTTGAGGTCCTTCAGCGCCGGCACCAGAGCGTCGCGTGGGATGAAGTACTCGCCTTCGCGGAACTTCACGTTGCGCTCGGAGGCGAAGACGCGGTGCGCGACGTCGGTGAACTCACGGTCCGAGACCGCTTTGGTGACCAAGCGGTTGATCCCGGGCACCAGGGCAGGAATGCGCGTGCCGACTCTGTTGAGGGCCTCGAACGCGATGTTGGTGACGATGCGATCGTCAACGACGCGCGACCACTTGCTCATCGGGTTCAGGGGGGTGGTGGCCGGCAACCGCTGGAACCGGCGCGTCAGGGCCGTGTCGGTGTGCGGGAACCAGAAAAACTCGAAGTGGTCGTTCTCGGCAACCAGCTCGTCGATCGAGTCCAGTGTCTGCTCCAGAGGTGCCGCCGCATCGACGGCGCGCAACGCATAGAGCGGGACGCACTGCAGCGTCACCTTCGTGATGACGCCGAGGGCACCGATGCTGACGCATGCCGCGGCATACAGATCTGGTCGCTCCGTCGCCGAGCAGGTGACGACGCTGCCATCGGCGAGCACCAGCTCGAGGCCGCGAACCTGCGTGGAGATGCTGCCGAAGGCGCCGCCGCTCCCATGTGTTCCTGTCGAGACCGCACCGGCAACGGTCTGCCGGTCGATGTCGCCGAGGACCTCCATGCCCAAACCGTGTGCGGCGAGCGCGGGGTTGAGAGAGTGCAATGGTGTGCCCGCCTCAACGGTCACCAGACCGCTCACGCCATCGACGTCGACGATTCCCGTCAGGTGGTCCAGTCGAAGCTGGAGGCCGGGGGCAACCGCAACGCCGGTGAAGGAGTGACCCGAGCCGATCGCCTTGACGGGAAGTCCTTCGCTCGTGGCGCGTTTCACCGCCGCAGAGACCTCTTCCGAGCTGGCCGGCGTCTCCACGCGGCGCGGTGTCACACGCTCCGTGCCGGCCCAGTTGCACCACTCGGTCGTCGTCATCCCAGCTCCATCACTGTCGAGGTTGCTCAGCAGCATGAGGCCAATTCGCGGCCAAGTCAATAGACTTGGACGATTGACCAATTATGAGTCTGGGTGCATGGTGGGGGTCATGACCATCACTCAGACGTCTCATGTCACGTCACCAGGGAGCCGCACCCGGGTGACCGGGCTTCCGTCGACGTTCACCGATCTCGACGAGGCCACGTCAGAGCTGGACCCGCCGTTCGGTGTGGTGGACTTCGCGGCCCTGCGACTCAACGCCGACGCCATGGCCCGACGCGCTGCTGGCAAGCCCATCCGCTTGGCCAGCAAGTCCGTGCGCTGTCGGAGCATCATCACGGAAGTGCTGGCCATGCCGGCCTACCACGGAGTTCTCTCGCTCACCCTCGCCGAGGCCCTGTGGCTGGCCGATGAGGTCGACGACGTCGTGGTCGGATACCCCAGTGCCGACCGCGCGAGCCTGCGACGCCTGGCAACAGACGAGTTGTTGGCAGCGCGGGTGACGCTGATGGTGGACTCCGTCGAAGCGCTGGACTTCATCGAGTCGGTCATCGGCGCGAGCGGACCACGGCTGCGAGTGTGCCTGGAGCTCGACGCCTCACTGCGGCTTGCTGGCGGACGCATCCACCTGGGACCACGCCGCTCACCGGTGCACACGCCAACGCAGGCCCGCGTGCTCGCCGAGCAGATTCTGGCTCGACCGCGTTTCCAGCTCGTCGGCATGATGGCGTACGAGGGACAGATCGCGGGGATGGGCGACAACCAACCCGGTTCGGCGCTGCGCCGCCTCGCCGTGCGTGGCATCCAGCACCTGTCCACCAACGAGCTCGCGGAGCGGCGAGCCGAGGCCGTCTCGGCAGTCCGTCACATCGCAGCACTGGAGTTCGTCAACGGTGGAGGCACGGGCAGCATCGAGCAGACCGTTGCCGAGGACGCCGTGACCGAGGTCGCCGCCGGATCAGGCCTCTACGGTCCGACGCTCTTTGACCACTACCGTGCGTTCTCGCCTCACCCCGCGGCCTACTTCGCCACCTCAGTGGTCCGGCGTCCGGCGCCTGGCATCGTGACCGTCCTGGGTGGTGGATGGATCGCCTCGGGCCCCGTCGGACGCGATCGCGTGCCCACGCCGGTGTGGCCGTCCGGCCTGCAGCTGATCCCGGCCGAGGGCGCGGGAGAGGCTCAGACTCCCCTGCGAGGCGCTGCGGCCGACCGCCTTCACGTGGGCGACAAGGTCTGGTTCCGGCACGCCAAGGCTGGCGAGCTGTGCGAGCGCGTCGACGCACTGCAGCTGGTCGAGGGCAACGAGATCGTCGACACGGTACCCACCTATCGCGGCGAGGGACACGCCTTCCTCTGACGAGGGCGGCCGTCGCGTCCAAGTCGTCCGACTTGGACGAGATACGCTGGCCCCTTGCCCATCACTGGAGGAAAACATGGCCAGAATGTCGGCGGATGCCCGCCGCGTCCAGCTGATCGAAGCCGCAATCGTGGTGATGGCACGCGACGGGGTCGCCAAGGCCACGACCCGAGCCATCGTCGGCGAGGCGGAGATGCCGCTGGGCGTGTTCCACTACTGCTTCCGCTCCAAGGAGGAGTTGCTCGAGCAGGTCATTGAGACCATCCACCGCGGCTCGATCGAACGAGTCCAAGGTCTGGCAGGGACCCAGACCACCGTCGAAGCCGCGCTTCGCTCTAGCCTGCAGGCCTACTGGGACCACGTGGTCGCCAATCCGGCGATGCACATGCTGACCTACGAGCTGACGCAGTACGCCCTGCGCCAGCCCGGACTCGAAGGTGTGGCGCGCAAGCAGTACGAAACCTACGTCGGGACGCTGGTCACCCACCTCGACGCCACCGCCGACCGTCTGGACGTCACCTATCAACGGCCGACATCTGTGCTGGCGCGCTACCTCTTCACGATCATCGACGGCCTCACCCTGAACTGGCTCATCCTCGGGGACGACCCCGACGCCGAGGCCGTGCTCGATGAGGTTGCATCACACGTCGCCGGCCTCGCGCAACCGCACACTGCACCTGCCTGACGCACCGCAGAGCGCGCGCTCACGGACGAGCGGCAGCACGAGATGACGGACCCGTGGAGGCCCGCCATGATCAACCGCGACTCAGCGCCGCTTCACCAGCTCTTCGGCAACCTGGACCGCATTGAGGGCCGCGCCCTTGCGGAGGTTGTCACCGACGACGAAGAGCGTCAGCCCCTTGCCCTCAGGCGCCGCCTGATCGACGCGGACACGACCGACGAAGACCTCGTCGCGCCCGGCCGCGTCGAGCGGGTTCGGGATATCGGTGACAATGACGCCGGGAGCCTTGCCGAGCAGCTCGAGCGCCCGCTCCGGCGAGATGTCGTCGCCGAACTCGGCGTGGATGGCGAGCGAGTGACCGGTGAAGACCGGCACGCGCACGCAGGTGCCCGAGACACGAAGGTCAGGAATGTGCAGGATCTTGCGGGACTCGTGCCGCAGCTTCTGTTCCTCATCGGTCTCGAGAGAACCGTCGTCGACGATGGAACCCGCGAGCGGGATGACGTTGAAGCCCACGGGCACGGCATACACCGCGGGCGCCGGAAGGGCGACCGCCCGACCGTCGAGAGCAAGCGCGGCAGGTTCGCCTGCGGCATACCCACCGCGCAGTTGTCCGTCGAGCTCCTGGACACCCTTGCCGCCGGAGCCGGAGACGGCTTGGTAGGACGCCACCCGCAGCGCCACCAGGCCGGCGACGTCGTGCAGCGGCTTGAGCGCCGGCATCGCGGCCATGGTCGTGCAATTGGGGTTCGCGACAATGCCATTGGGGATCACATCGAGGTCGTGGGGGTTGACCTCGGCGACGACGAGAGGGACGTCGGGATCACGCCGCCATGCCGACGAGTTGTCGATGACGACAGCGCCGGCGGCAGCAACGCGCGGTGCCCACTCCCTGGAGGTTGATCCACCGTTGGAGAAGAGAGCGATGTCGAGTCCGGAGAAGTCGGCGGTCGCCGTGTCCTCGACCGTGACTTCGGTGTCCTTCCAAGGCAGCGTCGTGCCGGCTGAACGAGCCGACGCGAAGTAGCGCATCTCCTCGACCGGGAAACCCCGCTCGACAAGGAGAGCGCGCATGACATTGCCGACCTGACCGGTCGCTCCGAAGACACCAACTCGCATGGCCCCATTCTAGGAGCCATGCGAGTCGGAGTGCTTCAGGCGTTCAGGACCTGGGCGTGGTGAGCACCCTGTCGCCGTCCCGAGCCTCGGTGTCAGCGGCCTCGACGTCATCCGTGGCATCGACCGTCGAAGGCGCGCCGGGCATGGTGACTCGTTCGCCGACGCCTTCGCCGGGCTTGGACTCCTCATAGGTGAGGGTGAAGTCATCGCCGTGCTTGGTGACTCCGGCCACGATGGCCTGCTCGACTGCGGCCACGGCGTAGGCCCGGCGGACGACCATGGGGTCGCTCGACAGATCCTTCACGAGCGCTACCGCCAGGCCGATCATCACGAAGAGGAACGGCAGGGCTGCGATGATCGTGATGTTCTGCAACCCGGACAACGCATCCGCGCCTCCAACCACCAGCATCACGGCGGCGACGGCGCCAGTGGCTGCACCCCAGAAGATCACCGTGGGGCGGCTCGGTGCGAGGGTGCCACGCTCAGAGAGCGTGCCCATGACGATCGAGGCCGCATCGGCTCCGGAGATGAAGAAGATGGCCACGAGCAGCATCACGACAATCGAGGTGACCGTCGAGAGCGGCATCGTCTCCAACATGGTGAAGAGCGTCGCCTCGGGCGTCTCGGCCCCGGCGAGGTCGGTGCCAGCGCGCTGCGTGAAGATCCCGGCCCCACCGAAGACGGCGAACCAGACGAGCGACACGAGGCTCGGCACGAGGAGGACACCGGTGACGAACTGACGGATGGTGCGACCTCGTGAGATGCGCGCGATGAACATTCCGACGAACGGGGTCCAGGAGACCCACCAGGCCCAGTAGAAGATCGTCCAGCCCGAAAGCCACGTCTGCATGGCGTCGCCGCCAGCGGCATCGGTGCGCGCGGACATCATCGCGAGGTCCTGGAAGTAGCTGCCCACAGCGGTCGGGACGAGGTTGAGGATGAAGACCGTCGGCCCGACGACGAAGACGAAGACCGCGAGCACGAGGGCCAGCACCATGTTGGTGTTGGACAGCCACTGGATGCCCTTGGAGACGCCGGAGACCGCCGACAGGATGAAGCAGAGGGTCAGCACGACGATGATCGCGACGAGGACGCCGTTGCCTGCGCGGCCGATGCCCCCGACGATCTCGAGGCCGGACCCGATCTGCAGGGCGCCGAGGCCGAGCGAGGCTGCCGACCCGAAGAGAGTCGCAAAGATCGCGAGGATGTCGATGACGCGACCGATCGGGCCGCTGGCCCGACGCTCGCCGATGAGCGGCGCGAAGGCCGAGCTGATGAGCAGCGAACGACCGCGGCGGAAGACGCCATAGGCCACCGCGAGTCCGACGACCGCATAGATCGCCCAGGGGTGCAACGTCCAGTGGAAGAGGGTCGTCGCCATGGCATTCTGGACGGCTTCGGGATTGCCCTCCACACCGGTGCCGGGCGGCGGGGTGACGAAGTGCGCCACGGGCTCGGAGACGCCATAGAACATCAGGCCGATGCCCATGCCCGCAGAGAACATCATCGCGATCCACGAGACCGTCTTGAACTCGGGCTGCTCGTCGTCGCGTCCGAGCGGGATGCGCCCGAACTTCCCGGCCGCCAGCCAGATGACGAAGACGACGAACCCCGAGGCCACGAGCGAGAAGAGCCAGCCCATGTTGTGGACCACCCATGACAGGCCGCTGTCCGATGCGGATCCGAGGGTCTCGGTGCTGACAAAGCCCCAGAGCACGAAGCCGATCGCGAGGGCGGCGGTGACACCGAAGACGATCGTGTCGAGCTTCTGCGGGGCGTCTGCCTGGTGCTCCTCGACCGCGTGGTCAAGGGCGGGGTGAGGACTGTCCTCCAAGAGTGATCCGTCGAGGATGTCGCGCTCCCCTGCGGCGCCCCCCGGGGCTGTTGGGCCGGTGTTCATAAGTTTTTGGTTCACAGGTGATTCGGCGCGAACGCCGCTCCTTTGCTGTTCTCGTCAGTGTCGTCCGCGGCTCGTGTGCCGCTCGGTTCGGGTTCGTGCAACCTGTCCACCATGCCGAACCCTGCTGTCGATCACAACTTGAGACTTCGGGCGCCTGCGACGTCGAGTCGCTTTTTGGCGCTCCTACTGGACGACAGCGAGGTATGCCGCCCGCGCATCTTTGAGGGTCAGAAACCCAGGCGTTGCAGCTGTTTTGGGTCTCGCTGCCAGTCCTTTGCGACCTTGACGTGGAGGTCGAGGTGGACGCGCTGACCGAGCAGCTTCTCGATGCCCTCACGCGCCGTGGTCCCCACTTCGCGCAGCCTCGAGCCACCGCGTCCGATGATGATCGCCTTCTGTGACGAGCGCTCCACGAAGACGTTGACCCGCACATCCATCATGGGCTTGCCCTCGGGTCGGTCCTCACGCGGCAACATCTCTTCGACGACGACTGCCAGCGAGTGGGGGAGCTCGTCGCGCACACCCTCGAGCGCAGCCTCACGGACGAGCTCGGCGATCATGATCACGTGCGGCTCGTCGGTGAGCACGTCGTCGGGATAGAGCGGCCCGGGCGAGCGCGGGAGGTACTTCGCAAGCACCGCTCCCACGGTGTCGATCTGGTCGCCCCTGGTCGCGGAGCACGGCACGATCTCGTCCCATTCACCGAGCTGGTCGATGGCGATGAGGTGCTCAGCGAGACGCTGGCGGTCGACCTTGTCGGACTTCGTGGCCAACGCGACCATCGGCGTGCGTTTGGCCCAGCGCAGCTCGGCCAGCTCGCGCGCGATGTATTGGTCACCCGGCCCGATCCTCTGGTCCGAGGGGAGGCAGAAACCCACGACGTCGACGTCGAGCAAGGTGGCTCGCACGAGGTCGTTGAGCCGCTCCCCCAGCAACGTTCGAGGCTTGTGCAGCCCAGGCGTGTCCACGAGGATCAGCTGGCTGTTGGGCAGGCTGACGATGCCGCGGATCGTGTGCCGCGTCGTCTGTGGCTTGCTCGACGTGATGGCGACCTTCTCGCCGACGAGAGCGTTCGTCAGCGTCGACTTCCCGGCGTTGGGGCGGCCGATCAGGCAGGCGAAGCCGGCGGCATACGCAGGCTTCTGGCTGTTGCCGGATTCGGCGGTGACGTCGTCAGTCATGGGAACTCCCGGTGTCGGCTGTGTGCATCATCTCGCGGTCGCCTGCTGCGACGCGCTCGACGATGACGGTGGCGATGCGGTGCCGGCGTCCGGCCATGCGTTCGGCCGTGAGCCGCAGCCCGGCCACCTGACACGTCGAGCCCAGGATCGGCACCCGCCCGATGGTCTTGCCGATGAGTCCGCCGACGGTGTCGACCTCGTCCTCGTCGATCGTCACCCCGAGCTCGTCAGCGAGGTCGTCGATGTCCATCGTCGCGTCGACGCGCCATCGGCCGTCCCCGAGCTCTTCGAGGTCTGGGGTCTCGCGGTCGTACTCATCAGCGATCTCACCCACGATCTCCTCGATGATGTCCTCGATCGTCACGAGACCAGCAGTGCCTCCCCACTCGTCGATGACGAGTGCGAAGTGGGTCTGGTCGCGCTGCATCTCGCGGAGCAGAGCGTCGACGGGCTTGGACTCAGGGATGAAGGGCATGGGTCGCATGAGGTCGACGACGGGCGCCTTGGCGCTTGCCGGGTCAGCCGTGATCCGACGCACGACGTCCTTGAAGTAGAGCAGTCCGAGCACATCATCGGAGTCCTCGCCGGTCACGGGGATGCGCGAATAACCGCTGCGGAGAAAGAGATTCATCGCCTTGCGGGCCTCGCGGTCGGAGCCGATCGTCACCATGTCGGTGCGCGGGACCATGACCTCACGGGCGAGCGTGTCGCCGAGCTCAAAGACGGAGTGGATCATCTGGCGCTCGCCGGCCTCGATGAGCGAGGACTCCCCCGCCATGTCGACCAAGTCACGCAGCTCGGACTCGCTGTCGAACGGTCCGTCACGGTAGCCACGACCCGGCGTGACGGCGTTGGCAAAGAGCACCAGCAGCCGCGAGAGCGGCCCGAGGACTCGGCGCAGCCAGATCGCGACCGGCGCCGCGAACAACGAGACCGACGTGGCGTGCTGACCACCCAAGGTGCGCGGTGAGACCCCGACGAGGGCGAACGAGACGACCGCCATGATCGCGATCGCCGTGAGCAGAGGCTTCCACGTGCCATCGACGACCCGGTGGACGGCGACCGTCACGAGGACTGCTGTGGTCATCTCCGCGATGACGCGCACGAACGACAAGACCGAGAGGTATGCCGCACTGTCGGCCACGACCGTGGCCAGAGCCGTGGAGCCAGCCCGCCCGTCGTCATGGAGCTCCTGGGCGCGCACGCGCGACACCCGGGAGAGGGCGGCCTCCGCGGCCGACAGGGCGAAGGCGAGAACAAGGCCGAGAATGCTGATGACGATGAGCCTGGTCATGAGGCCACCGTCCGGGCTCCCGACACCACGATGGTGTCGGGACTGGCTGGGTCAGGCACCGTGTCGGCCCCTCGTCGCGAGGAAGGTGAGGAGCAGCTGGCGCTGCAGCTCGAACATCTCGCGCTCTTCCTCGGGCTCGGCGTGGTCGTAGCCGAGCAGGTGGAGGATGCCGTGCGTCGTGAGGAGGAGGAGCTCCTCCTCGGTGGCGTGGCCAGCGTCTGACGCCTGCTTCTGCGCCACGCTCGGGCACAGGACGATGTCGCCGAGAACGCCCTCTTCGGGGTCGTCGTCGTCGCTGCCGGGACGCAGCTCGTCCATCGGGAAGCTCATGACGTCGGTCGGTCCCGGAAGGTCCATCCACTGCACGTGAAGGGTCTCCATGGCCGCCTCGTCCACGAGCCGCAGGCAGAGGTCGGCCTGGGGGTGGACCTTCATCTCGCCCATGACATAGCGGGCGCAGGCGACGAGTTCGAGCTCGTCGAGAGCGAACTCGGTTTCGTTGAGGACGTCGATGCTCATGCGTCACCCTCCCGGTCCGCGGGTCGGTTCACACGGCGCGAACGTGAGGGGGTGGAGCCGCCTTCCTGGTCGGCGTCAAAGCGGCCGTAGGCCTCGACGATCTCGCCGACGAGGCGGTGACGCACGACGTCCTGGGCCGTGAGCTCGGCGAAGTGGATGTCCTCGAGGTCAGTGAGGATGTCGCGCACGATGCGCAGCCCGCTCGTCGTTCCACCGGGCAGGTCGACCTGCGTCACATCTCCCGTGACCACCATCTTGGAACCGAAGCCCAGGCGGGTGAGGAACATCTTCATTTGCTCGGGCGTGGTGTTCTGCGCCTCGTCGAGGATGACGAACGAGTCGTTGATGGAACGTCCGCGCATGAACGCGAGCGGGGCCACCTCGATCGTCCCGGCTGCCATGAGCCGCGGGATGGAGTCGGGGTCGACCATGTCGTGGAGCGCGTCGTAGAGCGGACGCAGGTAGGGGTCGATCTTGTCGTTGAGCGTGCCCGGGAGGAAGCCCAACCGCTCCCCCGCTTCGACGGCCGGTCGGGTGAGGATGATCCGGTTGACCTGCTTGGCCTGGAGCGCTGCCACGGCCTTGGCCATCGCCAGATAGGTCTTGCCCGTGCCCGCTGGGCCGACGCCGAAGGTGATGGTGTGCTCGTCGATCGCCTCGACGTAGCGCTTCTGCCCAAGGGTCTTGGGGCGGATCGTGCGACCCCGCGACGACACGATGTTCATCGTGAGGACGTCAGCCGGGCGCTCGGTGGTCTGCGCCCGCATCATGGCGATGGAACGCTCGACGGAGTCACGGTTGAGCGACTGTCCGCCGTCGATCACCGCCAGCAGCTCGTCGATGACGCGCTCGACGAGGGCCACCTCGGGGCTGGTGCCGGAGATGTGGAACTCGTTGCCGCGCACGTGGATCGAGGTCATCGGGAACTGCCGCTCGATGGTGCGGAGCACCTCGTCCCTGGGGCCGAGGAGGGACACCATCGGCACGTCAGCGGGGATCGTGACCGTGTGGACGGGAAGGTGCGTCGACGTCTCGGTGGGCGTGGACGGGTGGGGTGCGTCTGTCATGTCACCCATGAGTCTACGGTTCGCTTCAGCCAGGCGGCCATTGCATTGACCGGCCGCCCAGCAGGTGGAGGTGCGCGTGGAACACGCTCTGACCTGCACCGGCCCCCGTGTTGAAGACGAGGCGGTAGTCCCCGCCCAGGCCCTCGTCGTCCGCCACGGCCCGGGCCAGCAACACCACGTCCTGCAGGTTGTCCGGTGAGACCTCGGCCAGTTCGCCAGCATTGGCCACGTGCCGCTTGGGGACGACGAGGACGTGGGTGGGTGCCTGCGGGTTGATGTCGCGGAAGGCGAGGCTGTGCTCCGTCTCGCCCACGACGTCTGGTTCGACGACGCCGGAGACGAACTTGCAGAAGAGACAGTCAGCTGAAGACATGTAGCGACAGTAAACCGATCAGGCCCGCAACGCGTCTCACCAGCGTGACAATGACACTCGTGGGCACTCGACGTGACGCAGCAGCGCGCGCGGCCGCCGATGACGGCGTGTCGAGCCTGTATGCCGTGCACTGGCGTCCCATGGTCCGCCTCGCCTGGCTCTTCGTCCACGACGACCTCCTCGCCGAGGAGATCGCGCAGGACGCCTTCGTCTCGCTCCATCGCAAGTGGCACGACGTCCGCGAAGGGCGCGGCGCGGCATACCTGCGGCAGTGCGTCGTCAACGGTGCCCGCTCAGCGCTCCGGCACCACAAGGTGGAGCAGCGCTACCTCGACTCGACCCGCGCCAACAACCGCCTGCGCGCGGTGAGCGCCGAAGACGAGGCTCTGTCGGCAACAAGTTCAGCGGAACTTTTCGCTCGGTTGCAGCGCCTGCCAACACGGCAGAGGGAAGTGCTCGTGCTGCGCTACTACCTCGACCTCAGCGAGGCCCAGATCGCCGACGCGTTGGGCATCGCACCCGGATCGGTCAAGGCGCACGCCCACCGGGGCCTCGCCTCCCTGCGCACCCAGATGGAGGAGCGATGACGACCCAGCTGGATCCGTCCGACACCGAACGCGAGCTCAGGGAGGCCCTTGCCGCGCATGCACGCGAGATCCGTCCGCGCGATCGTCTCGACGCGATCCTGCGCGAGGCCTCGGAGCCGCTCCCCACGTCTGCCCGCAGACGTTGGCTCACGGGGATGGGGGTTGCCGCCGCTGCGGCCGCGATTGCGGGTGCCGTGTGGACCGCACGCCCGGCGCCGGATGCAGGGCCGACCCGACCGGCCGGGACACCAAGTGCGACGACCCCTGTCGAACCCTCGCTCGAGCCGTCGCCCACTCCCCCCGCACCGTCGTTGTCCTCCTCATCGTCGACCTTGCCGAGCTCGACGTCTCGCCCCACGTCCTCGCCGTCCACGCCGTCCACGCCGCCCTCGCCGACCGGGCAACCGGCCGCTCCGACGACGATCGTGGCTCAGGCGATCTATCGGGTCGGAACCAACGGTGGCACGACGGACCGCCCCGGACTCGTCCGTGAATTCAGGTCAGCAGCGGTGGGTGCGTCCGAGTCCGCTCGGGCCACAGCAGCTGTCGGGGAGTCCCTGCGCCGGTCGGACCTCTGGCGTGGAGTGACGGTCACTTCAGCCGATGTCGCTCGCGAGCGGATCACGCTGCGGCTCTCCGGTCCTGGGGACTCGGCGTCCGATGCCGACAGTGCCCGTCTCGCGGTCGCGGCCCTGGTGTGGACTGCACAGGGGGCCGTCGGGCGGGGCGACCTGCCGGTGACCCTGAGCACCCCGGGCGGTGGCCAGATCCTGGGCCAGCTTGACCCGGCGACGCCCTTCACGCGGGCCAGCACTCCGCCCGAGACGTTGTGCGACCTCTGGGTCGACACCCCATCCCCCGGCGTGACGGTCCGTGCAGCGGAACCAGTGCTGGTGCGTGGTCAGGCCGTTGCCTTCGAGGCAAACGTTGAGTGGGAGCTCCGCAGTGGGTCGACGACGCTGCGTGACGGCTTCGTCACGGCATCTATCGGCGCACCTTCGCGCGGCACGTTCGCCGTCGACCTCGGCCGGCTCGAACCGGGGACCTACACGTTCAGGGCGTTCACGTCCTCAGCCGAGGATGGGGCAAAGGTCATCGCCGAGCGGCTCGTGACCTTCACGGTCAGCTGATCAGCGCCAGCGGGTTGCGGCGCTGAGGACCGCGAGGGCCGCGGGTCCGGCGCTGGACGAGCGGAGCACCGTGTTGCCGAGCCGGACGATCGATGCACCAGCGGTGCGCAGGGCGTCCAACTCCTCGGGCGCAATGCCACCCTCGGGACCGACCACGACGAGGACGTCGCCCTCGCTCGGCAGGGTGAGTGCGGCCAGGGGGTCGTCGGCATCCTCATGGAGGACGTATGCCGTTGCTCCCTTTGCAATGCGGTCCGCGAGCGCCGCCGTGGTCGCGGCGGGTGCGAGGACGGGACGACGCGGACGACGCGACTGCTTGGTCGCGGCCACCAGCACGGCATCCCACTTGGCCCACGCCTTGGCCCCGCGGTCACCGCGCCACTGGACGATGCTCCGGCTGGCCTGCCACGGGACGACCTCGTCGACACCGAGCTCGGTCGCGGCCTCGATGGCCTGATCGTCCCGGTCGCCCTTGGCGAGCGCCTGGACGAGGACGAACCGTGGGCTCGGCTCTGGCACGTGATCGACCGACTCTGCACGCAGGGTGAGCCGGTCACGCTCGACCGACTCGACCTCTCCGGTGACGACCCGACCGGCACCGTCGGACAGGCGCAAGTGCTCGCCCCGCTGGGTCCGCTTGACCGTCGCCGCGTGCCGACCCTCGGGTCCGTCGAGGACGACGACGTCACCAGCCCGGGTCGCATCGAGAGCGCCCGGAGTCACGAGATAGAGCGCGAGCGTCATGGCGTTCCCAACCCCGCTGCTGATCGATGGCAAAAGAGTGCGGGGTGCGCGTTTGCGACGAAGGAGCAACTGAGCGTGCGCCGCACTCTTTTGCCATCGATCGGGATTCTGGGCATCGGGTCAGCGGGCCTTGAAGGCGTCGCGGAGCTTGCCGAAGAGTGAGCCGTCAGCAGGGTTGGCGATGTGGCCGGTCGGCTTCTCCTCTTCACGCAGCTGAGCGAGCTGGCGGAGCAGGCCTTCCTGCTCATGGCTGAGCTTGGTCGGCGTCTGCACCATCGCGTGGATGATGATGTCGCCGCGGCCAGAACCACGCAGGTGCGTCACACCGAGACCGCGCAGGCGGATCTGCTCGCCGGACTGGATGCCGGTCCGCACCTCGAGGTCACTCACACCATCGAAGGTCTCGAAGGGCACGCTGGCGCCCAGCGCAGCCGCGGTCATCGGGAGCTCGAGCGTCGCGTGCAGGTCGTCGCCCTGTCGCTGGAACCGCTTGTCGCGGCGCACAGCGACCTCGACGTAGAGGTCTCCGGGAGGACCGTCGCCGGGACCCACCTCGCCCTCGCCCGCCAACTGGATGCGGGTGCCGGTGTCGACGCCCGCGGGAACCCGGATCGTCATGGTGCGACGCGTGCGCACTCGACCGTCGCCGGAGCACTCGTAGCAGGGCGCCTCGATGACCTGGCCGGTTGCCTGGCAGTTCACGCACGGACGCGACGTCATCACCTGACCGAGGAAGCTGCGCTGCACCTGCTGGATCGAGCCCTGCCCCTGGCAGACGTCACAGGTGCGGGTGCCGGTGCCGGGCTGGGTGCCAGCACCGTGACAGGTGGAGCAGCCGACGGCGGTGTCGAGGACGAGCTCCTTCTCTGCACCGAAGACGGTGTCGACGAGGTCGAGGTCGAGGCGAACGAGCGCGTCCTGGCCGCGGGCCTGGCGAGACCGCGGTCCGCGGCCCTGTGCCTGACCTGCGCCCTGGCCGAAGAAGGCGTCCATGATGTCGCTGAACGCGAAGCCCTGACCGAACCCCGCGGCTCCGCCGGCGTAGGGGTCGGAGCCCATGTCGTAGCCGCGCCGCTTCTCGGCATCGGACAGCACGTCATAGGCCTGTGAGACCTTCTTGAACTGCTCTTCGGCCTCCGGGCCGGAGTTCACGTCGGGGTGGAGCTTGCGGGCAGCGCGGCGGTAGGCCTTCTTGATGTCGTCGGCGGTTGCATCGCGGGCCACGCCGAGGTCGGCGTAGTAGTCGTTCACTGTGGTGGACGTCCTTCGCTGGGGTCTGTTGGGGTCACGTGTGAGGTCAAATCTCGGCGGTCATGCTCGTTCAATCACTCAGGATCCGGCTGACATAGGTGGCGACGGCTCGCACGGCCGCCATCGTCGTCGGATAGTCCATACGAGTCGGGCCCACGACTCCGAGGCCGGCCACGAGATCGGATCCTGCACCGTAGCCAGAGGTGATCAGGGACGTCGACTGCAGTCCGGCAAACGGGTTCTCGGCGCCGATTCGCACAGCGACCGCGTCACCCTGCTCGCTGACGGTGCCGAGGAGCTTGAGGAGGACGACGTGCTCCTCAAGCGCCTCGAGGACGGGTCCGATCGAGGTCGGGAAGTCTTCGCCGGCGCGCACGAGGTGGGAGGCGCCGGCCATGACGACCCGCTCCTCACGCTGCTCGACGAGGACCTCGGTCAACTCCGCCGCGATCGCCACGAGCAGACCACGCGCACCGACATCGACCTGGGCGGGCAACTCGCCCAGGCCCCCAGCCGCATCGGCGAGGGTCTTGCCGACCGTCGCACCGTTGACGTCGGAACGCAGGGTGGCGAGCATGCGCTCGGCGGCGGGTTCGGCGAGCTCCATCCCGGTCTCGAGGACGCGCTGTTCGACCCGACCCGTGGTCGTGATGAGGACGACGAGGAGCCGTGAGCCGCCGATGGGGACGAGCTCGATGTGCCGGACGGACGAGCGAGTGAGTGAGGGGTATTGGACGACCGCGACCTGACGGGTCAGCGAGGCGAGCAGCCGCACGGTGCGGTCGACGACGTCATCGAGGTCGACCGCGCCGTCGAGCAGGGTGCTGATGGCCCGCTTCTCGGCCCCGCTCAGCGGCTTGACCCCGCTGATTCGGTCGACGAAGAAGCGGTAGCCCGCATCGGTGGGGATGCGACCAGCGCTCGTGTGCGGCGCAGCGATGAGGCCGTCCTCCTCGAGGGCGGCCATGTCGTTGCGCACTGTGGCGGCGGAGACGCCGAGCCGATGGCGCTCGAGCAGCGCCTTGGAACCCACGGGCTCGGATGTCTCGACGTAGTCCTGCACGATGGCGCGCAGCACCGCGAGCCGACGCTCGTCACTCATTTCGACACCTCCCGTCATCACTGGCACTCATGCTTGGTGAGTGCCAATTCTACGTCTACCCTCGCGCAGGTGACTGATCGCTACGGCCGGGACGTGCTCTCCGGCGACTGGAAGGCACCTCGCGGTGGCCGATCCACGCCTCTGGCCGCCGAGCTCGGCATCGTCGTGGAGGACGTCGAGACCGGCTGGGTCGGCGCAATCGTCCGGGTCGAGAAGGCGGGCGGCATCCACGTCGTCCACCTCGAGGACCGCCGCGGCAGGACCAAGGCGTTCTCCCTCGGTCCCGGCTTCCACGTCGACGGTCAACCGGTCACGCTCACCAGGCCCACCGCCGCAGCCGACGCGAGACTCACGGCGGCGCGCACCACCGCCTCGCGCACGGCGAGCGGGTCGCGGGCGGTGACAAACGCACCGGCCAGGGTCGCCAGCGCCTCGCGGATCTTTGTCGAGGGCACTCACGACGCCGAGCTCGTCGAGAAGGTCTGGGGCCACGACCTGCGCGTGGAAGGTGTCGTCGTCGAACCGCTCGGCGGGGTTGATGACCTCCAGGCCGCGATCCGCGACTTCGCTCCGGGGCCCGACAGGCGGATGGGTGTCCTCGTCGACCACCTCGTGCCCGGCACCAAGGAGACCCGTGTCGTCGACGCGGCGTCGCGGCTCAAGCCCTATGCCCCGCACGTGCTCATCGTCGGACACCCCTATGTCGACGTGTGGCAGTCGGTCCGGCCCGAACGCCTCGGCATGGAGCAGTGGCCGGTCATCCCCCGCGGCACGTCGTGGAAGCACGGCATCTGCGCGCACCTCGGCTGGCCCCACGACGACCAGGCCGACATCGCCCGCGCCTGGAAGCAGATCCTCGGCACCGTGCGGTCCTACGCCGACCTCGAGCCCTCCCTTCTCGGTCGCGTCGAGGAACTCATCGACTTCGTCACCGCTCCCTGAGTCCCTTGCGTCTGCGGATGTGGCTGCTCTAGCGACCTGATCCGCAGACGCAAACACACGACGGGTATGCCGGGTGCACCTTCTGCGGCAGGGTCGCCCCTGAACTCACCCTGATCTCACCCCGACTTGGGGATCATTCGCGCTCCGGATGGGTTTGACTGGGTGACAGCACCCCGTCCCCTGAAGGAGGACACCATGAGCACCACCCCGCAGCAACCCGAGTTCCCGCAGGGACACGAGCCTCAGCAGCCGCAGCCGTCCCACGGTGAGCAGCCGCCGCCCCAGCCGGTCTATCCACAACCATCCCAGGCGGCATATCAGCAGCCGGCCACCGGACAGACCTATCCCGGCCAGCCCACCACCTACGGCCAGCAGGTCCTCGACCCCGCCCAGCAACGCCAATGGGGCATGCTCAGCCACCTCATCCCGCTCATCGCGATGGTCCTGAGCGCCGGACTCCTGGGCTTCGTCGGCTCGCTCATCATCTACGTGATGTACAAGGAGCGCGGTGACTTCGTGCGCCAGCACGCCGCCAACTCCCTCAACATCCAGATCATCACCGGCATCTTCCTGCTCATCTCTTTGCCGCTGATGTTGCTCCTCGTGGGCTTCGTGACCTACCCCCTTGCTCTCGCGTTCGCGTTCGTGCTCCACATCATCGGAGCACTTCGGGCCAACGAGGGCCAGCAGTGGTCGCCCCCGATGACCCCGCAGTTCGTCAAGTGACCCACTGACTCCTGACGCGAGTCGAGATAGTGAGAAATGCCGCGTGGCCTCCTGGCCGCGCGGTATTTCTCTCTATCTCGTTGTGGGAGAGGGGTTTCAGACGCCGCCTTTGAGGAGCAGGCCGCCGTCGACGACGATCAGCTGGCCCGTCATCCAGGATGCGTCCTCGGAGAGCAGGAAGGCCACGACCCCGGCGATGTCCTCGGGCACTCCGAGCCGTTTGAGTGGATAGCCCGCGGCCACCTTCTCCTCACGCCCCTCATAGAGGGCCGTCGCGAACTGAGTCTTGACGACTGCGGGGGCCACCGCGTTGACGCGCACGGTCGGCCCGAGCTCGACGGCCAACTCTTCGGTGAGGTGGGTGAGCATGGCCTTGCTCGCGCCATAGAAGCCGATGCCCGGGGCTGGCCGCACACCCGCGACCGAGGACACGTTGACGATGGCTCCCCCGCGCTCCTCGAGCCCGCCGGCCACCGCCTTCTGGATCCACGAAAGGGCAGCGATGCAGTTGACCTCGACGATCTTGCGAGCGGCATCGAGGTCGAGCTCGACGAGCCGTCCGTAGGCCGGGTTGATGCCAGTGTTGTTGACCAGCAGATCGATCGGGCCGAACGTCTCAGCCACCTGGGCCAGCACCTTGTCCTGGTGAGCAGGGTCATCCGCGCGACCGGCGACAGCCATGGCGACCTCGTGTCCACCAAGCGTTGCGACGGCCTCGTCCAGGGCCTCCTGCTTGCGCGCCGTGATGCAGACGCGGGCACCTTCGGCGACGAGGCGCTCGGCGATCCCGAGGCCGATCCCGCGGCTGGCGCCGGTGACGATGGCGGTGCGGCCCGTGAGCCGACGGAGGTTCGTGGAAGTCATGCCGGCAACCCTAGAACGGGCCTTGTGTCTCTGAGAGCACGTTGGAGCGTGCTCTCAGGCACACGAGGCGGAGTTCAGCCGAGGAGGCGTCGGACCACCGTGTCGGCGAGCAACCTGCCCCTCAACGTCAGCACGACACGACGGTCCCGCACTGCCGCCGGACCGTCGATGAGTTCGTCCGCGACCAGCCCCGCCACCGCATGCCTGCCGACCTCGTCGAGCTCGTCGATGACCAGCCCGTCGCGCACCCGCACCTGCAGGAGGACCTGCTCGTCGCGGATCTGCTCCGCCGTCAACGTCTCCCGTCCCGCTCCGGGAGAGAGGCGCTCAGCCAGCCGACCGGCATACGCCCTCGGGTGTTTGACGTTCCACCATCGCACGCCACCGACGTGGCTGTGGGCGCCGGGACCGACCCCCCACCAGTCGCCGCCGGTCCAGTAGCCGTCGTTGTGGCGGCACCGACCGCCTGGGGTGCGGGTCCAGTTGCTCACTTCGTACCAGTCGAATCCGGCTGCGGCGAGCACCTCGTCGGCGATCTCGTATTTGGTCGCCTCGTCGTCGTCATCGGGTCGCGCCACCTCACCGCGACGCACCTGGGCTGCGAGCTTGGTCCCCTCCTCGACCACCAGGGCATAGGCCGAAACATGTTCTGACTCAAGGGAAATGGCCTGATCGAGGCTGCGTCGCCAGTCATCGATCGACTCCCCCGGCGTCCCATAGATCAGGTCAACGCTCGTCACGAGCCCGGCGTCCTGCGCGGCTCGCACGGCCGTCCCCACTCCTGCCGGGTCGTGGGTCCGGTCGAGGGTCGCGAGGACGTGCGGGACAGCCGACTGCATGCCGAGCGAGATGCGGGTGAAGCCACCGTCGGCGAGTTCGCGCAACGACTCCGGAGTGACCGAGTCGGGGTTGGCCTCCGTCGTCACCTCGACGTCGTCGGCAAGACCAAACCTCTGGCGTATGCCGTCCACGGCCTTCGCGAGATCGGCTGCGGCGAGCATCGTGGGCGTGCCACCCCCGACAAAGATCGTGTCGACGACAGGAGCCGACGCCCCGAGCACGCCCTGCGCGAGGTCGAGCTCGGCCAGGGTGGTGTCGATGAAGGTCGACGTGCTCGCCCCGGGCCCCAGCTCGGTCAGCGTGTAGGTGTTGAAGTCGCAGTAGCCGCAACGCACCCGGCAGAACGGGACGTGCAGGTAGATGCCGAACGGTCGCTTCCCGAGGGCCGCAAGCGCCTCACCCGGGAGCTCCCCCGAGTCCGGAGCGGCGTCTCCATCAGGCAGTCGAGGCATGCGCAGATTCTCCCACCCGTCACCAGCTCGCTCTTCCACACCCGACACCAAGGTGAACGCGGCGTGTCCACACCGACACGCCGCGATGGACAAGGAACATCGACAATCCTCGGCTCGAAGGGTTGTGTTCGTGACGGCTGCCGACTAGAAATATCCCTACGCACTCACCTCGGTGAGAGCGTCAGAGAAAGAACTTCGGTTCTTGATCTGCGAGGGCCTCGGAAACTCATACTTTCCGAGGCCCTCACCTATTGCCCCGACATTTTCTGCCTCCTGAACCGTGAGAATCCCGGCTAGGTTGGCGTTCGTGCGCATCCTCACTGACGCCGATGTCCGCGCCTGCCTGCCTCCCCTGGTCGCGGTGGTCGACCTCGTCGCAGACGCACTCTCCGCCCTTGCCGAAGGGCGCGCCGACGTCCCGCCCAAGCCGACGGTGCGCACCTCCCCCGGCATGTTCGCCAACGCGATGCCCGCGGCCTACCCGGAGCGAAACCTGTTGGGCTGCAAGTGGATCAGCGTCGTGCCGGACAATCCGGTGCGTGGTCTCCCGAGCGCCACAGGGGTCATGGTCGTCAACGACGGGACCACCGGCGTGCCCCGCGCACTCCTCCCCGCGCACGAGCTCACGGCCATCCGCACCGCAGCCGTCACCGGCGCCTGCATCCGTGCCCTCGCCGGCGACGCCGGATCGATCGCCTACCTCGGGGCCGGGCTCCAGGCCCGGTCCCACCTCCGCATCCTCGAAGCCCTCGGCCACACCGAGGTCCACGTCTGGGCGCGCCGCCGGGCAGCGATCGATGCCCTGGTGAGCGAGACGGCCGCGGTGGCACCCGGCATACGCGTCGTGGCTTCTCCGTCGCGCGAAGCGGCAGTGCGCGACAGGGCCGTCGTCATCACCGGGCTCTCGATCGGACTCACCGACATGGCCATCCCGACGACGTGGCCGCTCGACGACGCACTGCTCCTGCCGATCGACTACGCCAGCTCGGTGGGCCCCGATCTTGCCGACAGCGCCGTGCTCGCCGCGGACGACCCGCAGCAGTTCGCTGCCGTCCGCGCGGTGCGCGGCAAGCTCGATGGCTACCCGACACCGACGGCCTGGACCGGGCACCTGCTCCACGCACCGCGCCCCGAAGGGCGACTCGTCATCCAGAACCTCGGCACGGGCATCACCGACCTCGTCGTCGCAAGTGCTGTCGCGGACCACGCCGAGGCGTCAGGAACTGGTCAACTCGTCGACATCTGAGCCACCTACGATGGCGAGGTGAGCGATGAGACCCCGCACGAGAACCGACCCGACCGCTGGATCGACCTCGAGGGCGTCGTCAACATGCGCGACTCTGGTGGGCTCCCCACCCGTGACGGCGGCACGATCCAGCCGCGCCGGTTGCTGCGCTCGGACAACCTGCAGGACCTCAGTGAGGCCGACGTCCGCCAGGTCGTCGACGCCCTCGGCGTGAGCGACATCGTCGACCTGCGCAGTGACACCGAGGTGAGCACCGAGGGACCGGGCCCTCTCTGGCAGGTTGAGTCGCTCACCCACCATCATCACTCACTGTTTGGCGACAACCGCGGCGTCACGGCTGAGCAGGCCCTGGCGATGCCGGAGCACTCGACCCGGCCCATACGCGACGCTGGCTTCTGGTCCGATCACTACCTCGGCTACCTCGCGGCCCGCCCGGACTCGATTTCTGCGGCGCTCGATGTCGTGTCACGCAGCAGCGGTGCGACGGTGATCCACTGCGCCGCCGGCAAGGACCGCACGGGCACGGTCGTCGCCCTTGCCCTGGACGCGGCGGGGGTTCCGCATGACGTCATCGTCGAGGACTACGCCCTGACCGGCGAACGCATCGAACGGATCATTGCCCGGCTCATGCCCCGCGACCTCTATGGCAACGCGCTGCGTCACCAGAGCGTCGACGACCAGCGGCCACGCCCCGAGACGATGCGCACGATTCTCGACACCGTCGCATCGGAGTTCGGCGGCGCGCAGGGATGGTTGCGTGAGCAGGGCTGGACCGACGCGGACATCGAGCGACTGCGTCAGCGGCTGACGACATGACGACGCCTCGAACGGTGCTCCCCGCGCCGGTCCCGGACACGCGGCGCCGCCACCATCGGCGCGCGATGCGGGTCCTGCTCGTCGACACCGATGACCGCCTGTTGCTGTTCCGGGACAGCGACCCCGGCATCGTGCCGGTGCCGGCATTCTGGATCACGCCGGGTGGTGGCGTTGACCCGGGCGAGACTGACCTCGAAGCCGCCGCGCGCGAGATCGCCGAGGAGACGGGGCTGTCCGTCGAGCAGGCCGATCTCGTTGGTCCGCTGGCGGAACGGGTCGTGGTGCACGGCTACAGCGACGTCGTCACGACGCAGGACGAGGTGTTCTGGTTCGTGCGGTGCGCCCCCTTCGAGGTGTCGACCGACGGACACACCGAGGACGAGATCGCGACGATGACGGCCCACCAGTGGTGGTCACGCGCCGAGCTCGAGACCACCAGCGAGGACATCTGGCCGCGCGACCTGCTGGCCGTCTGGGCCCACGTGGGCCCCGGCGACGACGTCACCGCTCCCCCACTCAGCTTCCCTCAGGCAGACGAGTCGACCGTCGCGCCAACCTGAGCGCCGACTCCGCAGTCAGCTCGCGTCGAAGGGTTCGAGCACGAAGACCGGAATCAACCGGTCGGTGTTGGTCTGGTACTCCGCATAGTTCGGGAACGCCTCCACGCAGCGCGGCCACCAGGCGTCCCGCTCACTGCCCTCCAGCTCCCGCGCCTTCGCGACCCACGTGCGGTCCCCGTCCTGGACCTCGAGCACGGGGTTCTTGAGAAGGTTGGCGTACCACTTCGGGTGCTCGGGCGCCCCACCCTTGCTGGCCACGGCGGCATACACACCCTCGTGCTCGACCCGCATGAGCGGGACCTTGCGCACGCTGCCCGTCACGCCGTTCATCGTGAGCAGCACGACTTGAAGGCCCATGATGTCGACGGAGCGCGTGGTGCCGGTCTCCTCGATGGTCTCGACTTGCTGGCGCACCCAGTTGCTGGGGCTTGGGACGTAGGTGCCGGTGATGGTCATGCCCACCACAACACCACAGGCGGCCGAACTATTCGCTACTTCTTGTCGCTCACATAGATCGTGATGACACCCTCGACGACGGGCGTGCCGTCCTCACGGATCGCCTTGACCCGCACCTTCACGTCACCGGTCTGTTCCCAGTCGACCGGATCGGTGTCAGCCGTGCAGAGCAGGTCGGTCGTCGACTTCGCGGTGTAGGCGACCTCCATACCCTTGGGGATCCAACGACGGCCCTTGGGGGTCGTCGCCTCGGCGAGCAGGCCCATTGCCGCCTCCAGTCCGTTGCACACGGCGATCGCGTGGACCGTGCCGATGTGGTTCTGCACCGCCCGCCGCTTCTTGATCACGAGCTCAGCGTGGTGCGGGCGCACCTCGCGGACCTGGGGTCGCACCGTCCAGAAGTACGGCGCCTTCTGTGCGAAGAGGAACGAGAAGGCCTGCTTCCCAAGGGGCAGGGTGGTGAGCTTGCGATACAGAGCGAAAGTGTCCGGCATGCCCCAATGTTACTGCTGGGTATGCCGTGTGCCCACCACCCGTGGCGGTCCTCACCCGGTGGACTACTTCTTCTTGGTCTCGCCGCCGTCATCGGAGGACAGAGCTGCGATGAAGGCTTCCGGCGGGACCTCGACGGTGCCGATGTTCTTCATCCGCTTCTTGCCGGCCTTCTGCTTCTCGAGCAGCTTGCGCTTGCGGCTGATGTCACCGCCGTAGCACTTGGCGAGGACGTCCTTGCGGATGGCGCGGATGTTCTCGCGAGCGATGACCCGGGCACCGATGGCGGCCTGGATCGGCACCTCGAACTGCTGGCGCGGGATGAGCTCCTTGAGCTTGCCGGCCATCATGTTGCCGTAGGCGTAGGCCTTGTCCTTGTGGACGACCGAGCTGAACGCGTCGACGTTCTCACCCTGCAGCAGGATGTCGACCTTGACGAGGTCGGCGGCCTGCTCCCCCGACTCCTGGTAGTCGAGCGAGGCATAACCACGCGTGCGCGACTTGAGCTGGTCGAAGAAGTCGAAGACGACCTCGGCGAGGGGCACGGTGTAGCGCAGCTCGACGCGGTCCTCGGAGAGGTAGTCCATCCCCTGGAGCTGGCCACGCTTGCTCTGGCAGAGCTCCATGATCGCGCCGATGAACTCGCTCGGCGCGAGGATCGTCGCCTTGACGACAGGCTCACGGACCTCGGCGATCTTGCCGTAGGGAAACTCGCTCGGGTTGGTCACGACGATGACCGACCCGTCGTCCATCGTGACGTCGTAGATGACGTTTGGCTGGGTCGAGATGAGGTCGAGGTCGAACTCGCGCTCGAGGCGCTCGCGGACGATCTCGAGGTGGAGCAGGCCGAGGAAGCCGCAACGGAACCCGAAGCCGAGCGCCACCGACGTCTCTGGCTCGTAGACGAGCGCCGCGTCGTTGAGCTTGAGCCTGTCCAGGGCGTCGCGCAGGAGGGGGTAGTCCGAACCATCGATCGGGAAGAGCCCCGAGAAGACCATCGGCTTGGGGTCGCGGTAGCCACCGAGGTCCTTCTCGGCGGGCTTGCGCTCGTTGGTGACCGTGTCACCGACGCGCGACTGGCGCACGTCCTTCACGCCAGTGATGAGGTAGCCGACCTCGCCGACGCCAAGGCCCTTCCCGGGCACCGGCTCGGGGCTGATGACGCCGATCTCGAGCAACTCGTGCGTTGCCCGCGTCGACATCATGATGATCTTCTCGCGCGGGTTGAGGTTGCCATCGACCACGCGCACATAGGTGACGACGCCGCGATAGGTGTCATAGACGGAGTCGAAGATCATCGCGCGCGCCGGGGCGTCGGGGTCCCCGACCGGGTGCGGGATCTGCTTGACGATGGCATCGAGAAGGTCCTCGACGCCCACGCCGGTCTTGCCGGAAACCCGGAAGCAGTCGTCGGGCTCGCAGCCGATGAGGTGGGCGAGCTCTTCGGCGTACTTCTCGGGCTGCGCGGCCGGGAGGTCGATCTTGTTGAGGACCGGGACGATCGTGAGGTCGTTCTCCATCGCGAGATAGAGGTTCGCGAGAGTCTGTGCCTCGATGCCCTGAGCCGCGTCGACGAGCAGCACCGCACCCTCGGATGCCGCGAGCGAACGGGAGACCTCATAGGTGAAGTCGACGTGCCCAGGGGTGTCGATCATGTTGAGGATGTAGTTGCCGGAGGTGCCGTCGGCATTGACGCTCTCCCACGGCATACGCACCGCTTGGCTCTTGATCGTGATGCCACGCTCGCGCTCGATGTCCATGCGGTCGAGGTACTGCGCGCGCGCTGCGCGGTCGTCGACGACGCCGGTGATGCCGAGCATGCGGTCAGCAAGGGTCGACTTGCCGTGGTCGATGTGGGCGATGATGCAAAAGTTGCGGATCGCCTCCGGCGGCGTGGCGTGCGGCTGCAGCACGGTGCGGGCGCGGGGAGACACAGTCGGTTTAGTCCTCATGGTGGTGGAAGCTGGAGTCGGGACAGTCTCCCACGACAGCGTCACCCGGACGAACCAGCGACAAAGACGCTACCCATCGGTAGCCTGCGGGTGGACCTACCGCCCGGTAGCTCCACCCACCACCCGTAGGGGAGTTCGACAATGACGTCAGGCACACTGCTCCGCCGCACCGCCTTCGCCACCGCAGCCACCGGCGCAGCCGCCGCCCTCGTCGTGGGCGTCGCCCCGTCCGCCAACGCAGAGGTGTGGGTGCTGAACTACCACGCCGACGTGACGTCGACGATCAAGAAGCTCAACCAGACCGTGAAATTCCCGCGAGGGTCGGCCTCGACCTCGCTTGACCTCGCCACGCGCAAGATCACCGGTGGCACAGTCACCCTTCCCGCGGCGACCGCGACGATGTCGATCGCCGGTCTGCCGCTCGTCAAGGTCACCCAGAAGGTCGAGCAGGTCGGGACGGTGACGGGCGTCCTCGACGACGCCAACAGAATCACGGTCACGCAGAGGTTCAACATCCGCATCACCCGGGTCGAGGCCCTGGGCATCCCCGTCAACCTCGTCCCGTCGACCTGCATCACATCGACGCCGGTCACCGCCGTCCTCAAGGGTCAGCTCGGTGGCTTCTACGACCCCTACACCCTGAATGGCACCTACACGATCCCGAAGTTCAAGCAGTGCGGCCTCAACACGCTCCTCCTCAATCTTGCGATCCCCGGGCCCGGCAACACCCTGAAGGCCACCTTCAGTCTCAAGCCGGCCTTCTGAACGAGCACACAGACGTGAGGCGTATGCCGTGGGGCCACCACGGCATACGCCTCACGTCTGTTCCGTAGGTAGCGTGCAGTCATGGCGAGCTATCCCGGAGACTTCGACGGACCGCTGGACCCGACCTATCACCCTGAACCGGACGGTGCACCGGATGCCGGTGAGGTCGTCTGGGCCCACGTGCCCTACGAGGATGACGCGACCCAGGGCAAGGATCGGCCCGTGCTCGTCCTGGGGTGGGACGGCGGATGGGTGCTCGGGATGTATCTCACGAGCAAGGACCACGACCGCGACCTCGAGCAGGAGCTTCGGGCCGGCCGCATCTGGGTCGATGTGGGCTCGGGAGGTTGGGACAGCAAGGGCCGTCCCTCGGAGGTGAGGGTCAATCGCGTCGTCCGCATCGACCCGGCGACGATTCGACGCGAGGGTGCCGTGCTGGCGAGCGAACGTTGGGACGACGTCATGACGGCATTCCAGGGCGGCGATGCTGCAACCCGGAAAGCCTGAACGCCTTTGCGGGAACGTACGAGGGCCCGTCACCGCTGGTGACGGGCCCTCGTACGTCGAGTCGTCATGACTCAGCAGTGAGTCAAGCGACTCAGGAGTGAATCAACCTCAGAGGCTGGCGGCCTTCTTGGCCATCGCCGACTTCTTGTTGGCCGCGTTGTTCTTGTGAAGAACACCCTTGCTGACGGCCTTGTCGAGCTTGGCCGATGCAGCCTTGAGCGCGTCCTTGGCCTCGTCGACCTTGCCGGCCTCCGCGAGGTCGCGGAACTTGCGGGCAGCGGTGCGGACGTCGGACTTGACGGCCTTGTTGCGCTCGGTCGCGACCTTGTTGGTCTTGATGCGCTTGAGCTGGGACTTGATGTTTGCCACGAAGAAAACTTTCTGGTGAGGTCGGTAATTGCCGTAGAGGGCGGCAGACGCGGTTCGGGACCGGGAGTGGGGACACCCTTGCGTGAACCGCTTCTGGATGGAGCAACGTGCGCGCACGACCTGAGCGCGCACGCAGGGGGCGAATCTACCAGCGGGTCGGAGTGAAGAGCAAAACGCGCAGAAACGCTGGCGTATGCCGTGCGCTCCCCCTGCCGTTCAACCGTTGCCAGTCGCCTTCTCTCGGGTGATCGTCAGGACCGCTCTCTCCACGGCATAGACCGGGTCACGCCCGCCGCCCTTGACCTCGAAGTCGGCAGCGGCGACGGCCTGGAGGGACCGCGCGAGCGACTCGGCGGTCCAGCCCTGGAGTGAACGTCGTGCCTTGTCGACCTGCCACGGGGCCATGCCGAGGTCGCGGGCGAGGTCGGCCGAGCGCCCACGACCGGCGGATCCGACCTTGATGAGCTGACGGAGCTGCTGGGCGAGGACGGCGACGATCGGCACAGGGTCAACGCCCACGGACAGGGCGTGCCGCAGCAGGCGCAGGGCCTCCCCCGCGTCGCCGGCGACGGCAGCATCAGCCACCTTGAAGCCGGTCGCCTCGACCTTGCCACCGTGATAGGTCAGGACGACCTGTTCGTCGATGGTTCCGGTCGTGTCGGCGATGAGCTGCTGACAGGCGGACGCCAGCTCGCGCAGGTCCCTGCCGATGGCGTCGACCAGGGCCTGCACTGCTTCGCCGGTGGCACGGCGTTTGGCCCGCCGGAACTCGTTCATGGCGAAGTCGGCCTTGTCCCGATCGGTCTTGATCGCTGGGGCGTCGATGAGTCGCGCCCGGGCCTTCTTGAGGGTGTCGAGGACCTTCTTGCCACGGTTGCCGCCCTTGTGGATGACGACGAGCGTGACGTCCTCTGGTGGCGCGGCGAGGTAGGCGAGCAGATCCTGTTGGAGCTCGTCGGTGGCCTCGTCGAGGTCGTGGACGACCACCGCCTTGTCACCACCGAAGAGCGACGGGCTCGAGTGGACCATGAGCTCGCCCGGCTCGTAGGCACTCGCATAGAGGCGGATCACCTCGACGTCGGGGTTGTGCTCCTTGATCGCCTGGACCGTCTCGGCCAGGCCCCGCTCGGCGAGGACCTGCTCGGGCCCGGCGATGAGGACGAGCGGCGGAACCCGGCGCTGCACCTCGACAAGATCACTCACGGGGCTCAGCCTGCCACGGAGGTATGACGCCGCCCCTTGGTGTGGCCGGAGCACCCGTCGTCATACTCCCGTCACCACCCGTGGGGAACCAAGGGCCTGCCACCATCCACCTTCCCACCAAGACCGCCACGAGCAGTGCGACCACGGCGAAGGCCAGCAGCGCGACACGCCTGCACCCGCGGTGTCGTCGGGCCGTTCTGGGAGGTCGACGACGGTCGTGGGCTGCCACGTCAGTCGAAGGCGAGCGTGGATCCGGCGCCGGCCTTGAGGCCGAGGCCCTCGAGCCGGGCAGCGATGACCTCGGTGTCGAGCTCGAGCGACTCGCTCAGCTCCTCGAGGTCGAGTCCGAGCTCGACGCCGTCGCGCAGTTCCTCGTCCTCCTGATCAGTCCAAGGGTGCCCCTGCGTCACGGCCGTGCGAGCCGCGGGTGCCGGAGGAGGCGCGACCGCAACCGGGCGCGTGTCAGTGGCATCGACCGCTCCGCTCACCTCGGCATCGCCCATCGCGGTCCCCTTGACCGCACCGGTGAGGCCACGCAGCGCCGGGTCAGCGACCTCGAGCGGCGGTGGTGCCGTCTCGTCGAGGCGCTTGAGCGCATTGAGGACCAGCGCACGGTCGGACGTCGGCCAGAAGGGCGGAAGCGAACGCTGGAGGAACCCGGCATAGCGGGCACTCATCATGCGGGAGTCGAGGAAGGCGACGACCCCGCGATCGTCTCCACGGCGGATGAGGCGGCCGGCGCCCTGGGCCAGACGCAGGGCCGCGTGGGTCGCGCTCACCGCCATGAAGCCGTTGCCGCCCATGCGGGCGATGGCCTGTGAGCGGGCCGATGCGAGCGGGTCGTCGGGGCGCGGGAACGGGATGCGGTCGATGATGACGAGCTGGCACGACGATCCGGGGACGTCGACGCCCTGCCAGAGGCTGAGGGTGCCGAAGAGGCAGGTGCGCGGGTCTCGGGCGAACTGCCGCACCAACGTGGAGATCTGGTCCTCGCCCTGGCAGAGGACCGCGATCTCACCATCGAGGTCCTTGAGGCGCTCGCGCATCTCGTCGGTGGCAGCGCGGGCGGCACGCATCGACGAGAACAGCCCGAGGGTTCGTCCCCCGGCGGCACGCACCAGGGCCTCGATCTCGTCCATCGTCTCGGGGGCTGCTCCGTCGCGACCAGGCGGAGGGAGCTGTTTGGCGACGTAGGCAATGCCCTGCTGCGGGTAGTCGAAGGGACTCCCCACGTCGAGGCCAGTCCACTTCGGCGCACCCTCGCCACGCAGCCCGATCGTCCCGGCGATGGCGTCGAAGGTGCCACCGAGCTCGAGCGTCGCCGAGGTGAGGACGACGGTGCGGTCCTCGAAGATCTTGTCGCGCACGAGCATCGCGACACTCATGGGCGCCACGCGCAGCACGCTCCCCCGGCGCGGGTCCTTGCTCACCCACACCACATCGAGGTCGCGCTCCTCGAGGACTCGGGCGGCGTTCTCATTGAGCTCGTCAACGGCGGCGCGGGCGATCTGACGCGCACCATCGATCTCCTGACCGGGCTGCGGCTTGAGCTCCGTCTGCAGTTGGCGGGTGGTGTCTCGCAACCGTCCGAGCGCGAGCGCGAGGTTGTCGGGAATACCGGTCAGTCGCCCCTCGGGGATCTCGTCGAGGACCGACTCGAGGAAGGTCCCGGCGTCGTCGACCGTCTCGCTGGAGTCGGCCTGTCGTCCGGCGCGCTTGGCTGCGGCCCGGGCCATGGCCGGGGTCACCTCGTCGGTGATGGTCGCCGTGACGCGGTCCACGAGCTCGTGGGCCTCATCGATGACCAGGACGTCGTGCTCGGGCAACATCTGCCGCCCCTCGAACGCGTCGATCGCCATGAACGAGTGGTTGGTGACAATGACGTCGACGCCCTTGGCGGCCTCTCGTGAGCGCTCGACGAAGCACTCCGCGATCATCGGGCACTTGCCCCCGAGGCACTCGTCCGCGCTCACCGACACCTGACGCCAGGCGCGCTCGGACACTCCGGGCACGAGCTCGTCGCGGTCGCCGGACTCGGTCTCGTCGGCCCACTCACGCAGCCGGACGACCTCTTTGCCAAGGCGCCCGGCCTGCTGGTCGACGTCGCCGACGCCGAACAGGCCCTCGTCGTCGTCGGGGAAGCCGCCCTCGAGCTTGTGGGCACAGAGATAGTTGCGTCGGCCCTTGACGATCGCGTAGGTCGGACGCCGTCCGACGAGCGGCTCGAGGGAGTCGGCGACGCGGGGCATGTCGCGGTCGACGATCTGCGCCTGGAGGGCGAGGGTCGCCGTGGCGACGATGGCTGGTTTGCCGACGTCCATGGCGTGCTGGACGGCCGGGACGAGGTAGGCGAGGGATTTGCCGGTGCCGGTTCCGGCCTGCACCAGGAGGTGCTCACCGCTCTCGACGGCGTGGGCGACGGCTTTGGCCATGCTCACCTGGCCGGGGCGCTCACTGCCCTTGACACCGCTGACCGCTGCGGCGAGGAGGTCGTCGAGGGTCGGCACCGAAACAGGGTATGCCGTCCCACCGACTCCCAGCGTCCGCCCTCCACAGGCGCGGCGGACGGAAGGCGAGGTGCCGCGGAACGCGAGCACGCGGCATACCGGCGTGTCGTGTTCCTTTCTCATCAATTCCCGAAAGGCACGCGACACGCCGAACCTGCGTCGGGTCAGACAGCGCCGGGCTTCTGCATGAGTCCACCGTCGGCCATGATCGTCGTCGCCGTGATGTAGGACGCGGCCTCGCTCGCGACGAAGCAGACGATCCTGCCCATCTCCTGGGTGGAGCCGATGTAGGACAACGGAATCGCGTCCTCGAGTGCCTTGGTCTCAGCCGCTGTGTCGTCGTCGTTGATCAGGGTGTTGATCGCCCCCGGCCCCACGCCGACGACGCGGATCCCGTCGGCCCCGAGCTCGGCACCGGCGGTGCGCGTGAGCATGCGCATGCCGCCCTTGGAGATGCAGTAGGCGAGGTCGCTGGGCATCGGCCAATCCTCATGCGTCGAGGTGATGTTGACGATGACCCCACCGTCGCCCTGCTTGCGCATCTGCTCGGCAGCGAGCTTCGAGCCGAAGACCGCGCCCTTGAGGTTGATGTTCATGAGGAGGTCGTACTTCTCCTCGGTGAGGGTCGCGAGGGACTCGCCGAACTCGACGCCGGCGTTGTTGACCATGACGTCGAGGCGTCCGTAGGTCTCGACGGCGGCGGCAATGAGCTTCTCGAGGTCGGCGACCTTGGAGACGTCGGCCTCGCAACCGATGGCCTCTCCCCCAGCGGCTGCGATGTCCTTGATGATCGCGTCGGTGTCCTCGGGCCGGGAGACGTAGTCGATGACGACCTTGGCGCCCTGGGAGGCTGCCTCGCGGACGATGCCCTCGCCGATGCCGCTGTTGCCGCCAGTGACGATGACGACCTTGCCGTCGAGGGGCCGGTGGTCGTTGCTGGCCTTGCTGGCTCTGGTGGTCATGCTGGCTTTGGGCGTCGGGCTCATGAGTCGATCTCCTCGCGCAGGCTGTCGGGGCTGGTGCAGATGAGGTGGGCCACGAGCGCCGTCCACCCGGTCTGGTGAGAGGCGCCGAGGCCGACGCCGTTGTCGCCGTTGAAGTGCTCGCTGAATGTCGGGTGCGCGTCCCAGAGCGGACCTGAGGGGTGCTCGCGGGGTGTGCCCGGCCTGCGGCCGTCCTCGTCGGGGAGGAAGAGCGAGATGAGTCGCCCACGGACGCCGAATGCTGCATCCTCGAGGGTGATTTCGTTCCCCGAACCCGTAGGGAACTCGACCCTCACATCGCCGTCAGCGCCATCGGCAAGCACGATGAGCGCGTCGAGGATGAGGACGTTGGTCGGGAACCAGATCGGGCCGCGCCAGTTGGAGTTGCCGCCGAACATGCCGGTCGAGGACTCACCCGGGTCGTACTGGATGCTCACCGACGTGCCACCCGCCTCGATCTCGGCGCCGCCGCGGTAGGACGCCGACAGCGAACGGATTCCGTGCGGCGAGAGGAACTCCTCCTCGTCGAAGAGGCGGCGAAGGATCGCTTCCAGGCGAGGTCGCACGACCGGCGTCAGGCTGTTGTGGACACCGTCGCCGTCCTGGCTGTGCAGGAGCGAATCGGTGAGGTCCGGGCGACGATCCTGCAGCCACTGCAGGCGCCCGGCGAAGTCGGAGAGCTCCTCGAACGCCCACGTGGGGACGTTGGCGACCGCGATGAGCGGGAGGAGCCCGACGAGCGAACGGACTCGAACGGGTGTGCCCTTGCCCTCGCCGTCAACGAGGACGTCATAGAAGAACTCATCGGTGTCGTCCCAGAGCGAGACGCCCTCGGTGCCGAACGTCTCCATGGCCTCGGCGATCGAGAAGAAGTGCTCGAGGAACGTCGTCGCGAGACCGTCCCAGTCGCGGTCGTTGCGGCTCAGCTCGAGCGCGATGCGCAGCATCTGGAGGCAGGTGAACGCCATCCAGCTCGTGGCGTCGGACTGCTCGAGCCGCCACCCTTCCGGCACCTCGCGCGACCTGTCGAAGACGCTGATGTTGTCCATCCCGAGGAAGCCGCCCTCAAAGAGGTTGGAGCCGTCGGAGTCCTTGCGGTTGAGCCACCACGAGAAGTTGAAGAGCAACTTGGTCAGGACCCGCACGAGGAAGCCCTGGTCCCTGGCGCCGTCCAGGACATAGACGTGCCAGGCCGCCCAGGCGTGAACGGGCGGGTTGACATCGCCAAACTGCCATTCGTATGCCGGAAGCTGGCCATTGGGGTGTTGGCTCCATTCGCGGCACATGAGCATGAGCTGGTTCTTGGCGAAGGCCGGGTCCATGTGGGCGATGGCCACCGTGTGGAAGGCGAGGTCCCAGGCCGCGAACCAGGGGTACTCCCACTCGTCGGGCATCGAGATGATGTCGGCGAGCGCGACGTGCGACCACGAGGTGTTGCGGGCGTCGGGCTCCCGAGCGCGTCTCGAGTCCGGCGGCTGCGGCCCGGCGGGGTCACCTTCGAGCCACTCGCGCACGTTGTAGCGGTAGAGCTGCTTGCACCAGTTGAGCCCGGCGAAGGCACGGCGGGCGACGAGACGCTCCTCGTCGCTGGTGTGCTCGGGGATCACAGTGCCAAAGAACGCGTCGGCCTCGGTGCGGCGGGCGGTGAGGATGTCGTCGAAGCCAGCATCGAAGGCACCCTGCAGCGGCGGGGCATCCGAGGCGCCATCCACCCAGGCGTCGTCGTGGAGCCGCAACCGCACGCGCACGGTCTCGCCGGGCGCGACGGAGTCGAAGTGATAGCGCAGCGCCACCTTCGTGCCTCGACCGTCCGTGGCGAGCAGGCTGGGGTCATCGTGGACGATGGCTCGGTCAACGGCGTTCTTGGGGTGCGGGCTGAGGCTCTCGCCCTCACCGAAGAGCTCCGGCACGTTGGTCTCGTTGTCGCACACCAGGGCCTCGGGCGCACCCTCGGCGATGACGTGGATGACGCCGATGTGCGCGTGAGTGGCGCGCAGGACGACTGTCCCCTCAGGCGCATCGGCCAGGACCTCGATGACCGGCGTGCGGTCGTCCCGACCCCACGCCCAGGTGTTGCGGAACCAGAGTTGGGGGATCAGGTCCAGCGGTGCCGCGTCCGGTCCGTGGTTCGTCGCTTCGTAGGTCACGCACACGTCACCCGGTGCGCCTTTGGCGTGCGTCGTCACGACGTCGAAGAAGCGGTCCTCTTCGAGGACGCCGGTGTCAACGAGCTGGAACTCGGGCGCGTCATGGCCGCGAGAGGAATTCTGTTCGCGCAACGCGGCATACGGGAAGGCTGCTTGCGGGTAGCGGTAGAGGTGCTGAGCCCAGCTGTGTGTGGGAGTGGCGTCGAGGTGCCACCAGTACTCCTTGGCGTCCTCGCCGTGGTTGCCCTCGCCGTTCGTCAGTCCGAAGTAGCGCTCCTTGAGCCGATCGTCCTGCCCGTTCCACATGGCGACGGCGAGGTTGAGGAACCCATAGCGGTCGCAGAGCCCGGCGATGCCGTCCTCACCCCACCGGTAGGCCCGGGCGTGCGCGTGGTCGAACGGGAAGAAGGACCAGGCGTCGCCCTCGGCGGAATAGTCCTCCCGCACCGTCCCCCACTGGCGTCCCGACACGTAGGGACCCCACGCGCGCCAGGCGTCGCCGTCGTGCGGCGAGGCGTCGAGTCGAAGGTGTTCCGGGGTCTGGGGGCGCCCTTCGGGCTCGACAGACGTCATGGACCCCACCTTGGCATGAGGCTGCGAGAATGAACGCAATGACTTCGCACCCGTTGGCCGAGCGCGCCCTGTCCTCCGTCACAACGGACGCCGACGAGTTGTATGCCGTGTTCTCCGCCTGGGCGGTCGAGTCCGGGATCGAGTTGTATCCACACCAGGACGAGGCCGTGATCGAGGTCGTGTCCGGGCGCCACGTCGTGCTGGCGACACCGACCGGGTCGGGCAAGTCCCTCGTGGGCGTGGCCGCGCACTTCGCAGCCCTGGCCGGCGACCGGGTCAGCTTCTACACCGCGCCCATCAAGGCCCTGGTCAATGAGAAGTTCTTTGCCCTGTGCGACGTCTTCGGTGCCGAGAACGTCGGCCTGCTGACCGGCGATGCTGCCGTCAACGCAGACGCGCCGATCATCTGCTGCACGGCCGAGGTGCTCGCCAACATCGCTCTGCGAGAGGGCGGCTCGGCCGACGTCGGGCTCGTCGTCATGGACGAGTTCCACTACTACGCCGATGGGCAGCGCGGCTGGGCGTGGCAGGTCCCCCTGCTCGAGCTCCCGCAGGCGCAGTTCCTCCTCATGTCAGCGACCCTGGGCGAGATGGCGCAGATCCGGGAAGACCTCACCCGTCGAACCGGGCGGGACGTCGCGCTCGTGACAACGGCCGAGCGGCCCGTGCCGCTGTCCTTCACCTGGTCGCTCACACCACTCGCCGACATGGTCGAGGAGATCGTCACGACCCACCAGGCACCTGTCTATGTCGTGCACCCGACCCAGCAACTGGCGGCCGAGCACGCCGCATCGCTCACCACCTTGAAACTCCTCACTCCCGACGAGAAGGCCGCGATCGCCGAACGACTGGCTCCCGTGCGCTTCGCCGCGGGGTTCGGCAAGACGCTCTCTGCGTTGCTGCGCAAGGGGATCGGGGTGCACCACGCTGGCCTGCTCCCCCGCTACCGCCGGATCGTCGAGCAGCTCGCACAGGCAGGGCTGCTCAAGGTCATCGCCGGGACCGACACCTTGGGCGTCGGCATCAACGTGCCCATCCGGACCGTCCTCTTCACCGGGCTGGCCAAGTTCGACGGGCAGCGCGACCGCGTCTTCCGCTCGCGCGAGTTCCACCAGATCGCGGGTCGCGCCGGTCGTGCGGGCTACGACACGAGCGGCTCGGTCATCGTCCAGGCACCGCCTCACATCATCGAGAACGAGCGCAACATCGCCAAGGCCGGCGACGATCCCAAGAAGCTGCGCAAGGTCCAGCGCCGCAAGCCCCCCGAGGGCTCGATCGTGTGGACCGAGCAGACCTTCGACAAGCTCGTCTCGAGCGAGCCCGAGGCCCTCACCTCCAAGATGCGCATCGACAACTCGATGATCCTGGCTCTGATGGCACGCCCCGGCGACCCTGTTGCCGCGTTGAGCCGCCTCGTGCGCGACAACCACGAGTCTCCAGCCGGCCAGGCCAGACTGGCCCTACGGGCGATCCGCCTGGGCCGCTCGCTCCTGGACTCCGGTGTCGTTGTCCGCCTGCCTGAGCCTGGCCCCGACGGTCGCACGGTTGCCCTCACCGTCGACCTGCCGGCGGACTTCGCGCTGAACCAGCCGCTCGCGCACTTCGCCCTGGCCGTGCTGGACCTGCTCGACCCGGACTCCCCCACCCACGCTCTCGACGTCGTCTCGATCGTCGAGTCCGTCCTCGACTCACCGCGCCCCGTGCTGCGCGCCCAGCGGTGGACCGCGCGAGGCGAACGGATCGCCGAACTCAAGTCCGAGGGCGTCGAGTACGACGAGCGCACCGCGATCGTCGAGGAGATCACCTGGCCGCGCCCGCTTCTGGACCTGTTGGAGCCGGCATACGAGACCTATCGCCAGACGCACCCCTGGCTCCCGGACGAGGCACTCGACCCCAAGAGCATCGTGCGTGAAATGTGGGAGCAGGCGATGAGCTTCGGCGACCTCATCCGTCGCTACGGGCTCACCCGCTCCGAGGGCGTGGTGCTGCGCTACCTGTCCGACGCGTACAGGACTCTGCGCCAGACCGTCCCCGAGGCGCACCGCGGCGAGGAACTCGACACCCTGATCGAATGGCTCGGCGAGACCATCCGGCAGACCGACTCCTCGCTCATCGACGAGTGGGCCGCCCTCACCGACCCCGAGTCGGTGCGCAACGCCGCCGCCACCCACGGCGAAGCTCCACCCCCTCCGCGCCCGATCACGGCCAACGAGCGGGCATTTCGCGCGATGGTCCGCCAGTCAATGTGGCGCCGGGTCGAACTGGCTGACCGCGACAACGTCAATGCCCTGGCGCTGCTGGAGGCAGCAGCAGCAGCTGTTCCGGAGGACGGTCGCAGCGCGGTCATGACGTACGCAGGCTGGGACGAGGCACTCGCCGCTTACTGGGACGAGCACGGGTCGATCGGCCTCGACGGGGACGCTCGAAGCCCCCAGCTCCTCCAGATCGAACCGGACAGGGCCGAGGTCCCCGGACTCGACGACGAGACCGAGCACCGCATCTGGCGCGTGCGTCAGGTGCTGGCCGATCCGGCCGACGACCGCGACTGGGTCATCGAGGCCATCGCCGACCTCGACGCCAGCGACGCAGCTGGCGAGCTCGTCATGACCGCCACCGCCCTCCGCCGCCTCTGACCCCCGCTCACGGATCACTGCCGATTCGCCGCAGTCCCATCCGCGGCTCGCGCGCAGAGCGCACTCGCCGCTCCCGCCAGACCCAGCCAGCGGCGAATTCGGCAGTGTTCCGTTCGCTCCCGCGCCTAGGTGCCGGCTAGTTTCGAGGATCCGGGGTCAGGAGGCGGTCGTCGAGGCGTCTTGACATGGTGATGTCGTCGCGCTCGTCGCCGGGCGCCACGCGGATGGCGCCGAGCACGCGCCCGGTCTCGTGGTAGCCGCAGGCTTCGTAGAACTTGCTCGTGCCGGTGCCGCTGCGGACGCCGAGCGAGAGGATCTCCACGCCGAGGTTGCGCGCCACGCGGTGGGTCCCGGCCATGAGGAGTCGGCCAAGGTTGCGACCGCGCAGGTCGGGGTCGGTCATGACGGTGTAGACCCAACGACCGTGCGAGAGAATGGGATTGGGGCCTTCGGACACGAACGCCAGCCCCACGACGCGGTTGTCTGCCGCAGACCGTTGCACCACAGCGACCCTCATGCCGGCGTCCATGTCCCGCTCAGCCGCTGACAGGCGGGCGTCGACGTCGGCTCGGGGAGCACCCGGCAGGAAGCCCACCGCACCCCCTGCGTCGTTGGTACGCATCCACAGGTCGAGGATCTGCTCGCGGGTCGCGGCGTCGAAGGACGGAACCGCCTCCACCTTCGGTGCGGCAAAGATCGTCGATGGCGGCTCGTCCGGCAGATCATCGTGCAGCGCCCGCGTCCCGACGCGCTCGAACCCCGACGCGAGTGCGGTGCGAACCGAGGGCGTGTTGATCTCCTTGACGAGTGCGCGCACCGGCAGCTCGGGCAGGAACTCGACAGCGTGTGCTGCGGACACCCGCGACATCTCCTTGCCCAGCCCACGACCCAGGTGGGCAAAGCTCAGTCGGTAGTAGAGGTTGAGGAAGTGGGCTTCCCCGTCGATCTCCCTGAGTCCGCACACCCCGACAACGTCGCCTGACCCACGGTCCTCCGCCAGCCAGAAGCCGAACCCCCGCTCGTCCCAGTGCTCTTGCGTCGCCTCGAAGAACTCCTCCGCTGCCTCATCGCTCGCTGCCATGGCATGGGGAGCATGCGTGTAGGTCCGCGGATCACGGTGAAGACTCACCCACAGGTCGCGGTCAGCAGGGGTGGGCGGACGAAGCGTCAGTCGGGCGGTCTCGACGACAGGAGCGAGCGGCATACTCAGATCTTATTGCAAAGAATTTGCAACAAGAATTCAGGCGCCGTATGCCGCCAGCTCGGCTGCGAGGTCGGCGTTCACCCGGGCGGTGACGCGCGTTCCCTCGCCCACGTGCTCGCTCGCGAGGATCTCGCCCTCCTCGTGAAGCCGGCTGACCAGGTCGCCCCGGTCGTAGGGCACGAGGACGTCCACACTGATGTCGGGCTGCGGCAACTCGTCGGCGATGAGCGCCACCAGAGCGTCCATGCCCTTGCCGGTGCGCGCCGAGACGACGATGACGTGCTTCTCCTGGCGCAGCAGGCGGTCGATCACCTCGGAGTCGGCGATGTCGGCCTTGTTGACGACGATGACCTCTTTGACGTCGGTCGCGTCGACGTCGGCGAGCACCGCACGCACGGCCGAGATCTGGCCCTCGGGGTCGGGGTGCGACCCATCGACGACGTGCAGCAGCAGGTCGGACTCGGCCACCTCCTCGAGCGTGGACCGGAACGCCTCGACGAGCTGGTGCGGCAGCGCACGGACGAAGCCGACCGTGTCAGTGAAGGTGAACTCGCGACCGTCGGGGGTCTCGCTGCGACGCACCGTCGGGTCGAGGGTCGCGAACAGTTGGTTCTGCACGAGCACGCCAGCGCCGGTGAGCCGGTTGAGGATCGAGGACTTGCCGGCATTGGTGTAGCCGGCAATCGCGACGCTCGGGATGGCGTTCGCCCGACGCGAACCGCGCTTGGTGTCGCGGTGGGTCTTCATCCCCGCGATGTCCCGCTTGAGCTTGGCGACGCGCGTGTTGATGCGTCGGCGGTCGAGCTCGATCTTGGTCTCACCCGGTCCACGTGAGCCCATGCCCTGACCACCAGCGGCCTGACCACCGGCCTGGCGCGACATCGAGTCACCCCAACCACGCAGTCGCGGCAGGAGGTATTGGAGCTGGGCGAGCTCGACCTGCGCCTTGCCCTCTCGGCTCTTGGCGTGCTGGGCGAAGATGTCGAGAATCAGTGCGGTGCGGTCGATGACCTTGACCTTGACGACGTCCTCGAGCGCGCGACGCTGGCTGGGCGCCAGCTCGCTGTCACAGATGACGGTGTCAGCACCCTCGGCGATGACGATCTCGTGCAGCTCCTCGGCCTTGCCCTTGCCCAGGTAGGTCGCGGTGTCCGGCTTCTGTCGGCGCTGCATGACACCTTCGAGAACCTCGGCACCAGCGGTCTCGGCCAACGCGGCCAGCTCACGCATGGAGTTCTCGGCGTCGAGCAGCGTTCCTTCGGACCAGACGCTCGCGAGGACGACGCGCTCGAGCCGCAGCTGGCGGTACTCGACCTCACTGATGTCCTCGAGCTCGGTCGACAGGCCCGCAACGCGACGCAGCGCGGCGCGCTCCTCGCGCTCGAGCTGGTCGCCGTCATAGAGCGCAGAGGGTGCGGCGTCGTCGCTGTCGCCCTCGACCAGGAACCCGTCCTCGTCAAAAGCATCGTCGGAAAGGGCGTCAGCCTGGCCCGTGAAGATGTGATGTCTCGCAGTCATGTTCCGTCTAGGGTCTCACCTATGACCGACTCGGGGCGAACGGATTCGGGGGACCACTACTTCACGGCCTCCCCAGCGAGCCCGGATGAACGCCGCCCTTTGACCGTCACGCTCGCCGGTCGCACGCTCACGGTCGAGGTCGCGCCCGGCATCTTCAGCCCCGGGGGAGTCGACAAGGGCACCGCAGTCCTCTTCGACGAGGTGCCCGATCCCCCACCCTCCGGCCGATTTCTCGACGTGGGCTGCGGCTGGGGTCCGATCGCGCTGACTCTCGGCCTGCTCTCCGAGCACTCGGACGTCCTTGGCGTCGACGTCAACGAACGCAGCGTGGACCTCACCAACCGCAATGCTGCTGCCCTCGGACTCGGCCACGTCCGCGCGGTGACGCCGGACGCTGTCGACAAGAACGCGGCATACGACCTCATCTGGTCCAACCCACCGATCCGTATCGGCAAAGCCGCCCTGCATGACCTCCTGCGGCTGTGGCTGCCGCGCCTGGCACCCAGCGGCACGGCATACCTCGTCGTGCAGCGGAACCTCGGTTCGGACAGCCTGCAGCGCTGGATCGAAGCAGACCTGGGTATGCCGTGTGCCCGCTTTGCGACGAACAAGGGCTTTCGCGTCCTGCGGGTCGACAAGGCCTGACGCCTTGTGTGCCTCATAAGGGGCCAGAGCCCGCTCTGAGGCACACAAGGCGAGGGTTATCAGTCCTGCGGGTCGACCACCATGGCCGAGCCGCCACCACGTCGGGTCGGCTCGGCGGCTGCTGTCCACAGCGACGGAGAGAGGCTGCGGATCGCGGTGCCGTTGCCGATGACCGGACGGTGACGCAGCACGTGACCCTTGGCGCTCAGCTCAGCACCGATCGCGGTGGAGAAGATTGCCGTCTCGGCCTCCTCGGCGCCGTTGCGTGACGAGAGTCGCGGCGCAGCCACTGCGTCATCGACCGGGAGTTCACGATCGACGACTCCAGCGATGATCTGCGCGACCGTCGTGATGATCGTCGCGCCACCGGGGCTCCCAGCGGTCAGGTAGGGCTTGCCGTCCTTGAGGATGATCGACGGGCTCATCGAGCTGCGCGGGCGCTTGCCGGCACCAGGCAGGTTCGGGTCCGGGACGCCGGGTGTCGTCGGCGCGAAGTTGAAGTCGGTGAGCTCGTTGTTGAGCAGGTAGCCCCAGCCCGGGACGACGATGCCGGAGCCGCCGTACTGCTCGATCGTGAGCGTGTAGGTGACGACGTCACCCCACTTGTCGGTGACCGTGAGCGACGTCGTCGACTGGCCGTCCTTCGGGAGGATCGACGTGCCAGCGGGGACGCACTCACCGTCATAGTTGCCGTCAGGTGAGCCGAAGGGAACCGGACGCTTCTGCGCCTTGGCCGGGTCGAAGAGGCAGGAGCGTTCGTCAGCGAACCCCTGCGAGGTGAGCTCTGCGGTCGGCACGCCGGCGACGTCGCCGATGTAGCGGTTGCGGTCGGCGAACGCCATGGCCGAGGCCTCGCTGAACCAGTGGAGGTACTCCGCCTCGGACAGGCTGGCGACGGATCGTCCCGTGCGCTCCTCGAAGGACTCGAGCAGGTTGAGGATCTCGGAGACCGCGATACCACCGCTGCTCGGGGTGTCCATGCCGTAGACGTCGAAGCCCTTGTGCTCGGTGTGCGTCGGAGCCTTGGGCCTGACCCTGTATGCCGCGAGGTCTGCTGCCGTGAGTTGCCCCTTGGGGACCGTCAGGCCAGGTGCCGTGGTCGGGTTCTGGACCTCCTTGACGAGAGCGGCACCCATGCGGCCGGTGTGGAGCGAGGCAATGCCGTGGGTGCGCAGTTCACGGTAGGCCTTGGCGAGGTCGGGGTTGCGCTGCACGCCGCCGACCGGGATGGGCGCGCCACCGGGCAGGTAGATCGCCGCCGTCGCGGGGAACATCGAGAACCGCTTGGCGTTGTCGAGCGTGTCCTGGTGGAAGGTCTGGTCGACGACGAAGCCCTTGCGGGCGATCTCTTCGGCCGGCTTGAGGATCTGGTTCAGGCTCATCGACCCGTAGGTCCGCAGGGCCGCGTCCCAGGTGGCCGGCGTGCCCGGGGCGCCCACGGAGAGACCCGAGTTGACGACCGTATTGAAGTCCATCGGGGTGCCGTCCGGCTTCAGGAACACCTTCTCGTGGAACGTCGCCGGGGCCGTCTCCCGACCGTCGAGGGTCGTGACCTTCCTGGTCTGCGCGTCGTAGTGGACGAAGAACCCTCCACCTCCGATGCCCGACGAGTAGGGCTCGACGGTGGCGACGGCCGCAGCGGTGGCCACGGCAGCGTCGGCTGCAGTGCCGCCCTTCTCGAGGATGTCGATGCCCACCTGCGAGGCGATGGGGTCCACTGAGGCGACTGCTCCCCCGCCGCCGGTCATCACCGGAACCTTGGGGAGCTCGTGGCCGACTGGTGGTGGCCCACCTCGAGTCGGGTCTGGCGCTGCCACCGCAGGGACCGCGAGTGCTGCGGCCACCCCTCCGGCAGCAACGAGGGCGAGGACGGTCGTGGGAGTTCTCATGTCCCTCACGCTAGGAGTGACTCGCCGGTATCGCACCCGGAGCGCGCGTCAGAGAGCGGAGAGGTCCACAGTGCCGTCGGCGATGAGGGCTGCTGGCCCGGCGAGCTCGACCTCGTGCCCGGGCAGCCCGCGCACGCGCAGTCGACCGCCAGGGACGTCGACCGTCCAGTCCTGGGTCGGCTCGGCGTCACCTGCCCAGAAGCTCGTGGCCAGCGCCGCTGCGCAGACGCCGGTGCCACAGGAGCGGGTCTCGCCGACCCCGCGCTCGTGGACCCGCATCGCGATGTGGCCGGTGCCGACAACGCGGACGAACTCGACGTTGGTGCCGTGGGGCGGCACCGGCCGGACCTCGGGCGCGTGGAACAGGTCGAGGCCTGCTAGATCAACGGGCCCCGGCAGCGCGACGACCGTGTGGGGGTTGCCCATGTCGACCGACAGGGCCGACCAGGGGTCCTCTGCCAGCGGTCGATCACGGAGCAACACCAGGGAGTCGAATCCGTCTGCCTCAGCCCTGGCGGGGTCGAGGAAGCGCCACAGCCCCATGTTGGTGGCGATCACTGCGTTCTCGCCGTCGCCCTCGAAGCGGATGCCCTTGACGCCACCACGTGTCGCGATCTCGAACTCGTCTGCCGTCTCGAGTCCTTCACGACGCAGGTATGCCGCAAAGACTCTCGTGCCGTTGCCGCACATCTCCGCGACCGAACCGTCAGCGTTGCGGTAGTCCATGAACCACGGAGCACGATCGGCCAGGGCACGCACGGCCTGGTCGTCGGCCGATGCAGTGGGGACAACGCGGATGACACCGTCACCACCGATCCCGGCCTGCCGGTCAGCGAGGCGCCGGACCAGGTCGGCGTCGAGGTCGAGGCGGTCATCGACATCGGGCAGCAGCACGAAGTCGTTCTCGGTCCCGTGTCCTTTGGTGAAGCGCAGCACCTTGGTGGAGCGCGGCTCGGCGGTCATGTCACCCATTGTCCGCGATCGCCTGCTCGACGTGGGTCAGAGCGTCGTCAAGTCCGGTGTCGGCGCTCGGGTCGAACCACAGGATGCGCGGATCCGGGCGGAACCAGGACTCCTGACGTCGTGCGTAACGGCGGGTCAGCTGGGCCGTCTCAGCCTGTGCCTGCGCCTGCGTCATCGTGCCGTCGATCTCGGCCAGGGCCTGCGCATAGCCCAACGCTCGCGATGCTGTGCGACCCGAGCGAATCCCCTGTGGCACAAGGCCCTTGACCTCTTCGATGAGGCCATCACGCCACATCTGGGTGACGCGGGCGTCGATGCGCTCGTCGAGCAGCTCGCGCGGCGGTCGAAGCCCAATCATCACGGTCGGATGCAGGTGCCGCCGCTCGGGCATCGAAGCACTGAACGGGCGGCCGGTGATCTCGATGACCTCCAGGGCGCGCACGAGCCGACGCACGTTGTGGCGCCCGATCGCCTGCGCCGCATCGGGATCGCGTTCGGACAACACGGCATACGTCGCGGCTGTCCCTCGCTCCTCTGCCTCGTTCTCGAGGCGTGCACGCACGTCCGGGTCGGTCGGGGGGATCTCGAGATGGTCGAGCGCCGCACGGACATAGAGGCCGGACCCACCCGCGACGACGGGCCGCAGTCCGCGGCCACGGATGTCATCGATCGAATCCCGCGCCTCGCGCTGGTAGCGCGCGATGGTCGCCTCGTCAGTGACGTCGAGGACATCGATCTGGTGGTGGGGCACACCGCGCCGCTGCGCCACTGGCAGCTTGGCCGTGCCGATGTCCATGCCGCGATAGAGCTGCATGGCGTCGGCACTGACCACCTCACCACCGATGGTTTCGGCGACGCGCAGCGCCAGATCCGATTTGCCACTGGCCGTCGGACCGACGACCGCGACGACCAGTGGGTCGTCAGCGGGCAAGTTCGTCCTCGGGCCGGGTGTGGCCCTCCGCGTGCCCACCGCCTTCGGCGTAGTTGTCGAACTCGGCTGTGTTCTCATCATCGACGTCGTCATGCCCGAAGGGGTCACGGTCCTGACCGGGCATCCAGGTCAATCCGGGTGTGCCCCACTCGTTGGCCCTGACTGCCTTCTTGGCCTTGCGCGCCCACTTGCCCTGGAGGCGGTCGACGTAGAGGAACCCGTTGAGGTGGTCGTACTCGTGCTGGAACATGCGCGCGAACCAGCCCGTCGCGGCATACGAGATCTCATTGCCCTCGATGTCGAGGCCGGTGAGCGTCGCCGTCTCGCCGCGTCGCAGTGGGAAGGACTCCCCCGGCACCGACAGGCATCCCTCGGACTCATCGGCCGGAATTGGGTCGCCGGCCACCGGCTTGCTCGCCGCGAGGAACGGGTTGATGACGACACCGCGCGGCGGGATGTCGTCGTGATTGTCCATCTGCCACGTGAAGATCCGCAGTCCCACGCCGACCTGCGGCGCGGCCAGACCGACACCGCGCGCGGCATCCATCGTCTCGAACATGTCGACCACGAGCTCGCGGATGCCGTCGTCGATGACCTCGACAGGTTCGGCGCGGCGGTGGAGCACCGGCTCGCCGGTGATGGTGATGGGACGGATCGTCATGTGCCCATTGTCGCAAACCGCCAGCGTTTGGTCCGACCCCGCTCTGCCGGTCAGGCGCCGCAGGCGGGCGCGATCGCTGCCGCGGTGGCCGGCTTGCCGATCGACGGCATCCCGAGGCTGACACCGGGCTTGCCCGGGACCGGTGCGTCCTGGAGGGACGCCCAGGCGTCGCCGCCAGCGGTGCGGCGCACGGCATACGTTCCGCCGTGGAGCGCTCCGTCGGCCACGAGGTGGTGCGGCGCTCCGTAAGTGAGGTCGACACTCACTACATCGCCGGGGCGCGGGACCTCACCACCGTCAGGGATCGAGAAGTGGACGAGGCGGTTGTCCCGTGCACGCCCGCTCATCCGGGCGGTCGCACTGTCCTTGCGCCCCTCGGATGGTGCGACGAGCACCTCGACCGTGCGACCTTCGAGCGCTCGGTTCTCGGTCCAGGCCATCTCGTCCTGAAGCTTGACGAGTCGCTCGAACCGTTCTTGGACAACGGCTTTGGGAACCTGGTCGGCCATGGTGGCCGCGGGGGTGCCGGGTCGGATGGAGTATTGGAACGTGAAGGCGTTCGAGAAGCGCGACTCCTGGACGACACGCAACGTCTGCGCGAAGTCCGCCTCGGTCTCTCCTGGGAAGCCCACGATGATGTCGGTCGTGATCGCGGCGTCGGGGATCAGCTCACGAACCCGATCGATGATGCCCAGGAACTTCGCGCTGCGATAGGAGCGACGCATGTCCTTGAGCACCTTGTCGGAGCCAGACTGCAGGGGCATGTGCAGGCTCGGCATGACGTTGGGCGTCTCCGCCATCGCGGCGATGACGTCGTCGGTGAACGCTGCGGGGTGCGGGCTCGTAAAGCGCACTCGCTCCAGGCCGCTGATCTCGCCACAGGCACGCAGCAGCTTTCCGAACGCGAGCCGGTCGCCGAACTCGACACCGTAGGTGTTGACGTTCTGCCCGAGCAGGGTCACCTCGACGACGCCCTGATCGACGAGTGCCTGGATCTCGGCGAGGATCTCGCCGGGTCGGCGGTCGGCCTCCTTGCCGCGCAGGCTCGGGACGATGCAGAACGTGCACGTGTTGTTGCAGCCGACCGAGATCGAGACCCATGCGGCATACGCAGAGTCACGACGTGTCGGCAGCGTCGAGGGGAAGCGTTCGAGGGACTCGAGAATCTCGACCTCGGCGCGCTTGTTGTGGCGCGCCCGATCAAGGAGCGCCGGGAGGCTGCCGATGTTGTTGGTGCCGAAGACGACGTCGACCCACGGCGCCCGCTGGACGATCGTCTCGCGGTCCTTCTGCGCCATGCAGCCGCCGACGGCGATCTGCATGTCGGGGTTGCTGTTCTTGGCCTGACGGAGCTGACCGAGGTTGCCGTAGAGCTTGTTGTCGGCGTTCTCGCGCACGGCGCAGGTGTTGTAGACGACGACGTCCGCGGCCTCGGAGCGCTCCGCGGTGGGGATGCTCGCAAGGTCGACGTATCCGGCCGTCTCGAGCAGGCCCGCAAGGCGCTCGGAGTCGTGGACATTCATCTGGCACCCGTGCGTGCGCACGTCATAGGTCTTGAGTTCGCTCATCGCCTCCCAAGAGTACGTGCTGGCCCACGGTCGCCCACCGCCCCTCCGCCAGCCCTTTGGCCCGTTCTGTCGACCACATCTCGACCGCGTGTCGACCGCTCCGGTTGCCGGGCGCAGCGAACCCTCATAGCGTCGTGACGACCCCAGCCACACTCGCCCTGTTCGAGGAGCTCCATGCCGATCCGCCTGCGCCACTCCGCTGTCCTTGCCCCGACGCTCGCACTGGCAGTCCTCGCGAGCGGTTCGGCCATGGCCGAGCCGACCGGTCTCGCATCGAGCGGCTCCGGGTCGACCCAGGGTGCAGCGTGTCTCGACGCGTCGACGACCCTCCCCTACGAGGAGAGCTTCCTGGCGCGGTCCGAGGCGGGGCGGCTCATTGTCGGCGGCGGCTTCGACGACACCGTGGCGGCCTTCTCGGCAGCTCTCTGCGCGGCGTCCGGGCCGGAGGTGGCCGGGGCCGTCGTCGACGGTCACGGTGCCGCGCTCTGGCGACTCGGTGTGGACCGGGTCCAGGGCCGCGTCGACACCGGCGGAACCCTGAGCGCCGGGGACGACCGGCCGCTGTACTGGGCGCGCCTGGCGATGGTCGCGGCGCTGCGTCAGTGGTCCCCCGACTTCACCGTGGGTGACGACGAGCGACAGTCACTCATCGACGACCTCGACCGGGTCTCACGAGGTCAGCGAGACATCGCCTTCCCCGCAGCCGACAAGATCACCCGAGTTCTCGTCACCGGGTTTGACCCGTTCACCCTCAACCGGGACGTTCGGCAGGCCAACCCGTCCGGCGCCAGTGCCCTCGCGCTCGACGGACTGACGGTCAAGGGCCCTGATGGGCCCATCCGCATCGAGGCTGCCCTCTTCCCCGTGCGGTGGCGCGACTTCGAGGACGGCATGGTCGAGCAGACCCTGCTCCCCCACTTCCGCCCCGGCAAGAAGCAGGTCGACGTCTTTGCCACGACCAGCCAGGGCCGGGTGGGGCGCATCGACCTCGAGCACTTCAACGGTGCCTGGCGCGCAGGCTTCGGCGACAACGAGAACGTCTGCTACCGCGGAATGGCACCGATCCCCGCGGGCACACCGACGGTGACACCACAGCCGCAGTGGACCTTGTCGACCCATCCCATCGCCGCGATGATCGCTGCGGGCACCGGTCCCTACCCGGTCAACGACAATCGCACCGTCACCGAGGTCCCGGCCAGCACTCCCCCGGAGCCGGTCACCACCTCGTGTCCCGCAGCCCCCAGCCCCGGCACGACCCTGACCACCGGGCCGACGCCCGGCTCACTCGCGCGAGCTGGCGGTGGCGGCAACTACCTGTCCAACGAGATCGCCTATCGCGCCACTCTTCTTCGCGACGCGACGGGGCTCGACGTGCCCGGTGGCCACGTCCACACGCCCGTGCTCCAGGGTCTTGACCCCACCAAGCCGGATGAGCTCACGAATGCGACCTTCGAGGCCAACCGGGCGGCGATCAATGCCCAGATGCGCCAACTCGTCCTCGCCGCCGCGAGGCAGTGAACCACGGGGTCGCGAGCGTCAGCGCGACTGGCTGCGAGTCATGCCTGAACGCCCCACAGGGCGGCCACGTGTCTGGCATCGGTGCCACAGCAGCCCCCGATGATGTCGAGGCGCGGGAAGTGGGACGCCAGTTTCTCGTGTTCACTCACGAGGTCAGCGATGTCACCTTCGTCGAGCTCGGCGGCGTCGTCGAGCTCGGCGTGCGACTGCCGTGAAGCGTTGACACGGAGCCCCGTGACATGTGCGGCCCAGGCGTCATCCGGCGTCAACGCGGCCGCGATGTGGCTCGGGTGGGCGCAGTTGAGGAGGAGGTCGTCAGGCGGGGCCTGCTGGCGGAGCGCTCCGATGGCTTCACCGAGGGGCGTGCCGTCGGGCAGCCGCCCATCGGTCTCGACGGTGAAGGAGACCGCGATCGCGATGCCATGGGACCGCCCCGCCTGCACCACGCCGACCGCCTCGGCGACCGTCGTCAAGGTGTATGCCGTGACCCGCGCCGCCCCGCTCTGAGCGAACGCCGCGATCTGCGCGGCGTGGTAGTCGCCGAACTCCTCAGCGCTCGTGCGGTCACCCGGCAGGTACCCGTCGCCGCGAGGTCCGATCACACCGCAGATGCGAACATCGGGCCCCTGCCCGCTGCCGTCGAAGCCGCCGGGTCCTCGAGGCGCGATCCCATCCGCGACCAGGACCTCCGCGAGCCCAGCCAGGAAGAGCACGCTCTCAAGGTTGATCCGCCGAACGTCACTGCGCGATCCCCCCAGGGACTCGACCCAGTCGGGGTTGGCTCGCCAGGTGGGTGTCTCGAGGAGCAGACCCGCACCCGCCCTGCTGGCGACCTGGGCAAAACCGGCGTAGTACTGCGCGAGCAGCGCCCGGCCCAATGGCGTCCCCAGCAGCGGGTAGGCGGCGAAACCGGGCAGATCCACGCCGTGATGAAAGATCAGGTCGGTCTCGAGCCCACCATCAGTCACCCACCGTGGACGCGTGGATCGTCGATCGGCCATGGCCTCGTCCGCAGCGCCCATCACCGAACCACCCTTCGTGTGGACTGGGCCTCAACGGTGGCTCACACGACGCCATCGCACCAGAGCACGACAGGGTCAGTCTCGGTGGTGCTCCGGGGTGGCTGCGAGGGCCTCACGGATCACCCTCATGGACACCTCAGAGGGGTACCCCTTGCGCGCGAGCATGCCGGCGAGCCTGCGTTTCTGCACGATGACGTCGAGTCCGTGGAGTCGCCGCAACCGCCTCTCGACGAGCTCGCGAGCCTGCTCCTCCTCGGCGGCAGGGTCGATCTCGTCGAGGACCGACTCGGCCACGTCGTCGGCGACGCCCTTCTGCCGGAGGTTTTGTGCCAGGGCCCGCCGAGCAAGGCCACGCCCTGCCTGTTGCGACCTCACGAGCATTCCGGCGTAGGCCTCGTCGTCGACCAGGCCCACCTCCTCCAGGCGATCCAGCACGGTCGCGGCCACGCTCGGATCACAGTCGCGTTTGGCCAGGGCCTGCTCCAGCTGGGCACGCGTCTTCGGGGCGTGGGTCAGCTGTCGCAGCACGATCTGACGCGCGAAATCGTGGGCGTTGGGCTCGACGCCTTCCACGGCAACATCCGGAGGCGGCGGTGGAGGCGGAGGCGCGGACGCACGCGGACGCACCTCCACCCACGAGGGCGGAGGTGCATCCGAGTCAGTGAATCCCACTGTGACGAGACCGTTCCGAGGCGATCAGCTGCGCTGGTCGACTCAGAAATCGACCGGGACCTCGGGGACCACCTCGAGTGGCGTGTCGACCTGCGGCCCGATGCCGAGCTTCTGTTTGATCTTCTTCTCGAGCTCGTCGGAGAGGTCGGGGTTGTCCTTGAGGAAGGCGCGGGCGTTCTCCTTGCCCTGACCGAGCTGATCGCCCTCGTAGGTGTACCAAGCGCCGGCCTTGCGGACGAAGCCGTGCTCGACCCCGATGTCGATGAGGCCACCTTCGCGCGAGATGCCCTGCCCATAGAGGATGTCGAACTCGGCCTGCTTGAACGGCGGGGCGACCTTGTTCTTGACGACCTTGACGCGGGTGCGGTTGCCGACCGGGTCGGTGCCGTCCTTGAGGGTCTCGATGCGGCGCACGTCGAGGCGGACCGAGGCATAGAACTTGAGTGCCTTGCCACCGGTGGTCGTCTCCGGCGAGCCGAACATGACGCCGATCTTCTCGCGGAGCTGGTTGATGAAGATCGCGGTCGTGCCGGTGTTGCTGATGGCGCCGGTGAGCTTGCGAAGAGCCTGGCTCATGAGGCGGGCCTGGAGACCGACATGGCTGTCACCCATCTCACCCTCGATCTCGGCGCGCGGCACGAGAGCAGCGACGGAGTCGATGACGATGATGTCAAGGGCACCGGAGCGGATGAGCATGTCGGCGATCTCGAGGGCCTGCTCCCCTGTGTCGGGCTGCGACACGAGCAGGTTGTCGGTGTCGACGCCGAGCTTCTTGGCGTACTCAGGGTCCAGAGCGTGCTCGGCATCGATGAACGCCGCGATGCCACCCGCCCGCTGCGCACTGGCCACCGCGTGCAGGGCGACCGTGGTCTTGCCCGAGCTCTCAGGGCCGTAGATCTCGATGACACGTCCGCGGGGCAGCCCGCCGATGCCGAGGGCGATGTCGAGCGCGATCGATCCGGTGGGGATGACCTCGATAGGGGCGCGCACGTCGTCGCCGAGGCGCATGATGGCGCCCTTGCCGTGTGACTTCTCGATCTGTCCGAGGACCATGCCCAGGGACTTTTCGCGATCATTCGCGTTCTTGACGGCTGCTGCTGCCATGTCGCACCTGCTCTTCCTGTGTCATTCGATGTGCGCGTCCGCCGGCGACCCATGCTCGCGGTCGGTCTTGTCGCGATCTCGGGTCAGACGCTAGGCCGTCGCACCGACAGCCGTCTGCAGCTGCCGTGGAAGCTGTGGACAGATGCTGCGGGTTCGGCGACCTGTGGACAACAGTAGGCGAACACGTGTTCGACGTCGGGAGGCGCGGCTGCGACACGCCGCAACTTCAGGCGCCGCCCACCTCGCGCCGCATCGGGAGGTGCGGGATACCGTCCTCGTCTGCGTACTCAGCCCCGGTCACTACGAAGCCGAACGCGGCATACCAGTCCCTCAAATGCGACTGCGCATCCAGAACGATGGCGCGATCCGGGCACAGCGCCACCACGTCTCGCATCATCGCGGCCGCAAGGCCGCTCCCCCGGTGGGCACGAGCGGTCGCCACTCGACCCACACGCCATACGTGGGAGTCATCGAGCACACGCAACGTTGCGACCGGCATACCCACGTCGTCGGCACACCAGAGATGCCATGTCCCGGTCTCGGTGTCGCGACCATCGAGATCGAGGTAGGCCGCCGCCTGCTCGACGACGAACACCTGCGAACGCAGCGCCCACAGGCGATAGCCCACGACCGGATCGAGCTCGGCGAAGCGCTGGTGACGAACGTCCGGCGATGACTGGTCCACGCTGACAGCCTAGGCAACTGGCAGACTCCTGCGCCGTGACGATCATCGCGGCAGCAGACGGTTCGGCCCTCGGCAATCCCGGACCTGCGGGGTGGGGGTGGTACGCCGACGACGAGCACTGGGCCTGTGGGGGGTGGCCGCACGGCACGAACAACCAGGGCGAGCTCACGGCCGTCCTCGACCTCCTGGAGCAGACCGCCGACGTCGACGACGAGCTCGTCATCTTTTGCGACAGCACCTACGTCATCAAATCGATCACCCAGTGGATGCCGGGCTGGAAGCGCAAGGGCTGGAAGAAGGGTGATGGCAAGCCCGTCATGAACGTCGAGATCATGCAGGCCCTCGACCGCGCAATGACCGGGCGCAACGTTCGCTTCGAGTGGATCAAGGGGCACTCCGGTCACCCCCTCAACGAGGAGGCGGACCGGCTTGCGAACGGTGCCGCGACGGCATACCAGAAAGGCAGGGTGCCCGACGCGGGGCCCGGCTGGGCGGGTCGAGGCGCCGCCGCACCCGAGCGCTCCGATCCGGCAGCCGCGCCCTCAGCAGCACCCCCGACCGCTGAGCCCGACCTGTTCACCGAGCTCATCGACGCACCTGTGCTCACCGACGAGGAGCAGGTCGTCGCCCTCGAACGACAGCTGCTCGAGGACGACACCCGCTCCGACAGTGCCGCCGTCGCCGCCCTCCTCCACCCGCAATGGACCGAGATCGGCCGTTCTGGTCGGCTTTGGGCGCGGGAGGAGATCCTCGACGAGATCGGCCCGCTCGGTGAGCCGGTGAGTCTCGACGTCCTTGCCTGTATGCCGGCCGGTCCCGACACCATGCTCCTCACCTGGCGAGCGGTGCGCGACGCCGAGACGACACTGCGATCCTCGCTGTGGATTCGCACCGCCGGCCACTGGCAGCAACTGTTCCATCAGGGCACGCCCGAAGCCTGAGACCGCCGCACTCAGGGGCGAGGGTCAGAGGCGGGACAGCAGGTGCTCGACGATCTCGCTCGCCGGCGCCTGACGGGCGCTGCGGTGGCCCGTGCCGGCCCACAGGTGGACGAGGTCGGGCTGGCCGGTCGCCTTGCCGTGGGCGCGCAGCGGCGCGGTGAGGTAGTGGACCTGGGGATAGGCCGCTGGCGCCGCCTCGGTGAACACCTCGGTCCAGGACGTGACGAGCGCCCGGGCACTGCGCCCGGTGAAGGCGCGCGTGACGACCGTGTCGGTGCGTCGGGTCAGCTCGTGCCGGTGGATCTCGGCGGTCCCTGCCTCGTCGGCGCACAGGAACGCGGTCCCGCAGGCGACGGCGTGCGCGCCGGCACCGAGCAACCCCGCGAGATGAGTTGGGTCGCACACGCCTCCGGCGACGACGACGGGCAGTGAGGTGAGCGCGCGGATGCTCTGCAGCAGCAGTCGGGTGGGTGCCTGCCGAAGGCCGGAGTCGACCGGGCCTCCGCGGTGCCCGCCGGCCTCCCAACCCTGCGCAACGATGCCGTCGACACCGAGTTCGTTCGCCCACGCCGTCTCGCTCGCGTCGTTGACCGTGACCCACACCTCGATCCCTGCGGCGCGGAGCCGGTCGACGACGTCGGCGGGCGGCCACGCGAAGGCGAACGACACGACTGCCGGCCGCTCGGCGAGAACCACGTCGATCTTGGCGTCGAAGGAGTCGTCGTCGTGGACCGCGTCACCGAGTGGGATGCCGGCCTTGTCGGCGAGCGGCTGGAGCCGAGTGGCGTACTCGAGCACCCGCGCCGCACTGCCCGGCTCGTAGGGGTTGGGTGCGAACAGGTTGACGCCAAAGGCGGCCCTGCCCACCGCCGACCTCAGCAGGACGATGTCGTCGCGCAGACGGTCAGGCTCGAGATAGGCACCGGCGAGGAAGGCGAAGCCCCCCGCGGTGGTCACCGCTGCCGCCAGACCGACTGTGGTCGGCCCTCCCGCCATCGGCGCAAGGACGACCCGTCGGTCGAGGAGGGTCACCGGTCAGCCGCGCCTGGGGGCGTCGACCCGCCCCAGTCGTCGCTCCGCCGGAACGTCCATGTCGTCGCAGAGGGCGAGCCACACGAGGCGCGGATGCATCCCCTCATCGAGGGCTTGGGTGACGCTGCGTCCGCCGAGGACTCCGAGCACATGGTCACGCGCCAGGGTGGGTGCGTAGGTCTCGCCGAACTCGTCGTTCATCAGCGTCCAGAAGTGGCTGATCCGCATGAGCGCGAGTGTGTCACACAGCCACTCCTCGCCCGCTTCGCCGGCATTGGGACAGCGCTTAATTGCGCTCAGCCTGCGATTGCAGAGATTCCTTTGTATGGTCATCGACATGCCCGTCCCTCTTGAGCCCGACCCTCGTCGGGATGTCGTCCTCGATGCGACGACGCTCAAGGCGCTGACGCATCCTCTGCGCCCCCGGATCCTCAGTGCTTTGCGCCTTCATGGGCCGGCCACGGCTTCGCGTCTCGCGGCACACCTGGGTGTCAACACCGGCGCCACGAGTTATCACGTCCGCCAACTCGCCGAAGCGGGATTTGTCGTCGAGGCGAGCGAGTTGGGCAATGCCCGCGACCGCTGGTGGAGGGCCGCCCACGCCCGCACCTACTTCGACACCCACGACGCAGACCATGCGACGTCTGCGGCATACCTCTCCGCTGTCGTGGCGGGCTACTCCGAGAACGCCCAGCGCGCCATCGCCGAGATCGCGACCCTGCCTCCTGAGTGGGAGGACGCCGGGACCTTCAGCAACTACACGCTTCGGCTCACACCCGAAGAGACGTCCGCGTTGATGACCGAGATCGTCAGCGTGATTCGCAGTTATCGACCGCACCAGGGCACAGTGGATGCACCTGAGACGGCGCTCCCGGTGTCGGTGAACCTCGAGGTCTTCCGCGCCCCCGGGATGTCCTCGGAGTGAGCGCGCATGCGCGCCCGAGTCGGCGCAGCCTCTACGGCATGCTCTTCGCCTCGAGCGTGTCCATCGCGGGCACCCGGGTCTCGACGATCGCCCTGCCCTGGCTCGTCTACACCGAGACGAAGTCGGCCACCCTCACCGGTTTGGTGCTCACCGCCGAGATGGCGCCCTACGTCATTTCCAAGGCCCTGGGCGGGCCTTTGGTGGATCGGCGAGGACCGCGCGCGATCAGCGTGGCCGGCGACCTCCTCAGCGGCGCGTTCCTCGCGCTCATCCCCATCCTGTATGCCGTGGGGCAGCTCTCGCTTCCTGAGCGCGTCCCGCTCCTGCTCACCCTGGTCGCCCTCGCGGGAGCCTTCCGCGGACCGGGCGACGGGGCCCGCAACGCGATGATCCCGGCCGTCGCCGACGCCTCGGGAGTCCCCCTCGAACGCATCACCGGCCTCGACAGCACCCTCGACAGGGCCAGCGGCCTGCTCGGAGCCGGCATCGGGGGCTTGCTCGTCGGGGCGTTCGGAGCCGCCCAGACGGTCGCTGTCACCGCGGGAGCAGCGTTCCTCAGCGCGTTGGTCGTCAGCCTGTTCATCCCCCGGGTCTCACTCGGCGACGCCGAGGAGAGCGGGTCCTACTTCACCCGGCTGCAGACCGGAGCGTCGTTCCTGGGCAAGGACCGCCTGCTGCGGTCCATCCTTGCGATGATCGCGGTGACGAACCTGCTCGAGGCCGCCTACATCTCCGTCATGCTCCCGGTGTGGGTGCACGACCACGGGCACGGACCCGAGCTCATCGGTCTTCTCGGCATCCTCTTCGGCGGCGCCGCGGTCGCGTCCAGCGTCCTGGCAACAACCATGGCGGGTCGGTTCAGCCGACGCACCGCCTACCTCGCGGGCTTCACTCTGGCGGGAGCGCCGCGCTATCTCGCGTTGGCCCTCGGCGCCCCGCTGTGGCTGATCATCGGGTCCAACGTGATCGCCGGACTGGGCAACGGCTTCATCAACCCGACCATCGGCGCGATCTTCTTCGAGCGCGTCCCACGCCACATCGTCGGGCGGGTGGGGTCACTCGCCGATGCACTGGCGTGGGCCGGTCTCCCCGTGGGTGGAGTGGTTGGTGGAGTTGTCGTCGGTGCTTTCGGAGCAGCCCCCGCGCTGGGAGCCGCTGGGGCGGCATACCTCGTCTCGACGACCGTGCCAGGGTTGCGCCCCGAGTGGCGGGACATGGATCGATCAAGGACGGGTGTCAGTCGCGAGTGAGAGGCTTGCCCCCTCATGACGGCTGACGTTCTCGAGCGCTTCTCTCCGGCCACGGCTACGTGGTTCCGAGACTCCTTCAGCGCGCCCACACAGGCTCAGATCGGCGCCTGGGAAGCGATCAGCTCGGGTCACCACGCCCTCGTCGTCGCGCCGACCGGGTCGGGCAAGACCTTGTCGGCCTTCCTCTGGGCCCTCGACCGGCTCGGCACCGAGCCGGTTCCCGCAGAGAAGCTCAAACGGTGCCGAGTCCTCTACATCTCGCCGATGAAGGCACTGGCCGTTGACGTCGAGCGCAACCTGCGCAGCCCGCTCGTCGGCATCGGTCACGCAGCCACCCGGCTCGGCGTGCCGCAACCAGACATCACCGTGTCGGTGCGCAGCGGCGACACGCCTGCCAACGAACGCCGCGTGTTCGCGCGAGCGCCCAGCGACATCCTCATCACGACGCCGGAGTCGCTCTTCCTCCTGCTCACGTCCCAGGCGCGCGAAGCCCTGCGTGGAGTGGAGACGGTCATCCTCGATGAGGTCCACGCCGTCGCCGGCACCAAGCGAGGCGCCCACCTCGCCCTGTCGCTCGAGCGACTCGACGCCCTGCTCGAGCAGCCGGCCCAGCGCATCGGCCTGTCCGCCACCGTCGAGCCGGTCGACGAGGTGGCTCGCTACCTCGCCGGCGGTCGACCCGTCGACGTTGTTCGTCCACCTTCGACCAAGGAGTGGGAGCTCGACGTCGTCGTCCCGATCCCCGACATGTCGGCTCTGGGTGAAGTCGTCGAGGACGACCTCAGCGGTCCTGCCTCCGGCGCGGAGCGACGCGCGTCGATCTGGCCCCATGTCGAGGAACGCATCGTCGATCTCGTTGCGGCACACCGCTCGACACTCGTCTTCGCCAACTCCAGACGTCTGGCCGAAAGGCTCACCGCTCGCCTCAACGAGATCTGGGAGGAGCGGCTCGAGGCCGCCGCGGACGAGGTTGAAGGCGGCGGTGACGTGGCCGCAGTCACCGGTGACGCTGTCGCGGTGGTGGGCGCGGGTCCCACGCTCCGCGTGGGCCGGCATACCGGCTCATCCGGCACACCGGCACAGGTGATGGCGCAGTCGGGATCGTCAACCGGTGCGGCCCCCGTCCTGGCCCGCGCGCACCACGGCTCGGTCAGCAAGGAGCATCGTCAGCTCATCGAGGAGGACCTCAAGGCCGGGCGCCTGCCAGCCGTGGTCGCGACCTCGAGCCTGGAGCTTGGGATCGACATGGGTGCGATCGACCTCGTCATCCAGGTCGAGTCACCCCCTTCGGTCGCCAGCGGGCTGCAGCGAGTCGGCCGGGCCGGTCACCAGGTCGGTGCCGTTTCGCGAGGGATCCTCTTCCCGAAGTTCCGTGGCGACCTCGTGCAGACGGCCGTCGTCGTCGAACGCATGCGGGCCGGAGCCATCGAGTCGCTGCGGGTGCCGGCGAACCCGGTCGACGTCCTCGCCCAGCAGATCGTGGCGATGACCGCCCTTGACGACTGGGCGGTCGAAGACCTCGAGCAGGTCGTGCGCCGCGCCGCGCCCTTCGCGGGGCTACCCCGGTCGATCCTCGAGTCGGTGCTCGACATGCTGTCGGGGCGCTACCCCAGCGACGAGTTCGCCGAGCTGCGCCCCCGCATCGTCTGGGACCGCGTGACCGGCACCCTGTCGGGGCGACCGGGCGCCCAGCGCCTGGCCGTCACCTCGGGCGGCACGATCCCGGACCGTGGTCTGTATGCGGTGTTCCTCGCCACCGGTGAAGGCACCGGTCGCCGGGTGGGTGAGCTTGATGAGGAGATGGTTTACGAGTCGCGGATCGGCGACGTGTTCACCCTCGGCACGTCCACGTGGCGGATCGAGGACATCACTCACGACCGGGTGCTCGTCACCCCCGCACCGGGTCAGCCGGGGCGGCTCCCGTTCTGGAAGGGCGACCAGCTGGGGCGGCCGGCCGAGCTCGGCAAGGCGGTCGGCGCATTCGTGCGCGAGGTCGCGGCGTCGACTCCTGCGCAGGCACGCGCCCGGGTCTCCGCCGCGGGACTCGACGCCTGGGCGACCGACAACCTGGTCGGCTATCTCGACGAGCAACGCGCGGCCACCGGCCACGTCCCCGACGACAGGACGATCGTCGTCGAGCGCTTCCGCGACGAGATCGGTGACTGGCGCGTCGTCGTGCACAGCCCCTTTGGCGGTCAGGTCCACGCTCCGTGGGCACTGTGTGTCTCGGCGCGGATGCGTGAGCGCTTCGGGGTCGACGTGCAGGCGATGCATGGTGACGACGGCATCGTGTTCCGACTGCCCGACCTCGAGCTCGATGGCGACAACGATGGGTCCTCGGGCCGCGGCGCCGCGGCCGAGCTCCTCGATCTCGTGCGGCTCGACCCCGATGACGTCCACGATCTTGTCACCGGCGAGATCGGCGGGTCGGCCCTCTTCGCGGCCAGGTTCCGCGAGTGCGCATCGCGAGCCCTGCTCCTGCCACGACGCCGCCCCGACCGCCGCCAACCCCTGTGGCAACAGCGGCAACGGGCGGCGCAGCTACTCGAGGTCGCGAGCCAATATGCCTCGTTCCCGATCGTGCTCGAAACCGTGCGCGAGTGCGTCCAGGATGTCTTCGACGTGCCCGGGCTCACCGCCCTCATGTCGTCGATCGCCTCTCGCGACGTGACACTCGTCGACGTCGAGTCCACACAACCGTCCCCGTTCGCCCGGTCACTGATGTTCGGCTACGTCGCGCAGTTCCTCTATGAAGGCGACTCGCCGCTGGCCGAGAAGCGCGCCGCGGCGCTCTCCCTCGACCCGACGCTGCTGGCCGAGCTGCTCGGTCGAGGTGAGGGTCTCTCACTGCGAGATCTCCTTGACCCCGAGGCGATCGCCCGCACCGAAGCCGAGCTGCAGCGCCTCGCCGAGGACCGCAAGTGCCGTGACGGCGAGGACGTCGCCGACCTCCTGCGCACGCTGGGTCCGTTGTCGCTGAGCGAGATCGAGCGCCGCACCCGCGAAGGCGTCGTGACGCGCGACATCGGCGGATGGCTCGTCGACCTCGAGGGCGCTCGGCGCATCATCCGGGTCCGGATCGCCGGCGAGGAACGTTGGTCCGCGATCGAGGACGCATCACGGCTGCGCGACGCTCTCGGAGTCTCACTCCCGGTCGGCGTGCCACAGGTGTTCCTCGAGCCGGTCCCCGATCCCCTCGGTGACCTCGTGGCACGCTACGCCCGCACCCACGGCCCCTTCCAGGTGCAGTCCCTGTCGCAGTGGTGGGGAGTCGGCCCGGCCGTCGCCCTGGACGCGCTCCGTCGACTGGTCGCCGTGGGTCGTGTGGTCGAGGGCGAGCTGCTCCCGACCGAGAGCGGCGGTGGACAGCACGGCCTCGACCATTGCGACGCCGAGGTGCTGCGGACGCTGCGACGCCGCTCATTGGCGGCCCTGCGCGCCGAGGTCGAGCCGGTGGCGGCGGTCGAACTCGCCCGGTTCCTGCCTCAGTGGCAGTCAGTGGGTGGTGGCCTGCGGGGGCGTGAGGGCCTCATTCGCGCTGTCGAGCAGCTCGCAGGGGCGGTCCTGCCCGCCAGCGCGCTCGAGTCCCTGGTGCTCCCCGCTCGGGTCGTTGGCTACTCCCCCGCTCTCCTCGATGAGCTGATGAGTATCGGCGAGGTCGTCTGGCGCGGCCACGGCTCTTTGCCCGGCGACGACGGCTGGGTGTCACTCCACCTCGCCGAGACGGCAGACGTGACCATGACCGCGCCCGATGACACAGAACTCGGCGATCGCGCACAGTCCGTGCTCGACGTCCTCGTGGGTGGCGGCGCCTACTTCTTCCGCGCACTGGCCGACCTCGCCGAGGGCAGTGACAGCGACGTGGCCGAGGACCTCTGGTCACTCGTGTGGTCGGGACACGTCTCTGGTGACACCTTCGCGCCGATGCGCGCGCTGCTCGCCGGCGGACGCACAGCACACAAGCGCTCGACCGCCGGACCGCGGGCCACCCGCTATGCCGGCCGCAACGGCTCCCTCGGAACCCTCGGCGGTCGTCGCGGTGCCTCCCGACCGCTCACCGTCGCTCGCGCAGCGCCGGCGATCGTGGCAGGGCGCTGGTCCCTCCTTCCCGGGGTGGAGACCGACCCGACGGTGCGCACCCTGGCCACTGCCGAGATCCTGCAGGATCGTTATGGCGTGCTGACTCGGGGCAGTGTCGTCGCCGAAGACGTCCCCGGAGGCTTCGCTGCTGTCTATCGCGTGCTGGCAGCGGCCGAAGAGTCGGGGCGGGTCCGTCGCGGCTACTTCGTGGAGTCGTTGGGAGCAGCACAGTTCGCGACGACCGGTGCCATCGACCGGCTGCGCGCCCACGCTCGCCAGCTCGGGGCCACGCCTGACGCCGCCGCGCAGCGCGCTCTCGTCCTCGCCGCCACCGATCCTGCGAACGCCTACGGCGCAGCCCTGCCGTGGCCCGACCGCCCGGTTGCCGAGGACGCTGACGAGCCGACACCGACCGGGCGTCGAGGTCACCAACCGGGTCGCAAGGCCGGGGCCCTCGTGATCCTCGTCGACGGCGACCTCGTCCTCTATGTCGAGCGCGGCGGCAAGACGCTGCTGTCGTGGACCGATGACCCGGTGAGTCTGCAGGCTGCCGCTGATGCCCTGGCCCTGGCCGTTCGCGAAGGCGCCCTCGGCCGACTCACCGTCGAAAAGGCCGACGGTGGTGCCATCCTTGGCTCCGGCCACCCCCTCGTCGACGCCCTTGCCCAGGCCGGGTTCCACACGACGCCCCGCGGCCTGCGGCTGCGACGATGAAGCGCACGCTCGCGGCACCCCTCCCCGCGCAACCGCGGACGGGTAGCCATGCCTGAGGGCGACACCGTCTGGCGCACTGCCCACCGCCTGCACCGCGCCCTCAGCGGCGAACCCATCACGCTCAGCGACTTCAGGTTTCCCGAGATCGCCACGGCCGACCTGCGAGGGGCGGTGACCACCGAGATCGTGAGCCGCGGCAAGCACCTGCTGCACCGCGTCGACTCCGGGCTGACCGTCCACTCCCACCTCAAGATGGAGGGGCAGTGGCGGGTCGAGCGCGTCGCGGACACCGCGCGCTGGCTGCGCCGTGCTGACCTCCGTGCTGCTGTGGGCACCGACACCTGGTCGGCTCTGGGTCTGCGGCTCGGCCTGCTCGAGATCGTGCCGACCTCACGCGAGGGCGACATCGTCGGGCATCTCGGCCCCGACGTCCTTGGACCCGACTGGGACGTCGAGCGGGCGATCCATCGGCTCCTCGCCTCGACCACTGTCATCGGTGCCGCCCTCCTCGACCAGCGGGTACTCGCCGGGGTCGGCACGCTCTGGGCGTCGGAATCCCTCTTCATCGAGCAGATCGGACCGTGGTCTGCTGCAGCTGATCTCGCTCCGGAGCGTGTGGAGGCCCTCGTTGCGCGGATCCATCGCCTCATGGATGCCTCACGCCACCACGCCGTGCAGTCGAGCACAGGCGTGCGGCGTCGCGGCGAGGAGCACTTCGTGCACGCGCGGTCGGGAAGGCCGTGTCGTCGCTGCGGCAACACCATCCGGGTGTCGATGATCGGACCCGCTGGGCGTGAGCGGACGATGTTCTACTGTCCAACGTGCCAAGGAGGCATCGCTCCCGGCGACGACGGCCGCCCGCAGCGACCGCTCGGCTCGTCGGGTGGTCGGTCGAATCCCTACCGCCGCGCCTGAGCGGCGCTCACTGTTGACCGGACGGATTGTCCCTGGCCCACAAGGCCGCGCTCGTCCGATCGAGCACACCGATCTCCCGGAAGATCCGACCCAGGTGGGCCTTGACCGTCCGTTCGCTGATCCCGAGAACGCGACCGATCTGCTTGTTGGCCAGCCCCTGTGCGACGAGTTCGAGGACCTCGTGCTCGCGTGGGCTGAGCCCATCACCCTCTCGGTCGGCAGCGGTCGGGAGGAGCACCCCCGCGACCCGCGCGTCCACGGGTGCGTACCCTTGCGCCGCGGCGCGCACCGCCGCCAGCAGTTCCGTGGGCTCGGCGTCCTTGAGCTGATAGCCGATCGCCCCTGCACGCAAGGCGGCCTTGACTGCGTCGCGATCGGAGAAGGACGTCAACACCACGACCTTGGCTTCTGGCGCCACCTTGAGGACCTCTCGGGTGGCCTCTCCGCCACCCATGACGGGCATCGAGAGGTCCATGAGAACGACCTCCGGCTGGCAGTCCCGCGCGACGGCGATCGCCTCCGCGCCGTTCGCCGCCTGCCCCACGATCTCGATGGTGCCGCTCGCCTCCAGCAGGGCGATGAGGCCGGCCCGCACCATGGCGTGGTCATCGACGACCAGGACTCGGATCACGGCGACTCCTCAAGAGCGAGGGTGAGTCTCCAATGCGTCCCGGCGCCCGGGGCCGACGCCACCTCGAGAGAGGCGTCCGCGTCCGTGGCGAGGTCTCGCAGCACCCGGAGCCCGAAGTGGTCCGGCAACGGGTTCTGCAGGATCCCTGTGTCGAACCCCGGACCGTCGTCGGCCACCTCGAGCACCACTGCGTCGTCGACCCGGGCGAGCGAGACGTCCACTGTGGATCCAACTGCGTGCTTCGCTGCGTTGTAGAGGCACTCCTGCGCGATGCGGTACACGAGCCGCTCCTCACTGTCAGTCAGCCGGAGCTCCGAGTCGGGGTCCGAGCGCAGACGCACAACGAGCCCGCGACTGGTGGCCGAGGAGGCCAGGTCCCCGAGCGCGGCCACGAGCCCCGACCCGGACAGCGTCGGCGGGTAGATGTCGACAAGCAGCGAGCGCAGAATCCGGATGTTGTGCCGCACCGACCTGGCCACCGTGTCGAGTCCGGCGGCCGCTTGCTCATCTCCCGACGTCCGGGCGCGGGCGGCCGCGCCGGCGGCGGCGAAGGACGATGCCACGAGGTCCTGGACCGGCCCGTCGTGCAACGTTCCGGCGATCCGGCGGCGCTCGGTGTCGGAGGCCTCGACGGTTCTCTCCAGAAGCCGTTCACGCTGGCGCTGGCTCTCGGCCAGACGTCGCAGCAACCGCCACAGGACCGGGGCCATCAGCACGATGAGTAGGAGCAGGCTGCTCAGGGTGACGCCCGCGAACCCCCGCCACAGCTGTGAGGTGCGAGCCTCCACCGACACGTAGGGCGAATACGTCTCGAACAGCAACTGGCGGCCGTCGGGCGCCCACACTGGTCGATAGACCTCCAACAGCCGGCCACCGGTCTCGAACTCGTTCTCGCTGCTGTCCAGGTCCGAGACCTCGGCGATCGTCTGGGGCTGGGCCAGAGAGGCCAACTGGTCCTCACTCAGGGAGAAGGTTCGCCCGATCAGCTGGGGCTCGTCGGCATACACGACGTCTCCTGTCGGCGACCACAGCTTCACCCGGACGATGGACGGACCGAGGACATGGTCATGGATCAGCGCGTCGAAGTCGGCGATGGCACCGGTGTCGCCGTCGACGAGCAAGTCGGTGAGGGCGGGTGTGATGACTGCATCGGCCAGCACGTCGGCGGTCTTTGCCGCGTCGTTGACGGCCTCCCGCTCCGCGAGCCGTCTGGCGGCGAGCGTCCCGAGGACTCCCACCACAGCGAACACCACGACAAGGGCCGCGAGCAGTTGCAGGAGCACACGTCGTGGCCGGAGGGGTCGCTCGACCGCCACCTCGTGTCGGGGCTGAGACACGGTCACCCACGCGACCGGTGCCGCCGACTCGGGCACCGGGAGGTGCGAGTCGGAGGCCGCGGCGTCGCTCCGCGTGTCGGTCACTCAGTCATCCTCACCGTGGTCGGAGCCGTGGCGCGAGTCTTGGCGCAAGTCGTCCGAACCATGGCCGGAGTTGTCCGAACCGTGGCCGGAGTTGTCCGAGCGGTGTGCCGGGTCGTCACGGTCGTCCCCGGCCTCGGTGCGCTGGTCGCGGGGTCGGTTCCCGCCGTGGTCGTCCATCGTCGAGGACGGTCCCGGTGTGCCACTCGGGTCACTGGACGGTGTACGGTCCGTGCCCCGGTCGTCGCCGGGTTCGGTCCTCAGGTCCCGGGGGGTTGCTCCCCCGTGGTCGTCGGTGGAACGTGGTGCGGGCACGGTCAGGGTGCGGTTGACCTGGCCGCTCTTCGGGACACTGACGGGGACCTCCTGGGAGAACGAGGCGTTCCCCCAGAGTCCGAACGTCGCCGGGACGAGGGCGAGGAGCAGTGCCGCGAGGATCATGCTGATGCGCTTCATGGGATGTCCTTCCGAGAACAGTGTGGGGCGGACCACCGGCTGGTGGAGCGATTCCGGGCGAAACCCTGATGGTCTCCTCGGACTGCACTCGATCCGTGTCCCCAATCTGTGCCGGAACCATGGACGGGCGGTATGGGGCAATGGTCGTAAGACCACGCAGGTCACAGCCCCTGGGGAGCCGAGCTGGGCGCCGCTGACGGCCGTCTATGTCTGCGGCCCGGCTGCCCGCCGAAGGATCTCCTCGATCACGCCGGACTTCGCGTCGGCGTAGTCCTGGACGAAGCGCCACTCGTGCCCGGCAAGCTGTCGCTTCACCGCGGCATACCGGTCGCGGTCCTTTGGGTGTGAGCGGAGCCAGTCACGCAAGCCCAGCAGGCGCTCGATCTCTTGCCCACCCAGGTCGGGTGAGAGCACGTGAAGGTTGATGTCGTGGGGCGAGCCGCGATCCACCCGCTGATAGAGCACTCGATGCTCCAACCAATCGGGCTCGCGGATCTGCAGCCAGTAGCCGAGGGCCTCCAGCGCCGGGACGTAGGCGTCCTCGGCGGCGGGGTCTGCCACCTGCAGCAGGATGTCGATGATGGGCTTCGCGGGCAGGTGCGGCACCGACGTCGATCCGACGTGGTCGACCGCGAGGGCGCTCACGCCGAGAGCCGTCCGGATGGCCGCAGCGTCCGAGTCGAACAGCCTCGCCCAGGCGGGATCCGACTCGTGCAGCACGACCGGGACGGAGAAGGGTTCGAGACGCTTGCCCACGACAGGGTTCGTCACGTCGGGACTTGGCACGTCAGGATTCGAGACGTCAGGCCCTGACGCGACGGGATCTGGCGTGAGCGAGGCCGCCACGAGGCGCTCGGTCAGGCCGCGGAGGCGGAGACCACGGCGGTGCGGCCACCGACCGGCAAGGACACCGGAGCACTGAGCGACTCGACGCGGGCGACGCGGCGACTGACGTCATCGAGCACGACCGACATCGGGATGTCGAGGGCTTCGCAGATGGCACCGAGGAGCTCCGATGAGGCTTCCTTGACCCCGCGCTCGACCTCGCTGAGATAGCCGAGGGAGACGGCGCCGGCCCCCGCCACGTCGCGCAGGGTGCGGCCCTGCTCTTGGCGCCGCTCGCGCAGCACCTCACCGAGCTCGTGTCGGAGCAGGATCATTCTCGGGCCTCCCTTCTCGGCGCTACGTCCAAGTCGTTGGTGTCCACGCTACATCGCATGGGCCTCATCACGTCGAAGTGTTCCGCACGGGGACCTATTCCCGCTGGTGATTCGGCGTGGCGCTCCGGGAAGGTCCGGTGTCGCCGACGACCATCTCGTTCAGGATGGCTCAACGACCGGCGGCCGGGACGTCGTCCGCGATGCAGGAGGCACACAGATCCAGGGCGGCGACGACCGACGCCGCCCGGATGGTCTCGCGGCTGCCCGACAGAGCGAGCTCTTGAACGGTCACGTGACCGGCATGCGCCACTGCGACAAAGACCTTCCCCACGGGGACTCCGTCCTGCGCGCCCGGGCCGGCCACCCCTGTGGTGGCGATGCCGATGTCAGCCCCCAGCATGCGGCACACTCCGGAAGCCATCTGACGAGCGACCTCGGCTTGGACTGGCCCCCCGGACGCAAGCAGGGCTTCACTCACGCCGAGCTGGTCCGCCTTGAGGTCGGTGTCGTAGGCGACGATCGACCCCCGCACCGTGGCCGAGGATCCCGGGATCTCGGTGAGGGCAGCGGCCACCAGGCCACCGGTGAGGGATTCGGCCGTGGCCACCGTAAAGCCCTGGCGGATGAGCGCCTCGACGAGGACTCGGGGCGACGCGGCCTTGGTGCCGACGCGCTGTTGGGCCGCCCGGCTCGCACGCTTCATGGCAGCTCGCTCGCTCGTCTGGCGCAGACGCAGTGCCTTCATTGCGATGTCCAGCCCGGTGACCACGGTGACGACGACAGCGACCGTGAGCACGATCGCCGCGGACCAGCGCCAGACGTCCGGCTCGGGGAACGACCACAAGGGCATCGAAAAGAGGAAGAGCCCGAGGCTTTGGAGTGCGGTCTTGACCTTGCCGCCCCGCCCTGCGGGCATGACCCCATGGCGGATCACGAGGAGCCGCATCCCCGTGATGCCCCACTCGCGGATCAGCACAACGATCGTGACCCACCACCAGATCTCACCAATGACGGACAGCCCGACGAAGCCCATGCTCATGAGGGTCTTGTCGGCGATCGGGTCGGCGATCTTGCCAAAATTCGTCACGAGCCCGCGACTGCGGGCGAGCTCGCCATCCACGCGGTCGGTCAACGTCGCGAAGGCGAAGATGGCTGCGGCCCACCACCGCAGGGACGTGTCAGAGCCGCCATCGGCGAGCAGGATCGCACCATAGACAGGGACCAGCAGGATGCGGAGCACCGTGAGCGCGTTGGGGAGGTTCCACGAGCTGACGGCGCCCGTGGCTTCACCGACCTGCGGTGAGGGTGAGGTCACCGCAGGACCTTCATGCTGAAACCGCGACGAGGTCGATACCTTCGGTCCCCACCACGGTCGCGAGCACGGTCTCGCCGATGACGGCGGTTGAGGCAACGACTCGCGTGGTCCCGTCGACGTCCGGCCCCTGGTGCTCTGCGCGTCCGATCACGTCATCACCGTTGTCGCCTGCGTTGGTTTCCTCGATGAGAACTCGGACACTCTCGCCGATCCGATCCTCCGCACGCTGCGCGGTGAGCTCCTCGATGAGGTCGGTGATGCGTTCGACTCGCTCGGAGATCGCCTGGGGAGCGATCTTGCCGGTCAGCAGCTCGCCCTCCGTGCCGTCCTCGTCGGAGTAGCCGAAGACGCCCACGACGTCGAGGCGAGCAGCGGTGAGGAACTCCGCCAGCTCATCGACCTCGGCCTCGGTCTCCCCGGGGAAGCCGACGATGACGTTGCTGCGGATGCCGGCCAGCGGCGAGCGGCGACGCACGTCGTCGATGAGCCCGAGGAAGGGCTCGGTGCCACCAAAGCGGCGCATCCGGCGTAGTAGTGGCGCCGAGGCATGCTGGAAGGACAGGTCGAACCAGGGCATGACCTCGGGGATGGCGACCATGGCGTCGAGCAGGCCGGGGCGCACCTCGGCCGGCTGGAGATAGGACACCCGAACCCGCTCGATGCCGTCGAGGTCGGCGAGCTCGGGCAGCAGGGCGTCCATGAGAGCGAGGTCGCCGAGGTCCTTGCCGTAGGACGTGGAGTTCTCGCTCACGAGGAAGAGTTCGCGCACGCCCTGCGTCGCGAGCCACCGGGCCTCCTCGATGACGTCGGTCGGGCGCCGAGAGACGAAGGAGCCACGGAACATCGGGATGGCGCAGAAGGCGCAGCGCCGGTCGCAACCGCTGGCAATCTTGAGGGGTGCCCAGGGGCCGGTCTCCAGACGGACCCGGGGAGCTGAGTGGCCCGGGAGCGCCACGTCGGCGGAGGCCTGCTGGCGCGTCGCTGGCGACAGGGGCAGCAGCTTGCGACGGTCGCTCGGCACGTGACTCGCGACCTCGCCGCCGTCGAGGATCGTGCGCAGGTGCGTCGACATGTCGGCGTAGGAGTCGAAGCCGAGGACCGCGTCAGCCTCCGGGAGCTCGTCGGCGAGCGTCTGGCCGTAGCGCTCGGCAAGGCAGCCCACGGCGACGACCTTCTGGGTCCGGCCGGTCTCCTTGAGCGACGAGGCTTCGATGAGGCTGTCGATCGAGTCCTTCTTGGCCTGCTCGACGAAGCCACACGTGTTGACGACGGCGACGTCGGCCTCCGAGGCATCATCGACGAGCGTCCAGCCGCCGGCCTTGAGCCGCCCGGCCAGCTCCTCCGAGTCGACGTCGTTGCGGGTGCAGCCAAGGGTGACGACGGCCACCGAGCGCGTGGTGGTGTCGGATGCAGGCATGCACCCACTCTAGTTGCGTGGGAGGTGCTGCCCGGACCGTGCCAGCCGCCGGTGTCCTAGGTTGGGCTGATGACGTCAACGTCCCAACCCATCGCCACCCTGCTCGCCACCCACCCCGTCTGGGACGGCCACAACGACTTGCCCTGGGAGGCTCGCAAGCAGGTGGCGTACGACCTCGACCGCCTCGACCTCGCTGGAGACGTCCGCACCACGCACACCGACATCGCCCGCATGCGTCGCGGCGGGATGGGGGCGCAGTTCTGGTCGGTCTACGTCGACGCCAAGTGGGCCGGCGAGAAGGCCGTCACGGCCACGCTCGAGCAGATCGACTTCGTCAGGACAATGACGACCCGGTATGCCGGTGAGCTGGCTCTCGCGGTCAGCTCAGCGGACGTGCGTGCCGCACGTGCCTCCGGACGCATCGCGTCCCTGATGGGCGCCGAGGGCGGCCACAGCATCGACTCCTCGCTCGGGGCCCTGCGCATGCTCCACACATTGGGCGTCCGCTACCTGACGCTCACCCACAACGACAACGTCCCATGGGCGGACTCGGCCACCGACGAGCCGGTCCTCGGTGGTCTCTCCCCCTTCGGCCACGAGGTCGTGCGCGAGATGAACCGCATCGGCATGGCCGTCGACCTGTCCCACGTCTCGGCCGACACGATGCGTCACGCCCTCGCCACGACGACGGCGCCGGTCATGTTCTCGCACTCCTCTGCTCGCGCCGTCTGCGACCACCCTCGCAACGTCCCCGACGACGTCCTTGCCCAGCTCTCCGACAACGGCGGCCTCTGCATGGTCACGTTCGTGCCCAAGTTCATCTCGCGCGCCGTGCGCGAGTGGGACCTCGAGGCTGCGGATACTGCGGCGGCCGAGGGTGTCCACTGGGCCGACCACGCGGCATACACACCGTTTCTCGAGCGCCACCGCGCGACGCATCCTCAGCCGGTGGCCACGCTCGAAGATGTCGTCGAGCACCTCGAGCACGTGCGTGCGGTTGCTGGCGTCGATCACATCGGCCTCGGCGGTGACTACGACGGGGTCGGCGTTCTGCCAACGGGTCTCGAGGACGTCTCGGCCTATCCACGCCTGCTCGAGGCGCTGGCCGACCGCGGCTGGTCCGACGAGGATCTGGGCAAACTGACGTGGAGCAACGCCCTGCGCGTTCTCGAGGGCGTCGAGGACACGGCTCGCGACCTCAGCGCGTCGCGTGGTCCCAGCACCGCTCGGATCGAGGACCTCGACGGCGTCTGAACCGGCTCAGCCCCTGTTGCGCATGACGGTGAGCGCGACGAGGCGCGAGATGACCATCGCGACATACATGACGCCACTCAGTTGCTCGATGATCGCCACCGCTCTGGCTTGGGAGCCGATGGGAAGGACGTCGGACAGTCCCACGCTCGTGAGGTTGGCTCCCGAGAGGTAGAGCAGCTCAAGGAACGTCCGCTGTGTCGCTTCGTTGTGCCCGATGAACGACCCGGGCCACAGCTCCTGGATCGCGAGGAACAGGTAGGCGAAGGCGAAGAGCAGCACCGTGAAGGCGGCTCCGACGGCAAAGAGCTCGTCCTTGGTCACCCAGGCGTCCTCGAACATATAGGCGACCAGCCCGTAGGCCGTGTAGAAGTAGAAGAGCGACAGGGCCGTGTGCGCGAGGGGGACGACCACCGCGTTGTCCGGCGCGATGACAGCCCAGATCTCGAGGACCCCGGCCGGGAGGCCGATGAGGACCGAGAGCCAGGTGAGGGCCGGTGTGCTTCGGACGGTGAAGACGGCGATCGTGAGCGCGGACAGACTCAGAACTGTCAGGGCGAGGCGACCGTAGTAGAGCTCCTGCAGCCACGGCAACAGGATGATGACAAGCAACTGGACCGCAAGGAGGAAGGCGGAGGGCTGCTTGCGAAGAACTGCCTTCCACCGCTGGCTGCGGGTCGGCGGCTCACGCAGGTCATCCCAGAGCTTCGTCTCCATGACGGTCACTCTAAGCGGGGACGTGGACGCGAGGTCCGACCTACGATGACGACATGCAGCACGCCGCCTGGGTGATCGCGCCACTCGTCCTCGTCGGTACCCTCGCCTTCAGTGCGGCGGCCAAGGTCGGCAAGGGTGCCTCCCTGCGCAAGATCATCCGCAACCTACGGCTACCCGACAGGATTCTCCCCGAGCCCCTCGCCCGCGCAATCCCCGGGATCGAGCTCGCGCTCGTGGTCGGCCTGCTCACCCCATGGCTCCCCGTCTTCGGCGGTGCCGCGGCGGGCACGCTCTGCCTGATGGTCATCTACTGGGCCCTCATTGCGCGTGGTCTGACGATCACACCGCGACCCGACTGCGGCTGCTTCGGTCAGGCCGGTGATCACCGGATCTCCGGTCGCACCCTCCTGCGCAACACGGCCCTGGTCTCGGCCGCGGCCGCCACCCTGAGCCTGGCGGTGTCAGGGCGCACCTTGTGGTCCCTTGTCTCAGACTTTGGGGCGGGCGACGTCCTGTGGTTGGTTCTGGCGGCCCTCGCGTGTCTGGTGACCGGGCTCGTCGTGGGCCGGTTCGAGTCTCCGCCACCGTTCACGATGCCTGACCAGCACGAGCCGCCAGCTGCCACCGCGCAGCCCGACGACGAGGACGACTACGTCCGCAAGCCCACGCCGGAGCTCGTCGTCTTCGACCCGGACACCGGTCCCGTCACCCTGAGCGAGCTGGCGACTACCAAGGCCCAACTCCTTGTCTTCGTCAACTGCTACTGCGCCTCCACCCGTGACGTCATCGCGCAGATCGAGAGCTGGCAGGAGCGGCTTGGCCTCGTGGACGTGCGCATGGTTTTCTCGGTGCCGATCGTCGAGCGGCTCATCCCGACCACACCGCCTGGAAGTCTGCTCGACCACCGGGGCCTCGCGTGGCAGGCGTTGGAACTCGCCGACTCACCGAACGCCCTGTTGCTGGGCGTCGACGGCTATCTCGCCGGTGGGCCCGTGTTCGGCCCCGACGAGGTCACGGACTTCATCGACGACGTCGAGGACTCCTTGCGCGCGGCACCCGAGGCCGCCGTCGACACTGCTGCCGTCGACACTGCCCACGGCAGCGCGGACGAGCGCACTGTTGACAAGGTCGGCCAGGCGGAGGGACAGCTCACCGGTGATCGGTGAGTTCCCACGCGTCCTCGCTGTCGTCCTCGTCCTCGTCCCACGCTTCGACCTGGGGCCGACTCGCGAGACCGGCTGCGACGGCGTCGGGGCCGTAGCGGTCGTTCGGAACCTGCTGGGTCTGGGCGGTCGAGGGCGACGGAACCGATCGATCGGCCTGCGAGACATGGGCCTGAGGCACCTCGTCGGTGGCCTGGTTGTCGAAGGCCGGATCCGGATCAGGCACCTCATCGCCGCGCAACAGCGCAAGCGTCGTCTCGAGGTCGTCCGGGCGGACGAGCACATCGCGCGCCTTGGACCCTTCGGAGGGACCAACGACCCCGCGTGACTCGAGCAGGTCCATGAGACGTCCGGCCTTGGCGAAGCCGACGCGCAGCTTGCGCTGGAGCATCGAGGTGGAGCCGAACTGGGTCGTCACGACGAGTTCGGTGGCCTGCAGCAACAGGTCGAGGTCGTCGCCGATGTCATCGTCAAGGTTCTTCTTGGGCGCGACCACGGCAACGTCGTCGCGATAGGTCGGCTTCAGCTGACCCGTCACGTGGGCGACCGCTTCCTGGATCTCGGTCTCCGTGACCCACGCACCCTGGACCCGCATCGGCTTGCTGGCGCCCATGGGCAGGAAGAGTGCGTCACCCTGCCCGAGAAGCTTCTCGGCGCCGGGCTGGTCGAGCACGACTCGGCTGTCGGCGAGCGATGACGTCGCGAACGCCATGCGGCTGGGCACGTTGGCCTTGATGAGTCCGGTGACGACGTCGACCGACGGGCGCTGGGTGGCGAGCACGAGGTGGATGCCGGCGGCGCGCGCGAGCTGGGTGATGCGGACGATGCACTCCTCGACGTCGCGAGGGGCAACCATCATGAGGTCAGCGAGCTCGTCGACGACGACGAGGAGGTAGGGGTAGGGCTGGATGATCCGCTTCGAGCCCGGCAGCGGCTGGACCTTGCCGGACTTCACCGCCTTGTTGAAGTCGTCGACGTGCTTGTAGCCGTAGGCCGCGAGGTCGTCGTAGCGCTGATCCATCTCGCGCACGACCCACTGGAGGGCCTCCGCCGCCTTCTTGGGATTGGTGATGATCGGCGTGATGAGGTGCGGGATGCCTTCGTAGGCCGTGAGTTCGACCCGTTTGGGGTCGACGAGCACCATGCGCACCTCGTCGGGGGTGGCCCGCATGAGGATCGAGGTGATCATCGAGTTGACGAAGCTCGACTTGCCCGAGCCCGTGGCACCGGCGACGAGCAGGTGGGGCATCTTGGCGAGGTTGGCGATGACGTAGCCGCCCTCGACGTCCTTGCCGACGCCCATGACCATCGGGTGGTGGTTGTCGCGCGCGACTCGGCTGCGCAGGACGTCACCGAGGCAGACCATCTCCTTGTCCGGGTTCGGGATCTCGATGCCGATGGCGGACTTGCCCGGGATGGGACTGAGGATGCGCACGTCGGCCGAGGCGACGGCATACGCGATGTTCTTGGAGAGCGCGGTGACGCGCTCGACCTTGATGCCCGGGCCGAGCTCGACGATGTAGCGGGTGACCGTCGGTCCACGGGTGAAGCCGGTGACCTGCGCGTCGATGCCGAACTCGTCCAGCACGTTGGTCAGCGCCTCGACGACCCGGTCGTTGGCCTCGGAGCGCTCCTTGTGCGGGGCACCCTGCTTGAGGACCTCGTTGCCGGGAAGCGTGTAGGTGACGTCGCCTGCGAGCGAGAGCTGCTCGACCCGCTGCGGCAACGGAGTGGTCGGCGGTGCCTCGAGCCGGGTCGGTTCGAGCGGAGCCTTGGCGGCGGGGGCCAGAACGCCCGGAGCCGTGGGTCGCTTCTCTCCGGGACGGGGCCCGCCCTCTTCGATGACGGGCGGCGGGGTCGTTGCCGGGCGGTTCTTGCGCCCCTTGCCACCGACCTTGTCCTCGTAGTCGACGATGGCCGCCTGCTCGTAGGCCTCGTCGCCCACGAGCGGCTCGTCGGGCAGGGCGCGATTGCGGCGAGCCTTCTTGGCCGGCACCTCATCGGTGTCGTCGCCGTCATCGGCGTATGCCGGGTGGCCCAGAAGCGTTGCCCGCAGCTGGTCGAGGCGGTCCGGGATTTCGTGCACCGGCGTCGCGGTGAGGACGAGCACCCCGAAGATCCCGACAAGGATGAGGAGCGGGATCGTGCCATAGATCGAGACTGCTGCTTCGAGCGGGCTGGAGGCGAGGAAGCCGATGATGCCGCCCGCGGCGCGCATGCCGTCGGCGCCAGCCGGGGGCTCGGGGATGCCCGCACTCACGTGCACGATGCCGGTGCTGGCGAAGGCGAGCAGGGCGGTGCCGATGGCCATGCGGTTGGTCGCGGGGTGCTCACGCGGGGTGCGCCACAGGTGGAGGCCGAAGAGCAGCAGGACGATGGGGAGGGCGTAGGCGACGCGACCGAACGTTCCGGCCGCGACGGCGTGGGTGACGTCACCGACAGACCCGTTGAAACCCCACCACTCGCGTGCGGCCACGACGACGGCCAGCACGATGAGGGTCAGGCCGGCACCGTCGCGACGGTGCTCGGGTTCGAGGTCCTGTCCGGCGTGGGAGACCTTGCGGACCGTGCCGCCAGTGGCGTGGGCCAGGCCCATCCACGCTCCGCGCACCGCTGCGATCGGCATCGGCGTGCCGCCCTTGGCCGGAGCCTTCTTGCGGCTCGTGGGCCGGGCAGGCGCGCGACGGTTCGCCGGCCGGCTGGAGGCCGGACGGGAGCGCGCTGGAGAAGTTGAACGGGAGGCCATGCTCCGCACCCTAGGCGAAAGTCACCTCAGACACACGCGTCACACGCGCAACATGGCCAAGGCAACTCGTCCCTGCAAACGGGGTCTTCGCCCCTCCGACGCGTGGATTCGTGCCTTTGCGTGTGCGCGCTCAGTGCTCCTTCGTCGCAACGCACGCACACGCAAACGCGCGAATCCTGCTGGTCAGATTTCGGTGCGGCCGTCGTTGTCGCGGTTGCGGACGCCGATCTTGCTGCCCAGCCACACCAAGGGGTCGAACTTGCGGTCCGCGACGCGCTCCTTCATGGGGATGATCGCGTTGTCGGTGATCTTGATGCCTTCGGGGCACACCTCGGTGCAGCACTTGGTGATGTTGCACATGCCCAGTCCCGCCGCCTCCTGCGCGAGGGCCCTACGGTCGTGGGTGTCGAGCGGGTGCATGTCTAGCTCGGCGTACCGCAGGAAGAAGCGTGGTCCGGCGAACGCCTCCTTGTTGTCCTCGTGGTCGCGCACCACGTGGCAGGTGTTCTGGCACAGGAAGCACTCGATGCACTTGCGGAACTCCTGGCCGCGCTCCACGTCGATCTGCTGCATGCGGCGCTTGCCATCGGCGTCGCGCTCGGGTGGGGCGAAGGCTGGCAGCTCCTTGGCCTTCTCGTAGTTGTAGGAGACGTCGGTGACCAGGTCTCGGATCACCGGGAAGCTGCGCATCGGCGTGACCGTGATGACCTCGTCCTCCTCGAAGTCGGAGAGCCTGCACATGCACATGAGGCGCGGCTTGCCGTTGACCTCGGCGCTGCACGATCCGCACTTGCCGGCCTTGCAGTTCCAGCGCACCGCGAGGTCACCCGCCTGAGTCCCCTGCACGCGGTGAATCGCGTCGAGCACGACCTCGCCCTCGGAGACCTCGACGGGATAGTCCTTGATCTCCCCACCGGACCTGTCGCCGCGCCAGATCCTCAGCTTCAACGTGTAGCTCATGCGAAGTACCCCTTCAGCTCATCGGGCATCTCGGGCAACGGCTTCTCGTGGAGGTCAACGCCAGTGCCTTCAGCGTCGAGGTTGACCACGAGGTTCTTGGTCCCCCACTCCGCATTGGGCCCCGGGAAGTCGTCGCGGGTGTGGCCGCCGCGCGACTCCTCGCGAGCGAGCGCCGCCTTGGCGATGCACTCACTGACGATAAGCATGTTGCGCAGGTCGAGGGCCAGATGCCAGCCGGGGTTGTACTGCCGGTGCCCCTCGACGACCATCGTCTTCGCCCGCGCCTTGAACGCCTCGATCTCGCTGAGTGACTCCTCCAGCTCGGAGGCCGTGCGGATGATTCCCACAAGGTCGTTCATGGACTGCTGGAGGTCGGACTGGATCGTGTAGGGGTTCTCCCCACCCTCCACCTCGAACGGCGCCAGTGCACTCGTCTGGGCTGCCTTCACGTCGGCCTCGTCGACCTGGGGTCGTGTGTCGCCGAGCGAATTGGCGTATGCCGTCGCGGCCTCGCCCGCCCGCTTGCCGAAGACCAACAGGTCACCGAGCGAGTTGCCGCCGAGTCGGTTGGAGCCGTGCATCCCGCCCGAGCACTCACCCACGGCGTACAAACCGGTCACCTCGCTCTGTTGGGTGTCGGCGTCGACCTCGACGCCACCCATGACGTAGTGACACGTCGGGCCGATCTCCATCGGCTCGGCGGTGATGTCGACGTCGGCCAGCTCCTTGAACTGGTGATACATGGACGGGAGCCGCTTGCGGATGAACTCGGGCGCACGCCGCGAGGCGATGTCGAGATAGATGCCGCCGTGCGGTGTGCCTCGACCTGCCTTGATCTCGGAGTTGATGGCGCGCGCGACCTCGTCACGGGGCAGCAGCTCGGGCGGTCTCCGGTTGTTCTTCTTGTCGTCGTACCAACGATCGGCCTCCTCGATCGTGTCTGCCGTCTCGTCCTTGAAGAAGTCCGGGATGTAGTCGAACATGAACCTCTCGCCTTCGGAATTCTTCAGGATCCCGCCGTCACCGCGGACCGACTCGGTCACGAGCAAGCCCTTCACCGAGGGCGGCCAGACCATGCCCGTGGGGTGGAACTGCACGAACTCCATGTTGATCAGGCTGGCGCCGGCCCGCATGGCCAGCGCATGGCCGTCGCCGGTGTACTCCCAGGAGTTGGAGGTCACCTTGAAGGATTTGCCGATGCCTCCGGTGGCGAGGATGACGCTGGGGGTGTCGAAGACGATGAAGCGGCCGGACTCGCGCCAGTAGGCGAAGGCGCCCGCGATCTTGCCGTCGGCCTTGAAGAGGTCGGTGACCGTGCACTCCATGAAGACGTCGATGCCGAGGGCCACCGCGCGCTGCTGCAGTGTGCGGATCATCTCGAGTCCGGTGCGGTCACCGACGTGAGCGAGGCGGGCGTACTTGTGGCCGCCGAAGTCACGCTGGCTGATCAGCCCGTCCTCGGTGCGGTCGAACAGCGCACCCCAGTCCTCGAGCTCCATCACCCGCTCGGGCGCCTCCTGGGCGTGCAACTGGGCCATCCGCCAGTTGTTCAGCATCTTGCCTCCGCGCATGGTGTCGCGAAAGTGCACCTCCCAGTTGTCCTCGGGGTAGGCATTGCCCATCGACGCGGCGATGCCGCCCTCGGCCATCACGGTGTGGGCCTTGCCGAGCAGCGACTTGCAGACGACCGCGACCCGGGCGCCGGAGTCGTGGGCTGCGATCGCTGCGCGCAGCCCGGCACCGCCGGCGCCCACCACCACGACGTCGTAGCTGTGGCGCTCCATGCCGCCCCGGGCGTCGCCGGACATCGCATTGCCGGTCATCGGGTGCCGACCCTCACCGGGCGCGGAGGTCTCAGTCATCAGAAGAACCTCACGTCGTCGATCACGCCTGCCGCCAGCAACCAGATGTAGAGGTCGACCAGGGCCACGGAGAACAGGGACACCCACGCATAGCGGGCATGGTTGACGTTCAGTTTCGAGACCCAGGTCCAGAGCTTGTAGCGCACTGGGTGCTTCGAGAAGTGCCGCAGCCGGCCACCCACGGTGTGCCGACACGAGTGACACGACAGCGTGTAGAGCCAGATGAAGGCGACGTTGATCATCATCAGCACCGTGCCGAGACCCATGTGCCCCCACTCGTGCTCGGCGTTGCGGAAGGCCAGCACCACATCGAAGGTCAGGACGATGGCGACGAGCACGGCCGCGTACCAGAACCAGCGGTGGAGGTTCTGCAGGATCAGCGGGAAGCGCGTTTCACCGGAGTAGGCCTTGTGCGGCTCGGCCACGGCGCAGGCCGGTGGCGAGAGCCAGAACGCCCGGTAGTAGGCCTTGCGGTAGTAGTAGCAGGTCATCCGGAAGCCCAGCGGGAAGATCAGGATGATCAGCGCCGCGGACAACGGGAACGCTTTGAAGGGCTGCCCGAAGTCCGATGCCCCTTCGACACAGTCGCCCAGACAGGGCGAGTAGAAGGGCGACAGGTAGGGCGAGGCGTAGTAGTCCCGCCCCATGAACGCCCGGACCGTCGCGTAGACCACGAAGGCCGCGAACACCACGAAAGTCACCAGGGGCGACAACCACCAGCGGTCCTCGCGAAGGGTGCGGGCCTCGATTCCGGCCCGCGTCGGTCCTCGTACGCCGGTCAGCTCCGGAGTCGCCACCGCCACACCTCCTTGTGTTGGCTACACCTTGGTAGAAAAGCCAGCACATGGGAAGAGCACCACGCGGGTCGCTCAGCGGCAGCCGCAGCCTCAGGTCTCGATGACGACGGGAATGATCATCGGGCGACGGCGGATCTTGCGGCCGACCCAGCCACCGACCGAGCGCCGCATGACCTGCTCGAGCTGATAGCTGTCGTTCATGCCCTGGGCGGTGGCGTCGTCGAGCGCCTTGACCAGACTCGGCATGACGTCGTCGAAGACCATGTCTCCCTCGACGAAGCCGCGGGCCGCGATCTCCGGACCGGCGACGATCTTGCCGGTGGTCGAGTCCATGACGACGATGACGGAGATGAACCCCTCGTCGCGCAGGATCCGACGGTCCTTGAGCAGGCCCTCATCAGCCTCACCAACCGACGAGCCATCGACATAGACATAGCCACAGGGCACAGCACCCGCAACCCGCACCCTGCCGTCGATGAGGTCGACGACCACACCGTCCTCGACCACGACGACACCCTTGGGGTGCACACCGGTTGCAAGGGCCAGGTCCGCGTTGGCGCGCAGGTGGCGCCACTCTCCGTGGACCGGCATGACGTTGCGGGGCTTGACGATGTTGTAGCAGTAGAGGAGCTCACCAGCACTGGCGTGGCCCGAGACGTGCACCTTGGCGTTGCCCTTGTGCACGACGTCGGCGCCGAGCCGCATGAGCCCGTTGATGACGCGATAGACGGCGTTCTCGTTGCCGGGGATGAGCGAGGAGGCCATGAGGACGGTGTCACCGTCACCGACCTCGATCTGGTGGTCGCGGTTGGCCATGCGCGACAGGGCCGCCATGGGCTCGCCCTGCGAGCCGGTGCAGATGAGCGTCACCTTGTTGTCGGGCAGGTTCCCGAGCTTCTTGAAGTCGATCAGGATGCCGTCGGGGACGTGGAGGTATCCGAGGTCTGCGGCGATCCCCATGTTGCGGACCATCGAGCGGCCGACCATGGCGACCTTGCGACCCGACTTCTCGGCGGCATTGAGGACCTGCTGGACGCGGTGCACGTGCGAGGAGAAGCAGGCCACGATGACGCGCCTCTGGGCGTCACGGAACACGCGGTCGATCGCCGGCGCGATGTCCTTCTCGGGTGTGGTGAAACCCGGGACCTCGGCGTTGGTCGAGTCCGTCATGAACAGGTCGACGCCCTCCTCCCCCAACCGCGCGAAGGCGCGCAGGTCGGTGAGGCGTCCGTCGAGGGGCAGCTGGTCCATCTTGAAGTCGCCGGTGTGCAGGATCGTCCCGCCCGAGGTCCGCACGAAGACGGCGAGCGCGTCGGGGATGGAGTGGTTGACGGCGACGAACTCGCAGTCGAAGACTCCGAAGGTCTCGCGGCCACCCTCCTTCACGGCCAGCGTGTAGGGCTTGATCCGGTGTTCCTTGAGCTTGGCCTCGATGAGGGCCAGGGTCAGGTTGGAGCCCACGAGCGGGAGGTCGGGCTTGAGGCGCAGCAGGAACGGCACGGCGCCGATGTGGTCCTCGTGACCGTGGGTCAGGACGATCGCCTGGACGTCGTGGAGCCGGTCGGCGATGTAGCTGAAGTCCGGGAGGATCAGGTCGATGCCGGGGTGGTGGTCGTCCGGGAAGAGGACGCCGCAGTCGATGATGAGCAGCTGGCCCTGGTGCTCGATGACGGCCATGTTGCGGCCGACCTCACCGAGACCGCCGAGAGCGACGACGCGGACACCCCCGTCTGCGAGGGGTTGGGGCAGGGAGAGCTCGGGGTGCGGGTGGCTCAACGCAGACCTGCCTGCGCGAGACCCTTGCGGAGGATCTCGAGATGCTCCGGTGGCGACTCGACCAGCGGCAACCTCACGAAGGCCGACTCGATGACACCCAACTCGACGAGCGCGGCCTTGACCATGATGGCGCCCTGCGAGGTCGACATGATCGCGTCGACGGCCGGGATGAGTCGGCGGTGGATGTCTCGAGCGGTGGCGAGGTCCCCGGCGTCGACGGCGGCGAGCATCGCGGCATACTCCTTGCCCGCGACGTGACCCACGACGCTGACCGTGCCGACCGCTCCCAGCGCGAGCAGGCCGAGGGTGTCCTCATCGGCGCCGGAGAACCAGAGCAGGTCGGTGCTCGCCAGGACCTTCGTCGCCGCCCAGGGCTGCCCCTTGGCGTCCTTGACGGCCACGATCTGCGGGTGCTCCGCGAGCGCGACCAGGGTCTCGGTCTCGAAGGGTGTGGCGGTGCGTGCCGGGATGTCGTAGATCATGATCGGCAGCTCGGTCGAGTCGGCAACCGCGCGGCAGTGCGCCAACAGTCCGGCCTGCGGCGGCTTGTTGTAGTAAGGCGACACGAGGAGCAGGGCGTCGGCTCCGACCTCAGTAGCGCGCGACGACATGTGGATGCTGTGCGCGGTGTCGTTGGACCCGATGCCAGCCGTGACGGCTGCACGCTCCCCCGCGATCTCCTTGGCGAGGCGGATGATGTCGATGCTCTCGTCGTCGGTGAGTGTCGAAGACTCCCCCGTCGTTCCGTTGACGACGATGCCGTCGTGACCGTTGGCAATGAGGTGCTCGACGACCGCTCGAACGCCCTGCTCGTCCACGGATCCGTCGGATTTCATTGGTGTGACCATGGCCGTGATGACCCGGCCGAAGGGGTTCGTCGTCATGACCCTCAGGGTAGTCGTTGCGATCCGGACGTCGTCCCGGCGTCGTCCCTGCGTCGGCTCAGCTTCGTCGGTGGTCGCGACTACGCTCTGGAACCATGCGCCAGTACCTCGATCTCCTCGACCGAATCCTCGACGAGGGCGTTGACAAGTCCGACCGCACCGGGACCGGCACGCGCTCGGTCTTCGGGCACCAGATGCGCTTCGACCTCGCAGAGGGGTTCCCGGTCGTCACGACCAAGAAGGTCCACCTCAAGTCGATCATCGGCGAGCTCCTCTGGTTCCTGCGTGGTGACACCAACGTGCGCTGGCTGCAGGAGCGCGGCATCTCGATCTGGGACGAGTGGGCCGACGAGCTCGGCGACCTCGGCCCGGTCTACGGCCACCAGTGGCGGTCCTGGCCCACACCCGACGGACGGCAGGTCGACCAGATCGCCAAGGTGATCGAGGGCATCCGCACCAACCCGGACAGCCGCCGGCACATCGTCAGCGCGTGGAACGTCGCCGACGTCGACGACATGGCGCTGCCGCCGTGCCACGCCCTCTTCCAGTTCTATGTGAGCAACGGCAAGCTGTCGTGCCAGCTCTACCAACGCTCGGCCGACGTCTTCCTCGGTGTGCCGTTCAACATCGCGTCCTACGCCCTGCTCACGATGATGGTCGCGCAGCTCACCGACCTCGAGCCGGGCGAGTTCGTCCACACGCTCGGCGACGCGCACCTCTACTCCAACCACCTCGAGCAGGCCCGGCTCCAGCTGACCCGTGAGCCGCGACCGCTGCCGACGATGCGCATCACGCCCAAGGGGGCGATCGACGACTACGACCTCGACGACTTCGAACTGGTCGGCTACGACCCGCACCCGGGCATCAAGGCTCAGATCGCGGTCTGAGACCGGACCAACAACGATCCGGTATGCCGGCCCACGCAGAGCGTGGGACCCGCGCTCACCCGCGAGCGTGCGGCATACCCGCCGCTGTGGTTCCGACGGCAATAGGGTGAGCGGCATGACCCAGGTGACGCTCATCGCAGCGGTTGGACGCAACGGCGTCATCGGCGCCGACAACGACATGCCGTGGCACCTGCCCGAGGACTTCGCGTTCTTCAAGCGGACGACCATGGGGCACGCGATGGTCATGGGGCGCAAGACCTTCGACTCGATCGGGCGGGTCCTGCCCGGCCGTCGGACGATCGTCATCACCCGCCAGCAGGACTGGCACCACGCCGATGTCGAGACGGTGCACTCGCTCGACGACGCGCTCGGTGTGGCCGGGCCGGCGGACGAGGTGTTCGTCTGTGGCGGTGGTGACGTCTATGCACAGGCGATGCCGTTTGCTCACCGGCTGCTCATCACCGAGGTCGACCAGGAGCCTGATGGTGACGTGCGCTTCCCGGCGATCGACCCGGCCCAGTGGCACGAGACGGCTCGTGAGGAGCGCGACGGCTTCGCCTGGGTGACCTACGAGCGCTAGGGCTTCTTGAGCGGGTCGACTGGCCCGGTTGAGGTGAACCGCTCGCGGTGGATGTGCTCGACCCCGACGCCCGAGCCGGCCAGCCAGGCCTCGACATCGGCGATGAGGCCCTCGGGTCCACACAACCACCAGTCGTCGACGTCTGCGGGTCCACCGACGTCGTCGAGAACGGCGCGGATGACCAACGGGTCGATGCGGCCGTGGCGCACGCCATCGACAGCCTCACGACTCATCACGTGCTCGACGCGCAGGCGCCCACCGGAGGCCGCCTCGAGGTCTGCCACCTCGCGGCCAAGGACAGTCGACGCACGAGTGCGGTTGGCGATGATGAGGTCGAACGTCGACTCCGAGTGCTGCTCCAGCGCGGCAGCGGTGATCGCAAGCACCGGAGTGATCCCGGAGCCACCGACGACGCCGACGTGGTGCCGAGGCCCCGCAGCCTCGTCGAGGGTGAACTCCCCCAGCGGTGGGAGCACCCCCATGACCTCGCCGACCTCCACCTCGGACGCGAGCCACGGCGACATGCGCCCACCCTGCACGGCAGCAGCTGCCACGCGGATGATGCCCTCGCGACGAGCACGGCTCGGCGGCACCCAGATCGAATACGACTGGCGCACGTCCTCACCACCCACGAGAGCACGCAACGTGACGTACTGCCCGGCGCGATAGTCGAGGAAGGCCGGCATCTCGCTCACGTCGAACCCGATCGACACCGCATGCTCCGCGACGGGATCGACCTCGGCCACGGCGAGGGGGCGGAAGACCGGATGCGGCTTCGAGGGACGACGGAGCAGGGACACGCCTCCATCCTCACAAACGACTCCCCGTTAGGCTCGACCGCGTGGCGATTCACTCACGCACCTCCGACCGGGTCACCGTCCTCACGATCGACCGGACGGAACGACGCAATGCTCTCAACCATGACGCCCTCGAGGAGCTGGACGACGCCATCGCGGCGGCGGTCGAGTCCTCAAGGGCCCTCGTCATCACCGGCGAGGGTGGGCACTTCTGCGCAGGTGCCGACCTGACCGAGCTCGAGGACGTGGGCTTCACCGACCGTCTCGCCGAGGTGCTCGCGCGCCTCGCGCAGGCGCCGATCACGACGGTCGCTGCCATCTCCGGGTCGTGCATGGGACTGGGTATGCAGCTCGCTGTCTCCTGTGACCTCCGGGTCGTCACCGATGACGCTCGCTTCGCCGTCCCGGTCGCCAAGTTGGGTCTCATGGTCAACCACTGGACTCTCGAGCGGGTGACCCGCTTCTGGGGGGAGGGCGCGGCCCGTCACATGGTCCTCACCGGCACGGTCCTCACGGCCGACGATGCCTGGCGTCTCGGGTTCTCGCAGGTGCGTGGCGACCTCGATGCCGCCCTCGAGCTGGCCGCCAGGGCGGCCGACCTCGCGCCCATGACGCAGGCCGGGTCCAAGCTCGGCTTCGACGCCCACGGCGGTGACCATGCCGAGGTCGCACGCTATGAAGCAGCGTTCGCCGAGGCCTGGTCCAGCGATGACCTCACCGAGGGACGCTCAGCCTTCCGCGAGCGACGCACGCCACAGTTCCAGGGCCGATGAGCCACGACCACGGCGACGGAGCCGACCACGCCCACGCCATGGGCCCGACGGCCGATGCGAGCGTCCGCACGGCCAAGCCCACCGATGCCCCCGCCGTCGGAGTCGTCCAGGCCGCGGTCTGGACGCAGGCGTTTGCCGGCCGTCTGCCCGAGGAGGTCGTCGCCCTTTTCGAGGCGCCCGCCTTCGCAAAGGCCTGGCGCCAGTCGCTCGAGAGCCCGCCGGAGGGTGTGCACCGACTGCTGGTCGCGCGCGCCGGTGAGCAGGTCGTCGGCTTCGCCGCGATCGGTCCGAGCCAGGACCCCGACACCGGCCAGGCCTGCGGCGAGGTCACCGCGATCGGCGTGCACCCCGGCGCCCGCCGGATGGGTCACGGATCCCGGTTGCTCAACGCCTGCGTCGACACCTTGCGTGGCTTCGGCGCCGAAGACCTCGCCACCTGGGTCCTCGCCGACGACGAGTCCACCCGCGCCTTCCTCGTCGACTCCGGCCTCGGACCTGACGGCGCCTACCGCGACCGAGTCGTCTCGCCCGACGGGGACACCCTGCGCGAGGTTCGCCTCGTCGCCTCGCTCGCCCTCGAGGACTCGGATGTCGATGGCACCGAGCCCGAGGGGACGGAGCCCGAAGGGACGGAGACGGCGGAGTGACGACGTCGGCGGCCGACCCGGGAGGTGAGGACGTCGCGCGAGACGAGCACGCGGCATACCCTCCGCTTGACAGCGAATGCCGCAAAGCCATTGTGCGACAGTCGCTTTCGGTCGGCATCGCGACCGGCGCCTACGGCATCAGCTTCGGTGCGCTCGGTGTCGCATCCGGCCTGAGCACCCTCCAGACGGTGGCCCTGTCGATCCTGCTCTTCAGTGGCGGATCGCAGTTTGCCGTTGTCGGCATCCTCGGGGCTGGCGGCACCGGGTCGGCAGCGATCGCGACCTCGACGCTGCTCGGTGTGCGCAACGGGCTCTATGCCCTGCAGACCTCACGGATCCTCGAGGTCCACGGGTTGCGGCGGTTGCTTTCTGCCCACGTGACGATCGACGAGTCGACCGCTGTGGCTGTGGGACAGGAGGACCGGCGCGCCGGGCGGCTCGGGTTCTGGGTGACGGGCATTGCCGTCTTCGTCTTCTGGAACCTCATGACTTTGGTCGGGGCGCTGGTCGGCAACGCCCTCGGCGAACCCCAGCGATGGGGGCTCGACGCTGCGGCCGCTGCCGCCTTCACGGCGTTGCTCTGGCCGCGTCTGCGCAGTCGTGATGCGGCGGCGACGATGGTGCTGGCTGTCGCGATCGCCCTGCTCACCTCCCCCGTGCTGCCCGTCGGTGTGCCGGTCATCCTCACCGTTCTCGCTGCTGTGGTCATCGGGCTCAGCGGCGGGGGCCGGCACGAAAAGGTCGCGCCCGAGGACGTGCCATGAGCTCCTGGACGATCGTGCTGCTCGCATCCGGGCTGGCCTATGCGACCAAGCTCGCGGGCTACCTCGTGCCGGAGTCCTGGGTCGAGGGACCCAAGCGCAGTCGGGTGCTGACGCTGCTCCCCGTCGCACTGTTGGCAGGGCTCGTGGCGATCCAGACGTTCGGTGGTGACGGCGGCTCGTTGCACGTCGACGCCCGACTGGCGGCCGTCGGCACCGCGATCGTGCTGCTGCTCCTGCGCGCGAACTTCCTCGTCGTCGTCATCGGAGCCGCGGCCGTGGCGGCCGGCCTGAGGGCCCTCGGCTGGGGCTGAACATGGACCGCTCCCGCGCGTGCCCCGCGTGGCCGAGATCGTCTGACCGCAGGCCGCTTCTGGCCCGGCCGGGCCTGGTCTTAAAACCAATGTCCAATAGCGCTCAGTTCGCAGCGCAGGCAGGGTGGCTCGTGCACGGGGGCCCGCCCACACGAAGGAGCACCATGTCCTCAAGAACGAACTTGGTCCGGGCGGGGTTGGTGACGATCACACTCGTGGCCGCCGCCCTATTCACCGCTGCAGGCCCCGCCCAGGCCGCGTCATCCAAGGGCTGCGAGAACGGCGGCTTCCGGTTGGTCAACTTGGCAACCGGTGCCACAGTCGCCAGTGCGGGTGAGGACCAGATCGTCACCACGATCCCGGCAACGCGGTTGGGCGCCACCTTCGCGGTGCGTGGTCGCTACGCCCAGTTCAACGTCCGCGCCTCCGACTTCGCCGTCCTCAGCCAGGCGTTCACGGGTGCACCCAACGAGCTCGACATCACGGGCGGCCGGTTCACACCGGTGTTCGCGAGCAAGGTCCCCAACCACCGTGGCCTGGCGCTGAGCAGTTCCATCTCTGTCGAGCTCGACGAGGAAGTGCTCTCGCTGCAGCGCACCGGCACCGGACTTTCGATGAAGATCCAGGCCAAGGACTGCGCACAGGGCGGAATCTTCCAGATGGAGCCCGAACGGTCGGATGGCACGAGGACTCGCATCACGCACACACTGGCCCAGTCCACGACGGCCAGGCTGACGCCGTTCTACTTCGACAACCCGAACTTCCGGGCACGCACAGGCCAGTTCCTCGGTTCGGGTTGCACCAGCGTGCAGACAGGACCCCCCGGGCAGTTCTGTGTGCAGGTCAGCCCGCGGATCAACATTGCCAACGACCTGTCGCCGCGCTTCGTCGCCAGGGACAGCGCCCAGGTGGCGACCCGTGTGCCTCAGGCCGCATGCAACACAGCCACCCCCACGACTCCGAGCATCCGGCACTGCGGCGGGATGTCGGTGTGGGACGTAGCCAGCGGCGGACGGATGGGCTTCGTCACCGGTGAAGACGCCACAGAGGTGGCCAACCCGCCTACAGACTGCGTCAGCAACTGTCAGGCGCAGAACCAGGTACGCGGTCGCCTCGCCAATCTGGGACACCCCTTCCCAGTACCGGCCGGAAGCCGACTCGTACCGCGGTTGGCTGCCATCCCCTGAGCCGCCAGTCGCGTCTGGCCCGTTTCCCCGTCATGGGCGAGCGGGCCAGACACCTGTGCGCGTGCATTCACTCGGGCACCTGCTTCGCTCCACCTGAAGGCCCCTGGTCCCGGACCGGTGCGCAACTGCCGTGGTGGTCCTCGACCGCGACCCCGACCACACAGGACTCCCGACTCTCGCGCTACCGAGATGCCACCGAGGTCACGGGCGTGGTCGGTTCGCTCGTGGGGGCCTCGTGAAGGCCAGGCGGGTGAGCATCCTTGCCGCGGTTGTGTAGCTGCCCGCCCGTTGGATCACGTCGGGCTGGGCAGGTGTCGCAGAACGTCGACGCCTATGAGGAGCAGATCCGACCAAAGGCCCTGACCTGCCGGAATGGCAATCAGGGCACCCGAATCGCGAGGGTCGGAACCTCAGGCGAGACCGAGGTAGTGCTCGAGCCCGACCGTGAGCCCAGGGTGCTCGTCGACTTTGCGGACAGCCGCGATGACGCCGGGCATGAACGACACCCGGTCGAACGAGTCGTGGCGGATCGTCAGCATCTCGCCGGTCTGCCCGAAGAGGACTTCTTGGTGAGCAACAAGTCCCCGCAAGCGAACTGAGTGCACGGGTATGCCGTGTGCCCGCGCTCCGCGCGCCCCATCAGGATCGCTGGTGGTCGCGTCGGGAACGTCGGCCAGACCAGCCTGCTCGCGGGCGGCGCCGATGAGCTCCGCAGTGCGGGCCGCGGTACCGGAAGGGGCATCCACCTTGTCGGGGTGGTGCAGCTCGATGATCTCCGCAGACTCGTAGAACTCGGCAGCCTTCTGCGCGAAAGCCATCATGAGCACTGCGCCGATGGCGAAGTTGGGAGCGATGAGGACTCCGACCTCGGGGTGCTGCTCGAGGCGAGTGCTGAGGTCGGCGCGCTTGTCGTCGCTCCACCCGGTCGTGCCGACGACGACATGGATGCCGTTGTCGACGCAGTGGGCGACGTTCTTGGACGAGGCGTCAGGGACCGAGAACTCGACGACGACGTCGGCTCCGGCCAGGTCACCGAGTTCGTCGCCCATGTCGAAGCGGCCCACCAATTCGAGGTCATCGGTCGCGTCGACTGCGCGACACACCTCCGAACCCATTCGCCCGGATGCGCCGATGACCGAAACCTTGGTGAGACTCACCCCTGAACTCTAGTGGCGGCCCTCAACCGTTCGATCGACCGGCGTCCGCGGCCCTGGCGAAATTCAGGTACTGCGGCAGCACCATGCCGAGCACGGCGACGGGACCCGCAGCAAACAGTGCCAGCGGCACCGCAACCCAAGGAACCCAGCCACCGCTGGCGGCCACGAGCGCGACCCCCGTGGCGATCAGAGGCAGCAGGCGCGCCACCCACACCGCAGTCGTGATCCGGGCCGGATCCGACCTGGTGCCCACCCAGAGCACGAGCGCCACGACACCTGCCATGACAGCGATGGCGCCGCCGAGGACGAACGCCTGGCTGTGGTTCCCCGGCGCACCCGACGCCACGCTCGCCATCCAGAAGAGGAAAACGGCGATCACCAGTTCAAGGACCGCGACTCCAGCGATGAGCGTGGCCGGGCTGATCCGAAACTTCCCGCGCTGTGGTTCTTGTGGCAGTTGTTCCTCGTGCGCCATGGCGCCTTTCCCCCTGTCAGTGGACTAGCGGTCCGAGCATGCCATGGGGTCAGTGGGGTGCCCGAATCATCGGCAAGTGGGCTTCTCAGTCGGCGAGTCGTTCACCTTCTGTTCACCTTTCGTGTACCTTTGGGTGAACAGAAGGTGAACGACCACCGGGGTTCCCCCCGACAGTGTCGACACCACAGCAGGTCCTCGAGAGGAGTCACCCATGAAAAAGGTTGCCACGACCGTCACGGGTCCGGCCTGCCTGACGATGCGTTGGGTCCCGGTCACCAAGGATGGTCGCACCCAGATGGAGATGCGCTGGAGCGCACCCGCAACGGTTCGCCGCATGCCCCAGGTCGCCTGACCCATCCCACTGCACCCTGAACTGCCCCCGCCAAGAATTCGGCGGGGGCAGTTCTGTGGGTGAGACTCCTGTCCTGGGTGACGGCGCCTACGTCGGGCGGTGAGTCCCCCAGATCGTCGCGAGCCTCAGCAGGTCGGCGGCGACGTCCTCGCGGTAGGCGTTGTAGAACGGGTCGAAGGGAGTGCGCATGTGGTAGGCCCGGAGGGAATCGGCCTGCACCGACACCAGCGTCCCGCTCGCTCGCGAGAAGAAGTCACGGTGGTCGACCATGCGCAATCGCTCGTCCCACCGCACCCGCTGGATGGACGCGGTGCGCGCAAGGTAGAGCTGCGGAGTCTTGGGCACCACGGGCAGCCCGTCGATGAGCATCCCGAACGGGACCTTGGGCGCGGCCGCCCCGGGGAACAGAGCATCCATACCGGCTGCGACAGCGCGCCAACGCGGCAGGTCCACGCGAGTGAGCGCCACGAGATCAACGTCGGGGTGGTCGTCGAGGAAATTCATCGCGGCCACGATGTCGCTCGCCGCTGTGAAGACGATGTCGTCGTCGGTCACGAAGACGAGCTCGGTCTCCACGGCGTCCAGAGCCGCGTTGCGTCCCACCGGCACCCCGCTGTTGAACGGCATCGGAATGATGTCGATGCCGGCGCCGAGGTCGCGCACCGGTGTCCGTGAGTCATCGGCGACGACGATCCGACCGTCGAAGACGGTGCGGGCACTGGCGAGGCAACGAAGCAGCACACCGGGTCGCTCGAAGGTCTTGACGGTCATCGTGACCCGACGAGCCACCTCTGCTCGTTCCGCAATGGTCAGCCGACCGAACTGCGCTCGGTCGAGCCTGCGCACGACCGCGACCTGCGCCCGCTCGGCGCTCCGATAGGCAACCCGCAGCGGACCGCCGAAGCGCCCCCGCATCCTGCGCTTGACCTGCTGAGTGTCCACGAGCCTCGTCCCTTCGACCCTGCCGACGCCCATCATGACGCAACCACAAAGCGACGGGGCGGCAAACCGAAAAGGTATGCCGCCCCGTCGCCGTACGTGCGTACGTTCCTGACTCAGGTCACGCGTCGCCGAAAGCGTCGCCCGCGTCCGAGCGCTGACCGCGCCCGCGACCGCCACGACGACGGCTGCGCTGACGGCGCTCGCCACCCTCGGTGTCGGACTCAGCCGAGTCGGTCGCCTCGGAAGCGTCGTCACCCTCGGTGGCGACGTCCTTGGTGGGAGCATCGTCATCGGGGGCGTCGTCCGCCGGAGCGTCGTTCGCGTCAGAAGCCGCAGAGTCGTCGTCGGCGAGGACCGCACCGAGCGAGAGCTTGCCGCGCGGGTCGATCTCCTTGAGCTCGACCTGCACCTTCTGGCCCACGGCGAGGACGTCCTCGACTGCGTCGATCCGCTTGCCGCCGACGAGCTTGCGCACCTCGGAGATGTGGAGCAGACCGTCCTTGCCGGGCAGCAGGGAGATGAACGCACCGAAGGTGGTCGTCTTGACGACCGTCCCGAGGAAGCGCTCACCGAGCTCGGGCATCTGCGGGTTCGCGATGGCGTTGATCGCCGCGCGAGCCGCCTCGGCCGACGGACCGTCGGTGGCACCGATGTAGATGGTGCCGTCGTCCTCGATCGAGATCTGGGCGCCGGTGTCGTCCTGGATCTGGTTGATCATCTTGCCCTTCGGGCCGATGACCTCACCGATCTTGTCAACGGGGACCTGCACCGAGATGACGCGAGGAGCGAAGGGGCTCATCTCGTCGGGCACGTCGATGGCCTCGTTCATGACGTCGAGGATGTGCAGACGGGCCTCACGGGCCTGGGTCAGCGCACCACCGAGCACGTCGGCGGGGATGCCGTCGAGCTTGGTGTCGAGCTGGATGGCCGTGACGAACTCGCGCGTGCCGGCGACCTTGAAGTCCATGTCGCCGAACGCGTCCTCGGCGCCGAGGATGTCGGTGAGGGCGGCATACTCCGTCTTGCCGTCAACCTCGGCGGTGACCAGACCCATCGCGATGCCCGCGACCGGAGCGCGCAACGGCACACCGGCGTTGAGCATGGACAGGGTGGAGGCGCAGACCGAGCCCATGGACGTCGAGCCGTTGGAGCTGAGCGCCTCGGACACCTGACGGATCGCGTAGGGGAACTCCTCGCGGGTGGGCAGGACCGGCATGAGCGCACGCTCTGCGAGCGCTCCGTGGCCGATCTCGCGACGCTTCGGCGACCCGACCCGACCGGTCTCACCGGTGGAGTAGGGCGGGAAGTTGTAGTTGTGCATGTAGCGCTTGCGCGTCACCGGCGACAGGGTGTCGAGCTGCTGCTCCATGCGGAGCATGTTGAGCGTCGTGACACCCATGATCTGGGTCTCGCCACGCTCGAAGATCGCGGAGCCGTGCACACGCGGCAGGACCTCGACCTCGGCGCTGAGCGCGCGGATGTCGGCGAGGCCACGGCCGTCGATGCGGACCTTGTCGGTGATGATCCGCTCACGGATGAGCTTCTTCTGCACGGCGCGATAGGCCGCCGAGACCTCCTTCTCGCGTCCGGCGAAGTCACCGGCGTTGCCCTCGGACGACTCGGGGTTGAAGTCACCCACGAGCTTCAGGTGCAGCGCCGACTTGATCTCGTCGAGGCGGTCCTCACGCTCGGACTTGCCGGCGATCTGGAGTGCAGCGGCAGCGTCGGAGGAAGCGGCAGCGTCGACTGCGGCATACACGTCGTCTTCGTAGTCGAGGAAGACGGGGAATTCCTGGACGGGCTTCGCGGCCTTGGTGGCCAGCTCGGCCTGCGCCTCGCAGAGGACCTTGATGAAGCCCTTGGCGGCCTCGAGGCCCTGCGCGACGACGTCCTCGGTGGGAGCGGTCTTGCCCTCGTTCTTGACGAGGTTCCAGGTCTGCTCGGTGGCCTCGGCCTCGACCATCATGATTGCCACGTCATCACCGGCAACGCGACCAGCCACGACCATGTCGAAGGTCGAGCGCTCGATGTCGGAGAACTGCGGGAAGGCGACCCACTGGTCGTCGATGAGCGAGACGCGCACCGCACCGATCGGGCCCGAGAACGGCAGACCGGAGATCTGGGTGGAGGCGGACGCCGCGTTGATCGCGAGGACGTCGTACTGGACGTCCGGGTTGAGCGCGAGCACCGAGATGACGACCTGGACCTCGTTGCGCAGACCCTTCTTGAAGGTCGGGCGCAGGGGGCGGTCGATGAGACGGCAGGTGAGGATGGCCTCGGTGGAGGGACGGCCCTCCCGACGGAAGAACGAACCGGGGATCTTGCCCGCGGCATACATGCGCTCTTCGACGTCGACGGTCAGCGGGAAGAAGTCAAAGCCTTCGCGCGGGTGCTTCCCAGCGGTGGTGGTGGAGAGGAGCATCGTGTCCTCATCCAGATAGGCGGCGACTGCGCCACCGGCCTGCTTGGCCAGGCGTCCGGTCTCGAACCGGACAGTGCGGGTGCCGTGTGAGCCGTTGTCGATGGTGGCTTCGGCGAATGTGATCTCAGGACCCTCCATGAAGGTCCTCCTTTTCTTGAGTGTCTACTGTCCGCGTGCATCGTCGTTGTGCACGGGCGTACTTTCTCGTTGGTCTTCTCCGTTGTGGAGTTGTCCAACACATCCGAAAAGAGCGGCTCTCCAAGTGGAGAGCCGCTCCGACGGAAATCGTGGGGTCAGCGTCGCAGGCCGAGGCGCTTGATCAGCGAGCGGTAACGCTCGATGTCGATCGTCTCCAGGTAGCGAAGCAGACGGCGGCGACGGCCGACCATCAGGAGGAGGCCGCGGCGGCTGTGGTGGTCGTGCTTGTGCTCACGGGAGTGCTCGGTGAGGTCGAGGATGCGCTGGGTGAGTAGCGCGATCTGGACCTCGGGCGAACCGGTGTCACCCTCGACCGTGGCGTACTCGGTCATGATCTTCTGCTTGACGTCTGCGTCCAAAGGCATGGGCGAGGAGACTCCTTCTGAGGTGGTTGCGCGGCGCTTCCGGGCTGGTTCACCGGGGCACTCTGAATCCGCGGCCGGTTGTGACGGCGAGACAAGATTAGCAGCGGGCGTGTCCCACCCCTAATCCTCAACCCTGCTCGCTGGGGCGGCGCGGTCCACTACAGTCCGGCACCATGCAGCAGACCGAGGTTAACGGCGTTCCCACATTCTGGGAGCAGGGACCAGAACCGTTCAGCGCCACCCTGATCTTCTTCGCTGGTGATCGTCATGAGACCTTCCGCAGCCGGGGCGTGGCGCACCTTGTCGAGCACCTCGTCATGTCGACACTCCCCCGCGACCACCTCGACAAGAACGCCTCCGTCGACGTCGACGCCATGCGCTTCTATGCGACCGGCCCGCGTGACGAGGTGGTCGCCTTCCTCCACGGCGTATGCCGAGCGCTCACCTCTTTGCCCCTCGATCGCCTCGATCGCGAACTTAAGGTCCTTGCGGCCGAGGACGGCAGCTCGTGCGAACCGCACCTTGGCTGGGCCATGGCCGTGCGATCGGGACCTGTCGGACCAGGCCTGCTCGGCGAGCTCCAGCGGGAGGGGCGCGCACCGAACGCAGAGCATGTGGTCGAGTTTGCGCGCACCCACTGCGTGGCAGCCAACGCGGTGCTGGTGCTTTCAGGTCCCGTGCCGGACGGGCTGCACCTCGACCTGCTTGAAGGGACGCGCGCAGCGGACACCGCGTGGCGCCCCTCGCCGTTCGAGACGCCTGCCCTGATCGCCGGACAGATCCCTGTCGTGGCCTTGTCCTACCTTCAGCCGCGCCTCTACGAAGCACTCACCATGACTCACATTCTTGTCCAACGCATCGAGGACCAGGCTCGCCACAACCTCGGGTTGACCTACGAGGTCAGCGACGACGGTAGCGGGCTCACCTCCGACCTCGGCCTGGTGAGCATCGCGACCGACGGCGCGAAGGAGGACAGTGACGAGATCGTTCATGTCGTGTGGTCCGCGCTGACGGACCTCGCGACGCACGGGCCTGGTGAGGAGGAGCTCGCTCACGAGAAGGCGGGCTTTACGGCATTCCTTTCAGACCCGCGGGCGACGATGGCCGTCCTCGATGTCGAAGCCATCCGATTCCTGCGCGAGGGGCGCGTCCGCGATCGCCATGAGCTGCGCGATGCCTACAACGCCGTGACGGCCGACCAGGTGCGCGACTGGGCTCGGGCTGCACAGGAGAGCGCGGTCATCGGTGTACCCGAGCTGCCGAAGAACCCGCTGCGAGGCATCGCGGACCGCACGGACTGGGAGTTCCCCAGCCGTGAACCGGTCCCCGGGCAACTCTTCAAGCGTCGACTGACCGCAGTCGTGCCGCCGCGCGATCTCGCGGTGCACGCGAGCCCCGAGGGCATCACCGTGACTGCCGATGGGACGACGATCGGAGGCTCGTGGCCCGAGGTCGTCGGCGTGGCTCGGGCGCAAGGTTTCCGCTTCCTCCACTTCGCTGACGGGGCGAGCGGGCCGCTGTGGGCCAAGCACCTCAAGGACGGCGACAGACTCCTGTCGATCATCGACGAGCGCACCAGTGACGTTGCCTGGGAGACGACGGTCGAGGCCGCCCTCGACATCGAATAGTGCGTCGGGGTCGCTGGCCACCGATGGTCAGCGTGGAGCGGAGCGAACTGAGGTGCCGGCCAGTCCCGGCACGATGACGGCGAGCGCCCCGTCGATCTCATCGGAACAGGCCTTGGCGGCGGCGGCGCCCCGTTTGTAGGGGTCCACGACGTCCCACGCCATGCTGTCGGGGCGAGTGACGGTGAGAGCTGCGTCCAAGGCCTCGAGCCCTCCGGCCGAAGGGGGCATCCGCTCGAAGGCGTCGGCGAGCTGGTGCAGGCCGAAGACCTTGGCGGCGTGCTCCGGCCAGATCTCGGCGATGCGCAGCCGATGCGCGAGTTCAACGGTGACGACGACGTCTGCGTCGGCGAGGATACCGACCGAGACCGAGCGACTCACGTGGCCATTGGGCTCGATACCCCGCCTCGAGAGCTGGGCGGCCATCTGCGGGTCCATGCCGCGACCGGGAAAACCTGGCACCCCGGCGCTCGCGAAGCGCACATTGGGCTCGGTGGCGCCGGTGAAGAAATGAGCAGCCCGTCGCTCGGCGTAGGGAGAACGAGAGATGTTGGCCGTGCAGACGAAGAGCACGCGCAACGGCTCGTCGGCTCGCTTGGCTCTGACTCTCACTCGCTCAGGCTAATCGCGCAGACCCCCACGCCTTGGCAAACGGCTGGATAGGGTGCGGTCAGACGAGCGCGCACCCAGGCGTTGCACGGACAGGAGGCATGGCCCGTGAGCGAAGTGCTCCGGCTGCACGGACTCGGTGCCGTCGTCGAGGTGCGATGCACGGGTTCAGCCGCCGCCGAGCTCGCGGCGGCAATGCGCACTGCCTGGTCGCGTTGCCGGGTTGCGCCGGCCATCTCCCCCGTGCGGGCCGAGCCGCTGGAGGTGCAGCTCGAGGACGTCGCGATGTTGCCGTATCGACTCATGACCACCACGCAGGCGGTGACCCGCGCCCTCATCTTCGCGCGGGCTGGCGGCCTCCTCATGTTCCATGCCGGCGCGGTGAGTGACCCCAGGACCGGTCGAAGCGTGGTCTTCGTTGCCAAGGGGGGCACAGGCAAAACGACTCTGAGCGCACTGCTCGGACAGCGGCTGGGCTACCTGACGGATGAGACTGTGGGTATTGATGAGTCCGGTGTCATCTGTCCGTACCCGAAACCGCTCTCGATCCGTCGCACGTCGGATGTAAGCATCAAGGACGAGGTCTCCCCGGACGATCTCGGCCTGTTGGCCACGCCCGAACGAGCACATGTGGGACGCGTGGTGTTTCTGGATCGACAGCCTCTCGTCGATGGGGTCGAGCTTGAGGAGCTGTTGATCCTGGACGCCGTCGTCGGGCTGGCCGAGCAGTCCTCGTCGTTGCCGCGGCTCACGCGACCGTTGCACCGCATTGCGGGGCTCATCGACAGGACAGGACCTGTGATCCGTGTGCGATACAGCGAGGCAGCTGAGGCGCAAGAGGTCCTGAAAGATCTATGCCGGGGTCCGTTATGATCGTTCAGCGAAATGAGGCAACTGACACACTGACGCGCCACGGACGGACGGCCCTGCTCCTCGACAACGGCACCGTGGTGCTGCTGAATGAGCTCAGCGCCGCGATCTATGCGCTCTCCCGGGAGCCGATCGATGTCTACGCGCTGGTGTCCCCACTCGAAGAGGAGTTCGGCGCACCCGAGGGGCGCTCAACGATCAACGCGACGCAGGATGCCGTGGCGGAATTGATCCACCACGGCATCCTGCGTCCCACGGCTGGATGAGCCGCCGGCTAGAGCATCGCGAGAGATCAGGGCCCTGTCTCGCTGGTGTCGCCGCCAGGCGCGCAATCGGTACCACACGGCGGGGTCGAGGCGAAGGCGATCGGGATCCTGAGCCATCCTTCACCCGCTGGGTTCGCCGGGGGGACGGGGACGTAGGGGTGGTCGCGGTCGGCACCGATCACCGGGGTGTGACCATAAGCGATGTAGACCGAACCTGCTCCGGAGATGTTGGAACTGTTGCCGTTCACCCCCGCGTTGATGATGATCTGGATGGTCTGGCCCGGCAGGATCGGCTCGGCCGGCTGCAGCGGCACGCCGATGGCGCCACCCACGAACTTGCGCGCCGTCTCGTAGGAGAAGTTCTTCGCCGGGTTAGAGACCAAGGAAAAGAGGGGGTTGAGACGATCGGCCGGGTTGGCGCTGTCCGGGTTGTCGACATTGTTGATGGTCGGGTAGATGTAGATGGTTTCAGCTGTCGGGTTCGTGATGCTGAACGTGAAGGTGTAGCCCTTGATGAAGCCGAAGTCGTTTCTGCAACTGGCGCCAGGCTGCTTGCAGGCATCGATGAAGACGCCGGTGGGTCCGCCACCAGACGATGCATACGCCGGCGTCGCCACCACGAGGGGCACTGCGGGAATCGCCCAAGCCGCTCCCTTGGCGATGGTGCGACGCGAAATACGCCGGTCCTCGCGCTGCTCAGTCATTGGACTCTCCCCTTGCATAGATTTATTCGGATTCGGTGCCCAAGGTATCAGCGGGCGAAGAGGGCATGAGAAGGAATCGAGGACTCCAAGGGACCGTATTTTCGGCCTTTGACCAGCACCAAGGGGCTACGGATCGCCTAGTCACCGACGCGTTCGAGCAGCCCTCTGCCCACGAGGTCGGCGAGGAAGATCTCGACCTCAGCCTCGACCTCAGCCTCGACCTCGGCGCGATCAGCACTGACGACGTCGAGCACTGCCGACCCCACATCGGACTCGCCGTCAGCTGCAAGCACCCAGATGATCGCCGAGGTGTCGTGCAGCACGACGGGCAGTCCGTCGGGTAGCTCCATGAGGAAGACCTGCGGGGCCTCGGAATCGTCCGGGATGACGAAGGCCAGGCGTGCGGGCACCTTGTAGCTGGTCATCGCCTGCGCCGCTCGGACGCCACGGAGCGGAGGAAGCCGGCCAGTTCCCGGCCCCCACTGCGGGCACTGGCGACATAGGCGGTGGCCACCTCACGCGTCGTGGGGGCGCGTCCGAGGCTGGTTTGCATACGATGGCGGTTGGGCACGATGAGGCGGATCGCGGTCCTCACAGCTGCGCGCTTCGTGGGCGCCGACCTGACCCTGGCCGCCCAGATCTTGGCACGTGACCGCTCCCCCGTGGACAGCACCCGCCACAGCTCATGGCCGGGCTGACCGACGAACTCGTCCAGCCGGCCCGTGCCGGCGGCCAGTGCGACGCCGGCACCGATGTTGGCGGCCAGGGCGATCACCGCCTCGCGTTCGTCGGGGGTGCTGCTGGTCCAGCTGCGCTCGATGTCAGCGTGGGGGAGCCTGCCCCCTCGGGCGGCATGCACGATGAGGACGAGACGCTGCGCGGTCACCGAAGGGACCGCACACGGCATACCGGCAAGGTCTGTGACGTGCCGATCATTCCAGAGCCGGTCGAAGGCCGCGGCCGGGTCACCGTCCATGCCGGGGAACCGGCGGTGCACGTCGACAGGTGCGAGGAACGGGTGGACCAGGGTCGACGCGTGCTCGAAGGCCGAGCCATCCTCGAAGAGGAACTGAGTCGTCCACCCGTGACTGTGCATCGCCGCGATGAGGCGGTCGACGTGCGTGGGTCGGACCAGGACGTCCGCATCGATGCTCTGCCTCGTGCCCCCGCCGAGGGTGTCGTCGACGGCAGGTCCCTTGATGTGGAGGAGGTCCACGTCGTGGTCATCAGCAAGCGCCTGAAGAGCCGCGTGGGAGAAGCGAATCCCCACTGACCAAGGCATCGTCGCGGCATGCACAGCCCGACCCTACCCAGTCACGGATACCCCTGTCCGCCCGGTGGTAGCGTGCGGAAAACGGGTGCAACTGCGTGCGCCACCGCCTCAACATGGGGGATACACGTGAAGGTCGTGGTGACCGGCGGGGCCGGGTTCATCGGATCCAACCTCGGGCGCGAGTTGCTCGGCCGGCCCGAGATCGACCAGGTCGTCGCGATCGACAACCTGTCGACCGGTTCCCGAGCCAACCTCGAGGGCACCGGCATCACCTTGCTCGAGGGGACGATCCTCGATCCTGCTGCCCTTGACGAGGCCTGCGCTGGTGCCAGCGCCATCGTGCACCTCGGCGCGCTCCCCTCGGTCCCGCGCTCCGTCATCGACCCGCTCGCCTCGCATCACGCGAATGCCACCGGCACCCTCGAAGTGCTGCAGGCGGCTCGCCGGGCGGGCGACCTGCACGTCATCTCGGCGTCATCGTCCTCGGTCTACGGCGCCAACCGTGAGCTCCCCAAGCGCGAGAGCATGCGCACCGCACCGATCTCTCCGTATGCCGTGAGCAAGCAGGCGACCGAGGCCTACACGTTGTCGTTCGGCCACACCTACGGCATGCCGACCCTCGCCTTCCGCTTCTTCAATGTCTACGGACCGCTTCAGGCCGCCGGCCATGCGTACGCCGCAGTCCTGCCTGCGTTCATCGACGCGGCGTTGCGCGGGGTTCCCCTCACCGTCCACGGCGACGGTGAGCAGACCCGCGACTTCACCTTTGTCGGCACCGTGACGCGAGTGATCGCCGACGCGGTCGTCCGCAAGGTCAGCGACCTCGAAGCCATCAACCTCGCGTTCGGCAGCCGGACGTCGCTCAACGTCGTGGTCGACGAACTCGCCGACATCCTCGGCGAGCGCCCTGCCGTGGAACACGTCGAGACCCGGGCCGGAGACGTCCGCGACTCCCAGGCCGACAACTCGCGTCTGCGGGGGCACTTCCCTGATGTCGCCCCGGTCCCACTGCGCGAAGGCCTGCAGGCGACCGTTGACTGGTTCCGCACGCTGCCCGACTACCGCGCCTGAGTTCGGCGGCCGACGTGCGACGCCACCTCGACCGAGTCGGGTGGCCCGGCCTGTGTGGGCTCGCGCTGCTGGCCGTGTGGGTGTCGTGGTCAGCCGCGGTGGGCATCCGCCTGGACCAGGGTTTTTCGCTGACGTCCCCCTATTTGGTGGCACCGATCGTTCTCGTGCTCGGAGTCGCGGGCGGACAGGCACTGGTCCGGTATGCCGGTGACTCCCGTCTGCATGTCGCCCTCGCCGTTGTGTGTGGGCTCCTCATCCTTGGAGTGCTGCTCACCAGCGAGCCGGGAAAGGAGCCTCTGGGCTATGCCAATGCCAACGCGGCCCTGGCGGTGCAGCTCGTGGGGCTCTGCGGGCTGGCGCTGCTCGCCACGCCGCCCGGGCGGCGTCGGACCCTCGTCGCCGCCCTGATCCTCGGCGTGGTTGCGGTGGCGCTCAACCGTTCCGCCGCCGGACTCGCAGTCGCCGTGCCCGTGGTGGCCGCCATCGGTTGCGTCATGTGGCGGCGACCCACTCACCGCTGGTGGGCCGTCGTCCTCGGAGTTCTTGTGGCAGGCACCGGCGCCGCGGTCATCCGGCGCCTCGCGGAGGGTCCGACCTTCCCGTCCTGGGCGGGGGGCATCTTTGACACCGTCCGGGAGCGGCTCTGGCACGACGCGGTGGCGCTGTGGCAGCGACGACCCCTCACGGGTGCCGGGCCGGGGTCGTTCCGTGACGCCACTGCGTTGTCGATCGACCCCGACACGTCGACCGCACATTCGTCGGTGCTTCAGATCGGTGCCGAGACCGGCTGGATCGGAGTCGCCCTCTTTGGTCTGATCGTGCTCACTGGCATGCTCTGGGCGGCCCGGGGCAAGGCACCCCAGGCCATCGTTGCCGTCGCCGCCTGGACCGCTCTGGTCGTGCACTCCTATGCCGACCACCTGCTGGAGTTCGCCCCCGTCGTCCTCACCGCCGGACTTGTCCTTGGATGGGCCGCCGCGACCCGCACCTCAGGATCGGTCAACCCCGAACAGCTCGACTCAGAACAGCTCGACGTCGCCGAGCGTGAGCGCCCATTTGCCGGGTGACGGCGGTGAGGCAGCAAGTGGCCGGGTCGTGAGCAGCGGCCCCTGCCGGGGCAAGGGCAGGAGGCCCGCTGACGGCCCGGTCCGCAGCCCTATCGCGTAGTCGGCTCCGGTCTCCCTGAGAACGCGGCGCACGAGGGATGCTCCGGTGCGGCGGTCGGGCACGAGCTGTTCGATGATCGCGGCTTCCACGGCCTCGCCCCGACGACGGAGTCGGAAGAACACACCGCCACGGCTGGGGTCGGCTTCCTTGGCGAGGAGCAGGCGATAGTGCAGAGGTCCGAACGCCGTGCGCCAAGCGAGGTACTCGGGGGTGCGGTTCGTCCGGACGCCTGCAGTCGGTGCGTGTTCAATGAGCTGCTGCGCGACCCCACGATCGGCCAGAGCAGCCGCGGCGTCGAGCCCGACGTCGGTGGCCTCCGACCACAGCGTGGCTGGGACGCGCGAGGTCAGCATGGACTGCAGCGACCTCGGGCCCCGCGGCATCACTCCGACCGGGAGCTGGCGGGCCAGGGTCCAGCCCATTTTGAGGTAGCCGGGTCGGCTCTGGTCATTGGGTGTGTTGAAGACGATGCCGTCACCGGCGAGGGTCAGTTCGCTGACCCCCTGCAACGTGAGAGTCCGAAAGATTCCCACCCCTCTGTATGCCGGGTCGGTTGCCGTGTCGACTGCGCGCACCGCCCGCAGGACGCGTCCTTCCTCGGTCAGGAACTCCCAGCGCAGGAAGGTGCGATAGCCGACGACCACACCCTCGTGCAGAGCCACCCACGCGGGCGAGACCCCGAACGGGTTGTCGCGGTGCTTCCACTTCAGGAACGCCTCGTAGTGCGGGTCGTCGACCTTGCCCAGCGAGGCTCGAAGCATCGGCATTGCCGTCGCATCGTCCTGCGGCTCGGCGGCCCTGATGACAAGGTCTTCCGGCTTCACCGAGCTCATCCGTGTGCCCCCGTCGTCGTTGGTACTCTCGAGCGAGTTTAGGGCGCGCCCGGATGCTCCGTCGGCGTTCAGCAACGCGAGCATCTGGAGGGGACAGGATGGGGACTCCACGGCCACCCACTGAGCGGGTCCGAGTTCTCTGGCTCGTCAAGGGTCTGGGGCCGGGCGGCGCCGAGCAACTCCTCCTCCTTGCCGCGGGAGTGGTCGACCGAAGTCGCTTCGACTACCGGGTCGCCTATGTGCGGCCGGACAAGACCCACCTCGTTCCGGAGTTCGAGGCCAACGGCCTTGTCCCACAGCGACTTGGAGCCAACACCTCGGGTCCTGCCCTGCGTGCGCCCTGGATCGCGGACCTGCGCCGCGCGATGTCAGACGTCGACATCGTCCATGCCCACTCCCCCGTCCTCGCCTCGGCCGCACGACTCGTCTCGCGCACCTTGCCCCGGTCCCGGAGACCGGTTGTCGTGACGACCGAGCACAACGAGTGGACGAGTCACCGCACCCCGACCCGGGTGCTCAACGGCTTCACTGCGCCACTCGACGCCCATCACTGGGCCGTGTCCGACCAAGTCAAGGACACGGTGTGGACCTCACGGCGTGAGGGCTACGACGTCCTCATCCACGGCATCGACCCCGAGGCGGTGAACCCGGGCCCTGACGCGCGCGGCCGCCTCCGCTCGGAGCTCGGTGTTGCCACCGACGAGGTGTTGTCCCTCACGGTGGCCAACCTGCGAAGCAACAAGGACTATCCGAACCTTCTGCGTGCCGCCCGCCTGGCCCTCGACCTCGAACCGCGGCTCCGGTTCGCTGCTGTGGGTCAGGGCCCACTCGTGGACGAGGTGGCCGCACTCCACACGTCGCTCGGACTCGGTGACCGCTTCCAGCTCCTCGGCTTCCGGCGCGACGTCCACGACCTCATGGCGGCGGCCGACGTCTTCACCCTCGCCTCCGCCCACGAGGGACTGCCGGTCGCGGTGATGGAGGCCTTCGCAGGTGGACTCCCAGTTGTCGCCACGGCAGTGGGAGGCCTCCCCCACCAAGTCACCGATGGCGTCGAAGGACTCCTCGTCCCGCCTGGCGACTCCCACGCCCTCGCCGCCGCCCTCGTCACGGTCGCACGTGATGACGACCTGCGGCAGCGCATGGGTGCCGCTGCTCGCGCGCGCGCCGCGGACTACGACATTCGCCGCGCCGTCGCGGCCCAGGAGCAGGTGTATGCCGCGCTGGTGTCACGTTCGCCACACGCCTGAGCCACGAAGCGCCACACGTCAGCCCCGCAGACCGGCGGCCTTCCCGAGACGGACGGCAGCGGCATACGCGCGTTCTGGCCCGAGCGCTCCGGTGAGCTTGGCAGCGAAGAAAGCCTCGGGATCTGACTGACGCACCGGCACTCGGCTGAGCCGCATCCTGTTGCTGTCAGGCAGATTGCGACCCAGCTCGCCGGTGGAGGCGCTGCGGAAGCGCTCGCGCAGATCGTCCTCCATGGCGGGCACCGGGATCCCCCACGGATAGGTGAAGTGGCGCGGAGTCACGCCGAGGTGTCGTTCGACGGCCTCGGTGCAGGCGTCTAGCTCCGACACGGTCAACACCTCTGGTCGGATATGTCCGTGAGTGTGGTTGCCGATGGTGCACAAGCCTGAGTCCACGAACTCGGCCAGCTGGTCCCAGCTCATCCCCCGCCCGGTGGCGCCCTTGGCCGTCGAGCCCTCCCACAGCATCGAGCCACCGACGTAGCCCGACGCGAGGTAGATCGTGAACGGCAGCTTTCGTTCGCGCAGCGACGGCCAGGCGTTGGCGTGGACGTCGTCGAAGCCGTCGTCGAAGGTCAGCACCACGGACGGACTGGTGTCAGCCGCGTCGAGCCGATCGAGCGCGGTGTCGAGGGACACGACGTCGTGTGACGCCAGGACGTCGAGCTGCCGCTCGAAGTCACTCGTGGGCAGGTCCAGTTCGTCGGGCGTGCCCCCGCCGATGCGGTGGTAGATGAGGAGAGTGGCACCGCTCGCAGGCGCCGCGCCTCCGAGCCGGGCCAGCGCATCCTTGAAGCGGCGACGGGGGCCCTGACGGTCAGCGGCGGGCACGGGACAACTCCCATACAGTGCGGTCGGTTGGTGCGCGCCATCGCCCGACCTCGGGCAGTGCCAACAAGATGACGAAGAACGGGATCATCAGCACCCTCTGCCGCGCCAGGATGCCGAAGTTGCCGAAGCCCGAGAAGGCCCAGATGAAAGCCGCCGTATAGATCATGCAGAAGGTGACATAGGGGTTGCGCTTCAGGAGGCTGGGAAGGTGACGCAGGCGTGGCCACGAACGGATCACGAGCACGACCAAGACCAGCCCTTCAAGGCCCTGCAAGAGCATCTGGGCGTTGCGCGCCTCGAATGGGAACGGTCGGAACAAGACCGTGATCACGGCACTGGGGATGTCAGCCGGCGACTGGATCGGACTGGACTCGAACGCCGAGCTCCCCTCGCTCGCCTGCTCGCTCGCAGCATTGACCGAGTCAGAGACCGCTTGGTACGAAAGATCATCGATACCCAGGAAGCTCGCCGATTGGGACGTGAGCACGAAGGCTGCAGCACCCAGAACGATCACTCCTGCGACCTTGCTGAGGATCCCAATGCTTCGTGCCGCGGTGGGCCTGAAGAGCTGAGCGACGAAGAGCGCCGCGAACAGCAGGACAGCCAGGTGCGGTCGCAGGAGAGTCGTCCCTGCCGCACCGAGGAGCAGGAGCGGGATCGCGCGGGGCCGGTGAGCGAAAAGGTAGGCAGCGCCCAGCGCGGTCACACCGACGAAGAACATCAACCAGGCCTCCTTGCCGATGCTTGACGGCCAGTACAGAAGCGATGGAAGGAGGAGGACGAGGGCGGCATACCTCTTCTGATTGCCCTCAGGGAGGGCCGTTCGAAATGCCTTGAACAGGAAGTACTGGCCCCAGAAGGCGAATGCGGCAAAGACGAAGAACGCCGCGAGAGGTGACGGACCAATGACTGTGTACAGGGCTGTGGTGATGACCTCCATCCACTGCGTGCCTTGCTTGCCGCCGAGCTCAAAGGTGATCGTCCCGTCACGCCACAGCTTGTAGTAGGACGCTGCGTACAGGTTGTAGCGCTGGGCGTCCGCAGCACCGGCGTAGACGATGTACGCGATGTAGTACCGAGCCAGCGCACCGACCATCTTGAGGGCGAAGGCAGTTCCCAGCAGTCCCGGAAGCCACGCCTCCTCCCCGCCCCTGCTCACCCGTCGAATGAGGACGACGTTGACGGCGATGACGATCGGCACGACGATCGCCGCACCCCAGAAGTTGTAGGAGTTCGTGCTCACCGCCAACCTGAACCCGGCCGCGACGCCGAGCCCAGCGAGCACAGCGAGGCATACGGTGGCCAGCCGCATCCGGAGGGTCGTCATGAAGGGCTCAGGCCGACGAGGCGCGCCGCGTGCGGCGACTCTCGCGGGTGACCTCGTCGTCGAGATTCTCCGGCGGCGAGTCGGCAGCCTGCTGCGGCTCGGGGCGCCGCTGCTCGGCCAGCTTGCGGCCACGCTTGACCTTCTTCTTGGTCTTGCGCGCGTCGCCGTAGCCGTAGCCGTAGCCGTAGGTGTCGCCGAGCTTGGCCTTGGCGCCGACGATGATGACGCCGCTCACGGGGACCTGGAAACGACCAACGAGTTCGGCCACCCGATTGCCCGAGACCTCGGTGAGACGACCGTGGCGCACCACGAGGAGGAGGGTGTCGACCATCGGGAGGATGTCGAAGACGTCGCTGGCCTCGAGAAGAGGGGCGGTGTCGATGAGGACGACGTCGGCCATCTCGCGGGCCTCTTCGAGGAGGTGACCCATGCGGCTGGCCAACGACGCCGGGTGCGCGAGGCTCGTGCCGGCGGTGATGATCCGCACGCCGGACACGCTTGTCGGCCGCACGACCGCATCGAGTGACGCATCGCCCGGGTCGGTGAGGTAGTCCGAGATTCCGGCGCCCTGAGGCACGTCGAAGACGTTGTGGATGTCCGGGGACCTCAGGTCGGCATCGAGCACGAGCACCTGCTGCCCGGTCTCGGCGAAGCTCGCGGCGAGGTTGGCCACGCTGGTCGTCTTGCCCTCGGAGGCGTGGGCAGAGGTGATGAGGATCAGTCGTCCAGAGTTGGCGGACCGACGGGGCTCGACAGCGGAGCGCCGCGGCGAGTAGTCCCCGGGCATGACCTGACCGGCGGTGTGGACGAGCGCCGTGCGGGCGGCCCTGTAGCCGTCGGCATAGAGGCTGAGTGGATCCTCAAGGACGCCCAAGGTGTTGCGATTGCGCTGAGAGCGCTTGAGTCGCGGCACCTCGGCGATGATCGGCATCCCCAGTGCGGAGTGGATGTCACTGCGGGTGCGCAGCCGCGAGTCGAGGCGATCGAGGACGAGAGCTGCACCCATGCCGACGAGCAGGCCAAGGAGTGCGGCCATCGCCGTGCGTGGGCCTCGCCCGGGAGGCACGACGAAACCGCTGTCGGATGCAGCGTTCGGGATGGGGGTGGCCCGCTGGAGGACGGACAACTTGGCGTTCTCGACCCCTGGACGCTGCGCCTCGGCGGTGAACTTGACGATCTCGTCGGCGAAGGCGTTGGCCACCGCGGCCGCCCGGTCACCATCGGACGCCGCCGCCGCCACCGTCAACGCTTGCGAAACGCCGTCCGGTGTCACGGTGAGGCCTGAGGCAAGCAGTGCGGGATCGCCGTCGTACTTCACCACTGCGGCGGCTCGCTTGGGCACCTCGCCCGTCGTCAGGTACAGCGCGATGCGTCCGAGATTGGTCCCTCCGCTCTCAGGGTCGCTGGAGCTCACCAGGATCGTCGCGGTGGCTGTGTAGGAGCCGATCTTCCTGGTGGTGTCGGCGCTCGCGGGCGTCACCAACCACGTCACACCTGCTGCCACGGCAGTGCAGATCACCATCACGATCCAGCGGTGTTTGAACACCTTGATGTAGTCCTGCAGCGTCACGCCGTCACTCCCTGCCTGCAGCCTTGTGCGTCCCCCCGCGTCAGCATGCAACAACACCTTCCGCTCGGTGGGACAGTCAGGCTCGAACTGTATCCGTCGGACCTGAACGTCGCGGGCTCTTTGCCCGAACCTGCCACCGCTGACAGGAACGTTTGTCACGATGGGTCAATCGCCATTGGCCAACCGGGAAAGGGGGTGCGGCACCCGTGCGCATTGCCCACCTCACGACTGTGGACATGAGCCTGGCCCTCCTGCTGTCGACCGAGCTCGAGGTCGACGTCAGCGAAGGCCACGAGGTCTTCGGGATCAGCGCGCCCGGTCGCTACGTCCCCAGGGTCGAGATGCTGGGCGTGACTCACGTTCCGCTGCCCGCGTTGACGCGCTCGTGGAATCCCCGCCAGGACTTTGAGGCGTTCCGCGACCTCATCCACGCTCTCCGGTCGCTCGACCTCGACGTCCTCCACACGCACAACCCCAAGACGGGAGTCATGGGACGCATCGCTGGCCGGCTGGCCGGCATACCCGTCGTCGTGAACACCTGCCACGGACTCTGGGCGCGCCCCGAGGACAGGCTGCGCAAGCGGGCGTTCGTCTATGGCGCTGAGGCGCTGGCGATCCGCTTCTCCGACTACGAGCTCTTCCAGAACGCCGCGGATCGCGACACCATGCGGCGTTTCCTCAAGCCTGGACGCCACGAGGTCGTGGGCAACGGGGTCGACCTCGAGCGCTTCCAACCTGACCCTGAGGGCCGCCGTCGGGTGCGTGAAGAACTTGGTGTGTCGGACGACGACCTGCTCGTCGGCACGATCGGCCGCCAGGTGCGTGAGAAGGGCCTTGCCGAGTTCGCTGAGGTGGCTCACCGGCTCGGTGACCGAGCGACGTTCGTGTGGGTCGGTCCTGAGGACGGGAGCGACGCCCGCACCCCGGTCCCCCACGAGGACGCTGTGCGCTTCCTCGGTGAGCGCACCGACATGGACGCCATCTATTCAGCCCTCGACGTCTTCGTCCTCGCGTCACACCGCGAAGGCTTCTCTCGGGCGTCGATGGAAGCCGCCGCCTGCGACGTCGCCATGGTGCTCACCGACATCCGCGGCTGTCGTGAGATCGGCACCCACGAGGAACACTTGCTCCTGGCGCCAGCCGGTGACGCCACGGCTTTGGGGTATGCCGTGCAGAGACTTCTCGACAGCGCTCCTTTGCGCACGCGACTCGGTGACGCCGCCGCCGCGAGAGCGCGGGACGAGTTCGACCAGCGCGAGATCGCGTATCGATCCTTGGCCGTCTATGCCGCCTCTGGTTCTCGTGGCTTCGGCCGACGGCAAGAGTTCCACGACTCAGGGGCCACCCATGCCTAGCCTGCGCTTGCTGTTCGCGTCGTGGTCCACGGCTGGCGGTGCTGGACAGAGTCAACGGCAACTGGCCCTGAACATCGAGAGTCAAGGATGAGCCAGTCCGGGTCACAAGGACGTGCCATCTTTGTCTATCGGGGCCAGTTGGGGATCGAGCTCTCTCGCATTGAGTTCCTGATCGACGTGACGTGCCGAGCGTTTGACCAAGTGGACATCCTGCACCTCACTCCTGGACGGGGCTCCTCTGCCGACGGATGGACATCGCTCACCAGCGGTCGGGAACAGATCAGGAGCGTCCAGCAGGTTCCCGCGCGCCTCCGCGACGCACTGCGGGTCCGGCGTCACATCGAGAAGGTTGTGGGCGACGACGCCACAGTAGTCGCTGTCGGCTTTAGCGTTGCTGCATTTGTCCCGACTCAGCGCTGCGACGTGTGGTGCATCAACGGAATCCCCGAGGAACGACTGCTGACCAAAAACACGGTTGCGTCGCGCTTGGCGACCCGCTTCGCTTGGGCCGCGGGACGTCGTGTCCAAGCTCGACTTGCAATCGTAGTTTCAGAGCCGATGGCCCGGCTCATTCGACTTCGCCTTGGAGACCGGCGGATCATGGTCGTTCCCAACACCGTCGACACCGAGGTCTTCGGAGTGCGGTCCGGGTCGGGCCGAACGCATCTGACGTACGTGGGGGGTGGCTCGCCGTGGCAGGGTTTGGAGAGGTTGAGTCTCGTATGGCGAGAGCTCCACGAACTGGACCCCGATCTCAAGTTTCGTGTCATCAGCCGCGACCCACGTGCGGCCGTCTTGCTCCAGGGCTTGCCCGAGAAGTCCGTAGAGATGGTTGCGTCGGATGATCCACATGATGTCGCTAAATGGCTCCACGAAGCCCGCCTCGGTTTTCTGTACCGAGCGCCGGGCCTCGTCAATGAAGTCGCTTGGCCGATGAAGTTTGGTGAGTACTTGGCAGCTGGCGTGCCTGTCGCAGTGAGTCGCTGCGGTTGGGACATCGAACACTTGGTAAGGGACCATGGCGTGGGAGTCCTCGTGAACTGGGAGGAAAGTCCAAAGAGCACAGCGGAAAGGATCGCCCGCTTCATGAAGTCCGACACGCCGGACGACTACGCCCTCGCTGCCGCAGTTCGAAACTTGGCGACATCGAAGTGGCGCAGCAACACTGTTCATGAACTCGGCCACGCAGCACGCACATCGGCCAATGGCCATGACGTTGAAACGGGCTGCTCATGAGCCAACCAGTCGATGCTCGCGGAATCAGCGTGGTTATCCCCGTACGAAATGCGGCCTCGACGCTCGCGGAGCAACTTGATGCGCTTGCCGCGGCAGAATCCCCTTCCGGGGGCTTTGAAGTCATTATCGCCGACAACGGCTCGACTGATGACACTGTGACGATCGCCGAGAGCTTCGCAACGCAAATACCGGTCAGGATCATCGATGCCGGAGCAGCCCCCGGCAGCAACTACGCGCGGAACTGTGGCATCGCTGCCGCGCGATATGGCCGCATTCTCCTGTGTGACGGTGATGACCAAGTCGACACGCGCTGGCTCACGGCCATGTGCCGAGCATTCGACGGAGGCTACGAACTTGTCGCCGGACCCATCGATTACGAGCGTCTCAACCCTCCCCACGTGCGAAGGTGGCGCGGCGCCGACCGGGCGTCCACCGGCATCATCATGAACTTCCTCGAATCGGGTCACGGTGCGAATCTTGGATTCTCCAAGGATCTGTGGAAGCGCCTTTCTGGATTTGACGAGGCCTTTGAGTTCGGTGGACCGGATATCGAATTCTGCTGGCGCGCTCAACTGTCGGGGACCGCTTTGGAGACGGTCCCCGACGCGGTCGTTCACTACCGACTGCGCCCCTCGTTGTCCAAGTTGTACAAGCAGTCACGCGCATACGGTGCAGCGGAGGCGCACCTATACAAGAAATTCGCGGCCTCCGGGCTGGCCCGGCGACCGACACGGGCACCCTTCTTGGAGGCATGGTGGATGCTGACCCGGTTCCCTTTCGCCATCGACCCAGGCCGCCGCGGCGCTTGGGTGCGCAGGGCCGGACAACAAGTGGGCCGACTCGAGGGATCTGTGCGATACAACGTGCTGTGGTGGTGAGATGAAGTTTCTGTTCGTATCCGGGACGACGACCGGAGGCTCGGGCCGAAGCCAACGTGAGCTCGCGCACCAACTGGTCCGGCGGGGCCATGAGGTCACATTCCTGGTAGACCCGGGACAGAGCGCCAAGTTGTCCAGGTGGGGGTACGGGCACTTGGCCGATGCCTCGGTCCGATTCGAATCCTCGGATGTTGCCCCTCTATTGCGATGGATGCGCAACCACGTCGGTCGACGGGTCAAGGAGTTTGACGTCGAGGGTTTAACGCATTGGGCATCGGTCAAGCCACAGAATGCACTGAAGGACGTCATAAGGGCCTGGTTGCCCGACGTAGTGGTGGTGAATAGCGTCGAACGCTGGGCATGGCGGCTGATTCGCGCCACATGTGCCCGCGCCGGCGTCCCAGCCGTTCTGTACGTGAGGGAGGACGACTCGCTTGGGCACGTGAGCCCCGAGTCGTACCCCGATCTACTGATCGCCAATGCGCACTCGCTAACCCAATCCCTACGGTCCAAGGGTTTTGAGTGCTCCACGATCCCTTCAGTCGTCGACGTGCACGTCACGGCAACCATTCCGACTCGGACCGTGGCACTGGCCATAAATCCCAGCCAGTCCAGGGGTGGAGACATCGTCTGGAACCTTGCGCGAGCGCTTCCCGAAGTGGATTTCGTTGTCCAGGAATCGTGGCGGCTGGCCGGGACCGCCCTTGCCGAGGTCGAGGGAGCCGCAGCAACCCTTGCCAACGTCGAGTTCCGACGCGCCCAACAGCCGGGCCCTGGCATTTACGCAGACGCTCGGGTGCTGTTGGTGCCCTATCGGGTCGACAACCGCCCACGCGTGATACTTGAGGCACAGGCCAACGGAATCCCCGTTCTCGCCGGAGATGTTCCCGCGCTCGTGGAGGCCACGGGACCGGGCGGAATATGCGTACCGTTGGGCTCCCTGGACGCTTGGGTTGAAGCCCTTACGAGTATGTGGACGGACGAACACCTCTATTCATCGCTGTGCGCCGCGGCGACGTCACACGCAAAGCGCCCTGAAGTGGACCCCGAACGAATCACAGATTCGTTCGAGAAATTGGTTGTTAATCTCATTTCGCAGGAGACCTGAGCGCAATGGATGTTTCGGTCATTGTGTGTGCTCACAACGAGGAGCAACACCTTCCTTCCCAGCTCAATGCTTTGATTGAGCAGGAGTGTCCCGGCCAATGGGAGTTGATCGTGGTGGACAACGCATCCACGGACAAGACCGCTTTGATCGCCAAACGCATGGCGCAGCGTCACCCGAAACTGCGAGTCATCCAAGCAGAGGAACGGAAGGGCAAAGGCTATGCCTTGGCGGTGGGCGTCCGGTCAGCCGATAGCGACCTCATTGTGTTCTGCGACGCTGACGACGTCGTCGCGCCTGGATGGCTGGCGGCGCTCGTTGGAGGGCTCGCAAGCCACGATGTGGTCACGGGGCCCCATGAACTTGACCTACTCAACCCACCTTGGCTCGCTGATTCTCGTGGCCGGTCAATCGAGGAACCGCTGGGTTCGTTCTTCGGCATATTTCCCTGCATCCGGGGTGCCAGCTGGGCGACCCACCGCCGGGTGTGGGATGCCGTGGGCGGCGTGCGAGAGGATTTCAGTGCCGGTGAGGACGCCGAGTTCTCCCTGAGGTGCTGGCAATCGGGCGTGGAGATCGTCGGCGTCCCCGACGCCGTGGTCCACTATCGCTATCGCGACTCCCCCAGAGCTCTCTGGCGGCAAGGTCTTGCATACGGACGAAGCCGTCCGCGAATTGCCCGGATCCTCATCGACGCCGGACTGACGCGCCCGGCTCGGTTCGCTGGGGCCCGGTCCTGGATGCTGCTTGCGATCAGTGCACCAACCCTCCTGACCCGCCGCGGGCGCGCACAATGGATGTGGATCGCCGGCAACCGCGCGGGGCAACTAATGGGCTCTGTATCCGAACGCACCTTCATGTTGTGACGACGCTTGCAACTGGACGAAGACGCACGAGCACACGGCGCCGTAGGTATACGCCCAATTGCTCTACTTGCGTGCCTCGGCGGCCGAGAGAAAGGCATCTATGTCAGTTGACAGCATGAGCGGCAGATATTCCTCAACCACGCGATCAGGCCAATTCCACCATTGAAGCTCCAGAAGCCGTTGAACCACGTCTTCGGAGAAGCGCATCCTCACCAGACGCGCCGGATTTCCGGCAACCACCGCGTACGGCGGCACGTCCATTCTCACAACGGCACCAGCACCGACAACCGCACCATCACCAATCCGAACGCCCGACAGGATTATCGCATCCGAGCCCAACCACACATCGTTTCCAATCACGACGTCACCGCGCCTGCGAGGATGGCCTTCGATGGTTCGGGCGGAGGGCCAAAACAGGCTGAAGGGATAAGTGGTGACCCAATCGACTCGATGTTCACCACCAAGGAATATCTGGACGCGGGCTGCGATCGAGCAGAACGAGCCGATGCGCAGCACGGTGCCCTCGTTCCAGCTCCGGATCAGCGGCTCCCCATAGGTCCCACGCCCAATGTCGAACTGCGGATACTTCTCTTGGATTGTCGGCTGGAGACTGGCCCTCAGAATCGCCTTGGCGGCACGACGAGCCGAGCTCTGTACACGCAGAACGTATTTCCTCATGTGTCCTCAGTTCGGCCGCGCAGTCAAGAGAGACTCCACCCTATCGCCGGAGCGTGAGTGATGGCTTACGCCGTCTGGCGGTGAGGGAAGTCGTGGCGCGACTCGGCGCCCGGTGCAAACATAAGAGCGGCCTCATCGTCACGTGGAAGCGTGAACCTACGCCCGGTTGATCTGTCAGTATTGCGACATGGAGAGTGCTGCGTTGGTTCGGGGGCGTCGATGAACCGAACGCCAGCAGGCTTGCTTTCGTCGCTCAAGCTCAGAGGAATCCGTACGATTGGGGCTGCGACCGCTGCATCGTTGCGACTTCGCCCCCCCGCTAAATACAGGGCTGGCCTCACGGTCGTCACGGTCAACTGGAACTCCATGTACTTCTTGGGCCCGATGCTGGATGTCGTGGAGTCGATGTCGCCTAAAGGGACAGAGATTCTGGTGGTGGACAACGCTTCCACCGATGGATCCCGGGAGTTCCTTCGGGAACGGGCAGGCGTTGGCTCGCTTGAGCTACCTGTCAATGTGGGCCATGGCCTGGCTCTGGACCTTGCGATTCCCAGAATCGACACGGAGTTCGTGGCGGTGTTGGACGTGGATGCGTTCCCTGTTTCACCCAGGTGGATCGAAGCAAGCATCAGTGCTCTGGACGCTGGACCGCGCATCGCCGGAGCTCGCCTCCACCGCAACTTTGTCCACCCCAGCTTCTTGGTCACCCGTACCAAGTTGCTGCACGAACTAGGCCTCACCTTCCGTCCCGTTGGCTACATGAAACGGGTTGGCAAACCGGCTCCACTCTTCATGGACGTGGGTGAGGCACTCAGCCAGCGAGCGATCATCAAGTTTCATGGGACGAGTTCTGCTCTGCACTTCTTTGAGCCCACCTCGGTCCGCGGTCCGGGCTTGGCGGGAGCGGTCTTCGGGAACCTCGTTTATCACAACCTGTACGCCACCCAAGGACGTGGTCACAGCGACGCACGCGTGATGTTCGACGCCGCACTTGCTGAGCACCATCCAGAGATCGCCACTGTTTGGCGGAGGAACGCACACCTCGGAGCCGATGATTAGCTGCGACTATCTGACTGTTCCCCGGGGGGCATCGCTCCCGGCTGTCACCTCCTCAAGACATGCCTGCCACCGCCAGGGCTCGTCGGTAGAAGTCACTCCGCATCCGCAAAACTTCAGGGTGTTCGTCAGCGGTCACACGTCCGCGCTCGATCACGACGATCCGGTCGCACAAGTTCAGTGTTGACATCCGATGGGCGATGATAACCATGGACACGCTGCCGTGAAGGTCCGCAAGAGTGTCACGGATGAGCATCTCGCTCTGTCCATCAAGCGCCGAGGTCGGCTCGTCCAAAACGAGCAGGTCGGGTTGCCCGACGAGTGCCCGCGCGATCGACAATCGTTGCCTCTGTCCACCCGACAGTCGGTTACCGCGCTCACCTAGATGTGTTTCGAATCCTCGAGGAAGCGCCTCGATGTCGGCGAGAATATTGGCGCGACGGGCTGCGTCGGCCAGCGCGGCGTCTCCAATTCCGTCACGAAAGAACCTGATGTTTTCGGCGACGCTTCCGGTGATAAGTATGGGGTCTTGGGGGACGTAGGACACATGCTGCGCCCACCACTCTCGATCGACTTCGAGGAGATCCGCACCACCGGCCCGAACTGCGCCGGTGAGTGGCTTGCGAAGTCCGAGAATGAGCTGGGCAAGCGTCGACTTGCCTGAGCCAGACGGGCCAATGACGCCCACCGTCTCGCCACGACCGATAGTGAGAGAGACGTCCTTGAGCGCGGGCTCTCGGTCGTCCGTGTATGCGAACGTCACGGAGTCGAGCTCGAGAGGGGCTGCAGCATGAGGCGTGAGTTTCCCGCCAAGCGCCTGGTGAGTTTCGTAGCGGACGGTGGCCTCTTCAAGGCCCTCCACGAATGGAACGCTGCTCGCGAGCTGTCCTGCGACGGCAAGCAACTGCTGGCCGTAGGTCAGCGATCGAAGGAGCAACAACATCACCGCACCCACTGCAGCAACATCACCAACACCGATTGCGCTCAGACCTGCGAGGCCGGCCATGATGGCGATGTAGGCCAGGGATGTGTACAGAGGGGTCAACAACCCATTGAGTGTCTGAACTGCCCTCTGCTCCTCCGCGTTACTGACCGTCAGCGCCTCCACCCTTTTGTTCACCTCGCCTTGTACGCCGAACGTGTGCAACTCCTGTCCCAGCGAGGAAAGCTCAGAGACGCTACTGGCGAACTCGACATTCGAGCGCGCCCAAAACCTTGCGCGCGCGCGTATGCGGCGCCGGAGCGGTATCAGCACGAAGGCGAACAATGAGAGCGCGACCAGCATGGCCACAGTCGCCAGAGGTTGGACGATGAACCCCGTACCTAGCAGCGCCAAGAGGCTGAGGAGCGCGATCAGGCCTTGCGTGATAGCGACCACAGCCATTGACACGCGCGACACAAACGAGGTCAACAGCTCTTGAAGCCTGCCCGCAGGCTCTGATTGATGCATGGGCCAACTCGCACGGAAGTACGAGCGAGCCAGACGATGACGTAATGCCACACCCACCTCGGTGGTCAGGGCAGAGGACATCCGCACGCTCGCCACGCTGAGCAGGAGCCTCACCGTGACCGCTGCGGCCCCCAAGCCCAGAGCACTCGGAATCGTGAGAGTCATCCCACCCAGTACCGGCCCAGTCTCATTGCGCCCGTTGGCCAGCCCGACAAGACTTGTGGTGATGAGGACGAGGAAGGCGGCCTCGGTCAGAGCACCAACAAAGCTGACGACACCCAGAACACTGATCAAACGACGGTGCCCTTGAGTCAGTGAACGGATCACACTTCCACCAACTCGGCGGTGAGGAACAGTCATGCCCATCGCCGCCTCCCCCAAAAAGCCCGAAAGTGAAGTTGCTCGACGCTCATTCTCATGCCTTAGGGGGACGCAACACGTAGACGAACGTCTCACCAACGAACGGACGTCCCGGAAGTCGCAGTGTCCGCCGGAGTTTACCTCGCGCCGGAACCGACAGCGTACGCGGGGTGCCCTTGGTTGCGAATCCACTACGAACCCACGCCCGACCGAGGAGACGACGACGCACCTCTTTGGCGAACTCACGAGGCTTGCTTGGAACCAAGGGCTCCGGCGTCGTAGTGGCCGCTTCCGACAACACGAGACCGTGGCGATCCGCCAATTCCGCCATCCCGCTAGGGAACGCGAAGAGGATGTGGTCCGCATTCTCCCAACACTCACCTCGTTGACCGGCACGAACCCGGTGCGGCGCCCAGGGATTGGGGGTTGTGACGATCAGTTCGCCGTCGTCGGCCAAAAGCTGTTTACCTGATTCAAACAGCATGTCCATGGACGGAACGTGCTCAATGAGTTCCCCCGCAACAATAACGTCAAACTTGCCCATACCTTCGATCGGACCTGGCCCTGTCGAGAGGTCGTGGCACACCGCCTCGAAGCCGAGCTTTCGCATGTGCTCTATCCCGTCGGGGAGGACATCAACTCCCAAACAACTGCTGGCGACCCCGGCGATACGCCTGTGCAGCCACTGGGGTGCCCTCATCCGCTCGATGTCATGTGCGACACAGCCGATGTCAAGGACACGTCGACCGCGTGCTCGCTCAAGGATGAACTCAGATCGATCAGGGATCTGAGGACGCCAAGCGGCGCGCAGTGTCGCTGCCCGGTGCGACAGCGCTGCGGCTGCATTGGGATCGTCGGCGAATTCACTCCAGTGCGAGCCTGGCGTGGAAGCCGAACTAAGCGCATGGTCGAACTCGTCAGATCTGCTGTGTCGCATCACGCCTCCAGTGTTCCTTGACTCAATTTGGCCGCAGTCATGTCATGCTCCATGCCGATCTCCGCGAGGCGATCGACTGATGACCGTCGCCCAGGTGCGTTCGACCCTGATGTGTTCAAGCTGGCGGCACCTGCGCAGTCGAGACTTCGTCTAAGGCCCAGTGTTCCGGCGTTTCCATGTGGCTTGACTCACCGCCAGAGCGGTCTCTATCGCTTCGGTCTCGCCAACGACTCGAAAGGCCTCAGGAGTATTCCCCTCCACGAACACATCGGCATACTTGAGTGCATCGATCACTGACAAGCGCTCCTCCACTTGCCCGTCTGGAGCGACAGTGGATGAGTCCCGCCTCCACAGCACCGCTTGGGCATGCGGTCCGTCGATAACACGAAATTCGATCTCGGGGTGGGTCTCCAGAATGGCCAAGAGCACCTTGTAGACGTCGCCCTGCCATCGGGTGCTGAAGTTGCCCGCAGCCCGACGAAGCTCGAGGGCCAAAGACTGATCGGGCAGGGAAGCGAACTCATCGTCAGGCACGACGTCGTCGAGAACAATGACACCATGCGGTGGAATGTGAAGCAGGGAAGCCATGACGTCCCGGTATGTCTGTCTCCACTCGTGGAGACCGTCCACAAAAACAAGGTCAAAGGAGTGCTGCGGAGGGAGCCCACGGAAGAAGTCGTCCGATGCCATGGGACTGAACCGGGCGCCGGCCGGCAGCCTGCGCAGATTGAAGTTCGGATAGGGATCCACGCCCCATCGGAACGGAACACGAACGCCCTCGAAAGTATCGCCCCAGTCCACGCCTATTTCGAGGTACCCGCTACAGTTCGGCATTCCTGCGTAGATAGCATTGAGCCGCCTCGAACTGTGCGTTCCCCCAGCGCCTTCAGGATCAGCCGACATCACTCGAGGCCGGACTTCACGCCTGACTCGTTTGAGTAGCGTCCCGTTTTTGACGTGATACGGAATGCTGTGCCGTGCAATTCGGCCCCACTCCCTGCCTGACAAGATTGATGCTCCCTAGTTCGCTCTGCCGATCTCTGCAACCGCACCCATACCCCAAGCCCGAGGCAGTTACGAACACTCTAGGTGAAACTGGCGAATCAGTACCCTAAATCGACGAGTCAGACCGTGCCCGACAACACTCACACGGCGTGCCCAGGACCCCTGGCGATCTCGGATCTTGGCTCTTTCAGGTCAGATCACCATCAGAGCGACGCCTCGATACCGCCGCGTCATGAGACCCCGTTGTAGGCAACGTACCAGTCAGTGAATCGCCGGAGACCTTCGGCAAGTGGCGTAGTTGGACGGAAACCCACAGCTTGCTCCAGTTTGTCCGTCGATGCATACGTTGCCGGCACGTCACCGGCAACGAGCCCTTCGAACACCTTGTCGAACTCAATCGGGCGTCCCAATGAATTGGACAACGCCTTTTCAAGGGTTGCGATAAAGTCCATCAGGCGAACAGGGCTTTCGTTTCCGATGTTGAAGAGCGCGTGAGGCACCTCACCCCCAGGAATATGGGTGGAAACAGCCACAACCCCGTCGACGACATCGTCTATATACGTGAAATCTCGGTAAAGGTCTTGGATAACATCCCCATTGTTGAATATGGTGATTGGCTTGCCGGCAAAGTACCGGTCCGTGAATCCGAAGTAAGCCATGTCAGGTCGCCCCAACGGCCCATAGACCGTAAAGAAGCGCAAACCTGTGGCGGGGAGAGAATGACTACAACTATATGCATAGGCCAGGAGTTCGTTTGATCTCTTTGTGGCCGCATAGAGTGAGACAGGGCAATCGACGCGATCCCCTTCTTCGAATGGGGTCTTCACATTGCGGCCGTAGACCGAACTAGATGATGCGTAAACGAGATGCTCGATACCGAAGTGGCGACAGCACTCAAGAATATTGAAGAAACCAATGAGGTTGCTTTGCAGATAAGCGTTCGGGTTCTCCAGTGAATAGCGCACCCCGGCTTGGGCAGCCAAATGGATCACGTGTGAGGGTGAGCCTTGTTCGAATACCTCGAAAATTTCGCTGTGCTCGGCAACGTCAGCTTGCACGAAGGTGAAATTAGGGTCGTCAACAATCAACCGCAACCTAGCCTGCTTCAGACTAACATCGTAATAGTCATTCAGGCTGTCCACGCCAACGACCGCATAGCCATCGGCAAGAAGTCGCAGGCAGACCGCATGTCCAATGAACCCTGCAGCGCCCGTCACCAAATAGGAATGTCTCTCCACATCATTTCCCATCACAGACGGAGATCTGAGTCGGACTTGTCGAGGATGTACTTGAGGTCATAGAGCACGTGGCCGTTCGGGTCGCCGAAGGCGCGGATCTGCTTGGCGCCCATTTCGACGAACTCCCGGTGCGCCACGGCGATGACGACCGCGGCATACGAACCAGCTTCGGGGTTCTGCACGAGGTCGATGCCGTAGTGCCGGTTCGCCTCCTCGGGGCGCGCCCAGGGGTCGTGGACGTCAACGGCGATGTCGTACTCAGCGAGCTCGGTGAGGATGTCGACGACGTGCGAATTGCGCAGGTCGGGGGTGTTCTCCTTGAAGGTGAGCCCCAGGACGAGCACGCGTGCACCTCGCACCGGGATGCCCTCCTTCGTCATGCGCTTCACGAGCTGCGAGGCGACGTAGGAACCCATCTGGTCGTTGAGGCGACGCCCGGCCAGGATGATCTCCGGGTGGTAGCCCACGGCCTGCGCCTTGTGGGTGAGGTAGTAGGGGTCAACGCCGATGCAGTGGCCGCCGACTAGACCGGGGCGGAATCCGAGGAAGTTCCACTTGGAGCCGGCCGCCTGCAGCACCTCCTCGGTGTCGATGTCCAACCGGTTGAAGAGGATGGCGAGCTCGTTGATCAAGGCGATGTTGACGTCACGCTGCGTGTTCTCGATGACTTTTGCCGCCTCGGCGACGCGGATCGAGGACGCCCGGTGCGTGCCGGCGGTGATGATCGAGCGATAGAGATCATCGACGAAGTCCGCGGCCTCGGGCGTCGACCCGGAGGTCACCTTGACGATCGTCGGAAGGCGGTGCTCCTTGTCGCCGGGGTTGATCCGCTCGGGGCTGTAGCCGACGAAGAAGTCGACGTTGAGCAGGAGCCCGGACAGGTCCTCGAGGACCGGCACACACTGCTCCTCGGTCGCGCCGGGGTAGACCGTGGATTCGTAGATGACGACGTCGCCGGGCAGCAGGACCCTGGCGATGGTCTCGGTCGCGGAGAGGACCGGTGTCAGGTCCGGCTGTTTCGCGGTGTCGATCGGCGTCGGCGTCGTGACGATGAAGACGTTGCAGCGCGCGATGTCCGACGGGTCCTCGGTGAAGGTCAATCCGGTCGCGGTAGCGAGCTCCTCGTCACTGACCTCAAGGGTGAAGTCGGTGCCGGCGCTCAGCTCCTTGACGCGAGCTCCGTTGATGTCGAATCCGACGACGTCCATCGTCTTGCCGAACTCGACCGCGAGCGGCAGCCCGACGTAACCGAGGCCGACAACCGCGAGGCGAACCCCACCCGGCAGCGCTGGGAAGGCCGGAGCAAATGAGGTCAAGGGCTTCGTGAACGTGGTCATCGAGATCCCCTCCCGGTGGTGGTGCGGCGATTCGGTGCGGAGGCACCGAGTCGTTCGAAGTCGACGTTGTCGAGACGGTCAAGGTGGCCGGCGAGCACATCAGACGGCTGGACGTGAGGGACGGACACCTGCGTGATGAGGGGGTGCGCCGTCAAGCTGCCGCTCTCTGCGGCACTGAGGAGCACCTCGTGGAGCTTCTCCCCCTCACGCAGGCCGGTGAACGTGACCTGCACGTCCTTGCCGGACTCCTCGATGAGGCGACGGGCCACATCGATGATGCGCACCGGCTCGCCCATGTCGAGGACGAGGACGTCGCCCGGGTCACCGATCGCCGAGGCCTGGAGCACCAGCTCGCACGCCTCGGGGATCGTCATGAAGAAGCGGCTGACCTCGGGGTCGGTGACCGTCACCGGGCCACCACGGTCGATCTGGGCACGGAAGGTGTCGAGGACGGACCCACGGGAACCGAGCACGTTGCCAAAGCGCACCGAGAGGAAGTGCAGACCGGACTCGGCGGCATACCAGGCAGTGAGTCGCTCCGCGACGCGTTTGGTCTGTCCCAGAACGCTTGTCGCGTCGGCGGCCTTGTCGGTCGAGATGTTGACGAAGTGCTCGACACCGTTGGTGGCAGCGCACTCAAGGACGTTGAGCGTGCCGAGGACGTTGGTCTTCCAGCCCTCTTCGGGGAAGCGCTCGAGCATGGGCAAGTGCTTGAGGGCGGCAGCATGGAAGACGACCTCGGGGGCGAGCCGGGTGAAGACCGCACACACGGCGTCCCTGTCCCGGATGTCGCACAGGACCGTGTCATCGCTGTCGAGCAGTCCGTTGCCGTCGATGGAAAGCTGGGTCGCGTGCAGGGCGGACTCGTCGCGGTCGAGGAGGATGAGCTTGGCGGGCTCTAGCTGTCGCACCTGTCGAGCGAGCTCGGAGCCGATGGAACCGCCCGCCCCGGTGACGAGCACGACCTTGCCGGTGATGTGCTCCGCGATCCCGGAGAGATCGGTCTCGATCGGGCGGCGTCCGAGCAGGTCGGCGACGTTGAAGGCGCGCAGGGTGTCGAGCTCCAGGCGACCAGAGATCATCTCGCGCAGCGGCGGGACGACGACGAGTTCGAGGCCAGCCTCCGTGCAGTGGTCAGAGACCTTCTGGATGAGCTGCGGGCTTGCCTGGCTGATGGCGAGCACGACGACCTGGGCACCGGTGGCGCGGGCCGCACGCACGAGGTCGCTCCCCTGGCCGAGCATGCGATAGCCGCGAACACGCAGGAACCGCAGCCTGGGGTCGTCATCGATGAACCCGACGATCGCGTAGGGCGAGTCCGGCGAGCTGTCAACGAGGGCCGCGAGTTGGTGGCCGGCGTCGCCTGCACCGAAGATGAGGGCCGGGACCCCGGCTGCCTCGCCGTTGCGACGGCCACGGGTGCGGGACATGCGGAACACCCAGCGGCCCGCGGTCATGAAGAGGAAGGCCAGCGCCGGCATGACGAAGGCGATGCCCCGAGAGAACAGTGGCGCAGCGATGTAGAAGGTCGAACCGAGGACGACACTGATCGCGAGGACGAGTTGGCCGAGCGAGGTCACCTCGTCGAAGCTGCCGACCTTGGAACGACCGAGGTAGAGGTGAGTCCAGAACCCACCGATGACCTGGAGCGCGATCGCCGCCACGACATAGGCCCAGGCGATGACCCACATCCGCTCACTGAGCGAGAATTCGTGCCGAACCAGCAGGAACCCCAGGAGTGCGAGCAGCCATGAGCCAGCATCCCAGCCGATCATGACCGATCGCCTTGCGAAGATCTGCGACCTCGTCATCCGGCACCCCTGAAATGCTGTCAAGTCGTCAATGACATGGCGACAGAAAGGACGCTAGGGCGGTGCCTGTGCACGTGAGCGATGAACTCTGAGAAGTCCGCCCAAGGGACAGAAATCGTGGCCACACTGACTATTCAGACCTAGTCCCAACTGATCAGTAACTTCGCTGAGCGACCTGACCGCCGATGACGGTGGCGCCCACGACCATCGCCCGCAAGTGCGCGGCGACCTCGGCGCCCGACTCCCCCGCAGCCCGGGGATCGGACTCGACGAGCGCGAAGTCCGCCAGGCTGCCGACGCCGACGGTCGGGGCTCGGTCCACGCTGGCCGCGAGCGCCTGCGTGACAGTGATCGTCTCGGCAGCGTTCCACTCCTCGCGCTCATCGGCGGTGCGGTGGACTGCCGCCGCCATGGCCTCCCACGGATCGAGCGGCGCGACAGGTGCATCGGAGCCCAGGGAGAGCGTGACACCCGCTGCGAGCATCGAGTGGAGGGCGAAGCAGCGGTCGACGCGATCGGGCCAGCACTGATGGGTGACGTCCCGGTCGTCGAGCAGGTGAGCTGGCTGCACGCTGGCGACAACACCCAGCGCGGCCATGCGCGTCACGTCGGCAGGAGCGACCAGCTGGGCATGCTCAATCGTTCCGCGAGCACCGGTGCGCGAGAAGGCATCCAGCGCGATCCCGACCGCAGCGTCGCCAATGGCGTGCACCGCGACGTCCAGGCCGTTCTGCGTCGCCCGGGCGAGCAGCTCGCCGAGCTCCTCGGGTGAGTTGTTGGCGCGCCCTCGCGGGAACTCGAGGACGTCGTCGCCGACGTAGGGGTCGTGGCAGAAGGCCGTGCGTGTGTTGAGCGACCCGTCGCTGATGATCTTGAGCGGCCCCATGGTGATGAGCCCGGCGCGGTCGAGGACATCACCACTGCGGCGACCGGCGGCGATCGTGTCAGCCAGCCCGGCGGCATACGTCGCTGTGCGCACCCGGACCACGGCGAGACCGGAGTCGGAACGCTCAGCCCAGTCGGTGGCGTTGTCAGCCCACTCGAATTCGCGCACGCCGACGATTCCGCGATGCACGGCAGCGTCGAGAACCTTGGCGTATGCCGTCCGCCTGCCTTCCGCGGTCATCGTCGCCTCGTCGAGGCGGGCGAAGACGGGGAACCACTCGTTCTCCTCGATGACGCCGTCACGTGGTGGGACGTCGAGCAGGCGCAACGCTGCGGAGTTGAGCCAGCCGTGGTGGGCGTCGCCGCTGATGAGGACGACCGGGGTGTCGCCACTGACGGCGTCGAGCTGGGCGACCGTTGGCTGGCGGTCCCAGGCGGCCGCGCGGTGACCGAAACCCTGGATCACCGTGCCGGGCGCTCCCCCGCGACGAGCACCGACCTCGGCGCTGATGCGGCGGACGGCGTCCTCCGGGCTGGTCGTTGATGAGAGGTCGAGCCGACCCGCCGTGGCGGCCCACTGTCCGAGGTGGACGTGCTGGTCCCACAGGCCGGGGATGAGCCATCGGCCTTCGGCGTCGAGCACCTCATCGGCGGCGTCAGGGCGCAGGTCGGGCCCCAACTCAACAACCCGATCACCGACGATGCGCAGGTCGACCTCTCCCGTGGGAGCGGGACCATCACCGACCGGAACGATCCGCACCCGGCGGAGCACCAACGACGTCATCGCGGAAGCGTATGACCCGCTGGCACGACCACCCCAATCGGGTCCACTTCGCGCAGATCGCGGCGGCCGCTGGATGAGCAACCCCCGAGTGTGTTGCTTCAGTCGCGCCTGCTCGGCAGCGTGAGGATCTCGGCTCCGTCGTCGGTGATGGCGATCGTGTGCTCGCTATGTGCCGTCCGGGAGCCGGTGGCGCTGCGCAGGGTCCAGCCGTCGTTGTCCGTGACGAGCTCGTCGGTGCCGGCCATGACCCACGGCTCGATCGCCAGCAAAAGCCCTGGGCGGAGTCGATAGCCACGGCCGGGCCGCCCCGTGTTCGAGATGTGCGGATCCTGGTGCATCGTCGAGCCGACGCCATGTCCGCCGAACTGCGTGTTGACCGCATAACCCGCTCCGGTGAGGACCGAGCCGATGGCATGGGAGAGATCACCGATGCGGGCACCCGGGCCCGCCACAGCGATCGCGGCGGCCAGCGCACGCTCGGTCGCTCCGATCATTGCCTCGTCCTCCGGGGACGCCGAGTCGCCCACCACGAAGCTGATCGCGGAGTCGGCCACGACGCCCCGCAGGGAGACAGCGAGGTCGAGCGACAGCAGGTCGCCGTCCGCCAATATGTAGTCGTGCGGGAGCCCGTGGAGGACGGCGTCGTTGACCGACGTGCAGATGTAGTGGCCGAACGGCCCTCTCCCGAAAGACGGTTCGTAGTCCACGTAGCAGGACACGGCACCAGCCTCGACGATCATGGCCTTGGCCCACCAGTCGATGTCCAACAGGTTCGTGCCGACCGTGGCGCGGCTTTTGAGCGACTGCAGGATGTCGGCGACGAGGGCGCCGGTGGCTCTGGCTCGTTCCAACTCGGTGGCGTTCAGGATCTCGATCACGCAATGCCTCCCGGCCCCAGTCCAATAACTATCCCGGTAAGACTATCCCGGCTAGAGTGCGGCCATGGTCAGGTTGCCACTCACCCCCGCCGAGATCGAGCGCGGTCAGCGCCTCGGCGCCCTCCTGCGTCGAGCCAGGGGCGATCGCCCAATGCTCGACACCGCCCTGGACGCAGGCCTCTCACCCGAGACCCTCCGCAAGATCGAGTCCGGTCGCGTGGGTACTCCGGCCTTCCCGACAATCGCGGCCATCTCCGGAGTCCTCGGCCTCTCGCTCGACGCGGTGTGGGCAGAGATCAACCCGCCAGTGGGTGACGTCGAGCCGATGAAGTCCGGTCGCAGAGCGCGCCGGCGGTTGGTCTCTTAGCTGTTGGCTCCACAGCGGTTGACTGCCTGGCCCGGTCCTCGCGCTGCGGGTTGGCCCACCGGGACCCCCACGGGGGGTGAATCGACCCATTGCTCCAAGGCAGGCCTCGCTCCTAGGCTCGGGGTGGCCGACCTGGCGAAGGTCGTTTGGTCCGCCTTGGAGAAGTCATGATCGGCGACCACACCCCTGTCACGACCCTCGGAGTCTCGGACCTGCAGCGTGCCCGCGACTTCTATGAGGGGGTCCTCGGTTTCGAACCAGGGACCGAGACGATGGATCAGGGCATCACCTACCAGTCGGGCTCGAGCGCCTTCTTCGTCTATACGTCCGAATTCGCCGGCACGAACAAGGCGACGGCGATGATGTTCGAGCTGCCCGGCGACGCGTTCGACACAGCCGTGGCGGATCTGCGCTCGAAGGGCGTGACGTTCCAGACCTTCGACGCCGAGGGCATGGAGTGGAACGACGGAGTCGCAAGCGCCGGCGACGGCGCCTTCAAGAGCGTCTGGTTCACGGACCCCGACGGCAACATCCTCAACCTCGGCTCCGGCATGAACTGACCCGACGCTTCGAGGCTCCCATTCACGTCGGCACCACCTCCACGCACCCCTCAGCGTGGCGCGACCAACCACAGATGCCTGCGCGGACATCCGGCCGGGATGACCAAGTCACCATCAGGGCTGACCTCCCCGCCGCCCAGTTCGATCGGGTCACCCGACAAGAACTCCCGGCCGCCCCACACGAGAGTGTCATTGGCCATGTGGGTGCTCCCTCGCGGGAACACCGGTGTCCAGGCTTCGTCACCCACGGAGACCTTCACGCAGGAAGGCGTCACCTCGACAATCCCTGTGAGCAAGGCATCCATCCCATCGCCATTCGCGTCGTAGACAGCGACATTCGTCGGGTCGTCGCCCTTTGCGAAAGAGATACCCATGGCAATGGCAATGCTGACAACCGCCAGCACGACGAGGCCCAGCGCGAGCCACGGCGCCCTGCCCTTCGGTGCCTCAATCTCGGACGCAGCCATGAACGCAGTATGCCGCTCGCCCAGGTGGGCGAACGGCATACCGGAAAGTGCTGCAGCGCAGGGTTGCTGAGCTAGATGTACTGACCTGACAGGTTGATCAAGCGGGTGTTGGGTGGCTTGTTCCCGCAGGCGGTGTGGGGTCGGTGGTGGTTGTACTCGTGGAGCCATGCTGGCAGAGCTTGGCGTCGTTCGGTCTCTGAGGTGTAGCAGCGGGCGTATCCCCATCCGTCGGCCATGGTGCGGTGGAAGCGTTCGACCTTGCCGTTGGTCTGTGGGCGGCGGGGCCGGGTGCGTGAGTGTTTGATGCCGAGCTCTGCGCAGACGTCCCGCCACAGGTGTGACACGTACGGGGACCCGTTGTCGGACAGGACTCTGCGGATGGTGATGCCGCGGGCGACGTACCAGGCGACGGCTCGGCGCAGGACGGCGGTGGCGGTGGCGGCGGTCTCGTTGTCGTGGATCTCGGCGTAGGCGACTCGGGAATGGTCATCGATGACGGTGTGCACGAATGCGTGGCCCATCTTCGGGTTGTGGTTCTTGCTCTTCGGTTTGCCCGGGGTGGCTGTCCGGTTCTTCATGCCCTGAGCTCGGCCCACGAAGCGCCACCCGCCACCGTCGGGGATGTTCCCGAACTTCTTGACGTCCACGTGCAGCATGTCCCCGGGATGCTCATGCTCGTAGCGGCGCACCGGCTCACCGGTGGCGCGATCGACGTGCGCCAACCGGTTCAGGTGACACCTGGTGAGCACCCGGTGCACTGTCGAGGGTGCAACACCCACGTGTGCAGCGAGCTGGACCGGACCCAGGCGCTTGCGCAGCCGCAACGACACGATCCGCTTCGTCGTCGACACGCAGGTCTTGGCCGGCATCACGTGCGGGCGGCTCGAGCGGTCGCTCATCGGCTCACCGGCGGCATACCTGTCAGCCCACCGCTTCACCGTCGGCCACGAACATTGGAATCGTGCCGCGACCTCACTGATCGGCACGCCCTGATCGACGACAAGTTGGGCAACCTTAAGACGGTGACGAACCGTCAGGGCAGCGTTAGCGTGGGACATGAGGGCCTCCTGTGTGTGGCAGTGGTGACTTGGCAGTTCCACTCCACCGCGGGAGGCCCTTCCCGCGCCACTGATCAGATCAGCGGATCGCAATCACTCAACCAACGTCCCGGGTCAGTACAGCTAGAGGTTGATCATGTGGCCGGCGATGCCGTGGACCGACTCCTTGACGGCCTCGGACAGGGTCGGGTGCGCGAAGACGTTGCGGGCGACCTCGTCAGCGGTGAGGTCCCACTTCTGCGCGAGGTTGAGCACCGGGAGCAGCTCGGTGACGTCGGGGCCGATCATGTGGGCGCCGAGGATCTCGTTGTGCTTGGCGTCAGCCACGATCTTGACGAAGCCGACAGCGTCGCCGAGACCCATCGCCTTGCCGTTGGCGCTGAACGGGAACGTCGCCGTCTTGACGTCGTAGCCCTTTTCCTTGGCCTGCGCCTCGGAGTAGCCGAACGAGCCGATCTGCGGGTGGCAGTAGGTCGCTCGCGGGATGAAGTCGTACTCGATCGGCATGGTCTCAGCGCCCGCGATCGTCTCGGCGGCGACGATGCCCTGGGCTTCGGCCACGTGCGCGAGCATCACCTTGGCGGTGCAGTCGCCAATGGCATAGACGTTGTCGACGTTGGTCCGGCAGAAGTCGTCGATCTCGATGGCGCCACGGTCGGTGAGCTTGACGCCGGCTGCCTCGAGCCCGTAGCCCTCGGTGCGCGGAGCGAAGCCGATCGCCGAGAGGAACCTGTCTGCCTCCAGGACCTGGGAGTCTCCGCCAGCGGCGGGCGACACCGTGACCTTGACGCCGGAGCCCGTGTCCTCGACCCCCTCGACCTTGGTTGACAGCAGGACCTTGACCCCGAGCTTCTTGTAGTGCTTGAGCAGCTCCTTGGACACGTCCGCGTCCTCGGTCGGCACCATGCGTTCCAGGAACTCGACGATCGTGACGTCGACGCCGAAGTTCTTCATGACGTAGGCGAACTCGACACCGATGGCACCCGAGCCGGCGATGACCATCGACCCGGGCAGGTTCTCGTCGAGGATCTGCTCCTCATAGGTGACGACGTTCTGCGACACCTGCACACCGGGCAGCATGCGAGTCACGGCGCCAGCAGCGATGATCAGCTTGTCGAAGGTGACGGTGCGCTTCTCCCCCGAGTTGAGCGCGACATCCATCGAGGTCGAGCTGGTGAGCGTGCCCCAGCCGTCGATCTCCTCGATCTTGTTCTTCTTCATGAGGAAGTGGACACCCTTGACGATGCCGGAGGACACCTGACGCGAACGCTTGTGCGTCGGGCCGTAGGACATCGTCGCGTCTCCCTCGATGCCGAACTTTGCCTTGTCGTGCTGGAGGGTGTGCGCCAGCTCGGCGTTCTTGATCAGCGCCTTGGACGGGATGCACCCGACGTTGAGGCAGACGCCACCCCAGTACTTGGACTCCACGACAGCGGCCCTGAGGCCCAGCTGCGAGGCGCGGATCGCCGCGACGTATCCGCCGGGACCGGCACCGAGGACGACAACATCAAAATCAGCCATACGGCAAGACTAGTTGTATGCCGTCCGCTCCCGTCGCGCTCCCCCGCCACTTGCGTCCAAGGTGAGTTGGCCGCCACCTACGGCTCGATGAACGACCGGGTCCGCAGATCTGAGATGGACGCCACGACATCGAAGTCCGCATCGCGATGGACGAGGACCGAATCGGTCCGGATCGCCACCGCGGCGATCAGGCAGTCGTTGAGTTTTCTGACGGTTCGGCCGTTCTGACGAGCCGCCCGATGAAGCGCCGCCGCGGCAGGGAAGTCAAGAGCAGGGACGATCCGGACGAGAGCGAGACTGTCGACGAGTTGAGCGATCTTGACGAGGGCCAGTTCATTGGTGGGGCCGGCCAGGAGTTCCATGGTCACTGGCTCCGTGATCGCAATCGTCGAGGGATCGGAGACGAGTCGTGACCCGACGTAACGGGAGGCAGTCGATTCGGTCCCTCGCAGGAACTCGATCCACACAGAGGTGTCGAAGAGTTCGTTCACCGATGCGAGGTCTCAGTTCGCGGCTCGTCCTGAGCTTCCGCACCCCTCATCTCGTTGAGGTCCCCCTCCCAGCCGATGCCTTTGAGGCTCCAGGCAAAGTCGGGGGTGATCGACGACCCGGCGGCCTTGCGCAGGGCAAGGTCAACGGCTTCTCGCTTCGAGGACAAGGCGTACTTGCGGATCACCTCAGCGACCAGGTCGTCATCGATCTCAATGTTCGTTCGCGTCATACACCAACCATACACACCGATGGTGTATTGCTGCCGGAGTCGACGCTCAGCGAGGAAGGAGGCGCAGCGCCTCGTGGAAGGAGCGGGCGATCGGCGCGGCGGTGTCGCCGCCGTGACCGCCCTGACTCACGGCCACTGACACGGCATACCGGGGCTTGGTCGTCGGCGCATAGGACAGGAACCACGCCGTGTCCCTCTTCCCGAAGACCTCGGCAGTCCCGGTCTTGCCGGAGACGGGCCAGTCCGTCGGCATTCCAGCGAAGGCCCGCGCTCCCGTCCCACTCACGACCACCGCTCGCAGTCCGCTCTGGACGTACGACGCACTGCGAGCGCTCGCGCACTGCCCCTACTGAGATCCCACCCGCAGGACACGCAATGCCACCTGACACTCCAGGAGCCGCTCCGGTTGACGCCAGTCTTCGCCCAGGAGTCGAGCGATGCGGTCGAACCGTTGCAGGACCGTGTTGGGGTGCAGGTGAAGCGCTTCGGCAGTCAGGATGTTGGAGAACCCGGATGCGCAGTAGGCCTCCAGCGTGTTGACCAGCTGAGTCCTTCGTTTGCGGTCGTAGTCGATCAGGGGCCCGAGGATCGACCTCGTGAAACCAGCAGTGTCCGGCTCGTTTCCCAGAAGCAGCCCGACGAATCCCAGCTCGGCCGCCTCGGTGATGTCTCCGATGCGCCCAAGCCTCAGCAATGCCTGGACGCAGCGTGAGGCCTCCCGATAGGCGGGCCTGACCATGCCCGCGTTCATGGTGATCGCGTGACCGATCGTCACGGGGGCGCCAGTAGCGCCCCTGAAGTCACGTACGACGTTCGACACAACCTGGGGTCCGTCGGGCAGCACGACCACGACGTCCTGCCCCTTGGTCGCGACGAGCCCCGAACTTCGGCGGGCAAGCGCGGCGGCTGCGGCATAGAGTCGCTCGCGCGGTTCATGCTCCACACGTGCCACCAACACAACGTTCGTGGCAGTGATGTCCACACCGAGGAGCCTCGCGCGTTCGACGAGGTCCTCCACATCTGCCGTCTCTGAGTCCAGGAGATCCTCCAAGACCGCTCCCCGCACACGCGCCTCGGCCTCAGACAAACGGCGCCGAGTCACTTCGACCAGCGAGGCAACCAGGGCTGCACGTTCAAGTATGCGCAGATCGGTCTCGATGACATCCCCGCCGAAAGGGTGTGCCAGGACGCCAAGAAAGCCCGCTTCCGTGAGCATCGGGACAAGGCACAGGGCGTCGATCCACACCGTGGCGCCGCACGCCTTGGCGTCGCGCCAACCCATGGCGAGATGTTTCTCGTCAGGCATGTCACCGTAACCGGCTCTCGCCGCGACCTTTCCGTTCTCGTCCAGCAGGACGACCGGACCACGAAGGCTGTCGGCGGTCGCAGCGACCACTTCCTCAAGTCCTCCTCCCTTCAGGACCACCCGGGTCAGTCGCTCATGGATCTCAGCGGCTCGTTCGAACATGTCGCTGTGGTTCTGGATCTGCTGGAGCAGGCGGGCGTTGTCAATCGCTACGGCTGCGTGCGCTCCCAGCATTTCGAGCATGTTGACTTCTTGCTCCGCGAACGTCCGTTCGTTGCGATGAGCCGCCATGAGCACACCGATGATCTCGTTCTCTAGCTTCAGTGGCACACCGACCAGCGAACGGATGCCCTCGAGCTCGACCGTCGCATCGATGTCCGAGGTGTGCACGAGTGCGTCGTCGGCCAGATAGTGGCCAGTAGTGGACGGCTCGCCGCTACGTGACACCAGCCCACCCAGACCGGTTCCCGCCGGAAGGCGAAGCTCGAGGAGCGCCTCGGACACGTTGCCCACCGCCGCCTTGATGTAGCTGTCCCCGCGACTCTCGTCACTCAGGCTGATGTATGCCAGGTCGCAGGACGCGAGGCGCCGAGCGCGCTCAACGATGGCCTGCAGAATCTGTTCGAGATCGCGCAGGGTGGCCAGGTCGTTGGCGGAGTCGTTGAGCAACTGCAGAGCTGACTCATTGAAACGATGTCGGGCCAACCGCTCGTGCAAGAGGAGGGCAAGGCTCTGCTGTTCCCGGAGTTCAGCCAGGTCAGCTGCTGGCACGCGTTGGTCATGCGCTGGGCTGGCGACGGCCTCCAGTTCCTCCCGTGCCGCGTCGTTCAGCAAGAGAGCCAGATACTCCGAAGTCAATGCGACCCCTTCCATGGTCAATCCGACCTTTCTGCGTGGCGACTCGTCATCCCGAGTTGATCGTGAGGTGCGACCGTGCGGTATGCGGCAGAGGAACATCGATTCTGGCCCAATTATGGGGACGTGGTCCATATACCTGCGATCGCAACCGGACGACGATTTCTCGCATCAGGCAGGTCACGGGAGTGGAGAAATCGATGAGGATGTTGCTGGGGACCAGCGCCGCATTGACGGCGGCGGCTGCGATGTTTGCCGTCGCTGGGGCGACCTCGGGAGCCGCAGGCGAATTGACGGACAGCGGGTCCCGGTGTTCTTCCTTGGTCGATACCGAGATATCGGCTCACCGAATCTCGTTGCCCACCTCGGGTGCCCGCGTCACTACCGCCCAGGAGAAGAGCTTGGGGGGAACCGTGCCGCAGACCTACTGCGAGGTGGAGGCGGCCATATCGCCGATCGACGCCACCGCACCTGACATCAGGCTCCGCCTGGCGCTGCCGACGACGTGGAACGGGAATGCCTTCATGTTCGGAGGCGGCGGCTACGACGGCACCATCCCCAACGTGGCCGGGAACGTTCTCTTCGGACCGACCGATCAACCGACCCCGTTGCAACGCGGATATGCCACGTTCGGCAGCGACTCGGGACATCAGGCGGACCCGGCGTTCGTCCCTACCACCACCCTCGACGGCACGTTCGGTGCCAACGACGAAGCGGTGCGCAACTTCGCGGGTGACGCCCTGAAGAAGACCCACGATGCCGCTGCCTACCTGGTCACGGTGCACTACGGACGGGAGCCGGCGCACAAGTACTTCGCCGGCGGCTCCACCGGCGGACGCGAGGCCCTCGCCGTCGCGCAGCGATGGCCGCGGGACTTTGACGGAGTCATCGCTGTCTATCCTGCATGGAACGCTGCGAGCCTGAACCTGTACTTCGGTCACATCGCCAAGGTGATGTCCCAGCCCGGCGCGTTTCTGGAGCCCAACGAGCAGACCCTCCTTCACACCAGCGTCATGCGTGCGTGCGACGCGCGCGATGGTCTGAGCGACAACATCATCTCCAACGAGCCCGGTTGTGAATTCGACCCGCGGACGCTGCGATGCCCCCTCGGTGCCGACGCTGGTTCGGCCTGTCTCTCGGATGCCCAGATCACCGCTGTGCGAGCGGTCTCGTCGCCCCTGCACTGGAAGTACCACCTGAAGAGCGGCGAACGAGGATATCCGGGCTTCCCCTTCCTGTCCGGAGCCAAGATGTCCACACCGCTGCTCGGGTTCGGATCGGCCGCGCCAGCCAACCCCATGCCAAAGACAAGCGGCTACGGGGTTCAGTTCTGGGACCAGTGGGTTCGCTACTTCGTCACCCGGGATCCGTCCCACGATCCGCTCGCCGTCGACCCGCTGAACCCACGCAAGTGGAAGCATCGGGTCAGTGAGCTGAGCGGTCTGCAGGATGTCAACGACGCCGACCTCAGGCCATTCGCGCGCGCTGGCGGAAAGCTGCTGATCCTCCACGGCGCAGCCGACGAGCTGGTCAGCCACCGCTCCACCGCGGAGTACTACGAGCGTGTCCGCGACGTCGTCGGGCCGCGACAGACCGCGGACTTCGCTCGGTTCTATGTGGTCCCCGGAGCCAACCATGTCAACCGCGGCGCGCAGTTCGCCGCCAGCTGGGACTCGCTGACGGCACTCGAGACGTGGTCGCAGAACCGCAAGGCTCCCGTCAGTCCTGTGGTCAAGGACGCCAGCCTCACCGGTGCCGGGCGAACCAGACCGCTGTGTCAGTATCCGGCGTGGCCGCGATACAGCGGCACCGGAAGTCCCAATGACGCCGCGAGCTTCACCTGCGTGACCTCGCGGTGATGTTCGTCGTGGTCCGCCTCCATCCTCACAGCAGCTGCGCACAGTGGCTCTGACCGGCAGACCCATCAAGGACCTCGACATCGTGATCGTCGGTGCTGGCCTCATGGGTAGCAGGATCGGTCGGCTGTTCGCCCGTGGCGGGGCTGCAGTGACCTTCGTGGACGCGGACGTCACCCTTGCCTCATGCGCCGTGGAAGGTCTGCGCAACAGTCTGGGCTACTAGACGATTGCTGGTAGGGCCGGCGTCTGGCCAGACTCGGTCCAGGTGCTCGGCGGGACGCTCTCTATTGGGCTGCCCACCGCTTTGTCGGTGTGGCTCACTATCGGACTGCTGCCCGCCGGGCGCCGTGACGAGGCGTGGCTCAAGAAGGGACTGCCCTGCTCGTAGTAGCACTGCCCACCTCGCCGTCCACATCGGGTACGAGCAAGGTAGGAGCGGCACATGGAACGTGTTGTCATCGGGGTCGATCCCCACAAGCTGTCGGCGACGATCGAGGTCGTTAACGATCATGAACGGCGTCTCGGTTCGGGCCGGTTCACCACCGACCGGGCCGGCTACACCGCGATGCGAACCTACGCCAAGGCGTGGCCGGACCGGGTGTGGGCGGTCGAGGGCGCCAACGGTGTCGGACGCCCCCTGGCGCAGCGGCTCCTGGAATCAGGGGAGCATGTCGTGGACGTCCCGGCCAAGCTCGCCGCCCGGGTCCGGCTCTTCGACACCGGCCACAACCGCAAGACCGATGCCCACGACGCACACTCGATCGCGATGGTCGCGGTGCGCACTTCGGGCCTTCGGGTGCTGCAGGTCGACGGTGAGCTGGAGGCGCTCAGGTTGCTCGTGGACCGCCGTGAGGCGTTGACCCGGCGACGGGTCCAGAGCGTCGATCGGCTCCAAGCCCTGCTCGCGGAATTGCTTCCCGGGCAGGCGAAGAAGGACATCACCACCGGTCAGGCCAAGCGCATGCTCGCCTCAGTTCGCCCGCGTGACGTCGCCGGCAAGACCCGCCGCCGGATAGCAGCAGAGGAGCTCGCCGAACTGGTCGCGGTCGAGGCCAAGATGAAGAAGGCCACCGCCGAGCTGAAGGCGATCATCCAGGCCCGCGGCTCACACCTGACGGACATCCCCGGCATCGGACCTGTGGTCGCCGCCCGTGTCCTGGCTGACGTCGGCGACATCGCCCGGTTCGCTGACCGCAACCGGTTCGCGTCCTGGACCGGCACCGCACCGCTGGACGCCTCCTCCGGGGAGAACAACCGGCACCGTCTCTCCCGAGCGGGTAACCGCCGGGTCAACCACATGATCCACATCGCCGCGATCACCCAGCTCCGGCTCGACACCGACGGGCGGACCTACTACCGGCGCAAGCGCGCCGAGGGCAAGAAACCCCTCGAGGCACTGCGCTGCCTCAAGCGAAGGATCTCCGACGTCATCTATCGACAGCTGGTCGCCGATGCCTCACCCGCCCAAGCCACGGGCAAAGAGGCGGGCCCGGGAGGGCAACGCGGGGCGTCTCATACATCCAGCGCGACCGGCTCGCACCCGCACACCGGCACTTCGGATCAGCCACTTCCCGGACCCGCACCAAGGACGCTACGCGCGACAGCCGCGCTGCGAAAGACCGAGCCCACTAAGCACCTAGAACCGGCCGGTTGACAACAGAAGGGAGCCGATGAGATGGGTAAACGAGCGCGCACGCTGGACCTCGGCCCAGCAATGGATGGAGCCGACCTGGTCGTCGAGGCAGTGACCGAACGGCTGGACGTCAAGGCCGCCGTTCTCCGGGAGATCTCGAGCACTAACCAAGCTGTACCGATCGCATCAAATACCTCGACCTATCAGCCCAGTGAGCTGCAGGCGCTGATCACCGTGCCCGAGCGCCTCTTGGTCGCCCACTTCTTCAACCCAGCCGACGTGGTCCCGTTGGTGGAAGTGGTGCCGGGCCCCCTCACCTCGCCTGGACTCGTCCAAGACATGGTCACGCTCATGCAGGCGCTCGGCAAGCGCCCCGTGGTCCTCAGTCAGGAATGCCCTGGGTTCGTCGCGAACCGACTGCAGGCTGCTTTGCTGCGAGAGGCGTTCGCTCTGGTGGAACGAGGCATTGTCGGCGTCGAGGAATTGGACGCGATCGTGAGAGACAGCCTGGGACCTCGCTGGGCCGTTGCAGGCCCCTTCCGCACCGCTGACCTCGGCGGCCTCGACGTCTTCGAGATGCTGTGCACTCAACTCTTCCCTGACCTTGACGGCCGAAGGACGGCTCCGGACGGGCTCAGAGGCCTTGTCGCCGAGGGCCGTCTGGGTGCGAAGGTCAATGCGGGCCTTTTCACCTACGGGCCAGGCGAAGCAGAGGAGATGACGTCTCGGATTTCTGCGGCCTTTGTTGCCACCGAAGCCAGCTCGCTACCCGAAGCACCCCGGGCTTAGGGTGTCGGCGGCAAACCAATCGAGGTCGAGACAGGCTCGCGTCCCCGCGTGTTCGGGGTCCCCCTCCGCCACTCGGCCCTGAACGAGTTGTTGCGGATGTCCAAACCCGGAGCGGTCACCGCGGCAGCAGGCGCAGTGCCTCATGGATGGAGCGGGCGATCGGCGCGGCGGTCTCGCCGCCGTGACCGCCCTGGCTCACGGCCACTGACACGGCATACCGGGGCTTGGTCGTCGGCGCATAGGACAGGAACCACGCTGTGTCCCTCTTCCCGAAGACCTCGGCAGTCCCGGTCTTGCCGGAGACGGGCCAGTCCGTCGGCATTCCAGCGAAGGCCCGCGCTCCCGTCCCACTCACGACCACCGCTCGCAGTCCGCTCTGGACGTACGACGCAACGTCCTTCGCAAGGGTGACGGAGTGCGTGGGACCGGCCGGAATCGTCTGTGCCACACCGGAAACCGGATCAACGGTCTTCACCCCGACGCGCGGGGTGCGCACGACACCCCCACCGGCGATCGCGGCATACGCGACTCCCATCTGCAGTGGCGTCGTCGCGACATCTCCCTGACCGATCACGAAGTTCGCTGCGTCACCGGCCCGGAACTGGGCACCGCTCGCACAGTTCTCCTTGGCCAGGGACAGGAGGTATGCCGCCCGCGCCGGGTCGTCCTTGGCGACCTCCGGATAGCCGGACTTGGCCCGCGTGCACGTCTCGTCCTTGGTTTCGTCCCAGACAGCGCGCTTCCACGCCCGGTCAGGAATGCGGCCGGCGCTCTCCCCCGGCAGGTCGATGCCCGTGCGCTTGCCGAGCCCGAAGTCACGGACCGTCGTGATGAAGGGGTCCTTGGCATCAGCCCCCCTGAGCCCACCGAGCGCGAGCCACGACCGGTAGGCGACGTCATAGAAGACGGTGTCGCACGAGACCTCGAGTGCTCGGTGGAACGTGATCGGACCGTAGGCACGCGACTCGAAGTTCTGGAATGACCGGTTGCCGATCCGATAGCTCGAACCGCACTGATAGATGCCCGTCAGCGGGTTGCCGGCAGCCACGGCGGCCGGCACGCTCAGCGCCTTGAGCGTCGACGCCGGTGGCATCGCCGCCCCGGTGGCACGTGAGAGCAGCGGCGTCCCAGCCGTCGGTGCGGTGAGCGCGGCGTACTCCTTTGCCGAAATGCCACCGGTCCACACGTTGGGGTCATAGGTGGGAGCGCTCGCCGAGGCCACCACCTGCCCCGTCGTGATGTCGAGGACGACGGCGCCACCAGAGTCGGCCGGCTGGCCGCGTTGGCGCGCCGCCGTCATCTCGCGGACCAGTGACTTCTCGGTGGCCGCCTGGACGGAGGCGTCGATGCTCGTCACCAGGTCCCGCCCGGGCACAGGGTCGGTCTGCGCCACGACGCCGGTGACGAGGCCCCGAGGGTCGACCGACACGGTCGTGCGGCCGGGAGTGCCGCGCAGCACTGTGTCGTACTGCTGCTCCAGTCCTGCACGCCCCACGAGGTCGTCGGCCGTGATCACACCGTCCGGCGCCGCGACCTCCTTGTCGGTGGCGCGGCCGAGGTAGCCGAGGAGGTGGGCGGCGTTGACGCCGAGCGGCGCGGGGTAGCGACGCACCGGCACCGCTTCCACGGCCACCCCCGGATAGAGGTCCGGTCGCTCGACGAGGCTGAGCGCCCGCTGCGGGTCGACTCCACTCGCCACTGGGATCGGCACCTGCGGCGAGCCGGCCCAGCAGGTCGGTGCCGGCGGGGCGTCTGCCTCACCACACAGGTGGGTCCTGGCCAGCAGCTCGTCCACCGGGCGTTCGAGCACGGCGGCCACCTGCGTCAGCACTGCCCGAGCACCATCATCGCTCTCGGCAACGATCCGGCGTTCAAGCGTCACGACCGTGGCAGAGGTGTTGTCCGCCAACGGTTTTCCCGTCCGATCGAGGATGCGCCCACGCACGGCAGGCACGATGATCTCGCGAGTGTTGAGCGAGGCAGCCGCAGCGGCGTAGTCGGCGTGTTCGGTGAGCTGCACCTGCCCGAGGCGGCCGAAGAGGACGACGAAGAGCAATGTGACGACCGCCCCGGCAGCAAGGAATCGGCCCTGGTGCGCGGACCCGTCGCGAGGCCGGATCCCGACGTTCGTCACGCGAACCTCCGCTGGTCGGCGCGGCGCTCGACAGCGGTGACGAGCGGCACGACGACGAGGGCCACCGTTGCCGTCGCGAGCACCCGCCCCAAGGACGACGCCACCTCAACGGGCACACCCTGGGCCAGCGCAAGCAGGGCCCGCACCACTTCGAGTCCGCACCCGGCGGCGGCGATCACGGCGACGACCCACACCAACGACACGTGACCGGGACGCCGGGCGAGGCCGACGAGAAGGCCACACACGGCATACAGGAGGGCTTGGGTGCCGAGCACGGCCGAGCCCGGCGGCAGGAGATCAAGAAGCCAACCGCCGACCAGGCCCGTGATCAGGCCGACCCGGGGCCCCGAGCGCAATGCTGCCGACGCGACGACGACGAGGACGAGGTCGGGCAGAGGCGCGAGGTGCCGAGCGCCGAGGGTCACGGCGAGGACGGCGCCAACGAGCAGGAGTGCGCCACGCAGCGCCACCCCCGACACGGTCACGGCGCTCCCCCGGTGACCGTCGCCCGTGGGGTGGCACGCGGTCCGGTGAGAAGCACGCCGACGACCGAGAGCGCACCGACGTCGACGGCAGGTCGCAGGGTGCCCGACGCCGCGAGCCGGCCGCGTCGTGGTTCGACCGCACTGACGGTGCCGACGAGGACACCTGGGACGAACGGGCGGCCATCGACGCTGCCAAGAGTGCGCACCTCGTCGCCAACGCGCAGCGCGCCAGTCTGGACGAGGCTGATCCCGAGCTCCCCGGTGTCCCGCTCGGCCGCTGAGGCGGCGGTCCCTCCGACGGTGGCGAGCGCGCCTGACGCCCCGACGCGCACACCAACAGAGACCTCCGGCCCTCCGACGACGAAGATGTCGCTCGTCCAGGGCGCCACCGCCGCCACGCGGCCCACCAGCCCGTTGCCGGAGACGACGGTGCGGTCAGCGGTGACGCCGTCGCGGCTACCGACATCGATGGTGATGCGGACGATGCCCTGAGGGCCGGGTGCACCAACCCCGACGACCCGCGCCGGGACGACGCGGGCCCCAGCGGTGGACGGTGCCGCCAGCAGAGACTTCAGGGCAGCTGCATCGCCGCCTGCCAGTTCGGCCTCACGCAGCTCGCTGGCCAAACGGTCGTTCTCGCGCCGCAGGTCCTCCTCACCGGGGCGACCTCCGGGAGCGAGCACGCGCTCGAGCGGACCGAGGACGGTGGCAGCGCCGCGCCGCAGCAGTCCCGGCCCCGGACCACCGACGAGGTCGACGAGCACGAGCGCCAGGGTCACGAGCACTGCGAGCGCGACGAACCGACGGCGTCGACGGTCGGACGCGTCGCCCTTCACAGCCGACGGTTGTCGACGAGGACGCGGTGCAGGGTGTCGAACTCCTCGATGCACTTGCCCGCACCCCGGGCGACGGCGCGCAGCGGGTCGTCGGCGACGACGACCGGGACACCCAGCTCGTGGTGCATCCGCTCGGCGAGCCCGCGCAACAGCGCACCACCGCCGGTGAGAGTGATTCCGCGGTCGAGGATGTCGCCCGCGAGCTCGGGTGGGCACACGTCGAGGACGGCCCGCGCCAACTCGACCATCTGCAGCACGGGCGTCTCGATGGCACGGCGGACCTCGACCGACGAGATCGACACCGTCTTGGGCAGACCGGTCACGAGGTCACGACCGCGCACCCGCTCGCTGAGCTCCTCGCGCATCGGGAACGCCGAGCCGACCGCGACCTTGATCTGCTCGGCGCTGCGTTCGCCCATGAGCAGGGAGTACTCGGACTTCACGTGCGCGATGATCGCCTCGTCGACCTCATCACCACCGATGCGGATCGAACGTGACGTGACGATGCCGCCGAGGCTGATGACGGCGACGTTGGTCGTGCCACCACCGAGGTCGACGACCATCGAGGCGTTGGTCTCCTCGATGGGGAGGCCGGCTCCGATCGCAGCCGCCATCGGCTCCTCGATGACATGGACTCGCCGCGCACCAGCACGCAGGGTGGAGTCCTCGAGGGCACGACGTTCGACGCTCGTGATGTCGCTCGGCACGCACACGACCATGCGCGGGCGGAAGATCTTGGACGGCGACACCTGGTCGACGAACCAGCGCAGCATCCGCTCGGTGACGTCGGCGTCGGAGATGACTCCGTCACGTAGCGGGCGGATGGCACTGACCGAGTCGGGCGTGCGGCCAAGCATCTCCTTGGCGCGGTGCCCGGCGGCGAGGAGCTGAGAGGTCCCGGTGCGCACGGCCACGACCGACGGCTCGTCGAGGACGACCCCGCGACCCCGCTCATAGATCACCGTGTTGGCGGTCCCGAGGTCGATCGCGAGGTCACGCCCGCGCATCCATCGGTCCAGTCCAGCCACGTTCGCGATGCTACGCGGGCTGCCGGTGCCCGACCCAGCCCAACACGCGTCTCCCCTGACCTTGCGTGCGGCAATGTGACGGTGGGGTCACCAGAACTGCGGACGCAAGGGCCACAGACGCAGGTATGCCGTCCGCGCACGTGCGCGGACGGCATACCTTGGCATTGTTGTCACCCTTCGCAAGGCGACTCGTGCGTCACTGCTTGGGGTTCTTGCCCCGGTTGCAGGGGTTGCCGACGTCAACGGACTCGCCGCGGTCGACGACGATGCTGCGGGTGCCGAGGACCTTGCCCTGCTTGTTCTCGCAGGTGAGGTTCCACGTCTCCTTGACGCCCGTGACGATGGCCGGGTCCGGCGCCTGGAAGGACATCGTGCCGGTCCAGTCAGCAGCCGAACCGCCGCCGTAGTTCACAGCCTCGACACGGTAGCCACCGGGCACCGGGTCAAGAGCGGCCGCGATCTCCGGGTTGGCCAGGGTTGCTGCCGACGCGACCTGGTTGCCAGCCGAGTCGTAGATGAAGAAGTCCCAGTCAACGTTCGGATCGGGGTTGGGACCCTGCCAACCGAAGGTGAAGAGCACCTTGCCGTTGTCGTAGGTCGGAAGACCCTGGATGGTGACGTTCGAGAACTCCGAGCCGCCGACCGGCGGGAGACCAGCCGGGTTGGCGATCGGTGAGCTGGGCTGCTGCGGCGCCACCGCGTCACGACCGTAGCGACCGGCGACGATCGGTCGGGTCGAGGGGTTGACCGCCCACGAGAACGAGCCACCCTTGCCCGCGAGCGACGAGGTGAGGACGTCGGTGAACGGGATCGGTGCTCCCACGGAGCCGTCCGGTGCGATGACCGGTGAGGTCATGCCCTGGTAGGTCTTGCGGATCGTGAGGTCGGTGTTGGCCGGCGCCTTGCCCGTGATCGTCGAGTGCAGCGTCTTGTCCACCGTGGCAGCTGCCATGCGGTAGTAAGCCGCACGGTTGCCGCCCTTGCCTGCTCCGGCCGCGGGGGCGAGACCGGCGTATTCCGCGACCACTCCGGTCTGGTACGGCGGGTGGAAGCCCTCCGTGCCGATCTCGAAGGTGAAGCCGAGACCACCGGTGTTCCAGTAGCTCCAGTCCTCGGTCGAGCCCGACGTGTCGTAGAGACCGAACGACGGGATGTTGGCGTAGTCGTTGTGCTCGGCCATCGAGGCTCCGAGCGCGCGGTACTTGAGCTCGTCGGGGCTGAAGCCCGTCGAGGCCAGCGACGGCGGACGCAGGATGAGGTTGCTGTACGTGTGGTTGGTGATGAGGTTGGTCACCTGACGTGAGCTGACGAGCTTGCGCACGGCGTCGACCTCGGGCTCGCTGCCCGGGCCGTCACCGCGGTAGGTGTCGCTGTCCCACTCGAAGTCGGCGCCGGGACCACCCCAGAATCCGGGATAGTTGCGGTTGGGGTCGGTGCCCCGCAGCCGTCCGGCCAGGTTGTTGTCGCACGGGCCGGTGGTGAACTGCACGGGGGTGGTGGCACTGATGGCGCAGTTCTTGCGCTTCATCTCGTAGTCGAACCGCGAGAAGTTCCCCAGCGGCGCTGCCTTTCGCGAGATCTCGAACCCGTCGACGTTGACCACGGGGACGACGATCGTGCGCATGCTCTTGAGCAGGCCGGCGTTGCGTGCGTCGCCGCTCTCGAGGAGGTCGTAGGCGAACTCCAGCGAGTGCTCGGACGACGGCCACTCGCGGGCGTGGTGGGCGCCCATGAGGAGGAAGACCGGCTTGCCGTCCTTGGTGTTGGCTGCGTTGTCGGTGATCTCGATGCCCTGGATGGGCTTGCCGAGCACGGACGGGTTCGCCAGGGTCAGCGGCTTGACCTTCGTCGGGTACTTCGCGGCCAGCGCCGCCATCTCGGAGTTGTAGTCGGCGAGCTGGCGATAGCCAGTGCGACCGCTGGGGAGCTCGGACTCGGCCACGCTCGCGGCATACGCCTTGTCCTTGGCCTTGTTGGCCCGCTCCACGGCAGCGAGGTCGGCAACCTTCACCGTCCACTTCTTGCCCGACGCGCGCAGCTTGGCCACGTCAGCCGCTTCGTGCAGCACGACGTCGACGCCGGTGGTGTCGGCGTGCTCCGTGGTGTCGAGGCCCAGGGCGTTGACCGCCGAGCGCTCCTTCTGCGTGGCCGCATGGACGGTGACGATCTGCACCTTGTCGTCCTGCGCCTTGGGCTGGGGTGCCGCGGTGGCGGCTCCCGTGCCTGCGAGGCCGGCGGCTGCCAGCGCAACCGTGGCCAGCACCCCCGGCCCAACTCGAGTGATCCTCATACCCGCTCCTTCATCAAGGGAAGGCGGCCTGGTGGGCCGCGAGTCCTCAACCTAGAGCGCTACCGGCGGTTCTGCCCGATGAAAACAAGCCATTCTCGTGAATGGTCGCGGCGAGTCCGGAGCCGTCAGAGCTGCGGGAACCAGATCGCGATCTCGCGCGCGGCCGACTCCGGGGAGTCGGATCCGTGGACGATGTTCTTCTGGACCTTCGCGCCCCAGTCGCGGCCCAGATCCCCGCGGATGCTGCCGGGGGCCGACTCGGTCGGGTTCGTTGCACCGGCGAGCGAGCGGAAGCCGGGGATGCAGCCCTGACCCTCGATGACCGCAGCGGTCACCGGGCCGGACGACATGAACTCGAGGAGCGGCTCATAGAACGGCTTGCCCTCGTGCTCGGCGTAGTGGGCGGCGAGCATCTCGCGGGTCGGGCTGGTCACGGCCAGAGCAACCAGGGTGTATCCCTTGGCTTCGATCCGACGCAGCACCTCCCCCGAGAGACCGCGGGCGTAGCCGTCAGGCTTGACGAGGACGAGCGAGCGTTCGATGGTCACGCGGGTCAGCCTAGCGAGCGGTCTCGGCGTCGCGTGCGCGGGCCGCCATCATGGCGTCGACCTCTCGACCCTTGATGAGGCAGAGGACCCAGAGCCCGGTGAAGATGAGGCCGACGCCAATCATGGCGGGGACGAGGAAGGCGCTGAGCCAGGTGAGCAGCTGGACGAGCCAGCCGAGCGGAAGCCCGAGCGGTCCGCGAAGGAGTCCGGCGGCGACAAAGGCGAGGACCGCCAGCGCGCACCCCGCCCAGAGGAGGGTCCCGGAGTTGTCGTCACCCTGCGCGATGGCCGTGCCGCGGGCGAGCAGGGCGCCCAGCAGGATCACCAGCGCCTGGCTGCCGAGCACGCTCGCGAGCATCCGCCAGGTCATCTTGCCCATCTGTCCAAAGAGGGGAAGCCGCCTCATCCGCGTTTCCACTCCCGCACGTCGATCGCGGCCTTGGCTGCCTCGAGTGGCGCCTTGGTGGCCTGCCGGTAGAGCTTGATCGCGGTGATCTTCTTGCCCTTGGCGAGGGCGAGATCGATGGACTGCTGCACCTCGAGCGGCAGGTCCTCGACCGGCCGGAAGTTGACCTTGTCGCCACGCGTGCTCTCACGCAGCTTCGTCACGAGCCAGAACGCCAGCGCCGCGATGGCGATGATGAGGACCAGTTTGGTGATCGGATGCATGCAACGAGGGTATGCCGCCCGACGGATGGCCCTACGCTCTGCCCCAGCAGGTTCGAGTGGGCCCTGCGGTGTGAGGGGAAGACATGAGAACTCGTCGATGGGCATTGACGACCGCGATGGCGATCGTCTCGCTCGGCTTCTTGGCCGGCACCCCGAGCGCCTCGGGTGCTCCGACGACCCCGATCCCGGCCGCGTCGACGTCGACCAGTACGCCCCGGATCGAACCGGCGGCCACCGGCATCGTCGGCACCGTGTCGCCGTTCCGGATGTATGACTCGCGAGCCGAGCGCCCACTGGCCGCCGGTGAAGTGCGGATGGCCTGCGTGACCGGCCGGAGGGTGCCGACTGAGGCAGCAGCTCTTGTCGTCAACATGACTGCGGTGTCCCCCACGAGGGCGGGTCACCTCACCGCGTTTAGTGCCGGCCACGACCAGCCCTCCGTCTCGAACCTCAACTTCAGTGCGGGGTCGACCACGTCCAACCTGGCCGTGGTCGAACTCGGCGTCGTGGGCTGCATCTCCGTGAAGAATGCCTCCCCGGGGACGACCCACGTGATCCTTGACGTGCAGAGCTTCGTGATGCCCGGTCCCGCAACCGTCGCCGGGACCACGAAGACGATCTTCCCGAGCCGCCTCCTGGACACCCGCGCGCGGGTCACCATTCCGAGTCACGGCGCCATCAACGTCCAGATCGCCGGGCGTGGGGGCGTCCCCTCCACTGGGGTCGGTGCAGCGTGGCTCAACTTCACCGCGACCCAGACGATGGCCGCGGGACATCTCACGGTCCACGCCGCCGGTACGTCTCGACCACTGACCTCGAACCTGAACTTCGGCCCCGCCGACACACGGGCCGCCCTCACCCTCGCCAGGTTGAGCGCCACAGGTGCGGTGACGGCATACAACGCTTCCTCCCGACCCATTCACCTCATCGTCGACGCCTTCGGATGGACTCGCTCCGGGGATGGCGCCCGCACCCTTGCCGGTGTCGTGCCCGTGTCACCCACCCGCATCTGGGACACGCGCATCGCAGGGCCGCTCCGGCGCGGAGAGACCCTGACCCTCGATCGTTCTGGCCGACCCGAGGGAGCCAGCGCGGCGGTGCTGGCCGTCACGGCCACCGGCGCCAGCGGCGCCGGTCACTTGACCGTGAGCGCGAACAACATCGCGCAGAACCCCACCTCGGCAGTGAACTACGTCGCGGGCCGGGCCACGACCAACCTGGTTGTCGCACGCCAAGACAACGACATCACCGTGACCAACGGTGGCGCTGCGGCATCGGTGGACGTGGTCGTCGACCTGGTGGGCTGGGTCACTGGCGAAAGGGCGGCGACGGGGCGCGTCATCGACAACGTCGGTCGCGGGATCTCCGGTGCCTGGGTCATGCCCGCACCCGACGACGGCGGGAACGCACGCAGCGGGGCTGACGGCTCGTACAACCTCACGTTGCCGCTGGGCCGCGAAACTGTGACGCCCTGTGCTCGAGCCGGGGCGTTCGGGGAGCCGGACCCGGCATACGCCGACGGGTGTCACCCGTCGTGGGTCCACCCCACGACCTTCGCTCTGGCCCTTGGCGAGCGCGTTGCGGGGACAGACATCGTTCTGGAACCGGCCGGGACCGTTCAGGGCGCCGCGACGGACTACACCGGTCGGCCTCTGACGAGCGCGATCGTCACGCTGATCCGCAACAGCGACAAGCGCCAGTACGACGCTTCCGTCGTCAGTGGGCAGTGGAACGTCCCGCGAGTCGCGGCAGGTGAGTACTACGTGCAGCTCGGCAACCCGACCTCGACGACAGCCACGCCTTTCGGGCTCGCGGGAGAGTGGTACCCGGATGTGCAGCGAGCCAACTCGATTCAGCCGGCCACCCTGGCAGCAGCGGGCGCCAAAACGATCTCCGTGGCGGCAGGCTCCGCGACCAACATCAACCTTGAGGCAGAAGCCCTCGCCGAGCTAAGGGTGAAGGTCGCCAGTGGAACCTCTGCACCCCTCAGCACTGCCACACGTGTGAACCTCTACCGAGCCAACGGCACTCGGTTCGGGATCGCGCTTCCCAACTTCTCCACGGGCATCTGGTCGGCACGAGTCCATCCGGGAACGGTCCTGGCGTGCGCCGCCCGCTCGATGACAAGCACCGAATACTGCTGGAGCGGCAGCGTCCCTCTCGCCCTGGCGACGCCGATCACGCTGACCGACGGCCAGTCAACCACTGGCATCGCGATCACTCTCCCCTAGTAAGTGCGCCACCACGCGGACCCGCCCGCGTGTGCCAGTCCGCTGGTTGGATGGACCAGTGCCCCTCCCAGCGCCCTCACGATCACGCTCACGTGCGCCCCTGCCCTCGCCTTCCAGACTGCGTCGGGTCGTGCTCGTCGTCGCCGGGATCAACTTCGCGTGGTTCTGGGTCGAGGCCTCGATGGCATTGGCGATCGGCTCGGTCGCGCTCTTCGCGGACAGTGTTGACTGCCTCGAGGACACAGCCATCAGCCTGCTCATCGCTCTGGCCCTCGGGTGGGGCGCCCGACATCGCGCCGTTGCCGGCCAGGTCATGGCGGGCATCCTGCTCGTCCCTGCCGCAGCCGCGGTGTGGCAGGCGGTGGCCAAGTGGGGCGATCCGCCCCCGCCGGATGTCGGCTGGCTGGTGCTGACCGCCGGTTCGGCAGCCCTCGTCAACGGCTTGTGCGCGTGGCTTCTTGCGCGAGTCCGGACGGTGGGAGGGAGCCTGTCGCGGGCGGCATACCTGTCTGCTCGCAACGACGTGCTGGTCAATCTCGCCATCATCGCGATGGGACTGGTGACGCTGTGGACGGGCTCTGGGTGGCCGGACCTCGTCCTAGGGCTCGCGATCGTCGCTCTGGGTGTTCACGCCGCCGCGGAGGTGTGGGAGGTCGCGAGCGAGGAGCACCTGGCCGCCAAGGCCCTGGCCGGCGAACCCCTCGACTGAGAGTCCCCACGTACCCCCGACTTATTGCGCAATCCGTCGGATTGCCCCACTTCTTGCGCAATCCGCCGGGGCCGACGTATTGCGCAATCAGTCCGAGGATCCGACGGATTGCCCCACGCTTGCAAGAAGTGGGAGGTGGATCGGCTCTGGTCAGACTTCGGTGACGCCCAGCAACATGCGGACCTCGGCGGCGGTGATGACCGAGCCGGTCGCGAGGACTCCCCCACCGACGCCGCTCTCATCGGCAATGCCCGCTGCACGGTCGAGGGCGTCCGGGAGGTCGTCGACCACGCTCACCCGAGCCTCGCCGAAGATCCCCTTGGCGATCTCGCCGAGGTCGTTGGGGCGCATGGCCCGCGCTGACGTGGTGCGCGTGATGATGACCTCGTCGAGAACCGGCTCGAGGATCTCGAGCATCTCGGAGGCGTCCTTGTCCTTGAGGATCGCGACGACGCCGACGAGCTTGGTGAAGGTGAAGGCCTCCTGCAGACCGTCACGCAGGGCGATCGCGCCGGCCGGATTGTGTGCGGCGTCGACGAGAACGGTGGGGCTGCGACGCACGACCTCGAGCCGGCCCGGTGAGGTGGCTGCGGCGAGACCTGCTTTGAGGACGTCGAGGTCCAGCTCCTGCTCCCCACCGCCGATGAAGGCCTCGACGGCGGCGATGGCGAGGGTGGCGTTCTGCGCCATGTGCGTGCCGTGGAACGGCAGGAAGAGCTCGGGATAGCTCGCCGCGAGTCCACGCACGGTGAGGGCCTGGCCACCGACGGCGACGTCGGCGCTCTCGAGGCCGAACTGCTCACCCTCGAGAGCGATCTGGGCGCCCACTTCTTCGGCGCGCTCGGCCAGGATCGCGGCAACGGCGGGGTCATTCTGCTGCGCGGAGATCGCGATGCCGTCGGCCTTGATGATCCCGGCCTTCTCGAGGGCGATGGCGCCCACGGTGTTGCCGAGGAAGTGCTGGTGGTCCAGGGCAATCGGAGTGATGACCGAGACGACGCCGTCGGCCACGTTGGTCGCGTCCCAGCTGCCGCCCATGCCCACCTCGATGATGGCGACGTCGACCGGGGCGTCGGCAAACGCGGCATAGGCCACGGCGACAAGCACCTCGAAGTAGGTCATGCGCGGTTCGTCGTTCTCTGCCGACCTCGCGTCAACAAGGTCGATCAGCGGGATGACCTCGGCGTAGGTGCGCAGGAACTTCTCGGCCTCGATCGGACGCCCACCGATGGCGATCCGCTCGAGCATGGTGTGCATGTGCGGAGATGTGAATCGCCCTGTCGTCAGGCCCATCTCACGCAGGATCGACTCGATGACCCGAGCTGTCGTCGTCTTGCCGTTGGTCCCCGTGAGGTGGATGACCGGGTAGGTGCGCTGGGGGTCTCCCGCGAGCTCCATGACGGCCTGGATGCGGTCGAGTGAGGGCTCGAGGTCGTGCTCGGGTGCGCGGGCGAGGATCGACTCCTCGACCTCACGCAGCCGCTGCATGATCTCGAGGCTGCGCGCAGCTTCGCGCTGGGAAGAGTCGGGAGCCGGTGCCATGAGCCCATTCTCGCAGCCCTGACACCGGCTCCCTGACACCCGACCTCTTGCCCGTTCGCCTGCCCAGCCCAGAGCGCGCGAACGAGCAATGGGCGGAGAAAGGGTCAGTCGAAGGTGACGCCCTCGAAGTCCTCGGGCGTGAACTCGCGCGGCTCGACGAGGACCATCCAGTTGCCGGAGTTGTCGCGCATGAGCGCTTCGACACCATAGGGACGATCCTCGGGCTCCTGGAGGAACTCGACGCCCTTGGCCTTGAGGTCCTCCACGGTCTTGTGGCAGTCATCAACATGTAGTCCCACGCCAGGAAGTCCGCCCTCAGCCTGGGCGCGCTGCATTGCTGCGATGAGGTCGTCGGACAGCGGCTTGCTCGGCGTCGTGAGATGGAGCTGGAGCTCGGGCTGGGACGGGTGCGTCACCGTGACCCACCGGAAGTCCTCCCCGAGAGTGATGTCGTCGCCGGCGGCGAAGCCGAGGACGTCGGTGTAGAAGGCGAGGGACTCATCGAGATCCTTCACCCAGACGGACACGAGGGAGACGTTGGTGATCATGAGATCGAAGGTATGCCGCAGAGTCAGTGCCGCGCTTCTCCCGAATTGCTCGGTATGCCGTCCGCTCCAGTTCCAGGTTCAGCGCGCTTCTCGACGACGCCGGTCATGAAGACCCAGCAGCCCGGGATGCGAGGGGCGCCGCCCACGGCATACCGAGCCTGAAAGGCGCTGGGAGTCTCGCCGACGATCTCGCGGAACCGACTGCTGAACGAGCCGAGACTCGAATAGCCGACGGCGTGGCACACCTCGGTCACCGTGAGGTTCGTAGTTCGGAGCAGGTCCTGCGCCCGCTCGACACGACGCTCACCGAGATAGGCAAGTGGGGTGAGCCCATAGACGCTGGCGAACGACCGGAGGAAGTGGAACTTGCTGAGCCGCGCGATCCCCGCCAGCTCGTCGAGGTCGAGCTCGTCGGCGAAGTGACGGTCGACATGGTCGCGAGCTCGACGCAGGTGCACGAGCAGGTCACCGGGGACACGTCGGATGGGCTCGGGCACCCGCCCACACTAGGGCGGCGCACCGAGGTGCGGACGTCAGCGGGTGACCGCTTCGGACTCCGGAGGAAGGGTCGGCTCCCCCGGCTTCCATCCGGGTGGGGCGAAGAGGTAACCCGCGCGGTCGCGCCACGACCGGGCACCACGCACGTCGCGCACCGCTGCGAGGAATTCGCCGTACTGGAGGCGGAACGGGTTGTGTGTCGTCACCGGCACCGTGAGCCCGTAGACCGGGGCGTCCTCCTCCTCGGCGTAGGACCCAAAGATGCGGTCCCAGATGATGAGGATGCCGGCGTAGTTGCGATCGAGGTACTGCTTCTGGCTCGCGTGGTGGACCCGGTGATGGCTCGGGGTGTTGAAGACGAACTCGAACGGGGCCCACAGCTTGGGGATCGTCTCGGTGTGCACCCAGAACTGGTAGATGAGGTTGAGGGAGAACGCGAAGAAGATCATCCACGGCGGCACACCGAGCAACGGGAGCGGCGTCCAGAACAGCAGCTCACCCCACGGGTTCCACTTCTGTCGCAGCGCCACCGAGTAGTTGAAGTAGACCGACGAGTGGTGCGCCTGGTGCGCTGCCCACAGGATGCGGATGCGATGACTGGCCCGGTGATAGGCGTACCAGAGCAGGTCGACGGCGAGCAGGGTGAAGACCCAGGTCCACGGGTTGCTGGCATCCATCTGCCACGGCGCCACCGACCACAGCGCGAAGTAGAGGAAGAGCGCGGCAAAGCGGGCACCGAGGTTGATGACGACCGACCCGACGGCGCTTGCGAGGTTGGACGCGGTGTCGGGCTTCGAGTAGCCCATGCGTGGCTGGTCGTCGTGGTCGTCGAGGTACTTCAGCGAGAACAGCTCGAGCACGATGAACAGCGCGAAGAAGGGCAGCGCAAACGTCACCGGGTCGTGGAACGGGTTGCTGATGATCTCCCACGGCGTGTCCATGGCGATGGATGTTACCCAGCCGTAGATTTGAGCCGACCTGAGCCCGACCACACGGCTCCCCATTCCCGCCGCCCCCGGAAAACGGGTCCGGAGCAAGGGAACTGTTCCCTTGCTCCGGACCCGTTTCCCGCCGCCCCCGGGAAACGGTCCCGGGGTATGCCGGTCAGGCGAGTTTCGTGACGAGGATCCGGACCGCTTCGCCGTCGCCGACCGTGGCCTCGGTGGCGTTGTCACCGGCCGGGATCGCGTCGAGCTGGGGCGCAGAACCGAACTGGGTCGCGAGGGTCTCCTCGACAATGAGCGCCTGGTGCGCCACTGTCGCCTCCCATACGACCTGCGACCCGGTCACGGTCAGGGAGATGCGGTCGCTCACGTCGAGGCCGGCCTCACGGCGGGCCTGCTGCACCGCGCGGATGACGTCGCGCGCCAGACCCTCGGCCGCCAGCTCAGGCGTGACCTCGGTGTCGAGTACCACGAACCCGCCACCGGGCAGGACCGCGGTCGCACGGGACGCCTCGCCACCACCCTCGACGACGGTCTCGAGGGAGTACTCGCCCTCGACGAGCTCAAGGCCGCCACTGATGACGGTGCCGTCCTCGGCCACCGACCAGTCACCGGACTTCGATCCCTTGATCGCGGTCTGCACCTCACGCCCGAGCCGCGGACCCGCGACCCGAGCGTTGACGGTGAGCTTCTGGGTCACCCCGAAGTCGCTCTCGCCCGCGGAGTCGAGGTCCAGCAGTGTCACCTGACGGACGTTGACCTCGTCGGCGATGATCGCGGCGAATTCTCGCAGCGCTGCAGCATCGGGCACGACGACGGTGAGGTCGCGCAGCGGCAGTCGCACCCGCAGCCTCTCGGACTTGCGCAGCGACGAGGCCACCGAGCAGATGACTCTCGCCTGGTCCATCCGCGCGACGAGCTCGTCGTCGGCCGGCAGCTCCTCCGGGGACGGCCAGTCGGTGAGGTGCACCGAGCGCTCCCCCGTGAGACCACGCCAGATCTCTTCCGACACGAGCGGCAGCAGGGGGGCCGTGACCCGCGTCAGGACTTCGAGCGTCGTGTGGAGCGTGTCGAACGCGGCGCGTGTGTCGGCGTCAGACCCATCGGCCGCATCGCTGGAAGCGGTGTCCCAGAAGCGTTCTCGCGACCGGCGGATGTACCAGTTGGTGAGCACGTCGACGAACCCACGCACCGAGTCACACGCACCGGCGACATCGAGGCCATCGAGCTGAGCCGTCGTCGTCTCGACGAGCTGGCGCAGCTTCGCCAACAGATAACGGTCCAACGGTGCGGCGGACGCGGTCGACGACGACGCGGCATACCCCGTGCCATCGGCGCCGTAGGCGTTGGCGTAGAGGGAGAAGAAGTACCAGCTGTTCCACAGCGGGATCTGGACCTGGCGCACGCCCTCGCGGATGGCCTCCTCGGTGACGATGAGATTGCCACCACGCAGGATCGGTGAGGCCATGAGGAACCAGCGCATCGCATCGGCGCCGTCACGGTCGAAGACCTCGCGCACGTCCGGGTAGTTCTTCAGCGACTTCGACATCTTCTGGCCGTCGGAGCCCAGGACGATGCCGTGCGAGATCACCGAGCTGAACGCCGGCCGGTCGAAGAGCGCCGTCGACAGGATGTGCAGCATGTAGAACCAGCCGCGCGTCTGCCCGATGTATTCGACGATGAAGTCGGCCGGGAAGTGGTGCTCGAACCACTCGGCATTGTCGAACGGGTAGTGCACCTGGGCATAGCTCATCGAGCCCGAGTCGAACCAGACATCCAACACGTCCTCGACGCGGCGCATCGTCGACTTCCCGGTGGGGTCGTCGGGGTTGGGTCGAGTGAGTGAGTCAACAAACGGACGGTGCAGGTCAGGCTCGCCCTGCGCATTGAGCGGCAGACGCCCGAAGTCGCGCTCGATCTCCTCGAACGAGCCGTAGACGTCGATGCGCGGGTGGGCCGGGTCGTCGGACTGCCACACGGGAACAGGGCTGCCCCAGAAGCGATTTCGCGTGATCGACCAGTCGCGGGCGTTCTCGAGCCAGCGGCCGAACTGTCCGTCCTTGACGTGCTCGGGCACCCACTCGATCTGCTGGTTGAGCTCGACCATGCGCTCCTTGAACTTCGTCACCTCGACGAACCAGGACGACACACCCTTGTAGATGAGCGGCTGCCGACAGCGCCAGCAGTGCGGGTAGGAGTGGTCATAGGTCTCGCGACGCAGCAACACCGTGCCGGCGGTCACCGACCCCAACTCGCCCGAACCACGCGTCGCCGCCTTGAGGTGGTCGATGATCGGCGCATTGGCGTCGAACACGAGCAGGCCTTCGTACTCGGCCACGGGGAAGGTGAACGCACCGTCAGCACCGACCGGCATGACCGGCTCGATGCCCTCGCGGTCGGTGATGACCTTGTCCTCCTCACCGAACGCGCCGGCGCTGTGCACGAGGCCGGTGCCGTCGGTCGTCGTGACGAAGTCGGCCTCGACGACGCGGAACGCGTTCTCGTGACCGGCGTAGTAGGAGAACGGCGGTGTGTAGCTGCGCCCGAGCAGGTCGGCACCCTTGAGCCGCTCCACGATCGCGTCGTCGAGCGTCCCAGCTTCGAGACCCAGATCCTTGGCGTATGCCGCCAAGCGGGCTTCCGCGATGACGTAGCGCTCCGTCGTGCCCGTGAAGTCAGACGTCACGACGACGTAGTCGATGTCGGTGCCGACCATGATCGCGAGGTTGCTCGGCAGAGTCCACGGCGTCGTCGTCCAGATCAGCGCGAGTTCGCCTGTCTCGAGCCGCAATCCGACGGTGACGGCGGGGTCCTGGCGCTGCTGGTAGACCTCGTCGTCCATGCGCAGCTCGTGGTTGGACAGCGGCGTCTGGTCGTTCCAGCAATAGGGCAGGACGCGGAAGCCCTCATAGACCAGGCCCTTGTCATAGAGCGACTTGAACGCCCACATGACCGACTCCATGTAGGGCGCGTTGAGCGTCTTGTAGTCGTTGTCGAAGTCGACCCAGCGCGCCTGGCGGGTGACGTAGTCGCGCCACTCGTCGGTGTACCGGAGGACCGAGGACCGGCAGGCGTCGTTGAACTTCTCGATGCCGAGCTCGAGGATCTCGTCCTTGGTCTTGATGCCGAGCTGGCTCATCGCCTCGAGCTCGGCGGGCAGACCGTGCGTGTCCCAGCCGAAGCGGCGCTCGACCCGGCGGCCACGCATCGTCTGGTAGCGCGGGACGAGGTCCTTGACGTAGCCGGTGAGCAGGTGGCCGTAGTGCGGCAGACCGTTGGCGAAGGGCGGTCCGTCATAGAAGACGAACTCGTTGTCACCGTTCTCGCCGGCGTCGCGCTGCTCGATCGAGGCCTGGAAGGTGCCGTCGGCGTCCCAGTAGGCGAGGACGGCCTCCTCGATCTGCGGGAAGCGGGGGCTCGAGGGCACGCTCTGGGTGCCCGGCTCCGGCTGCTCGCCGGCGGTGGAGACCTGGGGGTAGGTCATCGTCGTCTCGTCCTCTGCTGGTCGTTCCTGCTGACCGAGGACGACGTCACCGGGATCGATCCCGGAGGCACCGCGGTACCACCCCGCTTGCTGCATTCCAAGGTCCGAACGCACTGTGACCTGGATATACAACCGCTCTTGTCCAAGGTCGTGACGTGACCCATGCGTCCGGTTCTAATGAGCGCCCCTTGCGGGGGCACTGTTCTTCCGGAGGCTCGCCGCTGATGACGGCTCGAACGCCTGTGAGCCCAGTCTAACGGCAGTTGGGTGGCGCCCACGAGCGCGTTAGACTCGCCAGCGTCGCCGAGTCTTCGGTGACACCAACCGCGTCCGCGGGGGAAAGCCGGTCCAACTCCGGCGCTGACCCGCAACCGTAGGCCTCCCGTGAGGGTGGCGAGCCGGACCTCCTCGCAGGCGCGATCGGCTCCACATCACCCGTCGAGGTCACGGGACGGAGCCCGGACAGCCGGTGACTCGGGTTCGGGCAGACGTCTTCGAACCGTTGAGGAAGGCTGTACCCCACATGCTCCGCTCCGCTCTTCGCGTGCGCGTCGCCGCGCCCATCGCGCTGGCTGCGCTCACTTTGGGTATGCCGTCCGTCGCCGTTGCCGAGACAACTCCGACTCCCAGCCCGACCGTCTCCGCGAGCAGCGCCCCGGCCCCGACGCCGAGCTCCACTGTGACCACGACTCCCACGCCGACCCCGACGAAGGCTGCGCCAGCGGCGCCGTCGCCAAGCACATCGCCCTCCGCGACGACGCTCAAGAGCTCACCGTTCGGTGTTTCTTCGCTCAGCGCAAAGCGGATCGCTGGCACCGCCAGTGAGCAGGCGGCATACGCCGGCGGTTTCATGGTGCGCACGCTGGCCGCGAACGGTGACCACTACAACTACCCCGACTCCACCTTCTTCGACGGTGGCAACACCGTCGACGCGATCCTTGGCCTCGATGGCACCAAGGTGGGCCTCAGCGGTGCCGACGACGCGTTCGCCTACGTCGAGGACAACGTCGGCGGCTACATCGGGACCGACTTCGACTCGCTCTATGCGGGCCCGGCGGGCAAGGCGCTCCTTGGCGTCGTGGCTCACGGTGGCGACGTCAACGACTTCGGTGGCGTGGACCTGGTCGACGTCCTCCTCAACGACTCGCTGGGCGCTGCTGAGCCGGGCCGCTTCTCGGACCTGCCTGCCACTGGCTGTGGTTACGACGTCTGCGACTACTCCAACACCATCGGCCAGTCACTGGCTCTCATCGGCGTGGGGCGCGCGACCGGCGAGGTCCCCGACGTGGCGATGGACTTCCTCCTCGACCAGCAGTGCGCGGACGGCGGGTTCCGAGGTGACGTCGACGCGACCACCTGTGTCAGCGACCTGGACGCGACCGCGTTCGCGGCCCAGGCCCTCGTCGGCCGCTATGGCACCGAGGACGCCGCCACGATCAGGACCCTCGACTTCCTCGCCGGCAAGCAGTCAGCCGACGGAGGTCTGCTCAACCAGGATGGACAGTCGAACTCCAACACCGTCGGCGTCGCGGCTCAGGCCTTCGCTGCCGGTGGCTATGCGGAGGAGCTGGCCAAGGCCCAGTCCTTCCTTGCCGGCCTGCAGTTCGACTGCACCGCGCCTCCCGCCCTGCGAGGAGGCATCGCCTTCACCGCGGCCGACCAGGTCACGCTCCTGAAGTCCCCGACTGACCAGAAGGCCTACGACCAGCTGCTCCGCTCCACCCCACAGGCGACCCTCGGGCTCGCGGGAAGCTCGCTCCTCGACGTCACTGCCGAGGGAGCGAAGAGCTCGGCCCCCGTCTTGGCGTGCGCCGGCCCGTCACCCACCCCGACCGTCTCGGCGACACCGACGGTCACGCCCACCGTGACGCCGACGACTGCTCCCACCACGACTGCACCCGTCACCGCTGCTCCGACCACAAAGCCGTCCGGCCCGGCCGGCACGACGATGCCCGGCACTGGAGCTGGCCTGGCCTACACCGGCGCCTCGGTCGCGGGTCCGTTGGGCCTTGCCGCCCTGCTCCTGCTGGCTGGCGCCGCAACCATCCTGTTCGCACGTCGTCGGGGCGCTCACCTGTGACCCTGACTCGTCGCCTCCTCACTGTCGCCACCGGCGCAGCCCTGATGGCCGCTGGCCTCGTCGGGGCGGCCGCTCCGGCTCAGGCGGCTGCCTGCTCGGGCAACTCCGGTGTCACCGTCGTGATCCAGTCCTCGACCGGCACCTCAACCCGTTGCGCGTCGGGCGACCCCCGCAGCGCGATGAGCGCACTCCAGTCCGTGGCCTCGGTGACCCAGGTGCAGACCCAGCCGGGATTCGTCTGCCAGATCAACGGCTACCCCAACGCCAACTGCGCCCGCACCCCACCGGCGAGCGGCTACTGGGCGTTCTTCCATGCGCCGGCCGGTGGGTCGTGGACCTACAGCCAGAACGGTGCTGCGAGCTTCGACCCCAGGCCGGGGTCGTCGGTCGGGTTCCGATTCGGCTCCGGCGCGGCCCCATCGGTGAGGCCGCCGTCCCCAGCCCCGGCACCCGCCCCGAAGCCGACCACGGCCAAGCCGAAGCCGACCACCGCCGCACCAAGACCCACCACCGCTGCGCCGAGGTCGACGACGAGCGCACCGCGTGGCGGGACGGCTCCGACGCCGGTCTCGACCAGCGCCGCAGCCCGTAGGGCGGCCATCACAACTTCGTCGGCTGCATCAGCCGCTGCATCCGCAGCGGCGTCAGCGTCCGCCTCTGCCTCTGCCTCTGCCTCTGCCTCGAGTGCCAGCGCGTCCGCCACCCCGAGCGCGTCCGCCACGGCACAGGACACGGTGAGCGCGCAGGAGCCACCAAGCACCAGTTCAGGCAGCTCTGGCTCGGGCGGCGCAGGCTCGGGCAGCACCGGCCGACTCGTCGGTGGTGGCGTCCTGCTCCTCGCCCTCGCGACGGCCATCGGCGCCGTCGCTCTGCAACGACGTCGCGCCGCCGCGGCCACACCAACACCCACACCGTGATGCGTCCCTGGTGATGCGCCCATGAGCCCGCTCCTGCCACGCGCCGTGCACCCCGCGGCATGGTGGGGGTGGGCCATCGGGCTCGCCATTGCCGTGAGCACGGTGAACAACCCCTTCCTGCTCTTCACCGCACTGGGGGTGGCCGCCCTCGTCGTCACGTCGCGACGGGGCAGCTCTCCCTGGGCAAAGTCGTTCCGCCTCTATCTCTGGCTCGGTGTCTTCATCGTCGGGGTGCGCACCCTGCTCCACGTCCTCGTCGGCCTGAAGTTCGGCGAGACCATCGTGCTTCCGCTTCCGGAGGTGAGGCTCCCGTCCTGGGCCGCGGGCATCGACATCCTCGGCGACGTCCGCCTTGAGGGCCTGCTCGCCGCCGTCACTGACGGGCTGCGGCTCGCCGTGATGATCGCGTGCATCGGCGCCGCCAACTCTTTGGCCAACCCCAAGCGACTGCTGCGCAGCCTGCCCGGCGCCCTGAGCGAGATCGGCTCTGCAGTCGTCGTCACGATCACGGTCGCACCCCAGCTCGCCGAGAGCGTCCAGCGCGTCATGAGGGCTCGCGCCCTGCGTGGCGACACGGCCCGCGGTGTCCGCGCCCTCCCTCGCATCGCCCTCCCCGTCCTCGAGGACACCCTCGACCGGTCGCTGCTCCTCGCGTCCGCCATGGACTCGCGCGGCTACGGCCGTCGCCGCGAGGTCACGTCGGCGCAGCGCCAAGTCACGGCCACCTGCACCTTGGGCGGGCTCCTCGCGAGCGCCGTCGGGATCTACGGGATCCTCGATGCGACGACGCCTGATTGGCTCGGTGCGCCCGTTCTCGCCGTTGGAATTGCGTTGTCGCTCACCGGGATCTGGCTTGGTGGACGTGCCAACGCTCGATCGACCTATCGCCCCGATCCGTGGCGCTGGCCGGAGTGGCTCACCGTCGCATCGGGTCTCGCCGCTGCCGTGGCGGTGCACCTCGTCGCCCGCGGCGATGCCGCATCCTTGGGTATGCAGGTCAGCCCCCTTGCTGTGCCCGCCCTCCCCCTCATTGCTGTGGCCGGCTTCCTCGTGGCCGCCCTGCCCGCCTTCCTCACCCCGACTCCCCCGGCCCCCGCCACCCGTGGCCAAGCCCGAGTTGTTGCGGCAGGAACGGGGGTGGCGGCGTGATCGAACTCGACCGGGTCACGGTGACCTTCGACGGCGCCACCCAACCGGTGCTGCGTGACGTCACCCTGAGCATCGACGAGGGCGAGCTCGTGCTCGTCGTCGGCCGCACCGGCTCGGGCAAGTCGACCCTGCTCGGGGCGATCACCGGTCATGTCCCCCACTTCACCGGCGGGACCCTCGCCGGGCACGTCCGCATCCACGGGCGTGACACCCGCGACCACCGCCCGCGCGACCTCGCCGATCTCGTGGGTGTCGTCGGCCAGGACCCGCTTGCCGGCTTCGTCACGGACACGGTCGAGGAGGAGCTCGCCTACGGCATGGAGCAGCTCGGCCTGTCCGCGTCGACGATGCGCAAACGGGTTGAGGAGACGCTCGACGTCCTGGGTATCGCTGAACTGCGCGGCGCCGCCCTGAGCGAGCTCTCGGGGGGCCAACAGCAACGCGTTGCCATTGGCTCGGTCCTCACTGCCCACCCCAAGGTCATCGTCCTCGACGAGCCGACGTCGGCCTTGGATCCGACGGGCGCCGAGGACGTCCTCGCCACCATCACCCGCCTCGTCCACGACCTGGCAGTCACGGTCATCGTGGCGGAGCACCGCATCGAACGCGTCCTCCAATATGCCGACACCGTCGTCCACGTAGGCCTCGATGGCGTTGTCTCACAGGGTGATCCGGCGCACATGATGATCGAAGCCGACGTCGCACCGCCCGTCATCGAGCTCGGTCGCTGGGCCGGCTGGTCGCCCCTGCCGCTGTCGGTGCGCGATGCCCGCCGACGTGCCTCTGAGTGGCGTTCGCTCCCCGTCGCGTCCCGGCAGACGACACCGCCCGACGGCCCGCTTCTCGTCGTGGCCAAGGACATCGTCATCCAGCACGACACCGTGGTCGCCGTCGCCGATGTCGACCTCTCGCTGCGTGGTGGGGAGATCACCGCACTCATGGGTCGCAACGGTGCCGGCAAGTCCTCGCTCCTCTGGGGCCTGCAGGGGTCAGGCGCGCTCCGTTCGGGCAGCGTGCGCGTGACGAACCCCGACTCAACGACCGTCGACGTGCACCAGCTCGATGCCGCCGAACGACGCGGCCATGTCGGTCTCGTCCCCCAGTCCGCTGCCGACCTCCTGTATCTCGACTCGGTCGGCGCCGAGTGCCACCAGGCTGACCGCGAGAGCGGTCGCCAGCCCGGCACCTGTCGCAGCCTGCTCGACAACCTGGCACCCGGCATACCCGACGATCGTCACCCTCGCGACCTGTCCGAAGGACAACGGCTCGCGGTCGTCCTCGCCGTCCAGCTCACCGCCGACCCACCTGTCCTCCTTCTCGACGAGCCCACCCGCGGTCTCGACTACTCCGGCAAGGCGGCCCTGAGAAGCGCACTGCACGCCCTCACGCAGCGGGGTCGGTGCGTGGTGGTGTCGACGCACGACGTCGAGTTCGTCGCCGAGACCGCCGACCGGGTGGTCGTCATGGCGGCCGGTGAGCTCGTCGCCGACGGCCCCACCGCCGACGTCGTCGTCTCGAGCCCGGCCTTCGCCCCGCAGGTCGCCAAGATCACCGCACCCCAGCCGTGGCTCACCGTCGACGACGTCCGGTATGCCGTGGGGGTGCCTTCGTGACCGCGCTCGCCACTCCCCCGCCACCGGAGACCCGGGCGGCGCCGGCGGCTCGAATCCGAGCAATCCGGTTGCGACCGCGCTCCATCGCGGCCATCACCGCCGTGAGCCTCGCCGGAGTCGTTGCCTTCGGGTGGCCGCTCATCGTCGACCCCGGGACGACCTTCGGCCACTCGACCGACGCACCCCTGCTCTTCTCGCTGCTCATGCCTCTGCTGCTCGCCGTCGTCCTCGCCGAGATCTCCGAGGGCGGGCTCGACGTCAAGGCGATCGCCATGCTGGGCGTCCTGTCCGCCGTCGGCGCCGCCCTGCGGCCCGTGGGCGCCGGGACTGCGGGACTCGAGACCGTCTTCTTCCTCCTCATCCTCGGCGGCCGCGTCTTCGGCGCCGGGTTTGGCTTCGTCCTCGGCGCGACGACACTCTTCGCCTCCTCGCTCATCACCGGAGGCGTCGGCCCCTGGCTGCCGTTCCAGATGCTCGGCGCGGCATGGGTGGGCCTGGGTGCCGGACTGCTGCCACCGCTCAAGGGGAAGGCCGAGATCGCTCTCCTCGCGGCATACGGAGCAGTGTCCGGGGTGCTCTATGGAGTCGCCCTCAACCTCATGTTCTGGCCGTTCACGACCGGCCTCGAGGGCGCCCTCTCCTTCGTTGCCGGCGCTCCGCTCGTCGACAACCTGCACCGCTTCCTCGTCTACTCCTTCGCGACCTCCCTCGGCTGGGACATCGGCCGCGCGATCACCAACATCGTTCTCGTGGCCCTCACCGGCAGCGTCGTGCTGCGCACCCTGCGCCGCGCCGCACGCAAGGCGGCATTCGAGGCACCCGTCGAGTTCACCGCAGCACGGATCGCCGGGTCGGACACCCCTCACTGACCGCCGCTGCCCTTTGGCACAATCGCGACCATGGGTCCCCTCGAAGTCGACAGCACACCCGCCTGGCTGAGCCGCGAAGAGCTCGACAACGCCCGTGAGCGCCTGCCGATCCTCTATGTCGACGCCGTCCCGGTCCGGGTCGACGAGCGCGGGGCCGTCTCAGCGGTGGGCCTGCTGCTGAGAGCCTCCAGCGACGGAGACATCCAGCGCGAGCTCGTCTCCGGCCGCGTGCTCTATCACGAGCGCGTCCGTGACGCCCTCCTCCGGCACCTCGAGAAGGACCTCGGCCCCATGGCCCTGCCACAGGTCCCCACCTCGCCTGTCCCGTTCACCGTGGCCGAGTACTTCCCCACCCCCGGCGTGACGCCCTTCCACGACCCGCGCCAGCACGCCGTCTCACTCGCGTTCGTAGTCCCTGTCTCGGGCGACTGCGCCCCACAGCAGGACGCCCTCGACCTTGCCTGGCTCACCCCCGACGAAGCCCTTGCCCCGGGCGTCCTCGCCGAGATGGAACGCGGCCACGGAGTCCTCCTGCGCCAAGCCCTCGCACATCTCGGTCACCCCGTCTAAGCCTCCACCGATCGACTTGGTGCGGTGGGCTGGGGCCGTCAGTCGGGCGTGTGGCCAGGAGTGGCGTTGAGGCCGTGGAGCAGCAGGTCAGCCATCTCGGTGTACGCCTGACCGGCGCTCAGGCCGGTAGGGCTGAGCAGAGCGCCGGACTGGATTCCCTCGATGGCCAGCGCGACGAGCTGGCCGGCGAAGGTCCCGTCCACCGCGCGCAACGCCCCAGCCCGCACACCGGAGTCGATGAGCTCGCGGACCCGACGGGCCGCGGCGTCGGAGTTGGCGGCATACACGTCCGCGGTGGGGGCGTACCCCACCATGTCGGTGTAGAAGACCGGCGAGCAGCGACTCATCGCCGTCCCCACTCCGGCGAGGTACGTCGAGATCCGCAGTCGAGGGTCCTCGACTGCGCTGACGGCCTCCTCGATCTCCTCGGTGGCCTGGCGGAAGAAGTGCTTGGTCAAGGCGATGACCAACTGCTCCTTGCTGCTGGCGACGCTGTACAGCGTCGCCTTCGAGCAGCGCAGCCGCCGGGCCATGTCATCGACGCTGAGGGCGGTGAACCCCTCCCGCAGCACCAGGTCCTCCAAAGCGATCAGCAGCTGGGAGCGGCGTTCCGGATCGACTCGACGGCGACGCACCGAGTTCCCCGGCACCGCCGCGGCCGCTCGCACCCGGGTCACGTCGGCCTGGTGCGCGGGGTTTTCGCTCATCGATGCGTCACCGGACCACGGTATCGAAGGCATCCGCATCGTCATGCAGGACATCCTCGCATCAGGGTATTGACTTGGGTACTTACGTGCCGTGTATCGTACCCAATGCGGCTCAAGTCAGCCCTCGATCGCCTAGGAGTTTCCGTTGCCGTCATTCCCATCGTCGGCCGTCGACGCAACTGTCGAGGCCCGCGTTCTCGAGCTTCATGCCCGGTTCACCGACCCGACTGCTGACGTCGCGGCGCTGCTTTGTGACGACCACCCCGCCGACGCGGTCGCGCTCACCGTTGTCGACGCGACCGGTGCCGCTGAGGTCCTGACCTACGGCGAGCTGGCCGAGCGGTCCACCCGTTGCGCCCGGGCCCTGGCCGGGCTCGGGGTCGGGCGCGGGGACAGGGTGGCGACCCTGATGGACAAGAGCACCGACCTGGTGGTGCTGATCGTGGCGATCTGGCGGCTGGGCGGGGTGTACGTCCCGCTGTTCACCGCCTTCGCCCCGCAGGCCATCGCGATGCGCTTGGAGGGCTCGGGGTGCCAGCTCATCGTCGTCGACCCCGGCCAGCGAGCCAAGCTCGTGCCCGGCCCCGACCTGGCCGAAGACCTCGACCGCCGCATCCTGGTCACCGGAGTCGAGGCACCCGAGCACGACGGTGACCTACTGCTGGCCGATGTCGCTGCCGCCGCGTCAGCGGAACCGCTGCCTCGAGTCGCCGTGGGAGGCGATGGCCCGCTCGTGCACATGTTCACCTCGGGGACCACGGGCAAGCCCAAGGGCGTGGTGCACCCCGTCGCGTACTTGGCCGGTTGGCAAGGGTACTTGGAGTTCGGGCTGGCCGTCACCGGGGAGAGCACCTACTGGTGCGCGGCGGACCCCGGCTGGGCCTACGGCCTGTACTCAGCTGTCGCCGCCCCGCTGTCCGCGGGGCTGTCGACGGTGCTGGTCTCCGGCGGCTTCTCCGTGGAGGGCACGTGGCGGGTGCTGGCCGAGCAGCGGGTCACGGACTTCGCCGCCGCCCCGACGGTGTACCGCGGCCTGCGCTCCTCCTCGGTCCCGGTGCCCTCCGGGCTGGCCCTGCAGCGGTTGTCCAGCGCCGGTGAACCGCTGACCCCCGAGGTCAACGAGTGGGCAGCAAGCGCCCTGGGACTGCAGGTACACGACCACTTCGGGCAGACCGAGGTCGGCATGGTGCTGGCCAACTGCCACCACCCCGACCTCGCCCGCCCGCTCAAGCCCGGCTCCATGGGCCGCGCCATCCCCGGCTGGGAACTGACCGTGCTGGCCGAGGACACTGACGAGCCGGCAGGACCCGGCGTGCTGGGCCGGGTCGCGGTCGACGTCCCGGCGAGCCCGGCGATGACGTTCACCGAGTACCAGACTCCGGGGCAGGCGGACTCCAAGTTCAGCCCCGACCGGCGCAGGTACCTCACCGGGGACTCGAGCCGGGCCGATGCCGACGGGGACTTCTTCTTCGCCTCACGGGACGACGACGTGATCATCATGGCCGGGTACCGGATCGGACCCTTTGAGATCGAGTCAGTGTTGGTCCAGCATCCCGCCGTCGTGGAGTGTTGCGTCGTCGCTGCTCCCGACGAGGTGCGCGGCGAAGTCATCGAGGCCCACGTGGTGCTCCGCGAGGGCACCCCAGGCACCCCCGAGCTCGCCGTCGAGCTGCAACAGCTGGTCAAGACTCGCTACGCCGCGCACGCCTACCCACGCACCGTGCACTTCCACGACTCGCTGCCCAAGACCCCCAGCGGCAAGCTCCAGCGCTACCTCCTCCGCAGCCGACCGGGCGGTGTCGCGTGAGCGCACCCCCGACCACCCACCCGGTGCTCGTCGACCAGCGCGGTGACGTGCGGTGGCTGACCCTCAACCGGCCCGAGCGGCGCAACGCCCTGGACGCAGCACTCATCGCCGCCCTCACCGAGCAGGTCACTGACGCCGACGCCGACCCCGGCACCAAGGTCGTAGCCGTCAGCGGTGCCGGACGGAGCTTCTGCGCCGGCGGCGACTTCAACGAGTTCCTCGCATGTGACCGCGGAGGCACCCACCCGGTGCGGTTCCTCGAGGACGTGTCGGCGTGCTTCACCCAGATCTCCGCGGCAGCCACCCCGTGGGTCGCGGTCCTGCACGGGCACGCCGTCGCCGGCGGCCTGGAACTGGCCCTGGCGTGTGACCTGGTGGTCGCCGCGGACACCACGCTGATCGGCGACGGCCATCTGAGCCACGGCCTGTTGCCCGCCGGCGGGTCCAGCGTCCGGCTGCCGACGGCCGTCGGCCACAGTCTGGCCCGGCGGCTGCTGCTGACCGGCGAACTGCTCCCCGCCACCGCCTTCACCGCCAGCGGCTGGCTCGACCGAGTCGTCCCCGAGGCCGAGCTGGAGGACGCAGCCATGGACGTCTGCGCGCAACTCGCGGCCACCGCCGGCCCCTCCCAGTCCGCTCTCAAGGGCCTGTTGCACCGCATCACCGGAGCCGAGCCCGCGTACGCCCTGCAGGCCGAGCTCGACGCCTTCGCCTGCAACTGGACCACCCAACCGGTCGCCGCCGCCCTGGAGTCGTTCCTCACCCCTCACACCTCGGGAGGCACCGGTTGATGAATCGCTACGAAGGCCGGGTCGTCGCCGTCACCGGCGCCGCCCAAGGGCTGGGTCTGGGCATGGCACAACGGTTCGCCGCCGAGGGCGCCACCGTGGTCCTGGCCGACGTCTCGGAGCAGGCCCTCGCCACAGCCGGTAGTGGCATCCGTGACCAGGGTGCCGGCGCGGTTCGGACCGACGTCCTCGACGTGACTGTCTCCGCCGACGTCAACGCGTGGGTCGCCTCCGTGCAGGCCGACACCGGAGGCATCGATGTGCTGGTCAACAACGCTGGCATTATCCGGGACAACCGCCTAGAGGACATCACCGACGTCGACTGGCGTGCGGTCCTGGACGTCAGCCTCGGGGGCTCCTTCTACTGCGCTCGCGCCGTCTTCCCCGGCATGAAGGAACGCGGCTACGGCCGGATCGTCAGCTTCTCCTCCATGTCCTGGCGGGGGAACTTCGGGCAGTCCAACTACGTCGCCGCCAAAGCCGGCCTCGTCGGGCTGACCCGCACCCTGGCCCTGGAAGGCGCCCGCCACGGCATCACCGCCAACGCCATCGCCCCGGGCCTCATCGAGACCCCGATGCTGGCCTCGATGAACGGCCCCGCCCGGGACAAGCTGACCGCCAAGGTCCCCATGCGCCACACCGGGCAGCCCACCGACATCTCCGAAGCCGCCGCGTTCCTGGCGTCTGAGGCCGCGGGCTACATCACCGGCGTCGTCCTCGACGTCGACGGCGGTATCTCCATCGGCTCTTCCATCCGCTGATCCCGTCCCCAAAGAGCAACACAGCACGACAACCGCCTGGCACCGAGTGGTGCGCCCCATAGTTCTCAACGAGGAGACCTGATGTCCCACATCTACGAGCGCAACGTCCCCATGACCACCCGCGACGGGGTGACCCTGCGCGCCAACGTGTGGCGGCCCGCAGAGGGGACGGCACCGACCCTGCTGGTCCGCAACCCCTACGACAAGGACGCGCCCGGCGCCTCCGGCGCGCCCGGCACTCCGATTCCCCTTTTCCTGTCCTTCGTCAACGCCGGCTACGCGGTGGTCATGCAGGATGCCCGGGGCACGTTCCAGTCCGAGGGGGAGTTCAGCCCCAAGGTCAACGAGATCGCCGACGGTGAGGACACCATGGCGTGGCTGGCCGAGCAGGAGTGGTTCGACGGCACCGTTGGCGCCTACGGGGCCTCCTACCTGGGCATGACGCAGTTCGCCCTGGCCCTGGGAGACAACCCCGCCCTGACAGCCATTGCCCCCACCGTGACCTCGACGAACTGGCACGCCGGGCTTTGGTACTCCCAGGGTGGGGCCCTGTGTCTGAGCCTTGTCACTTGGTGGAGCGCGTTCATGCTCGCCAACGCCCAGCAACGGTCACTCGTGACAGGCGAGACCACCGACCCGTCCCGGATGATGCAGCTCTTCGGTTCACTGCTCGATCCCTTGGCCCTCAACGATCCGACACCGGTCACCGCACGGCCGGTTCTAGGGCAGGGATGCTGGCTGGACGAGTGGCTGGCCCACCCCGACTTCGACGACTACTGGAAGGCTCAGGACTGGTCCACGCGCCTGAACGAGGTCACCGTCCCGGTGCTGGAGACCGGCGGCTGGTACGACCTCAAGGTCCACGAGCAGGTCGCCGACTTTGTCCGCATCCGCACCGGAGCGGGATCGCAGCGGGCCCGGGAGGAATCCCGGCTGGTGATCGGCCCTTGGGACCACATCAACCTGACCGGACAGTTCCCGGACCGCTTCTTCGGTCTGGCCGCGGCCGGGGACCTCGGCATGGACCACGTCCCCTTCTTCGACGAGATGCTGAAGAAGCAGGCCCCCGCGATGCCTGCTCCCCGGGTGCGGATCTTCGTCATGGGCATCGACCAGTGGCGCGACGAGGCCGATTGGCCCCTGCCCGACACCCAGTACAACGACTTCCACCTGACCAGTGGAGGCTCGGCGAACACCCGCGGCGGCGACGGCGCTCTTCAGTCCGAGGCCCCGGCCGTCGAGGGCAGCGACGGATTCCGCTACGACCCCCGCGACCCCGTACCGACTGCGGGAGGCGCCTTGTTGCCGTCCCTGCCCGGTCTGATCGGCCCGGTCGACCAGCGGGTGGTCGACAGCCGCCCCGACGTGCTCTGCTACACCGGTCCGGTCCTCACCGAGCCGGTCGAGGTCACCGGGTTCGTCGAGCTGAAGGTCTTCGTGTCGGCGTCCACCGTGGATACCGACATCAGCGCCAAGCTCGTCGATGTCTTTCCCGACGGGCGGGCGATCAACCTGTGTGACGGGATCCTGCGTCTGCGGTACCGCAACAGCCTCTCAGAGCCCGAACTGATGACCCCGGGGGATGTCTACGAGGTCAGCGTCAAGATGTCGGTCACCTCGAACGTCTTCCTGCCCGGCCACCGCATCCGGTTGGACATGTCCGGGAGCAACTTCCCGCACTACGACCGCAACTCCAACACCGGGGGTGTCATCTCCTCCGAGGCGTTGGAAGACATGGTCGTCGCGGACACCACCGTCCACCACGGCGGCACCCACCCCAGCCGACTAGTGCTCCCGGTCATCAACCGCTGACACCCGCACACCTCTCGGACCCCGACGGGGCAACACGCGACCAGTGGGTCAGGTGTTGCGGCCTTTGTTGAACTTGTCGACGGTGCGGGTCATGTCGTGCTCGTCCTCGGCCTTGGCCTCTTCGGGAGTCGGGGCCTTGCCGCCCAAGCGTGCCGGGAGGAAAACGAGGTCGTCGCCGGTCATGGGCGGGTAGGCCGCCTGCTGGGCGTGGAGCTGTGCCTCCATGACGGCCTGAAGGCGTTTTGTGGCCTCGACGCGGTTCTCGGCGGGGTCGACGTGGATCGGGTTACCGACGGTGATGAAGATGGGGATCTTGCTGCGCTTCAGGTGCTTGGGAGTGTTCTTGCTCCACACACGCTGCGAGCCCCAGATGGTCGTCGGCAGGATCGGGACTCCGGCTTCCTGGGCCATACGGACGGCACCCGGCTTGAACTCCTTGAGCTCGAACGAGCGTGACATCGTCGCCTCGGGGAAGACGCCGACGATCTCGCCGTCCTTGAGCGACTGCACGGCACGGTTGAACGAGCCACGACCATCCCTGCGGTCGACCGGAATGTGCTTCATGCCGCGCATGAGTGGTCCGGCGACACGGTGGGAGAAGATCGATTTCTTGGCCATGAAACGCACGAGACGCTTCGAGTCGATCGCAGCCAGCCCGGCATACGTGAAGTCGAAGTAGCCGGTGTGGTTGATCGCCATGACTGCACCACCGACGCGCGGGACGTTGTCTGCGCCCTCGATCCTGAACTTCAGCCCCTGAGCCGCGAACACGGCACGAGCGGTGGTGATGACCGGGGTGTAGACGGGTTCCATGGGGTCTAGCCTACGGCGCCGTAGGTTCCCGTCGTGGTTCTGCACGCGTCTCGATGGAGCGCCCTGCACCGGGGTGGAGTGCGCGCCCTACGCGTCCTCCAGGTCGGATCTGTCTGTCAGTCCGCGTCCCACCCACGAGAGCACCACAGCCGCGGCGGCCGGGATGGCAACGATGAAGGACATTCCCATGGCATCACCTGCTGGCACATCGGTGACGACCCCGTAGATCCCTCCCAGGAGCAGAACCACAATCGCGACCCACCCCAGGAGGGTCGCTGCCTGCGCGAGCGCGGTGGCCTGCCGTCCTTGCAAACGCACTACGCAGGACCCCGCGACGAGGAGGCAGGCCACGACGCCGCCCACGGCGCCCATCCGCCACACGACGCCTGCCGACTCCGGGGTGCCCGGGGTCACGGCGGACGGCGCCATGAACGCGACTGCTCCGCCCACGATCGCCATCGCGAGTGCACCCATGAGGCGAAGTGCCTCGCGTCTCTGAGTGGTCATGACCGTTCCTCTGGGTTGCTGTCCGGCGATGCAGACAGACGTGACGTCACGAGTGCTGGGCCGGGAGCCAACCCAGCTGGACGACCTGATTGCCCTGGTCCCGCGTCACGAGGCGGCCTCGGCCCGGCGGCTGCAGCGAACCCTTGATGTTGCCGACCAGCGCACCCTCGTCGGGCGCCGTGCTGAGCATGATGCCCGGACTCGCGAGGTCGCGCAGCGCTTGGAGGACCGGCTCGTAGCTCGCCCTGGAGGCACCACCAGAGCGTCGTGTCACCACGAGGTGAAGGCCGACGTCCGCTGCCTGCGCAAGGAGCGGGATGAGTGGGCGCAGCGGTGAACCTGCAGAGGTGACGACGAGGTCGTAGTCGTCCACGAGGATGAACGCCTCAGAGCCCGTCCACCACGAACGCGCACGCAGCTGTTCCGGCGTGACATCCGGCCCGGGAAGCCGGGTGCGCAGGAAGGCTGTCAGGCCCTCGATCTCGGCGGTCACCTGGTCCTCGGTCGTCATGTATTCGGCGACGTGGTCGTTCGGCAGCTCGCCGAGCAGAGCACGCCGGTAGTCAACGACGAACAGCTTGGCCTCGTCCGGCGTGTAGAGCCGAGCGATCTCGCTCGCGTAGCCGCGCAGCATGGCCGACTTGCCCGAGTCGCTGTCCCCGAAGAGATAGAGGTGAGACTCCTCCGCCACGTTGACGCCCACCGGCTCGAGGTTGCTCTCGTTGATGCCGAGGAGCACCCGCTTGTCGCCGGCCCCAGCCTGCGCGCGAATGGCCTCGAGCGAGATCTCCTCCGGCAGGAGGCGGAGCTTGGGGCCACGAGGACCCGTCCAGGCAGCCGACACCTTGGCGACCATGTCCTCGACGCCATCGCCCAGGTCCTCGACACTGCCCGAGTTGTCGATCCGCGGGATGCCCGCAAGGAAGTGGTGCTTGGTCGTCGTGATGCCTCGTCCGGGTCGCCCCTTGGGCACGTTGGCGGACACCTTGCGGTCGATCTCGGAGTCGCCGGGGTCACCGAGGCCGAGCTCGACCCGGGTGCCGAGGACGTCACGGATCTGCATGCGGAAGTCCATCCAGCGTGACGTCGTGATGATGACGTGGATCCCGAAGGTGAGCCCGCGGCCAGCGATACCGCTGATCGTCTGTTCGAGCTCGTCGAACTCCGCCCGGATCGTCGGCCAGCCGTCGACAACGAGGAAGACGTCGCCGTATCCATCGTTCACTCGACCCTCGGCCCGCCGACTGCGGTAGGTCTCGATGGAGTCGATGCCGTTGGCGCGGAAGTAGGCCTCGCGCTTGTCGATGATCCCGGTGATCTCGGCGACGGTTCGACGCACAACGTCGGGCTCGTTGCGGTTCGCCACACCGGCGATGTGCGCCAGCCCGGCGAAGGGGGTGAACGTGCCACCGCCGAAGTCGAGGACATAGATCTGGGTCTCGAGAGGTGTGGTCGTGAGTGCCAAGGAGCTGACCAGGGTTCGGGCGAAGGTGCTGCGGCCCGTCCGCGGTCCACCGACAACGGCTACGTGTCCGGCGGCGCCACCCAGGCGCAGGACCATCAGCTCACGCCGTTGCTCGAGTGGGCGGTCGACGACGCCCATGGGGATGACGTAGGAGCCCTGGGCCCGCCAACGCTTGCTCACGAGACCCAACTGCGGATCCGGTGCCAGGTCGCCCAACAGCTGGTCCATGGAGTTGGGGACGTCGAGGGGCGGCAGCCACACCTGGTGGGCCGGACGGCCATGGCCCTTCATGCGTGCGACAGCGATGTCGAACACGGCCCGGGTCTCCTCGGCCTCGTGGTCGGGCTGAGGCGCTTCCTCGACGCGTGGCATGACGGACACGGCCTTGCTGGACGTGAACGGCAGCACCTGCATGTTGGAGCCGGTGCCACCGGCCGCTGCCTGTCGGCGACGCCCCTTGGGCGGTCCGGAAACGTATGCCGCCTTGAACTTGAGCAGCGTGGTCTGGTCGGGCTTGAGGTAGCCCAGACCCGGGATGGGCGGCAGTTCGTAGGCGTCGGGCACACCGATGACAGTGCGCGACTCACCGGCCGAGAAGGTGCGCAGACCGATGCGGTACGACAGGTGGGACTCGAGCCCGCGCAGGCGTCCTTCCTCGAGTCGCTGCGACGAGAGCAACAGGTGCATCGACAGGGACCGACCAAGTCGACCGATGGCGACGAACAGGTCGGCGAACTCGGGCTTGGCCGAGAGCAGCTCCGAGAACTCATCGGCGACGATGAGTAGGGCGGGCAACGGTTCGAGGTCGGCGCCCCCGGCACGTGCCTTCTCGTAGTCCGTGACATTGGAGAAGTTGCCGGCCGAACGGAGGAGCTCCTGACGCCGCGTCATCTCTCCCTGCAGGGCGTCCTGCATGCGCTCGACGAGCGTGAGCTCCTGACCGAGGTTGGTGATGACGGCGGACACGTGCGGCATGTCGGCCATCCCGGCGAACGTCGCACCACCCTTGAAGTCGACGAGGACGAAGTTGAGCTGTTCCGAGGAGTGGGTCATCGCGAGCGCGAGGACGAGCGTGCGCAGGAGCTCGGACTTGCCCGAACCCGTGGCACCGATGACGAGCCCGTGCGGACCCATGCCCTGTTGAGCGGATTCCTTGATGTCGAGCGCGACCACCTGGCCGCTGGCGCCGACGCCGATCGGCACACGAAGTCGGTCGCGCTGCAGTCGAGGGCGCCACGCGGTCGTCGGATCGAAGTCGCGGACGTCACCGAGGCCGAGGAGGTCGACGAGCTCGGTGCTCGAGGTGAGGGCGTCACGCACCTCGATCTCGCCACTGACGAACATCGGGGCGAGTCGGCGTGCTGTGGCCTCGGCCTGCGTCACACTCATCTGGTCGGCGAGGCCTCTGGCGCCGCCACGGCTGAGGCTGAGGATCTCGAACGGAACCTGACCGGTCGGCATACCCTGCTGTGACGCGTCCACCGCGAGGCGCAGGGTCGACGTCGAGTCAAGCTCACCCCACTGATCCGGAACGTCGAGCACCGTCACCCCGAGGACGCCGTCGTCGGTGACGAGCGGGTTGTGACGCGGAAGCCGGGCACCATCGACGATGACGAGCACGTGGGGCGTGGGCGCCTGACTGCTCGGACCAAAACGAGGTCGATCGGTCACGTCGTCGGGCAGGAGCTCGAGCAGCTCGTCGATCGACTCGGCCACGAGCCGCATGGGCCCGATCGCATCGCGCTCGCGCGGGCTGAGGGCGTGGGGCAGCCACTTGAGCCAGTCCCACTCGTCCCGCGAGTCGGGGCTGGTCAGTGCTGCAACGATGAGGGTGTCCGGCGAGTGCATGACAGCCGCGTTGACGACGAGCGAGCGGGCCAGCGCCCGCGCGGGGGCGGCCTCTCCGGTGATCTGGATCCTCGACCAGGCCGACATCGAGACAGAGGCTGGCAGGCCCTGCTGCACGCGGTGGGTCGTGAGCAGCCGGTGCAACCCGGAGGCGGCGACCGGATCGAGCTGTGCCAGAGGCGGGGTCTCGGCGGGTTCGAGGGTCAGGCACAGAGGCTGCGACGTCGTGCCCATGCGCACATGGAGGAAGTCCTCGTCCTTGGGCAGTCGCTCCCAGACGCGGCTCTTCTCCTCGGCGAGCAGGGCGAGGGAGGCCGGCGCGGGGTAGTTCCACAGTCCGGCCTCGCGCTGCTTCGCGGCGGCGTCACGGACGGTGCCGCGGACCTCCGCGAGATAGGCGAGGTACTCACGTCGGTTGGAGATGACCTCGGCGTTGTGCTGCTGACGGGTGCGCAGACCGCTCGAGAAGACGAACCCGAGCGAGGCCACGAGGAACATTCCTGCGCCGATGATGCCTCGTGGGCCGGGCGATGACAGCGCTACGAAGCCCATCGAGCCCACGCTGCCGAGCATGGGTACCGCCTGCATGAGGGTGTTGCTGAGTCCCTCGGCAGGGGTGATCTCCGGCGGTGGTTGCAGGACGATTCGTCCCGTCGGGACCGACGGCGCCTCCTGCCGTGTCCCTCCGACTGTCGCGGTCACGCTTTCCTCCCCGAGTGCTGATACCAGACCCAACGTATCCCGAGACCGCCGAGTGGGTGGAGGGCGGCGCACCACGAATCGCTTCCGCCGCCTATCCTTCGATGAGACCGAGGCGTTGTGGAGGAGCAGGAGGGGCCGGTATGCCGGGTACGGACGCGAGCGCGGGGCTCCAGATCAGCCTCACTGCAGGCGGACGCCGCTATGACCTCGTCGTGCCCTTCGGCGCGCAGGTCACGGAGGTGCTGTCGGTCCTTGGCATCGCTTCCCGCGCCAACCCGCATGCCATTGCGACTCCCAGCGGTCGCATCCTGGGCCCGCACGACACATTCGACGAGTCGGTGCCCACCGGGTCCGTCCTCAGCGTGGTGCCGGTGACGACGCATGCGATCACCCGCGACATTCTCAACCTCGACCGCGGTCGCGGAGCGGGAGGCGCCCGCGCCTCCGGTAGCGGCGCTCCGGCCGGGTCGGGTGGACGTCACCGCGCGGAGGCCGATATCCCTGTCCGTCCGGACGTCGATGAGTCGACCCACCGCCGCGGACACGCTGCCGTGGCTGAGGCCTCCGACGTCACCGCTCCGCGGTCGAGTCTGGGGGCCCACCGGGCGGCTCCCCAGACGGCGCCTCGGACCGCTGCAGCCCGCGGCCGGACGTCGATGTCGACGCCAGCACCCCTGCCCTCGACCGCCGCCCAGCTGATCTGGCTCGCGGCCGCCTTCGGTGCCGTCATCAGCCTGGTCGCCGCGTGGAGCCTCGCGCACTCCGTCGACGGCTCGTCGGAGCCCTCCACCATCTGGGGCGTCACGACTGCCTGGATGCCCACGGTCGCCGCAGGACTCCTTGCTGCCGGCGCCATCGGTCTGGCTGCCCTCAGCACACAGAGGTCGCACCAATTCGCTGCCGCCGCCACAGCGCCGGCGCTCGGGCTCGCCGCTGGGCTGACGCTCCCCCTACCGGAGTCCCCCGGCCGGGCGTCGGTGGCCGTGGTGGCCGGCTGCGCCGTGGCCGTCCTTGCTCTTGCCATCACCCGCACCCGCGTCGCGGTCGACTCCCCCGGTGACAGGACCGTGATGTCGGCGATCGGCGGCCTGGGTCTGCTTGTTGGGCTCGGCACGGTCCTCGACTGGCCGGGTCCCGCGATCGCGGCGCTGGTGACCGGGCTCGGCCCACTGCTGATGCGCCTCCTGCCGACCACGAGCCTCACCGTCGACCTCAACCAGCTGGTCGACACGGAGCGCCTCGCCACGACGATCTGGTCCGTCCGCGAACGGGGCGCCGGTCGTCGGAAGCGGATCTCGCGCGGCGACATGCGGGCGCGGTTCGAGGCGGCCCGCGAGATCGTGGCGATCGGTACGGCATACCTCTCGCTCGCGACAGCCGTGAGCGGCTGGCTCCTCGTGACGACACCGGTGCGTGACACCGTGACGAGTTGGGGGTCGGTGGCCGTCCTCGTCGTGGCCGCGCTCGCCTGCGGCTACCAGTCCCGCTCGGTGCGCGACCGTCTGCCGCGCTACAGCATGCTTGCCGCGTGCGGTGCCCTGTTGCTGGCTGCCGCCCTCGCCCTGCTCGCCACCGGCTGGTCCGGCGCAACGCTCGTGGTCTTCCTCGTGGCGACAGGCATCGCCTGGATCAGTGTGGTGAGCGCCAGTGCCATCGTGAAGGGCTACCGGTCCACTCGGATGTCTCGGTTCGCCGACTCGATCGAGACCCTGACCGTTGCCCTGTCCCTGCCCCTGGGCATCGTCGCCGCAGGTGGGGTCGAAGCAATCCGGCGGATGACCTCGGGTTGAGGCCATCCGCCGGATGAGTCGCTGACCTGCGTCAGCTCACTGCTGGGTTGACGTCACTCCCAGACCTGGGGGCTGGACTCTTCAGTCCCCTCGAACCAGGCCTCTTCGTCCTCGTGCGTCAGCTTCTCGACGTCCTGGGGCTGGTCCTTCTTGTCACCCTTGCGACCACCGCCACCTGCGGCTGCACCCATCGAGGCACCGCCACGACCGGCTCCGCCACGACCTCCGGCCTTGCCGGTGCCGGTGGTCTTGCTCGCGCCCTTGCCCGACTGCCCGCCACCGGCAGGAACCGCGCCGTTGCCCGCGCCCAGCTTGGGAACGCCGTAGCGACCCGAGCTGGTTGCGCCCTTGACAGCGCTACCGCGAGCTGACGACCCTCCCCTTGCGGATGTTCCGCCGCCGCCGGGGACCATCTGGGCGCCACCGGGGCGCCCCACTGCTGCTCCAGGTCGCCCGCCGGCCGCACCACGCGCGCCCGCACCGTTGCTCCGGGCGGAGCTAGCACCGCCGCGAGGCGTGCCACCGGAGGAGAGCATTCCGCCGCCGGCACGACCGCGGAGCAGCCCGCCGAGCCCAGCGGCCCCGCCGATCCCTCCGGCCGCAACCCCGCCTGCGCTGACTCCTCCGCCACCTGAGGGGTAGCCGCCCTGCGAGCCCGAGGGGCCGTCACCGGGTGTCACTCCGGTCGTCCCCGTGACGGGACCGTCGGAGCTGATCGGGTCGAGCCCCACGTCTTCTCCGTCAGGCAGACGATCAGGCGGCAATTCGCAGACGATCACTACAGGATCTTCGGGCTCGGGAGGATGCTGGATGACGTCATCCCCCCCGTTGTTGCCATTGCTGTCAACCGGATGAAGCTGCCCGGTCACCACCGCTTGGCCGCCCGAGATGTAGCCAGCGGAACTCGACTGGCTGGCCGTCCCCGACGTGTGGTTGTTGGCGGCCGGACCCTGGTTGCTGTAGGGGGTCTCGGAGTCCCCCGTGGTGTCGATCGGCATCTTGGCCGACGCGGCCTGGGTGTCCGCGCCCAGTGCGTCAAGAACAGCCTTTGCCGCCTGGTTGCGCTCTTCCCACTTCTTGTCCTCCTCGGCCGACACAGCTGCTGCGTCGGTGACTCCGTAGGTGTCGATGCTGGCATTGGGCGGGGCGCCGTCCGGCAGCTTCTTGTGAGCGCCGGCATCCACCCAGGTCGAGATCGAGTTCACCTTGCTGTTGAACTCATCCTTCGCGAGGTTCACCGCCTTGTAGACATCGTCGAGGCTGCTCTTGACGTCGGCGATCTCGCGCGAACGATCGTCGAGGGACGTGCTGAGCCGGTCGAGGCTGTCGTAGGCCACGTCGGCGGCCGGCCCGCTCCAGCCCTTCTCACCGCTGGGCTCCTGCAACGACCGCTTCGTCGTTCGGACGGCCTTGGCCAAAGCAGAGACCTTGGTCTCTGCTGTCTTCCAGTCGTCCCACGTGAGCCAGATCGCCGCCGTGTCCACGGCGAAGATCTTGTGCAGTTCTCGCTCGTAGTGCTTGGCCTTGTCGTTCAGAACCGGATCGGGACGAGGTGCGTCTGGATCACGCATGAGTGTTCTCCTTCGTCGTGGCAGCGGCCCCATCCGCCGCTGCCTCTGGGTCGTTCACGGGTGAGTTGAGTCGAGAGGAACGTCGTCGCCACGCGATGAAGCCGACGCCGCCCAGGAGGATGAGCAGGCCAGCACCGAGCCACGGCAGCACCGACTGCTGGGAGTCAGTGGTCGTGGGTTCCGACGCCGCGCCCTCGGCGACATCGGGGGCGGTCGTGGTCGCCGCGGAACTGCCTGCCGACGAGGTCACTGAGCGTGAAGGCGTGGAGCTGGGTGCAGTCGCCTGAGCGATCTCTGCGGCTGTCGGGTCGTCGACGGGCCGGTCCGTCACCAAAGGATTCGTATCGGGCAACTTCTCGACATCGAGCTTGACCGCATCGGCCGGGGAGAAGATCCCATAGCCATAGGACTCGGTCTTGACGGTGGACTTGGGCAGACCGGTGCCCACCCGACGGAACCACGTGAGGAATTTGCCGTTCTCAGAGCGGACGCCGACTGCGTCCTTCGCCGCCTGGAGCACCTGGTTGCCGGTCGCGTTGGGGTGCGCGGACCACACTGCCGCCAGGCCTCCGGCCGTGATGGCCGTGGCCTGCGAGCTCCCGTCCGCAATGACGTCGCTGCGCCAGCCCGAGGAACGCCACCCACCAGCCGCGATCTTGGTGCCGGGTGCCGTGAGGTCGACCAGCGAACTCCCTCGTGGCGCGCTGTTGTCGAGATTGCCCTTGGCGTCCACATGGGTCACGGTGACCACGCCATTGCCAATCGCCGGCCAGAACACGTTGCGTCGATCGTTGTTGGTCGACGCAACGACGATCGCCCCCGCCTTGTAGGCCTCGAGCAGCGCGGGGACGTAGTCGCTCGTGTAGTCCGTCGTGAGACTGATGCTGATGATCTTGGCGCCGTCCTTGACGGCCTGGCGGATCGCCCGGGCGGTCGCGAGATCCGTGGCGTTGCTTGAGCTGCCCTTGAGGATGCACCGGAGGTCTTCCGGGGCTGACGGGGGCCCGGCAAAGGCGACGGCATAGTGCCGCAAGGTCGCGTTCGGGACGATGCCGGCCACACCGCGCCCGCCCGCCGCGGTGCCCGTGCCGCTGCCGACGAGGAGGGAAGCCATCATGGTCGCGTGCTCTGCGTCCGGCCCAGCGACAGACGACTTCTGCGCCCCCCCGTCATCGGTGAGGCATTCGGTTCTGGTGGACGCCACGCGCCCCTTGAGCTCGGGGACCCTCTGGTCGATCGGCCCGTCGATCAGGGCAATGGTGATGCCCTCACCGGCCCCTCTGGTCTGCAGTTCGGCGACCCCCATGGCGGTCCGCCACCACTGTCCGTCGTCGAGCTGATCCGCCGACGCCTGGGGTGCGGCGACGAGCACGCTCGTCACCGTGGCAAGGCCGAGCACGGTCGCCTTGGCACCCGGAATGGCTCGTCGGATCGCGTGGGCAGCCATGGTCACGGAACAGGGTTCGCTTCGGGCCCGGATCCGGTGGTGGCTGGCAGCTCGCCATCGGCGCGCGTGTCGGGGTTGGGCCCTGCGTCGACTGCGGGCTCTTCCGATTCGGGCGAGACACCCGTCGCGGCCTCGGCCTCGTCGGTGGCCGCCGCCGCTGCCTGGGCCTCAGGCGTTGCCGCAGCCTCGTCCCTCCGGCTTTCGTTCTCGAGCGGGCCACGCTCCCAGTTCTGCCAGAGCGCCACGAGCGCCGCCTCGGCGGCATCGTCCTGGTTCTGGGTGTTCTTGGCCGAGTTCGTGATCCCTTCGGCGACAGCCAGGAGGTCGGTCTTCGCCCCCGCGATGGCCTCGACGTAGACGTTCTTGACCTGCTCGAAGACGGAGCCGTACTGCGCGAGTGCGGCAATGTTCCCGAACGAGTCCTTCGCCGCCATCGCCTCGTTGAGGGTGGTGTGCGTCGCGTCAGTGTCGGCGCCCCATTCCTGGTGAGCGTTCTTGCCCACCGTCCTCATGTGCTCAGTCGGGTAGTTGATCTCGTCACCGGCCATGGCTTCCTCCCCAGATATGCATCGTCACTACGTTATGGCGTCACTACGTCGCGTCGCTGTGACGCAGGCCGTGCCGACACCCCGGCTCGGGGTGTCGGCACGGACCCAGCTGTGCATGACCGAGAGGTCAGCCCCAGCTGTTCTTGTTCTTGAGCTCACCAGCGAGGTAAGCCTCCTTGGACTGCTGGACAGCAGTCTTGATGTCGAGGAGCAGCTGGTTGAGGTCCTCGACCTCACCGTTCCACTTGCGCTTGACATCTTCGAAGGCCAGCTTGGAGCCGGCTTCCCACTCGCCCATGTGGGGCTTCATGTCGTTTTCCATGTCGGTGACCTTGGACTTGAGGTCGTTGACACCCTTGACCATGGCGTCGATCAGCGTGTCGAGGCCGCCACCGGCAACCTTGATGTTCTGGCCACTCATCACTTACCACCCATCTGCGACGTGTACTTGCTGAGCATGTCGGATGCGCCCTGGTCGTCTGCGGTGTACTGCTTGTCGTTGGACACGAGGTTCTCGCGGAAGTTGTCGAGGATGTCGACAAGGTCCTTCGCCTGGACCGTCCACGCGTTCTGAACGTTCTGGAAGGCACCGGCGCCTGCACCCTCCCAGTGCGCCTTCACCTCTTCCATCTGCCCCTGCAGGGTGCCGAGCTTGGTCTTGAGGTCGGTCCTCGTCTGATCGACGATGCTGGCACTTTTGGCGATGGCGCCAGCGCCAACGCTGTGTGTCGTGTTGCCCATGTCACTTCCCTTCTGTCGATGGTCCAATGGACCTCGGTGGTCCTACCGACCACTCCTGGTGGTTGGACCCCGGTGTAGCTGTTCCCCCGAAGTCCTGACAAGGAAGACCATACGGGGGGACCCAGTGCTAAGCCATGGGGAGAACTCCCCGTCTATGCTCGGGTGCGATCTCCGCTGCGGCGGGGCGGACCAGGGCATGCACCACCGGGGAGGATCACACTCGTGAGTCAGAGCACGGCGACGTCACTCGTCAGGCTGTCCGTGACATCAGGGACGCGACGGGCCGACCTCGGCATCCCGGGCTCCATCCCGGTCGCCGAGGTGATCCCTGATCTGGCGCGCGAGCTCGGCGTCCTCGACGCCCACTCGGCCAGCATGGGCTATCGCCTCGTCCGGTCCGATGGCCAGATCATCGAGGGTGACAGAAGCCTTGCGGCACAGGGCATTGAGGACGGTTCAGTCCTTGCTCTCGAGCCCAACCGACCCGACGACGAGAAGGTCTATGACGACGTCGTCGAGGCGGTCGCCGACCTGGTCGAGACCCAGTTCACGCCGTGGACCCCTTCACACAGCGCAGGCACAGCGGTCGGTGCGGCGGTCGTCCTCTTCCTCGCCGCGGCATACGCGCTCTTCACGGCACGCGACAGCGGCATCCTCATCTCGGCCCTCGCCGGCGTCTGCGCGCTGTTGCTCGTCGGAGCTGCGGCGGTCCTCGCCCATGTGCGCAGTCAGCCTTCCGCTGCGGTCGCCCTCGCGCTCACCGCCGTGGCGTATGCCGGTGTGTCCGGTTATGCGGCCATGCCCGACGCCCCCCTGTGGGGCGAAGGCCTCCTGTATGCCGGTGTCGGCGTGGCCGTGGTCGGGGTGCTCGGTGCCGTGGCCGTGACCCACCACCAGCTCCTCGTCGGCGCGACCGCCGCGGTGGGCCTGGCCATGGTGGCGCTCGGCGCGCTGAGCCACTACGTCGGATGGGGCATCACGTCGGTTGCTGCAGTCACCTTCGTCATCGCCGCGATCGTCGGCAACGTCCTCCCCTGGGTGGGCCTGTCATCGAGCCGCCTCACGACTCACCCGCCCAAGTCCGACGTCGAGATCTTCGGCGACACCCCCGAGGTGGAGCGCGACCGGGTGAAGAGCCAGGTCGCCGCCGGCCATGAACTCATGATCGCTCTCGGTGTGGCGAGTGCGGGCGTGATGATCCTCTGCACACCCCAGCTCGTCGCAGCGGGCGTGGCGGGCGCGCTGCTGACCTTCGTCGGCTTCGTGGCCACGTTGCTGCGGACCCGCCACAGCAGGACCCGCACGACCGTGCTCATCGCGATGATCGCGGGAGTGGCCGGTGTGGCCGTCGCCGCCGTCGCTGCAGCCCACACCCACCCCGAGTGGAGACCGATCCTCGCGCTGGCCCTCGCGCTCGCCGCCGCCCTCGTCGTGGGGATGGCCCTCGTCCTGCCCCGCACCCGCGTCCAGCTCGGCCGGATCGCCGACGCGGCCGAGGGTGTCGCCCTCGTTACTCTCATGCCTTTGGCGGCTTTCGCCGTCGGGCTCCTCTGAGGTCAGGCGATGGCCACCAAGAAGGACCTCGTCGAGGCCCAGTCATTCAGCAAGCGTCGCCTGACGACCGCGTTCGTCAGCGGCGCTCCGGGAGGTCGTGAGGTCGAGCCGCACCGGCCGATGAAGGCCGTCATCGGCGGGCTCGCCCTCACCATCGTGCTCGTCATCGGCAGTCTCGCCTTCGGGTGGCTCAAGGGCTCCCTGCCGGACAACTGGGGCGACAACAAGCTCGTCATCGCCAAGACGAGCGGTGCCCGCTACGTCTCCATCAAGAAGACGCTGCACCCGGTCCTCAACACCACGAGCGCCCGCCTCCTCATCCCGGCCAACAGCTTCGAAGTCATCACCGTGGCCGACGACAAGCTCGCCACCCAGAAGCGCGGCAGCACGATCGGCATTCTCGGAGCACCCGACTCCCTCACTCCGCCCAAGTCCCTGACCAACAGCGGGTGGGTCTCGTGCCTCGGCACCGAGGGTGGTGTGTCGACCGCAGTGGGTGCATCAGCCAAGAGCACGCCGACCGCACCGGGCGCGTCCGTGGTGATGACCGGCAGCCAGGCGTTCGTCATCGCTGGCGGGATGCGCTATCCGGTGTCGGCGGCCCAGCTCTCCGCCGTCACGCTGGCGCTCAGCCTTGACGGCCGCCCGCCACGGCAGGCGCCGGCCGTGTGGACCAACCTGTTCGCCCTCGGGCCGGCACTCGCACCTCTGAGCATTCCCGGTTTCGGCAAGGCCGCGCCGGGACTGCCGCCAGGGGCCACCGTTGGCTCAGTCCTTGCGGTCGGCAACAGCGGCCAGGCAGCGCGCCGCTATCTCGTCAACACGGCTGGTGAGCTCGAACCGCTGCCGGACCTCGCCCACGCCCTCTACCGGATCGGCTCAGGCAGCAATACCGAGGACCTCCCGGTGACACCTGCCCAAGTGACCCAGCTCAAGGTGCAACCGCAGCGCGTCGCCCCGGGGGCATGGCCGACCTCCCTGCCGACCCTCGTCGACGACACCCCTTGTGCGAGCCTCACTGCGGCCAGCGGCACGCGGCCCACGGTGAACCTGTCCACGTCCGAGACGGTGAGACCGGAGCCGGGCGTCAGCAAGGTGGCGGTCGATCTGGGCACCGGATCCTTGGTCCGCGCCGTCGGCGCCGGCTCTCTGAACGCAGGTCCGTTGATGGCAATCGACCAGACCGGCACCGCCTACGCGATCGACGGTTCGACACCTGATCTGCTGCAACGACTCGGCTATCAGTCCTCGGACGTCGCCCCGGTGCCCCAGTCGTGGGCCGAGCTGTTCCGCACCGGCCCGGTCCTCAGCGTCAAGGGCGCCCAGACCACCGTGACCGCCGCGTCGTGACTCGTCGTCGGATCGGGATCGCCGCCACGCTCGGCGCGCTCGGGCTGGTGGCGAGCGGTCTCGTTGCCCCCGCAGGCACACCGGCGGCTCACGCCGAGGCGCGAGCGTGCACCGAGGGCCAGACGCGCTTCGTCCCGGATGCCCCACCAGCCCTGGCCCGACTCGGCGCGACCCAGTCCTGGCCGCTCGCGACGGGCAAGGGTGTCGTCGTCGCCATCGTGGACTCCGGCGTCTCGGCCAACAACATTCACTTCCCCAGGGGCTCGGTGCTCCCGGGCAAGAGCTTCGTCGGGGGTGCCGCGACCACCGACGAGAACGGCCACGGCACCGCCCTCGCCGGCATCATCGCCGCACGCGACATCGGTGAGAAGTCGGGCGTGATCGGAGTCGCCAAGGACTCCCAGATCCTGCCCGTCAAGATCACCGGCGGCGAGGGCGGGGACGAGGAGCAACAGCGGTCGGCCAACCTGGCCAAGGGCATTGCGTATGCCGTCTCTGCCGGAGCCGACGTCATCAACCTTTCGCTGTCCACGACATCAAACCGTCCCGACGTCCGCGCAGCCATCGCCTCCGCCGTCAGGGCCGGCATCGTCGTCGTGGCCTCCGGTGGCAATCGCGAGCAGGCAGCTGAGACCAAGGACGGCCTGCGCTTCCCGGCCGGCTACTCCGGCGTGATCGGCGTCGCGGCCTCGGGTCCCAACGATGTCGTCTCCGAAAACTCCATCCGCGGACCTCAGGTCGACCTCGCGGCACCGGGCGACAACGTCATCACGACCTTCCGATCCTGGGGCGACTGCGTCTTCTCGGAGGCGCAGCAGTCGAGCAGCTATGCCACGGCCTATGTCAGCGGCGCGGCGGCCCTCCTGCGCCAGGCCTTCCCCAAGGCCACATCGGCCGACATCACCTACCGCCTCGAGGCCACCGCATCGCGGGGCTCGCGCACGGTGCGGGACAACGTGTCCGGATGGGGTGTCGTCCAGCCCTACGAGGCGATGACAGCCGTTCTCGACAACAGTGTTGCGGGTCCTGTGGCACCCGGAGCTGCGCCGCGGGTCACGTCGCCACCCAAGGTCTCGACCATCGACCTCACCCCCGCCCGCGACCCCCGTGCGCCCGACCGAGCGGCCGTCCAGTGGCTCCTCCTCGGTGTCGCCGCCACGGTCCTGGGTCTCGCCATGGCCCGGATGCTGCGCAAGCCGACCGAAAGCTGAGCCCCCGGACGTCCGCGATCGGAAGGTGAGACGGTCGCGGCGGCGAGCGGGCGGCATACGCCGCAAAGGAACCCGGTTGGGAGCACTGGTGAGGTTCTGGGAGAATCACGCCCATGCCTGCTGACCTCACGCCATCTCGCGCTGCCACCATCCCGGAGCGCCCCTCGCTGGACGGCCTCGAGGACAAGTGGGGGCAGGTATGGGCGGACCAGCAGACCTATGCGTTCGACCGCGAGGCAGCGCTGGAGGGTGGCCGGTCGCAGGTCTTCTCGATCGACACGCCCCCGCCGACCGCGTCGGGCAGCCTGCACATGGGTCATATCTTTTCCTACACGCACACCGACTGCATGGCGCGCTACAAGCGGATGGTCGGATTCAACGTGTTCTATCCGATCGGTTGGGACGACAACGGCCTGCCGACCGAGAAGCGGGTGCAGAACTACTACGGGGTGCGCGGCGACGCCTCGCTCCCCCACGACCCGTCGTTCGAGCCGCCCCACCGCGGCGACGCCAAGAGCCTGCGCGCCGGCGATGCGATGCCGATCTCGCGCCAGAACTTCATCGAGTTGTGCGACGAGTTGACCGTCGAGGACGAGAAGGCGTTCGAGTCGCTGTTCCGTCGCCTCGGGCAGTCCTTCGACTGGGACATCTCCTATCGCACGATCGACGACCACTCCCGCGCGACGGCGCAGCAGGCGTTCCTGCGCAACCTCGCTCGCGACGAGGCCTACCAGGCTGAGGCTCCTGGGCTGTGGGACGTGACCTTCCAGACTGCTGTGGCACAGGCCGAGCTCGAGGCGCGTGACTACCCCGGCGCCTATCACCGTGTCGCGTTCCAGTCGACAACAGAGGGCGGACGGTCGGTTGTCGTTGAGACGACGCGTCCCGAACTCATCCCCTCGGTCGTCGCGCTCATCGCGCACCCGGACGACGAGAGGTATGCCGGCCTCTTCGGTTCCACGGTCACCTCGCCGCTGTTCGGTGTCGAGGTGCCCGTGGTCGCTCACCCCATGGCCGAGATGGGCAAGGGTGCGGGCATCGCGATGTGCTGCACCTTCGGCGACCTCACCGACGTCATCTGGTGGCGCGAGCTGCAGCTGCCGACGCGTTCGGTCATCACCCGTCAGGGCCGCATCCAGGCGGAGACGCCTGAGTGGCTTGCGAGCGGGCCCGGCGCCGACCTGTTTGGCGAGCTTGCCGGCAAGACCGTCCACTCGGCACGCGAAACCGTCGTGGCGGCTCTGCGCGAGTCCGGCGACCTCGACGGCGAGCCCAAGGCGACGCAGCGCAAGGCCAACTTCTATGAGCGCGGTGAGAAGCCGCTCGAGATCGTCACCTCGCGGCAGTGGTACATCCGCAACGGTGGTCGCGACGCCGAACTCAACGCCGCCCTGGTCGGCCGCGGTGACGAGATCGCCTTCCACCCTGACTTCATGCGCGCTCGCTACAAGAACTGGGTCAGTGGCCTCAACGGTGACTGGCTCGTGTCGCGTCAGCGCTTCTTCGGTGTGCCGATTCCGGTCTGGTATCCGCTCGACGCCGATGGTGAGCCGCTGTGGGACCAGGTGATCGTGCCGTCCGAGGCGTCGCTGCCCGTGGACCCTGCGGCCCAGGCCCCCGAAGGTTTCGACGAGTCCCAGCGCGACCAACCGGGTGGATTCATCGGCGACGCCGACGTGCTCGACACCTGGGCGACGTCGTCCCTCTCGCCGCAGATCGCCGCGGGATGGCGCCGAGTGGATGAGTCCGGTTCTGTCACAACGGATCCGGTGTTCGACAAGGTCTTCCCGATGGACGTGCGCCCGCAGGCTCACGACATCATCCGCACCTGGCTCTTCGCGACCGCCGTGCGCTCACACTTCGAGCACGGCACCGTGCCGTGGACCAACGCCGCCATCAGCGGCTGGATCCTCGACCCCGACCGCAAGAAGATGAGCAAGTCCAAGGGCAACGTCGTCACGCCCGAGGACGTGCTGCGTGAGCACAGCGCCGACGCCGTTCGTTATTGGGCGGCCTCCGGGCGCCTCGGTGCGGACGCGGCCTATGACGTCGGCCAGATGAAGGTCGGCCGCCGCCTCGCGATCAAGGTGCTCAACGCGTCGAAGTTCGCGCTCTCGTTCGGGGAGGTCGACGGCGAGCTGGCCTCGCACGTGACCAACCCGCTCGACCGCGCCCTGCTCGCCGGTCTGCGGGAGGTCGTCGAGAAGGCGACCGCCGGCTTCGAGTCGTGGGACTACACCCGTTCGCTCGAGGTGACGGAGACCTTCTTCTGGACCTTCTGCGACGACTACCTCGAGCTCGTCAAGGACCGCGCCTACGGTGCTCAGGGTGACGCCGAGGCAGCATCGGCCCGGGCCACGTTGCGGATCGCGCTCGACGTCCTCCTGCGCCTGCTCGCGCCCTTCCTCCCCTACGTCACCGAAGAGGTGTGGTCGTGGTGGCACGACGGCTCGGTTCACGTCACGACGTGGCCGACGCCCGACGAGGTCGCTGTCGCTGGCGAGGCCGTCGACCCGGCGATGCTCGGTGCGGTCGGTGCCGCGCTGGCGACGGTGCGCAAGAGCAAGTCGGAAGCCAAGCTGTCGATGCGCGCCGAGGTCGCTCGGATGACCCTGGCCGGACCCGAGGCGCTCCTCTACTTCGTTCGTGCGGGCGAGCAGGACCTGCGTTCGGCCGGCAAGATCACCGGCACGCTCGACCTCGTTGCGGCTGACACCTGGGGCGCGAGCGACGTCGAGCTCATCCCCGTGGAGAAGCCCAAGCCGCAGTCGTGAGCGCCGCAGCACCAGTTCCGGCCACGGTGCCCGCCACCTCACCCGGCACGCGACTCACGCCAGGAGCGGGAGGTGCGCTCACGGCATACGCCGTCGTCGTTGTGGTGCACCTCGGTGCCCACCTGGCCCGTGCCGAGCCGCTCGCGAACGCGACCCAGTGGGTCGCGGTGCCGTGGCTGCTGTTGGCTCTCGCCGCCCAGACCGGATTGCGGTCGCGGCTGGCTCGCTTCACGGCGGCGGGCCTCGTGTTCTCGTGGGTCGGAGACACGCTGCCGGACGTCGTGCCCGGATCGGTCTCATTTATCGCTCTCATGGGGTCGTTCCTCGTGGCGCACGCCCTGTTCATCGCCGGGTTCTGGCCGTGGCGTCGGGAGTCCCTGCTGGGAAGCCGTTGGGCGTGGGGCTATGCAGCGGTGGCGGTCGTGATGGTGCTCGTGTGCGCACCACGCGCCGGGACGCTGACCGTCGGGATCGCTGCGTATGCCGCGGCACTGGCACTGATGGCGTTGCTGTCAGCCGGTGTTCACCGTCTTGCCGGCATCGGCGGGGCACTGTTCCTCGTCTCTGACGCGCTCATCGCCGTGGGCGAGTTCGTGCCGTCGGTGGACGTACCCCTGCCCGGCTTCTGGATCATGGTGACCTACCTCAGCGCGATCCTGCTCATCACCCTCGGCGTGCTCCGCCAGCTCGGGTCACGCACCTGACGTCGCACGCACCCGGCCCCGGGACGGTGCGGCCGAGAAGATCCGCACCCGTCGGTGACCGGTCGGTTGGACGATGAACCACGGGACCTGCCAGCCGCTCAGGGCAATCCGCCGCTGGACGACGGTGTCGCGACGCAGATGGTCGACACGACCGGTGCCGGGGTCATAGACGTCGAGCACCCGGTCACCGTCACCCGCCAGGACGAGAACGACGTGACGCGGCAGATACGAATTGCCGACATAGAGCAGGCCGGGCTCTCCCTCCGCGACGACGTCAACGAGGTGCTCGAAGGCATCCCGCAGGCTCTCGTCGGCCAGCTGACGGACAGTGTCGACGTCATAGCGGGTGCCCGCGGTGGCCGCACCGTATTCAAGCTCTCGCTTCGCGCCCCAGGGCGGTGTGCCCAGTGCTCGTGGCCAAGGCGTGTTGAGTCGATGGTGTGCACCGAAGATGCCGTTGGTCCGCTGCATGACCACGCGTTCGTAGGCCGCGAACCGCGCCGCTTCCGTGTCTCCCTCCGGCGAGCCGGGCAGGTGAGGGGTGCCGGTGCGTACCCAGCTGGCAAAGACCGGGTCCACGAGCATCCGTGCCACGGTCAGGCAGGCGGAGCCACACGTCGCCGGAGACTGTTGCACCGGACCCGTGTCACCAGCGCGAAGTCGGTATGCCGTGGCCACATGGCCATCCTTGCCCGTGCCGTCCCTCGACCGCCACCCCTTGCGGCAACCGAATGGCGACCGCGAAAGAGGGTTGGCGCACGCACCATCCGGCGTAACCTCGTGAGCATGGGTCGAGGCGATGGCGCCTGGGCGGTGGGAACCGCGATCACGCTGTTCTTCGCTGCGTTGGTCTCCGGCGCGGGCCCGACCCAGCTCTCACCCTCTTCGTCCGTGGTAGACCCGGGGGAGGCAGGTCCGCCCGTCGACTTCGAGGTGGGCGAGGACCCGGGGCTGTTGCAGGGACTGTACCTGGAGAGGTTCGGGGACAGCCACGTGGTCCAGTCCCTCATCACCTGGACGGGTCGGCTGCTGCTGGTTCTCGCCGGGGCCGTGGTGCTCCTCGTGATTGTCTGGCTCGTCCGGAACCTCATCGACCGACTGCGCGGCAGCGATGTCGCCGCGAAGGACGACGTTCGCGGCGAGGTCCTGCCCGATGTCCTCCGAGCCGGCCTTACCAGAAGCGAGGCCCAACTCGAGCGCGGCGCCTCCGGCGAGGCGGTGATCAATGCGTGGCTGGCCCTGGAGCACACGGCACAGCTGGTGGGCGTCGGCGACGACACGTCGCGCACGCCGGCCGAACTCGTGAAGGCCGTGCTTGAGCGGCATGACGTCGATTTGGAGTCCCTCGCGCGGCTCGCCGACGTCTATCGCGAGGCCCGCTTCTCCGCGCACCCCATCGGCGAGCCACAGCGCGAAACGGCGCGATCGGCGCTGCGACAGATCCGTCACGACCTCGAGCGTCCACTGCTGACGGCTCCCGAGCGCACGTTGGGCAAGACCCCATGAGGTCTCGCGCGGCAGAACTCCTGCGGAGTCGCCCCGTGACGCTCACGGTGGCCGCTGCGAGTCTGCTGGGCGCACTCGTGGTTGTCGCACCCGTGCTGGGCAGACCGTCCCTGCTCCTCGCCTCCACTGCCATGCTTCTCGCCCTGGTCGCCATCAGCGTCTGGCTCGTGCGCGAGAACGCCGGCGTCGACTGGACGACGAGCGCCGGCAGCGAAGTGCGACCGCGCGGGAACGACCATCGGGTGACCTGGATCGCGCGAACCATCGACGCCGCGATCACCGGCGATGTGGATGCCCAGCGAGAGCTCCGGGACAGCGTGCTGTCCGTCGCCGACGCGCAGCTCGTGCGAGGAGGACACGCTCCGCTCGCCGACCCAGGCGGAGTGCACGAGGGTGACACCGACCACCTCGAGGAGGTGGCCGCGGCGCTGGGACCCGATCTCACGGCATACCTGACGTCTCCGACCCCGCGGCCCGTGAGCGCCGCCCAGCTCACATCGTTCATCAGCACGCTCGAGGAGGAATGAGTGACTGACACCCCCACGCTGCCCGAGGTCACCGATCGCGCGGCGCACATTCTTGCCGCGGTCGAGCGCGCCGTCGTGGGCAATCGAGCCAGCCTCGAACTCGTCCTCGCAGGTGTCCTGGCCGGCGGACACATCCTCTTGGAGGACTTCCCCGGTCTCGGCAAGACCCTCGCCGCTCGGTCGTTCGCGCAGGCCCTCGGGCTCGACTTCGCGCGCGCTCAGTTCACCCCCGACCTGCTACCGAGTGATCTCACCGGTGCCTTCATCTATGACCAGCGCACCCAGGAGTTCGCGTTCCGGCGCGGGCCGCTCTTCACCGAATTGCTCCTTGCCGACGAGATCAACCGCACGCCTCCCAAGACTCAGTCGGCGCTCCTCGAGGCCATGCAGGAGGGGCAGATCACCGTGGAGGGCGAGACGTTTGCGCTGGCGCGCCCCTTCCACGTGCTCGCCACCGCGAACCCCGTGGAGTACGAAGGCACCTATCCGCTGCCAGAAGCCCAGCTCGACCGGTTCCTGTTGCGTATCTCCTTCGGTTATCCCACCTCGGGCGAGGAGTGGGAGGTTCTGCGGCGCCGGGTCGAGCGGCAGCAGGAGGCGCAGACCGTGCCGGCCGTGACCGACGCCGCCGGGCTCGTCGCGATGCAACACGCCGTGGAGACCGTCACCGTGGACGAGGGCATCGGACGCTATTGCGTACGCCTTGCCGCGGCGACGCGCTCGCATGCCAGCCTCGTCCTCGGCGCTTCGCCACGTGGCTCCCTCGCGCTCATGCTGACCAGCCGGGCGTATGCCGTGATCCTCGGCCGTGACTACGTCACCCCCGAGGACGTGAAGGCGGTCGCGCACTCCGCGCTCGACCACCGGGTGACCGTGCGCCCCGAGCTCTGGATCAACGACGTCAGCGCCGAAAGCGTCGTTTCCTCGATCCTCTCGAGCGTCCCCACTCCCTCACCGATCTCTTCCTCGTGAGACAGCCGGACCCCGTCCGAGAGGGCGGGAGCGAGCGCTCGATCCCGACGGTGGGACCCGAGGGGAGCCAGCTCGCGGCGAGATGGCGGGCGACTCCAGCCCTCGCGCGCTCGGTCGTCCTCGGCCTGTCGCTCGTCGCGCTCGGCGTCGCCCTGCGTCGCCCCGACGCCGTCGCTCTCGGCAGTCCGCTCGTGATCGTCGCAGCGTGGTCGCTGGTGCGACGCCCGACGATGCCACCCATCGCCCACTGCTGGCTGCGGCACACGGTGCTGCGCGAGGGACAGACGACGGCGTGGACGATGACAGTGGAGCCCGGTCCCGGTGTCGAGGACGTCGGGATGGCGGTCACCGAGACGGCGTTCACCCGCTACACCCCCAGGAGCCTGTCGGTCGCGGTTGGCGACTTGGGTGAGATGGGCGGCTCGCGCGACTCGAGCGACCCGAGCGACCCCAGCGACCCCAGCGACCCCAGCGTCCTAGGAGACCCCGCCGGGCGGTCCGCACGGCAGCTCGACGTGCTGTGCCAGAGCACCCGCTGGGGCTTGCGTTCCTTCGGCCCCGTCACCGTGGCGGTGGGCAGTGCCTTCGGTGCGTTCAGCTGGGAGCCCAGGGCCGTCCAGGCTCCTGTTGTGCCGACCGTCCCACTGCCAGAGGCCTTCTCGGCTCGGTCAGCAGTGCCGGACCCCGACGGACTTGTGGGCCGCAGTCGCTCTCGGCGTCAGGGCGACGGAGCAGAGATCGCTGACGTCAGGGCCTTCCGATTCGGCGACAAACTGCGCCGTATCCACTGGCCCCTGTCTGTCCGCACTGGCGAGCTGCACGTCACGACGACCCATGCAGACGAGGACAGCGAGATCCTCCTCCTCGTCGACGCCATGCAGGACCTCGGGCGCAGCTCGGGCATTCACGGTGACGCCAGCAGCCTCGACAATGGTGTGCGTGCGGCAGCGGCGGTGGCCGAGCACTACCTGCGTGCTGGCGACCGCGTCGGACTCCAGGTTCTCGGGGCAACCCGAAGCCCACGACTCTCACCCGGACTCGGCATCAACCAGTTGCGACGACTCCTCGACGTGCTGGCGCGAGTACGCGTCGCGGACGGTGGGGTCATCGATGCCAAGCGCCTGCAGGGCCAACTGCGCCACCCCGTCTCGGTCGGCACGCTCGTCGTCTTCCTCACCCCGGCCGTGTCGGTCGAGGTCCTCGCACATGCCTCCGCCCTCGCGCGTCGTGGCACCTCCACGGTGGTCGTCGACACACTGCCCCAGTCCATGGCCGACGCCCTGCTCAGTGATGACGAACTCGCCGGACTCGTCCCCGAGCTGGAGGTGTCGACCAGCGCGCGGCTGGCCTGGCGCCTCCGACTCATGGAGCGTTCCCGAGAGATGGCCCGCACCCGGCTCAGCGGCGTCCCCATCGTCACGTGGGCGGGTCCGGGGACCCTTGACCTCGTCCTGCGCGACATCGGCCGCCAGCGACGCTCTCCGCGGCTGGTGACGCGATGACGCTCTCCCCGTCACACAAGGCTCTGCGAGTCCTCATCGCGACGTTGTCGGTCGGCCTGGCCCTCCTCGCCGCGTTCGCCACCCCCGCGGGCACACTCGTCGGAGCCGGCATCCTCATCTTCCTCACGCCGTTCGTGGCGTTGGACCCGGCGTCCCGCCTCACGGCGTTGCTCCTCGCCCTGCACGGAGCGAACTGGCTGTCGAGCACGGAGGTTCCCGCCGATGTGCGCGACTGGGCGCTGACCGGGATCACCACCGTGGCGCTGCTGACGATCCATCTCGCCGCCGCACTGGCGGCCGCACTACCACCGGCCGCTCCGCTCCCCCGCGCGACCCTGCTGCGCTGGACTCGCCGCGGACTCACCGTGATCGGCTTGGCCCTTCCGGTGTGGGTGCTTCTCGTGGCCCAGTCGACTGACGCACCTTCCGGGGTCCCCGTGATCACGTATGCCGCGCTCGCCTCGGTGGCGACTCTCGCCCTCGCCTTCGTGCTGGCGCGCGCGCAGGACCGGCCCCGGATCGTCACCGCTCCCGGCGCAGAACGTCGGTGACACGCAGGCGCCGGGTGAGCGGGCGGCATACGCCAAAGTTTGCGTCAGTCGACGATCGCGCCGAAGGCGTCGCGTCGCCCGAGCGTGAGAGGCATGCCGTCCAGCACGGTGAGGAGTGACCGTTCCTCGTAGCGGAAATGGCTCTCCATGATGGCTCCGATCCCGTCGAGGTGGCCGTGGAGTGTCTCGCGGTCGGCGCCGGACGTGAGTGCCTTCTGGAGCCCTCCGATGAGGTGGGCCATCATGCTGTGGTCCTGGCTGAGTTTGGCCAGGACAGGAGCCAGCTCGGGACTACTGGCAGCGATCTGCGGGAACAGTCCTTTGTCCTCGCTGCGGTGATGGCCGTCCAGGGCCGCGCAGAAACCGTGGCAGTAGATGAGCAGGTCTGCGGCAATCTCGCCCGAGTCGGAACCTGCATCAGACTCTGGGTCCGATGCAGAGTCGATGGACTCACGGGCCAGGTCCAGCGCGCGACGGAGGCGGCCGTGGACGGCACGCAACTCAACCGACCAGGCCAGGGTTCGGTCCCGGTCGGCGTCGCTCGAGGGGGCGCTCAGGCCGTGCGCTTCCGACGCTTGGGGCCGGCATCGCGGCGCACGATCGTTGGCAGGACGTTCTTGCGGACGACCTCGTCGGTGACGACCACCTTGGTGATTTCGTCATCGCTGGGCACGTCGAACATCACGGGGAGAAGGACCTCCTCCATGATCGCGCGCAGGCCACGGGCGCCGGTGCCGCGCGCCTGGGCCTGCTCGGCGATGGCGACAACGGCCTCGTCGGTGAACTCCAGCTCGACCCCGTCGATGCGGAACATCTTCTGGTACTGCTTCACGAGGGCGTTGCGCGGCTCGGTGAGGATCTCGGTGAGTGCAGGAATGTCGAGGGGCGAGACGGTCGTGATGACAGGCAGGCGACCGATGAACTCGGGGATGAGACCGAACTTCATCAGGTCCTCGGGCATGACCTCGTGGATCGACTCGGCGAGGTCCTTGGGGTTGTGCAGCTCGGAGCCGAAGCCCAGACCCTTCTTGCCGCTGCGCGACTCGATGAGCTTCTCAAGGCCGGCGAATGCGCCACCCACGATGAAGAGCACGTTGGTCGTGTCGATCTGGATGAACTCCTGGTGCGGGTGCTTGCGACCGCCCTGCGGCGGGACGCTGGCGGTCGTGCCCTCGAGAATCTTGAGCAGGGCCTGCTGCACGCCCTCACCGGAGACGTCACGGGTGATCGACGGGTTCTCGCTCTTGCGGGCGATCTTGTCGACCTCGTCGATGTAGATGATCCCGGTCTCGGCCTTCTTAACGTCGTAGTCCGCGGCCTGGATGAGCTTGAGGAGGATGTTCTCGACGTCCTCACCGACGTAGCCGGCCTCGGTCAGTGCGGTCGCGTCAGCGATGGCGAACGGGACGTTGAGCATCTTGGCCAGCGTCTGCGCGAGGTAGGTCTTGCCACAGCCCGTCGGCCCGATGAGCAGGATGTTGGACTTGGAGATCTCGACGTGGTCGGCGTCCTTCTTGCCGACACCCTCACCAGCCTGGATGCGCTTGTAGTGGTTGTAGACGGCCACTGCGAGCGATCGCTTGGCGACGTCCTGGCCGATGATGTATTGCTGCAGGAAGTCGAAGATCTCTTTGGGCTTGGGGAGCTCGTCGAGGCCGCCGAGGTCCGAGGACTCCGCCAGTTCTTCTTCGATGATCTCGTTGCAGAGCTCGATGCACTCGTCGCAGATGTAGACCGCCGGTCCGGCGATGAGCTTCTTGACCTGCTTCTGGGACTTGCCACAGAACGAGCACTTCAGCAGATCGCTGGTCTCTCCGACTCGTGCCACTTGGCTAGGTCCCTTCATCCAGACGGTGGTGTGCCGCTCCGTTGCATCGGCGTGCCTACAAGCCGACGGCCCTTGGGCGACGCAACCGACGCTACCTCGCAGCAACGCCGACACCACCCATTGAACGCCCCCGACACGGCGCGAGTCGCCCTTGTCCGCTCAGGGCAGAACCCTCCCTGCGGTCCTCGCGCCACCGTGCCGGGCACGGGACCTGCAGGCCCCGACCGCGCACGCCGTTCTCGCTGGCGCACGGCATTGGAACAACGTGCCGCGGCGGGAACGACATGCGCGGACCGGGTCAGCCTGCGGCGTTGCCCGACCGCAGATCGAACCATCGCGGACGGGCCACCGGCGTGACCCCGGCCTGCGCAATAATCCGCGCCAGAACGTGGGGCTGCAATGCCTCGCGATAGATCCAGCGGCCCACCGCAGCCCTGCGCCGTAGCCGGTCCTCACGCTTCTTCTCTCGCCAGACGATCTCCGTGGCTTCCTCCGCGCTGGCACCGTCGGGGACGCGGTACTTCATCTTCCCGTCGAACTCCCCCACGACGCCTTCCCACCAGAAGTCCACGACCCCAACCAGGCCGTCGTCGTCATGCACTTCGTGCTGTAGCTGCGGCCTTGGCAGGTTGAGCCGGAACATCTGGACCCGAGAGAGGCTCTCCCCCGGCGACATGCTGAGGGGGTCGGCAAGGTCGCGCACCAGGGCCGCCCGAACGCGACCTGCGGCCCTGGGCGGAATCGAGCGCACCTCGTCCTCAAGCTCCCCCGGAGTGCACAGTCCATGTCTGAGGGCATGGTCGGCCGCGGCCACGGCAGTGAACACGGAGCCTGTCCGGGCCAGATCAACCACCGTGCGAGCCACTGGAGTCACCAGCAGTCCCTGTTCTTGGACTGGGTCGACCTCGGCACCGAGATATGGGCGCAGCAGGATCGAACCGCGCACCCGACGCTCGGTCACGTGGTGCCTGACGAATCCTGGCCAGTTCTCGATCCGCGGCAGGCCCCAGACTGCTGCAGCGGCCTCGACCGCGCACACCATGGGTTCATCGAGCCTGCGCAGCAGTGCCGTGGCATGGACGAAAGCAGCGTGCCACTGGGTGGGGTCCAGGGTCGCCCAGACCGCACCATCGATCCAGACGCCGCGGCGCACGTGGTGCCAGGGACCACGGGAGGGCTCGATGCCGCTGCGACGCAGGTCCGACGCCAGACGGAGGGTCCCGGGGTCAAACGGGAGGGGAGCAGCGGCACCGAGCATGCCGTCGAGCCTGACAGGATCTCGCGAACCGGCCGCGGAGATATCCACAGGCCTGGCGGCGGCTGAGGCGGCGAGATCGCCAGTTCTCGTCCAGGCATGTCGTTCTCGATGGCGCATGGCGCCAGGACGACGTGCCGCAGCGAGAACGACATGCGCGGCAGGCCCCAGATCCAGATCCGGCCCCGGACGCAGGTATGCCGCCCGCTCAGGTGAGCGGACGGCATACCTGCGCTGTGCGAGACCCGAGGATCAGTCCTCGTTGGCGGCCTTGCGCGACTCGAGCACCTCGTCGATCAGGCCATACTCCTTGGCCTGGGCGGCGGAGAGGATCTTGTCGCGCTCGATGTCCTTGCGGACGAGTGCGACGTCACGACTCGCGTGGTGGGCGATGGTGTCCTCGAGCCAGCCACGCATGCGCAGCACCTCGTTGGCCTGGATCTCAAGGTCGGAGGCCATACCGCCCGTGCCCTCGATCGCCGGCTGGTGGATGAGGACGCGTGCGTTGGGCAGGGCATAACGCTTGCCCGGGGCACCCGCGCCGAGCAGCACCGCGGCAGCCGAAGCCGCCTGACCGATGACGAACGTCTGCACGTCGGGCCGGATGTATTGCATCGTGTCGTAGATCGCGGTCATCGCCGTGAACGAGCCACCGGGGCTGTTGATGTACATGAGGATGTCGCGGTCCGGGTCCTGGGACTCGAGCACGATGAGCTGGGCGATGACGTCGTCAGCGGACGCGTCGTCGACCTGCACGCCGAGGAAGATGATGCGGTCCTCGAAGAGCTTCGTGTAGGGGTCGGTCCGCTTCATGCCGTAGGAGGTTCGCTCCTCGAACTGCGGAAGGATGTAGCGGCTCGACGGGCTCATCGAATGGGGCACGCTGAGTCGTCCTTGGGTGGGGTGGTTCGCGTTCATATCTCTTGGGTCTCCTGGTCGCCGGGTCAGTCGGTGACCGGGTTGTCGGATGAGCTGCCAGCCTGGTCCGCACGCGAGAACACGTGGTCGACGAAGCCGTACTCCTTGGCCTCCTGTGCCGTGAACCAACGGTCCCGGTCGGAGTCTTCCTCAATCTGCTCCGGCGTCTGACCGGTGTGGTCGGCGATGAGCTCGGCCATCTGCTTCTTGATGTGCAGGAGCTGCTCGGCCTGGATCTTGATGTCGGACGCGGTGCCACCGATGCCGCCCGAGGGCTGGTGCATCATGACGCGCGCGTGCGGCGTCGCGTGGCGCTTGCCGGGGGTGCCTGCCGACAGGAGGAACTGCCCCATCGAGGCAGCCATGCCCATCGCCACCGTGGCGACGTCGTTGGGGACCCACTGCATGGTGTCGAAGATCGCCATGCCTGCGGTCACCGAGCCACCGGGGCTGTTGATGTAGAGCCAGATGTCCTTGTCGGAGTCCTCCGCGGCAAGCAGGAGCATCTGCGCGCAGATCGCGTTGGCGTTGTCATCGCGCACCTCGGAGCCGAGGAAGATGATCCGCTCCTTGAGGAGGCGGTTGTAGATGCTGTCATCGAGCCCGAGCTTGTCGCCCGGTCCGGCTGCGACGATTTCGTTGCTGCTCACGCTGATCTGCTCCTGCCGTGATGTGGGGTCTTGCCTTTCGCTGACCTTAACGCGCGGCTCCACCCCCACACTCCCGGTCCCGGCCCGTGTTCGCCCTGAGCACAAAAGCGAGCGGCGTATGCCGGTCAGCCGACCTCGCGCGCAGCTGCCGGTACCGCTGTGGTCGCGTCGGGTGCCGGCTCGCGCACGTACTCGAGGATGACCTGGACCAGCAACGCCATCGTGCCCACGGCGAGCAGGCTGCGCAGGACACCGACGTGGTCGCCGAGGAAGCCGAGCGCGGGCGGTCCCGCAATGAAGGCGAGGTAGCCGATGGTGGCGACGACCGACATGCGTGCCGCTGCGCGCTTCGGGTCGTCGGCGCTGGCACTCATGCCGACGGGGAAGCCGAGCGAGACACCGACACCCCAGATCGCGGCGCCGATGAAGGCCATCCACGGCGCTCCGAAGATGACGAGCACGGATCCGATGACGGCGAGCGCGAACGTGGCCCGAAGGACGGGGACGCGGCCGTAGGTGTCGAGCCATCTGGTGCCCAGCAGCCGACCGATGGTCATGAAGGACAGGAAGGTCGCGAAGCCCAGGACGCCCGCCCAGGCCGGCAGGTCGTGGCCCTCGACGAAGGCGACCGCGAGCCAGTCGTTGGCGGTGCCCTCGGTGAAGGCGGCGACGAGGGTGACGAGACCGATGAGAAGGGTGCGGGGCTCGAGCCAGGCCGACCGCTGGCGCGTTGTCGTCGAGGCATCGGTCGCTCCGGCACCCACCGCAACCTCGGCGGGCCCTGCCGCAGCCTGCTCGGCTGCAGCCTCCGCCTCTTCGAGATCGCGCGGCAGGAAGGCGCGCATCGCCCAGAACCCGGCGCCGGTGACCAGCAGCGCGGAGACCAGGAGGTGCGGCAGGAGGGGCACCTTGGCCCACGACATGGCGGAGCCCACGAGCGCCGAGGCGACGGTCCCCCCGCTGAAAGCGGCGTGGAACTGAGGCATGACGGTCTGGCCGAGAAGTCGCTCGACGCTCGCTCCCTCAAGGTTCATGGCGACGTCCCAGACCCCGACGCCGCTGCCGATGAGGAAGAGCCCGGCCCCGACGACGAGTCGGGACTCGGCGAAGTCGACACCCGCGCCGATCGTGGCGAAGCCGACGATCCCGATGATCATGCCGACGCGGATGGTGTTGACGACGCCTATCCGCTCGGCGATGCGCCCGGTCGAGGGCATGGCCAGCAGCGAGCCGGCCGACATCGCGAAGAGCGTTGCTCCGAGCTGGCCCGCAGTGAGGTCGAGCGTCGACTTGGCATCCGCGATCCGCGAGGCCCACGACGCGAAGGCGATGCCAGCGAGCGCGAAGACGACGAAGACGGCGGTGCGGGCGCTGACGACGCGTTCACGGGGCAGGGTGGCGGAGGTGGTCACGGGCTCGGGTCTCTCTCGTGGGTTATGCCCGCACCTACTGCACCGTAAGGGGGGTGATTGTCCCACTTACGGTGCAGTAGGTGCGGAGATGGCAAGGTGGGGACATGCGATCGAATCGATTCGATAGTCTCGTCCCCATGAGCCCTTCTCGTCAAACGCGCAAGGTCACGCTGCGTGACGTCGCCGAGCGGGCTGGCGTCTCGATCAGCACGGCCTCGCTCGTCTTCAGCGGCAAGGGTCCCGTTGCTGCGGCGACCGCCGAGCGCGTGCACGCCGCCGCGGCTGAACTCGCCTACGCCGGTCCCGATCCGTTGGCGAGCTCGCTGCGCCAGGGCCGAGCGGGCACTGTCGCCGTCATCGTCGAGGACCGACTGCTCCACGCGTTCCGCGACCCGTTTGCCCTCGCCGTGCTCGACGGGCTCGCCCAGGAACTGGATGCCATGGGTACGAGCATGCTGCTCCTGGCCGACCACGGAGACAGCGCCCCCAACCCCCTCGCCGCCCACGCGATCGACGCCGCGATCTTCCCCCTCTGTGGTCGCACCGACAGCCCCCTCGTCGACCACCTCCTGGCTCGCCGCATCCCCCTGATCGGCGCCGGGGCACCTGTCCATGACCAGGTCGTTCATGTCGTCGTCGACGAACGTGGCGCCTCCGCCGCGGCAACCCGTCACCTCGTCGATCTCGGCCACACCCGGGTCGCCCACGTCCTCATGCCGATCGGACCGCGCCGGTCCACTCACCGCATCGAGGCAGCGGAACTTGAGCGGGCGGCATACCCGGATGCACGCGACCGCGCACTCGGGTTCCTCGACGTCGCCGACCCCGCGAGTCCTCTCGTCGAGGCGGCCCAGCCGGATGTCGCGGAGGGCGAGAACGCAGGGCGGCTCCTGCTCGACGTTGCGCCCACCGCCCGGCCCACCGGCATCGTCGCCCAGTCGGATCTGTTGGCAGCAGGCGTGATTCGCGCCGCTGAGAGTCTGGGCCTGCGGGTGCCGCAGGACGTCTCGGTGACCGGATTCGACGGGGTCGACCTCTCGTGGCTCGACCGTCAGCTGACGACGATCGATCAGCCCGGTGAGTCCAAGGGCCGTCTCCTCGGCGACCTCACGCGGCGTGCTCTGGCCGGTGAATCACCGCGGAGCGAGACCTTTGAGGTCTCGCTCCGCATCGGTGACACGACGTCAGGACCCGGCTGAGGTCTCCGCGAGCTTGGCGAGCGTGTTGTCCAGCTGACCCTCGGACACGAGCGGGAACTTCACCTTCTGCAGGATCTCCTTGTCGGTGACCTTCGACCAGTCATAGGTGTGGGTCACGAGCGTCTGGTCGGGCCCTTGCTGCTCCAGCCGCCAGACCCATTCCCAGCCGAAGGGCTCGGTGCCTGCAGGAGTGGACTGCCACGCCAGCAGGGAGTTCTCGTCGTAGCCGGTCACGTGGTTGTCGGTCTGGTAGTCGCCACCCATGTGATCGCCCGTCATGTTCATGGTGAACACGTCGCCAACCTTCTGGATGCGGTCGGCCTGTTCGACCGACCGGACAAAACCCGAGCCGTCGAGGTCGGGGTGTCGTTGCGGGTTGCTCAAAACGTCGAAGATGGCTTGGGCGGGCGCGTCGATCGTGCGCGAAACGGTGATCTGCGTGTCGTTGCTCATGCCCCACCCTCATCACGGATCGAGCCGAGAAGCAACCTCTGACCTGCGAGAACGACGTATGCCGTGTGCTCACCTCGCGGTGAGCACACGGCATACGTCGTGGTGGAGCGGGAAGCGTCAGGCCTTGGCGGGCTCTTCGTTCTCGGTCTCGACGGTGTCGGTGTCGACCTCGTCCGAGAGCTCCTCGAGGTCAGCCTCGTCCTCAAGCTCGGGCTCGACGACGTCGGCCTGGGGCACGAGCTCGTTGAGGTCGATCTTGTTGCCGGCGGTGTCGGTGACGACAGCCTTCTCGAGGACCGCGGCCAGCGCCTTGCGGCGGGAGACTTCCTGGACCATGGCGGGCACCTGGCCCTGCTGGTCGATGGCCTGGGCGAACTGGTTCGGGTCCATGCCGTACTGCTGCGCGCTCATGATGAGGTACTCGATGAGCTCGGGCTGCTCGACCTCGATCTCGAGCTTCTCGGCAAGGGCGTCAAGCAGGAACTGACCCTTGAGCGCCTTGCGGGTGCTCTCGTCGACCTCGGCGCGGTGGGTGTCGTCCTCGAGACGGTCCTCGCCCTCGAGGTGGCTCGTGACCTCGGCCTCGACGATGCCCTCGGGCACGGCCACCTCGGTCACCTCGAGCAGGTGCTCGAGAACCTTGTCGCGGGCCTGGACACCCTGCTCGAACTTCTTGGCCTGCTCGGCCTGCGTGACGATGTCGGCACGCAGCTCCTCGAAGGTGTCGAACTGCGAGGCGAGCTGGGCGAAGTCGTCGTCGAGCTCGGGAAGCTCGCGCGTCTTGACGGACTGGACGGTGACGGTGCACTCGGCGTCCTGGCCCTCGCTGTCGCCACCGGCGAGCGGTGCGGTGAAGGTCTTGGTGTCGCCGGAGTTGGCGCCGAGCACGGCGTCGTCGAGGCCCTCGAGCATGTTGCCCGAGCCGACCTCGTAGGTGACGCCCTCGACGCTGTCGATCTCTTCGTCGTCGATGACGGCCTTGAGGTCGATGGAGAGGACGTCGCCGGTCTCGACGGCGCGCTCGACGGCCGTGAGGGTGCCGAAGCGCTGACGGAGCGTGGTGAGGCGCTCCTCGATGTCCTCGTCGGTGGCCTTGACCTCGTCGACCTCGACCTCGATGCCGTCGAGCTCGGGCAGCTCGATCTCGGGGCGCACGTCGGTCTCGACGGTGAACTCGAGGTCCTGGCCGTCCTCGAGGGGCACGGCGGTGACGTCGACGTCGGGCGAGCCGATGGCCTTGATGCCCTCGGCGTCAACGGCCTCCGCGAAGAAGCGCGGGAGGGCCTCGTTGACGGCCTCCTGCACGACGGCGCCACGGCCGACGCGCTGGTCGATGATGCGAGCGGGAACCTTGCCCTTGCGGAAACCGGGGATCTGGATCTGGGATCCGATCGTCTGGTACGCCGCGTCGAGGTCAGGCTTCAACTCGTCGAACGTCACCTCGACGATGAGCTTCACCCGGGTCGGGCTGAGGGTCTCGACGGCACTCTTCACTTCAGGCACTCCGCACGTGTTGGGATCACTGGATGATTGCGAGGCGCACCTCGCGGGTTGAGATCAGGTTCGGACTGCCGGTGGCAAGCACTGGCCCGCGGTCAGCGGGGCGGAAGCACACGGCATACCGAAGAAGTCATACTCGCGAACATGCTAACGGCACGCGCCACGTGGGCCGAATCGTCTCGGTCGTAGTCGCCCACAGGGGCGACCGTCGGGGGTAGCGTCCCGGCAGCGGGCCGAACGGGCCGCCATCCCTGAGGAGAACCCATGTCACGACGTCTCATCCGTCCTGCGCTCGGCGTCATCGCGCTCGCAGCGTCAACGTTTGCCGTCTCTGCTCCCGCCACCGTGAGTGCGGCCTCGGCACCATCCCCCGCCGTCGCCGAGTGCGACCCGGCTGTCGGCGCCACCTCCGCCGCTCGAGTGCGCGACGACGCCAAGAGCGCCAAGGAGCCCCTGCTCTACAACAAGAGTGAGGCCAACGCCTACGGCGTCATCAAGGACAGCCCGCTCATGGCCGCAGGCTCCGTGACGATCCCGACGATCTTCCACGTCATCTCCAAGGGCACCCTCGACGCGGCCGGCAAGGCTCGCCTCGAGACGATGATCGCCGACCAGGTCGACGTCCTCAACGACTCCTTCGCAGGTGTGACGGCTCCGGACGCCGCCGACACCCCGTTCCGCTTCGACCTCACCAAGACGACGTGGACGGTCAACCCCGTCTGGAACACCGTCACGCCCGGCAAGGTCGAGCGCGACATGAAGAGGGCGCTCCATGTAGGTGACTCGAAGACGCTCAACGTCTACGTCGCCGACATCGGTGGCGGGTTGCTCGGCTGGGCCTACTTCCCCAAGGGTGTCAACAACAACGGCCGCGACTACATCGACGGCGTGGTCATGCTCGACGAGTCGATGCCCGGTGGCACCGCCGGCAAGTACTCGCTCGGTGACACCCTCACACACGAGGTCGGCCACTGGATGATGCTCGAGCACACCTTCGCCCACGGCTGCTCGGCGGCGGGTGACTTCGTCGCCGACACCCCGCGTGAGGCGGTCCCGCAGTTCAACTGCCCGATCGGCGCCGACACGTGCACCGCTCCGGGTCTCGACCCGATTCACAACTTCATGGACTACACGCAGGACTCGTGCATGAACATGTTCACGCAGGGTCAGGCGGAGCGCATGAGTGACGCCTGGCTCGCCTTCCGCGCCTGACGTCCAGCAACACGACGTCCACAGCGCAAAAAGGTATGCCGCCCACTCTGCTGAGTGGGCGGCATACCTGTGTGTGGAGCGGGCGACGGGAATCGAACCCGCGTAGTCAGTTTGGAAGACTGGGGCTCTACCATTGAGCTACGCCCGCGCACTCGTTGCGGTCGACGTGAGTCGACCGGTTCGGAGCCGAGGTTAGCCTAATGGCCGCCTGCGCAGGATCCGAAATCGGCTGACGCAGGTCAGGTGTTGATGGTCCGTCCGATACAGTGCGGACGAACGGGCTGTGGCGCAGCTTGGTAGCGCGCTTCGTTTGGGACGAAGATGTCGCAGGTTCAAATCCTGTCAGCCCGACCCTCGTGTGACTCTGCCCGGCACAGCTGCGCGTGCTGGTGTGTCCAGCCCGCGCAGTCAGTCCGGCCTTGCGTCAGTTGACCTTGCGTCAGCTGGCCTTCGTGAGCGTGAACTCGTGGATGCTGCGGCCCGCCCGCAGACCCTTGGCCTCGAACCCGTCCTGTGGGCGCCACGGCGGTCGCTCCCCCTCGACGATCTGCCACCCATCGTGGTGACTCACCTGCTGACGGACGTGGGCGGCATACACCTCGTGGTCCGTGGCGATGCGCAGCACACCGGCGGGCTCGAGCCGGTCGCCAAGCATCGTGAGCGTGTGCTGCTGCACGAAACGCCGCTTGGAGTGCTTGTTCTTGGGCCATGGATCGGGGAAGAACAGGTGCACGGCGGCGAGGGAGCCGCTGGGGATGCGGTCCGTCAGGAGCTCCATGGCATCGCCCACCTCGACCCACAGGTTCGTGAGGTCGAGCGGCTCGGCGTCGGCGAGCATCTTTGCCACTCCGGGCACGTGGACCTCAGCGGTCAGGAGGTCGTGCTCAGGGTGAGCTGCGGCATACGCGACCGCCGAGGCGCCGTAGCCGGAGCCGACCTCGAGCACGACCGGCGCCGTCCTCCCGAACCAGGTCTCGCGGTCGAGCGGCCCCTCTGTCGGGACGACGTGCGAGGGCAGGAGGCGCTCGATCCGCTCAGCAGTCAGGGGCGTGTTGCGCCACCGAAGCGTGTACGTCTGGACACCCTCACGGGGCGAGTGGTCAAGAATCGAGCGCGATGGGGACACCACCCGAGGCTAACGTGACGGTGACGCGGGTATCTCCTCTATCTCTTCGGCACACCCGGACAGCAGCGGTTCTGGTTCATGTGGGACGACCTGGTACGAGGCGCAATCGGTGCCGTCGTCCTCGTCGACACCGAACGGCTCGCTGAGGCGTTCGCGGCAGTGGACTACTTCGAGGCCAAGCAGCTGCACTTCATCGTGGCCCTCAACCAGTTCGACGGAGCCCAACGCTTCCCGGTCGAGGAGGTGCGCGAGGCTCTGGCGCTCCCCTTGCACATTCCAGTCCTGACGATCGACGCGCGTGACTGGGAGTCGGCGAAGTCGGCATTGGTCCGTGTGACGCAGTACGGGCTTGACCAGATCATGGGTGGCCGCGAGTCAACTCCGGCAACGCACCACTGAGCCGAGAGGTCGGTCAGGCGCGCACGATGACGAACACGGCGCGATCATCCGCTTCGCCCGAGCGCGCCTGCGAGACAACGGCATCTGCGACCGAGTTGCCGCAGCGGATCATGGCCTCCGAGGCGGCGCCGAGCATGCGGTCGGTGCCTTCGGTGAGGTCGTGCCCGCGCGACTCGATGATGCCGTCGGAATAGATCATCAGCGCATCACCCATCGACAGCGTGCCGTGGGTTCGGGCGAAGGAGACTCCTTGCATGACGCCGAGCACTGGACCTCGGCCGCTTTCGAGAATGTCCCACGTGCCCGTGCCTGCGGAGTAGCGAACGGGTGCCGGGTGACCCGCGTTGCCCACCGAGAACTCGCCGGTATCGAGATTGATGTCGACGTGGACGGCAGTGGCGAAGCCTTCTTCCCAGCCCTGACGCACGAGGTAGCGATTGGCTGCGTCGAGGAAGCCGGCTGGCGTCAGCGACCCGAGGAGGGCGCCGAGGGCACCTGAGAGCAGGAGCGAGCGCGTGCCCGCTTCACGACCCTTGCCGCTGACGTCGACGAGAGCCACCTCCAGGTGGCGCCCCCCGTGCGTGCGGTCGGCCACCATGAAGTCACCCGAGAACCCCTCGCCGTTGGCCGATCGGACGGCGGACTCGGCGGTCCAGCCGGCGGGCAGCCCCGGGAGTCGGGCAGATCGGGCGATGCGGTCGCGAAGCTCGACGAAGAGGTTCTCGCCATGGAAGCCCGTCGACCCGACCCGCACCCGCGATGAGGCGACGATGACCATCATCGCCATGAGCGCGAACATCGCCGAGACCATCAGCGTCTTGGCCATGGCCGTGCCCGACAGGATCGGGATCGTCGCCGTGATGCCGATACCGATGACGACATAGAGGCTGAGGAGGTGGCGGCGCGGAAGGTAGAGACCGCTGAGCAGGATCAGGGGCGCAAGCGTGGCGATCGGAACGCGTGTGGGCCAGGCCAGGACGGCCAGCACGAAGGCGAGCGCGATGAGGGCCAGGACCGCGAAGACGATGCGGTCGTGAAGGGGGGCCGCCGCCGCAACGGTGCGGACCAGGCGACGAGAGAGCGTCGTCGGCGACCTGCGCGCGAGGACGCTGACGTCCGTAGCCACCAGCACTTCTCCTGTCGTGGGCTTTTTGGCCACACTAATCCACGAGTAGGTTCGGCGAAAGGCGAGCGAGGAATCCGACGTCAGGGCAGGTCAGGCAGCGTTTTGGTGCCTTCGTAGGCACTCACCATGTCGATCCGGCGCTGGTGGCGCTCCTCGCCCGAGAAGGGCGTGGTCACGAAGGTGCGCACCATGGAGCGGGCCTCCTCGACAGTGTTCATGCGCCCACCCAGAGAGATGACTCGCGCGTCGTTGTGCTCGCGTGCCAGCTGGGCCAGCTCGTCGTTGTAGCAGAGGGCGGCGCGCACGCCAGCGACCTTGTTGGCCGCCATCTGCTCACCGTTGCCCGAGCCACCGAGCACGACCCCGAGCGAGTCATCGTCAGCAGCAACCGCCTCCGCCGCGCGCAGCACAAAGACGGGATAGTCGTCGAGGGGGTCGACCTCGAAGGGACCGTGGTTGGTCACGTCGTGCCCTTCGGCCTCCAGGAAGGCGATGAGGTCCTGCTGAAGGTCGTATGCCGCGTGGTCGCCGCCGATGTGAACGCGCATCTCTCGTCGTGCTCCTGTGTCGAACGTCAGTGGTCGAGGTTGGGGTGGGGCCGGTCCGGGTGGGCCGGTCGGGCTTGGTCCAGAGTCCCGGAAGTGGTCAGTCGAACTGGGGCCCGGCGGTGCGGCTGCGCTTGAGCTCGAAGAAGCCCGGCGTGCTCGCGACGAGCACGCAACCGTCCCAGAGCCTGCCGGCTGCCTCACCCTTGGGTGCCGGCGTGACCACGGGCCCGAAGAACGAGACGCCGTCGACGGAGATGACGGGGGTGCCGACGTCGTCACCGACGAGGTCGAGGGCCCGTTGTGTGGAGGCGCGCATCTGCGTGTCGTACTCGTCCGAGGAGGCGTACTTCGCGAGATCCGCGGGGAGCCCCGCCTCGGCCAGTCCCTTGGCGATGGCGGCGTCGAAGTCGTCCTCGCCACCGGGGTGGATCGCCGTGCCGATGGCGTCGTAGAGCGGCTTGATGACCTCGGCGCCGTGCAGCTCGGTCGCGGCTGTGACGACCCGCGCGGGACCCCAGCCACGGTCCATGAGCGCGCGGTACGACGGCGGCAGCTCACGCCCCTCGTTGAGGACTGAGAGGGACATGACCGACCAGGTCACGTCGACGGGGCGGATCTGTTGGACCTCACCCATCCATCGCGAGGTCATCCAGGCCCAGGGGCACAGGGGGTCGAACCAGAACTCGGCGGTGTGCCGCTGCTCATCGCTCATGCGCTCATCGTGCCACTCCCCCGGCCGCCCTTGGACGCCGAGTCCGCGTGCGAGGATTGCAGACGACCCATCATCCGTCCCGTTGCCTTCAGCCAGGAGATCCGCCGTGCCCGGCAAGAACCTCACCCGCGTCGAGGCCGAGGAGCGCGCCGCGCTCGTGTCGGTCGAGGCATATGCGGTCGAGCTCGACCTCACGACGTCCGACACGACGTTCGCGACCACGAGCACCCTCACCTTCGCCTCGACGCAGGGGGCCTCGACCTTTGTCGACTTCCTCGGCGAGTCCGTCGAGAAGGTGACGCTCAACGGGGAGGTGGTCGAGCCGGCATACGACGGCTCCCGTATTGCGATTGGCGGCCTGGCCGCGAGCAACGAGCTGCGGATCGAGGCCACCGGCAAGTACATGAACACCGGTGAGGGCCTGCACCGCTTCGTCGACCCGGTCGATGACGAGGTCTACCTCTACAGCCAGTTCGAGGTCCCGGACTCGCGCCGCATGTATCCCGTGTTCGAGCAGCCCGACCTCAAGGCGCGCTTCACGTTCACGGTGACCGCGCCGAGCCACTGGCAGGTGCTGTCCAACTCCCCCACACCGCAATCGACCCCCACCGACCGCGACGGTGTCGCGACGTGGGCGTTCACGGCGACCGAGCCCATCTCGAGCTACATCACCGCGCTCGTCGCCGGTCCCTACGACGTCGTGCGCGACAGCCTGACGAGCCGACGCGGTGAGGTGCCGCTCGGCATCTTCTGCCGCAAGTCGCTCACGCAGTTCCTCGACGCCGACAACCTCTTCGACCTCACCAAGCGCGGATTCGAGTTCTTCGAGGCCGAGTTCGACCAGCCGTACCCGTTCGAGAAGTATGACCAGATCTTCACGCCCGAATACAACATGGGCGCGATGGAGAACGCCGGCTGCGTGACGTTCAACGAGATGTACGTCTTCCGCTCCAAGGTCTCCGACGCCATCGTCGAGCGCCGCGGCCTCACCGTCCTTCACGAGCTCGCCCACATGTGGTTCGGCAACCTCGTGACGATGAAGTGGTGGAACGACCTCTGGCTCAACGAGTCCTTCGCCGAGTGGGCGTCGACGACCGCGCAGTCCGAGGCCACCGAATGGACCGAGGCGTGGACGACATTCGGCACCCACGAGAAGGACTGGGCCTACCGCCAGGACCAGTTGTCCTCGACCCACCCGATCGTCGCGCCGATCCGCGACCTCGAGGACGTCGAGGTCAACTTCGACGGCATCACCTACGCCAAGGGTGCGTCGGTGCTCAAACAGCTCGTCGCCTACGTGGGGCGCGAGCCGTTCCGCGACGGGCTGCGCGCCTACTTCGCGAAGCACAAGTGGAGCAACACGACCCTGGACGATCTCCTCGACGAGCTCGAAGCCACGTCGGGTCGCGACCTGCGCACCTGGAGCAGGGCCTGGCTCGAGACTGCCGGGGTCAACACGCTGCGCCCGGTCATCGAGGTCGATGATCGCGGCCGCATCTCCAGCGCCGTCATCGAGCAGACCTTTGCCAAGGGCTTCGAGACGATCCGCCCCCACCGCCTCGCCATCGGCCTGTATGCCGTGGAGCTGGGTGGCGCTCAGGGCGCCCGACTCGTGCGCACCAACCGTCTCGAGCTCGACCTCGTCGGTGCGCGCACCGAGGTGCCCGAGCTCATCGGTCGCGTGCAGCCCGACATGGTCCTCGTCAACGACGACGACCTCACCTACGCCAAGATTCGGCTCGACGAGCGTTCTCTCGCAACGGCGTTGGAGCACGTGCGGTCGTTCGAGAGCTCTCTGCCCAAGTCCCTCGTCCTTGCGTCCGCGTGGGACATGACGCGCGACGCCGAGATGAGCGCGCGCACCTTCGTCGACCTCGTTCTCGAGGTGCTCCCCGGCGAGTCCGACTCGACGCTCATCCGCACCCTCATCGCGCAGCTGTCCACCGCGGTCAACCTCTATGTCGCCCCGGAGAACCGGGTGGCCACGCGCCGCTCGACCCTCGAGCGGGTCTGGGACGCCGCCAAGTCGGCCGCGCCCGACAGTGACGCGCAGCTCCAACTCGTCACAGCGGCAGCCGGTTTCACCACGACGGGTGACGACACGGCATACCTGCGTGGGCTTCTCTCGGGCACCGAGAGCCTCGAGGGACTCACGCTCGATACGGACATGCGGTGGACGCTCCTCACCGGACTCGCGGGCGCGAATGCCCTGGAGGACGGCGAGATCGACGCCGAGCTGGCGCGTGACGCCACGGCCACGGGTCGTGAGCGCGCGGCACGGGCACGTGCGTCGATCCCCACTCCCGAGGCCAAGGAGGCCGCGTGGAAGGCCGCGATCGAGGACGAAGGTCTGTCGAACTCGATGGTTGACGCCTACGGTCTCGGATTCGGTCGAACGGGGGACGTGAGCGCTCTCGAGCCATTCGTCGGGCGATACCACGAGGTGCTGAAGTCGCTGCAGGACAAGGGATCCATGGCTCTCATCGAGTCGATCGTGGTCGGCTTCTATCCGCGCGGGCTGGCCTCGGTCGAGCTGCGGGATGCCACGCAGGCCTGGCTCGATGCCCACACGGACTCCCCCGACGCCCTGCGCCGGATCGTCGCCGAGAACCGCGACCCCATCACCCGCGCCCTCGCGGCGCAGGAGCGTGACGCCCAGGCATGACGCGCGTTGACCTCACCTCAACCCTGATGACCGCCGGGCGGGTCCAGGACTGGCTCCTCACCGACGGTCTGCGGATCCTGCTCACGTTGGTCCTCGCTGTCGTCGTGCGATGGCTGCTCCACCGCCTGATCTCGCGTGCCGTCACGACGATGACCGCAAAGTCTGACGTGCGCGACAGCCAGGGGCGCGACCGTTCCCTGCCCGGTCGTCTCTTCGCTGAGGCCTCGGCCACGGCACGGGCGCGGCACCAGCAGCGCACGGCAACTCTCGGGTCGCTGCTGCGGAGCACCGTCACGTTCGTCGTGGGGCTCATTGCGGTGCTGACGGTCATGGACCTCGTCGGCATCCCGCTGGGACCGTTGCTCGCCTCGGCTGGTGTCGGTGGTGTGGCACTCGGCTTCGGCGCGCAGAGCCTGGTCAAGGACTTCCTGTCCGGGATCTTCATGATCCTCGAGGACCAGTACGGCGTGGGTGACGTCATCGACACCGGCGAGGCGATCGGCACCGTCGAGGAGGTGTCGCTGCGCGTCACCCGCCTGCGCGACGCCGACGGTGTCACCTGGTATGTCCGCAACGGCGAGATCATCCGCATCGGCAACCTCAGCCAGCACCGGGCCACGGCGATCGTCGACGTGCCGGTCGCCTACGACGAGGACGTCGCCCGCGTCACCTCGGTGATCCGTGAGGCCGCTGCCGCGATGGCAGGCGAGGAGGCCTGGGACGGGCGCCTGCTCGACACCCCCAAGGTCGCCGGCATCGAGTCGATCAGCGGTCAGACGATGACTCTGCGAGTCCTTGCCGAAGCCTCGCCCGGCGACAAGATCGACATCCAGCGCGAGCTGAGGCAACGCATCAAGTCGGCCCTCGACGTGGCCGGCGTCAAGGCTCCACCGGTCAACCCCTTCGGAGGACCCCGACCATGACTTTCTATGAAGAGGTGGGTGGCGCCGAGACCTTCGAGCGACTCGTCCACGAGTTCTATGTCGGCGTCGCGGCCGACCCCGAGCTGCGGGCCCTCTATCCCGAGGAGGACCTCGCACCGGCCGAGCGACGGCTGCGGATGTTCCTCGAGCAGTACTTCGGTGGCCCCAACGCCTACAGCCAGGAACGCGGCCACCCCCGCCTGCGGATGCGGCACGCGCCCTATCCCGTCACGCTCGACATGCGCGACCGCTGGATGCGGCACATGCTCGCTGCGATGGACACCCTCGACCTGTCCGAGACCCACGCCGAGGCGATGCGCGACTACTTCATGCGGGCGGCGCACATGCTCGTGAACACCGACGAGACCCCGACCGCGGCCGGTGGCGCACCGTCGTCGTCTCCTGTTGACCGCGAGGGACGCCCCACCCTCTGACCCAAGCCGTGAACCTCATCGACCTCCGCGGTGTAGGACTGGTGAAACACGACACCAGTGGCGAGGGGAGGACCGATCGAGACGGCTGACGAGGCGATGGTGCTGGCTCGCGTGCGTGCCGGGGAGACGGCGGCATACGCGGAGCTGGTGACTCGGCACGCCCCGATGGCCAAGCGACTGGCAGTGCTCACAGGAGCAGGTGCAGATGTCGACGATGTCGTCCAGGAAGCGTTCGTGAAGGCCTACCGGTCGCTCTCGTCCTTCCGGGACGGTGCCGACTTCCGGCCCTGGCTGCTGCGCATCGTCGTCAACGAGACCCGCAACCTGCACCGTGGCCAGTCGCGCCGCGTCGACCGGGAGCTGCGGGTGGCCCGAGAGGGCGCGCCGCTCGGTGGCGATCCTGACCCGGCCGAGGTCGCCGTGGGCCACGAGCGACGGGAAGCCCTCCTCGCTGCGATCGGGACGTTGCCGCCTGAGCTCCGTGAGGTCATCACCTGCCGCTACCTGCTCGAGCTCTCCGAGATCGAGACGGCCGAGTCGCTCGGGATCCCGAACGGAACCGTGAAGTCCAGGCTTCGCCGAGGCCTGGCCCGACTACGAGAGGAGCTTGCCCATGTCTGAGCAGACGCTGACGCCCGATCCGCTCGAGGCGGAGCTCATCGCCCTGGGCCGCACCCTCGTGGTGGACCCGCCTTCGACCGACTTCGCCGAACGCGTCCTGATGCGGATCTCAGAAACAGAAGATGGGTATGCCGTCCGCCCGATTTCGCGACTGCGCTCCACCTTGTCGACCTGGCTCAGCAGGCTGAGCGACCCTCGTCGACGGGCGGCCGCCGTGGCGATCGCATCGTTGCTCGTCGTCGTGCTCGTGCCGCCCGTGCGCGCCGCAGTCCTCGACTTCTTCCGCATCGGCGGCGTCACGGTGCGTGAGGTGCCGCCACCCACTGGTGTCGGGACGAGCACCGGGCCAGCACCAACGACTTCAGGTTCCGGCGCCGTCAGTTCCCTGGCCGAGGCGTCCGGTCGGGTCGGGTTCGACGTGACGGCGCCGCCGCAACTCGGGCCGCCCACGAGCATCGCCGTGACCCGGGAGGGACGGGTCGTCGAACTGACCTGGGGCGCTGGTCCGACCTCGACCCGTCTCGACGTCTTCAAGGGCAGCCTGTCGTTCGGCTACCTCAAGAGCGTCTGGCACGCCGTCACGCCGACCGAGGTCGCCACCAAGGAGGCGGTGTGGTTCGACGACGCCCACCTCATCGAGTGGGTCGATCGTGCGGGTCGGACAGAGTCTGCTCCGCCACGGGTTGCCGGACCCACCCTCGTCTGGGTCAACGGTGTCGGTGGAGAGAACGAGATCACCTATCGCCTCGAGGGTCCCACGACCCTCGACGCCGCAAAGGCGATCGCCGAGTCCGTGCCCTGACTTCTTCTGATGACTTCGGTGACGCCTGGACGTGAACGGACTCTGCCGCGGCGGTGTATCCCACGCAGCACCCGTTCTCACCATGGAGGCACAACATGCGCAGGTTCCTGTCACTCATCCTGGCCCTGGTCGCGGGCCTCTTCGTCCTGGGCGTCCCGTCAGCAGTCGCGGGCGGCCCGACCTCGGTCCTCCTCGTCAACTACGAGAGCGGCCGCTCCGCCGCCGCCCTCAACGGCAGCACCGCCTACGCCGACCTCCAGTCGATCCTCGGTGACGAGAATCCGCCTGCCGGCGCGAGCCGACCCGCCGGCGTGAGCGAGTCCGACAACGCCACCGTTCGCATGGTCTGGCTGATCCACGACGTCAGCCCGTGGCGCATCGACAACGTCTACGTCCAGGACAAGGACGTCTGGGTCGAGACCTACTTCGACACCTCTGGGACGGACCCCCATGCCGCTACACCGGTCTGGCACCAGCCCGCCCGCGGAGCCGACCTCACCAAGGTCCTCACGACGCTGGGGGTCGTGGGGGCCGGGTCGTCCGCAAACGGAGCTGCAGCCAGCGTCGGACCGGTGACGCAGGAGGTTGCTGACCCAACGGCGTCTGAGCCTGCGACCGCCGGGGCACCGTGGTGGCTCGCGGCAACCCTCGGCGCAGTGGGCCTCGCCCTCGGCGCGATCCTGGGTCGTCGCGCGACTCCTCGACTCCACGCCCCACGGCAGGTCACCGCCATGGGGTAGGACTGGTGGCATGACCGATGAGTCGCTGCACGCACCACTCCTCGACCACGCGAGGGCCTTGCTCGAGCGCAACGCCTACCTGACGCTCGGCACCGTCGGCAGCGACGGGCGGCCGTGGACGTCACCGGTCTACATGGCGGCCGACGGACTCGCCGACTTCTACTGGGTCTCGAACCAGTCGTCCCTGCATTCGGTCAACGTCACAGCTCACCCGGAGGTGAGCCTCGTCGTCTTCGACTCCACCGTTCCGGCGTACCACGGGCGTGCCCTGTATGCCGTGGGCACCGCTGCCGTGGTCCGCGAGACAGAGTTGGCACACGGGTTGCGCGTCTACCCGGGGCCGGAGGGGCGCGGTGGCAGCGCGCTCACCCCGGAGGACGTGACCGGGGAGTCGCCGTACCGGCTCTATCGGGCTCGGGCCAGCCAGGTCTGGGTGCTGTGTCCGCGCGAGCCCCGCCAGCCCTGCCCGCTCCACGGTCGCGCCGAGGACCACCGCGAGCTCGTCCACCCCACCCCGCCGGAGAACTGAACGGCCGCGATCTGGAGGGGCGGGGATGTCGTGGGCGGACGGCATACGGAAGCATGGGGCAGGTGACCCGCACCACATCTGACACCCAGTCCCACAAGCCCCTCCACATCGCAGACCCGGCCGACGCGCCATGGTGGCGCGACGCCGTGATCTATCAGATCTATCCGCGGTCGTGGGCCGACTCCGACGGTGACGGGATCGGTGACCTGCCGGGCATCACGGCCCGGCTCCCCTACCTGCGTGACCTCGGGGTCGACGCCATCTGGCTGTCGCCGTTCTACGTCTCGCCGATGCACGACGCGGGCTATGACGTGGCGGACTACCGCAACATCGACCCGCTCTTCGGCTCGCTCGGGGATTCCGACGAGCTCATCGCCACCGCCCACGAGCTGGGTCTCAAGGTCATCGTCGACCTCGTGCCCAACCACTCGTCGAGCGACCACGAATGGTTCAAGGAGGCGCTGGCCGCTGGCCCCGGCAGCACTGAACGCGGCCGCTACATCTTCCGTGAGGGCAAGGGTGAGCACGGCGAGGAGCCGCCCAACAACTGGCCGTCCGTCTTCGGTGGCGACGGGTGGACCCGCGTCGTCGAGGCCGATGGGACCCCCGGTGAGTGGTACCTCCACATCTTCGACACGACGCAGCCCGACTACGACTGGACCAATCCCGACGTGGGTGACGAGTTCGCGTCCATCCTGGAGTTCTGGTGCAACCGGGGCGTCGATGGTTTCCGGGTTGACGTCGCCCACGGGCTCGTCAAGGAGGAAGGCCTGCCCGACTGGGACGGCCCGCTCCAGATGCTCGACGCGACCGACACGAGCGCAGAGGCCGCGCTCCCGCCGACTGAGGACGAGTCAGCCCGCATCCACGAGACGGGCCACGGCCCCAGGCCACCGATGTGGGACCAGGAGGGCGTCCACGAGATCTATCGTCGATGGAGGTCACTTCTCGATGAGCAGCCCTCTCCCCAGCGGATTCTGTGCGCCGAGGCGTGGGTAAAGCCCGAGAGCCAATTGGCCCGCTACGTCCGCAGCGACGAGATGCATCAGGCCTTCAACTTCGACTTCCTCGACACCCACTGGGACGCTGAACGGCTCTGCGAGGTCATCACGACGTCGTTCCGCGAGAACGATGCCGTGGGAGCCCCGACGACGTGGGTGCTGTCCAACCACGACGTAGTGCGACACGCCTCGCGACTCGGGCTCGACCAGTCGCTCCCCCGGCCCAACGGCATCGCTGCCGACCAGGCGCAGCCGGATGCCGACCTGGGGCTGCGCCGGGCTCGCGCCGCCACGATGTTGATGCTCGGGCTGCCGGGCAGCGCCTACCTCTACCAGGGCGAGGAGCTCGGGCTCCCCGAGTCGACCGACATGCCGCACGAGTCCCGTCAGGACCCCACCTTCCACCGCACCGAGGGCAAGCACATCGGTCGCGACGGTTGCCGTGTGCCGATCCCCTGGGTCCGCGACGCCCCCAGTCTGGGCTTCGGTCCCGGGGACGCGACCTGGCTCCCTCAGCCCGACTCCTACGGCGCGTATGCCGTGGACCAGCAGGCCGGCGTTGCCGGCTCGACGCTCGAGCTCTATCGCTCGATGCTGGCCGCCCGTCGCGCGGATCGGCTCGGTCTGGGCTCGGCCTCCTGGCACGAGCTCTCCAGCGGGGATGTCGTCGCGTTCGTCAACGCGTCTGCTGACGGCTCGCGCGAGACGCTGGTCGTCGTCAACCTCGGCGCTGAGCCGGTGTCGCTGCCCGAGGGCGCCACCGTGACCCACTGGTCCGGCGACCTGACCGCCGACGGGCTCGTGCCCACCGACATTGCCGTCTGGGCCACGGTCTGACCATGGCGCGGGCCTCGGAGTTCGCCTACTTCGACCACCGTGGACCGATCGGCATGGCACATCGCGGCGGCGCGGCATACGGGCCGAATGTCGGTCTCGAGAACACGATGGGCGCCTTTCGACGCGCGGTCGCCATGGGTTATCGCTACCTCGAGACCGACGTGCACGCGACCTCGGACGGTGAGCTGGTCGCCTTCCACGACACGCACCTCGACCGGGTCACTGACCTTGAGGGCGCAATCATCGACCTGCCGTATGCCGCGGTGCGCGAGGCCCGGATCAACGGCACCGAGGCAGTCCCCTTGCTGACCGAGCTGCTCGAGGAGTTCCCCACGGTGCGGCTCAACGTCGACATCAAGGCCAACTCGGCACTGACGCCGACGGTCGACACGATCCGGCGCCATGGTGCGATCGACCGTGTCTGCGTCGCTTCCTTCAGCGAGCGGCGGGTTCGGGCTGCACGTCGGGCTCTCGGCCACTCGTTGGCCACGGCTGCCGGACCGGTCGGGACGGGGGCACTGCGCTATGCCCCGGGGCGGCTCTCTCGCTGGCTCAACACTCCCGCGCCGGTGCTTCAGATCCCCGTCCTTCATCGCCTCCGCGGGCGCCAGGTCACGCTCGTGACACCGCAGCTCGTGTCCGTGGCACACCGCCTCGGCAAGCAGGTGCACGTGTGGTTCCACCCGTGGAGCGACGAGTCCGCAGACGAGATGCACCGGCTCCTCGACCTCGGGGTCGACGGCCTCGTCACCGATCACATCGCCACCCTGCGCGACGTCCTCGCCGAGCGTGGCCACCCGCTCACTCCGGTTGCCTGACCGGGTGGACCTTCACGTAGCGTGAGCGGGTGAGCGCACGGGGACAGGCACAGGGGCAGGCACCAGGCATCGCGGGGACGGACGCCGAGTCACCCGAGCATGGTGGCCTCTTCGGGCCGGAGTATGCCGCGCTCACCCTCGCGATCGTCTCGCTCATCTCGGTCATCGCGTTCGAGTCCATGGCCGTCTCCACCGCGATGCCCGAGGTCGCCGTCGAGCTCGACGCCGTGCGGTCCTATGGCCTGGCGTTCTCGGTCATGCTCACGACCCAGCTCCTCGGCATCGTCCTCGCCGGCGTGTGGTGCGACCGGGCCGGCTCGCTCCCCTCGCTCCTCACCGGACAGGTCCTCTTCGCCGTGGGCTGCGGGATCTGCGGGGCCTCGACGGAGTTTGCGCCGTTCCTCCTCGGCCGCGCGGTGGCCGGTCTCGGGGCCGGGCTGACCTTCGTGGCGGGCTTCGTGCTGATCGGTCGCACGTATCCAGAAGCGTTGCGGCCCAGGGTCTTCAGTGCTATCAGCGCTGCCTGGGTGCTCCCGTCCCTCATCGGGCCGGCGCTCGCCGGGTGGGTGACGAGCACATGGTCCTGGCGCTGGGTTTTCTGGATCGTCATCGTCCCGGTCGCCCTGGCCCTCGTTGTGCTGCTCGTGCGACGGGGACAGATTCGGGCAGCGGATGCCGGAGTCGAGGCATCGAGCCGTGACCACCACTCACACGTGCGGGCGGCCTGGCTCGGGCTCGGGATTGCCGTGTCCGCAGGCGTCATGCAGTGGGGCACCCACGAGCTCGAGCTGACCTGGTCGACCAAGACCGTCGCTGCCCTGGTGGGGCTGCTCGGCGTGTTCATCTGTGCACCACGGTTGCTCCCTGCTGGCACCTTCACGATGCGGCGCGGTCTGTCGTCGGTGATGCTGAGCAGGTTCTTCTTGCCTTGTGCCTTCTTCGGCACGATCACCTACATCCCGCTCATGCTCACCGGCGAGCGAGGGCTCACCCTGGCGCAGGCGGGCCTGGTGCTCGCGATCGGCTCCATCGGGTGGTCCGTGGGGTCGTGGGTGCAGGGTCGGGACCGTTTTGCTGGTCGGCGTGATCGGCTCGTCAGTCTGGGTGGCGGTGCTCTCGCGACCGGCTTGCTCGGCGTCGTCGTGGTGACCTGGGCAGGCTGGTGGCCGTGGTGGGTTGCGGCACCGCTCGCGGTCGCGGGGCTCGGCATGGGACTGGGCACGGCGAGCCTGTCCGTCCTCGCACTCTCGCTGACGGCACCGGCCGACCACGGTTCCGCGTCATCGAACCTCCAGCTCTCCGACGTCCTCGGCTCGGTGATCGGGATCGCTGGCACGGGCGCGGTTTTCGCTGCGTTGCACACGCGGGCAGGCGAGGACGTGCCAGCCTTTGTTGCGATGTGGTTGGGAACGGCCGCGATTGCCACAATGGTCATCGTGGCCGGGCGTCGGATCCGCTCAACATGATCAAGTCCCCTCTCTGGATCTTCTGTGGCATGGCGACACTTGGCCTGGTCATATATGCGCTGGGATGGCTTGCCGGAGGCATGTTCATCGCACTCTTCGGCATGGGCGCCTTCGCCGCAGGCCTCGTCGGACTCCTCGGTCTCGGTGCCATCTGGGCGATCAACGCCTTGCTGTCATCGCGGCACTGAGAGGGCCGGCGCCTGTTGCCCCTGGCCGATGTATCTGTCGGCAGGGCTCAATGAATATCCATCCATTCTGAAGCCGCCATTTCCCGTGCGAAGCGCAACCTGAGGGACTCGTGTGACTGGCGTGGCAGCAACCATGCACTCGACCGAATAGTGCTGCAGGACAGATCAATTCAGAGTCAAGTGACTGTCAGTGGTGGCCCGTAACGTTCCTTCCATGACCACGGCAACGGAGCTGACCTACGCGGACTGCGTGGACCGGTTGCGTGCTGCTCAAGAAGCGGCGGCCGCGTTGCCGTCGGTGGTGTGGCAAGCCACCGGTGCCGAGCTCGGCGCGGGCCTTCAAGCCCTGGGTGAACTGTCCGCCGTGGCTGAAGGCGCCGAAGCAGCGATCACCATCGACGCCCTCGACCGCGGCGAACCAGCCGCCTCGAACCCACCCGTCAACAACCGGGAATGGGTGATGCACCACCACCGCAGGTATGCCGTCGCTGGCGCCGGCACCCTGGCCACCGTCGCCGACGCCTGCCGAGACTCCCGCCACACCATCCTGCGCGACGCCGTCACGTCCGGGCGGGTCAGCATCGCCACCGCGATGGTCATCCTCAAAGAAATGCGCCTGCTCAAGCCCCACCTCAACCCCGACGCCGTCGACACCGTCTGGCACGCGTACATGACGTTGGGTGAACGCCACGACGCACGCACCGTGCGCCGGCTGCGTGATGAACTCCTGGCCCGCCACGGCCACGACGGCGAGTTCGACGACACCGAGGACCGCGCCAAGAAGGGCGAATCCCTGACCCTGGGCAAAGAGATCGCACCCGGGCTCTGGGAGTACGTCCTACGCATCACCCGCGAAGGACGCGCCTGCTTGGAAGCCGCGATCGGGCCCTTGACCGCTCCCACCCCCACCCCCGCCGACGAGCACGGCCCCGCCGAACCCGACCTGCGACCCCACGACCTGCGCCGCGCCCACGCCCTCCTCGCCGTGATCGGCCGAGCCCAAAAAGCCGGAGACAAGACCTGGTCCTCCACCAAAGCCCAGATCTTCGTCCAGATCACCCTCGAAGACCTCCAGAACAAGGCCGGCGCAGGATCACTGCTCGGCGGCCTGACCACCGGCGAACTCGTCACCCCCGACACCGTCCGACGGTGGGCCTGCGACGCCACCATCATCCCCACCCTCCTCAACACCTGCGGTGAAGCAGTCGACCTCGGCCGAGCCGAACGCTTCTTCACCCCCGCCCAAATCAAACGCCTCTGGCTGCGCGACCGCCACTGCACCTACCCCGGCTGCGACGCCCCCGCCGCGTGGACCGACGCCCACCACCTCATCCACTGGGCAGACGGCGGCCCCTCCGACCTCACCAACGCCGCCCTCCTGTGCCAAAGACACCACACCACCGTGCACTCCCAGCGCTACCACGGCTGGATCGAAACCGACCCCCACGGACGACAACACGTCGTCTGGGACAGAACACGAGGCGCCTACGACCACGCCCTCACCCGACTCGACACCGGCCGCGGCCTCGACCGCGACGGACCAACGCACCCATCGCAGCGGCCATCATCACCAACTGCCGAAGCCATACCCCGCGCCTCCGGCGACGACAACATCTGGCACCGACAATGACCCCGCCCCACACCCCAACGCCACACCGGCGTCGGGGCCACAAGGCTGCGCGCCCGAGCCACCACCAGCGCAAACCACACAACGGGCCGACCGACCGCATCCGCCTCTGCTGCTGGGTGCTGGGTGCTGGGTGCTGGGTGCTGGGTGCTGAACCCTGTCAGTCGGACAGGAAGTCGAGGCGGACCACGGCCCGACGCGATGTGGGGCGCCCAAGCTCGAGGAACCCAGCCTCCAGATAGCTGTCGATCAAGCCGTGGTGAAGCTCCTCGGAGATCGCACTGCCCGTCGTCATTGGATAGGCCTCCACGGCCTTCGCGCCGCCCTCACGCGCGCGATCCACGGCAGCCCGGATCAGCGCCTTGCTGATCCCACGTCGGCGATGTCCTGTCCGAGCCAGGACGCACGTGATCGACCACACCGACTCGTCCATGCGGTCCTGGTCGCGATCAGCCCACGGCACCGGGCTGTGCTGCAGGCCGGGGAAGGCCGGGCGCGGTTCCACCGCGCACCACCCGACAGGCTCGCCGTCCCAATAGGCCACCAAACCGCTCGTGTACTCACTTCCCGGATGCCCGCAATCAGTCTGCTCCCGCAGTCGGTCTTGGCGCTCCTCGACCCGGTGCTGGGCGAAGCTCTCGCGTCGTTGCAACTTGTATCGCTGGCACTGGCATCGAGCTGCCGGCCCACGCGTCCCGAAGACGGCCTGCAGGTCCGACCAGCTCGACTCGTTCGCGGGCCGAATCTCTGCGACGGTCGCAGCTACAACAGGCTCCATGAGTTCAGCTCACCCTCGGGTGAGGGCGTGACCGGCAGGGGTGGTGAGACGGGTCCAGCGACCGCTCGTGGCGATGGTGGCTTCGGCGCCCGGGGTGAGGAATCCGAGAGCGTATGCCGCAAAGGCCAGGGCCGCAGGGACCGGCGCCTCTTGCGTGGTGCCGGCGATGGGACGTCGCCACACCTGCTCACGCAGTGACGCAACTGCAGGCGCACCAGCACCGTCCGGCGTTCCAGCAGCGACTTCGGCAATACCTTCGGATGCGCTGCGCTGCAACGCTTCTGCGCCGATCACACCGATGGGTTGCCACCCGGACCGCGGTGGCGACATCGCCGCCCAGGATGCGGAAACCGTCATCGGTGGCACAGGCAGGATGGCCCGCTCACCCGGCCGGGCAACCCGATCACTCACCGACGCGAGAGGCACGACGACGTCGAGCTCAGCCGCCTCGGCCAGCTCCGACGTGCGCAGTCCGATCGTTACCCCAGTGCCGAGCAACCCGCTGCCCGGCAGCACCCCGACCCACGATGCCAGGACGAGCCCGACGGCCTGGAGCCGAACGGCACCGTCAGTGTCGAGCGCACGGGCGCGGGCGGCATACCGGCCCAGGTCCTGCAGGGACTCGGCATCGGCAAGGACGAGTTCGGAGGCGACCACAGCGCTCACCGGCGCGACCACCGGAACGCCACCTGGTCACCGGCATGGACGGCGAGCACGGCCCGGTCGTCGTCGGTGAGGCGCCGCGGTCGTGCCGTGGTGAAGTCGTAAAGGACGAGGCCGGTCTCGGCGACGGCATACACACGCTCGCCGAGAGACTCGGGGTCGCGGACGGCATACCCGAGGTTGAACCCGGCACCGTGGACGCTGGTGACCCACATGTCGACCTCGATCGGCTGCGGACGATAGGTGAGCGGCGCGACGTACTCGATCTCGTGGCGCGACACGATCACGCCGGTGTCGAGCAGCGACCGCTCCTCACCGAACCACTCGCGGAAGCCGATGACGCGGGCATCTTCGAGGAGCCGGAGGTACTGCACGTTGTTGACGTGACCGTAGGCGTCCATGTCGGACCAGCGCAGCGGCACCTCGGTGCGATAGGGACGACCGGCGGGCTCGGATGCAGCATCGACGTCGGGCATGGGACCCAGTGTTGCAGCCCTGGGGATGGGGCCCCGAACGTATCCCTAGGCTGGACGGATGCCGCTCTCTCCCACGACGTCCGCTCGCCTCGACCACATCCTTGCCACCGGCCAGCAGAAGCACCGGTTGCCCTCTGTCGCAGCGGGACTCGTGCGAGGTGGCGAGCTCGTGTGGTCCGGCGCGATCGGCACGGTGGACGGGCGCGCGGATGGGAAGGCGGTCGATGCGGACACCCAGTTCCGGATGGGATCGATCACCAAGACGTTCGTCGCCGTGGCGGTCATGCGACTTCGGGACGCCGGTCGGCTCGAGCTGTCCGACCACTTCGGGGCCCACGTCCCCGGCAGCCCCCTCGACGACGTCACGATCGAGCAGCTTCTCAGCCACGCGGGCGGCGTGCAGGCCGAGTCCTCCAGCGACTGGTGGGAGCGCACGCCAGGTGGCGACTGGGACGCACTGGTGGCTTCAGGTGTCGGGCCGCGCTTCCGCTCCGGCCGGCGTTTCCACTACTCCAACACGGGGTATGCCGCGCTCGGTCGCCTTCTCGAGGTGGTCCAGGGCCGCCCCTGGTTCGAGGTCGTTCGCGATGAGTTGCTCGAGCCGTTGGGGATGACGCGAACGACGTTGCGGCCCAATGGTGCTGCGGCACAGGGTTTGGCGGTGCATCCATTCGCGGACGTGCTGTTGGCCGAGCCGGAGCATGACGCGGGAGCCATGGCGCCTGCCGGGCAGCTCTGGTCGACGGTTGACGATCTGGCGCGATGGGCCGCACTGCTCGGTGGACACACGTCGGGGGTGCTCTCGGCCGAGACGCTGGCCGAGATGGTCGAGCCGCACCACGTCGTCGACGAGCCGGGACAGCCGTGGCTGGGCGCCCACGGCCTCGGGTGGCAGGTGTGGAACGACGCCGGTGCCCGGTCTGCGGGACACGGGGGATCGATGCCCGGCTTCCTTGCGATGCAGCGGGTCCATCTCAACGCCGACGGCGGCGACGGGCCCGCGGGCGAGGTCGGCGATGGTGTCGTCCTCTTCACCAACACGACCGCGAGCGCTGCGCTCAAGAGTCTGCCCAAGGAGTTGTTGCGGGCGCTGCGCGAGCTGGAAGCGCCGGCCGTGACTCCGTGGGTGGCCGGCGGGTCGGCGGATGTGCTGGAGCTCGCCGGTCAGTGGCACTGGGGTCCAACTGTGGAGACGGCGCGGTTCGTCGGGGAGCATCTGGTGCTCGGGTCGCCCGGGGCGGGTCGCGGGTCACGCTTCCGTCGTGTGGGTGACGGGGCTGACGAGTGGGTTGGGCTGGACGGCTACTACACGGGCGAGCCGTTGCGGGTGCTGCGTCGCGGTGACGGGTCCGTGTCGCACCTCGACCTTGCGACGTTCCGGTTCACGCGAACGCCCTACGACCCGCAGGCCGACGTGCCCGGCGGGGTCGACGAGCAGGGCTGGAGCTGACGCGTTGTCCACAGGGCTCTGACGCCTTGTCGGGAGACCCGCCTACGGTGGGGTGATCATGACGAACGCATCTGAGACCACCACGCTCGCCACCGATGCGACGACGGCCCTGCGCCGGCTCGTCGGACGCGACGACGTCGACTTCCGCGACGGGCAGCTCGAGGCGATCACGGCGCTCGTCGCAGACCGGTCGCGCGTCCTCGTCGTCCAGCGCACGGGGTGGGGCAAGTCGGCGGTCTACTTCGTCGCCACCGCGCTGCGCCGGGCTGAGGGTGCCGGACCGACGGTCATCATCTCCCCCTTGCTCGCGCTCATGCGTGACCAGATCGCGGCGGCCCAGCGGGCCGGCATACGCGCAGTGACGATGAACTCCGCCAATGCGCAGGACTGGGACGAGGTCCGTCAGGCGCTGGCCTCCGACTCCGTGGACGTGCTGCTGGTCAGCCCGGAACGGCTCAACAACCCCCGGTTCCGCGATGAGCAGCTGCCCGACCTCGCACGGCGCTGCGGCCTGCTCGTCGTCGACGAGGCGCACTGCGTCTCTGACTGGGGCCACGACTTCCGACCTGACTATCGCCGCATCCGCGACCTGCTCACCGAGCTCCCCGCCGACGTGCCCGTGCTCGCCACGACGGCGACCGCGAACGCGCGCGTGGTCACCGACGTGGTCGAGCAGCTCGGGGTCGGTGGGCGCGACGTCCTCACGGTTCGCGGTGGGTTGGCGCGTGACTCCCTGCGACTCGGCGTGCTGAGCTCGATGTCCCCCGAGCAGCGGTTGGGGTGGCTCCTCGCGCACCTCGACGAGCTGCCCGGCAGCGGCATCGTCTATGCGTTGACTGTGGCTGCAGCCGAAGAGGTCGCGGCCGCCCTCACCGAGGCTGGTCACCGCGTGTCCTCCTATACCGGCCGCACGGACCCCGCCGACCGCGAGCGCCTCGAGGGCCAGCTGCGAGACAACCAGGTCAAGGCCCTCGTGGCGACGTCCGCCCTCGGGATGGGGTTCGACAAGCCCGACCTGGGGTTTGTCGTGCACCTCGGTGCGCCGTCCTCGCCCGTCGCCTACTACCAGCAGGTCGGGCGTGCTGGTCGTGCCACCGAGCGCGCCGACGTGCTCCTCCTGCCCGGCCCCGAGGACAAGGACATCTGGCTCTACTTCGCGTCGGTGTCGATGCCCCGACAGGAGCAGGCCGACGCCGTGCTCACAGCCCTCGCCGAGGCCGGGAGACCACTGTCGACAGCCGCGATCGAGACGATCGTCGACGTCCGGCGCACTCGCCTCGAGCTTCTCCTCAAGGTCCTCGACGTCGACGGCGCCGTGACCCGAGTCCAGGGTGGCTGGACCGGCACCGGGCAGCCGTGGACCTACGACGCCGAGCGCTATGCCCGGGTCGCCCAGAGCCGCTCCGATGAGCAGCAGCTCATGCTCGACTACGAACTCACGACCGAGTGTCGGATGGCCTTCCTCCAGCGGACCCTCGACGATGAGACGGCCGTCCCCTGCGGCAAGTGCGACACGTGCGCCGGGCCTTGGTATGCCACCGACATTCCCGACAACGTCATCGGTGCGGCCCGTGAACGCCTGGCTCGCGTCGGCGTCGACCTGGACCCTCGGGCCCAGTGGCCCACGGGTATGGACCGGCTCGGCGTGCCGGTCAAGGGCAAGATCTCGTTGGACGAGGCATTGTCCGGTGGCCGCGCCCTGGCCCGGCTGAGCGACCTCGGCTGGGGGAACCGTCTGCGACAGGTGCTGCGCGAGGACGCCCCCGCCACACCGGAGTTGCTCCGCGCCTGCGTCGGCGTGCTGGCCGAATGGGGCTGGTCGCAGCGGCCCGCTGGCATCGTCGCGATGCCGTCACGCAGCCATCCGCAGCTCGTGCAGTCGCTTGCCGCCGGCCTGGCCGAGATCGGGCGCCTGCCCCTGCTCGGCACCCTCGACCTCCAACACGGTGGTCCCACGGGTGAGCCCGGCGGCAACAGCGCCTTCCGTCTCGCCGGGGTGTGGGAGCGCCTCGTCGTCGGACCCGAATTGGCGCAGACGCTGGCCGGAGTGCGTGGCCCGGTGCTCCTCGTCGACGACCTCGTCAGCTCACGCTGGACGCTCACCGTCGCAGGTCGCGGGCTCCGGCGCGCGGGTGCTGACGGCGTCCTGCCATTCACGCTGGCCGTTGACGGCTGACCACCCCGCTCAGCCCGTGATGCGCGCGCCTCTCGCGGGCCGGCCTCACGGAGAACTGTGGGCTGTGTGCGCTGCGTCTGTCAGAGCGTCGTGGTGCGTGCAAGTTGCTTGGCAATCGTCGACCGAAGCGTTTCGAAGGCCGCTGCATCAACGGTGAAGCCGGCATCGCGCAGGCCGAGGACCGACGCACCGACCAGACCGTCGGTCGCCTCGATCACCCGCAACCTCAGCCCGGCGGACTCCAGCGCTGCGACGACACCCGCCCGCAGGCGGGGCTGCCCCGTCATGACACCACCACCGACGACGAGCGGCCCGGTGACGTCATCGGCGTGCACGTCGATGACGGACTGTGCGAGCCCGCGCGCCGCCTCGTCGACGATCCCGGAGCTCACCTCGTCGCCGTCGTCGAGGAAGGCGACCGATGCCAGAGCGGCCAGCGCCAGCGGCGAGCGGGAGTAGACGGCCCGGACCAGCTCGTGGTTCGCCATCGGGCGTCCGGCCTTCAACGCGAGATCAGGCTCGATCCCGAGCACCGCCAGGGCGGGCGCCACCATCGAGGTCGAGATCCTGCCGTCGAGCGCTGACGCGACGACGCGAGCCACTTGGTGCCCGATCCAGAAGCCTGAACCGTGGTCGCCCAGCAGCCAACCCAGACCGTCGATCGTCTGCTCCTCGGTGCTGTCGACGATGCGCACCGCCGTGGCCCCGGTCCCGGCGACGAGGCCATAGCCAGCGGTCTCGTGGGTGCCGGAGCAGAAGAGCGCCACGAGATCACCCTTCCTCGTCAACGGCGCCCGGATCCCAATCGCGGTCATTGCGTCATCGAGGAAGCCCCCGTCGAACACGTTCCCTCCGGCGCTGGCCAGGGTGACCGCGTCAATCTCTGTCAGCGGGACCGCTGCAGCGGCGGCAGCCCGGCCGATCGCCAGGGCGATCTCGCCGAACGCCGCCTCGGGGCCACCGGAGACGGGGTTCCCCCTGCCAGCGAGACCGGTGCCCCGGCACTCGAGGGAGTCCTGCACGATGGAGGCGCGGGTTCGGGTGCCTCCGGCGTCGACTGCGGCAAGGATCACGGGACCATCTTGCCGGGTGCATGCCGAAGCAGCATCGTGGCCCTGACGCCACCATCACGAGAGAGCGGATGACATGACCGACAGCACACCGCAGACAGCACAGACCGACTTTGCCGGTGAGGTCACGAACCGCCTCCGGCGGCTGCAGGACCACGTCGCAGCCGGTGGCCTCGACGCGGCGATCGACCTCCTCACGACCTGTGTGCGGTCCAACGGGGTGATCCAGGCGTTCGGGACCGGCCACTCGGAGGGGTTCGCGATGGAGGTGGCCGGACGAGCTGGTGGGCTCATCCCCACTCGGCGGATCACCCTGCGCGAGGTCGTCCTCGTTGGTGGACGCGACGTCGAAGAGCTGTTCCGACCCGAGCTCGAGCGCGACCCGACCGTGGTCGAGGAGCTGCTCGCGCACACCGAGATCCATGCCGAGGACGTCTTCGTCATCGCCAGCAACTCCGGCGTCAACTCCTCGATCGTGGGGATGGCCCTGGCGCTCAAGGAGCGTGGACACAGCGTCATCGCCGTGACCAGCCTGGAGCACACCATGGCGGTCGAGCCGAAGCACCAGAGTGGCAAGCGTCTCTGCGAGATCGCCGACGTCGTCATCGACAACCTCGCACCGTTCGGTGATGCCACCCTCGAGTTGGACCACGGCATCAAGGTCGGCGCGGTCTCATCGCTCACCGCGGCCTTCATCGCCCAGGCGCTGACGCTCGGCGTCGTGAGCAGGATGCTTGAGGCCGGCGAAGTGCCGCCGGTCTTCCTGTCGGCCAACATCCCCGGCGGGGACGAGCACAACCAGGTCCTGAAGGACCGCTACGGAGTGCGCGTCAGGTCCTTCTGAGCCGACGCCGCCGACGGGCTCGGCAGCCGGACGGTCACCAAGGGCAGGAACGCCTGGACCGCTGGTCCGATGAGCAGGGCATAGAGGACCGTGCCCGCTCCGACGATGCCACCGAGCACCCACCCGACGGCAAGCACCGTGATCTCGAGAGCGGTGCGCACCAATCGGATCGACAAGCCGGTCCGGCGGGCCAGTCCGGTCATGAGACCGTCACGGGGGCCGGGGCCGTACTGGCTACGATGTACATCGCTCCACCGATGCCGTTGACGACGATCCCGCCGAGGAGGAAGACCCAACGCAGCCAGAGCTCGGACGGTGCGTCCAGCACGGCGAGCATGACGTCGGTCGCGATGCCGATGACGAAGACGTTGGCCACGGTGCCCAACCCCGGCCACTGCCTGAGCGGGATCCACAACAGCAGGACAAGGCCGCCGACGATGACGACAATGGTCCCGAAGCTCAGCCCAATCTTCTGCTGCACGCCATAGTGGAAGACGTCCCACGGGTCGAGGCCCAGCTCGGCGCGGATGAACATCGCCATCGCCGTGCCATACAGCCACAACCCGACGACGAGCTGGGTCACCCGGCGCACGGTCCGGCCGGCACGCAGCTGTTCCATCGGCGTCATCGGGATCAACTCGACGCGGCGACCGGCGCCGGCGCGGAGGGTCTGGATCGGGCTCATGGATCCATCGTCCCCCACAAGTGGACCTTTGATCCATGGCCACTTGTGGGACAGTGGCCCCATGGCTGCTCCCGTGCTCTCCGCCGCGCGCACCGCGCAACTCATTGGTTCCACGTCAGGTGACCGTCCGGCATACCAGACGGTCGCCGACTCACTGAGGCTCCTCATCGCGGACGGCCGCATCGCCGTCGGGACGCGACTGCCGAGCGAACGCGACCTCACGACCGCGCTGTCCCTCAGTCGCACAACCGTGAGCGCCGCGTATGCCGTGCTGCGCGAGCGCGGCTATCTCACCTCGCGTCGTGGTTCCGGCAGCGTGGCGAGCCTTCCGGTGGGGGCGCTGCGACGTGACACCGGGCTGCACATGTCGGCGCAGGTCCCCGAGGGCACCCTCGATCTCACCTGCGCCGCGCAGCGGGCGCCGGCCGGCATGACCCAGGCGGCAGAGGCGGCGATCGCGGCGTCACCGAACTACCTCAGCGGCAGTGGCTACCTGCTCAATGGGGTGCCCGAGCTGCGAGCCGCCATCGCTGCTCGCTACACCGAGCGCGGCCTGCCCACCACGGCCGACGAGGTCATCGTGACGACCGGTGCTGTGGTCGGGACGGCCATCGCCGCTCGCGCTCTGCTCTCCCCCGGCGACACCGTCGTCATGGAGACGCCGACCTATCCCAACATCTTCCCGACGCTGACCCAGTTGCGATCGAGGATCGCTGCCGTGCCGGTCGAGCCGAACGGTTGGGACGTCGCGACGATGGCATCGACGATCCGGGCCGCGGGGGCTCGTGCCGCGATCCTGCTCCCCGACTTCCACAATCCGACCGGCAACCTCATGTCCGACGAACAGCGCGCAGTCGTGGCAAAAGCGTTGGCACGAGAGCGAATCACGGCCATCGTCGACGAGACCGTCGTCGAGATCGCCCTTGATCACGAGGGCCCGATGCCCCTGCCTTTCGGCGCCCACCATGCCGACACGATCTCGGTCGGCAGTGCGTCGAAGTCGCACTGGGGCGGTCTGAGGATCGGGTGGATCCGGGCGTCAGGCCCGATGCTCGAGCGCGTCGAAGCCGCCCGCGTCCCGCTCGACATCGGTGCGCCGGTCATCGACCAGCTCGTGCTCCTGCAACTCATGAAGGCCACACCCGGGATCACTGAGGAACGGCGTCGTGGACTCGTCTCGAGTCGCGACGCTCTTGCTGGCGCCCTGCGCGAACGCCTGCCCCAACTGAAGTTCGTCCTCCCGAGCGGTGGACTGTCCCTGTGGCTCGAGCTCCCAGCCCCCATCGCGGCGGAGGTGACGATGGCTGCCGAGGATGAGGGTCTGCTCATCGCCAGCGGCCCTCGCTTCGCGGCCGCGGGTGGCCTCGACCGGTGGATCCGGTTGCCCTACGTGCTGACTCCCGATGAGCTGGTCGAGGCGGCCGCACGGCTCGAGCGCGCCATGGCGCGGGTCGCCGACGGCGTCACGGTCCGTCGTCGTGGGCGGGCCGAGCATCCGCACGGCCCACTGGTGGCTTGAGCTCCACGGCGGCGCCAGCCCACGCGCCTCCGGTGGGCTGGGAGCGACCCGAGGATCGTTAGGGTGACCCCTGTGAGTGACCCCGCACAGACTGCCCTCGCCGACCTGCTCGCCGTCCTCGACCTCAAGGAGGTCGGGACGGCCGACGTGAACATCACCACCCGCCCCACCGGCGATGGCGCTGACTCCGTCCCGATTCCAGCGACCTTCGCCGAGGAGATGACCCTCTTCCTGGGTCAGAGCCAGAAGATGCCCCACGGACGCGTGTTCGGTGGGCAGGTCCTCGCACAGGGGCTGGTGGCCTGTGGTCGCACGGTCACTTCCGACGAAGGCGAATCCCCGCGACCCATCCACTCGCTGCACGCCTACTTCATGCGCCCGGGAGACGACACCCAGCCGATCTACTTCGCGGTGGAGAAGATGCGCGATGGCCGGTCCTTTTCGACCCGTCGGGCCCACGCCATCCAGAACGGCAAGCCGATCCTCTCGATGAGCTGCTCGTTCCAGGAGCCGGCCGACGGCCTCGATCACCAGGACGCGATGCCCGACGTGCCCGGGCCGGACGGCCTGCAGTCCTTGAGCGACGTCTTCGGCGGCATCGACCATCCCGGCGCCAAGCATCTCGCCGAGGGGCGCGCCATCGAGCAGCGCCACGTCGAGGGTCAGCTCTTCCTGGCTCCCGGCGAGGAGGCCGTCGCACGTCAGAGCGTGTGGACGCGCGCTGTCGGCACCCTGCCCGACGACCCGCTGTTGCACTCGGCCGTTCTCGCGTATGCGTCCGACTACGCCCTGCTCGAGCCGGTCCTGCGCCGCCACGGCCGCCAGTGGGTGGGTGGGGGACTCAATGTCGCCAGCCTCGACCACGCGATGTGGTTCCACCGACCGGCACGGGCAGACGAGTGGATCCTCTATTCACAGCAGTCGCCGTCGGCCCAGGGCGGTCGCGGGCTCGGCCTCGGCCGGATGTTCGCCGCCGACGGCACCCTCGTCGCGACCGTCGCCCAGGAGGGCATGCTCCGCGTCCGCGACAACCTCGGCTGACTTTGCCGGCCAGGCTCTGGGTCTGGGTCTGGTCAGGGGAAGACGAGGTCGGGTATGCCGGCCGCCGACACCGTGACCGTGTCCCGTTCGAGGTCGGCCGAGACCGTGACGCCACGGTGCGTCATGACGAAGAGACCGCCGCGGTCCGCGACGGTGCAGGTCACATCGGCAAATCGGGTCTCGGACGTGCCAATCACGCTGCGCCGCAATGCGATCAGCTGTCGATACCAGTTGAGCAGGGACGCGTGAGGTTCCGAGGCGAGCTCATCCCACCGCAGCACGCTCACGTCGCGGGTCGCTCGTGACTGCGGGTCGGGCACGTCCGCGGCAGCCCAACCGTGCCCACCGAACTCGGCCCGCCGTCCGGCCCGCACTGCTTCGGCCATCGACTCGTCGGTGAAGTCAGTGAAGAACTGCCAGGGCGATGAGGCAGCGAACTCCTCACCCATGAAGATCATCGGCGTGCCCGGGCCGAGCAGATAGAGCGCGGCCCCGATGGCGGCGCGACCGGGCGCGATGCTGGCACCGATACGATCGCCGGTCGCTCGGTTTCCGACCTGGTCGTGGGTCTGCAGGTAGGTGACGAGCCGACGTCCGTCGAGCTCGTCGACATCGACCGGCTCGCCCCACTCGCGGTCGCGGAAGGTGGACCAGCGGCCGTCGTGGAGGAAGCCGCGGGTGAGCACGTGTGCCAGCACATCGAGCGGTCCGCCGTCGGGCAGGCTGCGTGTGCCGCCGCCGAAGTCCTCGTAGTAGCCCTGGGTCTCGCCGGTGAGCGCAACGTGCAGGCCGTGGTGGACGTCGTCGGCCCACTGCGCCGTCATGCCCAAACCACCGTCAACGGTGGGCGTGACCATCGTCGTGTCGTTGAGGTCGCTCTCGGCGATGAGGTCGAGCGGTCGTCCGACGTCGCGGGCGAGGTCGGCGACGGCATCAGAAAGCTCGGTGAGCAGGTGCCGCTCGCTCTCGTCGACGAGGGCGTGGACGGCGTCGAGTCGCAGCGCGTCGACGTGGAAGTCACGCAGCCAGCGCAGGGCGTTGTTGACGATGAACGCGCGCACTTCGTCAGACCCGGGCGCATCGAGATTGATCGCCGGACCCCACGGCGTCAGGTGGTTCTGGGTGAAGTAGGGGCCGAACCGGCCGAGGTAGTTCCCACTCGGACCGAGGTGGTTGTAGACAACGTCGAGGCAGACCCCCAGACCACGTGAGTGGCAGGCGTCCACGAACCGCTGGAAGGCGGCCGGTCCACCAAGAGCGTCATGGACGGCATACAGGTCAACCCCGTCGTAGCCCCAGCCCCATCGCCCCGGGATCGCTGCGACGGGCAGCACCTCGACGACGTCGACACCGAGGTCGACGAGGTGATCGAGTCGATCGATGGCGGCCTCGAAGGTGCCCTCGTCGGTGAACGTGCCGATGTGGAGCTCATAGATGACTCCGCCGAGCGAGCCGGCACCCTGCCGCGGTCCGCGCCAGTTCGTGTCGGTCCATTCATGGGCGGCAACGTCGAAAAGACGGCTCGGTCCGTCGACACCATGCGGCTGCCAGGAGCTGCGCGGGTCCGGGAGCGCCGGCTCCTCGCCATCAACCACAAAGGCATAGTCGAAGGCGCCTTTGGTCAAAGCGGCGTATGCCGTGTGGTCGCCTTCCCAGCGCCACCAGCCTCCGTCGCCACGCACCATGGGCTCGCGCGCCGGCGTGTCACCGGGTGCACCGAAGTCGAGGTCGACGCGCGTGGCCTCGGGCGCCCAGACCTCGATCATGACTGCCTCACCATGAGGGCGACAGGCAGGTCAATGAGGAGGTCGGCCAGTCGCACATCGCCAGAGAATGTGTCAGTTCCACTGTCGGACAGCAGGTTTCGCCACGTTCCCTCGGGAACCTTCACCGTGGCATCTCCCCAACCACCGGACGCCGCCAGCCGGTCGGCCTCCCGGGTGACGACAGCAACGGCAGTGATGCCGGTGCTGTCGCCGCGGCCCAAGGCCAGGGCATGGTCGGTCGTCGTGGCAAGGCCCGCATAGGACGCACCCGCGCCGATGAACGAGTCAGCGCGCTCGCGCCTCAGCCGGAGCGCTGCCGAGGTCACGAGCAGCTTTTCGTCGTCAAGGTCACGCGGACGTTCTCCGGCATCGAGCCGGGACAACCTCGTGACTCGGTCGCCGTAGTCCACGACCCCACGGTTGTCCGGGTCCACGAGGGTGAGTGCCTGCAGCTCGGCTCCCTGATAGACGTCTGGCACACCGACGCTGACGAGCTGAAGGAGCTTCTGGCCGAGGATGTTGGCGCGCACCGAGGCGGCGTGGAGTGACAGCCAGGTCTCGAGATGGACGATGATGGCGGGGTCCGAGACGACTGCGCGAGCAAAGCCGACGACCGCGCTCTCGTAGTCGGCGTCGCCATCGACCCAGGCGGTGTGGTCCTTGGCCTCACGGACGGCCTTGAGGACATAGGCCTCGATGCGGTCCGGGGTGATCGGCCAGGCGCCGAGCACCGTCTGCCAGATGAAGTACTCCGTCGCGTCATCGAGTCGTGAGTCACGCTGTGCCACAGCGAGTTCCGACGCGGTGCGGACCCACTCGTCCCAGTCGGACGCGCTCTCGGCCAGGGTCATCAGCCGGGCGCGGACGTCCTCGGAGCGCTTGGTGTCGTGCGTCGTGAGTGTCGTCATCGTCGTCGGCCACGTGGCCTGCTGCCGCTGCACGAAGGTGTGGAACTCGTCTGCGCCGATCGACAGGTGTGACGGGTGGCCGCCCACCTCGTTGGCGCCGGTCATCCGCAACCAGCGATAGAACGCTGTGTCCTCGATGCCCTTGGCCATGACCGGGCCGCAGGTCTGCTGGAAGCGCACGACGAAGTCGTCGACCAGAGCCCGGTCTGCACCCTGCGGCGCCTCCCCCTGAACGAGCGAGACGACGAGGTCGAGGTGAGCCTGCGCTTCGGCCGGCAACAGGTCGCGGGCCCGTTGGGCCGCTCCCTCCAGGACAGCACGCTGCTCGGGCTTGACGGCTGCACCCGGCACAACGTAGGCGCGGTAGCGGTCCATCGAAACGAGCAGCGCACCGAGTGCTTCACGGGAGAGCCGGGGGTCGGAGTCGGGGAGGATCCGCTGCACGAGACGCATCAAGCGGTTGATCTCGGCGGCCTGCACCGACGTGACGACGTGCTGCTTCGCCTCCAGGACGACGTCATCGAGAGACTCGCGACCGGGAGCGTGCCCGGCCCACAGCCGGTCGAGCACCTCGTCACCGGAGTCAGAGGTCAGCACCTGTTGCACCCGCAGCAGGGTGTCGTAGCCCGTGGTCCCGGCACAGCGCCACGACTGCGGCAGCTGCTCCTCACCCTCGAGGATCTTCTCGGCGACGACCCAGGCGTCCCCCGTCTCATCGGCGAGCCTGGCGAGGTAGCCACCCGGGTCGGCCAGACCGTCAGGGTGGTCGATGCGGAAACCGTCGATCGCACCCTCGCGGAACAGCGACAGCAGCAGGGCGTGGGTGGCATCGAAAACGCTCGAGTCCTCAACGCGCATCGCCGTGAGTGTCGTGACGTCGAAGAAGCGCCGATAGTTGAGATCGGCCGCACCGTCGCGCCAGTTGGCGAGTCGATAGTGCTGTCCCGCAACCAGATCCCCGAGGTCCAGCCCTTCAGTCCCGGGCGCCACGGGGTACTCGTGGTCGTAGTAGCGAAGCACCGTCTCGTCGCCGTTCACTCCGCCGTCCGACGCCACCGAGAGCTCCCCCGCGGCCAGCACCTCATCGAGGGTCGACCCCAGCACCGGCATGAGGATCCGACCATCGTCGACGTCCCAGTCGACGTCGAACCACGAGGCCGCCGCCGACTCACGCCCCTCCCGCAGCAGCGACCAGAGCGGCGCATTGAGGTGCGTCGTCCCCGGCACCGTCATGTGGTTGGGCACGACGTCGACGATGATCCCGAGCCCTTGCTGGTGGGCGGCGGCCACGAGTCGGTCGAACGCCTCGCGCCCACCTGCCTCCGTATTCAGCGTGGAGTGGTCGACGACGTCATAGCCGTGCGTCGAGCCCGGCGCCGGTTGCAGGATCGGCGACAGATACAGGTGCGAGACACCCAACGACGCGATGTATGCCGTCTGCTCGGCCGCCGCATCGAACCCGAACCCACCGTGGATCTGGAGTCGGTAGGTGGAGGTGGGCACAGCGCGACGGGAGTCGCGCACGACAACGGGAGCGGGCGGCATACGCATCAGTCCGAACGCTCGGACGACGCAGCCCCGACGGTGTGGACGGCCGCCTCTCGCGGACTGCGGAGGACGACGACGGCCCGGGCGCCCACGATGACCTGTGTGCCGGCCTCGTGCCAGCCGGGGTCGACGACGTCGGCGCAGGTGTCGATCTCGGTGATCCAGCGCTCACCCCACTCGGTCGCGGGGATGGTGAAGGGTGCCTGCTCTTCGTCGGCGTTGAAGAAGACGAGGAAGTCGTCGTCGGTGATCATCTGGCCGCGCGTGTCGGGCTCGTGGATGGCACCACCGTTGAGCCACATCGCGACCCGCAGGGTGTCTCCGTCCCAGCCGAACTCGTCCATCGGCTCGCCCGAGGGTTGCAGCCAATAGATGTCCCCGAGCGTCGACTGGCCACCGTGGTCGGCTGAGCCGGCGAAGAAGCGACGACGGCGGAAGACGGGGTGGGTGCGCCGCAGCTTCACGACGGCCTTGGTGAACTCCAGCAGCTGGAGCTGATCCTCGTCGAGCTCCCAGTCGACCCACGCCAGCTCGTTGTCCTGGCAGTAGACGTTGTTGTTGCCGCCCTGGGTGCGGCCGATCTCGTCGCCGTGGCTGATCATCGGCACGCCCTGCGAGAGCAGGAGGGTGGTGAGGAAGTTGCGCAGCTGGCGCAGCCGGAGCTCACGGATCTCGGGGTCGTCGGTCGGCCCTTCGACGCCGTGGTTCCACGAGCGGTTGTGGTTCTCGCCGTCGTTGCCGTCCTCACCGTTGGCGGCGTTGTGCTTCTCGTCGTAGCTGACAACGTCACGCAGTGTGAAGCCGTCGTGCGCGGTGATGAAGTTGATCGAGGCGATGGGCTTGCGGCCGCTGTGCTCATAGAGATCGCTCGACCCGGTGATCCGTGAGGCGAACTCGCCCAGTGTCGCCGGGACGCCCCGCCAGAAGTCGCGCACGGTGTCGCGGTACTGCCCGTTCCACTCGGTCCACAGGGGCGGGAAGTTGCCCACCTGGTAGCCACCGTCGCCGACGTCCCAGGGCTCGGCGATGAGCTTGACCTGCGAGATGACCGGGTCCTGCTGGATGATGTCGAAGAAGGCCGAGAGCTTGTCGACCTCATGGAACTGACGGGCCAGCGTGGCGGCGAGGTCGAACCGGAAGCCGTCGACGTGCATCTCGGTCACCCAGTAGCGCAGCGAGTCCATGATGAGCTGGAGGACGTGCGGGCTGCGCATGAGCAGGCTGTTGCCGGTGCCGGTCGTGTCGTAGTAGTGCTTCTTGTCGGAGTCGACGAGGCGGTAGTAGCTCGCGTTGTCGATCCCGCGGAAGCAGATCGTCGGGCCGAACTCGTTGCCCTCAGCGGTGTGGTTGTAGACGACGTCGAGGATGACCTCGATGTCGGCCTCGTGCAGGGCCTTGACCATCGCCTTGAACTCGGTGACCTGCTGACCCCGCTGCCCCTGCGCATAGGAGTTGTGCGGCGCCAGGAAGCCGATGGTGTTGTAGCCCCAGTAGTTCGTGAGCCCCTTGGCCTGCAGCGAGGTGTCCTGCACGAACTGGTGCACCGGCATGAGCTCGATGGAGTTGATGCCGAGCCCCTTGAGGTGATCGATGATCACCGGGTGCCCAATGGCGGCATAGGTCCCGCGGATCTCCTCGGGGAGGTCCGGGTGGGTCATCGTCAGACCCTTGACGTGCGCCTCATAGATGACAGCGTCGTGGTACTCGTGACGCGGCGGCCGGTCATGCCCCCAGTCGAAGTAGGGGTTGATGACGACGCTGAGCATCGTCTTGCCGAGGGAGTCCTCGGTGTTGCGCTCGCTCGGGTCCTCGAAGTCGTAGGAGAACAGGGCCTGGTCGTTCGTGACCTGCCCCTCGATCGCCTTGGCGTAGGGGTCGAGCAGGAGTTTGGACGGATCGCAGCGGTGTCCAGAGTCAGGGTCGTAGGGACCGTGCACCCGATAGCCGTAACGCTGCCCCGGCTGCAGGCCCGGGAGGTAGCAGTGCCACACGAAGTGGTCGATCTCGGGGACCGAGATCCGAGTCTCGATCACCTCTCCATCGGGGCCGTCATCGATGAGACAGAGCTCGACGATGTCCGCTGCCTCGCTGAACAGCGCGAAATTCACGCCACTGCCGTCATAGGTGGCACCCAAGGGGTATGCCGTTCCGGGCCAGATCTCCATGGCCGCCTTCCGCTTCGTGTTTTGGTCATCACTCACACACAGGACAACGGCGGCCTACGTGACGCGAGCGACAGCTGTCCGGGGACGCTGCTGGGTAGGGTTCGCGCAGGGATCCAACCTACCGAACTCGACCGCCCCGGAGGACCACCGTGACCAGCAAGCGCACCGCCATCGTCACCGGAGCCGCCCGCGGCATCGGCGCTGCAACCGCTCGTCGCCTTTCGAACGACGGGTATGCCGTCGCAGTGGTCGACCTCGACGAGGCGGCTTGCGAGGTGGTGGCCGTCTCAATCCGTGAGTCCGGCGGGTCTGCGCTGGGTGTGGGCATCGACGTCACCGACGGGGAGCAGGTCCAGGCGGGCGTGGCCCGGGTCGCCGACGAACTCGGGGCACCCGTCGTTCTCGTCAACAACGCCGGCATCATCCGCGACAACCTGCTCTTCAAGATGAGTGAGTCCGACTGGGACTCGGTCATCAACGTCCATCTGCGTGGTGCGTTCCTCATGTCGAAGGCGTGCCAAGCGCACATGACCACCGAGAAGTTCGGTCGCATCGTCAACCTCTCGTCGTCGTCGGCGCAGGGCAACAGGGGCCAGGCGAACTACTCCGCGGCCAAGGCCGGGCTCCAGGGCTTCACCAAGACGCTCGCGATCGAGCTCGGGAAGTTCGGCGTCACTGCCAACGCCGTGGCTCCGGGCTTCATCCAGACCGACATGACCGCAGCGACGGCGCAGCGGATGGGCGTGTCCTTCGAGGACTTCCTCGCCCACGCCGCCTCGCAGACGCCGGTGCAGCGGGTCGGCCAGCCCGAGGACATCGCCGCCACCATCTCTTTCCTCTGTTCCGAGGAGGCCGGATTCGTGTCCGGGCAGGTCATCTACGTGGCCGGCGGACCCCTCGACTGAGGGCGGCAGACCCGTCGCCGGAGGGCGAGGGACTTGAGTAACGATCGCGCCGGGGAAACTACTTGACCATGTGGTTAATTATCCGTTAGGTTAACAACGTGACCGACGCACTCAGCTCCACGTTCGCCGCCCTGGCCGACCCGACGAGACGGGCCATCCTGGCTCGCCTCTCCTCGGGCGAGGCCACGGTCGGCGAGCTCGCCGAGCCGTTCGCCATGTCACTGCCGGCGATCTCGAAGCACCTCACGGTCCTCGAGCGCGCCGGGCTCATCACCAAGAGCCGAGATGGGCAGCGGCGCCACTGCCGCATCTCGGTCGCCCCCCTCAAGGACGCGACGTCGTGGCTCGAGCTCTATCGCCAGCACTGGGAAGAGCAGTTCGACAACCTCGGCAGCTATCTCGCGACCATCCACCAGCCCTCCGACGAGGGCACACCACAGGAGAACCCGTCATGAGCACATCCATCGAGCAAGCCGCCACGGGCGCCCACGAGCGCGCCACGATCACCACTGAGGGATCGGAGATGGTCATCACCCGGACCTTCCCCGGGACCGCAGACCTCGTCTTCGAGGCGATGACCAACCCCGAGCACATCCGCAAGTGGTGGGGCGCCGGCCACGGCACCATGACCACCTGTGAGGTCGACCTGCGCGTCGGCGGCGCCTGGCACTTCGCTCAGAGCGCCGGTTCCACTGGCGACGAGGTCTCCTTCTCGGGCCACTACAAGGAGATCGAGCGCCCCGGCCGCCTCGTGCACACGGAGCGCTTCGACAACATCGACAGCCCCTACTCGGTCATCGACACGACGTACACCGAGGACGCGGGGACACGCACGACAACGTTGCGTGCGGTCATCACCTACGACTCCCCCGAGACCGTCCAGGCGGTCGTCGACTCCGGCATGGAGCACGGGCTGCAGAGCTCCTACGACGCCATCGACGACGTTTTGGCGCAGTTGGCCCGCTGAGCTTGCGCAGCCGGCCGAGCCGGCGCATCAGTCGAGAGGAGAGAACCCGCCGCTCATGCCGGACGGCATACGGCGCGTTCTCTCCTCTCGACTACCCCTGTGGATGACGCCACGGCCGCTTTCCCGAATTTCGCCATCCTCTGTGGATGCTGGCATCACTCCTTCCGGAGGAGCTCGCGGCCGGACCGTTCAGCACGGCACGCGCCCGTGCGCTCGGCGTCGCTCCGTCCCGCCTCCGTCGGGGCGATCTTGTGCACCCAACCCGTGGCGCGCACCTTCCAACTCCTCCCACCACACTCGCAGCACGCGCGGCGGCATACAGCGCGGGTATGCCAGCGGAGCGAGCCTTCTCGCACGTCACCTCGGCCGTCCTTCAGGGCCTTCCCCTTCCCACGTTTCTTGAGGAAGAGGGGACGACCGGCGCGCTTCACGTCATGGCTCCGACGACCGACGGCCGCATGCTGCGCAAGGGCTGCGTGGGTCACCGGGGTCTGGAGATCCGCAAGACCGTCGAAGTCGATGGGGCGCGCGTCGTCGCCCCGGCCGACACGTGGGTGGACCTTGGCGAACTGCGACGAGGTCGACTGACACTTGACGACCTCGTCGTGGTTGGAGACGCAGCCGTGGCCCGCATCGACGGCGAGTCAGGGCTTCGCGTCCCCTCGGGATCGCGCACCTCAGTTGGAGTTCGAGCCCTGCATGAGGCGCTCGTGCGCCGAGTGAGACCGCGCGGCAAAGTCCTGTTGACCCATGCTCTGCAATTGATCAGGCCCAGAGTTCGATCCCCGATGGAGACACGCGCCAGGCTGATGTTCGTGAGCGCTGGGTTCCCGGAGCCGGAGCCCGGCGGTGTGATCACCGACGAGGCCGGCGAGTTCCTTGCCGAAAGTGACCTGGTCTGGCGGCGCCAACGCGTCATCGCCGAATACCAGGGTGCCCATCATACCGAGATCGGACGACGCAGCATCGATGCCAGCCGTCGCCATCTCCTGGAGGACAAGGGCTGGGCGGTGCGTGAATTGTTTGCCGCGGACGTCTACCAACAGCCGCGGCGGGTCACGAGCATGGAGGCGGTGGCTCAGCTGCTCGGAATCGACCCCTCAACACTGATGATCACGTGATCCGAAGAATCACGTGATCATCAGCAGTCGAGAGGAGAGAACCCGCCGTATGCCGACCGGCATACACGGCGGGTTCTCTCCTCTCGACCGGGGGGCGGGTACGACCCGTCAGAGGCCGAGGTCGCGGCCGATGAGCTCCTTCATGATCTCGTTCGTGCCGGCCCAGATCTTGTGGACGCGAGCGTCCTTCCAGGCGCGGGCGACGCGGTACTCGTTCATGAAGCCGTAGCCACCGTGCAGCTGCACGCACTCGTCGAGGACGTCGCACTGCACCTCGGCCGCCCACCACTTCGCCTTGGCCGCGTCGATGGCCGTCAGCTTGCCGTCAGCGTGCGCCGCGACACAGTCATCGATGTAGGCCTCGCTGACCTCGACCTTGGTGACGAGCTCGGCGATCTTGAACTTGTTGTGCTGGAAGGCGCCGATCGGCTGACCGAAGGCCTTGCGCTCCTTGGTGTACTTGATCGTCTCCTCGAGGATCTGACGACAGTTCGCCATGTTGGCGATGGCGTTGCCGAGCCGCTCCTGCGGGAGCTTCTGCATCATCGAGATGAAGCCCCTGCCCTCCTCACCGAGGAGACGATCGGCGGGGACGCGCACGTTCTCGAAGAAGAGCTCAGAGGTGTCGGACTCCGGCTGGCCGACCTTGTCGAGCGGCTTGCCCTTGGAGAAGCCCTCGTCCTCGGCTTCGAGGACGAAGAGCGAGATGCCCTTGGCCCCCTTGGTCGGGTCGGTGCGCACGGCCACGACGGCGAGGTCGCACTGGTGGCCGTTCGTGATGAACGTCTTGGAACCGTTGATGATCCAGTCGCCGCTGCCGTCGTCGGCCCGGATCGCCGACGACTTGAGCGCGGCGAGGTCGGAACCGCCAGAGGGCTCGGTCATCCCGATGGACAGGATCTTCTCGCCGGTGACGACCTGCGGGAGCCAGCGCTCCTTCTGCTCCTGGGTGCCCAGCGCGACGATGTAGGGCGCGGTGATGTCGGAGTGGATCCCGAAGCACGACGACGTCGCAGCGTTGAACTTCGCGAGTTCTTCGGCCACGACCGCGTTGAAGCGGTAGTCGACCATGCCCGCGCCGCCGAACTCCTCGGGGATGCCCAGACCGAAGAATCCCTGCTTTCCCGCCTCGATCCAGATGTCGCGCGGGATCACGTGCTCGCGGATCATCTCCTCCGCACGGGGCTTGAGGGTTCGCTCGACGAACTCACGAACAGAGCTCCGGAAGGCCTCGTGGTCGGCGTCGTAGATGTTGCGGGGCATGACACTCCTCGAAAGAAACACGGTTGACTAAGCGCTTGCTTAGTCAACCGGCCCTCAGGCATGCTGTCAACATGTCGGCCACCACAGGAGCACCGCTGTCGGAGCAGAGCATCCTCGCGACCCTTGAGGACTCCGGAGACACAGCAGGCGCAACGGTGCTCAGGTTGATGATGGCTGCGGCGGACGCCTTCTCAGAGAAGGGGTTCCACGCGACGACGACGCGTGACATCGCCTCCCGCGCGGGCCTCTCCCCCGCTGGCGTCTATGTGCACTTCACGTCCAAGGAGGATCTCCTCTTCCAGCTGAGCCGGCGCGGCCACCAGACGGCCCGCGACCAGCTCGTCGCCGCCGCCGAGGCCGCCGATTGCCCCACGGACGCGCTGCGCTCGATCATCGGCGGCTTCTCCAAGTGGCATGCCGAGCACCACCAACTCGGTCGGATCGTCCAGTACGAGTTCCATCACCTCACCCCCGAGCACCGTGCCGCGGTCCTCACCCTCCGCAAGGAGATCGACCAGGTGGTGCGTGGAGTCCTGACCGATGGGGTGGCGCAAGGTGACTTCGAGGTGGCGGACACGTCCGGCACGGCTCTCGCGCTCCTGTCCATGGCGGTCGACGTCGCCCGGTGGTACTCCCCCGAGATCAAGCGAACACCCGATGACATCGCCCGCACCAATGGGGACCTTGCAGTCCGGCTGGTCGCGCGACGCTAGGCTCTCTGCCCATGACCGACGCCGGAGGACACGGGGGCTCCCCGTCGATCGAACACCCCGACTACTGGTGGTACCTCGCGCGCACCGATCTGCTCCATGCCGCGCTGAGTCATTTCGCGAAGGGCCGCACGACCGTCCTCGACATCGGCAGCGCCGATGGCCCGAGTGCCAGCTGGCTCCACGACGGGACGCGACACCTTGCCTCACTCGACATCGACCCACGTGGACTGAGCGCCAACGGTGTGTGCGGCTCGGCGCTCGCGCTACCTTTCGCCGACTCCTGCTTCGACATGGTGTCGGCCTTCGATGTCATCGAGCACTGCGACCCCGAGGCAGAGGCTCTGGCCGAGGTCAACCGCGTGCTTCAACCGGGCGGAACCTTCCTCATGGCCGTTCCCGCCTACCAATGGGCCTGGACCGACTTCGACGTCGCAAACGGTCACTTCCGCCGCTACACGAAGGCTCGCGCCATGACGGCGGTTGAGCGAGCGGGCTTCCGAGTCGACCGGGCCACCTATGCGTTCACGTCCGTGTTCCCGGGCTTCCTGGCCGAACGGCTGGTTCGCAAACTACGCAAGCCCAGACACACGGGCCCAGCCGACATCGTCAAGGACCCTGAAGTGCCCCGGTTCCTGCACCACGCACTCGTGGGGCTCTCAAAGGTCGATGAAGCGGTCCTGCGGCGAGCCGACCTGCCCTTCGGCAGTTCGGTTTTCCTGGCGGCGACGAAGGTCAGCGACCCCCGCTGACGCTGCGCGTCACCACGTCCCAGCCGTGACCGGCTCGAGCTGTCGCACAAGCTCACCGACGAGTTCGTATGCCGTGTCGTCCGAGTCGTTGGACATCGACAACATGACGTGGGCCAGTCCCACTTGGGCGAGGGTGCCGTAGTAGTCGACAGCCTCGTCCACGGACTTGATCTGCTCCCCTCGCGGCGACGTGCCGCCCGAGCGCCCCAGAGTGAGTCGCGACAGCGCAGTCACCTCGATCTCACGCGGGTCGCGGCTCACGTCATCGCAATGGTCGCGCAGGATCGCGAGCCGAGAGGCCATGGCCTCCGGGCCGCCATCGAAGAGGTTGCATGCGTCGGCGTACTTCGCGACGAGCCGAAGGGTCTTCTTGGGCCCACTGCCACCGATGAGGATCGGGGTGCGGCGCAACGGTGCCGGCACGTTGAGGGGACGCTCGAGAGTGAAATGTGTTCCGGCATACGGGGTCTCGTCTCCGTCGAACATCTGGCGCGTGATCTGAAGGGTCTCCTCAAGGCGCTCAAAGCGCTCTGCGACCGCGGGATACGGCACACCCAGGCCGCGATGCTCCTCCTCGTTCCAGGCTGCGCCGATGCCGAGCCAGGCGCGCCCACCAGAGAGGACGTCGAGCGTCGTCACGGTCTTGGCGAGCAGGCCCGGGTGCCGGTAGGTAACACCAGTGACGAGCGTGCCGAGCTCGATCCGCTCCGTCGCCGCAGCGGCATACGCGAGCGCTGTGGAGCCCTCGAGCATGTCGAGCTCGGGAGGGCCGATCATCTCGATCTGGAAGAAGTGGTCCATCACCCAGAGCGAGGCCATGCCTGCGCCCTCGGCGTTCTGGGCGATCCGCTTCAAGGTGGGGCCGATCGATGCCGGGGCATCTGGCCAGGAGAAGTGGGAAACCTGCAGTCCACAGCGCATGACCCTGATCCTGCGCAGAATGTCGCCACCGCCGCAAACGCAGCACAATGGCTCAGTGCGAATGTTTGCCGCCATCGTGCCTCCACCCCCTGCCCATGCCGATCTCGAGTCCTTCGTCGACGCGCGACGCGACGTGCAATCCGAGTTGCGCTGGACACCTGCCCATCTGTGGCACGTGACGCTGGCGTTCATGGCCGAGGTGCCGCAGGACCGCGTCGACGATGTCATCGACGCCGTGGCCTCCGCGTCCGTCGGGCACGCACCAATTCCGCTGCAACTCAACGGTGCTGGCGTCTTCCCATCGCCCGATCGAGCCCGGGTCGTGTGGATGGGCGTTCGCTCGGACGCCGCCGATGGCCTGGCCAGACTTGAGGCGCTGGCCCTGGGAGTACGCCGAGCCAGCGCTCGCGTCGGCGCCTCACCGGCCGGCGGTGACTATCGCCCTCACCTCACCCTGGCTCGGTCGCGTCACCCGTTCGAAGCGACGCACTGGCTGCGTGCCATGGATGCCCATGCCGGCCCGTCCTGGCTCGCAGACGAGGTGACGGTCTTCGTGTCCCACAGGGGCGAAGGAAGGGGCAGACCGCACTACGAACCCGTAGCGGTTTGCGCCCTCGGTGCAACAGTCAGTCGCGGGTGAGCTTGCGGTAGGTGACGCGGTGCGGTCGGGCTGCATCCTCACCCAGGCGCTCGATCTTGTTGGCCTCGTAGGCCTCGAAGTTGCCCTCGAACCAGTACCAGTTCGCCGGGTTCTCCTCATTGCCCTCGTAGGCGAGGATGTGCGTCGCCACCCGGTCGAGGAACCACCGGTCGTGGCTGATGACCACGGCGCAGCCGGGGAACTCGAGCAGGGCGTTCTCGAGGGAGCCGAGGGTCTCGACGTCGAGGTCGTTGGTCGGCTCGTCGAGGAGGAGCAGGTTGCCGCCCTCCTTGAGGGTCAGCGCCAGGTTGAGGCGGTTGCGCTCACCACCGGAGAGAACGCCAGCTTTCTTCTGCTGGTCTGGCCCCTTGAAGCCGAACTGCGACACATAGGCCCGTGACGGGATCTCCACCTGGCCGACCTGGATGTAGTCGTGCCCACCCGAAACGGTCTCCCAGAGGTTCTTGTTGGGATCGAGCCGGCTGCGACTCTGGTCGACGTAGGAGATCTTGACCGTCTCACCGATGTCGACGAGCCCGCCATCGGCCGGCTCGAGGCCGACGATCGTCTTGAAGAGCGTGGTCTTGCCGACGCCGTTGGCGCCGATGACGCCGACGATGCCGTTGCGGGGCAATGAGAACGACAGTCCGTCGATGAGAACGCGGTCGCCGAAGCCCTTCTTGAGGTCCTTGACCTCGATGACCTTGCTGCCCAGACGCGGACCAGGCGGGATCTGGATCTCGTCGAAGTCGAGCTTGCGGGTGCGATCGGCCTCTGCGGCCATCTCCTCGTAGCGAGCGAGTCGCGCCTTGGACTTCGTCTGGCGGGCCTTGGCGTTGGAGCGCACCCACTCAAGTTCATCGGCGAGGCGCTTGGAGAGCTTCTGGTCCTTCTTGCCCTGGACCTGGAGTCGGGCCTGCTTCTTCTCGAGGTAGGTCGAGTAGTTGCCCTCGTAGGGGTAGGCACGACCCCGGTCGAGCTCGAGGATCCACTCGGCCACGTTGTCCATGAAGTAGCGATCGTGCGTCACGGCGACGACAGCGCCGTGGTAGGCCGCGAGGTGCTGCTCGAGCCAGAGGACCGACTCGGCGTCGAGGTGGTTGGTGGGCTCATCGAGGAGCAGCAGATCGGGCTTCTGGAGGAGCAACTTGCACAGGGCGACGCGGCGACGCTCACCACCGGAGAGGACAGTGACGTCGGAGTCCGGCGGCGGGCAGCGCAGCGCATCCATCGCCTGCTCGAGTTGGGAGTCGAGGTCCCACGCGTCGGCGGCGTCGATGTCCTCCTGGAGCTTGCCCATCTCCACCATGAGGCCGTCGAAGTCCGCGTCCGGCTCGCCCATCTCCTCAGAGATGGCGTTGTAGCGGTCGAGCTTGGCCTTGATCTCGCCAGCACCCTCTTCGACGTTGCCGAGGACGGTCTTCTCCTCGTTGAGTTCGGGCTCCTGCATGAGGATGCCGACGCTGTAGCCCGGGGTCAGTCGCGCCTCACCGTTGGAGGGCTGGTCGAGGCCGGCCATGATCTTGAGGACGGACGACTTGCCTGCACCGTTGGGGCCAACGACACCGATCTTGGCGCCGGGCAGGAACGACAGCGTGACGTCATCAAGGATGACCTTTTCGGCGTGTGCCTTGCGGGCGCGCGACATGACATAAATGAACTCGGGCATGGGGCAAGGCTAACGACTGCCCGCCCCATCCCCGAATCGGTTTGCCGTCAGACCGCCACCTGCGTCTCTTGCTCCTGCGGAACTGATGTCAGCGGACGCTCGGCCAAGAGGTAGTCGTCGCTCTCAGGGTCTCCGAGCTCGTCGCTCTCCTGCATCGTCCGGGACGCGTCGTCGAAGCGGTTGAGGTCGCCGTAGCTCGGCTTCGCCACCTTCTCGTAGGCCGCCTGCCCCCAGGAGAGGTCGTGGCCGGCCACGTTGGCGAAGAGCTCGGCCTTGGTCCCGAACGAACCGTCCTCGCGCTTGAAGTCGCGCACCTGCAGTCGCCCGTGGACAACGACCGGCTCCCCCTTGCGGATCGACTTGAGGAGATTGGCGCCCAGATGGCCGAACGCGAAGACGGTGAACCATGACGTGTCCCCGTCCTCATAGGCGCCGGGCTGGCCGCTGACCTGCCGGCGTGGAGTGGAGGCAACACGGAAGGTCGTGAACGGCGAGCCGGTCCTGTTGGAGACCCGCATCTCGGGGTCCGCTGCGACTCGCCCCTGCACGGTGGCGTTGATGTCCTGCATGACTGATCCTCTTCTGATCGGGCGCCGCTCGTGCGGTGCGTTGCGACCAGCGTCAGGAACGAGGGGACAGGCCGGCAACCGTCACCCGATCATCTGTGGACAATCGCCGACGTGCCGCTCCCCTGTGGACAGCGGCACGTGCTCAGCCCGTGTCAGACCTTCGCGGCCGCGTCGAGGTGCTGACGCGTCTCGCGGTGCCGCTCGAGGATCGCTGCCACCGGCGCGAGGATGCGCTCGTCGGCCACGACAGAGATGGAGTCACGCAGTCGACCGTTGATGACCGCACCACGACGACGGGCTCCGATGCCTGCGAGGAAGCGAGAGACGAGTGCGAGAAGCAGACCCGCCACGACCCCGCCGAAGAGCAGCACGAACGGCCACGGCAGCGGCCCCCACATCGGCGTCTCGATGCTAGGGAACTGGAGCCAGCCCAGCACCCAGAGAACAACGAACCAGAGCATCCCGGACAGCACAGCAAGGGCCAGCAGGATCTGGACGATGCCGACGACGCGCCACCAGACGGGGGTGCGCGAGCGCAGCGACGTGTGGATCACCGCCTGGTCGAGGGCGTCCGACATCGCATGCCCGGAAGGGGTCGCGGCCTCGTCAACGGCATCACCCCATGGCGTCGGCAGCGTCGACCCGGCCCTGTCCGCGAGGCGGCGCGTCGCAAGGTCCACGGCCGCGCGAGCGGCCGGGGTGGGTGGCGGCAGGGACGAGCGGCCGAGCACGGAGCGGACATCGGCCTGAGTCACGCTGATGTCGCCGCGACCGGCGTCGAGGCGCAGGCGTCGCAGCGGCTTGGGCCTGAGCTTCTGCACCCACCGCGTCATCGGCCAGCCGGTGTGACTGACGGCCTGCATGGAGTAGTCACGCTCGACGGCCCGCACGACAATCGGAACTCCGGCCGCACGCGCGAGGGCGTCGACGAGTTCGCCCTCACCCTTGGCCTTGATGGCGGGCTCGGAGTCGGCCACGGCCGGCCGCAGGGCGGCAGCGGACTGACGCACATCGGCGGCAAGACGAGCCCGGGCGGCGTTGGAGCCGGAGACTGCGTTGCTCAGGCGCTGACCGAGGACGTCGAGGCCGCGACCGGTGCTGGCAGAGGTCGGGATGACGGTGGCTTTCTGGATCCCGTCACGGGCCATGAGGCGAGTGAGGTCGGCGACGCACTGCTCGATCTCGGAGTCACTGAGCCGATCGACCTGGTTGAGGACGACGATCGTCACCGCATCATGGGTCGCGAGCGCTGAGACGTAGTCGTCGTGGAGCCGTGCATCGGCATACTTCTGCGGGTCGGTCACCCAGACGAAGACGTCGACGAGCTCGAGCACGCGCTCGGCCTCGACCCGGTTCGAGGTCTCGCGGGAATCAAAGTCGGGCAGGTCCAGCAGCACGAGGCCGTCGAGTGACCCGACCGTGCTTGCACCACCCCTGCCACCCTTGCCCTTGTCGCTCTCGTGGCCCTTGTCACCATGGAGCTTGTCGCCCGTGACGTGGTGTCGGGTGGCGACACCGAGCCAGTCGAGGAGCGGGCCGGCAGGTTCGTCGCCCCACACACCTGCAGTGGGGGTCGAGGTCGTCGGGCGGCGCGCGCCCACCGTGGCAACGTCGGTGCCAACAAGCTGGTTAAACAGTGATGACTTGCCGCTGCCGGTGGCACCGGCGAGCGCAACGACGGTGTGACCGCCGACGAGCGAGGTCCGCTCCCCCACCTTGGTCACGATGGACGTGGCCTTGGCGACCGACTTGGCGGGAAGCTCGGAGCCGCCCGTGTCGACCGCCGCCTTGAGCGACGTCGAGGCAGCGGTGAGCGACTCTGCAGACACACCCTTGATCGTGGCGCTCCCCATGCGCAGTGGACTCATGCGGAGACCTCGCGCACGCGCTTCGCAGCGGCTTTGAGGGCAGCGGACTGTTGAGCGGTGGCACCCACAGAGGCGACGGCGGCGGCATACCTCTCACGTTCGCCGTCGTAGAGCTCGGTGACGTGCGTCAGCAGGCTGGCGCGCGCCTTGGCCGCCATCTCGCGCACGGCCTGGTCGCCGAAGATCGCCTCGAGGACTCGTTGGGCCAGCACGGAGGTGCCACCGGCGATGCCGAACTCGGCTCCCGTGAGGCCACCCGTCGCTGCGAACGAGACGAGCATGAGGAACAGACCAACGCCATTGACGCCGTATGCCGCGATGCGGGCGTTGGTGCGTCGGTTGCTGCCTTCGCTGCGGACGATGTCGAAGACCTCGCCCTGCCACTGGCGCACCATGGCCTCGACGCGCGGGTTGAAGTCGCTCGACGGCTTGGACAGGTCAGCGTGATCTGCGAGCAACGCCTCCCCCCCGGGCAGTCGGCGCCATTCGCGCGCCGTGTCAGCCGACGCTGCGGAGGCGTGGGAGACAAGGAGGTTGGCCACGCCCGACTGGAGCGCTTCGCCGAGGTCTTCGGTGGGAGCGGGCTGACCCTTGATGGCTGCAGTGACCTTGTCGCGCCACTTGGACAGGGTGGACTCGATCTGGCGGAAGAACTCACCGGTTCCGACGAACTCCTGCCACCGGGCCAGGACCTCGCCACGCAACAGGGTGCCGTCGGTCATGCCGTCCTTGACGCCCTGGGTCGCGTGCTCATAGTTGCCGGCCGCTGCAGCCGTCAACGCCTCTGCGGCGGAAGCCTGCTCGTCGGAGGAGCTCGCCAGTGAAGTGGTGCGCCCGTCGAGTGAGCCCATCGCTCCCTTGAGGGTCTGGCTCACGACCACGGAGCGGGCCCGAGCGTCTCCGGCGAGCGCATCGAGCCAGGACTTGAGGCGACCCATGGCCTCGGCGGGCAGGAAACCCTCGGGCGTGAGCGTCGACTCGGGCACGGTGAAGATCGGTGCTGTCGGAAGTCCCTGCTCGCGCAGCATCGCCGCGAGGTGAGGGCGGATCTCTTCGACGGCCTCGGGTGCGATGCGGTCGAGAACAATGGCAACGGCCGTGCCGCGCTCGGCCGCAGTACGCAGCAGGTCCCACGGGACGGCGTCGGCATATCGGGCCGCCGTCGTGACGAACAACCACAGGTCCGCGGCCGACAGGAGCTGACCGGCAAGCTCGCGGTTGGCCGCGACGACCGAGTCGATGTCAGGTGCGTCGAGCAGGGCCATGCCGGCCGGGAGCGAAGCAGAGTCGACGAGTCGCACGGTGCCGGGGGCAGACTCCTCGCCGGGCCCACCCGTCACACGGGCGAGGCTGGGGAGGATGCGCTGGTCGGCGAACCACTTGCGGTCCTCGGGGTGGTGCACGAGCACCGGGCTGGTCGTCGTGGGGCGGAGCACGCCGGAGCGGCTCACCTGGGCGCGCACGATGGAGTTCACCAGGGTGGACTTGCCAGCGCCGGTGGACCCGCCGACGACGGCGAGAAGCGGTGCATCGATGGAGCGCAGTCGGGGCAGGACGTAGTCGTCGAGTTGCTGGAGGAGTTCGCGTCGCACGGCGATGCCCTCTGCCTGTCCGGGGGTGCTCAGCGGGAGCACGGAGGACTCGACGGCGTCGCGCAGTCCGGTCACGGCCTCGACAAGGACACTCGCCTCGGTCGCTTCGGTTGTGGTCACACGCTCAGCCTAACGACATGGCGAGATGCCGCGCGCCGACGTGCCGACGCCCCCACCTGCGTTGTTGTCCAATCTGCGGCCCGGCGAGGTGCCCACGTCGCATTCACTAGACTGCTGTGCCACTGGCCCCCGTGGCGCAATGGATAGCGCAGCGGCCTTCTAATCCGCAGGCTGCAGGTTCGAGTCCTGCCGGGGGCACCAAACGAAGTGAGAGCGCCGACGGGGGCACCGCCTTCGGCACGGTGGGTCGATGGACATGCAGGGCGCTCACTTCAGGCTGCAGCCCGATCGTGGCCGCGCGTGGCCGTGGCGGGCACTGCATGTCCGTAGGACCAATGCAGGGCGGACAGGACAGACCTCGACCAGAACTGGGTGACATGATCGGCCTATGTCCGTCGTGATCCGCGCCACACAGGTGATCGACGACCCGCGACTGCTCGACCTCCTCGACGCTGGAGAGCGCGAGCGCGCCGACCGCCGCGCCGATCCCCACCCGTTCATCACGGCGCATGCCCTCCTCCGGCGCCTCGTCGCCGATGAGACGGGCGTGGATCCTCGCGCCATCGACTTCCAGAGGCGGTGCGCCACGTGCGGCACTGACCGCCATGGCAAACCCCACGTCGTGGGGATGCGGGACGTCCACGTGTCCGTGTCCTACGGCGACCGCATGGCCGTCGCTGCGGTGACCAACCTCGGTGAGGTCGGTGTCGATGTCGAGGACCTCGAGTCTGCCGACTTCGACGGCTTCGGCTCACTGACCCTCGACGCCACCGAGTGCGCCCAGCTCGCCGGTCTGCAGGGCGTTGCCCTCCTCGGCGCCCGCGCCCAGCTGTGGTCTCGCAAGGAGGCCATCCTCAAGGCCACCGGGCACGGCCTTGTGGTCGACCCGAGCCAGGTGCTGGTCTCCGCCCACGACGCTCCGGCCGAGCTGCTCGAGTGGAAGGCGGAGCAGCACCTCCCCGGGCCGATGCGGGTGAGCGACCTCGACGTCCAGCACTCCGACCACCGAGCGGCCGTCGCCGTCCTCACGACACAGCCCCTCACGCTCCGGCTTCAGCGCGGCTGAGTGCCCAAGGCCGTGCGTCGCAGGGCCAGCTCCGCAAGCAGCGCGGCCAAGTCGGGGATCACTGAGTCGTCGTATGCCGCACGCGGAGAGTGGTTGTCGTCGACCGTCGTGTGGTCGTCGCTGACGCAGGCTCCGACGTTGAGATAGGCACCGGGCACTTCCTCGAGGACGAATGACATGTCCTCGGCCCCTGCCTCAGGCGTGATCATGTCGGCCCAGCGCTCTTGCCCGAAGAGGTCAACGACCGTGGCCTGAGCGAAGCCGAACTCATTGGGGTCGTTGACCGTGACGGGATAGCCGCCGCCAATGTCGACGGTCACTGACAACCGATGGGCCGCAGCAACATGTTCGGCGACGTTGCGGATCTCCGCATGCGCCTTCTCGCGGTGCTCGGGCGAGAACGTCCGCAGGGTCGCCTCGATCTCGGCGGTGTCGGGGATGACGTTGTTGACGGTGCCCGAGCTGATCCGACCGACGGTGACGACGATCGGATCGAAGGCGTCGAAGCGTCGCGTCACCATCGTCTGCAGGGCCAGGACGATCTCGCACGCAACGGGCACTGGGTCGAGGGCATATTGCGGCTGTGAACCGTGACCACCCTTGCCCTGCACCGTGATCAGCACCTCGTCGGCGGCGGCCATCTGGGGTCCGGGCCGACCGAACCACACACCACGCGGATGCTCCGCGGCATACACATGAATGGCGTATGCCGCGTCGACGCGACGTCCGGCAACGCCCAGAAGGCCTTCGCGCAACATCGGTTCGGCCCCTCCGGGGCCCTCCTCGCCAGGCTGGAACATGAAGACGACGTCACCGGCGAGCTCATCACGAAGGTCGTGGAGGATCCGGGCGGCACCGACGAGCCCGGCGACGTGCAGGTCGTGGCCGCACGCGTGCATCAGCCCTTCGCGCTCGGAGGCGAAGTCGAGGCCGGTGGTCTCGGTGACGGGCAGCCCGTCCATGTCCCCGCGCAGCAGGACGACGGGGCGCTCCCCCGCATCGCCGGACCCACCCCGCCCCCGCAGGACCGCCACGACGCTGCTGAGGCTCTGCCCCAGAGTGATCTCGAGATCGAGTCCGTCCAGAGCTTCGAGCACCGCTCGCTGCGTGCGCGGGAGGTCGTTGCCCAGCTCAGGGTTGCGGTGCAGGTCGTGACGAAGGGCGATCAGGTCGGGCCCGAAGGACTGTGCCAGCTCGACGGCAGAGGAACGAGCCACCATCAGACGACCTGCCCGGCGAACTCGCGCCGACGAGAGGCAAGGATCGTGAGCAGCTCGCGCTCATCATTGAGAGCGCGGTCGTCTGCAGCAGAGTGATACATCCGTCGCCGCAGCAGCGCCAACTCGCTCGCCGCATCCTGGAAGTCCTCCATGGACCGCAGGGCAGCGCGACCACCGTTGGCGCGGGCCCACTGTCGGGCCTCACGGCGCCGCGGCATGGAGGCGAGCATCGCGACCTCGCCAGGCGACAACCATCCGGCGTCCGCGTAGGCGTGCAGGAACTGTCCGATGAGTCGGCCTTCACGACGGCGCGCCCAGATGACGAAGCCGAGGAAGGCGAGGAACAGCGGGACCTGGACGAGGAGGTAGACGGCGATGAGACCGTTGCCCCCGCTCACGGCCGCGAGGTTCCAGACCGCGTGGGCAATGACCGCGATGCTCAGGCCGGTGAGGGGGGCGACCCAGCGCACCCACCCCTTGCGTGAGGTCGCTGCGACGCCGATGCCGATGCCCGTGCAGATCGTGAACATCGGGTGCGCGAACGGTGACAGGAGGCCGCGGCCGACGAAGGTGGCCGTCAAGCCCTCCTGCCCATGCTCGACCCAGGCCAATGCGAGGTACTGGATGTTCTCGGTGAAGGCGAAACCCGCAGCGGTGACGCCGGCATACACCATGCCGTCGGTGATCCCATCGAACTCTCGACGGGCAAAGCGCCAGACCAAAAGGATGAGCAGGCCCTTGGCGGCCTCCTCGACGATGGGAGCGACAAACACGGCGGTGAGGGCGAGGGACTCGTCGGCAGGGATGGATCCCCACAGGACGAGCTGGCCCGCGGTGTTGAGCGTCATCGCGATGAGGACGGCGATGAGGGCGCCCCACAGGAAGGCCATGACGAGGTAGCGCGTGGGCTCTGCCTCGAAGCGATCGAGCCACAGGAACGTCGGGACGACGATGCCGAGCGGGATGATCGCCACGACAAGGCCCAGGAGCGTGGCGCTCACCCCGGCAGCGGCACCGATGGCGACCGCGACGGCCAGGGCGGCGAGGCCGAAACCCAGGATCGCGATCCCGAGCAGAACCCACCGTCGGATCAGTGAACGACCGCGATGCGCGCCGGCCCGGGCGCCTCCCGGCTGCGGCGGCTCGGTTGATTGGACGGCGACAGCCTGCTCCCCACTCATGAACGCGACCCTAGTGCAGCGCCATACAGTGGAGGCCATGTCCACTGCGCCCGACCGAGCACTCACCGACCGCATCGTCTGGATCGACTGCGAGATGACTGGGCTATCACTCGAGAACGATGCCCTGGTCGAGGTGGCCGCGCTCGTCACCGACTTCGAACTCAACATTCTTGGCGACGGAGTCGACGTCGTCATCAAGCCGACCGACGAGGCCCTCGAGCAGATGGGCGACTTCGTGCGCGAGATGCACACGTCGTCGGGGCTCATCAATGAGTTCGCCGGCGGGGTGACGATCAACGAAGCCCAGAAGCTCGTCCTCGACTACGTCCGCGAGTGGGTGCCCGAGCCCCGCAAGGCGCCCCTGGGCGGCAACACCGTGGCGACCGACCGGGGTTTCCTGGCGCGCGACATGGCCGAGCTCGAGGAGCACCTGCACTACCGGATCATCGACGTCTCCTCGATCAAGGAGCTCTCCCGCCGCTGGTTCCCGCGCGCCTACTTCTCAGCACCCGAGAAGAACGGCGGACACCGGGCACTCGCCGACATCCGCGAGTCGATCGCCGAGCTCCGCTACTACCGCGCCGCGGTCTTCGTGGACCCTCCCGGTCGGGCAACCGACGAGCTGAAGGCGATCGCTGCCGAGCACGTCGTGGACCACTCCGCACCGGTGTCGGGCACCCCCTCAGGGCTGGTCAAAAGCACGCCCGGTGAGCAGGTAAGATAACTCGCGCTGCCACGGCTCCACTGATGTGTATGCCGTGCAGTCCTTGGTGGGTATAGCTCAGCTGGTAGAGCGCCGCCTTGTGGTGGCGGATGTCGCGGGTTCAAGTCCCGTTACTCACCCCGCTCGAAAGCCCCTGCACCGCAGGGGCTTTCGTCATGTTCAGGCTCGGTGTGCAAGATGGGTGTCATGCGTACGACGACTCGTGGACTCATCCTGCTGCTCCTCTCCGGCTTCCTGGCGTTGACCGCAGGGGTGCTCCCGGCGAACGCGCACTCACGCCTGCTCTCGATCACGCCCGCCGACGGCGCGTCGCTGCCCGCCTCCCCCGCCGAGATCGTCCTGACCTTCAACGAGACGATCAACCCGCAGTTCGTCACCGTCCGGGTAACCGACGGCGAGGGTGGTGACGTCGTCGGCGAGAACGCAACGGCGCAGGGGGCGAAGGTGACGCTGGCCGTCGGCGAACCCATTGCCGCAGGCACCTACAGCGTCGTTTATCGCGTCGTCAGCGCGGACTCCCACCCGATCTCTGGATCGACGTCGTTCACGATCAAGGGCAACCCCGAGGCCCCGCCTGCGTCGACGGGGACGGCGTCGGGAAGCGCCACACCGAGTCCGTCTGAGACTGCGTCACCGAGCACCTCAGCATCGACGCCCTCACCGTCCACCAACGCCGCCGCTGACGTGGACGAGGCTGCACCGGGCGATTCCGGGGACACCCCCGTGTGGGTCTGGCTCCTCGTCATGCTCGGCCTCGTCGGGGCCATCGGCGGAACGTTCTATGCCGTGAGGCGGGACGAGTCCCACAGCTGAGCACCGGTGTCACGAGGCCTTCACAGCCTCGATTTCGCGACCGGGCCAGTCCGCTGCTAATGTCTTCCCTCGCGCGCCATTAGCTCAATTGGCAGAGCAGCTGACTCTTAATCAGCGGGTTCGGGGTTCAAGTCCCTGATGGCGCACCATGCAAGAGCCCCGCGCGGTCACCGTGCGGGGCTCTTGCCATCTCGGCGTGTCGGGGCTGGGGCGAGAGGCGGGCACGGCGCGCGGCAAACGAGTCCCGGGAGGGCGAGCAGCAGCACACCTGAGCACGCGTCCACCCGCCGCTGCAGTCCTTTGCCGCCCGCCGTGCCCGGTCACCCATGGGCCACGCCACGAAGGCCCCCGACAGTGTCTCTGTCGGGGGCCTTCGTGCTGAGCTCGGATCAGCGGCGGCGGCGGCGCAGCAGTTTGATCGCGACGATGACGGCGACGACGGCCACTGCCGCCGCAACGCGCTCGACGCGCAGGTCGCCCTCGGGTGTCGTGGTGGCGTCGGCGAAGCGGGCCTTGGCCTGGTCGACCTGTCGCTTGGCGATCGCTGACGGCGTCGCCTTGGCGGTGAGCTCATTGAGAGTGCGGGCGAGGCGCGTGCGGCGCGCTGCAATGTCGGCCTCGAGGGCGGAGATGTTGCTCATCGAATCAGTCCTCACTGAGTCCGAGGTCGCGCCGGAGCTTGGCGACGTGACCTGTGGCTTTGACGTTGTAGAAGGCGTGCTTGACCTTGCCTGCCTCATCGATCACGAGGGTGGAGCGGATCACGCCTTGGACGATCTTGCCGTAGAGGCTCTTCTCACCGAACGCCCCCCATGCCGTCATGACCGCCTTGTCGGGGTCCGAGAGCAAAGTGAGCGAGAGATGCTCCTTGTCGCGGAACTTCGCGAGCTTCTCGGGCTTGTCCGGCGAGATGCCGAGCACCGTGTAGCCGTCGGTCTTGAGCAGCTCGAGGGAATCGCTGAAGTCGCAGGCCTGCTTGGTGCATCCAGGCGTCATGGCCGCCGGATAGAAGTAGACGATGACCTTGTCGCCACGCAGGTCCGAGAGCGTGACGCTCTCACCGGTGTCGGTGGTCAGGGTGAAGTCCGGTGCAACGTCGCCCGGACTGAGTCGCTCAGTCACGCAGATCTCCTCGATGGTCGGCTTGCGCCAAACTATCAGCGAGCCCCCCACAACCAGTGCGCGAGGCGGGACTCGAACCCGCACACCCGAAGGCACTTGGACCTAAACCAAGCACGTCTGCCAGTTCCGTCACTCGCGCGCGACAGACAGCGTATGCCGTCCGCTCACCTGCCGCGCAAAGCTCCAGCTTCTCCCCCGGTCCCACCTACGGCCGACTTATTGCCCAATCCGTCGGAGGGAGCGCAGCGAGCGACGACGGATCGGGCAAAAAGTCGTGCCTCGGTCACGTGAGGCGCTCGCGCAGGACCGGGATCATGGCGCGGAAGGCGCGGCCCCGGTGCGAGATCTCGTTCTTCTCGAGGTCGGTGTATTGCGCCAGCGACTTGGTGTCGCCGTCAGGGACGAAGATCGGGTCGTAGCCGAAACCGTTCTCCCCCACCGGGTCTCGACGGATCGTGCCGGTGACGCGGCCCTCGACCGACTCGATCGAGCCGTCAGGCATCGCCAGGACGGCGGCGCAGACGAAGGCCCCGCTGCGGTGCTCGTCGGGCACGTCACCGATCTGCTCGAGCAGCAGAGAGAGGTTGGCGCGGTCACGGTCAGCGCGCGGGGCCTCAGGACCCGAGTGCGAGCCCGACCAGCGCGCCGAGAAGACGCCGGGCGAGCCACCGAGCACGTCGACGGCCAGCCCGGAGTCGTCAGCGACGCTAGGCAGACCCGTGGCCTTGGCGACGGCCACGGCCTTGAGTCGCGCGTTGCCCTCAAAAGTCACCTCGCTCTCGACGACATCTGGCGCGTCCGGGAAGTCCGAGGCACCGACGATCTCGAGGCCGAGCTCGTCGACGAGATCAGCGAGGATCTGCCGGAGCTCATGGACCTTGTGCTCGTTCTGGGTCGCGAGAACGAGTTTGGTCATCGCGAGCGCTCCCGCGGGGCCTCATCGAGGGCCTGCTTCTGCATGACCGTGAGATCGGCGATGCCAGCCGCAGCAAGGTCGAGCAGCTCGTTGAGCCGGTCACGGTCGAAGGCGGCGTCAGCACCCTCGGCGGTTCCCTGCACCTCGACGAAGCGACCCGATCCGGTCATGACCACGTTCATGTCGGTGTCGGCAGTGGAGTCCTCGGGGTAGTCGAGGTCGAGGACCGGCAGCCCGCCGACGACTCCGACACTGACGGCAGCGATGGAGTCGACCAGCGGTGCCGCGTTCTTGGCGATGAGGCCCTTGGCGCGGGCGTCCTCGATCGCGTCAACGAGCGCGACGTAGGCGCCGGTGATCGATGCGGTCCGCGTGCCACCGTCGGCCTGGAGGACGTCACAGTCGACAACGATCGTGTTCTCGCCCAGGGCCTTGGTGTCGATGACCGCTCGCAGGGCGCGGCCGATGAGGCGGGAGATCTCGTGCGTGCGGCCGCCGACCTTGCCCTTGCGGGACTCGCGGTCGGAGCGGGTGTTGGTGGAGCGCGGGAGCATCTCGTACTCGGACGTGACCCACCCGGTGCCCTTGCCCTTGAGCCAACGCGGCACACCCTCGGTGAAGGAGGCGGCGCAGAGCACGCGGGTGCGGCCGAACTCGATGAGCACGCTGCCCTCGGCGTGGTCGAGCCAGTTGCGGGTGATTCGCACCTCGCGAAGGTCCTCGGGGGCGCGTCCGTCATGTCTGGTCTGCAGTGAAGTCACACGAGCAGGCTAGACGTCACCGACGACTCGCAGCACACCGACTCAACCGCCGAGTCAGGGTCTGCCCAGGCGGTAGACGGCGTCGGGCTCGGCCACCTCGACCGTCGGCCAGAACGGTTCGGCCTGCGCACGGCATACATCTGCGTCGTTCCAGGCCGGCATATGCGTCAGCACCAACCGCTTCACTCCCCCGGCATCTGCGGCGGCCTGGGCCGCCCTGCTCGCGCTCAGATGAATGCCGCGGATCTCGTCGCGACCGTCGACGAACGCCGAGTCCGCGAGCACGAGGTCGGCGTCCCGCATCAGCGGCGCGAGGTTGTCGCAGGTGTCGGTGTCGCCGGTGTAGCCCAGGACTGCGCCGTCGGCCTCGACCCGGAAGCCGAACGCCTCGACGGGGTGGTTCACGGCATACGGAGTGATCGTGACCGGCCCGACCGTGACGGCGACCTGGTCCTGCAGCTGGCCAAAGGCGAAGACCTTGTCCATGCCGCCCTCCTCGAGCCCGTGATACATGAGGGCGAGGCGTGACGCGGTTCCCTCCGGCCCCCACACGGGGAGGTGCGCGTCAGTGGGACCCGCCGGCGCGTAGTGGTGCGCCACATAGAGACCGCACAGGTCCGCGCAGTGGTCGGGGTGGAGGTGGGTCAGAAAGATCGCGTCGAGATCGTGGAGGTCGATGTGTCGTTGCAGTGGCCCCAACGCCCCGGAGCCGAGGTCGAACAGGACCTTCCACGTGCGATCGCCGTCGTCCACGGACACGAGATAACTCGAGGCGGCCGAGGTGGGACCGGCGAAGGACCCACTGCACCCGATGACGGTGACTCTCATGCGGACACCGCCGGGACGCCGATGGACGACGTGAAGATGTGGCCGAAGTTCGGTCCCAGGCCGAGGAACCGCAGCGCCAGTCGGCGGAACTCCTCGGGGTCACCCGTGGTCGTGAAGCCGTGCTCTGGCGCAGGCCGGTCGTCAGGTCGCAGGAGGTCTGCGTCGGCGAGCACGCGATAGAGCTCCTTGGCCGTCTCCTCCGCCGAGGACACGAGGGTGACGTCCGGCCCCATGACATAGGAGATGACGCCGGCGAGCAGCGGATAGTGCGTGCAGCCGAGGATGAGCGTGTCAACGTCCTGCTCCTGGAGGGGCGCGAGGTAGTCGCGAGCCACCGCCCGCAGCTCCTCACCACCGGTCACCCCCGACTCGACGAAGTCGACGAAGCGCGGCGCCGCGCTGCTCGTCACGGTGAGGTGCGGAGCGGCAGCGAAGGCGTCGGGGTAGGCACAGGACTGGTGCGTACCCAGCGTCGAGATGACGCCGATGCGACCCGTGCGCGTGGCCCCCACTGCTCGGCGGACCGCTGGCCGAATGACCTCGACGACCGGGACGTCGTAGCGCTCCCGGGCATCGTGCAACACCGCGGCACTGGCGGTGTTGCAGGCGATGACGAGCGCCTTCACGCCATGGGCGACCAGACGGTCGAGGCACTCCAGCGCAAAGGCGCGGGTCTCCGCGATGGGACGCGGACCATAGGGCGTGCGGGCCGTGTCACCCAGATAGGCCACCGACTCGTGCGGGAGTTGGTCGAGGACGGCCCTGGCCACCGTCAGACCGCCATAGCCGGAGTCGAAGATTCCGATGGGAGAGTCAGGCACCGACCAAGGTTAAGCGCTGGGATGGGCCCCGGGGAGCATCGCCGTGGCAAGGGTCTCCTGCAACCACGTGAGGAAGTCATAGACCGACATGGCGTGCGCCCGAGGGTCGTCGTCATCCATGTCCGCGAGCTCCTCCTCGAGGCGGTCGACGTCCGCATCCTCGCGCAGGCCGAGCCGCTCACCCAGGACGAGGCGCACATCGGTGAGGGCCACCACCATGTCGATCGCGGCGCGCTCGTCGAGCTCGACCCCGGATCCGGGTGCGCGCAGCGACTTGATGGCCGACTCGAGGTGACGCGCCTTGCGCTGGCGCAGGCCGTGCTCGGTGAGCCGCCGGAACTCGGCCGATATCTGGTCGTCGGCGCGGTTGCCCGCCGGAAGCAGGCGTTCGAGCGCAGGGTCGCGGTTGCCGAAGGACCGTGCGTCCGGGGGGACAGGGCGGTCGTCCGGCACCTGGTCCTCCGCCGAGATCGACACCCCCATGCCCAGCCCGCCCAGGCCCGAGACGATGGCCGCGAAGTCGTCATCATGCGCGCCCATTGAAGCGCCAGCCTCGCCTGCGTCGAATTGCTCCGGCGCGACGAGTGCATGGACCTGCTCCATGAGCCCCGCGACGACGGCTCGCTCGACGGTGTCGAGCTTCGCGGCATACCGGATGTTGTTGCCCTTGCCCTTGCGGGAGAACGCGCGCGCCATCAGTCGTCCCTTTGCCTGGTTCTCTGGCCCTTGCTCGGGCGGCCATACGAGCGCGCCACTAGTCGTCCTTTTGGAATGTGGCCCACAGCCCATAACCCTGGAGGGCCTCGGTGTCGACCTCCATCTTCTCGCGCGGCCCGTTCGAGACGACGGCACGACCCTGGGTGTGCACGTCCATCATCAACTTCTCGGCCTTGGCCCTGTCGTAGCCGAAATAGCTCTGGAGGACATAGGTCACGTAGGACATGAGGTTGACCGGGTCGTTCCAGACCAGCGTGATCCACGGGAGGTCGGGCGCGACATCGGTCGAGGAGGAGGTGATCTCCTCCTGCACGGGCGCGATGGACACGGCTCCCACAATAGGGTGCTTCGAGTGAGCCTCCCCTCCCCCGCTCCTGCGTCGTCCACCGCCTTGCTGACCGACCACTACGAGTTGACGATGGTCCAGGCGGCGCTGCGCTCGGGTGCGGCCTCACGCCGCTGCGTCTTCGAGACGTTCGCCCGCCGCCTGCCCGACGGCCGTCGCTACGGGGTCGTCGCCGGCACCGGCCGGTTGCTCGATGCGATCGAACGGTTCCGCTTCGGCGACACGCAGATCGCGGCCCTGCGGGCCGGCAAGGTCGTGGACGACGAGACTCTCGACTTCCTGGCTGACTACCGCTTCGAAGGCGACATCTGGGGGTATGCCGAGGGCGAGGCCTACTTCCCCGGCTCACCGGTGCTCGTGGTCGAATCCGACTTCGCTCACGGAGTCGTCCTCGAGACCCTTGTGCTGTCAATCCTCAACCACGACAGCGCAATTGCGAGCGCGGCGTCGCGCATGACCGGCGCGGCCGGCACCCGACCGTGCATCGAGATGGGGTCTCGACGCACCCACGAGGAAGCCGCCGTGGCAGCTGCGCGGGCGGCATACGTCGCCGGGTTTGCGACGACCTCGAACCTCGAAGCGGGACGCCGCTGGGGGGTGCCCACCGCCGGAACTGCGGCGCACTCCTTCACCCTGGTCCACGACGACGAGCGCGAGGCGTTCGCCGCGCAGGTCGAGGTCCTCGGCGTCGGGACAACGCTGCTCGTCGACACCTATGACGTCGAGCGTGCTGTCGAGATCGCCATCGAAGTCGCTGGTCCCGAGCTCGGTGCGGTGCGCCTCGACAGCGGTGACCTCCTCGTCCAGGCGCGCGAGGTGCGCGAACAGCTGGACTCCCTGGGCGCCACGAAGACCCGGATCGTCGTGACTTCCGACCTCGACGAGTTCGCCATCGCCGGTCTGGCCGCTGGACCGGTCGACGCCTACGGCGTGGGCACGCAGCTCGTCACGGGGTCCGGGGCACCGACGGCCGGCATGGTCTACAAGCTCGTGGCCCGCTCGGACGAGACCGGTGAGATGGTCGGCGTCGCCAAGGCGAGCAAGGACAAGACATCCGTGGGCGGGCGCAAGTACGCGCTGCGCCGACGCAACGCCAGCGGCATCGCCGAGGCCGAGATCATCGGGATCGGCGAGCCGCCGGTCGATGATGGGGATGACCGGGCGCTGCTCGTGGAGTACGTCCGTGGCGGTGAGGTCGTCGGCAGCGAGCACGTCGAGTTGCCGACAGCGCGGGACCGGCACGAGTCGTCGGTCGCCGAGCTCCCACGGGCGGCCCATCAGCTGAGCCGCGGCGAGCCGGCGATCCCCACGACCTACCTCTGAGCCCGTTTCGCCTGCGCCAACGGGCTGGGTTCTCACAGCGACCTGAGCCTCGCTGTGCGGTCGGTGTTACGGATGATTTACCTGGCCCGACGGGTTCGGAAACACTCCTTGGGCAGTGTCTGGCCCTATGGAGACCACCACACCCGCGGCCCCGGCCGTCGCCACACCTGAGACCCGTCCCGGTCGTTGGATCGAGCACTGGGACCCCGAGGACGCCAGCTTCTGGCAGTCCACCGGCCGCAGCGTCGCGCGCCGCAACCTGGCCTTCTCCGTCTTCGCCGAGTTCCTGGGCTTCTGCGTCTGGGCCCTCTGGTCCGTCGTCGTGCCCCTGCTCCCCGCAGCGGGCTTCGACATCACCCTCAACCAGCAGTTCTGGCTCATCGCCGTCCCCAGCCTCGTCGGCGCGACGATCCGCATCCCCTACACGTTCGCAGTGCCGGCCTTCGGCGGGCGCAACTGGACGATCATCTCCTCGCTGCTCCTGCTCCTGCCTGCATCCGCCCTCGCGTTCATCATGACCCGACCCGAGACGTCGTTCGGGGTCCTCCTCCTGTGTGCTGCCCTCGCCGGCTTCGGTGGCGGCAACTTCGCCTCGTCGATGACCAACATCTCGTTCTTCTTCCCCGAGGCCGAGAAGGGCAAGGCGCTGGGCCTCAATGCTGCTGGTGGCAACCTCGGCACCGGCATCGTCCAGATGGTCGTCCCTGCGGTCATCGCGATCGGCGCCGGCGTGCACCTCGAGCGGGCCGGGCTGATCTTCATTCCGCTGGCCCTGCTCTCCGCCTTCGCCGCCTGGCGCTGGATGGACAACCTCACCGGGATCAAGGCCGACTACAAGTCCTTCGCCCTCGCGACCAAGAACCCGCACACCTGGGTCATCTCGTTCCTCTACATCGGCACCTTCGGTTCCTTCATCGGGTATGCCGGTGCGTTCCCCACGCTGCTCAAGACGCAGTTCCCGACGGCTCCCCTCGGGCTGGCCTTCATCGGGGCACTCATCGGGGCCCTGACCCGGCCGCTCGGAGGCATGGTTGCGGACCGCTTCGGCGGTGCGCGGGTGACCATCGCGTCCTTCGTGATCCTCACGGGCGGCGCCCTGGCCGCGATTGAAGGGCTGCAGTCGAAGAGCTTCCCGCTCTTCTTCGGCGCGTTCCTCGTCCTCTTCACCGGCGCGGGCATCGGCAACGGCGCCACCTACCGGATGATCCCGGCCGTCTTCCGTGCCGGGGTGTCAGCCTCGGCCCTGCCCGCTGCACGCAAGGCAGCCGCCGGCTGCATCGGCATCGCCGGAGCCGTGGGCGCCTACGGCGGCTTCTTCATCCCCCGCGGGTTCGCGATGGCCCGCGACACCTACGGCTCGCTCGTCCCGGCGCTCTATGTCTTCGTCGCGGCCTACGTGCTCATGGCCCTGACCACGTATGCCGTGTATCAGCGTCGCGGTTCCGCGCTCGCCTCGGAGACGATCTGACGCCTCCATGACCACTTCCATTGGAACGCACTGCCCCTATTGCGCCCTCCAGTGCGCCCAGACGCTCACGCCGGACACCACCGGCGTGAGCGTCACCGGGCGCGACTTCCCCACCAACCGGGGAGGCCTGTGCCAGAAGGGCTGGACGAGCGCCTCGGTGCTGCGCACGCCGGACCGGCTCACCACTCCCCTGGTGCGTGGCGCCTCTGGAGAGCTGGAGCCCTCGACGTGGGAGGCGGCCCTCGATCTGGTTGCGTTGCGACTCAGGGAGATTCGGGCTGAGCACGGGGCCGACGCAGTCGCAGTGTTCGGTGGTGGCGGGCTCACCAACGAGAAGGCCTACCAGCTCGGCAAGTTCGCCCGCATCGCGCTGGGCACGGCCAACATCGACTACAACGGACGCTTCTGCATGAGCAGCGCGGCAGCCGCTGCCAACCGCTCGCTCGGCATCGACCGCGGTCTGCCCTTCCCACTCACGGACCTTGGCGGTGCGCAGGCCGTCCTGCTCCTCGGCAGCAACCTGGCCGAGACGATGCCGCCCGCCGTCGCGCACCTGGCCGGCGCTCGGGCCGCCGGTGGTCTCGTCGTCGTCGACCCGCGGGTCAGCGCGACGGCGACACTTGCCGAGAACGGCCAAGGACTCCACCTCCAGCCGGTGCCCGGGACCGACCTCGTCGTCCTCCTTGGACTGCTCCACGTGACGTTCGCCGAGGGACTGGCCGACACCGCATACATCGCCTCTCGCACGTCGGGAGTCGACGACGTCCGCCGGCTCGCGGCAGCCTGGTGGCCCGAGCGTGTCGAGCAGGTCGCTGGTGTCCCCGCGGCGCGTCTGCGCGAGACCGCTCGCCTGCTCGCGGCGGCGAGCCCGTCGCGGGGCGGCTCCGGCGCCTATGTCCTCACCGGACGTGGCGTGGAGCAGTCCTCCCAGGGAACGGCGACGGTCAGCGCCGCGATCAACCTCGCGCTGGCGCTGGGCCTGCCGGGTCGGATCGGCTCGGGCTACGGCGCGATCACCGGCCAGGGCAACGGCCAGGGCGGTCGCGAGCACGGGCAGAAGTCCGACCAGCTGCCCGGCTACCGGATGATCGACGACCCGGCCGCACGCGCGCACGTCGCCGAGGTGTGGGGCGTCGACCCCGCGAGCATCCCCGGCAAGGGCAAGCCCGCCGTCGAGCTGCTCGACTCACTCGGACGCGCGGACGGACCGCGAGCACTCCTCGTCCACGGCGCGAACCTGCGCGTATCCGCGCCCAACGCCACCCACGTCGGTGACCGGCTCGACGCCCTCGACCTGCTCGTCGTCTGCGACGTCGTCCCCTCCGAGACGGCGCAGCGCGCCGACGTGGTCCTCCCCGTCCTCCAGTGGGCTGAGGAGGAGGGAACGATGACCTCTCTCGAGGGGCGAATCCTGCGTCGCCGCAGGGCCATCGATGCACCCGACGGTGCCCGCTCCGAGCTCTGGCTGTGGCGTCAGCTGGCCGCCCGACTCGACGCACCCGGCACCTGGGACATCGACGCATCGATGGTCTTCGACGAGCTGGCCCGAGCCAGTGCGGGCGGTCGTGCCGACTACAGCGGCCTCAGCCACAAGCGGCTCGACGCCGAGCCCGACCTCTTTTGGCCCTGCCCGGCCACGGACGATGCCCCTCACCCCGGCACGCCGCGGCTCTTCCTCGACGAATTCCCGACGGCGGACGGTCGCGCCCGCTTCATCGCCGTCGACGACCACGGTCCTGCCGAGGACGTCCGTGCAGACGCGCCCATCCACCTCGTGACCGGTCGAGTCCTGCAGCACTACCAGTCCGGCGCACAGACCCGACGGGTCGACGCCCTCGTGAGTGCGTCCCCGGCAGCCTTTGTCGAGATCCACCCGATCCTCGCCGACCGTCACGGCATTGCCCATGATGACCTCGTCAACCTGACGAGCACCCGTGGTGTCGTCACCGCCCCGGCCCGCATCACCGATTCCATTCGCCCCGACACGGTTTTCATGCCGTTTCACTGGGCCGGCGCCGAGAGCGTCAACCGCGTCACGAACGACGCCACCGATCCCATCTCGGGCATGCCCGAGTTCAAGGTCTGCGCGGTCACCGTGGCCCGCGCCGACATCGCCGCCACACCGGAGCCAGCTGCGCTCCGCACCGCCACGGAGGTCCCGGCATGAGGCTCGTCGTCATCGGCAATGGCATGGTCGGATCACGGTTTGTCGAGGACCTGCTCCTGCGCGACACCGCCGGCAAGTACGACGTCACCGTCGTCGGCGCCGAGGGATGTGAGCCCTACAACCGCGTCCTCCTCAGTGAGGTCGTCGCTGGCCGCTACGACCTCACGTCATTGACGCTGCCGACGCCGGACCACCCTCGACTCACGGTGCTTCGTGGCACCGCGGCTGCCGACATCGACCGCAACGACCGCGTCGTCACCACGACCGACGGCAGCCGCCACCGCTACGACCAACTCGTGCTTGCCACGGGAGCCGCTGCACGAATCCCCCCGCTCGCCGGTCTCGACAACGGGACCGGCACCCTCCCCCTCGGGGTTCACGCCCTGCGCAGCATCGACGACGCCCGCGAGATCATCGCGGCGACCCTCAACTCGCGCCGAGCCGTCGTCCTGGGCGCAGGGGTCCTCGGGATCGAGGCCGCCAGTGGCCTCGCGCAGCGCGGCTGCGCGGTGACGATCGTCCACCCGGCCGACGCCCTCATGGAGCGCCAGCTCGACGGCTCCGCGAGCCGTATCCTCGCGGGCGCCATGCCCGGCCTCGGCATCCACCCACGCGTTGGTGTGGGAGCGGAAGCCGCCGTGGTCGCCAACGGGCGACTCACCGGCATACGCCTCACCGACGGCGACGTCGTCGAGTCCGACCTCTTGGTCGTCGCCACCGGAACGATCGCCAACACGACGATCGCTGCCGACGCCGGACTCTCCTGCGAGCGCGGCATCCTCGTCGACGACTCGGCGTCCACCGGGGACCCGCGCATCTTTGCCATCGGTGACTGCGCCCAGCCGCCGAGTGGCGCAATGGGCCTCGTCGCCCAAGGGTGGGACCAGGCCCGCGCCCTCGCCGACCAGCTCACCGGAACCACAGTCCGCGCACGTGGTGCGGACACCACGAGCAGCGACATCGTGCGAGTCAAGGCTCACGGTCTCGACGTCGTCACGATGGGTGTCTGCGGCGGCTCCCGCGCCGACGACCCTGCGCAACGGACCCTCAGCCTGTCCGACCCGGACGCTGGTCGGCACGTCGAGGTCGTGGTCTCGGGTGACCGACTCGTCGGCGCCACGTGCATCGGCGCCGGTCAGGTCGCGGCCGATCTCGTCGCGGCCTACACCCGCCGCACACCCGTCCCCAGCGACCCCGCCCGCCTGCTTCTGACCGCTCTTTCCCCCGCACCACTGGCGGCGACCGCGCCTGACGCGCTGCCCGACGACGCTGCCGTGTGCCGGTGCAACAGCGTCACCAAGGCCGATATCACCGAAGCTCACGCGTGCGGTGCGCGGTCGGTCGACGAGGTTGCCAAGGTGACCCGCGCGACGACCGGTTGCGGCGGCTGCAAGGAGGAGGTCTGCGGACTGCTCGGTTGGCTGAACGAGCGGGCCGCCGCCGCTGCCTTGGGGTGAGGCCCCGATGGGAGACCCTTGTGTCGCGCACCCCTTAAATAAGGATAGTAAGTTATTCTTATCTAAAGAGATCGGCGAGGTAAGGATCGACATGACGCAGACAAACGGGTTGAGACTGACCTGGGAAGACGTTGTCTGGGAGCCGACGACGCCTGTCCCGGCGATGGATCGCGCACGTTTGTCAGTTGTTGGCAGACCCTACAGAGCGGCTGTGCCTGCGGCCATAAAGCGCATGCGGTTCGAGATCGACCCGGACGTTGTCGCGAGGGCGGAAGACGCACGGGCGACAATTACGCGCTTCGACGCCGAACTCTCTGCCATGTTCGACGGGGAGTTCGCCCCCCTGTCCGCAGTCCTGCTTCGGACCGAGTCCGCGTCGTCCTCACAGATCGAGAACATCACTGTCGGCGCCAAGGCCCTGTCCCTGGCCGACGTCGGCCTGGCCAAGTACGGGTCCAATGCCCGGCTCGTCCAAGCGAATGTCGAGGCGATGAACCGCGCCGTCGAGCTCACCGGGCCCCTCACCCCCACCCACATCTTGGCCGTCCACGAAGCTCTCATGAACGGCCAGGACCGAGCTGACCCGGGACAGTTTCGCGACCAGCAGGTCTGGATCGGCGGAACCGACTACTCACCACATCGGGCGGATTTCGTCCCTCCGCTGGCTTCCAGGATCAATCGTTCGATCAAGGACCTTTGCGCGTTCTCCGAGCGGACCGACCTCCCGCTATTGGCACAGGCGGCCATTGCACACGCCCAGTTCGAGACGATTCACCCGTTCAACGACGGAAACGGCCGCGGAGGCCGAGCCCTCGTCCACGTCATGCTCCGTCATGGTGGGGCGACCACCCGCACCACGGTCCCGGTGTCTGCCGGGCTGCTGTCCGACACCGACGCCTACTACGACGCTCTGACCTCCTATCGTGACGGCGACCCAAACCCCATCATCAAAGAGTTCAACCGGGCTGCATTCGCCGCCGTTCGCAACGGCCAGCAGCTTGCCACTGAGCTCGGGGCGCTGCAGGACGGCTGGGCGACCAACCTGCGAGCCCGCAAGGATGCGGTCTCCTGGCGGGTGATGCCGTTCCTGCTCCGCCAGCCGTCCCTGACATCCAAGCTTCTCCAGGACACATTTGGGGTGACCCAGCCAGCAGCCGACAACGCGCTACGCCAACTTCAAGAGGCCGGGGCTCTTTCCAAGCCAAAGACCGTCCACGGCGAGGGTCGGAGGAGGAACGTCATCTGGCAAGCGACTGAGGTCCTCGAAGCTCTGGACCGCTTCGCTGAGCGTGCCCGCCGAACCTCCAGAACAGGTTGATCTTCATCTTCTTGATCATCCTCATCCTCATCCTCATCCTCATCCTGCTTGCTTGCCACGTGGCGCCGACGGGATGTGGATTGCCTGACCTATTCGCGGCAAGTTGGCGCAGATGGGCTCACGCGAATCAACTTTGGCTGGGCGACTCGGAGTCATACTCGCTCCATGACCCAGCCCGTGCTGCTCGGCGCCTCTCGGTCCGTCATCGATGGTTCTGCCGAGTGGCCGATGCACGGCTTACGCCATCCGGCTGAGGGTCAGACCAGCGGTTGGTACGTGTGGTCTGGCGAACTCTCGGACGCAGACGATTTCTTTCAGCCGTGGCATCTCGAGCACTTCCTTGAGCGATGGCGCGAGCTCGCCCATCTGCTCGACCTCCCGCCCGGGTCGCGATTCCTCTTCGCCCCGGGGCATGAAGACATCTGGGAAGACCACACGCTGCTCGACGTCTGAACTTCGCCGGTGGACACTGGCGCAGCAGCTGGCTTGATCATTCGCTGCGAGAGCGTCCTGCGAGGATCCTTTTGGCCTCGGTCGACAGCACCGGGTCGTCCACCAAACCTTCGATCACCCGGCGACCCTGGCCCGGGGCCATGCGATTCCCGATGCGGTGCACCGGACGAGGAAGTAGATGCGGGTCTCACCCAGAGACTCCTGGGTGAGGAACCACAGCAGATCGTCGTAGTGGGCCCGGACGGCGATCCCAGCCATCACGGCTGCGAGGCGATCACGAACCGTTGCCTTGACTGTCGATAGGTAGATCGTCTTGATCTGGTGCCAGGAGTCGCGAGCCGACCTGTCGTCCAAGGCGTTAGCGATTCCTTCAAGCACCTTGTCGGGGTACTCGCGCTCGAGATGGTCGAGCAGGACAGGGATGGCCTCGGGGAGCGAGCCGGGGTCCTGATACAGGTTCCAAGCCGAGTCTGTCCGAATGCCGATCGCAGCCAGGTCGGCCAGCAGCGGCTTCTCCGCCTTCGCGAGGCGGGCCTTCTGCTGCTCATCCTCAGCTTCCAGGGCCGCTTGCCGCTCGCGGTATGCAGGGTCCTGCTCCAGCTCGGCCATGAGATCCCCTGATGTCCCAGGACCGCGACCATCTTGCTTCATGCGCCGACACTAGCCGCGCTGACAGCGGCATGAGCGTGCGATCGGATCGGGCCACGCCTGAGCACCAGCTCTGCCCGGACCGCGGTCCCGCTCACACCCGTTCGACGCGGTCGGCCTGTGGTCCTCGATCGCTCTGTCGCACCTGGTACCGGACCCGATCGCCCTCGTGCAGCGCCACGCCTCCTCTGAGAACCGACACGTGCACGAACAGGTCCGCGCCTCCCGCGTCCGGGGCGATGAAGCCGAACCCTCGCTCCTCGTCATAGCGCGCGACAACTCCCTCGCCGCCGCGCACCGGGACGTCAGATGCCTCCCGGTGTCCCGACCGAGCCCGGGTCGTCGACGTTGCGGGTACGCCCCGCGGTGTCGAGCTGCGAGCGAGGCGCACGGCGCGAGCCTGCGGGCCCTTCTCGCTCACGACGATGTCGTACGTCACCCGGTCCCCCTCGCCCAGCTCGGGGAGCCCGTCGGCCAGCTCCCGGACGTGGACGAAGACATCGGGGCCGCCCGAATCGGGGGTGATGAACCCGAAGCCCTTGTCCCCGTCATACCAGGACACGGTGCCGTCCGCCCCGTCGGATGCCACGGCCTGCTGGGCGGTCTGGGCTCCCAACGGCAGCAGATGGTCAGCCTGCGGTCCCTTCTCCCCGTCGACGACGAGGAACGCCGCCCGCTGCCCCTCCGAGACCACGCCGCCCCCGACGATGGCCGAACTGTGCACGAAGATCTCGGCTCCACCGTCGTCGGGCGTGATGAAGCCGTACCCCTTAGTGGGCTCGTACCAAGAGACGGTGCCGAGCACGCCCAGCGGTGTATCGGCGGCCTGGTCGGCCGTGACCCGGACGCGGCGCGCCTGCGGGCCGCGGTCCCCCTCGCCGAGCTCGAACTCGACCACCTGACCCTCGCGGAGCAGTTTCATCGCGTCGTCGCTCACGATCTCGGACGCATGCACGTACAGGTCCTCTGCACCCTGACCTAGGTGTACTGACCCGGGACGTTGGTTGAGTGATTGCGATCCGCTGATCTGATCAGTGGCGCGGGAAGGGCCTCCCGCGGTGGAGTGGAACTGCCAAGTCACCACTGCCACACACAGGAGGCCCTCATGTCCCACGCTAACGCTGCCCTGACGGTTCGTCACCGTCTTAAGGTTGCCCAACTTGTCGTCGATCAGGGCGTGCCGATCAGTGAGGTCGCGGCACGATTCCAATGTTCGTGGCCGACGGTGAAGCGGTGGGCTGACAGGTATGCCGCCGGTGAGCCGATGAGCGACCGCTCGAGCCGCCCGCACGTGATGCCGGCCAAGACCTGCGTGTCGACGACGAAGCGGATCGTGTCGTTGCGGCTGCGCAAGCGCCTGGGTCCGGTCCAGCTCGCTGCACACGTGGGTGTTGCACCCTCGACAGTGCACCGGGTGCTCACCAGGTGTCACCTGAACCGGTTGGCGCACGTCGATCGCGCCACCGGTGAGCCGGTGCGCCGCTACGAGCATGAGCATCCCGGGGACATGCTGCACGTGGACGTCAAGAAGTTCGGGAACATCCCCGACGGTGGCGGGTGGCGCTTCGTGGGCCGAGCTCAGGGCATGAAGAACCGGACAGCCACCCCGGGCAAACCGAAGAGCAAGAACCACAACCCGAAGATGGGCCACGCATTCGTGCACACCGTCATCGATGACCATTCCCGAGTCGCCTACGCCGAGATCCACGACAACGAGACCGCCGCCACCGCCACCGCCGTCCTGCGCCGAGCCGTCGCCTGGTACGTCGCCCGCGGCATCACCATCCGCAGAGTCCTGTCCGACAACGGGTCCCCGTACGTGTCACACCTGTGGCGGGACGTCTGCGCAGAGCTCGGCATCAAACACTCACGCACCCGGCCCCGCCGCCCACAGACCAACGGCAAGGTCGAACGCTTCCACCGCACCATGGCCGACGGATGGGGATACGCCCGCTGCTACACCTCAGAGACCGAACGACGCCAAGCTCTGCCAGCATGGCTCCACGAGTACAACCACCACCGACCCCACACCGCCTGCGGGAACAAGCCACCCAACACCCGCTTGATCAACCTGTCAGGTCAGTACACCTAGGGCGATGAAGCCGAACCCCCGGTCGGCATCGAACCAGCGGACGGTTCCCTCGGTCACGGCTTACTCCTTGTCGAAGCTACTGTCGATGTTCCCCCAGTGTCCCCGACGGGACTGCGACCAGCGCCCGGCTCCCGGCGCCCGACAGGTGCTCGCACGGTCGTGGCACGACTCGACTCACAATCAGCGGCATAGAAAGACGTTGAGCGTCTTCGGTCTGGCGGTGGGAACGTCCTCCTGATGCGCTTGTCGGGCTTGGTGTCCCAAAGAGCAGAAGGAGGACGTTCATGTCTAACGGTAGTGGTGTCTCGCGCGGGGATCGGAACCGGAACGCACGCCTGTCCCGGCTGCGATCAGCAGTGCCGGTGACGAATGCGATCGTTGGGATCGACCTGGCCGATCACAAGCAGATGGTCGTGGTCACCGACCACGATTCCAAGGTGTTGGCGCGTCGCACGTTCCGGGTCAAGGCGTGGGACCTCGGGACCGCCCTGAACTGGGCCGCCGAGCGTGCCGCGAAGGCCGGGTTCGCCGGGGTCACGGTGGCGTGCGAGCCGACCGGGCACCGGTGGCGCGTACTGGGCCAGCTCGCCGACCGACGCGGCATGGGCTTCGTGTGTGTGCAGCCGGCCATCTCGGCGTGGGTGCGCAAGACCGAGGACCTGACCAGCGACAAGACCGACGACAAGGACGCGGTCCTGATCGCCCGACTGACCGCGCAGCTACGCTGCTACCTGCCCGAACCGGTGGATGAGACCTGGGGTCGGCTGCGGCACCTCGGGACCCGCCGTGAGCAACTGATCGGTCAGCACGTGGCATGCGTGCAGCAGATCCGCGACCTGCTCGAGTGCGTGTGGCCAGCAGCTTTGGACACCGCGAAGCAGCCGTTCAGGTCGATCACCTGGGTCGCCGCCCTGGCCGTGGTCGTGGACCGTGACGGTGGGGACCTGGAGCGCACCCGCCGCCTGGGCCCGGCCCGTTTCGAACGCGCCGTCCGCAAAGAAGTCACCCGCCGCGGCGGTCAACGCCCCTGCCTGCGGATCACCCGCCGCCTGTTCCGCGCCCTCACCGACGAAGCGGGGTCATCACGCACCGACCAGCCGCGTTCGAACGGATCGCCTGGGTCATCCAGGACTGGGACCACGCCAAGACCAGCCTGAACGACACCGAGACCCGGATGGTCGCCGTGCTCGACGAACTGGGCCTGACCGAGCTGGTCACCAGCATCGACGGGCTGTCCCCGGTCGGAGCCGCCGCGATCCTGGCCGAGACCGGGGACCTGACCCGCTTCACCTCCGCCCGAGCCGTGGTCAAACACGCCGGCCTGGCACCACGAGAACGCAGGTCCGGCACCTTCACCGGCCGCGCCCGCGTCACCGGAGCCGGCCGACCACTGCTGCGCGCCGCCGCCTGGCGGGCCGTGTGGGGCTGCCTGCAAACCAACCGGGTGTACGCCGCCCGCTACCGGCACCTGACCACCCGAGAGACCAACAAGCTGAGCCCGACGCAGGCACAGACCGCTATCGCCGGCGCGATCCTGCGCCAGCTCCACTACGTCGTCACCCACCGGCAGGTGTGGGACCCCGTCGTCGCAGCCCACGGCACCCGAACAGTGGAGGTGGTTGCGGCATAACCCAATTCGCGCTCATCAGCACCTCACACAGGGAGCACCCCAAGGGCTGGGGCGGGGCGAGCCTTCCGCGGCATTGAGAACCCCACCGGTATCTCGTCGGACATCACAGGCCGCCCCGTCCCGTCGTCGACACAACCCGATCACACGCTGCCGAGCACACCTCGATTACCGCTATGCAGGGACCGACGACGAGACAAGGGCACCCGCCCCACCCCTTGACGCTAAACACCTCACGCTGATGTGCGTGCGTTCTCGGCGGTGCGCCGCAGGCTGCCACGTGAGCTAGTGATTTAGCGCGACGCGTGGGTACGCGGGCACTCGGGTACAGCGCGACTATCGTCCTGGTACATGGCTGAGGAAGATGGGGACAAGCCCGACGCGGCGATGATCGTCCTACTCAACGACCGGGATGGGATGCCCACAACGGTGACGCTGCGAGATGGGCGCGAACTGACTGTCTGGAACTTCGCTTGGGGGTATGACATCGGCGACGACTACGCCCACATCACGACCAACTGCAGCCCGTTCGTGGGGGACCTGCCGTTGAACTTCTTTTACACGGACGACGTCGTCGAGATGCGCGCCTCCGAGTGCGGGGCGGTCCTGCTCCATCCGGAGCAATGACGCACGTTCGATCGCATCGGCACATCAGCGGCATGAGAGGACGTTTCTACACCGGGTCGCCGAGTCGCTTGAAGTCCTCTGGATGAGCACGCTTCCAAGTCCCCTTCGCTCTAACCATTGAGCGCACCCGCTCGTCGGGGTCGTGCCGAAGGTCTTCGAGGACTTCTAGAGGCACGGTTTTGTTCTGGGCTACCCAAACACGCATGTCGGGAAAGCGGGTTAGCACGTCGCGCCACGTCGCCACGTCCGCCTCCTCGTGGGCCGCCCGGTTGTACTCGGTCGGGTCCTCGCTGGAGCGCAGGCGCACAAACTCCTCGGCAGATTCGATCACGCGAGGCATCGTGACAGATGCGCGGCCAGACGGACACGGTCCTCGCGCAGAGCGGCACGAGCGCGCCCTTCCTACGCCCGGTCAGATAGGTCCACTCCATCCTTCAAAGCCGGCTTCGAAGTAGGCAAGCAGGGCTCGGCGGGGTGGGCGATTAACATCTCAGGCACGCTCGCCCCCGACCATCTCGCTGCGGCCCCTCTACGCCCCCGGACGTAACGTTGTTCACCGGCCACCACGTCTGAGTTGTGAGCGGCTGGTCGCAGGGGGCCAGCCGCATCGACATCAGGGGAAGCGACATGATCATCAACGACGATCTGGACCGGCAGTTGCAAGATGCCTTCGACCAGGCGCGCCCGACGGGACACGAAGACGTCCGGGGGGTGCGGGAGAGGGCAGTGGCCAAGGCCTATCGCATCCGCCGTCGACGTCGAATCGGCACGACCCTCGTCTCCACGGTGGCAACGGCTGCACTAGTCGGTGGAGTTGCCAGTCTGGCTGCTGCTGGCTGGTTGGGTGTGGGCACTGGTCTGACGGGCGTTAGTCCAGCCGGTCGGCTGAGCTCCGCCCCCGCCGTTGAGCAAGAGCCTGTCCGACCGGCGACTCCCCGTGATCTGAGTGCCGTGATTCCGCGACAGGAATCGTTGCCCCAAGGTGTGGTCTACGACGGTCCTACAACGGAGCATTCCTCCGCCGGACCAGCTGCGTCACTGGTGCAGGTCTGTGACTCTACCGACGAGGCCGCCATGGCCGGGATGGACGCTGCTCCGGCTCCTGTTGCACACGCCTCCCGCGACGGCTACGAGATCAAGAACGGGGAAGTCGTACGGACCGTCTTCGTGACGGTGACTGGGTGGGCGCCTGGCACGGGTGCACAGAGATTTGCGGACCTCCAAAACAACACGATCGGGTGCCGATTCGTCACGCCGCACGAACGCTTGCCGTGGACGGGCCGAGACTTGGCCTCCAGCTGGCTCTCCAAGCACCGGAACGGTGTCTTCACCTCCTACCTGGCGTCTCAACGCGTGGGTGACGTGATCGTCTCTGTCGTGGTGGACCGAACGAAGCCACAGGGACAAGAAGAGACCGCAGCCAAGCAGGATGCCATCCGACTCGCCGACGAGATTATCGCCAAGCTCAAGGCATCAGATCTCCCTGCGGCCAAGGGGCTCTGAAATGGGGATCAGGCGCCCGCTGGTCACACCTCCGGCGGACGCCTACCTCGACGCTGCCCTGCCGCGACTGCTCGGTGTCGCCCTCTCCCTGACCGGCCACCGGCAGGATGCCGAGGACCTAGTCCAGGACAGCGTCGCGAAGGTGCTTGCCTCGTGGTCCAAGGTGGAGCGAGCCTCGTCACCGGACGCGTATGTCCGCAAGATCATGGTCAACACCTTCCTCAGCAGGCGCCGGTTGCGCAGCGCGAGCGAGCTGATCAGCCACGACACCGTCACATCTGACCTGCACTCGGTGAGGCAGTCGTTCGACACCGGCTTCGTCGAACGCGAGCACGTCTGGCAGACGCTTTCCTCCCTGCCCCCACGCGAGCGGGCGGTCATAGTCCTTCGCCACTACGAGGACCTTCCGGATGCGGCGATCGCCGACATCCTGGGCTGCTCGCCGGGAGCGGTCCGGGTGACGGCCCATCGAGCCCGAGAAAAGCTCAGGGTCCTGCTGGGGGAAGGTCAGGCCCGCGAGGGTGAGCGGGACGAACGCTCAGCTGGCCGGTCGGCATACCCGGTCTCCTAATCCTCAGCTCAGGACTGACACTTCGCGGTCAAGTCCTCATCACGCTGACCACCTCAATGACACAGCTCGCCGCCCGGCGGCTCGACCTATCGGCGGTCAGACAGGAAGTATCGAGGCTCATGCGTCAGGAGCAGGAACCCCCAGGATCTGCGCGAGCACTCGGCCCAGGGAGCGGCCGTCCTCGAGTCCGTCGCCTGTGAGTTGCACGAGAACGTCGTCAGGCTCCAGGCCTTCCACACTGAAGAGCGCCTCACCGCGCTCAGCGTCGAGGTAGATCCAATAGTCGATGCAATGCGGCGGCCACTGATCCCGCCCGTAGGAGTCGATGATCCCGCTGTCTGGGTACCGATCCGCCAAAAAGAAGGGGCTCTGCCTCCCAAAGCAGGGCCGCAATGCCACCGTTCGGGTTCGTCATCACCTGACGAACGAACCCGACCTTCGCCGAGCCGCAAACGGGATCGCAGACCGCGCACACGTGCCGAGCCCAAGCTTGATCCAAGACTGTTGCCATGCCGTCAAAGTAGTGTCCGAAGACTCGGGGTGTCTGGAATTGTCAACCCCAGTGGCACGACCGCGGATCGCGGCCTGAGCGGATGTCTTGCTCGGGTGCCGGGCTCACGGGTCGTAGATGACGACGAAGGCGTCGCCAACCTCGGCTTGGAGTTCGCGCGCCAAGCGTCGACCGCGCTCAACCCAGTCCGTGGGGACGGAGCCACCGCGTCTCATCCGAGACCCCCTCGGGGTCGTGACGTCGAAATCGTGGGCCCAACGATGAAGCTCCGTAGCCAAGCGAGAGCTCAGGGTGAAGCACTCGATCGGTGTGCTCGCGCCATCGGTCCACAGTGGGCTTGCGCCGTAGTCAGCCGACATCCGCAACTCGGGCCTCTCCAAAGTGGGGCCTCCCCTCATTCGACAAAACCCTGTCAGGCTGCAAGGCGTCCCGAGGCGATTACCTGCACGCGGCATGAGCGGACGATGCTCTCACCGGCTACTTGAGCGGCTCCGAGCGACTGTCGAGCAGTTTGATGACGATCGAGGCCAGGTATACGAGAGCTCCCAAGCCAATGAAGGCCGCGATGGTGGCGGTGCCGACCAAAGCTTGGGGATGCGAGAAGCACTTGAAGTCCGTCTCTCCCTCCGGAAAGAAGGTGCCGTCCGCACAGGCGACCTTGCGTCGCTGTAGCACCATGACTACACCGACAGCGATCCCAACCGCGGTAGCCAAACCTGCCGTCCACATCGCCTTAGCTCCGCGAACGGCAGGCTCATCAACTTCGGCTTCGACTGGTGCCGAGCCAGCCCCCAGAGAACTCATGCTCGCGATGCTAGTGCGCCCCACCGAGAAGTTGACGTACTTGCTGGACAGGGCACAGCGCGGATCGCGGCAAATGAGTGCGATGGCGGAGTCGCGTTGAAAGACTGAGCCTCATGGAGATGCCCGAGGGAACGCGCGTCACGGTCGGCGGCGGCTACGACTTCGAGCCTGCGTGGCTGGCCGGAGTCGATAAGGTGGCTGGCACCGTTTTCAAGTGGATTCCGGGCAGAACAAGGCGCGCGCGTGCGTAATCGTCCTCGATGAACCGTTGACCGCGACTGGGGACGTGAGGGGCAAGAGAGAAGAGCGAACTGGCAGGTACCTCGTGATCGACCCGCGGCACACCGGCCAAGCGTGGGCGGCGGAGGGGACGGTACACGTCGAGTTGTGCGATTCGGAGCCCCTTGAGTGCCGCTTGGTCGGACCGCGAGGTTGGCGCCTGGGTGGAGTCCCACGCGACGTATCGGGTGTGCTGATCGCGGCAAAAGAGGACGTATCCCTTCACTGAGGGTTACTCAGGTGTACGGGGTGTACCGCCGCTTGAGGGGGCGTGCCTTCCAGGGCCACGGCAGATGAACGCGGCCAACTGCGACGGGGCCATCCTCAAGCAGGAGCCGCCCGTAGGCCTCGGACGCGGGGCCGCTCTCTTCCAAGCGCCCGGCAAAGACCGCCTCAGCGATCTCCTTGGCATAGGTGAGGTCATCAACCGATCGGACGGGAAAGACCTCGAACCAGATGTTGCCGATGTTGACGTTCAGGAGGTCGTCCCCGTCGAAGCCCATGTCGAGGTTTGCTGCTGATGCCGAGCGGGGGCGCACCTCGACTGACCACATGCCTCCTCCCTCGTCCCAGTGCTGGCGGATGGTCGCGGCTCCGGTCGGCACGGACGCGAGGGCCTCGGTCAGGAGGCGGAGCAACGCTTGGTCCATGTCGCTCTGCTCGGGGTCCAGATTGTCGCGCATTCGGCCATTGTCCCGAGGTTGAGTTCTGGAGGCGCGCTATGCCGCATGCTCGACGTGGCGCTTCGAACGTGCGACTCGACATCCGCAACTCGGCAGGTCCGCGCAGATGCGCAACTGGGCAGGCCCGTCGGTTCGGTCAGGTTCCGGAAGCCATGTAGGCGGCGAGGATGTAGTTGGGGTGGCGGTCCAAGTTCTTGCGGGCTCTGTCGTAGCGCATGGTGGTGCGGGGGTCTGCGTGCCGGGCGGCGATCTGCACGTCGCGCAGGTCGACACCGGCGTCGAGCATGGTGGTCACGAAGGTGTGGCGCAGCATGTGCGGGTGCATGCGCGCGGCGCTTACGCCCGCCAGCTCAGCCAGGCGGTGCAGGCGGCGGGTGGCGCAGTGTCGGTCCATGCGGCTGCCCCGCCGGGTGCGCAGGATCGGCCCGCACTCCCGGTCTGCGGTGGCGCATTCGATGGCTCGGGACACCGCCGGTGGTAGGGGCGTCAGCACAACCTTGCCGCCCTTGCCACGGACCTTGAGGACGCGGTGGCCGTGTTCTTCGCCGAGGTCTTCGATGTCTGCGCCGCAGGCTTCAAATATTCGTAGGCCCAGCAGTCCCAGCATCGCCACCAGTGCGAAGTCGTTGCTGTTCGGTGATGTGCGGGCGGTGGCGAGCATCGCCTCGAACTGCAGGTGAGTCAGGCCCAGGGTGGGTGATTCCGGTGGGACGTTTGGTCTGCGGACGTACTCTGCCGGGGAGTGCGCCAAGATCTCGTCGATGACGCAGGTTCGGTAGAAGCCCGCAACGACCGCGACTCGTCGGCTGATCGTGGAGGGCTTGTAGCGGCGCACTTCCTGCATCCACCGCACATAGAGCTCGACGTGGGGGCGTTGGGCGCTCAGGGGGTCCAGACCGCGTTCCTCGCACCAGGTGGTGAAAGAGCGCAGGTCGGACTCGGTGTGCACGCGCGACTGCCCCTTGAAGCGTGCGAGGTAGGCAGCGACGGCGTGACGAAGACGGTCGGAGACCGGAGGCAAGACGACCGGTACAAGAATCTGAGAAGTAGCCATTCTGTAGCCTCCGCCCGTCGTCAGCGACGGTCAACGCTTCGCACCATGCCCGGCATGAGAGTTTGCCGCGCGGTCGCGTGCTCGTCGCCCGCTTGGAACTACGGCCGGCAGCTCGCGTAGTAAACGGAGCTACGAGCTGCCGGCTGCGGTCAGCCTTTGCCAAGGGTCTTTCCTGCCTTGGACTTGGCCGGCTTCGACGGCCCATCCGACGCAAGCGTCTTACCGGCCTTCGAAAGGGTCGCCTTCGACGGCTTGCCGCCGCTGCTCTTCTTCGTCACTCGATTCACCTCCTTCAGTTGCCTGCCGCCACGCTGCCAGTGCCTACCGACATCGCAACCTCGTCGACTACGTCGCTCACGAGTTCCGCGTCCCGCCCCTCCACCCGTCCGACCGCATGTGCCGTTTTAGTCGGACCTTTCCGAGGGCGCTGAGAACCGCGGTCCATAGAGGACGCTCATCGGCAAGATCGCATTGCGCGCGATCCGCGGCAAATCAGGATGTTTCCCAAGCGACGAGGGACACGCAGATTCTGCGGCTATTGCGCCACGAAACGAATCTCGCCTAGCCTCGCGTAATGCGGAGGTGGCACCTGCTCTTCTCAGCGGCCCTATTCGTTGCCGTGGCGCTCGTCCTGCTGGGATGGAATGGCCGGGATCGAGAAATCACTGTTGCCTCCGGTCGCCCCGACTCAACCCAGCTCGATCTAGGTGTCGCCTCATGCAACGAGAACCCGCGGGCTGAGGTGGAAGAGGGCGCGACCAAGGTGCGGGTTCGGGCTGTCAGTAGCCAGTGGCTTGGCAGGAGTCGCGACGATTGCAGGGACAGCGTCCGTGTCACGCTGCGCTCACCCCTTGGCGATCGCCAGGTCGTCGACTTCGATGACAACGAGATCGCCTTCGCGCCAGCAGAGGAGTGAGTCACGCAGCAATATGAATCAACGTTCATCAGGCGGAGCGACCGCCCGATCTGCGGCATGACAGTGCGTTCCAGACTATGCGTCCGCCCGGCGAGCCACCCGAGGCCCCACCCGGCCCTAACCCGAGGACTGACACGGTGCACAGCCTTGCGTCGAGAAGTGACGTAAGTGGGCAATGTATCGAGGACCCTTGGCTACGTTGAGCAAGTGGTAATCAAACACGACCCCCCGCCGCGCTACGAGGAACTGCTTCCCGAGGGAGGTGAAATCGACTTCTGGCGCTGGAGGGACGAACAGGAAAACGAGGAGTCCACGCCTCCGCTGGCCGAGAGTATCGGTCGTCCATGTATCCAAGTGGCTGAGTGCTTTGTTGGCGGCGACGTCCAAGGCCTGGTCGAGGGTTGCCGTGCCCTCGGTATCAACGCGGAGAGCCGAATGGCAGCTGGCCAAGACCTCTTTGGGTGGGTAGAACAGGTGCAGCGCACAAGTCGCGCCGGCGGCTGGTTGTACATCGGCGCCGGACATCGGCGCGACATCGAGCGCAAGTGGATGGACGATGTCCCTCTTGACCTGCCCGAAGACTTCGACCGGGTCATCTTGAAGGCATTCTCGCCCACTCCCAGTCTCGTCTTTCTTGTCGGCACATTCATTCTGCGCGCCGAATCTGCTCTTGGCCTGGACGACCAATTGCGCACAAATCGCTACTTGCGACTGGAGAAGCGTGGCCGCATGACGGCGTACGTGTCGGCCACCCACCGCAAGATCGAAGAGGTGCGTCTTGAACGCTCACGGGTAGTGGAGTCTGCCTCTGCCTGGGTTGCTCAGTCGTTTGCCGGCACCTTCGCGCGAGATTTCGGGCTCGCCGCACTTCCCGGCATCGAGTTCCTGACGACGACGTTGACGGAGCCACTCAGGGATAGCCATATGTCGGGTCTCGCGCGGATGAACCACTACACCCACATCCTTTCGATCGATCGGAACTTCGATTCCTGGGAGTCCGCAGAAACTCCCGGCTGGCGCTTTGCGCAGCCATGGCACGCAAGCGACGTCAGTTGGACGATGGTGGCTGCGTGCCGGCTCTCCGAGGTGGACGCCGACGAACCGTCCATGCCGAAACCACATCCAAACGAGATACACCGGCTGGCAGAAACCTTTGACGGCTTTGTCATACGGTGGGCAGCTAGTTGTCTGCTTGTCCAATACGAGGGAAGCCTCGGTGCACTACGCGACCAGCTCGCTTCGGCTCAGACGCAACGCCGCGCCCTCGATGTGCTCGATGCGACGCACACCACGCTTACGACGGTGTCTTTCGATGCGTCGCTCGTGGCCACTGAACTTCAGCAGTGGGCGTCGGATGACTTTCGCTGGCGCGACGAATCCATAGAGCCAATCACGGCGGACGGTTGGAGACAGGGCGGGGAAGAGAAGTACCCTCCCCTGCTGCAGATCCTCGCTGAGAACGTGGTTGACCGCTCAAGATGGATCTTGGATCTCGAACCTCGAATCCGCGACCAGCTTGTCAGTAGAACCTCGATTCTCGCCATCAGCACCGATCTCAGGCTTCAGCGCATCGTCCTTACGGTCAGTCTTGTCGCGCTCGTCGTTGCCTGCATCAGTCTCGTGATCTCGTAGTGGGCGACGCGGCGAGCGAGGGAACGTAGAAAGCTCGTACTCGAAGCAGCTAACAGGCTTGGAGCCGAGGTTGGTTCCACCCCTCGGCACCGCAGGCCGGTTCGCGGCAATTCCGGACGCTTAGTTGTCCGACGCGTACTCCAGGCGAACGGACGCCTCTCAGATGGCGGTGTGAAGTTCACCCACGTCGGTATACGGGGTGCCCTGGCCAGGCGAGTAGAGCGCTAGGACCGCGCCGAGTTCATCGACGCGCTCGTCCCCTGGGTAGTCGTCAATGACGACGCCCTCCAACTCGTTCGCCGCACGTATCGAATCGTCTCCGGTGAGCACTCGTTGAGCGGCGGCGAGGAAACGCTCGTGGGACATACCCAGACCGTAGAGGGTGTGCGGGGAAGACGTCCGTTGATGAACACGACCGATCTGCGGCAGTTCCGGACGTTTCAAACCGTCTTGGCGAACAGTCCGCAGTCACTACGGTTCTGTCATGGCCTGGATAGAGACGCACATCTTCGTGGATCCAATGGTGGACCTGCGATCAGAGGCTGACCGTGCCGGCGCTCTTGAAGCGGAGCTGGCGCGTGAGATCGGTCCGGGACATGTGTTGGACGGGCAACCGTGGAGGGTCGTTGCTGAAGCCACCCCTCAGGACGAGGTGCTGGTAGCGGCTGGCGATACAGCCTTCCTCGTTCACCTGACGTGGACGGGCCGCGCAGAGAGACCTCCTTGGCCCACGGCAGAGCGCGTCGACAGCGCTGTGGAGTTCGAGCGCCTCGTGGAGTTCAGGTACTAACGCAACGCGGCAATAGAGGATGTTCCTGACCACGTTCAGCGAGAGGCTCAGAGGTCGCTGCGCACACGATCCTCTTGTGCGTTTGTGGACTGACTCAGGCGGTCCTGCATCAGGTGTCGTACTCGTACCCGTCCCAAGGCGCGTAGTAACAGATGAAGTCGCCCGGTTCGATGTTGACAAGGCACGACCCGTCATCGGCCTGATCCGCGCGCCAGCCGAACTCGACACCGTCGACGGCTTGGATGAAAGGCTCCACAGTGATTGGTTCCAATCGGTACTCGCCGAGCTCGGCGAGCAGCGCGGTTGCGTGGTTCTGGCCAGGAGCGGGCCCAGCCTGCCCTGGTGGCAACTGCTGGTCGCGTTCCGCGGGCGTGATCCGCACGTCATCAAACGTGCCATCGGCCTTCCACAGAAAGAGGCCGACCCAAGCGCCGGCGTCGCTGAACAGTTCCTCACTGAGGAAGAACTTCCGGCCGTCCTGGGCCGTGCCGGCGTACGGCACGTGGTAGTCGTCTGGGCGGATGGTAAATCGCGTTGGGCGCTGTTCCATCAGGCTGCCTCCTGAGCTAGTTGCTGGGTGAGCGCCCGCACATCCGCCGAGGACGGCTGCGGGGACCATGCCGAAGATCAGACGCCGAGGCACCCGAACGCGAGACCAATGCCGTCCGGTGCCCGCGCCTCCCGCCCTGCACCCATAGGGCGACACACTAATCGCCGTGAAGCCGGAACATCGCCGACTTTGATGGCCTCACCCAACGACACGCAACCGCGCACAACGCGGCATGAGCGGCAAACACATATCGACACTGTCCGCCGTCACGAAGATGGGCCTGCGGCGATCTCACGCGGGTTTCGGTACATAACCCAGCACACGGTCACGACGACGACTGCCACCAAAGCCAATGAAACCGCGTCAGCCCAAGCACGCCAGCCTGCAACCTCGACGGAGCCGTCATCGTCGATCCACAAGCTCACGGACTGCCCGGGCTCGGCCTGAGCGAACGGCCCCGCCGGATCCACCTGAGCCGGGCCAGCCAAGGTCGTCGGGGCTGTTACGTCGACCAGACATGAGCCTCCCCCTCGGGTGTCTTCGCCGACACAGGAACGAATCACGCCCTTTCCATGGGTGGTGGTGAGGGCGCTCGCGGCCGCCTCTCCGATCATGAGAAGCGCTCCCACGGTGAAGGCCATGGCGAGGAAAGCCACTATCGCGAGTGTGACTGCGCGCTCGGCGGGCAACCGGCTGAACGACCGCCAGCGATTCGCGACATGGTTACTCACAGACCCATCATCCCTGTCCGATGCTCAGGCTGCGCACGCCTTGCGGCAATAGCGGGCGTTTCTGGGCTCAGCACCCTTCGACGATCATGACCATCACTCGATGAGACTCGTCGCGAAACTCGCCCATGTCGAACGTAGCCATCGGCGCCGCGTCCCCCGCCCAGAAAGCTTCAACCTCAGAGATGAGGCCGGCTCGATCAGTTCCTTGGTGTTCGTGCACAGCTCCGAGATACGTGTGCATCACGTGGACCTCGGATCGGCTCAGCAGCTTGCGGGCCTGTCGTTGAGTCAGGAGGCCCTGGCCCCGTCGGCGCCAAGTCACACCCTCGCCGTCAGTCCAGTCCTTGCCTCCCAGTGGTTGGGGCACCTCGAACGCCTCGACATCGCGGAAGTCCGGATGTGCGTCTTCGCAAGGCTGCCGATGGGAGGGCTGATACATGTCTCGAAGTATGAGGTCTCGGCGCTCCGTAGCGCCCCGTCGGACAAGTGCTAGGCGGCATAAGCGAGCGAGCTCGCTACGAGGGCCCACTACCTCCAAAGGCAGCACACCGCATGAGACAACCAGTTGTCCATGCGCTCGGAGCTATGACGAAGACCATGTTTGATGTATTATGGCGCATGCAAGTGGTGGGATTGTATGAACTAGAACGCATGAGGACGGTGATCGGAGACCATGGGTCTTGACCGACTGCGCGACCAGACCCGCGCCCGCGCCGCCCTCGACGAGCGCTTCGAGGCGTGGCGCCAGTTGCCCGCCCAAGGAAGGCGTCCCTTCGGAGGCTGGATCCGCGCCATTCGCGAGGCTCTCGGAATGCGGGCCGAAGACCTAGCTACACGCATGGGTGTCTCTCAATCGAGCCTGACTCGTCTGGAGAAATCCGAACGCGCCGGCACTATTGGACTGGACGCTCTGACACGTGCGGCGGACGCTCTCGATTGTGACTTGGTCTACGCACTTGTGCCGCGCCGTCCGCTGCACGAAATCGTCGGCGATCAAGCGCGCCACCGCGCGCTCCAGCGCGTCAATCGGGTTGCGCACACGATGGCACTGGAGGATCAGGCGCTCGGAGGGGCCAAACTCGAAGCACGGGTGAAAATGATGACTGATCTCTACCTACAGTCACCAGGCCTCTGGAACGAGGGTGACGACACCAATGCGCCACCCTCATCGTCGTGATCATCTTGGTGATCTTCTTCGTCTTGGTCTTCCTCGACATGCAGTGGCCCGCTCGTCACGCTGCCCGAGTCTGAAGATTGCACGCCGATGCTCAGTGCGGGGTGGGGGCAGGAGCCTGCGGGCGCGACGCCGCTCGAGGATGAGGAACTCGAAGGTCTGAGACAAGCGTGGGTCACCACTCGGGAAGACCTCAACGAGGTTGAGGCCGACAACATCCTGGCCGCCACCAATAGATGGCTCGATCGACGAAACAGGCTGGACCGGCTCCTGGACGACAAGACCGTCCGAGACCTACACAGGGACATGTTCGGACGCGTTTGGACCTGGGCAGGTAGCTACCGCAGAACAGAGAAGTCCATCGGCATCGATCCCATCCGCATCTCCGTGGCCGTCCGTGATCTTGTCGAAGACGCCAAGTACTGGTTCGCCAGCGACTCTGATGTCGATGTCGATGCAGCTGCGGTGATGTTCCATCACAAGCTCGTCCTCGTCCATCCGTTCCCCAACGGAAACGGGAGGCACTCACGGCTCATGACCGACCTGATTCTTCGTGCGGCGGGCGGGGTCCCGTTCTCTTGGGGCGGCGGTGCCAACCTCGGCGTTGTTAGCGCGGTCCGAGCCGACTACATCAAGGCCTTACGTGCCGCAGATCACGGCGACTACACCAGCCTTGCGACATTCGTTCGGACTTGATCGGTGACGACAGGCATTACCGAGTTCCGGCAGGAGCAACCTCACGGGCCCTCGTGCTTCGCGTCCGGTCATCGGCAAGAGAGTGCGTCCGGCATGACGGCACTGCCGGTCTCCCGTCGACGGACGGCTCTCGCGGAATGAGATCGGCAAACGCGATCCACGAGATCGCGATCAAGGCACCAAGAGCCAGCACTCGACGCGGCCACGACCAAGGACTGCGCGGGGCGCTGAAGCGCCGAAGGTCAAAGTCCTCACCGCGGTGGACGCCTTCGTGTGAGGACCGTTTTACGCAGGGGAAACAGTTGAACCACCGTCCCGAAACCGCGCGTCCATAACGTCATCACCATGCTTGAGGCACAGGACACCAAACAGCTCGTCGTCGTCGGTGGCGGCATGGTCGCGCGACGACTCATCGACGCCCTCCGCTCCCGTGACGAGGCCGGGCAGTGGGCGGTGACGCTGCTCTGTGAGGAGCCGCGCGCACCCTACGACCGCGTCGCGCTCACGTCCTACTTCACCGGTCGACACCCCGAGGAGCTCGCCCTCGGAGGGCAGGAGATCTGGGACGACCCCCTCGTCACCCTCAAGCGTGGGGTCAAAGCGGACAGCATCGATCGCGAGGCGCGGACGGTCACCACCAACGGTGGCACAGTCCTCCCCTACGACGCCCTTGTCCTAGCCACCGGCTCGTATGCCGCGGTGCCGCCCGTCCCGGGCAAGGACCTCCGGGGGGCGTTCGTCTATCGCACCATCGACGACGTCGCCGACCTTCGTGCCTATGTTGAGACGCGCCGGGAGGAGCTCGACCGACCCGTTCGCGGCGCCGTCGTCGGTGGCGGTCTGCTCGGCCTCGAGGCGGCGGGTGCGCTCCAGGCACTCGAAGTCGAGTCCACCGTCGTCGAGTTCGCCCCGCGCCTCATGCCGCTCCAGGTGGACGCCGGCGGCGGCGAAGGGCTCAAGCGACTCATCGAAGGGCTCGGCGTGTCGGTGCGCACGTCGACCGCCACGTCCAAGATCGTCGGCGACCGCGGGACGGTCTCCCGGATGGAGTTCGCCGAAGGTCCGGCGCTGGATGTGGACGTCGTCATCTTCGCCGTGGGTGTCCGGCCCCGTGACGAGCTCGCCAGAGAAACCGGTCTCGAGGTCGGCGAACGCGGCGGTGTCATCGTCGACGACGGCTGTGCCACAGCCGATCCCGCGATCTGGGCCATCGGTGAGGTCGCCAACATCGGCGGACGCTGCCTCGGCCTCGTCGCGCCGGGCTACACGATGGCCGAGATCGTCGCTGACCGGCTGCTCGGTGGCGAAGGCACGTTCCCGGGCGCCGATCTGTCAACCAAGCTCAAGCTCCTCGGCGTCGATGTCGCGAGCTTCGGTGACGCCTTCGCCCAGGAGCCCGGCAGCCTCGAGGTCGTCATCTCCGACCCGGTCGGTGGGGTCTACAAGAAGCTCGTGATGTCTGATGACGCCCGCACGCTGCGCGGCGGCATCCTCGTGGGCGACGCCAGTGCGTATGCCGCGCTGCGCCCGATGGTGGGTCGTGAGCTGGGAGGGGACCCCGCGGCATACCTGCTCCCAGAGGGTTCGGGAGGCGCGCCGGCAGGCGACCTGCCGGAGGACGCGACGGTCTGCTCCTGCAACAACGTCACCGCGGGCGCCATCCGGTGCTCGGTGACGGAGGGTGGTTGCACCGACCTCGCGGGCGTGAAGGCCTGCACCCTGGCCGGCACGAGCTGCGGCTCCTGCCTCCCGCTCGTCAAGAAGCTCGTCACCACCGAGTTGGAGAAGTCCGGCGTCGAGGTGAGCAACGCGCTCTGCGAGCACTTCGACCTGTCCCGGGCCCAGCTCTTCGACGTCGTGCGGGTTCAGGAGCTGACGACCTTCAGCGAGATCATCGCCGCCCACGGCCGAGGCCGGGGCTGCGACATCTGCAAGCCCGTCATCGGCTCGATCCTCGCCTCGCTCGGCACCGGTCACATCCTCGAGGGTGAGCGAGCAACGCTGCAGGACACCAATGATCACGTCATGGCCAACCTCCAGAAGGACGGCTCCTACTCGGTCGTCCCGCGCATTCCCGGTGGCGAGATCACGCCCGAGGGACTCATCGTCATCGGTGAGGTCGCCAAGGACTTCGGCCTCTACACCAAGATCACCGGCGGCCAGCGGATCGACCTGTTCGGCGCCCGGATCGAACAGCTCCCCAAGATCTGGACGCGACTGGTCGACGCGGGCTTCGAGTCGGGGCACGCCTATGGCAAGTCGCTCCGGACGGTGAAGTCGTGCGTCGGGTCGACGTGGTGCCGCTATGGCGTACAGGACTCCGTCGGCCTCGCGATCGCGCTCGAGCTGCGCTACCGCGGCCTGCGCTCGCCGCACAAGATCAAGCTTGGTGTCTCCGGGTGTGCGCGAGAGTGCGCCGAAGCCCGCGGAAAGGACGTCGGAATCATCGCGACCGACAACGGCTGGAACCTCTATGTCGGCGGCAACGGTGGCTTCACGCCCAAGCACGCCCAACTGCTGGCCGAGGACCTTGACACGTCAGAGCTCGTCCAGTCGATCGACCGCTTTCTCATGTTCTATGTCCGCACGGCGGACCGGCTCCAGCGCACGGCGGCGTGGGTCGACGACTACGAGGGTGGCCTCGAGGCGATCCGAGCAGTCGTCCTTGACGACTCGCTCGGCATCGCTGCGGACCTCGACGCGGCGATGGTGGCCCACGTCGATGGCTACGAGGACGAGTGGGCAGCGGCGCTCGCCGACCCCGAGAAGCTGCGCCGTTTCGGATCCTTCGTCAACGCCCCCGACCAGGCCGATGACTCGCTCGCCTACGTGGCCGAACGGGGTCAACCACGCCCGGCCACACCAGATGAGCGCACGAGTGGTGTGCTCATCGCTGGAACGACACTGGAGGTTCGCCGATGACCATCGACGTCGCGACTGGGGAGGCTGGGCTCGCCCACGCATCGTGGATCGGGGTCTGCATGCTCAACGACCTCGAGTCGGAACGGGGCGCCGCCGCGCTTGTGGGCGGCGAGCAGCTCGCGCTCTTCCGCACGCATGCAGACGAGGTGTATGCCGTTCAGCAGCTCGATCCCTTCTCTGGCGCCCACGTCATGTCCCGCGGGATCGTGGGGACCCGTGGGGACGCTCCGACGGTCGCCTCCCCAATGTACAAGCAGGTCTTTGACCTGCGCACCGGTGAGTGCCTTGATGCCGTGGGCCAGGAACCACAGTCGCTGCGGACCTGGCCCACACAGGTGCGGGACGGGGTCGTGCACATCGCCCGACCCGAACCTGATGTCGAGACCACGACATGACCACCCTGCTCGGAGTCGACCTCGTGGGGCGGCCTGTGCTCGTGGCTGGAGGAGGGCCCGTGGCAGCAACGAAAGCGGCTGCTCTGGTTGCGGACGGAGCCCTCGTCCACGTCGTCACCCCGATCGTCTGCGAGGCCATGCTCGATCTGGTCGACGAGGTGAGCGTGACGTGGAGCCAGCGCGAGGTCGCGCTCGCTGACGTGGACGGTACGTGGTTCGTCGTCGCCGCAACCGGCGATCTCTCCGTCGACCGCAGCCTCTGCGAGCGGGCCACCGTCTCTCGGATCTTCAGCGTCTGCGCGGGCGCGTCCGAGCACGGGACGGCTCGCAACGCCGCTGTCACCGACCATGCCGGAGTGCGGGTCGGCGTGGTCTCAGTCGGACGCCCTGACCCGGCTCGGGTGGTCTCCGTCCGCAATGCCCTGGCCGTGCACCTCGAGGGCGCCGACCTCGACCTGCGCGCCCGGCGCACGCACCCCGGCCGGGCCGGGCGGGTCATCCTCGTCGGCGGCGGACCCGGCGCGACCGACCTCATCACGGTCCGTGGGCGGCGAGCCCTCGCGGAGGCCGACGTCGTCGTCACCGATCGGTTGGGCCCGGTCGAGCTGCTGCGGACCCTCCCGATCAATGTCGAGATCATCGACGTCGGCAAGAGCCCCGGTCACCACCCGATCCCCCAGAGCGAGATCAACCGGATCCTTGTCGAGCAGGCCCAACGGGGGCGCACCGTCGTGCGCCTCAAGGGTGGCGACCCGTTCGTCTATGGCCGCGGCGGCGAAGAGGTCATCGCGTGCCGTGAGGCGGGGATCGCCGTCGAAGTCGTCCCCGGCGTGAGTTCAGCGCTCAGCGCTCCTGGAGCGGCCGGCATACCCCTCACCCACCGTGGAACGGTCGGAGCCGTGCACATCGTGCACGGCCACGAGCCGATCAACACCCACGCGCTGTCGGCGGCGGCCACCGAGACGGCGACCCTCGTCGTCCTCATGGGAGTGAGGCTGCTCGCCGACCATGTGCGCGACCTCGTCGCTCATGATGCGCCGGATGACTTGCCCGTCGCGATCATCGAGGACGCCACGACCGCCCGCCAGCGAGTGACGACTGCCACCTTGGGTGAGATCGTTGGCGTCGCCCTGGATGCCGGGGTGCGGGCTCCCGCCGTCATCGTCGTGGGCCGAGTTGCCGACCCGGCACTCCTTGCTCCGAGTCGTCAGGCAGGGTGACTGCGTGACCACTGCCCGCACTCCCCCGACACTGAGCCAGGTCATGACCGGTTGCGTCGTCCTCGTGACCGCAGACCGGCGCTCGGGCGAGCTCGCCTCCGCATTGGCTCGGCGGGGTGCAACCGTGCGCCACGCGCCGGCGCTGACGATCGTCCCGCACGAGCACGATGAGGAGCTACTCGTCGCAACCAAGGAGCTCATCGCGCTGCCGCCCGACGTCGTCGTGGTGACCACCGGCATCGGACTCCGGGGCTGGATCGAGGCAGCCGATGCGGCTGGACTCGCCGACGAGTTGCTCCTCATCCTCGGTCGCGCCCGGATCATCGCCCGCGGTCCGAAGGCGCGCGGCGCCATCCAGGCCGCCGGCCTCACTGCCGACTGGGTGGCCGAGTCCGAGACGTCTGCCGAGATCCTCGAGCTTCTCCTCGACGAAGGAGTCACCGGCCTGCGCATCGCGGTGCAGCACCACGGTGCCGGAGCAGACGGCCTCGACACCGAACTGGCCGCGGCCGGGGCGGACGTCGCGAGCCTCGTCGTCTATCGCTGGGGTCCCACGCCGGATCCCGCGGCCCTGGCCGGGTCGGTGCGCGACGCCGCTGCGGGCGATATCGACGCGGTCGTGTTCACGTCGGCACCGGGAGCACACGCCTGGCTCGCCGCAGCAGACGCCGAGGGGGTCACCGACGGGATCGTCGCGCGCTGCGCCTCAGGGGGTCTCGTTGCGGCAGCAGTCGGGCCCATCACCGCACTTCCGCTGCAGGACAGAGGGATTGAGCCGATCGTCCCCGACCGCGGACGACTCGGCGCGCTGGTGCGGCGGCTGGTCCACCACTACGAGGTGGCGCAGTCTTCGGCCGTCGCCACAGTCAGTGGGCACCTACAGGTCCGCCGCACTGTGGCTCTGCTCGACGGCCACGTCCTGCCCCTGTCGCCCAGCGGGCTCGAGGTTCTGCGCCTCCTCGTCGAGGCCAAGGGTGATGTCGTCTCGCGCGCCGACGTGCTCGGGGTGCTCCCCGGCGACTCTGTCGATCCCCACGCCGCCGAGGTGGCCATCGGGCGCCTCCGCGATGCGGGAGGACGCACCCTCGTCCAGACCGTCGTCAAGCGCGGCTACCGCCTCGGCCTCACGTGATCAGTCGTCCTGATTGGTCGGATCGCCCTCACCTGTCCGGCACTCCTCTCACCGTGACAGCTGGTCCGCAACCCAGACGTAACGCAGCGTGACACCCACCGCAACCCTGCCTCGCCATGATGACTCATGGCCGCAGACAGACACCGCGACACGGTGAGAGTGCTCGACTTCCCCACGCCCGACCGGCACGTCCTCGTCGTGGGCGGCGGACTCGTGGCCGCCGTCAGGGTCGATGCCCTCGCCCAGAGCGCGCACAAGGTCACGGTCATCGCGGCACACCTATGCGATGACATGTTCGACCTGCTGGCCGAGCGCCGGATCACGTGGGAGAACCGTGCACCGCGCCCCAGTGACCTCGACCGGGTCTGGCTGGTGCACGCCGCCACCGGCGACGCCGCCCTCGACGCCCTGGTGTGCGGGTGGGTCGAGGCGCGGCGTCAGTGGCGGTTGGTCAGCGGCGGCCGCCGCTCCCGCCACTCCAGCTGAGGTGGTATTTGCCGTCGTCGCAGGCCAGCCCGCCCTCGCCGAGGTCCAGCGGACGGAAGGTGTCGACCATGACGGCGAGCTCGTCGAAGTACTCCGCACCGATCGACGCCTCTGCGGCGCCCGGCTGCGGACCGTGGGCGTGACCGCCCGGGTGCAATGAGATCGAGCCCTGCCCGATGCCCGAACCCTTGCGCGCCTCGTAGTCACCCTCGACATAGAACATGACCTCGTCGGAGTCGACGTTGGAGTGGTAGTAGGGCACCGGGATCGACAGCGGGTGGTAGTCGACCTTGCGCGGCACGAAGTTGCAGACGACGAAGTTCCAGCCCTCGAAGACCTGGTGCACGGGCGGCGGCTGGTGCACCCGACCCGTGATGGGTTCGTAGTCACGCACGTTGAAGACGTAAGGGTAGAGGCACCCGTCCCAACCGACGACATCGAGCGGGTGGAACGGGATCGTGTGGATCGTCCCCACGATGCCGCCAGTGCTCGCCGGTCCCGAGCCACGGTGCTTGATGTAGACCTCGGACTCCGTACCCTCCTTCTCGCCCACGTCCTCGGCGAGCAGCGGCCCCTGCGGCGTCCGCAGGTCACGCTCGCAATAGGGGCTGTGTTCGAGGAGCTGGCCGTACTTGCTGAGGTAGCGCTTCGGCGGCGCGATGTGACTGTTGCCCTCGATCGCATAGGCCCGCAACGGGTCCTTGCGCGACCCCTTGGGGATCCAGCGGTGCGTCGTCGCCCGCGGGATGACGATGTAGTCGCCCTGCGCGACATCGAACGCGCCGAAAATGGTCTCGACCCGGGCCGCGCCGCGCTCGATGTAGACGCACTCGTCGCCGATGCCGTTGCGGTACCACGGGCTCGTGGCGCCGGCCACGGCATACGAGATCCGCACGTCACCGTTGCCGAGCAGCAGCCGCCGCCCGGTCACGACGTCGGTCCTGGCGATCGTCTTGCTGTCAGGGAAGAGCGCGTGTGGCTGCAGGTGCAGAGGCTTCAACGGGTGGTTCGGCGTCGTGGACAGGTCACCGATCTCCCACACCCGCGCATCGACCATCGTCGACGGGATGCCCCGGTGATAGAGCAGGGACGAGTCGGACGAGAAGCCCTCCTCCCCCATCAGCTCCTCGTAGTAGAGCTCGCCGGTCTTTCCACGACCGGCTGGTCGCCGGTGCTGCGTGTGCCGCTTGGGCGGGATGTTGCCCATCGACTGGTAGTGCGCCACTTGGTCTCCACCTCGTTGTGTCGAATGCGTGTCGAAACTCGTGCTTCATCAGCCTAGTAGCGTGTCGGCCATGTCAACGGCGCCCACCGCCCTGTTCGCAGCGCTCATCGACGATGCTGCCGTCTTCCCACCCGGGAACGCGCCGCTCGAGGTCGCTGTGCAGCGCCACATCGCCCACCACCAAGCGGCGTATGCCGGACTCATCGGTCCGTTGCTCATCCCGGCTTCCGATGTGGGAAAGCTTGCGACCGACGTCGACTCGCTTGCGGACAGGCCCTTGGAGATCGGGCTGATCGCCCGCCCCGGCGTGGACCCCTCGGTCGTGCTCGACGCGTTGAAGCAGCTGGAGTCCGAGCCGGGCGTCAACGCCGTCGGTGCTGAGCTGGGTTGGTTCCCTGGCTGGCGGGACCTGGCGGTGGGTTCGCTGCCCCTCACGCTCGAGGTGCCGCGCGGGGCTGACCACCGACGGGCCCTCGACGACATCCGCGCTGGCGGCGACGAGGCCGGCCACATGGTCCAGGCGAAGTTCCGCACTGGCGCGACACCGACCTGGGAATGGTCCGACGAGGCCGAGCTGGCGGCGTTCATCCACGACTGCGCGCGCCTCGGCGTCCCGTTCAAACTCACCGGTGGCCTGCACCACGCCGTGCGCGCCGAGCACGACGGTGCGCCCCAGCATGGCCTCCTGAATGTCCTGCTCGCGGTGCACTCAGCAGCCCACGACGGCGCCCTCGTCGCCGTCGAAGCCCTTCTGGCACAGCGAGACTCACACCTGCTCGCCAACGCACTCGCATCCCTCGACGACGCGGACGTCAGCCGTCTGCGGAGTCTCTTCACGGCATACGGATGCTGTGAAGTCACCGACCCGATCGGCGAGCTCGAGGCTCTGGATCTCCTCGACTTCGACGACGACATCGACCTCCCTCAGGAGCTTTCTTCATGACCTGGATCGACATGCCGGCCGGCCACCCCTTCGGCGTCACCAACCTCCCCTACGGCGTCTTCTCGACAGCGGACTCGGCCCCCCGCGTGGGCGTGCGGATCGGCGACTTCGTGCTCGACGCGTCGGCCGTTGCCGCGCTCGGCGGAGATCCCGGCGACGGTCCTGCCCTGGCCCCGGCCTGGGCACAGCCCAACCTCAATGACTTCCTGGCCATGGGTCGCGACGTGTGGACCATTGCCCGCGAGTGGCTCATTGACGTCGTCACGAACGACGCCCATGCCGAGGCTGTGCGTCCCCACCTCATCCCCATCAATGAGGTGACGATGCACCTGCCGATCGCGGTGGCTGACTACGTCGACTTCTATGCCAGCGAGCACCACGCGACCAACGTGGGCAAGCTCTTCCGCCCGGACTCGGAGCCCCTGACGCCGAACTGGAAGCACCTCCCGATCGGCTATCACGGCCGCTCCGGCACCGTCGTCGTCTCCGGCACCGACATCACCCGACCCAGCGGTCAGCGCAAACCCCCGACCGAGCCGACGCCGGTCTTCGGACCGAGCGTCCGGCTCGACATCGAGGCCGAGCTGGGCTTCATCGTGGGCGGGGCCACCGAGCTGGGTTCGCCTGTGTCCGTTGCGGATTCGGACGACCACCTCTTCGGTGTCGTGCTGCTCAACGACTGGAGCGCCCGCGATCTGCAGGCGTGGGAGTACGTCCCGCTGGGCCCCTTCCTCGGCAAGTCCTTCGCGACGACCATCGCCCCGTGGGTCATCACGACCGAGGCCCTGCGCGCCGCACGCGTCCCGCTGCCCGGCCAGACCGACCCCACTCCGCTGCCCTACCTGCAGGGTGAGCCGACCGACGACGGTGCGAGCACGGCATACGGGCTCGACATCACCTATGAGGTCGAGTGGAACGGCACGGTCATCTCCCGCCCGCCCTACCGCTCGATGTATTGGTCGCCCGCTCAGATGATCGCCCACATGACCGTCAACGGTGCGACGCTGCGCGACGGTGACCTCTTCGGGTCCGGCACCATCTCGGGCCCCGAGAAGGACGAGCGAGGGTCTTTTCTCGAACTGTCGTGGGGTGGTCAGGAGCCGGTGCGACTCGATGACGGCTCCGAACGCACCTTCCTGGAGGACGGCGACACGGTCGTCCTGCGCGCGACGGCGCCGGGCTCCAACGGCTCGACGATCTCACTCGGCGAGTGCACCGGCACCATCCGCGGAAGCTGACAGCAGGTTCCGCGCGTTCGTCGCGCGCAGGGGCACCTTGATCTGTATCGTCTCGCCTCGGCTCATCCGTCCTTTTCGAGAGGTCCCACCATGCGTCGCTCCTTCCACGTCACACTCGCCGTAGCGATCGCCGCCAGCGGTGTGGGCATCTCAGCGGCGAGCGTCTCCGCCGACACCAAGCCGGGTCCCGGTCAGGTCGCAGCCAATCGCTCTGCCCAGGCAGACGAGGCGGAGAGGACGCTGGACGCAGCAAGTGCCGCCAAAGCCGGGTCAAGCAGCTCGAACGCAGGGATCTGCTCCATGTATGTCCCGACCCGCGCTTCCATCACCAGCCCCTACCGCGCGATCAATGTGCCGCTGGGTCCGAACTGTGCTGAGGCCAATGTTGAGCTCGCGGCGTGGGAAGCAGTCCACCCGACGCAGGGGACGCAGACCTTCATGTTGTACGACGGCTCATCGAGCGAGCCGTGGGAGCTGTACGACTTCGACGCCGTGGGCAAGTGGTCATGGAACCCCGAAGGCGCGTTCGACGCGAACTTCGAAGAGGTCGCCCAATACGGCCCCTACTCCACCGACGTGCGCTACGGCTCCTATGGCCGGGTCACCGCGACGCGGTCAGGAAGCAAGGTCACCGTGCGCACCACCGCGATGCGCTACTGGGCCGGTGGCAGCAAGTTCATCGGGTGGTCCGATGCCCGTGGTCAGATCCAGTGGCGCACCCCGGGAAGCAGCACGTGGAACGGCCTGAAGGAGGTCTATTCCACGAGCACCGGTACGTACAGCTACACCTACACGACGAACGCGTCCCGCGAGTACCGCGTGGTCCTGCGCCCCATGACGTACATCTGGGAGTCGACCAGCCCCGCCGTGCGTCGCTGACAGCAACCGCGGGTTCCTTCACTGGAACGTCAGCGCTGGACCTTGCCCTTGATGACGATGGTCTTGGCGACCTTGTCGTGCAGGGCCTGGTTCTTGTCGTCCGCCAGCGGCCAGACGAGGTCCGTCACCACGAGGATGGTGCCGAGCAACGAGAGGTAGGGCACGTTGCCCAGCGCCTGGACTGCTGCCTGGAACCCCGCCCGCCTGAATGCCGTGTCGGCGTCGAGGGGTCCGGGACGGTCGAGTCGGCGCACACTGATGCCGACGGCCAGCTTGCCCGGCGTCGCTGCCCACCGCATGAGGCAGAAGACCTGGTAGCCAAGGAAAAGCATGAGCTGGACACCGAGGAACGCAGCCAGGTAGCCAAGACGCGTCTCGGAGATCGCGGCAGTCATCGCCTCGACATCTCCGGCAGCCATGGCGCTGTCGAAACCGTCAAGGGCAGGCTCGACTGCCTTCCAGAGCAGCCAGCCGCCGAAGACCAGAGAGAGGGCACCAACGATCAGTAGGTCGATGATGTAGGCCACGACGCGCAGCCCGTAGGACGCAAGGACAGGTTGGCCGGGCAGTCCCGACTGAACGGGCCATGCGGACTTCGGCTCAGGGTGACCGGTCTGCTGGTGCGGCTGCGGTCCCCAACCCGCGGGCCGCTGCTGGGGTCCCGATGTCGGTGGGACGACGACGGGCCCTTGGTGCGGCCGCTTGCGCAGCGGGGTCGTGTTCGTGGTCCAGAGGATGCCGTCGAAATAGCGCAGTTCTTCTGGGTTGTCAGGGTTCTCGTACCACCCGGCGCTGCTCGGCGTGCTCATGCCTCGCAGGATGTCACACCGACCTGCCCGCCCTCGCATCGCCGGCGAGCGTGGCGGCGAGGTCAAGGACCAGGCGGGCGACCCCCGACGGATCGTGCAGGTGGTGCAGGTGGAGCCCACCGTCGACAACACTGGTCGGCCACCCGAGCCGCCGTGCGCCAGCCAGCTCGTCGGCATACGTCTCGCCAAACGCGAGGTAGGCGCGTGGACCACTCTCCCAGCAGTCGGGCGGACGCACGCTCGTGCGGAAGTAGGCCAACGGCAGTCTTGGGAGGTCGGCCTCCACGCGGTGGCGGGTGGCTTCGTCAGGGAAGAGCGGCGCGACGTCTGCCGCATCCCACCAGAGCGTCCACTGCGGCAGGAGCCCGCCGTCATCGGCGAGTCCCTCGAGGTGCGACATCATCGCCGGCGGAGCCATGGCGCACTCCCCTGACGATGGTGGCAGCGCCGCGTCCATGAACACGATGGGTATGCCGTCCGCCACCGCGGGTGCCACCAGTCCGGCATTGCTGTGGGCGACGACGAGTTCCGGTGAGTATTCGGCCACGGCGCGCCTGAACGTGTCGATCACGTCCTGGCCGGATCGGACCTGACGTGGCAGCGCGGCAACCGTCGCCGACCTTCCGTTAGCCCGGAACGCCTCCGCCAGAACGGCATACGCTGCTGGACCCACGAGGGGGCTCGGCAGGAGGAGGACCGTGCCGCTCACAGCCGAGAGCGTCAGCCGAGCGCTCGCTCGAATGTCACGAGCACGCCCTCGGTGCCACCCGGGCCGATGCGGCCCTTGACCTCGACGGCGGTGACGGCCTTGAGCTGCCACCCCTTGGAGGCCCACTCGTTGAGGACTGACTCGAGCTTGCCTGCCGACATCTTGCCGCCGACGAGGCCTTCACGGATCTGCACGACCTTGTACTCATATCCCATGAGGACGAGCGTATGCCGCGCAGCTGGGCTGTGCGGCATACGCTCAATTTCTCGTTGGTCGGGTCAGGCTGCGACGCTCCCGCGGTAGGCGCGGACCGCGACGGCGTAGGCGACCACGAGGATGCCGACGCACCAGGCGACAGCGACCCAGATGTCGTTGCCGACGGGCTGTTCGGCGAACAGGTTGCGGATGACGTTGACGATCGTCGTGATCGGCTGGTGTTCCGCGAAGGCACGCACGGGGCCGGGCATGCTGTCCGTCGGCACGAAAGCCGAGCTGATGAACGGCAGGAAGAGCAACGGGTAGGCGAAAGCGCTCGCCCCGTCGATTGTCTTCGCCTTGAGTCCCGGAATGACCGCCACCCACGTGAGGGCCAGGGTCAGCAGGGTGAGGATGCCCAGGACGGCCAGCCACGCGAGCGGGCCTGCGCCAGAACGGAATCCCATCGCCAACCCGACGAGCAGGACGACGACCAACGAGATGAGGTTGGCGACGAGCGAGGTGAGGACGTGGGCCCACAGCACCGACGATCGGGCGATGGGCATCGACCGGAACCGCTCGACGATGCCGCCCTGCATGTCCGTGAAGAGTCGGAAGGCGGTGTAGGAGATCCCCGAGGCTATGGTGATCACGAGGATGCCCGGCAGGAGATAACTGACGTAGGACTTCGTCCCGGTGTTGATCGCTCCGCCGAGGACGTAGACGAAGAGCAGCATCATCATGATCGGCATGATCAGCGTCGTGATGATCGTGTCGGGGCTGCGCGCGATGTGGCGCAGGGACCGGCGCAGCAGGACGGTGGTATCGCTGAAGAAGTGACTCGCGGCCGGTGACGTGGCGGCGGGTGCGGGCGTGGCGGTGGCTGTTGCAGTAGTCATCGGTGTCTCCTCAATTCTTCTTCGCGCCGACGACAGCGAGGAAGACGTCCTCGAGGCTCGGCTGCTTCTCGATGTACTCGACCTTCGCTGGTGGCAGCAGGGTCTTGAGCTCGGCCAACGTCCCGTCGACGATGATCCGACCCTCGTGAAGGATGGCGATGCGGTCGGCGAGGTGTTCGGCCTCGTCGAGGTACTGCGTCGTCAGCAGCACGGTCGCGCCCTGGGACGCCACCTTCTTGATCGTCTCCCACACCTCGAGGCGACCCTCGGGGTCGAGGCCAGTGGTGGGTTCGTCGAGGAAGATCACGCTCGGGTTGCCGATGAGACTCATGGCGATGTCGAGCCGACGCCGCATGCCCCCGGAGTAGGTCCCCACTCGTCGCCCACCGGCGTCGGTGAGCGAGAACCGTTCCAGGACGTCGTCGGCGATCTGGGCAGGGCCGTCCAGGTGACGCAACTGGGCGATCATGATGAGGTTCTCGCGGCCGGTGAGCACCTCGTCGACGGCGGCGAACTGGCCTGTGAGGCTGATGGCGGCACGAACTGCCGCGCTGTCGGTGACGACGTCGAGTCCGTTGACGCTCGCCTCGCCCGTGTCGGCACGAAGGAGGGTGGACAGGATTCTCACGAGCGTGGTCTTGCCCGCGCCGTTGCTCCCGAGCAGGGCGACGATGTTCCCCTGGGCGACGTCGAGGTCGACCCCGCGAAGGACGTCGATGTCGCCGTAGGACTTGTGCAGGCCGGCAACCGAGATGGCTGGGCTGGCGGTCGCAGTGGAGGTTGTCATGACAGTGCCTTCCTGATGGTGATGTTGCCGTACTTGGTGACGGCCGCGATGGTCGCCGTGTGCTGCGCGTCCTCGGGGGGACCCGCGGTCGGTGCCAGCTCGCTCCGGACATGGCCGTGGTCGGAGGCCACGTCGAGCCTCGCCGCCGTCCCGTCGAGGACGCCGACGTCGATCGATCCATAGCCGGTGGCGAGGGTGAGCTCCCCCTCGGTGATCGAGTCGACCCGCATCTGCCCGTAGGACGTCCGGGCGTCGAGTCGGCCTGCGCTGCGACCCACCGCGATGTCGCCGGTGCTGGCCCGGAGGGTGGCGCGACCGCCACTGTCCCCCAGCGTGACGTTGCCTGCGCTGGTGCTGAGGTCTGCTTCGACGCTTGCGCGTCGGACGTCGACGTTGCCCGCCGAGGTCCGCAGCCGGGCCCGGGTGGTCTCGTCGGCTCGCACGTTGCCGGCTGAGGTCTTGAGGGCGCATTCGCCCAGGCGGCCGGTGGTCTCGATGTCGCCGGCGGCGGTCTCGGCATCGACGTGGGAGTCGCTCGGCAGCTCGATGAGCACCTCGACGGACGCCGGGCGCCAGACGAGGCTGATGCCCCTGTCACGCGGAGCGGTGACGTCGAGGACTCCGTCGACGAGAGTGATGCTCGTGCGCTCGGCGGCATCGATGTCACCTGCCCGGTCAGGTCGCGAGGGCAGCACGGTGACGACGGTGTGGTCGGTGTCGGAGGCGATGACGCGCAGTCCGCCGGCGTGCAGGCGAACCCGCGCGCGGATCGGTGTGGGTGTGTCGAAGGTGGTCACGGGGGTCTCCTGGGTGTGGTCGAGGACAGTCATGGCGGAGGTCATTGGGCCCAGCCGGACAGCCGCTGGCCGCCCTTGGGGGTGGTGACCGTGCCAGCCGACTGGTGGGGGGTGGGCGCGGTCCAGCCGCCCGATCGGACCGTGAGGGTCAGCGTGCGGACGAGGAAGGCATTGACCGAGAGCCCTTCGCGCTCGGCGGCGGCCTCGATGTCGGCCTTAAGGCGGTCGGAGGGGCGGAAGGTGATGCGGGAGGTCCCGCCCCCGTCGTCCTCCGCTATCTCGGCCCTAATCGCGGCTTCAACCGCGGCCTCTGACGTCACTGATGACGTCATCGGTGCGGCCGGCTCAGTCGTGCCCGAGACGACGAAGGCGAGCCCTCGACCCGCGAGGCGGACGTCAACTGACGCCGGCGCCATCGCCAGGGTGATCTCGGCTGCCGCATCAACAACGGCTTCCTGCAGTGTCAGTCGCACGGCCGAGTCAAGCGGAGCAGCGAGACGTTCAGCGACCGCTTCCGCCTCGGGACCGCCGGCTGCGGCTGCAACGGCCAACTGCTGCTGCAGGGAGTCGACATATCGGGTGAGTTCCATGACGTCATGGTGACATCATTCTGACGTCACTGTCAACACCCCTGACGTCACCGCGTTCTCAACTCGCCAATTCCTCCCCTCCGGTCCGCGACACACATGGCGTGTCGCGGACCGCACGAGGGGAATTGGCGAGTTGGGGACAGGCAAACGGCGAGGGTATGCCGGGTGGCGAGCACCCGGCATACCCTCGCCGTTTAGTTCGTGGAGCGGTTGCCTCAGAGGTTGCCGCGGGCGTCCTGCTCACGCTCGATGGACTGGAAGAGCGCCTTGAAGTTGCCCTTGCCAAAGCCGAGGGAACCGTGACGCTCGATGATCTCGAAGAACACCGTGGGGCGGTCCCCCAGCGGCTTGGTGAAGATCTGCAGGAGGTAGCCGTCCTCGTCGCGGTCCACGAGGATCTTGCGCGACTTGAGCTCCTCGATCGGGACGCGGACCTCACCGATGCGCGCGCGCATCTCGGGGTCGTCGTAGTAGGCGTCGGGGGTGTCAAGGAACTCCACACCCTCCTGGCGCAGCCAGTCGACGGTGCCCAGGATGTCGTTGGTGGCGACGGCGAGGTGCTGCGCGCCGGGGCCCTGGTAGAAGTCGAGGTACTCGTCGATCTGGCTGCGCTTCTTGGCAATGGCCGGCTCGTTGAGCGGGAACTTCACCCGGTGGTTGCCGTTGGCGACGACCTTGGACATGAGCGCGGAGTAGTCCGTGGCGATGTCGTCACCGACGAACTCGGCCATGTTCACGAAGCCCATCACGCGGTTGTAGAACGTCACCCACTCGTCCATCTTGCCGAGCTCGACATTGCCGACGATGTGGTCGAGCGCCTGGAAGAGACGCTTCGGCGCACCCTCGCGCTTAGTGAAGGTCGACGTGCGCGCGACATAGCCCGGAAGGTAGGGACCGGAGTAGGTCTGACCGTCCAGGGTCCGCTGCACCAAGGTGTGGCGGGTCTCGCCATAGGTCGCGATCGCACCGATGCGCACGGAGCCGAACTCATCGGTCACAGTCTCGGCCTCCTGCACGACGCGGGCGCCGGCGGACTTGGCCTGGGCGATGCACTTGTCGACGTCGGGCACCTCGAGCGAGATGTCGACGACGCCGTCACCGTGCTTGGCGTGGTGCGCGATGAGCGGGCTGTCGGGGCTGACCGCACCCTTGATGACGAAGCGGATCGAGCCGGACTTGAGGACGAACGCCTTGTGGTCGCGGTTGCCGTTCTCCGGGCCCGAGTATCCGACGAGCTCCATGCCCCAGGTGGACTGGTAGTACTGCGCAGCCTGGGTCGCGTTGCCGACGACGAAGACGATCGCGTCCCAGCCGGTGACGGGGAACGGATCCTTGCTCTCGTCGTACTCGACGAGGCCGACGAGCTGCTTGAGCTGCTCGAGGTTGAGGTTGGCCTCGCGCTCCTGCGGGGTGAGGTCGAGCGGGGTGGGCTGCGACGCTGCGTCCGTGGCCGGGTTCGTGATCGTGGTGTCGGTCATGGTCTGAGGGTGTCTGACCCACGCAGGATGTGCAATGGTATGCCGCCGCGCTGCACAGTCTGCGCATGATCTTGCCTTTGCATGGGCAATGGGTCGACACTGTGCCCATGATTCGACCCGACGGCATCGACGCCCTGGACGCGCGGCTGATCGCGCTCTTCACCGAGAACCCCACGGTGGGAGTCCTGGGCGCCTCTCGTCTCCTCGGCGTCGCCCGGGGCACGGTCCAGGCCAGGCTCGACCGACTCCAGGGCCGCGGCATCATCTCGGCCATGGGACCGCAGGTCGACCCGAAGGCTCTCGGCTATCCGGTGACGGCGTTCTGCACTCTCGAGATCCGCCAGCGCCAGGGGCACGAACCCGTCGTCGCCCACCTCGCCGCGATCCCCGAGGTGTTGGAGATCCATTCGACGACAGGTGTCGGTGACCTCATCGTCCGAGTCGTGGCACGCGACAACGCCGACCTCGGCCGGGTCATCGACGAGATCATCGACGACGTCCACGTCCTGCGGGCGAACACGTCGATGTGCCTCGTGACGCACCTCGACCACCGCACCGGCCCCCTCGTCGAGGCGTCAGCGCAACGCGGCACCGACTGAGCACCGCCGACCGAGCCGACTCAGGTCGGGAAGGCGTTGCCGAGCATGAAGGCCGCCCAGATGGAGCCGACGATGAAGGCGCCTCCGAGGACGGAGATGGCCATGCCGCGCGAGCCCTGCGTCTGGCGGCGTCGCCTCCCACCGATGATGACGAGGGCGATGCCGATGACATCCATCGGCGGAGCGATGAGCCAGAGCCACTGCTGGATGACGAACGCTCCTGCGGTGAACCCCACGGCGAGCAGTGCGCCGATGACGATGAGCGCGATGTGGTTGATCGTGATCTTGGTTTCGAGGTACGAGTTGCTCACGTGGCTGACCCTCGGTGGCGGTGAGCCATCAGAACGACATGAGGCACCCGACGGTGCCGCCGACCATGAGCACCGCCGGGACGATCATCGGCAGCGTCGGGGTGAGGTTGACCCGGTCTCCCGGGATCGAGTTGAAGTGCCGGATGAGCATGACCGCCCAGGCGAGCGCCCAGCCGACGGCCGCCACGACGGACCACACGACCATGGCCCCGCGATCAGCGAGCACGCCGATGGCCGCGAACAGCAGTGGCCCCGCCCAGAACAGGCACATGCCCAGGACGAACCGGAATCCAAAGATGTTGTCACTGGCGGCACTGCGCCAGAAGTCCCGGAACCTCACCAGGTGCCACCTTCATGGAGCGGTCCGGGACGACCGGTCGCGCCGGGGTCGTTCCGGCTCTCCTCGCGCACAGGATCGGGCTTGGTCTCTCCGTCGGCCAGTGCGGCGTCCACCCGATCGCCGAAGATGTCACGCAGGGCGTCTGCGGACCGGTGCCCGTCACGACCGGACAGAACGTCCGCCAGCGTCGTCTGGTCGAGGTCGATCCGCTGCTGGAGCTCCTTGAGACCCTCGCCGTGCTTGCCTGCACGGATGTCCTGCTCCATCTCCTTCTCCTGCGCCTGGGCCCGCGGGTCCTCGCGCTCCTCCTCGACCTCGAGCCGGAACTGGTGGAGTGCCTCGCGCATCTCGCTGACCTCGCGCAGGTAGGAGCCCATGGCCTTGTCCATCTGCCGTTGGGCGCCACGCAGCTCTCCCTCGGCGACGGCGAACTCGTTCTCGAGGCCCATCAGAACGCCGATTCGGCGGTGTTGTCCGCGTTGTTGCCGGCCGCGACGTTTCCTCCGACGGCCAGAGTCCCCAGGAGCAGCTTGAACGCGATCGCCATGCGCGAGAAGGCTCGTGCCGCAGTGAGAAGGGGCGGGACGATGTCCTTGAGCTTGTCGATGTATTCGATCGCCCGCTTCACGAGGCTGATCCAGCGCTTGATCTTTGCGGCGCCCTTGAGGATCCATCCGAGCAGCTTGGCGAGTGGGACACCGATGAGCTCGTCGACGACGAGGCCGATGATGCCCACGACCAGCTTGACACCCTCGTAGGTCGCGGTGATGAAGTTGCCGACCTGTCGCGCCACCATCGTCAGCGCATCGCCCTGCCGCTCGCACGCCTTCGACGTCTTGTGGAAGACCGAGGTGGCCTCGGTCGCGGCCGAGGCGCGCCACGAATTGTCGACGCCATCAGCGATCTCGCCGAAGTTCACCCCGACGGCACGCGAACAACCGCCGAGCCGGTCGAGGTTGCCGCGCAGCATGTCGGCGTCGGCGAAGCTTCCGGCGATCGGACCGAGGATCTTGTCCATGAGGTTGAAGCCGAGCTTTTCGAGCGCCCAGTTGATGCCGCCGATGAACGAGCCGAGCTCGGACTTGAGGCCCTCGATGAGCGGCCCGGTGTCCGACTCCCCCACCGGGGTGAGCGTGGACGAGACGTCGAAGAGGTTGATCGCTCCGGCTTGCCGGTCGGCGAAGGTCGGGGTGTTCCCGTCGATGGACCCGCCACCCTCGAAGGCCTCGTAGTCGTCGTTGTCGCTGAGGGCGTTGCCCCAGGTCTGCGCGTTGTTGATGCCGTCTGCCCCGTCGAAGGTCGCGCCGAGAAGGTCGCTGAAACCGCCTCGACCGCCGATCCCCCGCGGCCCCGGCATCTCGTACGTCGAGTCCATGGGCCAGCTGCGCTCCATCGCGCCATCGATGGCCCAGCCACTCCAGGACCCGGCATTCTTGCCGTTGCCGTTGTAGTTGAAGACCGCCCCGTTCCCCTGGGCGATGGCCGGCGGGGTGTAGTCGGCCGTCGTGACCTTCCACGCCTTGGCCAGCACCGTCGAGGACTGCACGTCGTCGCGGCGGTACTGCTCGCGGTTGCTCTTGACGGTGTCGCGGTAGCGCTCGGCCGCCTGCGTGGCCTCACTGAGGCCGCCCGTCACCTCGACGGCCGCGTCGGAGTAGACCGGGCTGAAGAGCGTGAGCACGGGGATCGACGAGAACTTCGAGGCACTGCAGTGCTCCCCGAAGAAGCTCTCCATCTTGGAGAACGTCCTCATCTGGTCCCCACAGGCCGATTGCAGGTTGCGCATGCCCTCGTAGTTGACTTCGATCGTCGCCACCGTCTACCCCTCCGTTGATCCGATGTCGGATGAACCCTGCCAGTCGCCCTGCGGTGTCGCAATGGGGAGCATTCCCCGGTGGCCGAGCGAAGGCCTGTCCGTCACGAGGCGGCTCAGCGCCGACCCACGAACCAGAGCCTGAGCTTCTCGATGCGAACCGCGACCTGCTCGGATGTCGCCGCCGCGAGTTCCGGTCCGCCGCAGGCCCTTCGGAGCTCCATGTGCACGTTGGCGTGCGGCGCACCGCTCTTCTTGGCGTATGCCGCGACGAGCTTGTTGAGTTCCTTGCGTTGCCCAGCGAGCGCTCGGTGAGCAGACACCGGCGCTTCCGAGGCCCGTGGCTTGCGACCTGTCGCGTTGGACTGTTTGGTCTGGCGTTCATGCAGCAGGGCCGACACTTGGTCGGGCTCGAGCAACCCGGGCAGACCGAGGTAGTCCTGCTCCTCGTCAGACCCGACGTCAGCGTGCAGACCGAACTGCTGCGCGTCGAAGAGCACGTGGTCGAAGTGCGCATCGGACTCGAGAGCCTCGAAGCTCTCCTCCTCGAGACCGAGCGTCTTGTCGGTGCGGTTGGCCGCCGCGAGCAGGCTCTCTTCTTCGGCCCACATCGAGGCCTCGGCCTCGGGGTCGCTCTTGCGGTTGAGGGCGTGGTCGCGCTCGAGCTCCATCGACGCGGCGTGCTCGAGGATAGTCGGCACCGACGGAAGGAAGATGGACGCCGTCTCGCCACGCTTGCGGGCCCGGACGAACCGCCCCACGGCCTGCGCGAAGAAGAGCGGGGTCGAGGTCGAGGTCGCATAGACACCGACACAGAGCCGGGGCACGTCGACACCCTCGGAGACCATGCGCACGGCGACCATCCAACGGGTATCACCCCCGGCATACTCCTCGATCCGCTGGCTCGACCCGGCGTCGTCGGAGAGGACGACCGTGGTCTTCTCCCCGGTGATCGAATGCAGGATCTTGGCGTAGGCGCGCGCTGTCGTCTGGTTCGTCGCGATGACGAGTCCGCCGGCGTCCGGCACGTGACGGCGGACCTCGGTGAGGCGCTTGTCTGCCGCGGCAAGCACTGACGGCACCCACTCGCCCTTGGGGTCCAGGGCCGTGCGCCAGGCGTGGGCCGTCTGATCCTTGGTGAGCGGCTCGCCGAGCCGGGCGGCGATCTCGTCGCCGGCCTTGGTCCGCCAGCGCATGGCCCCGCCGTAGGCGAGGAAGAGCACCGGTCGAACGACAGCGTCGCGAAGCGCAGCGGCATACCCGTAGGTGTAGTCGGCGGCCGAACGGACGATGCCGGCCTCGTCCATCTCATAACGCACGAACGGGATCGGATTGGAGTCGGAGCGGAAGGGCGTTCCGGTCAGCGAGAGGCGACGGACGGCCGGGGTGAACGCGACCCGGATGGCATCGCCCCAGCTGCGGGCGTCTCCCCCGTGGTGGATCTCGTCGAGGATGACGAAGGTCGCAGTGGCCTCGGTCCGACGCTGGTGCAGGTCCGGGCGAGCCGCGACCTGGGCGTAGGTGAGGGCGACGCCGTCGTACTCGTGGGAGTGGACCGCGGTCGAGTTCGAGAACTTCGGGTCGAGCTGGATGCCGACACGCGCTGCCGCCTCCGACCACTGGGTCTTGAGGTGCTCAGTCGGTGCGATGACGGTGATTGCCTTCACCTCGCCGCTCTCGAGCAGCTCCGCCGCGATCCGCAGGGCGTAGGTCGTCTTGCCTGCACCGGGCGTCGCGACAGCCAGGAAGTCCTTGGCATCGGCCTCGAGGTAGGCCGTGAGCGCGTCCTGCTGCCAGGCGCGCAGCTTCGCGGCGGTACCCCACGCCGCCCGCTCGGGGAAGGCGGGACTGAGGTGGCTGGCAGCAGAGGTACTCATCGGCTCCGCAAGGGTAACGACGATCGTGAGGCGACATGCCGAGGGCCCGCCTCACGGACGGGCCCTCGGGTGTGTGCTTGCCCTGGATCAGGGCTTGGGGGGTGCGTGGACTCAGCCGCGGAAGGCGACCCAGGCGTTCTGCATGCGAGTCTTCTGACCCGCGGAGAAGTGGTCCATGCAGACGTCGGTGGTGTAGTCCATGAAGTTCTTGATCGGGTCGAGACCGGGCAGGGTGCATGTGTCACGACCGGTCGGGCAACCTGACGCGGGGCTGGCCTCGGCCGGGGTGTCGGTGACGTAGTCACCGGCCGTGTCCGAGCAGCCGCCCTGGAACGTGTGGAAGAGGTTCAGCCAGTGACCGACCTCGTGCGTGCCCGTGTCTCCCTGGTTGTAGGGCGCGGCCGTCCCACCGGGCAGGCTCTCGTCGAGGAGGACGACGCCGTCCATTGAGGTCGTCCGACTCTTGGGAAAGGTCGCCCAGCCGAGCAGGTCGTCGCCGAGGTTGGCCGTGTAGACGTTGAGGTCTGACTTGTCACCGGTGTAGAGGGTGTTCTTCATGTTGCGCTCGGCCGAGCTGCCGTAGGTGAGCCCGTTGTACCAGGTCGCGTTGTTCGTCGTCGTCGTGCTCTTGAGTGCGAACGTGAACCCGGTGCCGGCGTAGGCGCTGTTGAGGACGCTGATCTGGCTGTTGATCTCGCTGGCCGTGAGCACGCCCTTGGCGCCGTCGGTGATGGTGTGCCAGTGGACGTCGATCGTCGCGGGCACGAAGGCGCCGCCACCGCCGCCGGGCTTCCTGGCCTCGCCCGAGGAGCTGCGGGTCAGACCCTTGGCCGCGAGGACCTTGGCCAGCTCGGCATCCATGGCCTTGGCCTGTGCGGTCGAGACGTCATGCGGGTCGCGGGAACGCGGCGCGCCACGACCGGCGGTGACCTCGTCGGCGTGCACCTCGGTGGCGCACTCGGCTGCGACGCCGGGGTCACCGGACGTGCTGACGGCGGACGCGCTCGTGGCGCTGAGGCCGAGGCTTGCCGCGGACAGGATCGAGGCCGCGACGAGGGCGACGGTGCGCATTGGACGAACAGACATGTGGTGTCCCTTTCGGTTTGCACAAACCTCTATGAGGTTCGACTGCCCCCCGAACCTAGCGAGACCCTCCGCCCGACGGACCAAGGAAGTTCCATGACTCGGTCAAGGTTTGGCAAAGTGCCTCAAGCCGGGTATGCCGTCCGCCCACCTTCGTGGGACCGCGCGCCGCCTCGCGTCGACTCAGAGCCGACGGAGTGTCACTCGCCGCCGTCCTCGGGCTTGCGCAGGCCTTCGTAGACCTCTTTGCACGTGGGGCAGACGGGGAACTTCTTGGGGTCGCGCCCGGGGATCCACACCTTGCCGCACAGCGCCTTGACCGGCTCACCGGAGAGCGCGGATTCGAGGATCTTCTCCTTGCGCACATAGTGCGAGAAGCGCTCGTGGTCGCCGGGCTCCTGGACCTGAGGGATCGTCTCCTCGCGCTCGAGCACGGCAGTCTTGGTCGACGGGCCGGACGGTTGCTGCTGAGGGGCGTTGGGGTCGCTCATGGGCGTCAGTGGGTCACTCACCCGTCCAGCGTACGTCTCGTTGCTGATGCAGTTGTCAGTTGAGCTCGGGGTCCGACGGGAAGTACGCGACGAAGGCGAGCTCACCCGGCTGTCGTCGGAGGACCTGCTCCCAGAGGTGATCGGGGTCATCGGTGAGCAGGTCACCGGACTGGGAGTCCACGACGAACCAGGAGCCACGCACCAACTCGCTCTCGAGCTGCCCGGTGGACCACCCGGCATACCCGGCAAAGATCCGCAGCCCGCCGACCTCTGGCATGACGAGCAGCGGTGGGGTGTCGAGGTCGACGATGGCGACGGAGCCGAACAACCGCTTGCTCCCCGGGGGCGGTTCGTCGCCGCCATGGAACGTGACGAGCCCCAGAGCAGAGTCCAGCTGGACCGGCCCACCCTGGAAGAGCGTCTGCGGAGATGCGATGTGCTCGCCCCAGCCGGGAAGGACGGAATCGACGTCGGCGCCCAAGGGCTTGTTGAGGACAACCCCTTGAGCGCCGTTGTCGTCGTGTTGGAGCACGAGGATCACGCTGCGGTGGAACACCCCGTCATCGAGTTGCGGGGTGGAGACGAGTAGTCGTCCCGTCGTGCTGTCAGCGTCCACGGTTCCATTCTGCACGGCCACCGGCGCGGCTACCGGCACCGCGGCGCTCGCCACCACGCGAGCCGCCTTGGCCACCGCCCTGGTAGCCACGTGAAGCACCCTGGAAGCGACGCGGCGGGCCACCGGGACGACGGCCACGCTGTTCCTTGGCCTCGAGCAGCGGCATCCAGACATGGTCGGCCACCGGGACACCGGACGGCATGCGCCCACCGGCGGCCTCGACGTGCTGGTCACCCGGGATGACGCGGATCGGCGCGACGTCGAGACCAGCGGCCTCGGCGAGACGTTCCATCGTCCGCTTCTGGTGCGGCAGGGCGAAGGTCACGACGGTGCCCTTCTCCCCCGCGCGAGCGGTGCGGCCGGCGCGGTGCAGGTAGTCCTTGTGGTCCGCGGGCGGGTCGGCCTGCAGGACGAGACCGATGTCGTCGACGTGGATGCCGCGGGCGGCAACATCCGTCGCGACGAGCACGGGCAGTGATCCGTCACGGAACGCACCGAGCGCGCGGTTGCGCAGGTTCTGGGACAGGCCACCGTGGATGGCCGCCGCGAGGACGCCCTTCTCACGCAGCTCGCGGGCGATGCGGTCGGCGCCGAGCTGGGTGCGCACGAAGACCACCGTGCGACCGTCGCGGGCGGCGAGCTCGGCCGTGAGCTGCTTCTTGTTGTTGGGGTCGATGAGCATGATGTGGTGGCTCATCGTCGTGACGCTGGCCTGCGCGTCCTCGGTCGAGTGCGTCACCGGGTCGTTGAGGTAGCGGTCGACGAGCTTGTCGATGCCCTTGTCCAACGTCGCCGAGAAGAGCAGTCGCTGACCGCCGGCGGGAATCTTGTCGAGGATCGCGGTGACCTCGGGCATGAAGCCCATGTCGGCCATGTGGTCGGCCTCGTCGAGGATCGCGACCTGGACGTCGTCGAGCTCGCAGGAACCACGCTCGATGAGGTCGTTGAGGCGACCCGGCGTGGCAACGAGGATGTCGATGCCGCTCTTGAGGGCCCGGACCTGGGGCTCGTAGGACAGGCCGCCGGCAACGAGCTTGTGACGCAGCCCGGTGACGTGGACGAGCGGCTCGAGGGCGTCGCTCACCTGCATGGCGAGCTCACGCGTCGGCACCATGATGAGTGCGCGCGGGCGCTTGGGCGCTGGCTTGGTGCCGTCGACGAGGCGCGTGATGGTCGGCAGCCCGAAGGCAAGGGTCTTGCCCGAACCGGTCTGGCCACGACCGAGGACGTCGCGACCTGCGAGAGCGTCGGGGATCGTGGCGGTCTGGATCGGGAAGGGCGACGAGATGCCATCGCGGGCGAGGCGCTCGACGAGGCGGGGGTCGACACCAAGGGCGGCGAACCCGTTGTCCTCGGTGACGGTCGCGGGGCCGGTGCCCTTCTTGGACTCGTACTTCACCCAGGTGTCGGCCTGGGCGCGCTCGGCCTCGGCCTCTTCGAAGGTGCGCTGCTCGGGCAGGTCGTGGCGGCGCTCGTCGTAGTGACGGCCCTCGTGGCGGTCGCGACGCACGGGGTCAGCGACCCGACGCGTCGGGCTGTCGCTGTCACGACGGAACGGCGGACGGCCCTCACGGCGCTCGCCATAGGTCGAGGTGGGGCGGCTGCCGCGCTCGTTACGGTCGTCGCGGCGGGGACCTGCGTATCCGGGGCGTGCGTTGCGGTCGCCGCGGTCGGGGCTGCCGTATGCCGGGCGATCGCCACGGTCGTCGCGCCGGGGCGCCGAGGTGCCGCGGTCGTCACGACGCTGGCCGTATGCCGGACGCTCGCTGCGGCTGTCGCCACGTGAGTCGGAGCGGTTGTCGGTGCGGTTGTCGCGACCTTGGTAGCCACCACGCGAATCGGAGCGGTCGTCGCGGCGAGGTGCCGAGGTGCGGTCGTCCCGGCGCTGGCCGTATGCCGGACGCTCGCTGCGGCTGTCGCCACGCGAGTCGGAACGCGTGTCGCGGCCCTGGTAGCCGCCACGCGAGTCGGAGCGGTCGTCACGACGGGGAGCCGACGAGCCACGGTCGTCACGACGCTGGCCGTGTGCCGGACGCTCGCCGCGGTTGTCGCTGCGGGGCGCCGAGGAGCTGCGGTCGTCGCGACGCTCCGGGCGCTCACTGCGCTCGGGGCGTGCTCCACGGTCCTCGCGGTCCCAACGGGGGCTGCGCTCGGAGCGCGGCGCCTTGGTGCGGGGACCGTCGGGCTGACCTCGGTGCGTCTTCTTGGGGCCCTTGGACTGCGCCGCGGACTTCTGTGAGGAGGTCCAACGCGGCTTTTTGCCGCCTGAGGAAATCTTCTTGGGCATGGTGAATCACTCGATCCGAGTCGATGGTGTGGGCGTATACGGCCCTCCACGCGACATCTGTGTCAACGAGATTCAACGGGCTGGAACGCGGGCGCCGGAAGTGGCGCAAGGGTCCATCCTACCAGCGATCCGCCAGGCCCCCCACTCACGCGAGTGTCCCCCCGCCCTCCCCCACCTCCCCCACTTCTTGCGCAATCCGTCGGCACGGCCCTCTACGACAGGCTGGTTGTGAGTCATTCATGATCAGCGAGGGAGTTGGCGAGTGTGTCGATCAGTCCGGGGTTCACGAGGGAGCAGATCCGTGAGTTCGTGCATGAGTACGAGCTCCAGCCGTATGGGCGGAAACGGGTTTGGGTCGAGGGTCAGGGGTTCTCCTATGACCGTCTGCGGCGTTGGCGGCTGGCGGTGTTCGAGGGGGATCTCGACCGGGGGCTGATCCCGCGAGAGGGTGGTGCTGTGACAGTCCCACCAGAGAAACGCACCGGCATCGAGAGGCAGCGCGCCAGGGAGCGCGCTAAGCAGGAGGCCGAGCTCGCGCGTTTGAACACGCGGGTGCGGGAGTTGGAGGAGACCAACGCCGCGCTGGGAAAAGCTATCGGGCTCTTGCATCAGATGAGCGAGCAAGAGCCCGCCGTGAACCCGCCGACGACCGATCCGCCCGATTCCTCGACGCAGAAAACGACCTCGTCGGACAGTTGACGGCGATCACCAGGTCGCAGCGGCAGGCGCTCGACCTGGCCGGGGTGTCTCGATCAACGTGGCACTACCGGTCGAATCCACGGGTGCGGGTCGCTGACCCGATACTGCACAGGGATCGGGCGTATCCATCGCGGATCAACGATGCCGACCGTGCCGTGGTCAAGGCGAGGATCACGGCCGGCTGGGCGGACGGGCACTCGGTGGATCACTCGTTCGCGTCCTCGTGGGATGACGGGGTGATGCTCGCCTCCCGCCGTTCGTGGTGGCGGATCGCCCGAAGCGTCGAGGACCAGTCGACCCGTCCGGTCGTGCCCACTCGACGCGGCAACAGCGACCGGACGCCGCGCGAAGCGCCGGTGCTGGAAGCGACCGGCCCCGGGCAGGTCTGGAGCTGGGACATCACCGATCTGCGTACCCCGTGGCGTGGTGTCGCGTTCAAGGCGTACTCGATCATCGACATTTTCTCCCGCAAGCTCGTCGGCTGCAGGGTCGAGGAACGTGAGGTCGATGAGCTGGCCGTCGAGATGTTCGAGGATGCGTTCGGCCAGCACGGGATCCCCGACGCCGTGCACGCCGACTCCGGGCCGGCGATGCGTTCCGGAGTGCTGAAAGACCTCCTGGGCAACCTCGGCGTCACGCAGACCCATAACCGGCCGCGAGTGAGCAATGACAACCCGTTTTCCGAGTCGGAGTTCCGCACCATGAAGTACCGGCCGAACTATCCCGGCACCTTCGAGACGATCGAGCAGGCCCGCGCCTACATGGACTGGTACGTGCCTTGGTACAACCAGAACCACAAACACTCCGGGATCGCACTGTTCGCTCCGGACGAGGTCCACGACGGTACCTGGCGTGAGTCCTGGGCCCAGCGGGACGCGACCCAGCAGGCGTACTACGAACAGCACCCCGAGCGGTTTCGTCATCGACCCTGCAACCCCACGCCAGCTGGGACCGTCGGCATCAACCTCAAGAAGGACGAAGACAGCCCCGCCACAGAGACCGAACGACTCCACGCAGCTTGACATCGCCCGCGGCCCACGTATTGCCACATCCATCGGGCGATGGATTGGGCAAGAAGTCTGATGATTCGACCGATTGCGCAACAAGTGGGACTGCGTTCGGGAACCGGCACGCCGTCAGGTCGCGGAGCCTGCAGTGGGGCGTCGGTGGAGGGCGAAACGGGCCGCGGCGGCACCGAGGGTGACACCGACGAGGTCGGCGACGACGTCCCACGGGTCGCCGGAGCGATTCGGCAACAGGGTCGCCTGGATGAACTCGCTCACCGGCGCGTGCACGGCCAGGACCGCGATCACCGGTGCCATGGGCAGTCGGGCCAGCACCGCAAAGAACACCGGGAGGGCGAAGACTGCGCAGTGGACGAGCTTGTCGAAGTTCGGGAACGGCGCCGAGCCTGCGCCCGACGGTGCATAGAGGACCCCGAGCTGGAAGAGCACGGCCGCGATGGCTGGGACCGACGACCAGCGACGAAGGCCCTCGCCCGTCACGCCGTCCTCCGGGTGAGCGCCGTGACGAACTCGACGTGCCCGAAGTACCCCGAGTCCCCCAATGCGACGGTCGCCGCATCGCCGCGCTGGTCGGCCGACGCGATGACCGAGGCCACCAGCGCCACACCGATGCCCTTCAACTGCAGGGCCGGCGTCACCACTCTCATCGGGCAACCGCTGAACCAAGCACGCCCCAACTGCGCCCTACCTGTGTTGTGTCCGGGGGGTTGGGAAGACCGCAAATGCTTGGGCCAGGCCACGTAGCTTCTCCGATCAGGTCGTATGTCCCCGCCTTCAACTCCTCTGGCATGGCCAGGGTCTGCGGCACCTTCCGTTGGTTTGCTGTCAGAGCCTTCACAGTCGACCGTGCCACCGCCTTTTGAGCACGGTCGTCGAGGTCTGTCCCGGCGGGCACCACATAAATGACGAAACTGAGTAGAGGGCGGTCCGGGGTTGCCACCAGGACTTCCGCAGTCACGTTCACCTGCTGTCCAGCGCGGACCTCGATTGGCTTCGAGAGTGCACCTTCGACAGTCCGAGCTCCAACGAGGACCGGAAGGCCCGGGGGGCATCCAGGCGCCATCCGTGCCGGCGCGTTGGCGGACGGGCTTTCGGGTGCAGAGATTGCTTCCTTACCTGGCGGTGGATCAGATGCCAGGACTGCAACCATTCCGGCCACCGTCGCAGCACCAGCCATCACGGCGGAAGCAAGGAGTAGTCGCGAGGAACGAGTCTCGCGTGTGTGCCCGAAGGAAACCGCGACGTCGGCTTCTGCCCGTGAGAAAATCGCCTCCACGGGCGGAGGTGTGTGACTGTCCGCGTATTCACGGATCCGGGATCTGGCACTGTCTTCTGCTGACCTCATGATCCTCGCCTCTCCATTCGGATACGAAGTGTCGCGATCGCTCGGTGGAGCGTGGATTTGACAGTTCCAGGACGACAACCGAGCGCCAGCGCGATCTCTGCCTCTGAGAGGTCCTCGACGTATCTCAGAGTGATGGCGATCCGCTGCCGCGCATTGAGGCCGCTCAGCAAGTCAAGGAACTCGCTCTCGGCAGCGGTGACCGGCGTGCTCACCCGCGAGTGCCGACGCAGAATGGCATCTCGGCGCCGCTGCGTCCGAAGTGCGCTCAGGCAGTTGTTCACCACTGCACGGCGCAGCCAAGCCTGGGGCTGAGACACCGTCGCCCAATGCACCCACAACTGCGCGTAGGTGTCCTGAACGAGGTCCTCAGCCAAGTCTCGGTCACGCACGGTCGCCACAGCAACGGCCATGAGGTGGCCGTACGTCCGGAGATACACGTCCTCGAACGCGGCTCCGGCCAAGGCCGGGGCTGCGCCGGCCTCAGAGTGCTTCATCACGGTCACACCATTACAGGTGCGCAACTCCCCCAGTTGGTTCCCTGAGAAGGGAACGTTCCCAGGGAAACCTCACCTTGCCGACGTCGAGTCGGGAGACTCCTCGGGTGCGATACTCGCCGCTGCGAGGGCGGCCTTGGAGACAGCAGCGGCCACAACACCTGCGACGTCGGGGTGGAAGACGCTCGGGATGATGTAGGTCGCGTTGCGCTCCTCGTCCTTGACCACGGCAGCGAGAGCATCCGCTGCCGCCAGCAGCACCTCCGGGGTGAGCACCTTGGAGCCCGAGTCGAGCAGCCCACGGAAGACGCCGGGGAAGACGAGGACGTTGTTGATCTGGTTCGAGAAGTCGGAGCGGCCGGTCGCGACAACGGTTGCGTGCTTGGACGCCTCGATCGGGTCGACCTCGGGCGTCGGGTTGGCCATCGCGAAGACGACTGCATCGTCGGCCATCGTCGCGATGTGATCGCCGGTGAGGATGTTGGGTGCCGAGACGCCGAGGAAGACGTCAGCACCCACGAGGGCTTCGACGAGGGTTCCGGACAGCCCCTGCGGGTTGGTGTGCTCGGCAATCCACGTCTGGTTGGGGTGCTCCCCCGAGAGCACGTCGTCGCGCTCGGTGTGGATGACGCCATGCATGTCGGCGACGACGACATTGCGCAGGCCGGCATACAGAAGGAGTTTGAGAATCGCGGTGCCGGCAGCGCCGGCACCGCTCATCACGAGCCTGACGTCCTCGAGCTTCTTGCCGACGACGGCGAGCGCGTTGCGCATCGCGGCGAGGCAGACGATCGCGGTGCCGTGCTGGTCGTCGTGGAAGACCGGGATGTCCAGCTCGGCCCGCAGTCGGGCCTCGATCTCGAAGCAGCGCGGCGCCGAGATGTCCTCGAGGTTGATGCCCGCGAAGACCGGCGAGATCGCCTTGACCGCGGTGATGATCTCCTCGGTGTCCGTGGTGTCCAGGCAGATCGGGAACGCGTCGATGTCGGCGAAGCGCTTGAACAGCGCCGCCTTGCCCTCCATGACCGGCAGTGCCGCGAGCGGGCCGATGTTGCCCAGCCCCAGCACTGCAGTGCCGTCCGTGACGACAGCGACGGTGTTGCGCTTGATCGTGAGGCGGCGCGCGTCCTCGGGGTTCGCGGCGATCGCAAGGCAGACGCGGGCGACACCCGGGGTGTAGATGAGGGACAGGTCATCGCGGTTGCGGATCGGCACCTTGGACTCGATGCTCAGCTTGCCGCCGAGGTGCATGAGGAACGTGCGGTCAGAGACCTTGCCGATCTCGATGCCCTCCACCCCGCGCATCCGCTCGACGATCTCGTCGGCGTGGCCGGGATCTCGGGTCATCAGCGTGACGTCCACGCGCACGCGCTCGTGACCGGACGCCGTGACGTCCAGCCCGGTGACCACACCCCCTGCCTGCTCCACGACGCTGGTGAGCTCGCTGACTGCGGTGGCTCGAGCGGGGACGATGAGGCGGACGGTGACGGAGTTCGCGGCAGAGGGAATGGCGGCCATGGACACGATTCAACCTGCTACTCGCGAGTTCGACTCAATCGACCCGCCCACAGCGGCCCGCACGCGCATCACCCTCGCCCCGCTCGCCTCCCGACCTACAGTTGCCCCATGACCGATCACGTCGAAGTCACCGGCCGCGGAGCGCACCACGTCGTCCCCGACCTCGTTATCGTGCGAGCCCGCGTGCAGTGCGATGCCCGCGACGTCGCCTCCGCCCTGACGGAGTCGTCGAACCGCACCGCTGCAGCCCTGCAGGCCGCGGCGGATCACGGCGTCGAGGCACGCGACCGGCGCACCGACGACGTCGGTATCCACCCGCGCCACGACCAGAACGGCCGCAAGGTCATCGGCTACACGGCATACCAGGCGTTCCGACTCACGGTCCGCGACCGGGATCGCGTCGGCGACCTCCTCCAGGCCCTCGCCGGTGCTGCCGGGGATGCGCTCGCGGTCGACGGGATCGAGATGGGCGCCGACCAGACGGACGAAGCGGTGGCCGGGGCACGCGACGCGGCGTTCGAGGACGCCCGCCTGCGCGCCACCCGGTTCGCCGGCCTTGCCGGTGCAGAGCTCGGCAAGGTCCTCCACATCCGCGAGGGTGGCGCCGACGACCACACACCCCGCCCGATGATGGCCCGCATGGCCGACTTCGCCGGCTCGATGCCGATCGAGGGAGGGACGCAGGCCATCTCGACCACTGTCACGGTCCGCTGGGAGCTGACTTGAGCTGGGTCGACGCGCTCGGCTGGTTCGGGTCGGCGCTCCTCGTCTTTTCGCTCCTGCAGGCGCGAATCCTGCGACTGCGCATCCTCAACACCATTGCGTGCGTGATCCTCACCGGCTTCAACGCCATCATCGGTGTCTGGCCGATGGTCGCGATGAACATCGTCCTCGCCGCCATCAACCTGTTCTTCATTGCCCGGATGCTGCGCGAGAAGAGCGACGCGAACGCCTTCACGGTCATCGAGGTCGAGGAGCAGGACGCCTATCTGCAGCACTTCCTCAAGGCGCAGAACCATGACATCGCGAAGTTCAACCCGGGCTTCAACGGCGTCACCGAGTCGGCCAGACGCTTTGCGTACCTCGTCCTTCACGGCCACGAGACCGTTGGTGTCGTGGTCGTGCGCGATGCCGGCGGCGGAGTCGGACAGGTCGAGCTCGACTACGTGACCGAGCGCTACCGCGACTTCACCCCGGGCGAGTTCGTGTGGCGGCACAGCGGCCTGTTCGCCGGCCACGGCTGGCGCATGATCCGAACTCCCGACTCTATGGTCGGCGCCTACTACGAACGGATCGGCTTCCGGCGCGACGGTGACGCCTGGGCGCTCGACATCGCTGGTGTCACGCGCCCAGAGGGCGCTCGCTGAGGTCGACTCTGCGATCAGAGCGTCAGGCGTCCAGCCCGAGATGCGTGCGTACAGCCGGGGCGAACGGGCTCCACGAGAACCAGTGCGGCAGTGCCCGCGTGAGATGTGACGGCCCGGTCAGGGCCAGGCTGCCGTCCGCGAGGGCGCGCGGATAGGTGACGATGCCTGAGAAGACCCGCATCAGCGCGACCGGCTCCGTGGTGACCACCAGGTCGTTCGCGAAGCCGGGAGGGTCGGTGCACACCGAGGTCTCGCGGCGTTCGATCACCATCCAGATCCGGGTGGGGTCCTCGCCCGTGTAGTCGAACTCGACGACCGTGCGGTGGTCGGGCAGTTCCGTACTGACCAGGCGGCGCGACATCCACCACGTGAGGGTGACCGGATCGACCTCACGCGGCTCGGGCTCGCTGAACATCCAGCGCACCGCCCACTCCCCGGCGGCCATGATGACACCCTCGAGGTCGCGACCCGCTGGCGTGAGCTGGTACTCGTGGCCGGCGGCCACAGCAACCCGCTGCACCACGCCCTTGCGTTCGAGCTGTTCGAGGCGCTGTTTGAGCAGCGACCGTGAGATCCCCGGCAGGCCCCGATCGATCTCGTTGAACCGGCGGGCGCCCAGCACCAGCTCGCGGATGATCAACGGTGTCCAGCGCTCCGCGAGCACGGAGCTGGCCAACGCGACAGGGCAGTACTGGGCGTACTCCTTCACGTGTCGAGTGTCGACCCCCGGACCTCTCCCAGTCCAGAAATTGGCCCACTCCGGTCCAGTTCTCGTTCTGGCCGGTGGCGGGACCTGAGATGCACGCTCGTTCCACACCCACCCGAGGAGGAACCATGACCACCACGTTCGACCCCATCGCCTTCAAGACCACCACCCGCGCCCAGTGGGAGACCGCCGCCGAGGCCTGGCACCGCTGGGGTCCTGCTGTTGAGAACTGGCTGGGCACGGCGACCGAGCAGATGCTCGACGACGTCCACCTGAGCGCAGGTTCTCGCGTTCTTGACGTTGCTGCTGGCGCCGGCGGGCAGACCCTCGCCGCTGCCCGACGCGTCGGGGACACCGGTCACGTCCTCGCGACCGACATCTCACCCGCGATCCTTCGATTCGCGGCAGACGAGGCCGCAGCTGCCGGACTGTCCAACGTCGCCACGTTGGAGGCCGACGGCGAGGACCTCACCGGCGTCGAGGACGGCAGCTTCGATGCGGCGATCTCCCGCGTCGGGCTGATCTACTTCCCCGACCAGGCCCGTGCCCTGAAGGAGATCTGCCGGGCTCTCAGGCCCGAAGGTCGAGTCTCCGCGATCGTCTACTCGACCCCAGATCGCAATGGCTTCTTTTCGATCCCGGTGGGGATCATCCGCAGGGTGGCAGGGCTGCCTGCCCCCGGCCCGGGGCTTCCCGGTCCCTTCAGCCTGGGCGCGCCCGGAGTGGCCGAGGCGGCCTACACCGCAGCGGGATTGGTGGACGTCACCGTGTCGACAGTCCCGTCCCCGGTGCGCCTGGCGAACGCCGCAGAGTGCGTCCGCTTCGAGCGGGAGTCGTTCGGCGCCCTGCACCAGATGCTCTCGGGGATCGACGAGTCCGCGCGCACCGAGGCGTGGCACGAGATCGAGGAGGCCCTGGCTCAGTTCGACGGACCGGACGGCTTCGTCGGGCCCTGCGAGATGCTCGTCGTCTCGGGAACACGTCGCTGACCTCGGCGATCGAGAGTGATCATCACCCGGTGACCGGTGATGACGACGGCCAGCCAGCCGAGCCCGATGGCCCAGCCGGCGACGACGTCAGTGAGCCAGTGGTGCCCGAGGAAGACCCGTGACAGACCCATCGCGACGACGAGGATCCCGAGCGTCGCGATGGACAGGACCCGCCACCTCTTGCGGTTGGCCCAGACGACGAGCAGGTATGCCGTGAGCCCCAGGACGACGGTCGCGTTCAGGGTGTGCCCAGAAGGGAAACTCGGCGACACCTCGAAGGGAGGCACGGCGAGCGCCTGCGGCGGCCGGTCCCGGGCGGTGAGCTCCTTGCCGGTCACGGTCATGAGGAGCGAACCCGCGCTGGCGATCGCCATGAGGAGCAGCGGGGTCCAACGACGCCAGGCCCACGCGATGGCGACGGCCACAGCCACGGCGATGCCCGGCATACCCACCTTGCCGCCAAGGTCCGTGAAGTCCGTTGCAAGCTGCGCAGTCAGGGGCGTGCGGGCCCGCACTGCGGCGTCGAGCACGGGCTGGTCGATCTGGGCGATGCCATCGCGGTCGACGACGTCCTCATAGACCTCCGCGGTGATCCCGCTGAACCCCCACACCAGCGCGAGACCGATCCCGACCGTGAGGACCAGGGCAATGTTGGCTCCCGACCAGCGCATCAGTCGAGCGATGACCTCGGCTGTGCGGACGAGCCAGTCGACGACCAGTCGGCCTGCGGCAGAACGCCATTCGGCGAGGTCACGGGTGCCGATGCGCTCTTCGTCGCGAGGTGGGGTGCGCTGGAAGGGTGCAAACGGCATACGAGATCGTCACACATCAGAACTTGCGGACACACGAACACCCGGTGCGATCAGCGTTGCTGACCGACCGGGTGTCGATGTCGTGGGATGAGCACGGTGGTGGAGGTGGCGGGAATCGAACCCGCGTCCACTGACGGGAAACCAAGACTTCTCCGGGTGCAGTGCGCTAAGGATTTTCTCGGCCCCAGGGCTCGCGCGCACACGTTCCCTGACAGGCCCAGTCGGATTAAGTCCCACGCCACCCCCCGACGAGAGTGACGCAGCTAGTTCTCTAGATGGCGCCAGACACTGAGACGAGATCTAGCTCAGGCTGACGGACTTTGCAGCTCGCTCAGGCGGCGAGGGCGAAGTCGGTGCGCTTGGAGTTGGCACCTATTGGTTTGCACGGATCGTTAACGAGATAACCGTGCATCCTCGACCCGCTTCTCTTGATACGCCGACCAATGTCGAAACCGATCACCCCCGTGAGGGGGCTCATCCCACGCTGTTCAGTTGTGTCTTCCAACTGTACCCGTCAACGCGTGGCGACCTCGAATCATTTCCCCGGCCGCCACGCGTCAGGGTTCAGACGAGGGCTGACTTCAGCGCCTCGGGAAGCGAGGTGGTCGGGCGGCCGAGGAGCCTGGAGAGGTCCCCCGTCTCGACGAGGAGACCACCCTGCTTGAGTCCGTCGTCGCTGTCGGCAAGCACCTGGGCGAAGCCCTCGGGCAGTCCGGCGTCCACGAGGGCGGCCGTGTAGTCGGCCACGGCTAGGTCGCGGTAGACGACGGGTGACCCGGCCACGGCAGCCAGGGCGGCGGCATACTCACTCATCGTGAAGGCCACGTCGGCGCCCAGCTCGTAGACCTGTCCCGACTGACCGTCGGCGATGATCGCCGCCGCAGCTGCCTCGGCGAAGTCGGCGCGGGTGGCGGCACTGACCCGCCCCTCGCCGGCGGCACCCAGGACGACGCCGTGCTCGAGTTGCACGGGGACCTGCGCGGTGTAGTTCTCGAGGTACCAGGAGTTGCGCAGGAGCACGGTCGGCAGACCGGACTCTGCGAGCGCCTCCTCGGTGGCCTTGTGTTCGGCCGCGAGACCGAGCGGCGAGGAGTCCGCGCGGACGACGCTCGTGTAGGCGACGATCTCGACACCGGCGCGCACTGCCGCATCAATGACGTTCTGGTGCTGGGCCACACGCTGACCGACCTCGCTGCCCGAGATGAAGAGGAGCCGGTCCACCCCGGCGAAGGCAGCATCGAGGGACGCCGCGTCCTCGAAAGTGCCCACCCGCACGTCAACCCCGCGTTCGGCCAAGTCCGAAGCCTTGGACGCGTCACGGACGAACGCGACGATGTCGCCGGGCACGACACCGCGTGTGACGAGGGAGTCGATGGCGAGGCGGCCGAGTTGTCCGGTGGCGCCGGTGACGAGAATCGTGGTCATGGGTGGGGCCTTTCGAGGTGGTGACATTGACGCTGACACCCGAAGAACGACTGACACCACGGCATACTTCCCAAGAGTTAGTACCCACTTTGAAGTAAGGTACGCACATGAAAGTAAGTGATCCACTGAGTGAGTACTTCCCTGACGCCGTCTTTGCCGCTGGCTGCCCGAGCCGGACCGTCCTCGACCACGTCATGAGCAAGTGGGGGCTCCTCGTCCTCATCTCCCTCGGCGACGGGAAGCCCTTGCGCTGGAGCGAACTGCGTCGTCGGGCCGAAGGGGTCAGCGAGAAGATGCTCGCCCAGACCCTGCGCACTCTCGTCGCCGACGGGTTCATCCTGCGTGACGCGCGCCCAGTCGTGCCACCGCACGTCGAGTACTCGCTGACTCCTCGCGGGCTCGAGCTTGCCGCTCTCCTCAACCCACTCATGGTGTGGGTTGTCGAGAACGCCCCCGAGATCCTTGAGGATGCAGCAGCGTCGTGAGTCAGGCGGCCCGAGCGGCCTTCTGCTCGGCCGGGTCCTCGGCGAGCAGGAAACGCTGCAGACCCGCGAGGTCATCCGTGTTGAGGACGTCGACGTCGGCAGCGACGAGCTCACGCCACAGCGCCTCGCGATTCGGTAGTGCGAGGTCGGGCGTCGCCCAGAAGCGCACCTGCTGGCCGTTGGCGTGCGCGGTCGCGACGATCTGGTGGAGCTTGGCGCGCTCCCCCGCCGGCATCTCGCCGACGCCCTGCCAGGTGAAGAACTTGGTCCAGTTGTCGCTGATCAGCGGAACCAGGCTGGCCGAGAGCGGGCCACCGAGATCGCTCATCCGGCCGTCATAGAACGAGAAGCGGGTCGTGGCCGCCTGCATCGCGGCCAGGTCGCGGTTGCCGGAGATGACGGCGGTCACCGCGCGCTCGTGGACCCGCCCCTGGCGGTACGCCGAGAACAGCTGCGGGTATGCCGCGAGCTGCCGGTCGATGACCGGCCACGCTGCCGGTCCGTTGCTCTTGACGTCGATGAGAAGCCGGAATGAGTCGCGCCACTTCGGGTGGATCGCGCCACCGTTCTCGCGGAAGCGCTGAGCGAGCGGCTCAAGATACTCCGCGCGCAGGGTCCGGTCGAGGTCCGGCGCGTCATGGCCGAGGTAGAGCTCACCGTCGACGAGCCAGACGTCCGCCTCGGCCGAGGTGAACCCGTGGTCGAGCGCATCGAGCAGGGGGCGGTCGTGCTCGTAGTCGTTGTGGGCGTGGGCCCGCTCCAAGGGCTGCACGCTCGACCGCGAGGCCGGGGCAGCCAAGGAGGATCCGGGCGTCACGGCGGTGGGCGCTGCGGCGGCGAAGGCGGCCGGCGAGGCGACGAGACCCGCCCCGAGCAGGGCGGCGAGGAGGACGGATGGACGAGCGAACGGCATACGAGGCATGTCCTTCACCCTGCCCGCGGCCGGTGAACCCCACACGTCGAGAACACGAACAGGTCCGGACTCTGAGCAGACCGTCTCACCCCGTGAGCCGTCACTAGGATCGCCGCAAGCGATTCGCATCACATCTGGAGGTATGCCGTGTTCCGCAAGGTCCTCGTTGCCAACCGAGGTGAGATCGCCGTCCGCGCGTTCCGCGCCGCCACCGAGCTCGGCGCCAAGACGGTCGCCGTCTTCCCCCATGAGGACCGCAACTCCGAGCACCGGCTCAAGGCCGACGAGTCCTACCAGATCGGGGAGGAAGGGCACCCGGTCCGGGCCTATCTCGACCACGAGAGCATCGTGCGGGTTGCTCTCGACTGCGGCGCCGACGCGATCTATCCGGGCTACGGCTTCCTGTCCGAGAACCCCCTGCTCGCCGAGGAAGCGGCCGCTCATGGCATCACCTTCATCGGTCCTCCGCCCGAGGTCCTGCACCTCACGGGCAACAAGGCCAAGGCGATCGCTGCCGCGCGCGAGGCCGGTCTCCCGACCCTTCACGGCTCCGAGGCCGGGACTGATCTCGACGCCCTCGAAGCCGCCGCGGCCGACTTCAGCTTCCCGCTCTTCGTCAAGGCTGTCTCCGGCGGTGGCGGCCGAGGTATGCGTCGCGTCGACGACTCCGCGAACCTGCGTGATGCCCTCGAGGCCGCTCAACGCGAGGCCGACGCGGCGTTCGGTGACCCGACGCTCTACATCGAGGAAGCCGTCATCGACCCGCGGCACATCGAGGTGCAGATCCTCAGCGACGGCACCGACGGCGAGGGCGGAGTACTCCACCTGTTCGAGCGCGACTGCTCGGTGCAACGTCGCCACCAGAAGGTCGTGGAGATCGCGCCAGCCCCCAACCTCGATCCGGCGCTGCGTGACCAGATGTGCGCCGATGCCGTGCGCTTCGCGCGAGAGATCGGCTACGTGAACGCCGGCACTGTCGAGTTCCTCCTCGGCAAGGACGGACGCTACGTCTTCATCGAGATGAACCCGCGGATCCAGGTTGAGCACACCGTCACCGAAGAGGTCACGGACATCGACCTCGTCATCTCTCAGATGCGGATCGCGTCGGGCGAGACCTTCGAGGACCTCGAACTGAAGCAGGACGACATTGTCGTGCGCGGGTTCGCCCTACAGTGCCGGATCACGACCGAGGACCCGTCCAACGGGTTCCGACCCGACGCGGGCACCATCACCGTCTATCGATCGGCCGGTGGCGGCGGGGTGCGCCTCGACGGCGGCACGGTCTTTGTCGGCGCCAAGGTTTCAGCCCACTTCGACTCGATGCTCGTCAAGCTCACCTGTCGCGGTCGGACCTTCCCGATGGCGGTGCGGCGGGCGCGAAGGGCGCTGGCAGAGTTCCGGATTCGCGGCGTCTCCACCAACATCCGCTTCCTCGAGGGCGTCCTCGCTGACCCCGTGTTCCAGGCCGGCGAGGCGACGACGAGCTTCATCGACGAGCGGCCCGAGCTGCTCACGGCACGCACGCCTGCCGATCGCGGCACCAAGCTGCTCACCTATCTCGCGGACCTCACCGTCAACCAGCCCAATGGTCCGGCCCTCACGTCGATCAGGCCGCGCACCAAGCTTCCTGTCCTCGACCTTGATGCCCCGGTGCCCCCGGGTTCACGCGACCTGCTGCAGCGCGTGGGGCCGGCCGAGTTCGCTCGACAGCTCCGCGAGCGCACCGACGTCGCCGTGACGGACACGACCTTCCGTGATGCCCATCAGTCCCTGCTCGCGACGCGCATGCGCACCCGCGACCTGCTCCATGTCGCCGGACACGTCTCCCGACTCACTCCCGAGCTGCTCTCGATGGAGGCCTGGGGCGGGGCGACCTACGACGTCGGACTCCGGTTCCTCAGCGAGGACCCGTGGGAGCGGCTCGCGCTGCTGCGTGACGCCATGCCCAATGTCCCGTTGCAGATGCTGCTCCGCGGGCGCAACACGGTGGGCTACACGCCCTACCCGACCAAGGTCACCGATGTCTTCGTCCAGGAGGCCGCTCGCACCGGCCTCGACATCTTCCGGATCTTCGACTCGCTCAACGACGTGAGCCAGATGCGGCCCGCCGTCGAGGCCGTCCTGTCCACCGACACCGCCGTCGCCGAGGTCGCGCTCTGCTACACGGGCAACCTCAGCGACCCTGACGAGAAGCTCTACACCCTCGACTACTACCTCCGGCTCGCCGAGCAGATCGTCGACACCGGCGCCCACGTCCTCGCAATCAAGGACATGGCAGGACTGCTGCGCGCACCGGCCGCCCGCACCCTCGTCACCGCGCTGCGCGAGCGTTTCGACCTGCCCGTCCACCTCCACACCCACGACACCGCCGGCGGCCAGATCGGCACGCTCCTCGCAGCCATCGACGCCGGCGTGGACGCGGTCGACGCCGCTTGCGCGTCCATGGCCGGGACGACGAGCCAGCCGTCCCTGTCGGCACTCGTGGCGGCGACCGACGGGACCGATCGCCCCACCGGGCTCGACATCGACAACGTCTTTGCCCTCGAGCCCTACTGGGAGGCCGTGCGCCAGCTCTATGCCCCCTTCGAATCCGGACTTCCCTCCCCCACCGGTCGGGTCTACTTCCACGAGATCCCTGGTGGACAGCTGTCGAACCTGCGCCAGCAGGCCATCGCCCTCGGCCTCGGCGACCGCTTCGAGGACATCGAGGACATGTATGCCGCGGCCAACCGGATCCTCGGCAACCTCGTCAAGGTCACGCCGAGCAGCAAGGTCGTCGGCGACCTCGCCCTCGCCCTCGTCGGAGCCGGCGCGGACCCGGACGACTTCGAACAGAACCCCACGAAGTACGACATCCCCGACTCCGTCATCGGCTTCCTCGAGGGTGAGCTCGGCGACCCGCCCGGTGGCTGGCCCGAACCGTTCCGGACCAAGGCCCTGCAGGGGCGCAAGGGCAAGCCGCGCGTCACCGAGCTCACGCCCGAGCAGGAGCAGGCGCTCGACGACACACCTCGCGCCACGCTCAACGAGCTGCTCTTCCCCGGGCCGACCAAGGACTACCTCGTGTCCCGTGAGCGCTACGGCGACCTGTCGGTCCTCGGAACCGTCGAGTTCCTCCACGGCCTCGACCAGGACCGCGAGTACGAAGTCGAGATCGAGGCCGGCAAGCGGCTGCTGCTCGGGGTGTCCTCCATCGGTGACGCCGACGCCAAGGGAATGCGCACCGTCATGTGCACCCTCAATGGTCAGTTCCGTCCCATCACGGTGCGCGACAATGCGATTCAGGTCAACGTGAAGACCGCCGAGAAGGCCGACCCCGGCAATGCGCTGCACGTTCCGGCACCGTTCGCCGGCGTCGTCACCCCGGTCGTGGCCGAGGGTGACACGGTCGAGGAGGGCGCCGTCGTCGCGACCATCGAGGCGATGAAGATGGAGGCCAACATCACCGCCCCGAGCGCCGGCACGGTCGAGCGCCTGGCGATCGGCGACCACCAGCAGGTGGAGGGCGGCGACCTTCTTCTGGTCCTCGGAGGCTGACGCCCCATCCTCGTCCTGCCGGGGTTAACCTGAAGAGGCATCGATGCGTCAAGACGCGGCGCTTGCTCGGTGCAGATCACACATCCGCACAACCAAGGAGATTCACCATGGGTATCGGAGACAAGATCGAGAACATGAAGGACAACGCGACCGGCAAGGCGAAGGAGGGCACCGGCAAGGTGACCGACAACGAGCGCCTCGAAGCCGAGGGTCGCACGGACCAGTCCAAGGCCGACCTCAAGCAGGCCGGCGAGAAGGCCAAGGACGCCTTCAAGAACTGAGTCGTCCAGCACGGTGAAGGCCGGTCACCCCGAGAGGGTGGCCGGCCTTCACCGTGCCCATCGACCCTCAGACAAAGGTGGATCTACCGGCGGACTATCAGCCCAACTCCCGGAGGCGCGAGTTCGTGCTCAAACAAGCCGCGACGTCACCAGCTGATAGTCCGCCGGTAGGGAAGACCGCAACAGGCGACATTCGAGCGCTTGGGGAACGGTCACCCAACCCGCGCGCAAGTCGTGCATAGCGTGATGCGTGCGTGAGCGACGCAGAAGCAACTGAGCGTGCATCGCGATACTCGAGATTCGAGCGTGCTGCGAGGCCGAGCGTGCGGCTACCAGGAGCCGCCGCCACCTCCGCCGCCGCCACCTCCGGAGAACCCTCCGCCACCGGAGAAGCCGCCACCCCCGAGGCCGGAACCGCCGGAGGAGCCAGGCGTTGAGACGAAGGTCCCGGCGGCCTGGGTCGAGAACGAGTCCATGCTCGTGGCGACGTGGCCGAAGTTCCAGCCCGCCATCGAACCGACGTACCAGGTCGGCGTCGCGATGGCGTGACCCGCGGCGGTCGCGGCCGCGGCGACGTCCTCGAAGACTGTGGCCCAGCGGTCGGCCAACCCGAAGACGATGGCATAGGGCAGGAACTTCGAGAAGATGTCCTGTGCCTCTTCCCACTTGATCTGGTTGGCCTCGGCGGTGGCGATGTATTGCTCGAAGCCCTTGGCCTGCGCCAGGACAGCGCTCCCCTCGGCCGTGCGTGAGGCCATGCGTCGGCCCAGCAGCTGGACGATGAGTCCGGCGACGATCAGGCCGATCCCGAAGACCCAGCCCATGCCGACGAGGCTGCTGCCACCAAGGCCCCCCAGGGCAGACGTGAGGAAGAAGAGCGCCAGGGCGCCGAGGACGAACAGGACGAACCCCAGGCCCTTCCACGCGGATCGCTGGGCGTCGGGCGAGCGTCGGAACCAGTGCCGTCGCACTGCCTCCGTGTACATCTGGCCCTGGACGCCCTGCAAAGTGCTGGCGAAGGTGTTCTTGAGGGACGAGAGGCGCACCTCGGTGGCGTCCTTGAAGACTCCGCCCAGGAGTTCGGCTTCGTACATCGCGAGAGCCGGCCCATCCGCCGGCGGCGTCGTCCTGGTCAGTATCCAGTCGTCGCTGCGGAAACGGCCCCGCTCCTCAGTGGTCAGGGTGAGGTGCCCGCGGACCGCAAGATCGATGAGGGTGGCCGTGACGTCGACGACGTCGGCCTTCTCGTCCATGATCGTGCCGACCATGCCCGGCTGCACACCTGCCGGCGGGGTGAACTGCACCGCGATGGTGGGCGCGCTCCCCCGCACGACCGGCGCGTTCTCGCCGGCGCCGGGCGACAGGCCGGGCGTCAGACCGGCATAGATCTCGTCGCGGCCGCGGGTCCACACGAGGAGACCCATGAGCCCGCCGGCGAGCAACGGGATCAGCACGCCGCCACCCGCGAGCGCCGCACCGAGGTATTTCGTCTGGTCCGCGCTGAGCGAGGGCCCGGGGTCGCCGTAGCCACCGCCGAAACCGCCATCGGACTCTGTCTCGCGCAGGTCGGGCGTGAGTTCACCAAAGGCCGTCCGCGGCCACGAGACGACGATCGTGGCACCCTGGCCCGGGTTGATGTCGGGGACGGTGAACTTCGACGTCGCGCCCGCCGTGCCCGTGCACGTCGTGTCCTCGTGCAGTGCGCCGTAGAAGCAGGCGACCTTCGTCGCGGGCACCGGCCCGGTGACGTCGGCACTCACATCGCGATAGACGTACTCGTTGGAGGGGTCGATGTGGTTGTAGTAGAGCTCGGCCGTCCCGTCACCGATGTCATTGATGACGTTGGCGAGCGAATACGTGAGGACGTACTCCTGCACACCGGAGACCGTCTCGTCGGCGCTGCCGATGCGGACCTGTTCGTAGGCACCGAGGCTCGAGATGTTGGTGTCGGTCGGCGCTCCCGTCGGCGAGGTCACCTCGACGTCGGACAGCTCGTAGTGGCGGTATTGGGTGCTCGAGTCCTGGTAGCCGGCTCGCGTCTGGATCGTGCGATAGATGCCGTGGCGCTCCTCCCCTTCAGGGAAGTCCCAGCGAATGCGCTGGGTGACCTTCATCGACCCGTCGGGCTGCACGGCATACGCCACGTTGAAGCTGGTGGCATCGTCGTCCATCGGGACGAAGCCGACCACCGAATCCGGCGCGCTCGCGCCGCTGGCGAGCGGCGCGGCAACTGCCACTCCGACCGGCAGGCCCACGGCCATCGCCACCATGACCCCCATACCCGCCATCCAGATCCGAAGCCGACCGGTCACGAACTACCCCCTGCTCGTGCCGAGCGCGCGCTCGGCCTCACGACGGTCCTGGCGCTCACGCAACGTGTGGCGCTTGTCGTACTCCTTCTTACCCTTGGCGATGGCGATCTCGACCTTGGCGCGCCCGTCCTTGAAGTACAACTGCAAGGGGATGATCGTGTGGCCGCTCTCGCGGGTCTTCTGGGCGATGCGGTCGAGCTCCTTGCGGTTGAGCAGGAGCTTGCGACGGCGACGCGGCGTGTGGTTGGTCCACGACCCGGAAAGGTATTCGGGGATGTGGACGCCTTCGAGGAACAGCTCGTCCCCGGTGAAGCTGGCCCAGCCGTCGACGAGCGTGGCGCGCCCCATGCGCAGCGCCTTGACCTCGGTGCCCATGAGCACGAGGCCGGCCTCGAAGGTGTCCTCGATGAGGTAGTCGTGGCGAGCCTTGCGGTTGCTCGCGATGAGCTTGCGCCCGTCATCGGTCTTGCCAGCTTGGTTTTTCTTGGCTTGTGCCACGGCGCTCACCTCCCTCGAGTCAGTGCGACACGCTACTGCAGCGTATGCCGTGTGCGCCCCCGTGTTTGCGGCGCGCCCTCGAGGTGGGTGAGGCTCAGAGGTAGCTGCGCGGGTCGACGAACGTGCCGTCCTCGTAGACCTCGAAGTGGAGGTGGCAACCGGTGGAGTTGCCGGTGGAGCCCTCGTAGCCCACGACTGCGCCTCGCTGGACTCTCCCGGAGCTCAGCCGGACCCGCTCCAGGTGGTTGTAGGTCGTCGTGAGGTGCACGCCGTTGATGACGCCGTGGTCGACGATCACGCGGTTGCCGTAACTGCTGTTGTAGCCGGCCTCGATGACGGTGCCGCTGGCCGCCGCCTTGACAGGCGAGCCGCAGGGCGCGGCATAGTCGCGGCCACTGTGCAGGCGCCACACGCGCTGGATCGGGTGGAACCGCATGCCGTACTCCGAGCTGATCCGGCCCACCGTCATGGGGGCACTGAGTGGACCACCGGTGTTCGCGGGGGGTCGAGTGCTGTCGCCCCCGGTATTGCCACCACTCGGGGGCCGTGATTCCGCGTTCCGACGAGCTCTCGCAGCAGCGTCGGCGTTCTGACGTGCTCTCGCCGCAGCCTCGGCCTTGGCCTTGGCGTTGGCCGCGGCGGCGATCCTGGCGGCACGCAGGGCTGCTGCGGCGCGGGCCTTGATGACGGCACTGAGTCGGTTCGACTCGACCTGCATCTGGTTGATCCTGGCCTGCTCGGCGATCGACTGCGCCTTGACTGCGGCGGCCTGCTTGCTCTGCTGCGCCGCCAGGGCGTCGAGAGCGGTCTTGGCCGCCGTGGCCTTGTCGCGAGCGGCACTGGCAGCGGCGAGTGCCGCCTCAGCCTTGCGCTTGGCCTTCTCCGAGTCGGCGCGCAGGGCGGACAGGTGGTCCTCCTGCGCTGTCTGGCTGGCCTTGGCCGTCGCGAGCGCGACCATCGACTGGCCCTGGAGGTCCATGACGGTGCCGATGAGCGCAATCCGGTCCGCGAACTGTTGCGGGGAGGTCGACGTCATGGCCATGTCGAACTCGCCGAAGCCCTGCTCCTGATAGATCTGCGCGGCGAACTGGGCGACGTCGCCGCGGCTGTCGCGGATCTGCTTGGTCGTGGTGGCCAGCTCGTCCTGCGCCTTGGTCTCGTTGGCCTGGGCGACGTCGAGCTCCTGGGCGGCCATCGCGTTCTCTGTCTGGGCCCGAGCGGCCGCGCCCTGGGCCTGAGCCAGCGCGGCCTGGGCACCCGGCAGCTTGGCCTGGGTCGCCTGCAGCGCTGTGAACGCCGAAGCAAGACTCGAGTTGGTCTCGCTGAGGTCTTCGCGGAGCTGGTCGATCTGGGAGTCGACCTTGCGCTTCTGCTGGTTCGGATCGGGGTCAGCGCCTTGGAGGGCCGACACTGGTGCCATCAAGGCCAGGGAGCACGCGAGCGCCACCGAGATGCCGGCATACCGGCGCACGGAGACAGATCGGGGCGCAGGGGTTCGCCACATAGTCACCATTGGTAACACGAGTCACTCCCAATTGGAACCTCCCTCGCCGAGAAATTCCCAATAGCCAGTTACTGTCTTGCATCTGCGAGATGGCTGAGAAGCCACCATTCTGGCGGATGGAAGGGTGCGTCGCAGGCGAATGGCGACGCCACAGCGACCTACACCCGTAGGTAGCGGCGGAGCGTGACCACACTGGTGAGCACGGCGATGAGGATGACCCCACCAAAGAGCCATGGCGTGAGGGCCCAGACGTCATTGGCCCCAATGAGGGCCTTGTTGAGCACGACCTGGTTGAAGCCGAGGTTGAAGATCAGGCGTAACCCGAGCCACAACATGCCCACCGCCAGCCCGACTCCGAGCGTCGCGACGACGAGCATCTCGATGATAAACGGCATGCGGATCGTCCAGTTCGACGCACCCACGAGCCTCATGATCCCGATCTCGCGTCTTCGGATGAACGCCGCCTGGCGGATCGTGGTCGCCATGAGCAACGCGGCACAGATGACCATCAGGCCAGCGAGGAAGACCGAGAAGACCGTGATCCAGTTGATGATCTGGAAGAACCGTTTGAGGACCTTCTCCTGGTCCTGGACACTCGCTACGCCTGGTGCGCGCTCGAACTGACTCGTGACCACGGCAAACTTTGTCGGGTCGTTGAGCTGGACACGGAAGCTCTGAGGGATGTCACCCGGTTGGACGTTGCCGGTGATGGGGCTGTTGCGGAACTGATCCTTGAATCGCTCGAAGGCCTCTGCCTCGGACTCGTGGAAGACCTCCTTGACCTCGGGCGTCGCCCTGAGCTGGTTCTCGATGCTCTCCTTCTGCGCCTCGGTCGCGCCCTGGCCCTGGCAGTTGGGCTGGGACGAGTTGTCGGCGCAGAGATAGATGGAGACCTGGATCCGGTCGTACCAGTAGCCCTTCATCGTGTCGGCCTGGCGCTGCGCGAGCAGGCCCATGCCGAGAAGGAACATCGACACCATGGTCACGAGGATGACCGAGAGCGCCATGGAGAGGTTGCGGCGCAGGCCGGACCAGACCTCGCCTGCAATGAACCCGGCCTTCACTTGTCTCCCTCCGGTGCGAGGTAGGTCGCGTCCTCGGCGTCACGCACGACCACTCCGTCATCGAGCTGGACCACGCGGCGACGCATCTCGTTGACCGTGTCGGCGTCGTGCGTCGCCATGACGATTGTCGTGCCGGCACGGTTGATGCGGTCAAGCAGGTGGACGATGTCGAGGCTGATCTTGGGGTCGAGGTTTCCCGTCGGCTCGTCGCACAGGAGGATCTGCGGCTTGTTGACGACGGCCCGGGCGATGGCGACGCGCTGCTGCTCACCACCGGAGAGCTGGTGCGGCAGGCGCTTGCCCTTGCCCTCGAGGCCGACCATCTCGAGCGTCTCGGGGACGAGCTGGCGGATCGCCGACGTCGGCTTGCCGATGACCTGGAGCGCGAAGGCGACATTCTGGTCGACGGTCTTGCCTGGGAGGAGGCGGAAGTCCTGGAAGACCGCACCGATCCCCCGGCGGAACCGCGGAACCTTGCGCGCGGACAGGGAGCCGAGGTCGAGGCCGGCGACGAGGACAGAGCCGGAGGAGGCCTTCTCCTCGCGCAGGGCGAGACGGAGCATCGTGGACTTGCCGGAGCCGGAGGGGCCGACGACAAAGACGAACTCGCCGCGCTCGACGTTGACGCTCACGTCAGTGAGCGCAGGTCGGGTCGACCTCGGATAGACCTTGGACACGTTGTCGAAGCGAATCATGCGCGGGGGTCAGGCCTCACGGCTCGGGGGAAGGATGCGTCACGAGCATAGGTTCCGCTCCTGTGGGTCGGGCGCAACCCCGTGCCGGACGGCGTGCCCATCACCTGCGGATGAGCGCAATGATCGTGCGTCACGCCTATGGCGACAGCACCGGCTACATCTTCCTGATCGCCGGAGTCGTCCCCGATCATCAGCATGATCGCCAGCGCCTTCATCCCGCACACTGCGCTGCGCACGACCGTCGCCACGCCACGACGACAAGGACACGCTCGGCCTCGAGCAGCAGATCGACTGACCTGTCGACGGACCTACTGCACCGTAAGTGGGGTGATCACCCCACTTACGGTGCAGTAGGCCTCGCTTTGCGTCAGAGGGCGCAGGTGTTGAGCAGATCCCCCGATGTCGGTCGGGGCACCGTGGCATCCGCGGGTGGGGCAGTTCCGTCCTCGACCCATGCGGTCAGAGCGTCGAATCCGGCGCGGGCACACGGCAGCAGCGGCCGGAGCTGGTCCGGGAACGCCGGGACGAGGGCGTCGGTGTGGGTGCCGTCCTCGACGCGGTAGTAGCGGTGGCTGGCTCCGGCTCCTGCGTCGTCGATGAGCTGGTCATAGACGTCGGAGTCGGTGCCGATCGGCAGCAGGGTGTCCAGGTCGCCGTGCACCGTGATGAGCGGCTTGCCGATGTCACCCGTGAGCTCCACCGACCGCATCGCGTCCTTCACGGCGGCCGGCCGACTCGCGTAGTCATAGTCGGCGTCGCACTGCGGTGTGCCGCTGGCGCAGTAGGGCGTTCCCGCGTCGGTCGCGCCGTCGAAGGTCGGGTCGAACTCCTCGCGATAGATCCGCTGGGTGAGGTCCCAGTACACGGTGTGGTGGAACGGCCAGAGGAATTCGCTGCCCGGTTCGAAACCGGCCTCGATCATGGCGTCGTGGGCAGCGGGGCTGCCGGTGGCGGCATACGCCGGGTAGTGCTTGAGCGCTGTCGGGAGGTAGGTCAGGAGGTTCGGCCCGTCTGCGCGCAGCAGCGTGCCTTCCCAGTCGAGGCCACCGTCATACAGGTCGGGGCGGTTCTCCAGCTGCCACCGGACGAGGTAGCCGCCGTTGGAGATGCCGGCCATCCAGGTGCGTTGCGGTGCCTTGGCACGGACCTGCTTGACGACGCGCTTGGCAGCGAGGGTGAGCTCGGTGACGCGTGAATTCCATTCGCGCACACTGCCGCCCGGCGTGGAGCCGTCGTCATAGAAGCGCAGTCCCATGTTGCCCTTGTCAGTGCTGGCGAACGCATAGCCCTGTGCGAGAACCCAATCGGACCAGATGAAGTCATTGGCGTACTGACTGCGGTTGCCGGGCGCGCCGGTGATGACGAGGCCGCCGTTCCAGTTGTCGGGGATGCGCATCACGAACTGGCTGTCGTGCTTCCACCCGTTGTTGGCGTTCGTCGTGGACGTGTCCGGGAAATACCCATCGACCTGTATGCCGGGCACTCCCGTCGGGTTGACCGTGCCGGGTGTGTGGAGGCCAGCGAAGTCTGCGGCCTTGCTGTGGCCGGATGGGACCGTTCCGGCTGTGGTGAGGTCGTCGAGGCAGGAGACCTTCTGCATCTCAGCGCCGGGGACGGCGATCTTGGCCTGGCGGGCGCAGTGCCCGCCTCCGGGTTTGTCGGCGGTGGCTGGTGGCGCGGCCACCAAGAGGGCGGCGGTGGCTACGAGGGCGGTCAGGGTCGCGAGGACCGTGCGAGGAGACGTCTTTGTCGGGCGCATGGCCGTCAGCATGCTCGCGCCACGAGCCGTGACCCATGTGCCGCGGCCCCACTCCGCGAAGGCGCGTGTGTGCTGGTGAGTCGGCTCAGCCGTCGGTGATGACGAAGACGTCGCGCAGGGTGCGCTCGATGAGGTCGGCGGCAGCCCTGGCATCCGCGAGGGACAGGTAGCCCGACTGCGCGACGTCGTCCGGGAACCACCGTGTCCAGATCCGCGCCTCGATCAGGTCGTTGCCGGGGCGGTGCCAGCCGAGCGCATTGATCTGGCTCTCCTCGTGCTCGGAGAAGAGGTAGTCACCACCAAAGTTCTCGCTGCCGATGAGCTCGGCGACGGCGTGGTCCTCGTCGCGACGAACGCGCATCCACGGCGAGGTGTCCTCGTGGGTGGCAGAGATGAGTCCCAGGAACCGCCTTGGCCGGACCTGGTGGAGTCGGGCCATCGAAGGAATGGAGACGACGACCTGCTCCTCGGGGCCAAGCGCACGAATCCGGGCCACGAGGTCAGCCGACCACACCGCCCAGTCCGCGGGCCCATCGATAGGAAGCTCCACGGCATACGTCATCGGTTGTCTCGAATCTGAGTGTCCTGCAACGGAACTCACTCAGCGGCCTTGCGCTCGGCAATCTGCCAGCGGATGCCGGCCTCGATGAAGCCATCGATGTCACCGTCGAAGACGGCGGTCGGGTTGCCGGTCTCGAACTCGGTGCGCAGGTCCTTGACCATCTGATACGGGTTGAGGACGTAGGAGCGCATCTGGTCACCCCAGCTCGCCTTGACGTCGCCAGCCATCTCCTTCTTGACGGCGGCTTCCTCGGCACGCTTGAGCAGGAGCAGCCGCGACTGCATCACGCGAAGGGCAGCGGCGCGGTTCTGGATCTGGGACTTCTCATTCTGCATCGACACGACGGTGCCAGTCGGGAGGTGGGTCATGCGCACGGCCGAGTCCGTCGTGTTGACCGACTGACCGCCCGGGCCGGACGAGCGGAACACGTCGATCTTGAGGTCGTTCTCGGGGATCTCAATGGTGTCGGTGCCCTCGATGAGCGGGATGACCTCGACGGCAACGAAGCTGGTCTGGCGACGGCCCTGGTTGTCGAACGGGCTGATCCGCACGAGGCGGTGGGTGCCGCCCTCGACCGAGAGGTTGCCAAACGCGTAGGGCACGTTGACCTCGAAGGTCGCGGACTTGATGCCGGCCTCCTCTGCGTAGGACGTGTCCATGACCTTGGTCGGGTAGCCGTGGCGCTCGGCCCAGCGCAGATACATGCGCATGAGCATCTCGGCGAAGTCCGCGGCGTCGACGCCACCGGCTCCTGCGCGAATCGTGACAACGGCGGAGCGCTCGTCCCACTCGCCGCTGAGGAGGGTGCGGACCTCGAGCTCGCCGACGGCCTTCCTGACGGCCTTGAGCTCCTTCTCGGCCTCGAGGAGGGTCTCGGCGTCATTCTCTTCCTGACCCATCTCGACAAGGGCCTCGAGGTCGTCGACCTTGGTGTCCATGCCGGTGACGCGCTCGTACTCGGACTTGGCGCGAGAGAGCAGAGAGGTCACGACCTGCGCCTTCTCCTGGTCGTCCCAGAGGTCCGGCGCGGCCACCTGCTCCTCGAGGTCGGCAATCGTCGCCTCGAGCGCGGTCAGGTCGGTGACGTCACGCACAGACGTCATCGTCGTGCGGAGCTCTTTGATCTCTTGCTGAAAGTCGGTGGCCACGAGAACCAAGACTACGTGCCCGTATGCCGTGGGCTCGCCGCGCGCGGTTGCCGGACAAGAAAGGACGGGCCACCGACGAGGGGTCTCGATGGCCCGCCCAGCTCACTTGTCAGGCCGCGGTCAGGCCGGGGTCAGCCAGGCCCGCCGGCGCCACATACCGCGTAGGAGCCGCCGATTTCTTCGCCGTAGGCCGCAAACGCGTGGTCGATGCCATGGCCGTCGATGTTGTTGGGACCGCCGACAACACCGTCTTCCCGGCGATGACCTTGATCGTGAACGACGATGGCGCACCCGTTGCTGCATAGGCGGCCGTGACGCACGCTCCCTGTGCGGGTGTGAGGAATCCGTCCTCGACGTCACCGGCGATGGCGTCGGCCACCACGAGGGTGAACCATGCCTGAGAGTTCGAGCCGGCCTTGAGGTTGCCTTGGTCGGAACGGCTGGCGTTGAAGCACTCATGAGCGGCTGCCGTGGTGGCGGTGGCCAGACCGATGGCAGCGGTCATGGCGATGGCGGCGCCGAGCCGCGACGTGAAGCGATGCGTGTCGAATCCCTTCCGAAGCACCGCCGGGGCGACGGGAACGTCGCCGTAGTTTCGACCGAGCTCCTGGTCGCGAAGTGTCCTCCTGCGCTTCGCTGGCCGTCCGCGGAACATCGGAAAGCGGCCCGTCCGGACCATACGGGTCCCCCGCCGGAACTAGCGGCTGGTCAGGGCAGGTCGGCGAGAGCTTCCGCGGCAGCGCGCAGTCCGGCGTCGACCGCGCCCTCCATGTAGCCGCTCCACCGGGTCGCGGTCTCGGTGGCTGCCCACTTGATCGGTCCGATCGGCGTCGCGAGGGCGTGGCCGAAGTGGATCCAGCCGCAGGGTCCCGGGTTGGCGTTGTAACAGCCTCGGGTCCACTCACGGTCGACCCACGCGCCTTCGACGATGAGTTCTGGCGCTGCCGCGCGGGGCCCGAAGTGTCGAGCCAGCTCGGCGCGCAATGCCTCCTGGCGTTGCTCGGCGGGCCAGCGGCCCTCGACGCGCGCGTTCTCACCCTCGAGAAAGGCGAGGATGATGCCGGGCCCGCCGGTGTCCTCCGGCATGCACGAGTCGTTGGACATGCGCGCCGGGCCGATCTCGGAGATGAGCTGGGCGTTGAATCCGTCCGCCCGCCAGAACGGTTCGTCATAGATCGCGAACGCCTTGTGCGCCGAGGCCTGGGGCATCCGCTGGGTGAGTTGGTCACGCGTTCCCGGCAGCGGCGGGTCATACATGATCCGGCCTGCCAGTGTCGGTGCCAGCGCGACGACGACCTGCCGCCCACGCGCCATGAGGCCACCGCGACAGGTCACTGTCACCGAGTCCGCGCCGTGATCGATCGTCAGGACAGGGCTGTTCAGCATCACGCGCTCCCCCAGCTCGGCGGCCAGCCGCTGCGGAATCTGTCCCGTGCCGCCCACGAAACGCTGGGTCTGCGCGCCACCCTCGGACTCCGAGAGCAGGTCGGCCGTGACACCACAGGTCACGACGTTGACGAGCAGACCGAGCAGGGACACCTCGACGGTGGGAACGGCGAGGATGCCGACGGTGCAGATCTCCAGCAGCGAACGCCCGGTCGGCGAGAGCCCTTGGGCGTCGTACCAATGACCCACCGTGATCCGGTCCCACTCGTCGGCCTTCGGCGCCAGCCAGGGTTCGGTGACCGTCACGGTCTGCGCCATGGCGTCGAGCTGGCGCAGCACGCGATCCACCTCGGCGAGGTCCTGCGCGTGCGCGCGGTGGAACGCCTCACCCCGCAGCACCCGTCCGCCGAACTCGTAGGAGGTCTCGCCCTCCTCGAACTGCGGATAGAGGCCGATGCCGAGTTCGTTGGCCAGAGCCGCCATCTGGTGGTGGGTGTCACCGATCCACTGCGCGCCCAACTCGAGGAACACTCCGGGGAGGGGCTCTTCGGTGAGAATCCGCCCTCCGACCCGGTCGCTGGCCTCGAGGACCAGCGGCTCGCGCCCGGCACGCATCACCTCGCGGGCAGCGACGAGGCCGGAGAGCCCGGCGCCGACGATGATCACGTCCGCTTCGTAGGAAGACGGTGCCCCTGGCATGTGGTGCCCTTCGTTGGTGTCGACGGTTCTGGGAGTGGAGGGTCGATCTGTCAGGACTCGAAGCCGAGCCCGACCTTGTCGAGGGTTCGCAGCCACAGGTTCCGCCGACCCTCGTTGCGGTCTGCTTGCTGGATCGACCACGTCGTGGCCTTGATCGCGGCCCACCGCGCGGGCTCGGGAGGGAAGGGCAGCGGCTTGTTCCGGACGATCTGGAGCCGGGTGCGTTCGTTGTCGAGGCCGTCAACGAGGTCGAGCATGACGCGAGCCCCGAACCGGCTGGCGCCGACACCGAGTCCGGTGTAGCCCGCGACATAGGCGACCCGGCCACCGTGAGCCCGCCCCCAGAAGGCGGTGAACCGGCTGCACGTGTCGATGGCCCCTCCCCACCGGTGGGTGAATCCAAGACCGCGCAACTGCGGGAAGGTGGTGAAGAACTGTTGTGCCAGAAGGGCGTACGTCTGTGGACGGTGGTCGTACTCGGCGCGCACCTTGGACCCGTAGTGGTAGACCGCGTCGTAGCCGCCCCAGAGGATGCGGTTGTCGGCGGTCAGCCGGTAGTAGTGGAACTGGTTGGCGCTGTCGGCCAGACCGTGGCGGCCCTGCCAGCCGATCGAGGCGAGCTGGTCGGGGCTCAGCGGTTCGGTGACGAGCGTGTAGTCGTAGACCGGGATGACGTAGTGGTCCAGCCGGCGCAGGAGCTGGCCGCTGAAGACGTTGGTGCCGAGCACCGCCTTGGCCGCACGGACGCTGCCGTGGTCGGTCCGCACCCGCACCCCCGGCCCGTCGTTGTCGAGGGCGGTCACGCGGGTGTGTTCATGGATGCGCACGCCGAGGTCGAGGCACGCCCGTCGCAGCCCCCAGGCAAGCTTGGCCGGGTGAACCATCGCGACACCGTCGGGGTCGTGCATCGCCGCGAGGTAGGTCGGCGAGTCCACGTGAGCCCGCGCCTTGTCCTGATCCAGGAAGGCCATCGAGCCGCCGTGGCGGTTGACCGTCTCGACGAGCTCACGCAGATCGTCGACCTGCCACGGCTCGACGGCGAAGTCGAGCTCGCCGGTGCGCTCGAACTCGGCGTCGATCCCGTGCCGGACGAGCGTGTCCTCGATCCCGTCGAGGTTGGCCCGGCCCATCGCCTGCAGGGTGTCGAACTCGTCGCCGAAGCGGTCCAGCGCGTTGGCCTCGCCGTGGGTGAGGCTGGCAGCGCAGAAGCCCCCGTTGCGACCTGAGGCGGCCCACCCGATGGTGTGGCCCTCGAGGAGGACGACATCGCGAGCAGGGTTGTCCTCCTTGGCCTGCAGGGCAGCCCACAGGCCGGTGTACCCACCACCGACCACAACGAGGTCAGCCGTGGTGTCGCTGACCAGCGCGGGCTCGGGACGTGGCGACGCGGGGTCGGCCAACCAGAACACCTCGGGCTCGGCGTGAGCGAGGGAGGCGGCGACATCGGGCACCATCGCCACATCGTTGCAGCCCCGGCACGCGAGAGAGCGGGAAACGTGATTCCGCAAAGCGCCCCACCGGGGCCCCTGAGCGGGCATACAGTGCGTCCACTGGCGGACAGCGCCGCCCAGACTGAAGGGCAGGTCGACGTGTCCGCATCCACCAAGAACGCACCCGGCAGCGGTGACATCCAGGCGCACAAGGGCCTCAGCGAGGGCTCGCTCTCGTTCACGGGGACGCTGGCGATCGGGCTGGCATCGGTGGCACCGGCCTACAGCCTGGCCGCCACGCTCGGCTACGTCGTCATCGAGACCGGTGTGCTCGCTCCGGTCGCAGTCATCCTCGGCTTCATCCCGATGCTGCTCACGGCCTACGCCTATCGCGAGCTCAACCGCGCAGTGCCGGACTGCGGCACGACGTTCACCTGGGTCACCAAGGCCTTCGGTCCGCGCACCGGCTGGTTCAGCGGCTGGGTGCTGGCCATGGCCGGGATCATCGTACTGGCCAACCTCGCGCAGGTGGCGGCGCAGTACTCGTTCTATCTTTTCGGGGCCGACGACCTCGCCGAGAACAGGGTTGCGGTGACGGTGCTCGGCGTGGCCTTCATCGCCACGATGACCTACGTCTCCTATCGCGGCATCGAGATCGCCCACTGGCTGCAGAACGTGCTGGTCGCGATCCAATACATCGCGCTGGCAGTGCTGGTCGGCGCGTTGTTCTGGGCGGTGTTCGGTGCAGACCGCCCCGACACGTCGATCGACATCTCGGCCTCGTGGTTCAACCCAATGGCCTTCTTCCAGGAGGGCGGTGGTGGCTGGGGCTCACTCACCGAGGGCATGATCCTCATGATCTTCATCTATTGGGGCTGGGACACGATCCTTTCGCTCAACGAGGAGACCAAGGACAAGGAGAGCACCCCCGGCCGCGCTGCCGTCGCCGCCACCCTGATCCTGCTCGCGACCTACCTGCTGACCACCGTCGCATCGGTCTCGTATGCCGGTGTCGGTGACAGTGGTATCGGCCTGAGCAACGAGGAGAACGCCGACGACGTCTTCAGCGTCATCGGCGAGCAGGCCCTCGGCAGCTGGGACTGGGTCGTGCTGCTCGCCGTGCTCGTCTCGGCGGTGGCCTCGACGCAGACGACGATCTTGCCGGCCGCACGCGGGACGCTCGCGATGGGTGTTTACCGGGCGATCCTCACGAGGTTCGCCAACACCCACCCGCGCTACCTCACCCCGACCTACTCCACCCTGTTCATCGGTGGTCTCGCGACGGCGATCTATGTGGCGCTGAGCCTGATGGGCGACAACGTCTATGGCGACGTGCTGCTGGCCATCGGCCTGATGATCGCCTTCTACTACGGCATCACGGCCTACGCGTGCGTCTGGTACTTCCGCAAGGACATCGCCCGCGGCGGGAAGGACCTCTGGGTCAAGGGTGTCCTGCCGCTCCTCGGTGCGTTGATCCTCACCTTCGCCTTCTTCAAGAGCGCGTTCGACATGCTCTCGGCCGACTACGGCTACCTCGGCGCCTGGACGGTGCCGGGCCTGGGCTGGGAGATCGGCAGCGTCTTCCTCTTCGGGATGGGCACGATCCTGCTCGGTCTGCCGATCATGTTCATCCTGTCCCGGCGCGAGGAGCAGAAGCCGTTCTTCAACGGCGAGACGCTCCACGTGGACACACCGGTCAAGGCGCCGGACTGAATCAACGCAAACCATGTCGGTATGCCGCGGCGCCGCCCCCTTCGTGGGAGCGGCGCCGCTGCCCCTTCGCTCAGCCTTCGAAGCCGTGGTACTGCATCACGTGCTTGATCCGGGTGTAGTCCTCGAACCCGTAGACCGACAGGTCCTTGCCGTAGCCGGAGTGCTTGAAGCCGCCGTGCGGCATCTCGGCCAGCAGCGGGATGTGGGTGTTGATCCACACGCACCCGAAGTCGAGGCGGGCCGCCATCCGCGCCGCCGTGCTGGCGTCCTTGGTCCACACCGAGGAGGACAGACCGTAGATCGAGTCGTTGGCCATCTGCACGGCCTCGTCCTCGGTGCGGAACTTCTGCACCGTCATCACTGGCCCGAACACCTCGGTCTGCACGAGCTCGTCGTCCTGGCGGAGGTCCGCGATGACCGTCGGCGCATAGAAGTAGCCGGGGCGGTCGAGTCGTTGGCCACCGGTGGCGACACGAGCGTGCGAGGGTGTCCGCTCGACCAGGCCGGAGATGTGGGCAAGCTGGTTCTCGTTGTTGATCGGCCCATAGAGGATGTCGTCGTCGGAGGCGTCGTAGCCGGTCTTCGTGTCCGCCGCAGCCGCTGAGAGCGCCGCCGTGAACTCGTCATAGATGCCTGCCTGCACGATGACCCGGGTGGCCGCAGTGCAGTCCTGGCCGCCGTTGAACAGGCCCGCCACGGAGATGCCCTCGACGGCTGCCTTGATGTCGACGTCGTCGAACACCACGACCGGCGCCTTGCCGCCGAGTTCGAGGTGTGCCTTCTTGAGGTCGGCTGCGGCGGCTGTCGCAACGGCCATCCCGGCGCGCGTGGAACCGGTGATGGACACCAGCTGCGGCACCTTGTGGCGGGTCAGCGCGGCTCCGGTGTCGCGGTCGCCGGTCACGAGGTTGCACACTCCCGGCGGGAAGATGTCCTGCATCTTCTCGAACATCCACACCGACGACGCCGGCGTCGTGTCGGACGGTTTGAGGACGACGGTGCACCCGGCCGCGAGAGCGGGAGCGAACTTCCAGACCGCCATCATCATCGGGTAGTTCCACGGCGCGACCTGGGCCACGGGGCCGATGGGCTCGCGGCGGACGGAGGAGGTGAAGCCGCGCATGTATTCGCCCGAGGATCGGCCCTCGAGAACTCGGGCCGCGCCGGCGAAGAACCTGATCTGGTCGATCATCGGGGGAATCTCTTCGGACATCGTCACGGAGAACGGCTTGCCGGTGTTCTCGGACTCGATTGCGACGAGCTCCTCGGCGTTCGCCTCGACGACATCAGCAAACTTGAGCAGTGCCTGCTGGCGCTCGTTCGGGGTGGTCCAGCGCCACTTCTCGAAGGCCTTGCCAGCGGCGGTGCAGGCCAGGTCGACGTCATGCTCGTCGGAGTGCGGCGCGGTCGCATACACCTCCCCCGTCGCGGGGTTGATGATGTCCATCATCGCGCCGGAGGCGGAGGTCTGGGCCTCGCCGTTGATGATGTTGTGCAGAACCTTCTTTTCGGACATGTGCTGACTCCCAGTTTCGCCAAACGGATTGCGCCAAGGCCCTCGTGCGATCAGGCTAGGCCGAACCGACACCGGCGACGAGGCAATGGAGCAGAAATGGCCCTTCACCCGCTCGATCCGATGGCGGCCCAGGAGTTCTCTGCCACTGCCGCGATCCTTCGCCGGGATCAGGGGGTCGACGAACGGTGGCGGTTTGCCGGGATCGAGCTGGCGGAGCCGACCAAGGAGGCCCTACGGAACTGGAAGCCGGGCACCCCCATCGAGCGGACGGCATACGCGGTCGCCTGGAACCGTGACGACAACCAGGCCTATGAGGCCGTCGTCGACCTGACCGGTGACCGGGTCGTGTCGTGGACCCATGTGCCCGGGGTGACTCCGAACTTCACGGTTGATGAGTGGCACGAGATCGACGTCCTCATGCGCGCGCACCCCGATGTCATCGCCGCCCTGGCGAAGCGCGGTATCACCGACCTCAGCCTGCTGCTGGTGGATGCCTGGACTTATGGCTACGAGCTGATGCCCGAGAAGTGGCGCGACCGTCGCCTCGGCTGGTGCGACCTGTGGCTGCGAGAAACCCCTGAGGGCAACCCTTATGCGCACCCCGTGCCCGGTCTCAAACTCATCGTCGACATGAATTCCGGTGAGCTTCTCGAGATCGACGAAGGACCCAATCCGGGTATGCCGCGTGTCGACGGTGAGTACGCGCCTTCCGTTCGTGGTGGTGAGCTGCGCTCGGACCTGACCCCGTTGCACATCACCCAGCCCGAGGGCGTGTCGTTCTCCCTCGACGGCAACGAGCTGTCTTGGCAGAACTGGAAGCTGCGGGTTGGCTTCACCTACCGGGAGGGCCTCGTCCTGCAGCAGGTCGGCTACGACGGGCGGCCGATCGCGCACCGGATGTCGTTCGCGGAGATGATCGTGCCCTACCGCGACCCGAGCTTCGAGCACTACCGTCGCACGGCCTACGACATCGGCGAGTGGGGTCTGGGGTTCATGACGACCTCGCTCGAGCTGGGCTGCGACTGCCTCGGCGAGATCCGCTACCTCGACGCGACGTTGCACGACAGCCGGGGCGAGCCCTACGAGATCCCCAACGCGATCTGCATCCACGAGGAGGACAACGCCGTGCTGTGGAAGCACGTCGACGGCACCACCGGGGCCGAGGTGCGCCGCATGCGGCGACTCGTCGTCTCGTTCCACGCGACGGTGGCCAACTACGAGTACATCGTCTATTGGCGCTTCCATCAGGACGGCAACATCGAGTGCGAGGTCCGCGCGACGGGCCTGATGGTGACCACGCCCTTCGCCGAGGGCTCCCCCGCCCCGGCAACCGGGACCGTCGTGGACAAGCAGACTTATGCGCCCTTCCACCAGCACTTCATCGTCGCGCGACTCGACCTGGACGTCGACGGCGAGGAGAACACCGTGCACGAGGTGGACGCGGAGGTCGTGCCGGTCTCGCCCGACAACCCGCACGGTCTGGCGCTCGTCACCCGGTCCACCCCGGTGCGTTCCGAGGCCGAGGCCGGTCGCGACTTCGACTGGCAGCGACAGCGGGCCTGGAAGGTGGTCAACCCGAACCGGACCAACGCGCACGGGACGAATCCGGCATACAAGCTGGTTCCGAGCGCGTCGATCCCGGCACTCATGGATCCGGATACTCCGCAGTTCCGACGGGCGCCGGTGCTGGGGCACACGCTCTGGGTGACCAAGAACCATGAGCGGGAGCGGTGGCCGGCCGGGGACTACCCGACGCAGTCCCGCGAGGACACCGGCATGAGTCGCTGGATCGCCGACGACGAGCCGCTCGAGAACACCGACATCGTGCTCTGGTACGTCATGGGGATCCACCACATCACCCGGGTCGAAGACTGGCCGATCATGCCCGCGGACACGGTGGCGTTCTGGCTCAAGCCTTTTGGCTTCTTCGACCGCAACCCGTCGATCGACGTGGCGCCGACCGAGAGGGCTTCGCAGAGTCACAAGGCCGCGGGAGCCGAAGGAGGGTCAGCGCCGCCCAGCTGCCACTGACGGCAGGTCGGGCCACGGTCAGGCGTTCGCGAAGACCTCGTCGAGGACGTCGAGGCCCTCGGTGAGCAGGTGGTCGGGCATGGCCAGCGGCGGCAGGAAGCGCAGGACGTTGCCCTCGGTGCCGCAGGTCAGCACGATGAGGCCGCGCTGGTGGGCGGCGGCCGCGACGGCCTTGGTGAGGTCGGCGTCGGGCGCACCAGTGGCGGGGTCGACGAGCTCGATCGCGATCATCGCGCCGCGCCCGCGGAGGTCGCCGACCCGCGCGTCGCGCTCGGCGAGGGCGGTGAGGCGCTCCATCATCGTCGCCTCGATGGCCCGGGCGCGGCCCACGAGGTCGTCGGCCTCGATGGTCTCGATGACGGCGAGCGCCGCCGCGCACGCGAGCGGGTTGCCGCCGTAGGTGCCACCGAGTCCGCCGACGTGCGGGGCGTCCATCATCTCGGCGCGACCGGTGACGGCGGCAAGGGGCAGCCCGCCCGCGATCCCCTTGGCGGTGACGATGAGGTCGGGCACGGCGTCCTCGTGATCCATCGCGAACAGGGCTCCGGTGCGGGCGAATCCGGTCTGTACCTCGTCGGCGACAAAGACGACGCTGTTGTCGCGACACCACTGCACCAGAGCGGCGATGAACCCCGGCGCGGGGACGATGAACCCGCCTTCGCCCTGGATCGGCTCGATGACGACGGCGGCGAGGTTCTCCACACCGACCTGCTTCTCGATGACGTTGATCGCCCGGGCCGCGGCTGTGGCGCCGTCCAGTCCATCGCGATAGGGATAGGACAAAGGCGCGCGGTAGACCTCGCCGGCAAAGGGTCCGAAGCCGGACTTGTAGGGCATGTTCTTCGCGGTCATCGCCATGGTGAGGTTGGTCCGACCGTGGTAGGCGTGATCGAAGACGACGACTCCTTGCCGTTTGGTGTGCTGGCGCGCGATCTTCACCGCGTTCTCGACGGCCTCCGCACCGGAGTTGAACAGCGCGGTGCGCTTCTCGTGATCGCCGGGGGTGAGGCGGTTGAGCGCCTCGGCGACGCGCACGTAGCCGTCGTAGGGCGTGATCATGAAGCAGGTGTGGGTGAAGGCCTGGACCTGCTCGCTGACGGCCTCGACGACGCGCGGGGCGCTGTTTCCGACCGTCACGACCGCAATGCCGGAGCCGAAGTCGATGAGCGAGTTCCCGTCGACATCGAGGACGACGCCTCCGCCTGCCGCGACGACATAGACGGGCAGGGTCGTGCCGACGCCGGCTGCTACGGCGGCCTGCTTCCGGGCCTGCAGCTCAATCGACTTCGGCCCCGGGATCGCCGTGGTCAGGATGCGCTGCTGGGTCAGGTTCGGGCCGCCGGTCGTGTCGCTCATGTGCCCAATCTGGCACGACTCTGGCGTCCGCGTGGTCGAGTCAGCGAGCAACCGTGCGCGGCGCCGTGCGTCGCTCCCCCGGCAGTCGCGAGTCGAGCCGGATGGTGGCCCACGTGAGCAGGAGAAGGAGGACCGCGACGGCGGCACACGCGACGAGAGCACGGGCGTAGCCGTGAAGGCCAACATCGAGGAACGGATAGGGGTACCAGTCAACGAAGGCGCCACGCACGAGCGTGTAGGCGAGCCAGCCGACGGGATAGATGAGCGAGGGCAGCAGCAGGCTGCGGTCGGCGCGGTCTCGCGGACCGAAGACCACCCAGCCGATGATCGCCACGAGGGGGACGACGACGTGGAGCAGCTTGTCCGCGACGTAGTTCGCACCGCTCAAGTCGAGGAGCGGCCGCAGAAGGAACCAGTGCACGAGCCCGGTGACGGCAATGCCGACGATCGCATTGAGCCGCAGCACCTTCCACCACTTTGGGAAGGTGTCCTGCCTGAGCGCGAGTGTCGTCGTGGTGAGCGCCACGAGCAGGTTCGTGAGGATCGTGAAGTAGGAGACCAAGCGGATCAGTCGCGTCCCGAGAGCCGGCGGGGTGACGTCGGCGAGGACGACTCCCCCACGGATGACGAGCACGAGCTGCAGCACCAGTGCCACCCAGGTCAGCACAGCGGTGAAGGTGTGCCAGGGGCGGGCGAGTCGCTGGGTTTCCACGTGCACATCATGGCCCACGCGAAGTCGGCTGGTCCTCGACACGTCATAGACACGCAGACGGGCGATGGCCCACCGTGGTGACGGTGGGCCATCGTCTCGTCAAAGGTCAAGCGGTGGGAGGAGCTGGAGTCACTTCGCGACCTCGAGCACGCCACAGACGGCCGGGTCGGTCGCCTCGGCGGGGAGGTTCGGGTCGAGCTCGCTGGCACCCGCGCCCTCGAAGTCATAGACGCCGTTGCCGTTGTAGTCCACGCCGTGGATGACGAGGACACCCTCGCCCTCGCGGATGGAGTCGGCGATCTGCTTGGCCGTTCCGCCGCCACCGTTGTAGCCGGTGCCTGCGACCCGGGTGAACTTGATGTTGTCGCGGCTGTAGTGGTACGAGCCGCTGGAGGAGACCGGGAACCGGCTCACGTCCAGGAAGCTGGCCGGCGTGGTGCCACCACTGGTGTTGAGCGACACGACGACCGGGCCGTATGCCGGGATGCCTTCGACGGTGTTGATGCGCCCGTCGTCGTTGGAGTCCAAGGCCGCCGTGGGGCACTCGTTGAGTGCTTCCTCGCCGTAGTGGATGTGCTGGGCGTGCGGGGCGTCCGGCGTGAGGCCGTGGGCGTGCACGTCGATGCTCTGGATCCGCTGGTTGCGGACCGTGGCGGTGGCGGTGCCGGATGCGCCGGAGCCGTTGAGCTCGTCCAGCTGCGCGCTGAGGCTCACGGTCCTTTCGGCACCTTTGCCGTTCGGTGACGGGGTGGGGTGTGCTGAGGCCGAGCCGACGCCAAGGGACGCGGCTGCGAGCATTGCGAATACGGAGGTGCCGAGGAAAGCTGTCGTGCGTCTTTGCATGATGTGCTCCAGGGGTGAGCGACCAGGGAGGCGGTCTCGACGGTCCCCCCCTGTTCGTAGCCGCTCGCCCAAACGGATTGGGAGGCCTCGCTACTGCTCGAGGTCCGCACGAGCTCTGGAGACGACATTGACTCGCACGCCGTCGCCCAGCATCCACCCGACGAAGGGCACCTCCGCCACGCACGACATGTGGACGACGGCGAGCTCACCGTCGGGCGTGCCGGTCTCGCCGCCGAGCCCCCACTGCGCCATGCCGCCGGGCATCGGCCGACTCGCGACGTAGTCACCTGCGGTTTCTCGGACCGTGGCGTTGCTGAGTGGGACCGCATCACCAACACCCGCGCCGTATGCCGTGTCGTCCAGTGCGTTGGCCGCCGCCAGGGCAGCGCCGTCGGCGACGTCGAGGAGCTTCATCCGGGACAGATGCACCGACGTCACGGCGATGACACCGGTGATGAGCAGGATGCAGATCATCGTGAAGACGAGGATGAGGAGAGCGACGCGGCCCTCCTCGTCACGTTGAACAGCCCTGCGCCGCAACCACATTGGGACCAACAACTGTGTCGCTCTCACGGCGCGCCCCGGAACCGGTCGACGGTGGAAAGGTGGCTCGCACTGAGCGGGATCTCAAGAGGCACAACGTTGCGCGCGAACGCGGGGATGAGTGGAAGCGGGACAGTGACCTGCGCCGTCGTCTCGATCCGAGCATCAGGCGTGAGACATGGCGACGTTGAGCACCTGATCTCGAGCGACCCCATACCGTCGAACCCCTGGTCCCCGAAGGCGATGTCGGCTGCGGCATTGGCCCGGGCAGACGCGTTCTGTCCTTCTGAGGCCGTCACGTAGGCACGGCCAGCTTCGCGCGCGGCGGTCGTCACGGCATACGAACCTGCTTGGATCCTCGCGAGCGTCATGACGAGATAGATGAGCGGCACGAGCATGAGGACACCCAGGAAGATGAACTCGATGATCGCGCTCCCCTCTTCATTGCGCGCCCGCCCCCACCTCTCGCGCCAAGTCAGGCTGCTCATGTCGACACCCGGTCACTGACTCTCGAGGAAAGCACGGCCGGTGACATCCAGTTGGCCGTCGGGACCCAGAAGCCCAAGGACCGGGAACGGGGCTCGAACCCGCACCTCGACGACCTGCACGCCCCCTACGAGTCCGGCCTCCACGGTCACGTTCTCGGCGTAGTCGTCGGCCAGTGATGACTCAATGAGCTCACGCGCCCGGACTGCCCCCATCCCAGGCTCTGCATCCGCCCGGGCGCCGAGCCGCGCACCCTCGCTCGCGCACGAGATGAGGGTGTTGCGGATGTGGAGGACGAGCCCGAGTTGGAAGACCGCCATGAAGAGAAACACGACGAGTCCAGAGGTCATGACGAATTCCGCCACGGCCGACCCGCGCTCGTCACGAGAGACGAGCGCAGTCACGTCAGCGGCCTGAGACCTTGCTGATGGCTCTCGTGAACAGGTTCTGGAGTTGGGTGTCGGCCACCGTCCAGAGAACGGCGACGAGTCCTGCCGTCATGAGGGTGATGAGAACCCACCCCGGGACGTCGCCGCGCTCGCGTCGGCGCCCTGCGTTGTCGACGAGGTCCAGGGCCGCAAGCTGCGCCCGGACGAGTGATCGTTGGATGGTTTTCATGGTGCTGCCTTTCAGTGGTGTCACATCGTGAAATTGAGGAAGGAGAAGCCCGGAAAGATGGCGAAGAGAACAGTGATGGGGAGCACCAGAAAGACAACCGGCACCATCATGGCGATCTCCTTCTTGCCCCCGGCCTCCATGATTGCGCGGCGTCCCTCTTCACGCACGTCCTGCGCCTGGGCGCGCAGGACGTCGGCGAGTGGAGTGCCACGCTCGACTGCGATGACGATCCCGTCGACAAAGCGGGTAAGGCTCATCAGCCCGGTGCGGTCGGCCAGACCCTGAAGAGCCACTTGAAGGCTCGCGCCCGCCCGCGCGTCTGCCAGGCAACGACGCAGCTCGTCGGAAAGCTCACCGCGAGACAAGCGACAGACCCGCTCGAGCGCTCCGACGGCTCCCTCTCCAGCGCCGACGGCCAGGGCCAGAAGTTCGGCAACCGTCGGAAACTCGGAGAGCATGCGCTCCTCACGCTTGTTGGCCCGGCGGGTGAGGTGGACGTCTGCCGCGACCACCCCTGAGGCGATCCCGATCCCTGTCAGAAGGACGACGAGGATTGCGCTGGAGCCACGCGTCACGAAGGACAAGGTGCCCAGGGCCAGCATCGCGAGTCCGCCAGCCACACCCCAGATGACCTGTTGGGCCCGGAACTTGTCGATGTCGGGCGAAACTCCAGCGCGAAGCAGACGCCGGCGGACGGATGGGGCACCACCCATGATTCGCTCGACGTGCCCCGACAGCTCACCGACAACCGGGGCAAACAGGGTCGCGAGAACGCCCTTGGTCCGCATGTCCCCCGCGAGGAGGTTCGAGGGCCGAGGAGTGTCCTTGAGATAGGGCAGAACTCGCTCACCCAGACCCGCCTGACGGTGGCGTGGCAGCCCGAACCAGGCCATGAGCAGGCCTGCACCGACGAGGAAGCCGAGGATGGCCCCGGAGCGTGTGAGCGAGGTCATCTCAGCACCCGCTCGTCCTCGGGGAGGCGGCCGATACGGACCATGAGCCAGTAGGCGACGCCAGTCATGACAGCCCCGAAGAGCAAGATGAGTGCCCCGGTCCCCGTGGAGTAGGCCTGCACGGACTCTGGCCGCGACGAGAGCATGGCGAGCACGATCCACGGGGCGGCGACCGCCAGACGAGCCGCATTGACCGTCCACGACTGGCGGGTCTCAAGCTCGGAGCGGGTCCGCGAGTCCTCACGAAGGAACACCGACAACGTCCGGAGGAGTCGACCGAGGTCACTTCCGCCCACCTCCCGGGCGATGCGGAGCGACTCGATGAGCCGGTCGGCGACAGGGTCGCTCAGTCGCTCCTTGAGACGGTCAAGGCACTCGTGGAATCGGCCCGTGATCCGGTAGTCCTGAGCAAAGGCCTGAAATGCGGGACGCAACTCCTCCGGCCCGCGAAAGCCCAGTTGCGCGACCGCCTCTGGCAAGGACATGCCGGCACGCACGGCCGAGGTGATGTTGTCGACGGCGTCCGGCCACAGGTCGCGTAGCCGGTTGCGGCGCTGTCGCGCCCGCATCCGGACCAGCGCGTAGGGACCCCACGCGGCCATGAGCCCGAAACAAAAGCCGATCGCCGGGACTCCGACCACGGCATAGACGAGCAGGAAGACGAGCAGGAAGGCGGCACTGCACCCGACGAGGAGCATGCGCGGCGTGATGGTCGCGTAGCCGGCCTGGACGAGGTCGTCCTTGAGGACCCGGATCAGCTTGGGGGGCTCGGACCGGCGGTTCGGGTCTTCCTCGCGGACCCAGAAGCTCCACCAGATGCAGAAGAGTCCGGTGCCGAAGAGGAGGCCGAGGACGATCCCGGTCACGCGGACCCCTGGGCCAACAACGCAGGGAGGTCATACCCAGCGCGTTCGAAGCGTTCACGGTGCGGCGGGTATCCATCGGCGCGCACGAGTTCGCCGCCACGCTGAACGAAGAGGTCGGCGATCTCGATGACGTCGCCCTCGACGCGACCCGGGACCGCTGCGATCTCGCGGATGCGGCGGGTGCCGTCACGCTCAAGCGCCGCGTGGATGACGATGTCGATCGAACCAGCGACAGTCGGGACGACGAAGCGGCTGCCGACGTTCTCGCCGGCCAGCAGCGGCAACGTGCACATCTTGGTGATTGCCTCGCGGGCGCTGTTGGCGTGGATCGTGCACATGCCTGGCAGGCCGCTGTTGAGGGCGATGAGCAGGTCGAGGCTCTCGGCTTGGCGCACCTCGCCGACGATGATCCGCGAAGGCCTCATGCGCAGGGCCTCCTTGACGAGGCGACGCAGCGGAACCTCGCCAGTCCCCTCAAGTGACGGCTGGCGACACTGCATCGACGCGACATCGCGCATCGGGATCTTGAGTTCGAAGACCTCTTCGCATGTGACGACGCGCTCGCGCGCGGGGATCGCGGAGGCGAGACAGTTGAGCATCGTCGTCTTGCCAGCCTGCGTTCCACCGGCAACGAGCACGTTGAGACCCGACGCCACCGCAGCGTCGAGGAATGTCGCGGCCTGCCGGGTCACGGTCCCCAGGCGAACGAGGTCGTCGAGGCTGTCGGCCTTGACGATGAACTTGCGGATGTTGACGTGCCAGTGTTCGCGGGTGATGTCGGGGATGACGACGTGGAGCCTGGAACCATCGGGCAGCACGGCGTCGACGAACGGGCTCGAGAGATCGACACGTCGACCCGAGGACTTGAGCATCCGTTCAACGAGGTCACGCACCTCGTCGCCAGTGAGCAGAGTGGTCGTCAGCTCCGCGATCCCCCCGCGGGCGATGAAGACGCGCGTGGGCTCGTTGATCCAGATCTCCTCGATCGTCGGATCGTCGAAGTACTTCTGCAGCGGTCCGAAGCCTGCGACGGTGTCCCACACCGACTTCTCGGCCTGGGCGACGTCGCCGAGCACCGGCATACCGCCGTGCATCGAGCGTTGGTCGTAGTCGGCCACGGCGTCGCGCACGAGCCGCTGCACGGCCTCGGGCTCTCGTGCAGGGTCGAGCCCCGACCGTCGGACGAGCTCACGGACCTCAGCCTCAACAGTGCGCACGGCGTCCAACGGGACCCCTCCACTCAATACTCGCGCTCACCTTGGCTGGCTCACGTCGATGTCAATCTGTCCGGTCGTTGTCCTGACACGGACATACAAGCAACTTTCGAGATGACGGCCGCGAAGTTGTCCACAGGCCTTGACGCACCCTCAGACCAAAGGGTAGCCAGACTTGGCACGGCCGTCCTGTCGAGCCGCTCGCACGTCCCTGCTGTCCAAGCAGACCCAATCCCTCCCCAGCCACCCGATTGCTGCACCACTCTGAAGGATCAGCGCGTGCTCAGAGTGATGGTGCGGGGTGGGGGCGTTCAACCGACGGTGCTCGGTTCGGCGAGACGTTGCTCGTGGAGCGCGCCCCGAGCGGCGAGCTCGCCGACTCGGATCCGGAAGCCCAGCTGCGTACGACCGCGCTGGACCTGCCCGACGTCGCACCACACGTCTCACGTGTCGTGGCCGAGCCAGGCAGGCGTCGACGAGGGCGGAGAGCCGGGCAGGCAGGTCGTCGCGGCGCAGGGCCCGACGATCGCCTCAGCGCAGATCACTCGGAACGATGACGTTGGCCACGGCATGGCGTTGGCGCACGTCATCAAGAACGGACCAGGGATCGCGGACACCCACGTCGGCTCGACCGGCACGCGCCGCGACGAGTCGGCGGTCCTGCGTCTCGACGAGGTGGTGGCGCCCACGCGGTTCTGAGCCTCTCCCGGCAGTAGGGTCCGACCCATGCCGACGACCCGGTCCGAGAGCCGCACGCGCGCCATCGTCGACGTGCTCCAGGAGTCATTCGGTGAAGCGATGACTGCCCACCCGACGGCATACCGGCACAAGTTCCGGCGGATGGCGCACGACCCGCACTCCTTCTACCGCGGTTCCGCCGGTCTGTTCTACCGGGATGTCACCCGGATGGACGCCCCCTGGGTCGACGACCGGTCCTCTCGAATCTGGGTCCACGGCGACCTGCACGTCGAGAACTTCGGCACCTACCTCAACTCCGCCGGCCGGTTGGTCTTCGACGTCAACGACTTCGACGAGGCCTACGTCGGCCACTTCACGTGGGACCTGCTGCGCTTCAGCACCTCGCTGGCGCTGCACGGCTGGCAGAAGGCGCTTCCTGACGAGGAGGTGCGGGCGCTGATCGAGAGTTACCTGCGTTCGTACCTGCGCCAGGTCAACCACTACCGCAGCACACCCGACGACACCGAGTTCGCGATCCGCCTGGAGAACGCTCGCGGCCCCGTCCTGGCAGCACTGCACCGGGCCCGGGAGGTGCGCCGGGTGGACCTGCTCAACGAGCTGACCACGGTCGAGGACCACCGCCGCGTGTTCGCCGCCAAGGACGGGGTGCGGCGCCTCGGGAAGGCGGAGCGCGCGCGGGTCCTGGCCGCCTACGAGGGGTACCTGTCGACGATCCCGGCGGACAAGCGCAGCCACATCCCCGTCTTCTACGACGTGCGCGACGTCGTCTCCACCGTCACCCACGGCATCGGAAGTGCCGGCCTCGCGAGCTACAGCCTGCTGCTCGAGGGCCACAGCCAGGCCCTCGAGAACGACGTCGTCGTGCAGATGAAGCAGGCCAACGTGCCGGCGCTCAGCCGCTTCGTCGACAGTGGCGACATCGACGCGGCCTTCGAGCACGAGGCGCACCGCACCGTGGTGAGCCAGCGCGCCCTCCAGGCGCACACCGACTCCCTCCTCGGGCACACGACGATGGACGGAATGGGGTTCGTCCTGTCCGAGATCTCGCCCTACGAGGTGGGGCTGGAATGGTCGGACCTCGACGAACCGGACGAGATCGGCGTCGTGGTGCGCCAGCTGGGGCAGGCGACGGCCAAGATCCACTGCGCCTCCGACGAGGACAGCGACCAGCATCTCGTGAACTTCCAGGTCGAGGAGGCGATCGCCGGTCCGCTCGAGGGGAGGCGCTCGGAGTTCACGACGTGGGTGGTCGAGCAGGCCATGGCGTATGCCGCGCAGGTGCACACCGACTATCCCCTCTTCGTCGAGGCCTTCAAGGAGGGACGCGTGGGGCTGGACGCCGTCTGAGCAGGGCGAGACCGGGCGCACGCGGGAATAGGAACCGTCCCGTCCGCTTTGATGCCTGACATGACTGCCTCCGCACGCGCGACCGACCTGCTCGCCCTCCACCGAGCCCCCGAGCTCCTCACCGTCGTCAACGTCTGGGACGCGATCTCGGCCAAGGTCGTCGCCGACGTGCCCGGCACCAGGGCCCTGGCGACGGCGAGCCACTCGATCGCCGCGACCCTGGGCTACCCCGACGGCGAGGTCATCCCCGTCGAGGAGATGCTCAACATGTGCCGCCGCATCGTTGAGGCGAGCGACCTGCCGGTGAGCGCGGACCTGGAGGGCGGCTACGGCGACGCCGCCGACACCGTCCGTCGCGCGATCGGTGTCGGCGTCGTCGGTGCCAACCTCGAGGACCAGATGAAGCCGCTGGCCGAGGCCGCCGCGCAGGTGGAGGCCGTCATGGCCGCTGCCGCCGCCGAGGGCGTCCCGGACTTCGTGCTCAACGCGCGCACCGACGCGTTCCACCTGGGCCGGGACCGCGACCGCGCCGTCGTGCTCGCCGAGGCGGTTGAGCGCGGGCGGGCCTACCTCGACGCCGGCGCCCCCGTCGTGTTCGTGCCGGCGATCCTCACCGAGGACGAGATCGTCACCCTCGTCGACGCCTTCGGACCGCAGCGCCTGACGACCATCGCGATCCCCGGGACGCCGTCACTCGCGCGTCAGCAGGAGCTCGGCGTCGCCCGGGTCTCGCACGGTCCGCTGTCGCAGAATGTCGCTCTCACCGCACTGCAGGAGCTGACCGAGGAGGTCCAGCGCGGCGGCGGTGTGCCCTCCTCGATGCGCATCCTCAACTAGAGCGGACACCGGCGGCGCACCACCGGGAGCGACGACGGCAGGTCGCTCACGGCATACAACCAGCGGTCGTATGGGTAGGTTGGACGCCCATGGGCAGACCAGCGCAGGTCACGCGATCCGACGACGCCGTCGAGCAGACGGCCTCTGTCGAGGAGCTCATCGGTGAGTACGACGAGGAACGACCCGGTCGCCGCCTGTCACGGCGGCTGGAGCACGCGATCACCGCCGTGTGCTTTGCGGTGTCGATGTTCGTGCTCTACCAGGTCTTTTCACCGCTGCGACAGGGCGGACAGTTCTATCTCATCATCTTCCTCGCGGCTGTGCTCCCACTCGTCTTCCTCTGCTACCGCGGGCTCCGCTCGAAGCGACGCGCGGCCGACGGCAGCCAGGGAGATGACAACCCCGGCATCCTCGACTGGGTCCTCGCGGCGGTGGCCCTCGTCGTCTGCATCTATCCCGTCCAGCCACTCGTCCTCGGGGATGGCGGCGGTGGCTTCAACGCCTTCCTCGACCGTCAGGGCTCGCTCGGCGCCGTCGACGTCGCGATGGGCACCCTCCTCATGCTCCTCATCCTCGAGGCCTGCCGACGCACGACCGGGCTGATCCTTCCCGCGGTGTGCGTCGCGTTTTTCGCGTTCGCCTACTACGGCGGCTTCCTGCCCGTGACGTGGTCGATGAGCCACGCAGGCATGAACTTCGGCGACATCATCAACGGCTTCTACAACGATGCCTCCGGCTTCTTCGGCATCCCCCTGGACGTCGCGGCGACCTACATCGTGCTCTTCACCATTTATGGCGCGGTGCTCGAGGCGACGGGTGCGAGCCGCTTCTTCATCGACATCTCGTTTGCGGCCTTCCGCAAGAGCTCGTCGGCCCCGGGCCGCACGGTGGCACTGAGCGGCTTCCTCCTCGGCACCGTGAGCGGCTCGGGCACCGCCACCGCCGTGAGCCTCGGATCGGTCTCCTGGCCCATCCTCAAGAAGGCCGGCTACCCGCGCGAAGCGGCCGGAGGCATGCTCGCCGCGGCCGGCATCGGCGCGATCCTCTCGCCCCCGACCCTGGGCGCGGCGGCGTTCATCATCGCCGAGTACCTCGGGGTCAACTACCTCGAAGTGCTGCTCTGGGCGACGATCCCGACGGTCCTCTACTACCTCGGCATCATCCTCGCCGTCGAGATGGATGCGCGGAAGTTCGGCGCCCGCGAAGTGCAGATCGCGACGCGCTCGGCATGGCAGCTGCTGTGGCGCTTCGGCTACCACTTCCTCTCCCTCTTCGTCATCGTCGCGTTCCTCGCCCTGGGCATCCCACCCTTCCGCGCGGTCGTCTACGCGACCCTGCTCGCTGCGGTCTTCGGTCTCGTCGAAAGGCTTGTCTCCGGCCGCGATCCGCTCGACCCCGAAGCCGAGCACCTCCCGATCGGACAAGCCATGCCGGCGTATGCCGTGCAGCTCTATCGCGGTCTGGCCGCCGGTGTCCGTTCGGTCCTGCCCGTCGCCTCCGTCTGCGCCGCAGCAGGCATCATCACCTCGGTCATCGTCAAGACCGGCATCGGTCAGTCACTCGCGTCGATGCTGGTCTCGGCAGCGCAGTCGCTGACGAGCAACCCCACAGGAGTGCTCATCCTGACCGCGGTCTTTGCCGCCGTCGCGATCGCGCTGCTCGGACTCGCGGTGCCCGTCACCGCGTCCTTCATCATCGCGTGGGTCGTCATCGGACCTGCCCTGCAGACCTTGGGTGTGAGCGCACCCGAGACGGCGATGTTCATCTTCTACTACGCCGTCCTCTCAGAGGTCTCGCCGCCGACGGCACTCGCTGCCGTCGCTGCCTCAGCCATCACCGGCGGGGACGCCATCAAGACGATGTGGCAGGCCTGGAAGTACACCCTGCCCGCGTTCCTCGCTCCCCTGGCCTTCGTCATCACCGAGAACGGCTCCCACCTGCTCATGCAGGGAGACGCTCTCTCGATCCTCTGGACGACCCTCGTCTCGATGCTCGCTGTGGCCGCTCTCGCGATCGTCACCGGCGGCTGGCTCTTCGGTCCGGCCAAGCCGATCGTGCGCGCCCTCTGCGTCCCGGCCGCTGGCCTGCTCCTCTATCTGCAGCCCTTCTCGATCGCTGCCGGGCTGGCCTTCCTCGCGGTCGCGGTGGCACTCGCCTGGATGACGAAGGCGAGCACACGGCATACCCCATCTGATGACCACAGCACCACCACACTGGAGGAAAACGCATGAGTCGCAACCGAATTCGCACGGCGGCCCTCGCGGCCGCAGCCGTCACCGCACTCGCCCTGACGGGCTGCGGCGGCAAGCAGGATCGCACGAGTGATACCGCGGCGAGCGGCGCGTCGGGTGGCGCGAGCGACTGCACGGCGAGTGCCGGCCAGATCACCATCGCGACGGGGAACAGCACGGGGGTCTACTACGCCCTCGGCGGTGGCCTCGCCCAGACGATCACATCCAACACCGAGCTCAAGGCGACAGCCGCCGAGACCGGTGCGTCCGTCCAGAACATCCAGCAGCTCGTCGACAAGAAGTACGACATCGCCTTCTCGCTCGCCGACACCGCCGCCGACGCAGTGACCGGCAAGGGCGCGTTCGAGGGCAAGCCGGCCGACGTCAAGGCACTCGCCCGGATCTATTCGAACTACACGCAGGTCGTCGTCTCCAAGAAGTCCGGCATCACCAAGGTTGAGGACTTCAAGGGCAAGCGGATCTCGACCGGTTCACCGAAGTCGGGCACCGAGGTCATCGCCAACCGCCTCATCCAGGCCGCGGGTCTCGATCCGGCCAAGGACGTCTCAGCGCAGCGGCTCGACCTCACCAAGACCGTTGACGGCATGAAGGACGGCAGCATCGACGGGCTCGTGTGGTCGGGTGGCCTGCCGACCGGTGGCATCACCGACCTCATGACGGCGATGAAGGACGACGTGCAGTTCGTCGACATCACGCCGCTGCTGCCCAAGCTGCAGGACGTCAACCCGGTCTATGCCGAAGACGCCATCCCGGCCGCGACCTACGGCACTGCGGCCGATGCCAAGACGATCGTCGTCCCGAACGTCCTGCTCGTCCGCTCGGACATGTCCGACAACAACGCGTGCGCGCTGACCAAGCTGCTCTTCGACAAGAAGGACGACCTCGTCAAGGTCCACACGGCCGCCAAGGATCTCGACCCCAAGATCGCCAAGGAGAGCGCGCCGGTCGAGCTCCACCCCGGGTCGCAGAAGGCCCTCGACACTCTCAACTGACGCAACCCCAGACCGACTTATTGCGACTTGGGACAGTTCGCTCGCTGCCCTCGCAACTATCCCAAGTCGCAATAAGTCGAGGGTTGGGTCAGGCGGTGGCGACGAGGCCGAGGCTGGCGGGGGTCGCGAGGCCCTGGTGCTTCGGCAGGACGCGCACGGTGTAGCCGAACGCCCCACTCGTCTTGAGAGTGAGGTCGCCGGAGAACTGGTGGCGGCCGTGCTCATAGCTCTCGGTGTGCTGCAGCGACAACGTCGTGACGTCGTGCAGGTCGTCACCGCGGCGGTTCGTGCGGCCGTGCGCGACCTGCACCTCGACGTCCTCGGGTGCGAGACCGTCGAGCGAGACATAGGCGTTGACGTGGAGCGTCTCGCCGATCTCGGGGCTGTCACCGACGCCCGAGGACTCGACGTGATCGACGCTCACCTTGGGCCAGGCGGCCCTGACCCGCGTTGCGTATGCCGCGAGATCGCGAGCCCCAGCGTGGTTCTCGCCGCTGAGCGCCCAGCCAGCGCGGGCCGCGGGGACGTAGAGGCGCTCGGTGTATTCGCGCACCATGCGACTCGCGCGGACCTTGGGCCCGAGCGTGGAGACGGTGTGCATGACCATCGCGAGCCAGTTCTGCGGGAGCTTCGCGTCGTCGAGGTCATAGAAGCGCGGCGCGACCTGGTTCTCGATGAGGTCGTAGAGCGCGTTGGCCTCGATGTCGTCGCGGCGGTCGGGGTCCTCGACGCCGTCTGCGGTCGGGATCGCCCAGCCGTTGTTGCCGTCGAACCACTCGTCCCACCAGCCGTCGAGGATCGAGAGGTTGAGGGCGCCGTTGAGCGCAGCCTTCATGCCTGACGTGCCGGACGCCTCAAACGGGCGCAGCGGGTTGTTGAGCCACACGTCGCAGCCCGGATAGAGGTGCTGCGCCATCGCGATGTCGTAGTTCGGGAGGAACGCGATGCGGTGACGCACCTCGGGGTCATCGGTGAACTTGATCATCTGCTGGATGAGCTGCTTGCCGGTCTCGTCGGCTGGGTGGGACTTGCCAGCGATGACGATCTGGATCGGACGCTCGGGGTCGAGCAGCAGCTTCTTGAGGCGGGCCGGGTCGCGCAGCATGAGGGTGAGTCGCTTGTAGGTCGGGACGCGACGGGCGAAGCCGATCGTGAGGATGTCGGGATCGAGGATCTCGTCAGTCCAGCCGAGCTCGGCGGTGGAAGCGCCTCGCTTGACCCATGATGCGCGGACACGGGCGCGGGCCTCCTTGACGAGCTGCTCGCGCAACAGACGCTTGGTGGCCCACACCTCGTCACGCGGCAGGTCAGCCATGGCCTCCCACGAGGCCTGGCTGTCGAGGACGGTCGTGTCGACGGTGACGTCGTCCGCGTGTCGGCCCGCGAGCTCATAGACCTTGCGGTCGACCCACGTGGGACCGTGAACACCGTTGGTGATGCTCGTGATCGGCACCTCATCGGCATCGAAGCCGGGGAAGAGGCCATCGAACATGTCACGACTCACCACACCGTGGAGCTTCGAGACGCCGTTGGCCCGCTGCGCGATCCGCAGACCGAGCACCGCCATGTTGAACATGGACGAGTTACCGCCTTCGTAGGTCTCGGCGCCCAGGGCCAGGAGACGGTCGAGGGGAACGCCAGCGGGAGCGAGGTCGCCCCCGAAGTAGATCTCGATGAGGCGACGCTCGAAGCGGTCGATGCCGGCCGGCACCGGGGTGTGGGTCGTGAAGACGGTCGCGCCGCGCACGGCCTCGAGGGCCTCCTCGAAGGTGAGGCCGGCACTGGTCACGAGCTCGCTGATCCGCTCGATAGCGAGGAAGCCTGCGTGGCCCTCGTTGGAGTGGTAGACGTCGGGCGTGGGCGCGCCGGAGAGCCGCGACCAGAGGCGGAGGGCTCGCACCCCGCCGACGCCGAGGAGCAGCTCCTGCTGGAGCCGCTGCTCGCCGCCACCGCCGTAGAGGCGCTCGGTGACGGCGCGCGCAGCCTCGTCGTTGCCGGGGATGTCGGAGTCCAGGAGGAGGAGCGGCACGCGGCCGACCTGGGCACGCCAGACCTGGGCGCGCAGCTCACGACTTCCGGGGAGCTTGATGAGGATGATGCTCGGGGTCCCGTCCTCCTCGCGCAGGAGGGAGAGGGGAAGGCCGTCGGGGTCGAGGACGGGGTAGTCCTCCTGCTGCCAGCCGTCGCGGTTGAAGCTCTGCCGGAAGTAGCCAGTCTTGTAGAACAATCCGACACCGACGATGGGCAGGCCGATGTCGGACGCGGCCTTGAGGTGGTCTCCGGCGAGAATGCCGAGGCCACCGGAGTACTGCGGGAGCGCCGCAGCGATGCCGTACTCAGGGCTGAAGTAGGCGATGGCCGAGGGGGCACCGTTGTCGCCCTGCTCGGCTGCCCACTGCTGGTACCAACGGTCCTCGCCCAGATAGCGGTCCAGTCCCTGCCTGGCATCCTCCACCCGCGCGACGAACTCGTCGTCGGCCGCGAGCGCATCGAGCTCCGAGACCGGCGTCGCCGAGAGCATGGCGACCGGATCGGCGCCGACGGAGGCCCACCGCTCGGGGTCGATGCTCTCGAAGAGATCGCGCAGGGGCGGGTGCCAGCTCCAGCGCAGATTCATCGCGAGGTCACCGAGCGCGGCGATGGGGGCGGGGAGAACAGGACGGACGCTGAAGCGACGGATGGCCTTCACGAGGCGTCATCCTAGGGTCAATTCTGCGCGAAGCGGAAACGTTTACCCACTTGTCCCCCTGACGTGCAGCGATGAGTCGGCGATGAGTCGTGGACGACTCGTGGTTCGGGGTCCCGGGACGATAGCGTCGCGGTGTGACCGCCACACCTCTCAGCACCCCGCCCCAGACCCCTTTCGGCCGAATCCCCGTCATTGACGTCTCCCCTCTCGTCGACGGCGGCGCCCGCCCCACGAAGTCCGTGGTGGCAGAGACCTTCCTCGTCGAAGCGACTGTCGTCCGCGAGGGTCACGACGCCGTCAGCGCCTCTGTCGTCCTCACTGATCCCGCGGGCGTCGACCACGTCACGCAGATGGTCTGCACCAACCCCGGTCTCAACACGTGGGAAGCCGTGGTGTCGGCCGACAGCGCCGGCCTGTGGACCTTCCGGGTGGAGGGGTGGTCAGACCCCTTCGGCACCTGGGAGCACGACGCGACGGTCAAGATCCAGGCCGATGTCGACACTGCCCTCATGCTTGCTGAGGGCGCCCAACTCCTCGATCGGGCCGCCGGGACCGAGGACCGCACCGCCGAGGGTCGCGCGATCCTCGAGGCCGGAGCCGCCGCCCTGCGCGACGAGACCCGTCCTCCGCAGGTGCGCCTGTCGGCCGTGACCCACGGACCGGTCCACGCAGAGCTGTCGGGCACTCCGGTGAGGGACCACGTCAGCCCGAGCACGGCATACCCCCTGCTTGTGGAGCGTCAGCTCGCCCTCACCGGCGCCTGGTACGAATTCTTCCCGCGCAGCGAAGGTGCGGTCTACGACGACGAGACCCACACGTGGCGCTCCGGGACCCTGCGCACCGCGGCCAAGCGCCTCGCTGCCGTCGCAGGCATGGGCTTCGACGTCATCTATCTCACCCCGATCCACCCGATTGGACAGGCCGCCAAGAAGGGGCCCAACAACACGCTCGACGCAGGGCCCGAGGACCCGGGCAGCCCCTATGCCATCGGCTCCCCGGACGGTGGGCACGACGCGATCCACCCCGACCTGGGGACGTTCGAGGACTTCGACTTCTTTGTCACCGAGGCCCGCCGGCTCGGTCTCGAGGTCGCGATGGACATCGCGCTGCAGTGCTCCCCCGACCACCCGTGGGTCGCCGAGCACCCGGAGTGGTTCACGACGCGCGCCGACGGGACGATCGCGTTCGCCGAGAATCCGCCGAAGAAGTATCAGGACATCTTCCCCCTGAACTTCGACAACGACCCCGCCGGCTCCTATGCGGAGATGCGCCGGATGATCCAGGTCTGGATCGACCACGGCGTCACGCTCTTCCGCGTCGACAACCCGCACACGAAGCCAGTTGAGTTCTGGCAGTGGCTGATTCAGGACGTGGCCATCGACCACCCCGAGATCATCTGGCTGTCCGAGGCGTTCACGAAGCCGGCGATGATGCGCACGCTCGCCAAGGCCGGTTTCCAGCAGAGCTACACCTACTACGCGTGGCGCAACACCAAGCCCGACCTCGAGGAGTACGTCACCGAGCTCGCGACCGAGACCGCGCACTACATGCGGCCGAGCTTCTGGCCGACGACGCACGACATCCTCACGCCCTACATGCAGTTCGGTGGTCCGGCGGCCTGGAAGTTGCGCGCGGCGCTGGCGGGCACCCTCGTCCCGACCTATGGGATCTACACCGGCTACGAGCTCATGGAGCACGTCGCGCGCCCAGGCGCCGAGGAACAGATCGACAACGAGAAGTACCAGTACCGCAACCGCCGTTGGGAGGACTTCGAGCCCGGCGGCCCCCGCGAGGGGCAGTCGCTCGCGTGGTATCTCCGCCGCCTCAACGAGATCCGGCGCGAGCACCCGGCCCTGCACTGGCTGCGCAACATCACGTTCCACCACGCCGACGACGAGAACATCATCGTGTTCAGCAAGCGTCGCGTCGTCCCCGCCGACGAGGCGACCGGCACCCCGGCGCACGAGGACGTCATCATCGTCATCGCCAACCTCGACCCGCACAGCACCCGGTGGAGCCGCGTCGTCTTCGACATGCCCGCCCTCGGGCTGCACCCCGACGAGGGGTTCCGCGCGCACGACCTCATCACCGACACGTGGTGGAGCTTCCTGCGCGAGGCCATGGTTCAACTCGGCCCCGACCACGAGCCGGTCCACATCATCGAACTGAAGAGGTACTGACGAGTGACGACCACGCAAGGACTGGGACTGCACCAGCCGGGGCTCAAGCACGACCCCGAGTGGTTCAAGACCGCCGTCTTCTATGAGGTGCTCGTGCGCGCCTTCGGAGACTCCAACGCCTCGGGTGCAGGCGACTTCCAAGGGGTGATCAACCGCCTCGACTACCTCCAGTGGCTCGGCGTCGACTGCCTGTGGCTGCCGCCGTTCTATGCCAGTCCCCTGCGTGATGGTGGCTACGACATCGCCGACTACACCCAGGTCCTGCCCGAGTTCGGGACGCTGCCGGAGTTCCAGCAGCTCGTCACCGAGGCGCACGCCCGCGGCATCCGGATCATCACCGACTTCGTCATGAACCACACGAGCGACCAGCACCCGTGGTTCCAGGCCTCACGCAGCGACCCGGACGGTCCCTACGGCGACTTCTACGTCTGGTCCGACACCGACGACAAGTACACCGACGCCCGCGTGATCTTCATCGACACCGAGACGTCCAACTGGACCTTCGACCCGATCCGCCGACAGTTCTTCTGGCACCGCTTCTTCGGTCACCAGCCGGACCTCAACTTCGAGAACCCTGCAGTCCACGAGGCGATGTTCGAGGTCGTGCGCTTCTGGATGGACATGGGCATCGACGGGTTCCGCCTCGACGCCGTGCCCTATCTCTATGAGGAGGAGGGACACAACGGCGAGAACCACCCCAAGACCCACGCGTTCCTCGCCAAGCTCCGCACGATGGTCGACAAGGAGTATCCCGGCCGCATCCTCCTCGCCGAGGCCAACCAGCCGCCGGCCGACGTCGTCGACTACTTCGGCACCACGGAGGATCCCGAGTGCCAGATGTGCTTCCACTTCCCGGTCATGCCGATGCTCTACTACGCCATGCGCGACCAGAGGGCGCAGCCGATCATCGACGTCCTCGCCGCGACCCCCGACATCCCGGCGGGCACCCAGTGGGGCACCTTCTTGCGCAACCACGACGAGCTCACCCTCGAGATGGTGACGCCCGAGCAGCGCGCCACGATGTACAGCTGGTACTCCCCCGACCCCCGGATGAGGGCCAACGTCGGCATCCGCCGTCGCCTCGCTCCCCTGCTGGACAACTCACGCCCCGAGATCGAGCTCATCCACGCGCTGCTGCTGTCGCTGCCGGGTTCTCCCTGTCTCTACTACGGCGACGAGATCGGCATGGGCGACAACATCTGGCTCAATGACCGCGACGCGGTGCGCACGCCGATGCAGTGGACGCCCGACCGCAACGCGGGCTTCTCCCAGGCCGATCCGGGCAAGCTCTATCTCCCGGTGATCTCGTCGCTCGTCTACAACTACAACGGCGTCAACGTCGAGGCGCAGATGGCCACCGGCCACTCGCTGCTGCACTGGGTGCGGGGCATGCTCGGCGTTCGCCGATTGCACCCCGCCTTCGGCCTCGGCGACTTCGCGATCGTGCCCACCGACAACGAGTCGATCCTCGCCTACACCCGCTCGCTGGGCGGGAGTCGCGACCACAGCGGCGAGACCGTGCTGTGCGTCAACAACCTCTCGGACAAGCCACAGGCCGCGACGGTGCAGCTGCCCGAGTCGCTCGGAGAGAACGAGCTCTTCGACCTCTTTGGCGGCGCGAACTTCCCGTGGACCGCCGCCGACGGCCGGGTCACCTTCACGATGGGCAGCCGCGACTTCTTCTGGTTGCGCGTCGGAGCTGAGAGCCGTGGCTGAGATCCACAAGGGCGCCAACATCACGCCGACCAAGCTCGAGCTCATCGAAGCATGGATGGGTTCACAGCGTTGGTATGCCGCCAAGGGCACCTCCCCGTCACTGCGTCGCCTCGCGTCGTGGAGACTCGGCGACCCCGTCGGTGAGGTCGGTGTCGAAGTGCTGATCGTCGCGGACGACTCGGGTCCGTCGCCGATCGCCTATC